>NZ_BSDJ01000012.1 GCF_027925525.1 Paenibacillus tyrphae | reverse complement strand
TGATGCGTCGAGGAGCGGTTTTTCTTTTTGGTTCATTAGGCAGGAAAACCGAATCATAAGGAGAAACTTTCCATATGGTATATATAGTTGAAAGTGCTGAGATGATTAAATAGGCGAGGGGTTTTTATTATGGCAGAATTAATCAAAATTAGAGGCAGTGTGTTTATCGGCGGTATGCTCTATCTGCCCCCAATTCAAGATCCGTCTACAGGCATGATCTATGAATATCAGGCGGATGCCAGGGAATTCACTCCGTACACGGTAAATACCGGGCGTTGCCGCGTAGAGCAGGAAGTCGTCATCGACTTCGTGAAGCAACGAATTACATCTTTTGTCAATACGGGTGTCACCGTACTCAAATTGACAGCTCCGGACGGGTCCGTCGAGTACAAACAAGGAAAAGCGTCTACGGGAGGTATTCGAGTTGAAGACGAGGTGTGGAAAGGGGATGCGGTATCGTTAACCATGCGAGCGAGCGCAAGCAATCCGCTTCGTCTTGATGCGCCGACGGTAGACTACTCTCTGCAGATTACCGTGTATAAGGATGGCACCGTGCAGGTGAAGGGCAGCCATGACGGGTTTCCTTGCTACGAGTTCTATAAACAAGTGGATTTTGGGGATTTTCAACTCCTATACGCCCATGACTTTCGGAAGACGGGCGATACGCCAGCCGCAATGGCTGGGGATATGGAGTATCATTTTGAAGCATAAGAGTATGGTACAACGGATAGTAAAGAGGTCATGATGTTATGTATGAACTGTATCGGGATCATTTTTATAAGGCTGCGCCCCTTCTCGAAAATGGTCATCCTCATCCTGAGGTTCAGTCCATTCTAGAAAACAATAACCCGGGATGGATATTTACCGATCGGATCGACTCGCCAAGGACTGCCTTAGTTTGGAGCAAGGGTATGAAAGGATTTTACCTTATCGGAGACGAAGCCAATGATGCTTTTACCGACAAGCTTGATGACTTTATTCGAACCGGTATTGCGCCAAGGATGAAGGAACTGGGCATGAACTATTTCGAGGTTTCGGGTCATCATGATCAATGGAACTTGAATTCGTTATTTGCTGCAAGGGAAAAACTAGACCTATGGGATCAACTCGTGTACGTGTCATCCTATTCTGAAGCACACACTGAGGAACTTTCCGGTGATCGTTGTTTCCGGGCCGTTAACTTACGAACGCCAGAATGGAGGAATCAAGATTTCCTCAATAAGGAATTTGTGTATGCTCACATTAAACAGTTCTGGGAAACGCAAGAGGGTTTTTATAATAAAGGTTACGGTTATGCCGCAATTGAAGGCTCTAAAATTATCGGTGTTTGTTACTCCAGCTTTGTAACCAAGGAAACGCACGCTATAGGGATTGAAACGCTTCCTCAGCATCATAAAAGAGGAGTGGGTTCGTATCTGGCAAGTCTGGTAGTGAAAGATATAGCCCAGAATGGATTTTCTTCCTACTGGGATTGTTCTCAGAGCAATGAAGCGTCGAAAAAATTAGCACTCCGGCTAGGATTTCAACAGGTTCATCGATACAAGTGCGCGGGCTTCACTTTATAGGCTGCTGATGAAGGCTAATAATTTAATCGAGCAAATGGATAACGTGAGTTGAATATATTTCTCCATGGAGCTGCCGCGCGGAACGATGCCGGCAGCTTTATTGAGCTATACTCCAATCACTCCTGACAAGATGAGGCCAATAACTATTCTTCTATAATCGATAATCCAATAGACCTAATTTTTTTAATATGCTAGGATTACGACGAATGTAGAAGACATCTTGAACAGTAATTTTTAAAAGGGAGGGGATTGGACAATATGGAAAATAACGAAAAAAAAGAACCGATGATATTTGACATCCATGTGGCAGAAGGAAGCAATTATGAGGTGGGTAAACAGCGGGCCATCACTTTAAAAAAGCACTATCCGGAGGATGTCATTTATTATATCAGTCCCATGGAAGGACAGGATTATATAGCAGCAGCAACTGCTCATAAGAGAATGATGTTGATTGACAAAATATGTCCCGGCTTTGTAGATGAAATACAAGGATTTGCTGATGAAGTAGGTGCAGAGCCGGAAAAAATGAGATGCTATGCGAATTCATATCACAACTCCCAGCATTGTTGTCAAATTGCAGTGCTTCCTTCAAACACGAGCGATGGGCATTTTTATGTCGGAAGGAGCTATGAATATTTTGTAAGGGATGAAAGAAGCTTATGCATCACCCGGGTAACGGGAAAACCAAAACATATTGGTTTTTCGCTGCAAAATGCGGGGAGAATGGATGGGATGAATGAATATGGACTCGTAGTTTCCATGTCCAGTACTGCTTATTTGAAGCCTCTTGCTGGGGATGGATGCGAGTTCTGGGTTGCCATTCGCGCCATTTTAGACCGTTGTAAAGATGTTTATAAAGCCCAGTGTCTGCTTGAAGAAATACCGTTATGTTGGCATTCCGAAATGCGTTATTCTTCCGTGTGGAATTCGTTATTGCGGGATGCGCCTAATATCAATGAGGAAAAGATGAGGAAGTTAATGTCCACTCCATATCCATATGGTCCATGCTGCCATTTTTATTCGAGCGGAATGGGTACGCTTAGAAGTATGATATTTGATGTATCCGATAAGAAAGTGAAGGTTAGCTTTGGACCGCCGGATAGGAATCCATGATATGAAATTGATATTGACGCACCGATCGGGCTTAAAGAAATAGTATGCAAATATGATGATGTAGATATAGATAATCCAGAACAATTTTGGCGAGAAATGGATTAATGGAGCAGTGTGCACTTGCATGGTTTGCCGAAACTAAACCAAAAAACTAACTATGCGTTTGTATAAAAAACGAGGCCGGAATGTGCATTGTCAGAAGCAAACGGTGGGCGCTACAATGGACGGGAACGAATTGAGAATGAGAATCATTATACATTCGAAGCTTGTATTCGTTACATTGCAGTTTACTTGGGAGAGGATCGGAATCATGATAAGGCAATGTCGCGCAGCCGCTGCATGGATGACCGTATGGCTGGTCCTGATGGCTGCTTTAGCCGGATGCGGAGCCGGGCAAGGGGGGACGGAGGGAGAACCGCTGCCGAAGGAAAAGCAAGAGAATGCCAGGCCGAATGCGGAGCAAACGGACAAGGCTACTGCCGACGGCAAAGACGCGAAGGAGCAAGCCGGCAAGACCCGGAAGGTGAAGGATCACTTCGGCGAAGTGGAGATTCCGGTGAAGCCGCAGCGGGTAGCGGCTCTTTATTTGGAGGACTATGTGACGGCGTTAGGCGTGAAGCCGGTTGTACAATGGTACCATCCGAATTGGGGCAAGCAGGATTATTTGAAGCTGGATGCTCCGACCTTCGACTACAGCGGCAATATCGAAGCGCTGCTAAGCTACAGTCCGGATTTGATTATTGTGGATGGCGGGGCGGATACCGCCAAGTATGAGATGTTCTCCAAAGTGGCGCCGACTTACCGGCTGCCCGATTCCATCCTGCAGAATACGCCTGAAATTTTGAAGACGGTGGCCGATCTCCTGGGTGTTCCTGAGAAGGTGGAGCCGCTTCTGGAAGCTTACAAGCAAAAGCTTGCCGATGCCAGAGGGAAGCTGGAGAAGGCCGTCGGGAAAGAAACGGTGGCCGTTCTGCGCTTGAATGTAGGGGAGAAAACGATCAATTTGCTCGGCATCGAGAACATGTTTGTCGGCTTGATTCTTTATAAGGATCTCGGCTTGACGCCGCCGAAGCTGGTGAAGGAAATGAAGTCGCCGATCGATTATATCTCGATGGAGAAGCTTCCCGAATTAGGGGCGGACCACATTTTTATTTTGCCCTCGAACGGGACTTGGGGCTCCGATAAAAATAAAGAAGCGGTCAAGCTGCTGGACAACCCCATCTGGAAGTCGATCCCCGCGGTCAAAAACGGGAAGGTATATCAGGTGGAACGAACGTATTGGCAGACGGGCGCTTATCAAGCCAATCTGTTAAAGATCGACGACGTTCTCCAATCGCTGGTGAAATAACGGGCATTGCAGGTATGGGGATCAAGTGATCAAGCAAGGAAGGAAGCGGAAGGCTCTTCGGCAGGGTTGAAGAGCTTTCTTTTTTGATTTATACTCAAATTTGACTAATGATAATAATTCTCAATTGGGGACGGTCGACATGCAGGAACAAGCGGGAGAAAGACCGGTGGATAAAATGTCGGACAAAGCGGTTCGTCTCGCTTTAACGTATCAAATGACGGATATCCGCTATCGTGCCGGTGCTTCGGATTGGCAGCTGGACGGCGGCGATCATACGATGCTGCTCGTGACGGGCGGAGACGGACGGATCGTGATCGACGGAGCGGGCTTCAAGCTGGAGCGGGGGAAATGCTTTATTGCCGCGCAGGACATGACATGCAGCGTACTGCCAGGCCGGAATGGGCTTACCCTGTATGAGCTGGCCTTTGAGCTGCGGAGAAATGCCGAGGGCCAATTGCTGTCATCCGAAGCCTCCCCGGCGGGTGACCGGTTTCCTATTTTAGGCGAAGCCGCCTGCGCGCCTTTCTCCCAATGCATCGAGCTGGTCGAAGCGATTTACGATAAGCGTCATGCGGGAGACGGCCTAGAGCCGTTTTATAATCACGTCCGGTTTCTGGAGCTGCTCCGATTTATTTTTCAGCAAAACGGTTCTGCAGCGGCAGGCGGGAAGAGCCTGCGTCAGCAGGTGGAAAGCTCGATCGAGCAGGTACGGCGGCATTACAGCGAGCCATGGACGGTAGAGCGGCTGGCTGCGGCAGCGGACGTTCCCCGCGGACAATATACGCGCATGTTCAAAGCGATTACGGGACAAATTCCGCTCGATTATTTGAACGGAATCCGCCTCGACCGTGCCAAGCAGCTGCTCCTGATGACGGACGACCGGCTCTTCGAGATTGCCCAGCATGTCGGCTATGCGAATGAATATTATTTTGGCCGGAGGTTCAAACAAAGCGTCGGAATTTCGCCCGGGCAGTACCGCCGCAATCACCGGGACAACGTGCGGGTCGTTGCCCCGTTTCTCGAAGATTTTTTACTTGCCCTGGGCATAACGCCGGTCGTACAATGCTCTCACGCCGGATGGGGCAAGCAGGACTATTTGGGGCTGGACGAGGTTCCCGTCTTCGATCTTACGGCAGATAGTCTTGAAACGTTGTCCCGGCACCGGCCGGATTTGATTATGACGGACGGCGGGTTCGACAGGTGGATGACATCCGATCGATACAACCGGCTTGCGCCGACCTACCAGTTGCCCCATCGTGGAGAAGACTGGCGTTCGATGCTGCGCACGATGGCAGAGCTGTTCGGGAAAACGGAAGCCGCCCGGAGCGTCATCGCAGCCTACGAAGACAAAGCAAGCGCGGCCAGAGCTTTATTGAGCCGACCGCTTCGGGGGCAGACGGTGGCCTTCCTTCGAATCTCGGCTGCGGAGATCTGCTTATATGCCGGACCGGAGCACGGATATACGGGCCCCATATTGTACGGGGATCTGGGGCTGCGGCCGCATCCTCTCGTCCTCCAATTGACCGGCCATGCCCGGCGGATCCCCCTGACACGGGAGTGGTTGGCCCGGCTGGATACCGATCATCTGTTTGTCGCCTTCGACAAAAGTGAGTCGGCCGTTGAAGGACAGGAGAGTGAGCGACTCCGGGACGATCCGGTATGGCGGGCGCTCCCCGCGGTACGTAACCGGTGCGTGTACGAGGTCGATTTTTTCAGTTGGATGAACTACGGCGTCATCTCTCACGGCAGGAAGATTGACGATGTGCTGCGGGTGCTTGCTTAAAATAACTTAAACTAAAAACGGGAAGCGGGGAACTTCGATGCGTGATGACCGCAAATATAAGGGCATTATCTTCGATATGGACAATACGCTGCTGCAATCCCGCATCGATTTTGCGGCGATGAAGGAAGACATCTGCCGGTACTTGATCGGGCACGGCATGTTGACGGAGCGGTTCCCGCTCCATGAGCATACGACATCCACCATGCTCGAACATGCAAAGCAAGCGGGGATGGACCATGCCTTATACCTCTCCTGTATGAACATTGCGGAAAAGCATGAAGTACGCGGGATGGAAGGTGCGGGATTGGAGAAAGGGGTGCCGGAGCTAATCGAATCGTTGCATGGCAAGTTCGTATTAGTCGTGGTCACGAACAACTCGCGTTCCGCCGCCCTGAGGGCGCTCGAAGTAACGGGGATCAAGTCGTATTTCGACTCCATTATCGGAAGAGAGCAGATGGAGGCGCTGAAGCCGTCCCCATCCGGATTTATTTATGCCTTGAATCAATTCCGCACCATTACGGTGGACGAATGGATATCGGTGGGGGATTCCTGGATTGACGGCAAAGCGTCCGCCGGAGCCGGTATTCCGTTTATCAGTTATAGGACAAGCATGGAAGCGATGCTGGATAAAGGGGTTAGGCCGATCGCGAGAATTGATCATATTTCGGAGGTTCGGAATTGGATACACGGATGAATGTCATGCTGAGTGTGACGGAAGTGAGCGAAGAGACGCAGGAGCAGGCAAGACGGATCGTTCACGCGGGGCTGGAGGAAAGGTTCGGGGAATTGTATCCGTCCTATAATAAGGACCTGGACGATATCATAAGTTGGTATGCCGGTCAGGGACATCTCTTCTTGACGGGTGCGCTTGAGGGCAAAATGGTCTGTACGGGAGCTCTCATCCAGGAGGGGGGCGACGTCGGAAGAATCGCCAGAATGTCCGTGTGGAAGCCGTACCGGAGAAGAGGCATCGCGCGCCGCATGTTACAAGAGCTGGAACGGAGGGCGAGGCAGAAGGGCTATGCGAAGCTCGTGCTGGAAACGACGGCGGCTTGGCTTGACGCCGTTCAATTTTATAAAGCCAACGGCTACGTGGAAGTTCAAAGAGACGAAGAGGAAGTGCATCTGGAAAAAGTTTTAGCGTATCATGCGCGATAAAGATAGTAAACAAATAGTAAAATGGAAAAAGTACGAAAGTCTGGAAGATATGAAAATAGGTTGAATCAAAAGTGCCGGGTGCGGGCAGGCGCCTCGCACTTTTTACGTAAGCTTTATATTCGCGGGACAAGCGGTTACAATGGAAGAGGCTTCGTTAGAAGCGGGACCCGGAGCGGCTTTTGATCCGTAAAATATTTGACCCACGAAGCTACGTTAAAACAATGTCCGGAGCACAAGCCCTCGTTCTCCGCGCCGTAGCGGACGGTCGGCGGATGCCCGGTGTGAAGCAACCGTGAATGGAGGAAGAAGCATGCATCCTATTTTGGCTGAACGCACGAAACCATTTCCCCGAACGAATCGGCTTCGGGACGACGTCCGGAGCTTTCTAAGCTCGAACGGATGCGAGAAGACGGCGGAGCACTGTATGGACGTCGGAACGGAGGCGCGGCGTATCGCGCTGCGGTTCGGAGCCGATCCCGTGGCGGCGGAGACGGCCGGTTGGCTGCACGACATCAGCGCGGTCATTCCGAACGGGGATCGAATTGCATTGTCGCGGGAGCTTGGCATCGAGGTGCTGCCGGAAGAAGAAGCGTTCCCAATGATCATTCATCAGAAGCTGTCGGTGGTCATGGCGGAGCAGCTATTTGGCGTAACCGATGCGGCGATTCTGGATGCGGTCGGCTGCCACACGACCTTGCGGGCGGGCTCCACCTTGCTAGATCAAGTGCTGTTCGTAGCGGATAAAGTGGCATGGGACCAGCCCGGTACACCGCCGTATATCTGCGAGCTGCAGGAACAATTGAACCGCTCCCTTATTCATGGGGCGTTTGCTTACATCAACTACCTGTGGGAGCGGAAGCATACCTTGAAGGTCGTGCATCCGTGGCTGAAGGAAGCTTACGAAGAGCTTCGGCATCGGGTATAGAAACACTGCGATTTGACGGTGGGCGCGTGACTGGGACATAATACAAAATAAGGCTTTTGGACAGGCAACATCTCACTTTATAGACATAAGGAGTTCGGGTGGAATGGCGCGAAACAAAGGAGCCAAAGGGCAAGAAAGCCGGGCGAGATTGCTGGCGGCGGCGGCGGAGCAGTTTGCCGGACTCGGCTTTTACGAGACGAAGATCAGCTCGATTGTCGCTCAGGCCGGGCTGACCCAGCCGTCGTTTTACCTTTATTTTGAAAGTAAAGAAGCGGTGTTCGAGGAGCTGGTCGGACATTTCCGGTCCCGGTTGCAGGAACTGGTCACGGCGAGCCGCCTGGAATCGGGGCTGCAGCAGGGCGAAGTGAACGCTCGGGTACTCGGCGTGCTGGAGACGCTTTTTCGTTTTTTTACGGAAGACCCGCACTTGACGCGCATCGGATTGTTTCAGGCACCGCAGGCCGGAAGCATTAAAGCGGAGCTGGCCGCTCTGATTCGCGACAACCTGCTCGAAGAACAGCGGGCCGGCTACTTTCGTTCGACCCTCGAAATGGACGTCGTAGCGCAATGCTTCGTAGGTACGATTGAGCGGTTGACCTTTGCGTATTTGTCCGAAGGCGCGGGCAGTCCGGAGCAGTTAGCCGTCCAAGTGGTCGAGCTGTTTATGCGTGGCATGCTGCCCGAAAAGTAAAATGGCGAAGGAGGACAGGATGAAAAAGCTGCATTCTGGAAAATTTGTCCTCTCCATGGGACTGTTGTCTCTGATTTGCACGGCGCTTTATTATGCGTTCCGCAACAAGACGTATTTCGACTTCCTCTTGTGGAATTTGTTCCTGGCCTGGATTCCGCTGCTGCTTGCCGTCGCCGTGGCGGAGCTCGGAAAGCGGCTGGCTCCCGGATGGGTTCGTTCCGCCGTCGTCACCGTACTGGGAGCGGCTTGGCTGCTGTTTTTCCCGAATGCGCCCTATATCGTTACGGATCTGATCCATTTAACGCTTCAGAAAGCTTGGTATGTCGAGGCCGGCCGGTGGACGTTCCGCTACTGGTATGATTTTCTGGTGATGCTGCTGATCTCATGGAACGGATTTTTGCTTGGCTTCGGCTCTGCCTATTTGGTTCAGTATCAGGTCATGAAGAGGTTTGGGGGCGCCGTTTCGTGGCTGTTTGTGGTTGCGGTGTCCATGCTGGGGGGCTACGGGATCTTGCTCGGACGCGAATACCGGCTGAACAGCTGGGATGCGCTGACCGACGCGAAAGCGCTCTGGAGTCTCATCGGGGAAAGCTTGAACGGGCAGTCCGTGCCGTTCTGCCTACTGTTCGGCGTGGTTATTCTGATCGTTCATGGAACGTTCTATTATGTCATGAATGGGGGCTGGCATACGGAAGACCGCGATTACCCTTCGACCTACCGCTTATGATACCGGCTTGCTGTGGCAAGGCGGTTTTTTTGCATGCGCGGGCGAAGAAGCCGGACGATGGCGCCCGGCCAGGCTGTTGAGAAAGTGGGTTTTTTACGAAAAAAGAGATGTATACGGAGGTGGGGTATCTACTGGAGAAGCGATAGCGCTCGCCTTTGTCTGCGGGAAATACCCGCTGTTAAGCGGCTTCAATTAAAATTTCCCGCTGACAACAGCGATCGGAAGTAGATACCCCACCCCCTCGTACACCTCTATTACTTCAATTCACCACTTTCTCAACAAGCTCCCGGACGATGGCGTCCGGCCTTGGATCGCGGATGGAAAATTCGAGGTGCGTTAGGCCAATGGGCTTGCCGGCTGCCCGGCAGTCTCTTCGAGCGGCATCTCCCACTCCAGCCGGTTCCACAGGCTGTCGGCATTCAGGAGCAGGCTGCGGACATAGCCCGCCATTTTCTGGGCGCTTGCCGCCGTGGGCTGCGCCCACCAAAATTGCCTTCCGGCCAAATAGCCGGTTCCGTACTCGCGCCAGCCGGAATACGATTGCTGGGCAGCGGCAATGATCGGTTTCACAAGCTCCAGCGATTGTTCCTGCGAGATGTAGCCCATGACAGCGCCTTTTCGGCTCAAATACGCATATCTGCCCAAGTCCCAAGCGGCGATCCCCGCAGCCGGGAGCCGGTTCATATACGCTTTTACAATTTGATGCTTTCGGTACCTGTCCGTCGTTTTCGGGATCGATTCGATATATTTCGTTTGTTCGGCTTCAGACAAGGCGGACAGAAAGGACCGGATCTGATTGAACGACTCGCGATGCCCCTCTTCGGCCAGCCACTCAAGATTTCTCCTTAAATCTTCCGCGCTCTCGATCCCCCAATCCCGTTGAAAAGACTGCTTATGCATTTCGATATTTTTTGCGGACTCCCATTCGTCGTCGTCTCCGGGGTCGAGCCCGTTCATTTTGTATAACACGGCGCATAACGAGATACTCCATAGTTCGGTCAGATTGGATTCGCTTTGACGATCTCTATTCATCTTCTTCATCCCCATCCTCATCTTCATCCAGCATAAAATGCAAGGCGTGCACGTCGCCCACATCCTGATGCTTCAGGAAAAGCGTCTTAGGAATGCGGAACTTCTTTTTGATGCCGAAGAGCCCCCAAAGCGACTTTTTATCCGTCTGATCTTGAAGCCGGTTATAAAACAACCGGTACTCCTCGTTATCCGGATCTTCCTGACAAGCCTGCAGGGCGTAGGACAACGCTTCCGCCATCCGTTCCAGCTTGACGTGCGCCATGCTTAAGTAAATGCTGACGCTTTTTCTTTCTCCAAGCTCATGCGCGCGTGTCAAGCTCTCGATGCTTTCCGCGTAGTTTCCCTCGTGGTAATAAGCCACCCCGGAGTACAGCCAAATCAAGGAATCATAAGAAGGGTCGTCGCTGCAATTCGCAAAATAAGTTTTCACCAGTTCGGGGACATGTTCCCATAAATCCGTGTTGATCATAAACTTGAGGCGTTCAAGCTGCACCCATGTATCGTTCGGCCAGCCAGCGGCAAGACGGCGGATAAAGGCAGTCATTTGCTTGCCTGTCACCACTTTCCATTCCTTCAGAAGGTAATACAGCGCCAATTGGGTCGGATAATAATCGTCCTTAAACAATTCCGCCGCCTCGAAATAGATTTCCTTCGCCTTGGCCTCATCGCCCATAGCACGGTAAATATCGCCCTCGATCATATATCCGATTGCATCGTCGGGATGAGCACGTTTGTATTTACGGATTGCCTCAAGAGCGGCCTTGTAATCGCGATTCAGAAAACATGCGCCGGCCACATAATAGTAGGAATCCTCCTCATGATTCCAAGCCATCTCGGTCTCAAAGCATGTAATCGCTTCGGGATATTGGCCCAGACGCAAATGCAGCATCCCTTTCCGGAACCACGCTTCGTCAAAATCATATTCATGCTCCACCACCACGGCATGGTCGTTGAGAGCTTCCCTATTGTTATTCAAATGATAGTGGCAGAGGCCTCTGACGGAATAATAATGCCAGTTGGACGGATCGATGGCGATGGCGCGATCGGCAAACCCGATCCCTTCCTGCCACTGCTTCTCCTTCAGGAAGATGCTCGCCAAATGACCGAGAACGACAGCATTATACTCGTTCATCCGCAGTGCGTCAGACAGGTCGCGGACCGCAAGCTTCGTGTTCTTCGCTTTCAGGTAAGCTATACCTCGATGAACGAGGATTTCGTAGCCGTTGACGCCTTCGTTCTGCGCTGCGCTCCATGCTTTTTCGAATAATTCGAAGGCCTTGTTCTTCAATCGCCGTTTAAATGACGCACGAGCCCACAGCAAATACATGTCGGAGTTCAATGCGGTCAAAGTCTGAATGATGTCAAACACCTTGCAGCAGGGGTCAAACTGTTCCAAATCAAAATAAATTTGGGCCAGCGCAAATTGCAGCTCGGCCTGTTCGGGCGAAAGGATCAAGTCCGTGCGTATTTTGCCGGCCAACTGCTTGTTCACATCCATTAGCCGGATGCGCGAATCGAGGTCGAACGGATACTGAGCGATGATGAGCTCGAGCAGCGACTTGGCTTCGGCTAACTTGTCATAGGCTATGTAACAGCGTGCCAGTCCGCTGAGAGCTTGCAGATCGTCAGGCATGTGCGACAAAACATGCTGGTAGTCGGAGAACGCCTGTCTTAGATTCCCTGCTTCCAGCGACAGGGCGGCACGGTGAATAAATCCGTCGAGATCTGCGGGATGGAGTTCAATCAAGCGACTGTATGCCTGGAGCGCTTGCTCCAAGTCGCCTATGCGTACGTAAAAGTCGCCGGTCAATCTGAGCAGGTCCGGGTCATCCGCAAACAAATCCCGGGCCGCAGCCAGATACGGCCTGGCAGACGTCAGATTGTTGTGCATCAGCGCATGCTGGGCCGCGTTCCGGTATCCGATAAACGCGTCATAATCAATCGTTTCGGGAATAAACTCGTAGCGTAGTTCCCAAGGCTTGGTAATTTCCATCAACAAATAATCGACGAAACTTTCCGGGTAGCGTTTAGTTAATTCCCTTTCTTGGCTTGTCCATAAGAAGTGATCGTCCAGCAGCGCCCAAATCGGCTTGGGCAGATGGCTATGCTCGGCCAGAAACGCTAACAGCCGTTCATGCAAAGCGGCCTTTACATTCATATCCCAAAGCTCTTCTTGAGCAAACAGTTCGTTCCATAAGCCTACGTCGATCCGCGTCGGCAGCTTGGCGTATAAAGCTTCGATCCGCTTCATCGTCTCTTCGACAAATGAGGGAGAGGGAGCTGCGGGATCGGAATCAACCCATGGAGCGGGTTCGCGGTTCGATGCGTCAGGTTGAGGCGGCTGGTCACGCTTATCGCTCGCCGGCCCCACGGAGTCGGAGCGCACCGGCTGCTGCGCTTCCTTGAGATATTTCGCTTCATTTAACGCTTGTTCATACGCTTCCCGCAAACGTTGGAAGCCGTCCGGATCGTCTTCGGGATGGTAGAGCTTTAGCTTCGTGGCGTAGGCGCGTTTAATGGCGCTGACTTCAAGCGTAGGAGGAATTCCTAGTAATTCCCAAATATTCATTTTAAAGCCCTTGACCTTTCCTTGATGTCGAAAACTTTCCAAATGTTTTCAGTTTTAACTATTATAATATCGGCGGGCCAATAAAAAATTTTAGTTTTTTTTACAAAAAAAGTGTCCCGGGCACCGGGACTTGCTGGAGCTGCCTTTA
Source organism: Paenibacillus tyrphae (assembly GCF_027925525.1). Classification (GTDB taxonomy): domain Bacteria; phylum Bacillota; class Bacilli; order Paenibacillales; family NBRC-103111; genus Paenibacillus_G; species Paenibacillus_G tyrfis_B. The sequence continues at coordinate 223,739 of NZ_BSDJ01000012.1, read as the reverse complement.
TGACCGCTTGCCGGATAAGCTGCGTTTCAGGAAGGAAACGGTTTTCTCCAGCTTTAATAAGTGGGTGCCCTTGACCAGGATTGCGGTATCCGGCTTGATCGTCCCGGCAAGCGCTCGATGAAGCTGATGTCTGGATGCGAAGCTGCGGATGCGGGTTGCAGGGAAGCCCGCTTTTTTGGCGCCCGCCGCGATGTGCCGCGCGAGCTTTCCGACCGTGTAGAGCCGGGTGAGTCTTTTTTGAGCGGCATATTTTCCAACCTCATCGTGACCTCGGATGGCGTATTTTCCCATGTCCTTCATATAGCCGATGATGGCGATTTTGTGCTTTCGGCTTACTGAGGCGAGCGTGTCGAGGGCGGCCTTGGTCGCATCGGGATTGGAGCTGAACGTATCGTCGATCAAGGTGAGTTGCCTCGGCAGCTCCGTTCGGACCAATCGGCGGTACGGAATCGGATACTTCGCCAACCCCTTGCGGATTTCGCCCGCCGTGAATCCCAAGCTGTGCGTAATCGCGATCGCATTCAGCGCATTGTACACGTTATGGACCCCCAAACACGGGATGAAAAATCGCTCCTCTTTCCCGTTCAGCCGAACTCGGAAGGTAACCCCCCGGCCCAAGAACCGGATGCCGTGCGCCTTGTAATGGGCTTTGTTGCGGATGCCGACCTTCAGCAGCTTCCCTTGAAATCCTTTGACGGACAGCAGCTTGGAATTCGCGTTATCCGCATTCAGGACAAGCGTTCCGGTCTTCCGCATATGCCGGATCAGTTCCGATTTCGCGGCCGCGATGCCTTGGACCCGGTGTCCGACATTGCCGATATGCGCCGTTCCGACGTTGGTAATCACGCTGTAGCCCGGTTTGATCAAGCGGCAATGCTCGCGGATATGCCCTTTGCGGAGCATCCCGAATTCAAGGACGGCCGCCTTGTGCCGGGCACGAATCTGCTTGGTGTACTTGCGCGTGCTCGGCGGCAAATTCCAGTTCGACGCCGATTTGAAGATGGTCCAACGTCTTCGCAGGATGGAAGCGATCATTTCTTTCGTGGTCGTTTTTCCCGCACTGCCTGTCACCGCGATGACGGGAATGTTCCGAACCGGCATGCAAATCCCACCTTTTCACAGCGAATGTATGCTTTAGTCTACGCCGGGCGTAAACGGATGGAGTGGGTATATGGGGAAAAATGGGCGTTTGTACGAGTCCGGCAGCAGGGGATTACCCATATGGTGTAAGATGACTAACCCTTGATTCTACAAGTGGAGAGTGAGACAAGTGAAATCATTAATGCGGATGCCGAATCTGACGAGGTATGAATCGATCGGCATCAATCAGCTGTTTAACGTAGCCGATGGCCATGCCCATCAGCCCCAAACGGATACGCAGCGCCAAATTATCGGGCGGCTGCCCGACTTGTTCGATCAGGCCGAAGCGGCAAGGCAGGCGGAGTTGGAGGACGAATTTCGCCGTCTGTTCTACACCTTGGCCGGACAGCAGACCGCCGCCGGACTTACCCGGACGCTGTTCTGTTATTCGGCTTCGCTATCAACCGATTTGATCGCTACTTTTTTGGCTTCGCGGGGGCTGACGACCGCGCTGCTGCATCCCTGCTTCGACAATCTGGCGACGCTGCTGCAGCGAAGAAACGTAGCTTTGACACCGCTGCATGAGGAGGAGCTCAGGCTCGACCGGATGGAAGAGACGTTTGCCGGACTAGCCGCCGATGCGGTGTTCGTTACGCTTCCCAACAACCCGACGGGCTTCGAGCTGTCGCGGGAACAATGGGAAAGGCTTGTTGCGCTGTGTGGTGATTACGGCAAGCTGCTTATCGTTGACTGCACGTTCCGATTTTTTTCAAGAAAGCCTTTATGGGATCAGTACGAGCTGCTGGAGAGGTCAAACATCAGCTATTTGATGGTGGAGGATACGGGGAAGACGTGGCCGACTCAAGATCTAAAATGCAGCATTCTGGCGATGAGCGAAGATTTGGCCGATGACGTGCTTGAGCTTCACAACGATATTTTGCTGAACGTTTCGCCATTTATCCTGCAGCTGCTGATCGAATATTTGAAGGATACCGTGCGGCACGGATTGCAGTCCGTCGTATGGGATACGATTGACCGGAACCGCAAGACGCTGCGGGAAGCTATTCGCTCCTCCGGGCTTCTCTTGAACAATCCGGCTTCGACGATCAGCGTCGAATGGCTTCGCATAACCGACCCCAACATCCGCAGCTTGGATATGGTGGACCGTCTGCAGCGGCTGGGACTCGGGATTTTGCCGGGGGACCATTTCTACTGGCACGACCACGGACAGGGGGAGCGATATATCCGGATCGCGCTTGCCCGATGTCCAGATATGTTCGCCGAGGCCTGCAAAATTTTGCAATCGGCATTCATGACGAACGGGATGGATACGACATGAGAATCATTTATCTGGATCAACCGACTTACCTGCCGGACAATTTCGTGCGGGAGATGGAAAAGCTCGGAGAATTTGAAGTTTATTACGACCGGCCGGACGTAACGACTGCCGTTCTACGATTGTCAAAAGCGGACATTGCGATTGTGGAATGGACGCGGCTTCGGGAATTGGCGTTCGGGAAGCTGCAGAGGCTGAAACATATCGCCCTTGTCATGACCGGATACGATCTGGTCGATATCGAGGCTGCAGGAGCTGCTGGAATTTCCGTGTCGAACTGTCCGACCTATTCGGCGCAAGCGGTGGCGGAGCATGTGTTTGCGCTCCTGCTCGCGGTCAATCGGCGCATCATCCGGGCGGATCGCCTTGTTCGGCAGGGAGAAAGCCATGTATACGGCCCTTTCCTTGCAGGCGAACTGGCAGGCCGAACGTTAGGGCTGATCGGCACGGGCCGGATCGGGCAGGCGGTGGCACGGATCGCTCGAGGCTTCAGGATGCAAGTGATCGGCGCGAACCGGTCCGGAAGGACCGTCCCGGGAGTGGAACCGGCGGATATCCATGAGGTGATGCGCCGAAGCGACGTCATCTCGCTGCATGTGCCGTTCCATGCCAGGACGAAAGGCATGATCACCTCGGAACTGCTGTCTTCGATGAAAAGGACGGCCCTGTTCATCAACACGAGCCGGGGCGGTCTGGTGGACGAGGAAGCGTTGTTCACCCTGCTTCGGGACGGAAAAATCGCCGGTGCGGGCCTTGATGACCTGGCGCAGGTGGCTGGCAACCCCTTGTATAAGCTCGATAACGTTGTATTTACGCCCGGTACGGCGTGGTATACGGATACCGCCCGGGAAGCCAATATGAAGGAATTGCTGGATAACATCCGAGGATATATAAGCGGAAATCCGCGCAATATCGTGAATGAGGAGTTTCTGGCATCGAAGAGGCCGGAAAGCGAATGATCGCGTGTTGTATCGGCTGAACCAATCCGGAGGCATTGCATATAGTGAATGGAGAATAATAAGCCCAGTTATAGTGAGGACGATTGCATGTCGCGCGAGATTATCATTGCCGCTGTTGGCGATATATTGATGAAGCCGCTGCTGGTTCGGCTGATGCGCACAGGAGACGGACAAAGGGACTCCACCGGCCATAAAAGGGGACTTTATGACTTCGGGCAGGCGTTTGAACCGGTTGCCCGCTTTCTGCAGGATGCGCATCTGACGATCGGCAATCTCGAGACCACCTTCGCTGGGGGACCGGACGACGGCTACACGAAGACAAGGCGCAATCCGAAGAACGGCTGTCCGTCCTTCAATTGTCCGGATGCCTTCGCCTCCGCGCTGAAGGCGGCCGGCTTCAATGTGCTTGCTACGGCAAATAACCATTGCATGGACTATGGCCTCCACGGGCTCAGACGGACGCTCGAAGTGCTCGACAAGAACGGGATCGCCCACGTCGGAACGTACCGGAACCGGCAAGAATCCCGATCGCTCTTTGTTCAAGAGGTCGAAGGGGTTCGTATCGGCATTTTAGCCTATACGCGAGATACGAACGGGATACCGGTTCCGAAGAGCCAGCCGGCCGGCGTCAAGAAGATTGTGCGTACAAGCATAGAGAAGGACCTGGAACGGTTGCGGGCCGTCTCGGATTTTATTATTGTGTACGTGCATTGCGGCTACGAATATCATCAAAGTCCGGCTGCTCCCCAGAAAGAGCTGGTCCGGTTTTTGTTTCGTCAGGGGGCCGATGTGGTGCTTGGATCGCATCCGCATGTTCTTCAACCGGCCGTGTGCCGCACGGTGAAAGACATCGACGGCCGGACGCGAGACCGGTTCGCGATCTATTCGCTGGGCAACTTTATTTCCACCCGGTTACACGGCAAGGATGCCGCCTTAACCGGGTTGATCGTCCGTATCAAAATCCGCAAAACATCCCGCGGTTCCGTCCGGCTCACAGGAGTGGAGTACGTCCCGACGTGGGTATGCATTGCGAGGAATGGCCGGCAAAAGATGTGCCGGATTGTGCCGCTTCGGCAGGCCCTCGCCAAGCCCGAGCCCTTTTTTGCCGGGCAGTTGGACCGAATGAAACGGGCCTACCGCAGCACGCTTCGCATGTATAACCCGGAGAAGTGAGCCGCCACCGGGCTCCATTGACCGGCAGTTCGATATGCTCGGCCGTTCTTACCGTTTGACATCCCACTAGCGGCACGCTACCATAAAACAATAAACAACACAAACATTCAACAATAAGCATAAATCAAAGAAGGGCGGGGCGGCGGTGTCATTAACGTTCGAGGAACGCAAAAAAACAATTATGGGGCAGCTGCTGCAGGACGAAAAAGTGCAGGTGCATGCGCTGGCCGAGCAGTTGAACGTGTCGCCGGAAACGATCCGGCGGGATCTGGACAGGCTGGAGAAGGAAGGCCTGCTCAAAAAAGTGTACGGCGGTGCGGTCAAAGCCCGCATGGATAGCTGGGAGCCGCCGTTCATCCAGCGGGAGCAAATGAACAACGGCGCCAAGACGTCCATCGGTAAGCTGGCGGCTTCGCTGATCAAAGAAGGCGAAACGATCATGATCGACAACGGAACGACGACGATGGAGATCGTCCGTTATTTGCAGAACCGGCCCGACGTAACCGTCGTGACCCATTCCGTACCGGTGCTGCTGCTAGCGATGGAGCTGTTCAAGGGCCGAATTATTTTTGCCGGCGGCGCGGTCAACGTGAATCAGCAATCCGTCGGGGGAACGCTGACCGAAGCGATGCTTCAGCAGTTCAAAGTACACAAAGCGTTCATTTCCGTTGGCGGAATTTCGCTCGTCGAAGGGATTACGGACTATGATTTGAACGAAGCGAGCGTCTCACGCAAAATGATCGAGCGGGCCGAAGAATCGATCGTATTGGCCGATCATTCGAAATTCGGCAAAACGACATTCGCCAACATCGCGGCGCTGCAAGATATTTCGATGATTATCACCGACAGGGAATGTCCGGCCGACTGGATCGATCAGCTGAGAGAGAAGGACATCGAGATTCTTATGGCGGAAGACTAAAAAGTAAGATCGTGCTGAACCTGGAGCGAGCGGCCGGCTTGCTCTATTTTTGTTGCGGCAACTTGTTGAACCTGCGTTATGAATGCTTAATCTGCGTTATTTCAACATTGCGTGAAATCGTTTAGGCTTGAGCTATAGCGGGAACAACTTATTATGATAGCGCTTTCGAACGAATCCCGCCGCCATGTACATTATAAGGGAGGTCGAAATATCATGAACCAAACCATGAATCGCGCGCTGAAAACCGGACTTGTCTCCGTCCTGTCGGCGGGTCTGCTTGCCGCCTGCGGTGGCGAGGCGAAGCCGGGCGAAAGCAAGCCGGGACAAAATGCGGACAAGCCTTTCGCAGGGCAAAAGCTGTCGATCGTCACCGCCAACCATCCTTGGGGAGACGCGATCAAGGAGCTGCTTCCGCAATTCGAAGCGAGCACGGGGATGAAGGTGGACGTGCAGAGCTTTTTCGAGGACCAACTGGCGCAAAAGCTGACCGTGCAGCTGACGGCTGCGTCGGAGACGCCGGACGTATTCATGATGAGCCCGCTTCAGCAAGCGCGGATGTTCGTCAAGAACGACTGGATTGCCCCGCTTGACGATTACCTGAAAAAGGATGCCGCCTACGATTTCACCGACTTCTCCAAAGCGTCCGTCAGCTCCAATACGGTGAACGGAAAGCAGTACGGCATCCCGATTATAACGGAGCAGCACATCTTGTACTACCGCAAGGACCTGCTGGAAAAAGCGGGCATCCCCGTTCCGAAAACGATGGACGAGCTGCTCGCCGCCGCCAAGAAGCTTCACGATCCGAAGAACGAATTGTACGGCTTCGCCGCCCGAGGGCAGCGTTCTCCGCTAGTCTCGCAAATCTCGTCGTTCATGTACTCCGAAGGCGGCGACTTTATGAACGGCGACAAGGCGACCGTCAACACGCCGGAAGCGATCAAAGGCATGACCACCTATGCCACGCTGCTGAAAGACTTCGGCCCTCCCGGAGTGCTCAACATGTCGTGGCCGCAAGCGATCGGCGTGTTCGCGCAGGGCAAGGCCGCGTTCTTCGCGGACGCGAATTCGCTCTTCAAGAATACGACCGATCCGGAAAAATCGAAGGTCGCCGACAAGGTCGGCTTCGCCAGCTTCCCGGCGGGCAAGGAAGGTTCGAAGCCGTTCAACGTTACTTCCTGGAGCCTCGCGATGAATGCCAAATCCAAGAAAAAAGACGCTGCATGGGCCTTCATCCAATGGGCGACCAGCAAGGAGACCGTGACAGCCACCCAGAAAAAAGGAAATCCGGGGGCGCGCATGTCGGTATGGAACAGTCCGGAAGGTATCACCGCCTTCCCGAAAGAGCTTGCCGAAGTGACCAAGGAAACACAAAAGGGAGGCGTCGACCATTCCGTACCGTCCGTCGACAAGGTCAGCGAGGCGCGGGACATTATCGGGGCCATCGTTCAGAAGGCGATTACCGGCGAAGACATCAAAGCCGCCGCCGAGCAGGCGAACAAGGAGTTTCAAGCCCTGATCGACAAGGAGAGAGGAAAATAAGCGTGCGGAATGGAGGATGCGCCCATTTGGCGGGCGCATCCTTTTGCATGACAAGTCGAAGCGGAGGAGATGATGCATATGCCGACGAACTGGTTCGACCGGAACCTGAAATGGATTTACACGATGCCCGCCGTTTTGTTCGTCCTGCTGATGATGGTTTTCCCTATTTTGTACACATTCCGCATCAGCTTCTACGAATGGAGCATGTCGTCGGCGACGCCGCCGAAATGGGTGGGACTTGCCAATTATACGACGCTGCTTTCCGACTCCCGGTTCTGGCAGGCGGTCCAAAATACGTTCGTGTTCTCGGCCGGGGCGCTGATTTTGGAAACGGTGCTCGGCGTCGCGATCGCCATGCTGCTGTACCGCGATTTTCGCGGCAAAAATTTCGTCAAAACGTTATTTCTGCTGCCGATGGTGGCAACGCCCGTCGCGATGGGACTCGTCTGGGTGCTGATTTACGAGCCTTCCATCGGCCTCGCCAACCATGTGCTCAAGGCGTTCGGCCTGGAGCCGCAGCTCTGGATCGCTTCGCCGACGCAGGCGATTCCTTCGCTCATCGTGATCGACGTCTGGGAATGGACGCCGATGATCGCGCTCATCGTGATGGCCGGGCTGTCGACGCTCCCGTCGGAGCCTTATGAAGCCGCCGATGTGGACGGGGCGACGCCCTGGCAAAAATTCGTTCATCTCACGCTGCCGATGCTGCGCCCGACGATTATGGTCGCCTTTATGCTGCGTCTGATCGACGTGCTCAAAACGTTCGACATCATTTACTCCACGACGCAGGGCGGCCCGAACATGAAATCCGAGACGCTGAACATTTACGGCTATACGCTCGGCTTTCAGTACTTCAAGCTCGGACTGGCCTCGTCGCTGCTGGTCGTATTTTTCGCGCTTGTGATGGGATTCACGCTGCTGATGATCTGGTTCCGCAAACGTTTGGAGGGAGCGACATGAAAAAGAAAAAACAAAAGATCACCAACGCCATCTTGTCGGGACTGACGCTGCTCGTCGTGCTCGTGTTCTCGTTCCCGTTCATCTGGATGCTGCTCGCTTCCTTCAAGACGCAGTCGCAGATCATGTCGACCGGCCAATTTTTCGTATTCGAGCCTACCGGCAAAAATTATGCAAGCGTATTCGGTCAATACGATTTCCTAATCTTTATCTGGAACAGCTTCTTCGTTGCGGCGGGCTCGACGATCGGCTCGCTTCTTCTGGGACTGCCTGCAGCTTACGCCATCGCCCGCTACCGCCTGCAGGGCCTCGGCCTTGTCATTCTTGTCGCTCGGATCATTCCCGGCATTACGTTTTTGATTCCGTGGTTTATCATTTTTTCGAAGCTGGGGCTCGTCGACAGCTTTACGTCGCTCATTTTAAGCCATATGCTGGTAGGACTGCCCTTTATCATCTGGATCATGATATCATTCTTTGAGGGGCTTCCGACCGAAATCGAGGAGGCCGGGCTGATCGACGGCTGCACCCGTTCCCAAGTATTCCGGCGCGTCGTGCTTCCGATCTCGGGGCCTGGCATTATTACCTCTTCGCTGCTATCCTTTATTTTTTCATGGAACAATTTTATGTTCTCGATCATTTTGGCTGGCGACCGCACGAAAACGCTTCCCGTCGCCGTCTACAACTTCATGTCCTACTCCGAAATCAATTGGGGGGCTCTCATGGCCGCAGCCTGCATCATTACGCTGCCCGTGCTGATTATTGCGCTGCTTGCACAGCGGTATATCGTCAGTGGCCTGTCGGCGGGGGCGGTGAAAGGGTAGTATCTGCGGGGAACGGCCGGGGCGGAGAACGGCGCTTTTATCGTTTATGGTTCGGAATCGGATGGCTGGCGCACACTACAATTCCGCAAGGAGCGGTGACATCATGACGGGAAAGCCAACGATCTTCACCAAGGTATTAGTGCTCATTGCATTGCTGCTCACGCCCGTGCTCTTTCTGTACATTTACACCAATCAAGTCAGCGTGAACGTTGTGCGGGAAGAAATTCAGTCGTCGAGTCTCAACCGGCTGTCCTTTTTCCTGCAGCAGTTTGATTCGACGGTCGAACAGCTTGCGATGCTTCCCGTTATTCTGAATTCGGACCCGTACCTGCGCGAATTTGTCGACCGCAGATCGGATAAGCCGTACGACAAGCTGAAGGAGCAGACCCGCCTGATGCAGAAAATCAGTCTGCAGAGCGTTTCCGCCACCTGGACGAACGATTTGACGGTCTATTTGCCCAAAGACCAGATTGTCATATCTTCCAATATATTCAAGTCCTACGACCCGGAGGATATCGACAAATTCGCACCGCTGAAAAGTTGGACTTACGACGGGACTGTACGGGGTGACGCCCGGACGCCGGGGGCCCGCTTCACCCGCCAGATCGTCGATCCGCTTGGGGCAACCGATCCATCCGCGATCCAAGCGATGATTCAGGTCAGCTTTCCGGTTGCCAACATCTCCGCCATGCTCGATCAGGTAAAAACGGGCGGCAAAGGCGATCCGTTTCTGTACCGGAGCGGCTTTGCCCCGATCGGCAGCGCCACGATGAACGACGGCTCCGTGCAGGCCATCGTTCGTATGCTGGAAGGACAATCGCTGGAGGAAAGCGGTCACTTCGTCGCACCGGTCGCCGGTCGGCAGGTTGCGGTGTACTATGTCAAGTCCAGGCAGTTGAACTGGTATCTGGTCGATTACGTGCCCGTCGACAGCATTTTGGCGCCGATCCGCAAGACGAATCTGCTGTTCTACACAGCGCTCGGCCTGCTGCTAGGCATGAGCTGTTTGGCCGCTTATTTGCTTTACCGCAACGTCCAGAAGCCGATCGGCAAGCTGCTGAACGGCGTGCGGCTGCTCAAGAAGGGAGACTTGTCCGCTCGCATCCGTTACCGGCCGAACAACGAGTTTGACTTCCTGATCGACCGGTTTAACGAGATGGCTGAACAGATCCAAGATTTGGTGCAGCGGGTATACGCCGAGAAAATCCGGCTTCACGAAGCGACGCTCAAGCAGTTGCAGGCGCAGATCAATCCGCATTTTTTGTATAACAGTCTGTTCTTTATCGTCAATACCGCGATGCTGGAGGATACGAGATCGGTCGTGGCGATGGCGCACAATCTCGCCGAATATTACCGTTACACCACGCGTATGGAAAACCGGACGGCGGCGCTTGGCGAAGAAATGAAGCTCGTGGCCAATTACTTGACCATTCATAACCTGCGGCTCGGACGGCTTCGCTGCGAGCTGGATGTCCCGGAGACGATGCTGGAGCTGCCCATCCCTCGCTTGCTGCTGCAGCCGATTGTGGAGAACGCCATCGTTCACGGCATCGAGAACAAGCCGGGCGAAGCCGTCATCCGGGTATCCGGAAGTCTGAGCGAAGGCTTGTGCCGAATCGTCGTGGACGACAACGGCGTCGGCATGACGGATGAGTCGATCGCCGGCATGGAGCAGCAGCTTGCGCTTCCGCAGGAGGCCGCATCGGGCTTCGGGGTGTGGAACGTGCACCAGCGCTTGCGCTACGTCTTCGGCGAAGGAGCAGGACTCAAGCTTTCGCACAGTCCGCTCGGCGGGCTGCGCGTCACGTTGACATGGGGGAGGGATTCGGAGGATGGCGCAGCTATTGATCGTGGATGACGAGGCCCACGTGGTGGAACGTCTCGCCGAGCTCGTCCCGTGGGAGCGAATCGGCATCGCCGCCGTGCATAAGGGTTATTCGGCGTTCGAAGCGCTCGAATTGCTGCATGCGCATGCGATCGACATCGTCATCTCGGATATCCGGATGCCGGGAATGACCGGTCTTGAGCTTTCCTGGCACATCCGGGACAAATGGCCCAAAACGAAATGCATCCTGCTGTCGGGGTACGCCGAGTTCGAATATGCCAAGGAAGCGATTGCCAACGGAACCGCAAGCTATTTGCTGAAGCCGGTAACCGACGAAGAGCTGCTGGACACGGTCTCGGGCGTGCTTGAGACGGTTCGGGAGGAATGGAACGCGGTAATTTCCCAGGAGCGGATCGCCCGGACGCTGCGCGAAAACTTGCCGCAGCTGCGGAGCACGCTGCTTGGCGAACTGCTCCTCGGCAAACGCTACTTCGAAACCGACCTCCGGGATAAAATGGAGATGCTCGGCGTGCCCGATTTGTTCGGGAAGCCGGTTTCGCTGCTGCTCGTCCGCCTCGAAAAGCCGTTCTTCGGCTACGACCCGCGCGGCCTTGCGCTCGTGGAATACGCGGTGGGTAATATCGCCGGGGAGCTGTTCGCGCCGGGTTTTCAGCTTTGGGCGGGCAAAGACACGTACGATTATCTGGTATTCGCGGTATCGTCGGAAGCTACCGGCGAAGGGGAGGAGGAGCGGCAGCAGGCGCTCGAACGTGCCGCCGAGCAATTGCAGGAGGCCATCCACGCCTATTTGAAAGGCGAAGCGACGATTGTCATCAGCCGGGAAGGAACGTTTCCTGGGGATCTGGCAGCGCTGTACGATGGTACGTTGTCTGCTTTGCGGAGAAGGGTCGGGAACGAGCAGGACTTGATTTTGACTGCGGCGGATGGGCTGCCCGAACGGACGGAGCTGCGGTCCCTCGCATCGCTGTACGAGCTTCCGTCGCTCGCGCAGCTGCTTGAGGCTGGCCGATGGGATGCGGCGGACAAGCGGATCGAGCTTATTTTCGGAGAGCTGCAAACGAGGAGCGGCTGCATTCAGGAGCTGCTGCTCGAAGCTTATTTCGCCATCGCCTCGGCGGCGGCGTCTTATGCGCACAAGAACGGCCGGCCGCTCTCCGGGCTGATCGGGCCGGGCTACGACCAATTGCTGCAGGGCGTGCCGTACCGTTCCGTCCGGCATCTGCAGGACTGGTCGGTGGCGCTCATGAACAGCCTGCGCTGCGAAACCGAAAGCGAAACGAAGCATTCTCGGGCGAAGCTGATCGCCGATGTCCGGCAGTTCGTCGAGCGGCGGCTGGCGGAGGACGTTTCCTTGACGGCGATAGCCGAGCATGTTTATATGCATCCGGTCTATATTTCCAAGATTTACAAGCGCGAAACCGGCGAGAACATAAGCGATTACGTCCATCGGCTTCGCATGGAGAAGGCGGCCCATCTGCTGCTCCATACCCCGGGGAAAATTTACGAAATCGCGGCGGACGTCGGCTATCAGCGGGCGCATTCGTTTATCAACGTATTTAAAAAGCATACGGGGCTGACGCCCCAGGAATACCGGGACAAGTATGCTTCCCCACAATCGGAATCCGAGGTGAATCGTCATGACATATCAACCTGAAGCGCTTTATCCTGCTACGCCGTATGCGTTCGTCGATCTCGACACGGTAGAGCGGAATATCCGGCGAATGTCCGACAAGCTGGCGCAATACGGGATCAAGCACCGGCCTCATATCAAAACCCATAAATCACTGCGGTTCGCGGGTATGCAGCTCGCAGCCGGAGCAGTCGGCATTACCGTGGCGAAGCTTTCGGAGGCGGAAACGTTTGCCGAACTAGGCCTGAACGATATTTTGATCGCCTTTCCCGTCATCGGGGAGCGCAACCTCGAACGGCTGGAGCGGTTGCACCGCCGGACTACGGTTGCTATAACCGTCGACAGTTGGGAAGGGGCGCAAGGCCTCTCCGCCGTCGGGGTCCGATCAGGCAAGCCGATGCCCGTCCTGATCGAGCTGGACGGCGGACTGCATCGCGGCGGCCGGCAGCCGGGCAAGGACATTGTCGATTTCGCCGTGCGGCTCCGTGAACTGCCGGGCATCGACATCGAAGGCGTGATGGCTTATTTCGGGCTGATTTACCGGAGCGGGGACCCGGATGCGGTCGCCGCTGCGGTGCAGGCCGAATCGGAAACGCTCGGCCGGGTCGTTACGGATTTGCGCCAAGCGGGCTTTGCGGTCAACACGATCAGCTCAGGCTCCACGCCCACGGCCAAAATGTGCGAGCACGCCGTGGGCGTGACGGAGGTGCGGGCAGGCAACTATATTTTCAACGATGTATCGGCCGTCCAAATGGGGCTTGCGGAGGTAGCGGATTGCGCACTGCGGGTCGCGGCTACCGTCGTCAGCCTGCCGCTGCCGGGCATGGCGACAATCGATGCGGGAACGAAGGCGCTAACGAGCGACCGGGCGCATCATGGCGACGGCTTCGGCATCGTCGTCGGGAAGCCGGACGTTGCGATTGCCGCGCTCAACGAAGAGCACGGCATGCTGCGGTTCGATCCGGCTAAGGTATCCTTGTCCATCGGCGAACGGATCGACATTATACCGAACCATTCGTGCGTCATTCCGAATTTGAACGATGCGATTTACGGCGTGCGCAGCGGTGTCGTGACGGAACGCATCAAGATCGATGCGCGGGGCTGCAATTATTAACGCGAGCGATTGGAGGAAGCCGCAAAATGACGGTAATCATAGATGAGCAGCGCGTTGCCCGTTTGCTGCAGGATTTGGTGCGGATTCCGAGCGTTAATCCGGGCTTCGAAGGCGGGGTGCCGGAGCGGGAGATGGCCGACTATGTCGAGGCTTTCTTGACGCGTCTCGGGTTGAAGGCCGAACGCAGGGAAGTGCGTCCGGACCGGCCGAATGTGATCGGCATCCTGCCCGGGATTGCCGACGATGCGCCCGCTCTTCTGCTGGAGGCCCATATGGATACGGTGCAGACCGCAAACATGACCATCGATCCGTTCGGCGCGGAAATACGCGGGGGCAAGCTTTACGGCCGCGGCGCTTGCGACACGAAGGCGTCGCTCGCGGCGATGCTGGCCGCTATGGAGTGGTTCGTCGAAAACGGCGTCAAGCCACCCGTGTCGGTTCATCTGGCGGCGACTGTCGACGAGGAGGTCAACTTTCTCGGCGTGCTGGACGTGCTGGAGGCGGGACACGATTATGCCGCCGCCATCGTCGGGGAGCCGACCGGTCTTCAGCCGGTTATCGCACACAAGGGCGTCGTCCGCTGCGAGATCGAGACGGTCGGCGTCTCCGCCCATTCCTCGAAGCCCGAGGAAGGCGTCAACGCGATCAGCGGCATGATGAAGGTCGTCGCCCATATCGAAGGGGCGATGCAAGCCCGGCTGCGTCATGCCGCGCACCCGTTTGTCGGTCCGCCGACGTTTGCCGTGACGCAAATTCAAGGCGGCGTGGCACCGAATACGATTCCCGAGCGATGCGTGATCCGGATCGATCGTCGGACGATCCCCGGCGAGGATAGCGAGCAAGTATGGCGCGAGATCCGGGCGGAGATGGACCAGCTGGCGGCGGAGGACGGCGGGCTGAACGTCATTGTTCATCCTCCCTTTGTGCTGGATTACGCGATGGATACGAGCCCCGATAGCGAGATTGTGCGGCTTGTGGCTTCGGCCGCTGCGGGGAAAATCGGCGAAGTGCGCCCACTCGGTGTGCCTTACGGCACGGATGCGAGTAAGCTGGCCCGGGCAGGCATCCCTTCGGTCGTATTCGGACCGGGCTCCATCGAGCAAGCGCACACGAAGGACGAATGGGTGGAGCTGAAGCAGGTGGTGCTGGCGGCGGAAATTATTGCGGAGACGATGCTTGCTTTTGGGAAATAACGCTTGGAAAATAAATTGCCTGAGTCCGGCGTCCGGCTGGATTCAGGCCTTTTTTTTGATGCATCAAGCGCCCGCTAGCGGCCGAAGGGCGTATACCGGATAAACGGACGATCCGCTGCGAACAAAATGACACCCCGGCGTGCTTCAGGGACCGCCTTGCGGAAAAACGCGCAAACAGACACGAAGCAGCGAACAGAAAGCCGTTTTGCGGGAAACGCATTTTATTTATAATTTATGTAAACGCTCTCTTAACTGCGAGAGCCGTTATCCAGACGACGAGGGGGCTATCGGAATCCGCATGTTGTTCGATCTTCATACCGTACCGTTCAGCCGTTTCGGTTCGTATTTTGCCTTTTCGATTCTTCCGGCGCGTCCAGACAGGGAAGCCGGTTTGTACTTAAGGCTTGTGCGGGGCGGGGATAACGATATCGGAGCCGTGTTCCGAATCGAGCTGCTCGCAGATGGCCACGCCGTTCCCT
The DNA here is from genome assembly GCF_027925525.1 of Paenibacillus tyrphae. GTDB lineage: Bacteria > Bacillota > Bacilli > Paenibacillales > NBRC-103111 > Paenibacillus_G > Paenibacillus_G tyrfis_B. Next base: position 208,693 of record NZ_BSDJ01000012.1, on the reverse strand, counting down.
TTACTTGCTCCGCTTCTCCAACGTTATTGCGGCTTGAAGCGGAGGAAGGGACAGTCGAGTGGTGCATACCGGAGCCGGATTTTATACGCGTTCGTTCGCAGGGTGTCGGCGTGCGGTTAACCTGTGCGCCCGGCGTATACGATTATGCGTTTCCGCTTGGGGAGTGGGGCTGGGAGTTCAACAGCTTCGTGCGGGAACGACGCTTTTTGCTTTCCCCTGTGGCCGGGTCGATTCGCGAGGACGTTCGCTGGGACGGGGTGAAAGCGCAGCGGCTTGCGTTCGACGGGGTGCCGGGCGGCGACGGGAAGCTGGAGCTTACACTGGAGGAATACCGCACCGTTCCGCGCCCGCTGCGTCCCGGATCGTTCGAACAAGGGCTTGCGCAGGTGCGCAGCGAGTACGCCGCTTGGCGCAGCCGGATGCCTGCTGTTGCTGCGCTCTGGTCTGAAGCCGAGGAACTGGCCGCTTATATTACTTGGTCCTGCGTCGTGCAGGCCGACGGCTATTTGCCCCGGAGCGCAATGTACATGTCCAAAAACTGGATGACGAACATTTGGAGCTGGGATCACTGCTTCAATGCGATGGCGCTTGCCGCGGCCGATCCCGATTTGGCTTGGGACCAATTTGCAATCTTCTTTGACCGGCAGGACGATAGCGGGATGCTGCCGGATTTCATGAACGACAAATACGCGCTGTGGAACTGCTGCAAGCCGCCGATCCACGGATGGACGCTGCGATGGCTGATGAACCGCTCCGAAGCGGTTACGCCGGAGCGGCTTGCGGAAATTTACGAGCCGCTGTCCCGTTGGACGCAGTGGTGGTTCGATTACCGCGACGACGACCGCGACGGCGTGCCGCAGTACAATCACGGCAACGACTCCGGGTGGGATAACAGTACGGTCTTTTTGGCGGCGATTCCCGTGGAGAGTCCCGATTTGTGCGCCTTTCTTATTTTGCAGATGGAAACGCTTGCCACGGTGGCGGCCAAACTGGGATGCGCCGGGGAAGCGGAGCAGTGGGAGCGCCGGTCGCAGGAGCTGTTGACGCGGATGATCGAGCACTTTTGGATCGGCGACCGCTTCCAAGCCGTACAATCCGGTACGCATGCCGGAGCCGACGAGGGCGACAGCTTGATGGCGTACTTGCCTGTTGTTTTGGGCAAGCGTCTGCCGGAGCCGATTCTGCGCAAGCTCGTCGAAGGGCTGCGGGAGGAAGGGCGCTTTCTGACGGCGCACGGCTTCGCCACCGAAAGCGTCCGAAGCCCGCTGTACGCGCCGGACGGCTATTGGCGGGGGCCGATCTGGGCCCCGGTCATGCTGCTGCTCGTGGAAGGGCTGAAGGAGGCGGGCGAGGAACAGTTCGCGGCCGACGTTGCGAGGCGTTTTTGCCGGATGGCGGCTTCCGCAGGCATGGCCGAAAACTTCGACGCGCTCGAAGGGCGCGGGCTGCGGGACCGGGCGTTCACATGGACGTCCAGCGTCTTTCTGTTGCTGGCCCGGGAATACGGGGCGTAAGTCGATCAAATTGAGCTTGTCCGAGGAGAAGGGGGAACAAGGGAGATGCAAACGACAGAACAATTGCTGGCATTGGATGGAAAAGTGGCTGCGGTCACCGGAGGCGCTTCGGGGATCGGACTCGCTACGGTGTGGAAGCTGGCCCGGCACGGAGCGTCCGTAATCATCCTCGACGTGAACGAAAAGGTCGGTAGCCAAGCCGCAGAAGAGCTTCGGAGTGAAGGGCTTGCGGCCCGCTTCGTCGGCTGCAACGTAACCTCTGCGGCCGATTGCGAAGCGGCGGTGGAAACGATACGCCGGGAATACGGCCGGTTGGATATTTTGTTCAATAACGCCGGGGTGATCCGGCGGCGCACCGTCGTTGAAATGGCGGAGGAAGAGTGGGACGCCGTAGTCGATATTTCGCTGAAGGGCGCTTTCCTGCTCTCCAAATATGCTATCCCGTTAATGGCCGAAGGTGGCGGAGGCAGCATCATCAACACCGGGTCCGGCTGGGGACTGAAGGGAGGCGACCGGGCGGCCGCCTACTGCGCGGCCAAGGCGGGGATCGTCAATTTGACGAAGGCGATGGCGATCGACCATGGCGGACAACAGATCCGGGTCAACTGCGTTTGTCCCGGAGATACGGATACGCCGCTGCTGCGGGACGAAGCGAAGCAGCTCCAGCGGGAAGAGCAGTCGTTCGTGCAGGCGTCGGCCCTCGAACGGCCCTTGAAGCGGATCGGCACGCCGGATGACATCGCCAACGCCGTTCTGTTTCTCGCGAGCGGCATGTCTTCGTGGGTGACAGGCTCGGTGCTTGTCGTTGACGGCGGCGGACTGGCATAACGAAAAAGGAGGAATTGCGAGCATGGCCACGCTAAAAAAAACAACGTCTCATCCGTATATCCCGAACACCGTGCCCGAGGTCCAGCAGGCGATGCTTGACGAAATCGGCGTCTCCGATATCGACGAGCTGTACCGCATGGTGCCTAAGGAGCTTCGGCTAACGGGCCCGCTCAAAGTGGAGCCTGCGCTGTCCGAGTACGAGTTGCAGCGCCATGTCGACCGGCTGCTGGAGCGCAACCGGAGCGCGAAGGAAACGGTCAGCTTCCTTGGAGCGGGCTGCTGGCAGCATTTCGTGCCGGCCGTTTGCGACGAAATCAACCAGCGCTCGGAGTTCGTCACCGCGTATGCGGGGGAGCCTTACGAGGACCATGGCCGCTTCCAGGCGCTGTTCGAGTACCAGAGCCTGCTGGCGGAGCTGGTCGACATGGACGTCGTGAACGTGCCGACGTTCGACTGGGCGCAGGCGGCTTCCACCGCGCTGCGGATGGCGGGCCGAATCACCGGCCGCCGTACGGCGCTGCTTCCGGCGACGATGCATCCCGAACGTCTGCAGGTCATCCGCAATTATTTGTCCCCGCAGATGGACTGCGTGCTCGTCGATTACGTGCCCGGCACCGGACTCCTCGACATGGCGGATCTGCAGGCGAAGCTGTCCTCCGATACGGCCGCCGTGTATATCGAGAATCCGTCCTACATCGGACATATCGAGACGCAGGGCCGCGAAATCGCCGAACTCGCGCATGCGGCAGGCGCACTCTTCGTCGTCGGCGTCGATCCGATCTCGCTCGGACTGCTTGAGCCGCCGTCCCGGTACGGCGCGGACATCGTCTGCGGCGACCTGCAGCCGCTCGGCGTCCGTATGCAGTACGGCGGCGGTCAAGCGGGCTTTATCGCCACGCGCGACGAGGAGCAATTCGTCATGGAATATCCGTCCCGCCTGTTCGGCATTGCTCCGACGGCGGTCGAAGGCGAGTACGGCTTCGGGGACGTCGCTTATGAGCGGACTTCTTTTGCCAAGCGGGAGAAGGGAAAGGAATCGGTCGGGACCCAAACCGCGCTGTGGGGAATCACGGCAGGCGTCTACCTGGCCTTAATGGGGCCTCACGGCATGCGCGAGGTCGGCGAAACGATTATCCGGCAGGCACGCTATGCAGCGGGCAGGCTGGCGGAGCTGGAAGGGGTGCGGATTCGGTTTCAGGCGTCGTCGTTCAAAGAGTTTGTCGTCGATTTCAACGGGACGGGGCGCACGGTGAGCGACATCAACAAGCGGCTGCTGGAGCACGGCATCTTCGGAGGGAAGGATTTGTCCGGGGAATTTCCGGCCTGGGGCCAATGCGCGCTCTACTGCGTCACCGAAATCCATACGAAAGAAGATATCGACGCGCTTGCGGCCGCTCTGAAGGCGGTCCTGTAAGCCCGAGGGCAGAAGGGAGCCATGCGAATACCTATGAAACGGATACCTAGAAACCGGAACTTGCGTCAATTTCATCAGGCCAAATGGGACGAACCGGTCATTTTTGAGCTGCATCAGCCGGGCGAGCGGGGCGTCATCCCGCCGTCCGTCAGCGAAGAAGTGGCAGCGGCCGTGGGGGACGCCGAAGCCTGCGTGCCGAAAGGCATGCTGCGCAGCCAAGCTCCGGCTTTGCCGGAGATCGGGCAAGCCCGGGTGCTGCGTCATTACTTGCGTCTGTCGCAGGAGACGCTGGGCTCGGATTTTAACGTCGAGATCGGGCAGGGCACCTGCACGATGAAATACATTCCGCGGGTCAACGAAATGCTGATCCGCAATCCGAAAATGACTGAGCTGCACCCGCTGCAGGACGAGTCGACCGTGCAGGGGATGCTGGAGGTGTACCACCGCCTAGATCTCGCGATGCGCGAGATTTCGGGCATGGATCGGTTCACGTTCCAGCCGGGGAGCGGGACGCAGGCGCTATTTGCGATGGCATCGATCGTGCGGGCCTATCACGAGGCGAACGGTGAAGGCGACAAACGGGACGAAATCATAACCACCATATTTTCCCACCCATCACAAGCGGCGACCGCTGCCGTGAAGGGGTATAAAATCGTTACGCTATACCCCGACAAAGACGGATTCCCGGATTTGGAAGCGCTGCGGGGGGCAATCTCCGAGCGGACGGCGGGCTTCGTCGTTGCCAATCCGGAGGATACAGGCATCTTTAACCCACGGATTCGCGAGTTTACCGATCTCGTGCACGCCGCAGGCGGGATATGCTATTACGATCAAGCGAACGCGAACGGGCTGCTCGGCATTACCCGGGCGAAGGAAGCGGGCTTTGACATGTGCTTTTTCAACCTGCACAAAACGTTCGCCGCCCCCCATATGTGCGGCGGCCCGGCGACGGGAGCGCTCGGCGTGACGGAGCGGCTGACGCCGTTCCTGCCCGGCCCGCTCGTCGAAACGGACGGAACCCGCTACACGCTGAACCATTCGCCCGCCCAAAGCATCGGCAAAGTCCGCATGTTCCAAGGCGTGGCCCAGACGGTGCTCCGCTCGTACGCATGGATTCGCGCGTTGGGGCCGGAAGGGCTGCTGGACGCGGCGAAGGTGGCGGTGCTGAACAACAACTATTTGTACAGCCGCATCCTGAAAATCCCGGGCGCCAGCGCTCCCTACGTGGAGGGCGGACGGCTGGAGCAGGTGCGCTACAGCTGGGAGCGGCTGACCAAGGAAACAGGAATTACGACGGAAGACGTGCAGCGCCGCATGTGCGACTTCGGTCTCCATTACTGGACCAGCCACCATCCGTACATCGTGCCGCAGCCGTTCACGCTGGAGCCGACCGAGTCGTATTCCAAGGAAGACTTGGACGAATACGTGAACGCCTTGGAGCAGATCGCCAAGGAAGCCTACGAGCAGCCGGACGTCGTCCGCAGCGCCCCGCACAACAGCACCGTGCACCGGATCGACGAATCGAGCTTCGATGACCCGGCGAAGTGGTGCATCACTTGGAGGGCTTATCTCAAAAAGACCGCCCCGGCCGAAGCCGGTATCGAGTCTTGAACAAAATAAAGCCGGGGTGATCCCGACAATGTCAGCAGCAGCCGGAATCCGCCTTGGAGTCCGGCTTTTTGCTTCATGAGACGCGGCCGCAAAGGGTAAAGTTTCCGGCGGATGCAGGTCCTGCGCTTGATGTTGGCGGTCTTGGGGGCGTGGTATAATAAACACGGAAAGCGCTTACGAGATTGCAAAAAACAACTGCTTGTGGGGGATGTCCATGCTATTCATGCTGCTTAGAAAGCTGCCGAGGGGTGTCCGAAGCACCCTGCAGACCAAGCTGGTGCTGCTTATTGCGCTTGCCGCGGCGATTCCGCTGCTGACGCTCGGGTACGTGCTGTATCACAAATCGTCGGGAACGATCAACGAGCAATTCGGCCGCTACGGGGAAAATTCCGCTTCGCAGCTGCAATTTCAGATCGATTCCACCTTGGGGCAAATGAAGTACACGGTCAGCGACATTTTATCGTACTTGCTCGACCCGAAGTTTACGGTGCTGCACGAAGAGGTGCCGACGACGTACAAGGGCTTCCAGGAGGAGCAGCAGCTTGAACAGTATTTGAAAGCCCATAAGTCTTTGGATATGAAAGGCATTTTCCTGATTACAAAATCGGGCTACTATTACGGCGAACGGATCATCCGCTTCGATCTGCTTCAGGCGGAGCCTTGGTACCGGAACGATGCCGACGGCTACCGCTTCGACCTGTACGAGCCGAAGCATTACAATGACACGGCCCGCGTTCCTGGGGAAAAAGTGATCGGCCTGCTGTTCCGCATCCGCAATCAGGTGGGGGTGTTGGAGAACAGCAGCATTTTGATCGAGACGAATGCTGACAAGCTGCTGCGGCTGTTTCACGAATTCGAGGAGGACATCGGCTCGCAGCTGACGATCACCGGCGGCGGCAAAACCGTTTACCAGACGCAGGGCTCGTTTGCGAAACGGGACGACGATGTCGTCTGGACGAAGCATTCGGACGAGACGGACTGGACGATTGAGGTGCGGACGCCGTACGAGCAATTTTATAAGCCGTCGCTGCTGATCCGCACTTTTACGTTCTCCGCGGTCAGTTTGTCGATTGTGCTGGCGTTCGTGCTGGCCTATATGTGCTCGGCCCCGCTGCTGAAGCGGGTCAAAAAAATGAAAGAATCGATCCGCCGCGTCAGTCTCGGGAAGCTCGATACGCGAATCGACGTGGAGTCTGAAGACGAGCTGGGGCTGCTCGGCCACAGCTTCAACCGGATGGTGGGGCAGCTTCAAACGCTGTTTCACGAGGTGAAACAAGTCGAACGCCAGAAAAAAGAAGCCGAGCTCCGCGCGCTGCATCATCAGATTAACCCGCATTTGCTCATCAACACGCTCGCTTCCATTCAATGGAAAGCCAGATTGGCAGGGGCCGCCGACGTCAACAAAATGATTTATCATTTAACCAACGTGCTGGATGGCAATCTGAATGTGGATCGGGAGGTCGTTACGCTGGAGCGGGAGCTTGAGGTGATCGATCATTATTTGAATTTGCAGGAGCTGCGGTACGGCAGTGTGTTCGCCTACCGGATCGAAGCCGCCGGAGTCGATCTGTCCGCCGTGGACATTCCGCGGATGACGCTGCAGCCACTGGTGGAAAATGTCTTTTTTCACGCGTTTGAGGATGGGGAGGGGACGATCGTGCTGCGCATTGAAGCGGACGGCGCGGACGCGCTCGTCTCCGTGATCGACGACGGAAAAGGCATGAGCGAACGCACGCGTCAACAGTTGCTTCAGCCGCAACTGGACGGCGTCCGCAAACGCCGGAGCATCGGCCTGCGCAATGTGGAGGAGCGCATCAAGCTGCATTTTGGCGAAGCTTACGGGCTGTCCGTTCAGTCCGCGCCGGGAGCGGGGACCCGCATCGTTATCCGATTGCCGATCAAAACCAAGGAGGGGATCGCATGAATGCCAAACCGATTAAAGTGCTGATTGCCGACGACGAGGTGATCATTCGCCGGGGGTTGATCTCGACGGTACCATGGGACAAGTACGGGATGACCGTCGTCGCGGACGTGCCCAACGGCAGCCGGGGCTGGGAAGCGTTTCTGGAGCACCGGCCGGATGTGGTCATCACCGACATTGTGATGCCCGAGATGGACGGAATTGAGCTTGCCCGCAAGGTGAAAGCATGCGAGCCCCGGACCAAAATATTGCTGCTTAGCTGCCACCGCGATTTCGAATACGCGCAGCAGGGGATCAAGCTGGGCGCTTCCGGCTATTTGCTGAAGACGTCGTTTAACGATGAGGAGCTGGAGGAATTTCTGGCCGCCTTCCGTCAGGAGTTCATCGTGGGCGGCACCGAGGCTCCACGGCACGCCGCCGCCGAGCTCGCCGCGCCCGCGATCTCCGGGCTGCTGCTCGAATGGCTGTACGGCGTCGGCGACCGGTTTCCGGCCGAGCTGGACCTACTGCTTCAAGGGGCTTGGAGCTGGATGAATGCGCCGACCGCGCTGTATCTGATCTCCGCGCCCGGCAAATGCGGCGGTGGGACGCTGGAGCATGAGCTCCGCGGCTGCGCGCCGGGCGAGCACTGCGAGGTGCTGCCCTTCGGAGACGGGCACCTGCTGCTGTTTGTGCCTGAAGCCGGGCAGCGCGAATGGGACAGTCGTCTGAGCGAGCGGAAGGCCGAGCAGCCGGAGCTGCATTGGTCCCGGCTGGCGCCGCTGGCCGGACGCGAGGCATGGATTGACGCCGTGCGCAAAGCCCGCGGGCAGATGGAGCTGGAGAAGCGGTACCGCATCAGCGTCGGGCAGTGGCCTGCACCGATTGCGGAAGCGGTGCAACTGATCGTCCGGCATACGGATACCCAATTGTCCGTATCCGAAGTGGCGCATGAGGTGGGACTGAGCCGCAGCCATTTCAGCACGCTGTTCAAAAAGACGGTCGGCGAAAGCTTCGTCTCGTTCACGTACCGGGCGAAGCTGAAAATCGCCTGCGAGCTGCTTGGCGCCCAAGGGATTACCGTTCAAGAGATCGCGGATAAAATCGGCATGCCCGACGCCAAATATTTCAGCAAATGGTTCAAGCGCTGCACCGGCAAAACACCGAGCCAATATCGCAGCGAGCGGCGCGAGGAAAGGAACGTCATCTAAAAACACGGCTGGCATCGAACGAAAAGACACCTTTGCCTGGCAGAGGCTGTGCGTGCAGCCGATGATGCACGATTTTCCGAACATCCCTCCGTTTTGTATGCGCTTTACTCCCGTTACAATAAGCATGTAAGCGGTTAACTAACAGACGTTCAGGGGGAATTCGAAATGAAACGAAGGATGCTTCTTGTTACGACAGCGATATTGTCCGCTTCTTTGTTGGCCACCGGGTGCGGCAAGCCGGCAAGCGAGCCTCAAAACGGCGCAGCGGGGGCGGGGACGCCATCGTCCGAACCGGGCAAGCAGGTGACGCTGCGTTTTGCGACGTGGGATACGGGCGATCTGCTCAAAATCCAGGAGACGATCGCGCGGCAATTCGAAGCGAAGCACCCCGGCGTCAAGGTGCAGGTGGAGGCGTACGGGGACGGCTTCGACCAGAAGCTGGCCGCTTCGATCGGAGCGAACAATGCGCCTGACGTGATGTATATGTGGGATTTTCCGACCTACTCCCAGAACCTCGAACCGCTGGATGCGATGATGTCCGCCGATGCCGGCCTCAAGCCGGACGATTTTTATCCCGGGTTGTTCAACTACGTGAAGATCGGCGGCAAGACGTACGGCATGCCAGCCGGGTTTACGACCCGTGTCATGTACTATAACAAGAAGCTGTTCGACGAAGCGAACGTGCCGTATCCAAAAGCGGGCTGGACGTGGGACGACTTCAAGGAAACGGCCAAGAAGCTGACGAACTCCGCCAAGAAGCAGTACGGCTTCGGCGTCCGGGCGGAGAACGATCCGTACGACCTGCAGGGCTTCATCTGGAGCAACGGCGGCAGCTTCATCAGTCCGGACGGCAAATCAATCGAAGGGTTTATGAACGGCAATGAAACGGCCGAAGTGCTGCAAATGTTCGGCAGCCTCGTCAAGGATAAAACGGCCGTCATCGTCGGCGGCAAAAACCAGCAGTCCGGAGACGACGTCTTCAAGGCAGGCAAAATCGCCATGTGGGAAAGCGGCGTATGGCCGCTGGACGGCTTCAAAGAGGCCAAAATCGACGTTGGCACGGTCGTCATGCCGGCCTTCCCGGGCAAGAAGCTCAAGGGCGTCATCGCCGAATCGGCGGTCTCAATCTCCAAATCGTCCAAGAACAAGGAAATGGCTTGGGAATTTGTCAAATACTACGCGTCCGACGAGGCGATCAAGCTGCGGACCTCCGACCTGCCGGTGCGCAAAAGCGTCGTGGCCGAGAAAAAGCTCGACCAAGACCCGCTCTACCAATCGTTCTACAAAATGCTGGAGGCTTGCGACGACACGCCGGCGTTCCTGCTGAATCCGAAATGGAACGAAGTGAACCGCAACCTCACGTCGGCGATCAATACGATTATGCTCGGCCAGAATGCGAAGGATTCGCTTGACAAAGCCGTCAAGGACTCGGAGAAATTTTTCAAATAAAGCCGGCAGGCGAAAAACGGAAGAAGGATGAACCTATGGATACGACCGCCGTTCGACAGGCAGCTAAGCCGGGCATCCGACTGAAACGAAGAGGCTGGCTCACGCCTTACCTCTTCGTCCTTCCCTGGATGATCGGTTTCGTTTCCTTCACGCTGGGGCCGCTGCTGTTCTCGCTGGTGATCAGCTTGTACGATTGGCCGATTGCCGGAGAGCGTACGTTTGTCGGGTTGCAAAATTATACCCGCATGTTCACGGACGACCCGCTTTTCTGGGAGTCGCTCGGCGTCACGCTGAAATTCGCCGCGATTTTTGTGCCGCTGAATTTGTCGGTAGCGCTGTTGCTTGCTGTGCTGCTGAATCAAAAGGTACGAGGAAGCGGCATATTCCGCACGATCTTTTATTTGCCGTCCGTCATCTCCGGAGTCGCGCTCGCGATGATCTGGGCGTGGGTATACAGCGGCGAGTACGGCATCCTGAATTACTTTTTGTCGCTCGTCGGCATTACCGGACCGGATTGGCTGCGGGAGCCGGGCTGGGCGCTGGCGGCTATGGTCGGCGCAAGCCTGTGGGCGCAGGGCTCGATGATGCTGATCTTTTTGGCCGGGCTCAAGAACATCCCGGGAGATCTGTATGAGGCAGCTTCCATCGACGGGGCCGGCGTGTTCACCCGATTTTTCCGAATCACGCTGCCCATGCTCAGCCCGACGCTGCTGTTTAACCTCGTCACCTCGATCATCGGCGCGTTCCAGCAGCTGACGCTGGCGTTGACGCTGACCGGCGGGGGGCCGTCGAACTCGACGTATTTTTACGCGATGTACGTTTATGAAAACGCCTTTAAGTATTTTCATATGGGCTACGCCGCAGCGAATGCGTGGATCATGTTCCTGATCATCTTGACGCTGACGATGCTCGTCTTCCGCTCGACCGGCATGTGGGTGTACTACGAGGGCGAAGTGAAGGCCAAACGTGCGGGCAAACGGCTGCGGAAGGCAGCTTAAGGACTGGGGAAAGGAGAGGGACCGGAGATGAAAAAAACGCTCACGTACGCGCTGCTCGTCTTGTTCTCGCTGCTGTTTCTGATGCCGTTCTTCTGGCTCGTGACGACGGCCGTGAAAGCGCCGGACGAAATCTACATGTACCCGCCCAAATGGATTCCTTCGGAGATTCAGTGGGGCAACTTCGTCAAAGCTTGGACGATTCAGCCGTTCAATACGTTTTTGCAAAATTCGTTGACCGTGACGATTCTGTGCAATATCGGGCAGCTGATTTCCTCCTCCCTGGTGGCGTACGGCTTTGCGCGCTACCGGTTTCCGGGACGCGACGCGCTGTTTCTGATCGTGTTGGCGACGATGATGATTCCGTGGGACGTGACGATGATTCCGCTGTATATGGAATTCAACTTTCTCGGTTGGATTAATACGCTCAAGCCTTTGATCGTCCCGGCCTGGTTCGGATCGGCCTTCTATATTTTTCTGCTGCGGCAGTTTATTATGACGATTCCGACGGAGTTGGAGGAGGCGGCGAAAATCGACGGAGCGAGCGATTTCGGCATTTTCATCCGGGTGATCGTCCCGCTGATGCTGCCCGCGTTGATTCTCGTGAGCGTGTTCAATATGCTCGATACGTGGAACGATTACCTTGGACCGCTGATTTTCCTGAACGACTCCAGCAAATATACGCTGACGCTCGGGCTCGCCCAGTTCAAAGGGGTGCACGGCGTCGATATGACGTCCGTGATGGCGGTGACGTCGATTATCTGCCTGCCGCCGCTGCTCGTATTTTTCGGCGCGCAGCGGTACATCGTAGAAGGAATCGCGCAGACGGGGATTAAATAGCCGGACGGCTGCGAGGAATGCGGCAGGGAAGGAAATAGCTGCGTTCTATACCACAGCGCAAGAAACAACACTGATCCCTGCCGCACAGCTCAATAAAACATAGTAATCAGATGCATATACTAGGAGGTTTATCATGAGCGACCATCTGGCAAGACGGGATTGGCAAAATTTGAACGTGCTGGAGCGGAACCGGCTGCCTGCCCGGGCCTCATTCGTTCCGTACGGCGCTGCGGACGCGGCGTTGACATATGGCCGGGGCAGCTCGGACCGGTTCATGCTGCTAAACGGCGAGTGGGCGTTTCATTACGCCGGACGTCCCGAGGAGGCCCCGGCCTCGTTCTACATGCCGGAATTCGACGACAGCGGCTGGGATCGGCTCGTCGTGCCGAGCCATTGGCAGCTTCACGGATACGGAGCGCCGCATTATACGGATTTGTACTATCCGTTCCCCGTCTGTCCGCCCGAAGTGCCTGCGGACAACCCGACCGGGACGTACCGGCGGACGTTTATGCTGCCGGAGGGCTGGCTGTCCCGGAACGTGTTCTTGCAGTTTCAAGGCGTGGACAGCGCTTTTCATGTCTGGGTGAACGGCAGCTATGTCGGCTACAGTCAAGGCAGCCGCTTGCCATCGGAATTCGCGATCGCCCCGTTTGTGCGCGAGGGCGAGAACGTGCTGGCGGTGCAGGTATACCAATGGTCGGACGGCAGCTATTTGGAGGATCAGGATATGTGGTGGCTGAGCGGCATTTTTCGCGATGTCGTCTTGGTTGCTCAACCGAAGACGTATTTAAGAGATTACACGGTCGTCGCCGATCTGGACGCAGACGGCCGCACCGGATTGCTCCATGTGCGGGTGCAGGTCGCTAAAGAGCAGACGACGATGGGAAACGTCGTGCTGGAGTGGCGGCTGATGGACGGGGAACAAGGAACGGAGGCCGCTTCTGGCGTTTGTTCCGTGGAGAGCTGGGGCGAGGATGGCGGCGCAGCGGAGGTGCACTTCCGGGCACAGCTGAACGACGTCCGCCCGTGGACGGCAGAAACGCCCGCTTTGTACGATCTGCTGCTCACGCTCAAGACGGCGGACGGCGACACGCTCGAAGCCGTGCCGACGTGCGTCGGCTTTCGCCGGGTGGAGGTGCGTAGCGGCAGGCTGCTTGTAAACGGAAAGCTGATCCGGCTGCGCGGCGTGAACCGCCACGATCATCATCCGGAGCGCGGCCGGGCGGTCACGGTAGAGACGATGGAGCAGGACGTCGTCCTGATGAAACGGCACAACATCAACGCGGTGCGGACGGCGCATTACCCGAACGATCCACGGTTCTACGACTTATGCGACCGGTACGGTCTGTACGTCATGGACGAGACCGACCTGGAGACGCACGGCTTCGAGCTTGTAGGGGATGCCGACCGGCTGAGCAACGATTCCGCGTGGGAGGAAGCTTATGTCGAGCGGATGCGGCGGATGGTCGAACGGGACAAAAATCATCCGAGCATCCTGTTCTGGTCGCTCGGCAACGAATCAGGCTTTGGCTGCAATCACGAGGCGATGGCCGCCTGGTGCCGCAGTGCCGATCCGACGCGGCTTATTCATTACGAAGGTGACCGCGAAGCGAAGGTGTGCGACGTATTCAGCACGATGTATTCGACCGTGGAGAAAATGATCGGCTTCGGACAGCGCGAAGACGAGGAAAAGCCGCATGTGCTGTGCGAATACGCGCATGCGATGGGCAACGGCCCCGGCGGGCTGCTCGAATACGAGGAGGCGTTCCGCACCTATCCCCGGCTCGCCGGCGGGTTCGTATGGGAGTGGATCGACCACGGCCTCAGCCGCAAAACCGCGGATGGGCGGACGTACTACGCCTACGGAGGCGATTACGGCGATGAGCCGAACAACGGCAACTTCGTTATCGACGGGCTGATCACGCCGGACCGCACCCCTTCGCCCGGACTGCTGGAATACAAAAAGATTATCGAGCCGGTAACGGTAGAAGTGTTCGATGCCGAGCAAGGGACGGTCACGATCCGTAACCGCTACGATTTCCGCGACCTGAGCCATCTGCAGCTCGTCTGGACCGTCTCGGTGGACGGCGCACCGCTTGCGAGCGGCAGCGCGCCGCTGCCTGACGTGCCGCCGGGCGGCACAGCGCCGCTGACGCTTCCGCTGCACAGACCGGCGCGCCTGCTGCCCGGCGCGGAGTACCGGCTCGAGCTGCGCTTCGTGCTCGCCTCGGACACAAGCTGGGCGCCGTGCGGCCATGAAGTGGCCTGGGCGCAGCTTGAGCTGCCGGGCTGGGCGGCGGCCAGGCTGAGCGCCCAGCCTGCTGCGACGGCGCCGCACCCGCTGCTCGCGGAAGAGCGCGCGGGCGAGCTCGTCCTGCGCGGTGCGGACTTCGCGCTCCGCTTCGACCTCGCACGCGGCGATATCCGCTCGTGGACCGGCGCGGGCCGTCCGCTGCTCCGCCGAAGCCCCGCGCTGACGCTATGGCGGCCGCCGATCGACAACGACATGTATGTCGTGGCGGACTGGCGCAAGGCGTGCCTTCATTTGGCGCGCGACGACGCCCGTTCGTTCGCCTGGGAGCGGCTCGACTCCGGTACGGTGCGCTGCACCCGGCGTATACGCACGGCTCCGCCCGTCTACGACTGGGGCTACGACTCCATGTGGACGTATACGGTCCACGGCAACGGCCTTGTCGAGCTCCGGGTGCAGGGCACACCGTACGGCAAGCCGCCGGAGATGCTTCCGCGCATCGGGCTGCGGATGGAGGTGCCGGGCGACTATGACCGCGTCGTTTGGTACGGCCGGGGGCCGGGGGAATCGTACCCGGACAGCAAGCAAGCAGCCCGGTTCGGCCTGTATGACTGCTCCGTCGCCGGGCTGGCGTTCCCATACGTGTATCCTCAAGAAAACGGCAACCGTTCGGACGTCCGGTGGGCCGCATTTCTGAGCGGCAGTGGCTCGGGGCTGCTGGCTGCCGGGATGCCGCAGTTCGATTTCGGCGCGCACTGGCATACGCCGGAAGACATCGAGCAAGCGAAGCATACGACCGACTTGGTCAAGCGGGATTTCATTACCGTGCACCTCGACTACCGGCACAACGGGCTCGGAAGCGCAAGCTGCGGACAGGGACAGCTTCCGCCTTACCGGCTGGAGCCGCACGAATTTACGTTCGAGGTCCGGCTGATGCCGGTCAATGAACAAGGCACATCTCTGGACACCGCAGCACGGCGGCTCCGTACCTGAGCGGGCGAGTTAAGACAAAGCGAAGGCAAAAAAATCGAAAAGCTCACGCGGGGCATAACCGTCCCGCGTTTTTCTCGCACTAATGGAACCATGGCGATAAATGCAGACAATCGCTGGACAGTTATTACCCTCGACTCTACTTGAAAATAAAGGAACGAGGATGCGCTAAGCCAAGATTTTAAACGTTCCCCAGAACATAGAGGAAGCAAGGTGACTTATTCGTGTCGAAAAATATTCATTCTCCCTGAGATGAGGGTGTTAAGTCATCGCAGTTCCTCTATTTTGCTCAGGCGGACCAATTCGAACACAATAGAGAACATCAGTTCCTCTATTTTTTCGCATGTCTCTGAAACGAATTCTGAGTGCGCTCGCGTATGGGCTCACTCATGAATCGATCCGGCCAATGGGCAAGAAATCCCTATGCCTTGCTGACTATGTCTCCTTTACCCATCCATCACCCCACCCGTTAACACTGCCCTGACAAATGTTTGCTAAGATGAACTCGAGCTGCGCAGAGATGGTCAGCGTATGGCGCAGAACGGACGTTTGGAAAGGGGCAGAGAACGTGAAGCAGGCATTATACGAATACATGGGGGACAAGCGCATCATACCCGCGGTGCGCAAAGCGGAGGATTTGCAGGCGGCGTGCGCCAGCGAATGGCCCGTCGTCTTTTTGCTGATCGGCGATTTGGTCACGGCTGGAGAGTACGTGGAGACGGCGCTCAAAGCAGGCAAAAACGTGTTCCTGCACGTCGATTTTATCGCGGGGCTCGGCAGTGACCCGATCGTCATGAAGTACGTGGCGGAGCGCTGGCGGCCGACGGGCATCATTTCGACGAAGAGCCATTTGGTCAAGCAGGCGAAAAAGAACGGCTTGGCCGCGATTCAGCGGCTGTTTCTGATCGATACGTCGGCGTTGGAGCATGGCATCCACAATATCGGGCAGAGCGAGCCGGACGCCGTGGAGATTATGCCCGGCCTCATTCCCCGGGTTATCACCCAACTTCGCCGGAGCATCTCCATGCCGATCATTGCCGGCGGGCTGATCCACGATCACGCGGAGATCGACATGGCGCTGCAGGCAGGGGCAAGCGCCGTATCGATGGGCAGCCGGAAGCTCTGGGGACCGGGTTCGGGAGCCGCCGACGTGCCTGAAGTCGCGCCTTTACAAAAACTACACAAACCGTTAACATCCCGATGACAAAACACTGTTAGAGTAAGAGTCGAAAGTCCCAATTGTATATTCAAGGGTATGAGACGAGGAGAAAACCCTTATGCAGCTGCAGGAAGCGCCTGAATGACG
Source organism: Paenibacillus tyrphae (assembly GCF_027925525.1). Taxonomy (GTDB): domain Bacteria; phylum Bacillota; class Bacilli; order Paenibacillales; family NBRC-103111; genus Paenibacillus_G; species Paenibacillus_G tyrfis_B. The sequence goes on along the minus strand of NZ_BSDJ01000012.1, from coordinate 192,384 downwards.
ACGCGCCGCTTCTTTCTGCTGGATAAAGGGTTTTTTTGTGTTTTCATCACGAAGGGAGCTGCGCAGGATTTTGCCGGATTTGAGGGAAGTGGAAGGTTTCTTTTTCGATTTGGATGGAACGATCATGCTCGGCGACAGGCTGCTTCCGGCGGCTGCCGAAACGTTCTCCGTCCTGCGGGAAAAAGGAAAGAGTATTTTGTTTTTGAGCAATACGACGACGCGGACGAGGAGCGACTGTCAGGCCCGTCTGCAGGCGTTCGGGCTAGAAGCGCACGTGCACGAGGTCGTGACGGCCGCCTACGCCGCTGCGGTATATTTCACGGAGCTCCACGACCCGGTCGTGTATCCCGTCGGAGAGCCGGCGCTGATGCGCGAATTGGACGAGCTGAGCGTCAGGCGAACGGAGGACCCGCTTCGCGCGACGCACGTGCTTGTCGGGATGGACATGCATTTCGACTACGGCCGGCTGCATCAAGCAATGAAGGCCGTGCGCGGCGGCGCTGCGTTGATCGCAGCCAATCCCGACCCGTATTGTCCGGTCGACGGTGACGTCATCCCCGACACGTGGGCGATGGTGAAGGCGATCGAAGCGGCGAGCTGCGCCGAAACGCAGGTCGTCATCGGCAAGCCGTCGGACTATTACGCCCGCAAGGCGCTCGAATGGAGCGGTCTTCCGGCGAAGCGCTGCCTGATGGTAGGCGACCGGCTGGATACGGACATTCTGCTGGGACTCGGCAGCGGCATGCGTACGGCTCTGGTGCTGACGGGTGTGACGGTGAGGTCCGATCTGGACACGTCTCCGATCCGGCCCGACTACGTTTGGAATTCCCTGGGAGATCTGCTGGAAGCTCTCCGCCCCGATTTTTAACATTTGCTTTACATTGCTCTAACGAGGGCATCACACACGTTTGCTACAGTACTACATACAACCACCAAAGGAGAGAAAACGATGCGTTCCGTAACTGCAAAAATGGTAAGTCTGGGTCTTTGTATTTCGATGCTCGCCGGGTGCGGCGCCAAAACCGAATCGCCTGCCGCTTCCCCCGCTTCGAATAAGGCGGAGACGAAGGACGAGAAAGTCGAGCTTACGTTCTATTTCCCGATTGCCGTCGGGGGACCGCTGACCGCCACCATCGAAGGGATGGCACAGGAATTTACGAAGCAAAATCCGAACATTACCGTCAAGCCGGTTTATACGGGCAGCTACGCAGATACCGCCGTCAAGACGCAAGCGGGCGTGCAGGGCAAAAATCCGCCGGATGTGGCCGTGATGCAATCGACCGAGCTGTTCAGCCTGCTCGATATGAACGCCATCGTTCCGCTCGACGAGTTCATCGCCAAAGAAGGCGGCGACAAGTATTTGTCGGACTTTTATCCTGCGTTCCTGGCGAACTCGCAAACCGGCGGCAAGACGTACAGCATCCCGTTCCAGCGCAGCACCATCGTGCTGTATTACAACAAGGACCTGTTCAAAGCGGCCGGGCTCGACCCGAACAAACCGCCGCAAACGTGGGACGAAATGAAGGACTACGCCAAAAAGCTGACCAAAGACGGCAAGTGGGGCCTCGAAATTCCAGTTACCGGCTTCGCCTACTGGATGTTCCAGACGTTCGCGCTGCAAAACGGCAAAAACATCATGACCGAGGACGGCAAAAAGGTCATGTTCAACACGCCGGAAAACGTGGAAGGCTTGCAGTATTGGGTGGATTTGGCGAAAAAGGAAAAGGCGATGCCGGAAGGCGTAACCGAGTGGGGCACCGTGCCTTCGGACTTCCTGGAAGGAAAGACGGCCATGATGTACCATACGACGGGTAACCTGTCCAACGTGAAGAAGAACGCCAAGTTCGACTTCGGCGTCAGCTTCCTGCCGAAACAAAAGAGCTTCGGCAGTCCGACAGGCGGCGGCAACTTCTATATCTTTAAAGACATCGACAAGAAAAAGCAGGAAGCGGCTTGGAAGTTCGTGAAGTTCATGACCGAATCCGAACGTGCGGCCCAATGGAGCATTGACACCGGCTATGTCGCCGTCCGCAAATCCGCCTACGAGACCGAGCGGATGAAAAAATACGCCGCCGAATTCCCAGCCGCCGTCGTGGCGCGCGACCAGTTGCAGTATGCGGCCGCCGAGCTGTCCACGCACAACAACGGCAAAGTGATGAAGGCGCTCAGCGACCAGGTGCAGGCGGCGCTGACAGGCGCGATGACGCCGGCGGACGCCTTGAAGAAAGCGCAGGAGGAAGCGGACAAGGCGCTCGCTCCTTTCAATAAGTAATCCGGATACCAACGGCGGCGGCATGCGCTAATCCAGGCAGCCGCCCCGGGGCTCCGGCACGGCTTCATTTTAACGATCGCGGGGAGGCTTCCTTTTGGGCGGCAAAAACTTTAACTTACAATGGAAAACGGACGCATTCGCATGGCTTTTGCTTTTGCCTTCGCTCGTGTTCTTGTTCCTGTTTACGTTTTATCCGATCGCCAAGACGATCCGGCTCAGCTTCTACCAGGCGGATCTGGCGAGCCCGATGCCGATATTCATCGGTCTGGACAATTATGCGCATCTGATGAAAGACGAACTTTTCTGGCAGGTCATGTCCAACAATCTGTGGTTTGCGCTCGGCACGGTGCCGACATCCATGGCGCTGGCGCTGCTGATGGCAGTGTTCGCGAACAAGGCGATTCGCGGCAAAGGCTTTGTGCGGACCGCGTTCTTTTACCCGACCATGATCCCGATGATCGCCATCGCCAACGTGTGGCTGTTCATTTATACGCCGCAGTACGGGCTGCTGAGCAGGCTGACCCAATGGATCGGGCAGGGCGACATCAACTGGCTCGGCACACCGGAACTGGTCATGTACGCGATGATCGTCATGATGATTTGGAAGGAAGCCGGGTATTTTATGATTTTTTACTTGGCCGGGCTGCAAAATATTTCCCGGGACTTGTACGAGTCGGCGCAGGTGGACGGCGTCGGGCGCTGGACTGTGTTCCGCAAAATTACGTTCCCGCTGCTCATGCCGACGACTTTGTTCGTCGCCATCGTGGCGCTGACCAATGCGTTCAAGCTCGTCGATCATTTGCTGATCATGACGAAGGGCGGACCGAACAACGCGAGCAATCTGCTGCTTTATTACATTTACGAAACGGCTTTCAGCTTCTGGGATCAAGGTATGGCCTCGACCTTAACGGTCGTCATGATCGCCGTCCTTCTGCTGGTGGCGGCGCTGCAATTTTTCGGGCTGGACAAAAAAATACATTACCATTGATGCGGAAATGCCCTGTGAAAGAAGGTTGGCGGTTGAAATGCTGCGTAACAAATTGAAAATAAGTCATGCGTTCATATATATGCTCGCTTTGGTCTGGCTCGTTCCACTCGTCTGGGTGATTAGTACGGCCTTTCGTCCGAAGCAGCTTGCGCTGCAGCCGGGTTTGTCCCTGGAGTTCACGCTGGACAACTTCGCCCACGTCTGGGCGGCTGCGCCATTTGCGCAGTACTACGTAAATACGCTGTTGATCGTCGTCTGCGTGTTTGCCGTGCAGATGATCACGGCGACGATGGCGGCGTTTGCTTTTGCCCGGGTCCGCTTTCGCGGCCAAAATCTCGTCTTTCTGCTGTTTCTCGTGCAGATTATGATTCCGGCGGACGTGCTGATTTTTCCGAACTATAACGTCCTGAAGGAACTGTCGCTGCTCGATACGAAGCTCGGCATTATGCTGCCTTACTTCGCGTCGGCCTTCGGCATTTTCCTGCTGCGCCAGATGTTCAAGACGATCCCGCCGGAGCTGGACGAAGCCGCCGTCATGGAAGGCTGCTCTAAGTGGCAGGTGCTGTGGAAAATTTATTTTCCGCTGGCCCGTCCGTCTTACATCGCCTTCGGACTGGTGTCCGTCAGCTACCATTGGAACAACTTTTTGTGGCCGCTCATCATTACCAATTCCGTGGAAAACCGGCCGCTTACGGTAGGGCTCGCCATTTTCGCCCAATCGTTTGAGACTGGCGCGCAGTGGACGGAAGTGAGCGCCGCAACGCTGATGGTCATCGCTCCGCTGCTGGCCGGGTTTCTGCTCTTCCAGCGCCAATTTATGAACAGCTTTATTCAGTCGGGGATCAAGTAACAGACGAAGATGAGGAGGATGGAGCCTATGGAAGCGCTGCGTCAATGCGCCGTTTCGACTTATGCGCTGCAGGAGGAGTCTTTGGAGGCGGCGGTCGTTCGTTTGATCGGAGATGGATGGAAGGAAATCGAGATTATGGGCGAAGGAGCGCACATTGAGCTGCTGGAATGGCCGGAGGAAAAGCTCGACTGGCTTCGGCAGCTTGGGAAGGAGCATGACGTTCGCTGGACGGTCCATGCTCCGATCACGGGTCTGAACCCGGCTGCGTATGAGGAGGAAGCGAGAAAAGTCTCGATGGAGCTGCTGTTGACTACGCTTCGCATCGCGGAGCGGCTGGAATGCGCATATGTCGTGCTGCATCCCGGGGAAGCGGACGGAGCGGAGGAGATCCAAGCCGATTCCGAACGGGAGTCGGAGCTTGCAGAGCGGGTGGCCGAATTTGTCCGGGAAGCGCTGCGTGCAACGGCCGGCTCGGGAGTCGTGATCGGGCTGGAAAACGTACCGCCGTATCCGAACCTGTTAGGTACGGACGTGAAGTTTCTGGAGCGGATCGTCCGCTCAGTCGATTCACCGCGTCTGCGGGTCGTTTTCGATGCGGGACACGCTCATTTGACCGGCACGGGACTCTGCCTGCTGTCGCTCAAGCGCATCATGCCGTACGTTGTCGGACTGCATTTGAGCGACAATGGAGGCGTGCGCGACGATCACTGGGCGTTCGGCGCAGGCTCGGTTCCGCTCGAAGCCGTGACGGTGCTGGCGCAGGATCACGGCTTCGCCGGCTCTTGGGTGCTGGAGCTGCGCAGCGTGCAGGACGCGGTCGCCTCGGCGGAAGCGCTGGCCCGGATGCGGCGCTCTTCGCGGGTGGCCGAGCTGCGGCAGGCGGAGTAGAGTAGAGGCAGACGAGGGGCTGCTTGAAATACGACCGTTTCCCGGTGAGGGTTCAAGCAGGCTCACGCTTTGCCGTTACCTCACATCCAGCACCTTCAGCTTCACGGATGCATATGTCGATACATCCTCCGGCACAACGGCTTCGAACGGTTGAAGGAGGCCGTTCCCCGGATAGGATGCATCAAATGCGAATTCCAGCGGAGCCTTAGCTATCGCTGTACCGTCCGCGTTCAGGAACGACAGCTCCGCTTTCACCTGACGCTCGCCTGCAAGTTTGGAGGCGTATTGGCCGGTCACGATGCTGAACACGCCATCGCGCCTCACTTGAATCGAACCCAATCGCAGATCGTGGTTAGCCGCATCATCTGCGACGGCCATCGGGGCGTCCGGTTGAATCTTGCTTATGGGTTGATCATTGAACATCCCGACTTGAACGGTAGCATACGCAAACGTCCGGATGTTCCGGTCCACCGTCAGCTCGACCGGCGTTGCTTCCCCGCCTTTAAGCCGGACTGCCGCTCCCGAGGAGGCGCCGATTCGTTCGCCCTTTTCGTTGTAAAAGAAGACGGTGAATCCGACCGGGATCGTCTCTCCCGTATCCCGCCACTTCGGCCCGAGCTGCACCGAGGCTCGAAATCGCGTCTGATTCCCGTCGAAATAATGATATCGCAGGCCAACCTCCATGCGATGATCTGCATCCGCCGCATCCAGTTCATGAAGCCGAAACCAAACCGGCCCCAGCCACGAATCGGCCCGATACCAATCGCGCCAAACCGCAGTAACCTGCATCAACTGGGGATTGACGCTCGCTCCGGCATCCTGGTATGGAAAACGAAATAATCTCGTCGGCGCTGTCAGTTGAACGTCCGTCTGAACCAATTTTACGCCAACCGCCGCCCAATTCGGTGCGATCCATCCTTCTCCCTCGGGGGTCGCGATCTTGTAACGTTTGTCCCAGCTGGCAATCGCTTTGACGATTTGTTTGCCGATCTTCCCTTTAGGCGACAATAACCCCGGATCGTTGTATAAGGTTTCTTCGTGGGGGAGCTCGATGTACGCGTCCATCGGTTCTTCTTTTCCTCTCAGTGCGTTGTCGGGAACGATCCATGCGTTGCCCATCCAGGTGGAAATCAAATATCTGGGCACCCGATAGCCTTCCCCATGTCCTCTTCTGATGCTTGACGTCTGCAGCACACGAACTTGCTGGGGTGCGATCATTCCGACTTGTTGATAACGGTCGTCATAGAGCTCCGTCGGCTCGAACAGCGTCAAGGTTTCGGCTGAATCCGCCAGACTCTTGGAGTCACTAGCTAGAGCGGATGGTACCGGTGTTTGGCCATCCAGTGCACCTGCCAACAGTCCGAGGATTAATAAAATCCCGGCTTTTTTTCGCATACGTTCACTTCCTCATCGTTAGGTAGAAACCACCAATTCACCCCTAATTTTACACATGGATTGACGTGATGAAAAGCAGGCGTGCTGTTGTTCTGTTATGTGGTATTCGAACATTGAGAGTAATGAAATATAACAAATATGAAGTTACTGCAAATCCAAACGATTGTGCAAAAAAATCGGTTAATCTGCTAAAGATTTTGCTCCGTCTTCCACGCTATGATTATCGATAAACCCTGCATATCCCCGCATCGTCAAGGAGGGAAGACAAAGGAACGTATGCGGCTGCTAGTGCGAAAAAACGACTGTGTAACGAAATCTTTCATCGCTTTCTATCAGAACCGTCCTATGGAGCCGCAATGTATTTTTTCCCCGCCGATCCTCGATTAATTTATTTGATTCGAATCCAACCCAAAAATCATGCAGACGGCCTGCAGCCTGCCTGCCGACAGAAGCCTGGCCGTACTAGAGGAGGATATGAACGATGTCCGAATTCAAACCCGCCGAGTCCGAGTCCGTATCTGTACCGCAACAGACGTCCCTTCCGCCCGAGCCGAAGCGGCTCAGCCGCCGTTCGGTCATAGCCACGCTCGGCATGGCCGGCGTAGCCGCCGCAGGCGGACTGTTGACCGGAGGCGGACTGAGGTCCGCTTACGCCGGGGAATCGCAGACCGTGACCGACATCGTATACGGAAGCCGGGTCAACCATCCGAGAGATCTGATGAACATGGATTTCTGTACGCCTTCCAGTATAGCGGCATTGCGGGCGGCAAAAGATGCGAGAGACGGATTTTTGTACTATGTGAGGGATCAGGGGCAGGAAGGGTTCTTTTACTATGATCCGAGCGACAGCACGACGGCGGACAATACGGGGCTCGTGCTCGTTTCGACGGTGAGCGGGTACCGGTTTAAGCGGATCGTGGACCGGGACGAGATTAGCGTGAAATGGTTCGGGGCCAAAGGCGACGGCGCAGCGGACGATATGGCGGCCATTCAGGCGACGATCGACGCGGTTTCGGTTCTGGGGGGCGGCACCGTTTATTTTCCGGTCGGCACGTACATCGTATCGCCGCTTCTCCAGACAAAGCGCATCATTCTGAAAAGCAACGTAAATTTGCGTGGCGAGGGAAGCAATTCCGTAATTAAGGTGAAGAACGATGCGGGCGATTATTGGACGATTTTCGGGGGCTTTCAAGGCTCGCCCAAAGTGTCGAACGTCCGCATCAGCCATCTGCGGATCGACCAGAACGTCTTGAACAATACGACATGCAGCATCGATCCCGGCCGGGATACGAACGGCACGAAGGATTATTACTGGCGGCAGTTTTGCATCGCGTTGTTCGACTTCGATAATATTACGATCGAGCATGTCCAGTTCGCTCCGATCTGCGGCGTCAATACGATCACGCTCAATAACCCGGCCTGTAAAAACGTCCGGATCTTGAACTGCTCCTTCGAATTTGTGGAGGCGAGAGCGCCCAAATATTACGATAATTCGGCCGTATATATCAACGCCCGAAGCCATACGATTCAAAACTGCCGGTTTCTCAACACGAATCCGAAAAAATACAAAGCGTTCGGCGCGATGGAAACGCATGCGGGGCAAAGCGTTGTGTCGGGAAACATTACGGACGGTTATTTTACGGGCATTCACATACAATCCAGCGAAATTGCAAACGACCCCGAGCTCCGAAAAACGCTGGATTTCAGCGATATGACGATTTCGGGGAATACGTTCAGCAACGCTTGCCTCGCTGTTCAGCTATGGCCGCGCAAGGAGTTTCCGGTTAAGAACGTGTCGATCACAGGCAATACGATCAGCATCAACAACAAGCATCACAATTTCTCCATGATGCTGGGCATCGGTTCGTTTCCGGGAGTGCTTCCGGACTCCGGCGGCTACGACAATATAACGATCAGCGGCAATACGATCCAGTTTCAAGAAGAGTTCGTCAGACGCAATCCGAACGACCCGAACGAAGCAGGGGTTCCCATTCTCGAAGACCGGGCATTCGGGATCGGTTTCGTGCGGCCGGTCGAAGCGAGCAACATCGTCATCAGCGGCAACGTGATTAAAAACTGCCCGTTTACCGGTATTCGCATCGGCAATGCGGAGAAGCTGGGCAAAGTAACCGGGGTGCAGATCAGCGACAACCTCATTATTAACACCGGCCATTACCCGGCGGCGAACGAAAAGTACAAGTCCGCCATTTTGCTCCAATCTGCGGTTAGCGAGGCGTACATTACGGACAACTATATCCGGGAGACGTACGACACGGCCCGGGGACTCTATTCGATCCGGATTAACGAGGCGGACGGCACGTTCTCGAATATTCGCCTGAAGAACAACTGCATCACCTCGAAGCAGGGCGGGCTGTGGCTCGACCTCGGTCCCGGTGTCCTTTTTGACGAGCGGGACGGTGCCGTTACCAGATTTGTGCAAGCGTTTCCACCGATATCGGGCACATTCGAGACCGGCGCATTCGTCTACGTGGCCGATCCTGCCGTGGAACAAGGCCGGACGCCGGCCGGCTACAAGGTGACCTCGGGCGGAACGGCAGGGGCGGTGACCGGAGTTACGGTCTCGGGAAGCTCCGGGTCGGCAGTGCTGAACGTGAATGATGCTTCCCGGCTTGCCGCAGGTCAATGGATTCGCATCGGAAGCGGCAGCCAGCGGCTGAGGATCGTTGCCATTTCCGGCACGGTCCTGCGCGTGCACGAACCGGTTGCCTCCGGCCAGCCGGTCACCGGCGCGGTCAGCTTCGTCGCGCCTTCGTTCGAGCCGTTCGGTACGATTGGCCGGCTCTCCGCCATCGGCGATACGAACGGCTCCACCTTGGCGCAGCTTGAGTCGGAGGTGAACAAGCTGAAGCAGGCGTTGCGCGATTACGGTGTGCTGTCTCTGTAAAAATCCCCCCACGGACGAAAATGCAAAATTTTCGTACCAACCTGCAAACCGGAGTACAAAAAGTGCGGCGAAACGGGCAAAGCTTTTGCCAAAACCTTCGTTTATCATTAGCAGGGAAGAGACCAAGAAAGCGGGTGAACCCTTTGGAAATTGGTGTCATTAACATTTTGCGGAACGGCGGGGATTGCTTCGGGCATGTCAGCGACTTCGGCTTGTCGGTATGTCAGCTAATGTGCTGGGACCCGGAGCTGGCCACTGCGGAAGTGGCCGATCGCGTCGCAGAATGCGCGGCCCAGGCGGGCGTGCGCATCTGCGCGGTCTGGGGCTGGGTTACCGGCCCCGGGAAGTGGAATTTTACCGAAGGTCCGGTTACCCTCGGCCTGATCCCCGAGGAATACCGCAGCGAGCGGGTTGCGACCCTCAAGCGTTGGGCGGACTTTGCCGAGCGGATCGGCGCCCCGGCGCTCATTACCCACTGCGGCTTCATTCCGGAAAATATGACCGACCCCGCTTATCCGGCGGTAGTGGAGGCGATTCGCGAAGTCGCCGCGTACTGCGAATCGAAGGGTCTCGGCTTCTGGTTCGAGACCGGTCAGGAAACGCCGGTCGTTCTGCTTCGGACGATCGAACGGGTCGGGACGTCCAATCTCGGCATCAATTTGGATCCGGCCAATCTGATTTTGTACGGAAAAGGCAATCCGGTGGATGCGCTCGACGTCATCGGTCCTTACGTGCGCAACGTACATGTGAAGGACGGTTTATATCCAACCGATGGCGATCGTCTCGGCAAGGAAGTGCCCGCCGGAGAAGGAAAAGTGAATTTCCCTGCATTGCTTGCCAAGCTGCAGGAGCTTGGCTACGACGGCGAGCTGATTATCGAACGGGAAATATCCGGCGACGAGCAGGCCCGGGATATACGGGCGACGATCGGGCGGCTGGAGCAGTGGATGAGACGGGAGGAATTCGCATGAACTTGTTCACGACACTACAAGGCTCTTTGATGGAAAGCTTTTTCCCGCCAGGGTGGGACTTGGAGAAAATGGACGTCTGCTGCGGCCTGGGCCCAGAGCGCCTGTTGACACGTCAAAGCCACTGGCATGACCGGTTCGAACCGGTCGCCTGCGAAGATTTGCAGGAATTTAACGCGCTGATGGGCCATGAGATCGCTTTGGCGATCAAACGGGCTCGGGACCGCGGGGAGAAGCTTGCGATTATTTTCCCGGTAGGGCCGATGGGGATGTATAAGTGGACCGCCTACTTTCTCCAAGCGTGGGATGTGAGCGCTTCCCATGTTTACGGCTTCAATATGGACGAATGGAGCGACGCCGAAGGTCGCACGCTGCCGCCGTCCGATCCGGGTGCGTTCCAATACGCGATGGAGCACGGCTTTTACAATCTGCTGGGCGATCGGACCGTGCCGAAGGCGCAGCGGCACTATGCAACGGCAGACAGCTTGCCGAGATATGCGGAGCGCATTGCCATGCTGAAGAAGGAGGGCGCGAAGCTGCTCGTTATTTATGGCATCGGGCGCGTCTGCCACATCGCCTTCTGGGAGCCGCAATATGCCGGCGAATATGCGGACGAAGCGGCTTGGCGGGCCGCCACGCATCGGATTGGGGCGAAGCTGCACCCGCTTACCATTGAGCAAAATGCGATAACGAGCTTTAAGAGCCGAACGACGCGCGTGCCATGCTATGCGAATACGATCGGTCCCGGGCTGTTCCTGCAGGCCGATTATGCGATAGGCGGCGCGGACGGCGCGCTCGGACGCGGCATGATGTGGCAAGGCATGTCGCTGGCCGTTACGCTTCAGCATGGCGCCAACGCCTGGATTCCGTCAACGTATATGCCGACGCTGCCCGGCAAGCTGTTTTTCCTAAGCGAACTGGCCGGACCGCTTGAGCCGGAGCTGAACTAAGGAGGAGCGCTTCATGATCGTACTTGCTATCGGCGCGCACCCCGACGACATCGAAATCTCGTGCGCGGGTACGCTTGCCAAGCTGAAGCAGGCAGGGCACGAGGTCGTGCTGTGTCACGTCTGCAAAGGGGATAAAGGGCATTACCACATTTCGCCGTCCGAACTGACGGACATCCGCCGCAAAGAAGCGGAGGAAGCGGGAGGTGTCATCGGCAGTAGGGTGCTCACGCTCGGCTTCGGCGACGGCGAAGTGATCGCCGACAACCAGGAGAACCGGATGAAGTTCATCGATCTGATTCGCGAGGTGCGCCCGGATCTCGTTATCACGCACGCCCCGAACGATTACATGCCGGATCATATCGCCGTCAGCCACTTGGTGTTTTATGCGACATTTTTTGCTACGCTGCCGCATTTCGTCACGGATCGCCCGGCGGCGGCCAAGGTGCCAGGACTGTATTATATGGACAATTTGTCCGGTCTCGGGTTCGAGCCGACGTTTTACGTTGATGTGAGCGACCATTTTGCCACGAAGCTGGAAATGCTCAAGAAGCACCAAAGCCAGCTTGTCTGGCTTAAAGAGCACGATGGGGTCGATATCGTCGATTTTGTGGATGCTCTGGGAAAGACGAGAGGAATTCAAGCAGGCTGCGCCTACGCCGAGGGGTTCGTCCAGCATTTGGTCTGGACCCGCCCGAACGCCGTCCGCTTCCCGGTCTGACGGGAGGATGTCGCCGGCGGCACGGACATGCCATTATTTCACGGTGGAGGAGAGAGAAACCGGATGCTGAACGTAGGGTTAATCGGAATTGGCTTTATGGGCCGGACTCACATGACCCAATATCTCCGGCTGGAGCGCGAAGGCTTCCCGCTCCGGCTGACTTCGATATGCGATGTCGACGCGAAGAAATTCCAGGGTATCTTTACCGAGGGCAACATTCACAACCCGTCGGCGCAATTTGATTTTAGTTCATACCGGCTGTATAACGAGGTCGACCGGATGCTGGAGGAGGAACGGCTGGATATGGTTGACATCTCGCTGCCGACGTATCTGCATGCCGAAGTGGCGCTCAAGGCGCTGCGCCAAGGCGTCCATGTCCTATGCGAGAAGCCGATGGCTCTCACGACGGGCGAAGGCGAGGCGATGATCGAAGCCGCCCGGGAATATGGCAAGAAGCTGATGATTGCGCAGGTGCTGCGCTTTTGGCCGGAATACGAATATTTGAAGGAGACAGTTGCCAGCGGGCGATACGGTAACGTGCTGTCGGCTTACTTTTTCCGCGGAGGCAATCCGCCGGTATGGACGTACAACGACTGGATGGTGCTTGAGAATACAAGCGGGGGCGGCATGCTCGACCTTCATATTCACGACATCGATATGGTGAACTGGCTGTTCGGCATCCCCGGCTCCGTAGCGACGATTGCCCGCAGCGTTTTGCCGGGAAGCGCATACGATATCATTTCCACGAACTATACGTATCCCGATGGCAAAGTGGTCAATTCGCAAATCGACCGGTCGCTGCAAGGCGATTTCGGCTTCGAAATGGCGTTTCGAGTTAACTTCGAGGGCGGCAATCTGGTATACGACAAGCGGGTGCTCAAGGATAACCCCAAGGACGGCAAGGGCTTCGTGCCGGAGCTGTCCCAGGACAGCGGGTACTACCGCGAGATCAAATATTTCGCGGAAGCGGTGATGCACGACCGCCCGTTGGATCGCTCGGCTCCGGAGGATACGCTTGTCTCGCTGCGAATTGCGGAAGCGGAGAAGCGGTCCGCCGATCAGGAAGGCTCGCCGGTGCGGATCGCGTAAAAGATGCAGTGACTTGAAAGGGGGAAAAGCGAATGCTTTCCGGTATCGGATTATCGGGATTTTTGCTCATTGTTTTGGTGGCGCTCATTTTGTTCGGCCCGTCCAAGCTGCCACAGCTCGGGCGGGCGGTCGGGACTACGCTGAGCGAGTTTCGCCGGGGGAGCCGGGAGCTGGTGGAGGAGATCGGAACGGAGGAACGGCATCAAGCGGAGGAAGGCAGACGATAAGCACTTCCTTTGCTAAACGATGCAGCGGTATCATTCAGAAGAGAATTCGATCGCTTCCACAGGATCGGGTTCTCTCTTTTCGTTCCGGCAACGAGCGAAGGAAGGCGTCGATCTCCCGGGCGCGGCGCTCCCAAGTATGCTCCAGGGCATAGGAGATACGGGCCGCCCCGTCGCCCGGTTCGTCAAGGCGTTCCGCAACCTTCCGAATAAAATCCCCGCGGGATTCGGCAATATCCACATGCGGAGCCATTCTCTGACATTCGGGAAGCGTGGTGGATATTACGGGTTTGCCGGCGGCCAGGTACTCGTACGCTTTGACCGGGTTGGCTGACACCGTGACGGGCGTTATGCGGAAAGGAATGACGCAGACGCTGAAGCTTTGAATATAGTCCCGCAGCTCCTCATGCCGCTTGAGCCCCAAGAACCGTACATTGCCGCCGTAAGCGTCGAGCCGGTGCCTCCTGTCGAACGGGGGCCCGATTACCGTCACTTCGGCTCCGGACAGCTGCGAGCATTGACCGATCAGCCCTTCGTCAATCCAAGGCGCCCACGCTCCGACATAGCCGATCTGTTTTCGCTTCGATGACACGCGGCTTGCAGCGGCTTCTTCGTCCGGAAAGTGAAGCTTCATGCTTGGATCATAGCCATTGCGGATCAAGGCGGCCCGTTGCTCCGGATAGTATCTTCGGATTCGATCGTACAGCCGCTGCGACGAGCATACGATGGCGTCCGCCCGGACGGCCAACTGTTTTTCGGCCCGAAACCATTCGCCGAGCTCGTCCGAACAGTCGTAAACGATCTGATCGGGGGAGTAGGCAGCGGCAACGGACAAGTAGGCGAAGGGCAGCGAGCACCAGACGAGAACCGGAGCGGTTTTGCGGATTTTGGGCCAAGCCGTTTGAAGCCAATGCTCATGATGATGGACGACAAACAGATTCGGCTCGATGCGCTCCACCCGCGGAACGGATCTCGTTCGGTTACAGAAAAAAACCGTGTAGCCCAGTCTTGCCAGCCGGGTCATTAACTGCTGCGGGCGCTGCTTCATCCATGTCCAATCGAGGGTCGGCGGGTAAATAATGATGCTCACCGGACAGTCCCTCCTTCGAAAAATCGATAACAAATTTTAGGTGTTTATCATATAGTAAACAGTGAATCCGAAAGTGCAGATGACAGGAGGCCGTGCCCGAGATGCTGTTTATCGTGCTGGACTCGCGTCAAAGCGGACCTGCGGAGCAAACGCAAGCATCCGTCCGGGCCGTCTTCCCGGATAGCCGGTGCGTACTGCTGGAATCGCATGCTGCGGGCGGCATGAACGAAACTCTTGCCGATGATGATGATGACGAGCCTTGGTTTGCCGTGCTGTATGCGGGCGAGCGGCTGCTCCCGGCGTTTCGCCGCGAGATCGAGACTTGGGTCCGCTCGTTGGAGGAGAGCGATGCCGGTCTGCTGCTGCTCCCGGCGGCTGCGGACGGCCGTCGTCTGCCTGATGCCGGCGTGCCCAGAGGGCCTGTGCTTTGGCGAACCAAAGCGTGGAACAGTGGCCTGTCTTCGGGATTTGCCGGTCCTGAGCTGCTTCCGTTCGAACGGTATACCCTGGTGGAAAAGCAATACCAGTTAAGCGAGACATGGCATTGGCCGGAGCGGCAGTCCTTGGGGTGGCTGCCCGCTGTGCGGAATGTTCCCGTTTCCAAGAGAGCGGCAGACGAATGGCGCGAGGTTGCCCCGATCCTGAAAGGGCGGTATAGCGCGGCGATTCCCGGCAAGTCTCCGTTCGTATCGGTAGTCCTTTGTACATTCAATGATGCGGAATATTTGGTTTGGGCGATCCGAAGCGTTTGCGTACAATCGTACCCGCATTGGGAACTGCTCATCATGGACGACGGATCGACCGACGGCGCCGAGGAGACGCTGAGCGGCTGCCCTTTTTCGGCGGACCCCCGCATACGGTTCGTGCGCTGCGAGCGAAACATGGGGAAGTCCCATGCCTTGAATCGGGCGTTATCGATGGCCCGGGGCCGATGGCTCATTGAGCTTGACGCCGACGATTGGCTGACGCCGGACTGCTTGCATTTACTCGCCGGCAGGGCAGCGCAAGGAAGCGAAGCGGCCTTCCTCTACGGGAGGCACATGCTGTGGCACGAACGCCAGGACAAAAGCTTGATCATGGGACGAATCGGCGAGCGTCCGAAAGAGATGACGGTCGATTCGCTTCTGAAAGACGGGTTTCCGCTGGCTCCCCGCATGTACAACGTCCAAAGGCTGAAGCAACTGGGCGGCTGGCTGACCACGGACCCGTTCGAGGGGCGTTTGTTTGAAGACCTTCAGCTCCTGTCGCGTCTTCTGCCGTTCGGTCCGCCGAAGGAAGTGCCCGAAGTCATGTACCATCGAAGACTGCGAATGTCCAGCATAACCCACCGTGCCCCGGGGCGTTATGCCAAGTGGCTGCAGTGGATGAGGGAAACGCTGCCGGATGTAGGCCCGTCGCAAGATTAAGCCGCAAGAATGCGCACGAATTCTACATTTTGGATAAATACCGTTACTTGAGTCGTCGGAGAAGTGTAAGAAGGATTGGGGACCTGCACCGTAAAAAAGCCGTCTCCAACGCCGAGCAGCGTACCTTGCACGAATTGATTCGTCAAAAATGCTTCGATCTTTCTGCCGATGAAGGCGGCCAGCGCCTGCGTGAAATTCATGTCCTGCAGCCTCCCTTCTCAAGTTGCGGAATTTACTTTGGCATGAGGGATTAAGACAATGTCGCTGGTAGGCTCTTGGATTTGGACAAAATCGTGGCCTACCGCAGTCAGCATACCGGAGATGAAGCCTGCGTTCGATTCGATCGATACCGTCGTGCCGACGCGTCCGTGCAGCATTGTACGAACGGCACGGCTCGGGGCGGTGAGGCTCGCTACTTCCGCTTGCAAGCTGCTGATCTGAGTGGCGAATGTCTCCGTCTGGGCTGCAAACGCGGAGACTTGCCCGCTTAAGCCGTTCAGCGACTGCGTCGTTTGCGCTAACTTCGCGGCCAACTGCTTCTCTTGAGCGGAGACTTCGTTCACCTGTCCGGTAAGCCGGCTTACGTCGCGCGAGATTCGATGAAGGCGCCGGTTCAAGCTGGTAAATAGCCTGAGGAAACGGTGGCGGAGCCTGTTGATCATGTCTAATAAGGCCGGGCGTTTCTTCCGGGGAGCCGCCTTTTTGCGTACCGGAACGTTGGTGCTTTTCACGAAAAGGATTTGCCGTAAGGACACGGTCATCATACACTCCTTCCGAAATAGATACGTTGTACCATATGTCGGTCAAATGCGGATAGGAACTTGTCAGGTCCAAATTGATGAATTGACCCAATTTATGGAAGGGAACGGAACGGACGGTGACCGCCGTTTGATTCGGCAACGAAGGGGAGGTAGAGGAAGGTGACGGCAGAGACGAAACCGCACTTTCGTTCGGAATATCATTACAGGCAGCAGTATTATGCCAGCTTCCTGCATGGTCCGATCGATCCGCATGCAGCGGAAGTGATGAAGTTGATGGGGAACAAAGCATTCAAAGCGATCGTCGTATACCCCGAAGCCGTTCCCTGGGAGCCGCTCCAGCGTCCGCAGCAGCTGCTGAAAGAATTTGCCCGCCGAGGTTATCTTTGTTTCTTTTGCGATCCTACCGGCGAGCCATTTCAGCTTCGCGAAGCCGAGCCGAACCTTTTCGTCGTGAGCGGCGAAGCGTATTTGCTTCCAGCGCTGCGCAGCCAATCCGTTATTGTGTTGTGTACTTGGCTGATGCAGATGGCTTGGGCGGACTTATTGCCGCATAAGGTGCTTTGGTACGATGTGCTCGACTGTCTTGAATTTTTTTCGTTATACGATGAGAACATGCTGGAAAAGCACCGTCAAACGACGGTCCAAGCGGATATCGTGACCTATTCCGCGAAATTGCTGCAGAGCTATATGAAGGAACGGCCCGACGCCTATTATTTGCCCAACGCTGCGAGAATCGAAGATTTCGAAGTGCCACGGGGCTTCATTCCCGGAGATATGGCCCCGTTTGTCGCAGCAGGCTCCCCGGTCATCGGATATTTCGGAGCGGTGGAAGAATGGTTCGACGACGAGCTGGTGCTGGAACTGGCCCGCAGAAAGCCGGAGTGGCAGTTCATCATTATCGGCAAGCCGGGCATTCCCAGGGATAAACTCGATGCGCCCAACGTCCGCCTGCTTGGGATGAAGCCGTACCATCAACTGGTACATTATGGAAAATGGTTCCGTGCGGCCATCATTCCATTCCGCGTCAACGAAACGACCAACAGCGTGTCTCCCGTCAAATTTTTCGAATATGCAGCGCTCGGCCTTCCGGTCGTGTCAACGCCGCTGCTGGAGCTGACGGCGTACCGGACCGACATCCTGCGTCTGGCGGAAGGCGCCGACGAATTCGAAGCGGCGCTCGAATCGGTCCTGGCTCCCGAATTCGCTGCGGTAGCGGCCCGGGAAGGGGGGCGTTTCGCCGCAGGACACCAATGGTCGGAGCGGACGGATCAAGCGGAGCGTCTGCTGGAGGAGCGGCTGGGGGCCTGGAAGGCGTATGCCAATTACGATCCGGCCAGCAAGGCGGCGGTGATGACGGTTACCTTTCTGGATTATGAGGGGGAGAAGTTCTATAACGGCGGAGCGGAGCGGTATTTGACAGATTTGCATCGGCTGATGGAGCAGCAGGGGGTGCCGCTCACCGTCTATCAGTACGGCCATGATGCGTGGCTGCGCCGGGTTCGGGGCATCGACGTCGTGTCTTTATCCAGAGGCGGACAGGACGCGAAGCAATATACGATCCCCGCCGTCAAAACGTACAGCCGGTTGTTTCAGGAGCAAACGGCCGAGCGTTCGGCACTGACGGTCTATTCCGCCTTTTTTAACGCGTGGCCTTATGAAACGAGCGGTTCGGGCATCGGTATTATTCATGGCGTGAGCTGGGATAATCCGGATTGCAGTTATCCGGACGGGACGGTTTTCTGGGAAACGAACCGCCGTTTTATTGAAGGGGCCCGGCTGTGCGGAACGCTGGTGTCGGTAGATACGAATTCGGCGAACTGGCTGCAGACGGTCGATTATGCTTTGGGCCACACGATCAAAGTGATTCCGAACTATGTCGATACGGACGAATTCACGCCAAGACCCGATTACGACAAGCCGGGCGGCCGCATCGTCATCTTGTATCCCCGGAGATTGTACCATGCGAGAGGGCTGTACCTGGTGCTGGAAGTTATTGATCAAATTTTGCTTAAATATCCCAATGTCGATTTTCATTTCGTCGGGCAGGGGCTCGATGACGACCTTCGGCATGTAGATATCAAAATCAAACGGTGGCCCGGCCGCATTAAACGGTACTCTCTTAAGCTTGACGACATGCCGCAGGCTTACCGGCAGGCGGATATCTCGCTGATCCCGACGCTATACAGCGAGGGCACGAGCTTGTCCTGTCTGGAGGCGATGGCTTCCGGGAATGCGGTCATTGCCACCCGGATCGGCGGCTTAACGGACCTCGTCATCGACGGGTATAACGGGCTGCTCATCGAGCCGAACGCCCATGCCCTGAGGCAAGCGATCGGCAGCTTGCTGGACGATCCGGCGAAGCTCGTTTCATTCAAGCGAAAAGCGACCGAGGTCGCCGAGGTGTTCACCAAGAAGCGTTGGACCCGGCAATGGACTGACATTATCGCTTCCCATTGGCGCAGCTGTGCCGAATTGTCCGCCTCGCCCGGGCGCAGCCGGCTAATCGAGATTTGGTTGACCCGGTTCCCGTCGGAACAAAACGCAGGCCAAGCGATCGTGAGCTATTTGGCCGGAGGCGATTTGGTCTATGTCCGGGTAAAGGACGGGAAGGCGTACCGGTCCTGCAGCTTCGGCCGCTTGCAATGGCTGGACTGGGACGATCCGCAGCATGACGAGCCGGATGAGCTTATTGTGGAGCGGGGAATCGATCGGGAGTTCGGTCGTCCGGTCCGAACCTTGGTGATTGAACAAGGGGAATGGAGCATGGAGGCTGGCGGCTAAGGCGCGCCAGCCTTTTTGGGTTAGGCGAAGTTTCCGACAAAATCATCCGACATGCAGGGAATTCCACCATACGCCAAAATATGGTACGATGAACAGGAAGAGGTACGGATGGCGGAGTATAACCGGTGCCCGGCTGGTCAGCGGGAAGCCGCGGCCGAGTGTTTGGCAATCAAGCTACGGTATGTTTCTTTCGGCCTCAAGCCGACCAGCCTTTCGACAGGTTCGCCATCCTTGAGCAGGATGACCGTCGGCATCGACATCACCCCGAAGCGAGCCGCAATGTTCGGCGAAGCATCAACGTCCACCTTCAGAATCGTCACGCTCTCTCCCAGCTCTTGCCCGAGCTCCTCCAGCAGCGGGATCAGCCTTTTGCACGGCGGGCACCAGACGGCGGTAAAATCGACCAAGGTCAGTTCGGATTTGCGGATATCTCCGGAAAATTCGGCATCGTTGCTTGTTTTAAGACTCATCGTTCGTTCCCTCCATAGATTCGTTATCGGTTCGTTCCGATAGAATAGATTCGATGCGCTCCTCCAGATTGGACCTGATCCGGACCAGCGTCTGGATTTGCTCGTCGATTTCCTTCAGCTTCTGCTGATATACGGGCAATACCTCGTTGCAGAACGCTTCTTTGTTCAATAGCACGCAGTGCAGAAAACCGGCAATCTGCTCGGTAGACAAGCCCAGATTCAGATACAACCGGATCGTTTTGACCTGCTCTACGGCGAATTTGTGATATTCCCGGTAGCCGCTTTCGGTGCGGGCCGGCGTGATAAGCCCTTGCTTCTCGTAATAGCGGAGCGATCGGATGCTGGCTCCGGTCGCCTTGGACAGCTCGCCGATTTTCAGGGCCATCCCTCCTTCGGGTGAATTGCGGATCGTAGTTTTATTATAGACCGTGACATTGATGTCAGAGTCAATCGTTTTTTTACATCAATTAAAAAGTGAGGAGAAGTCATGCTACTTCGTAAATTGGAGCCTCAAGACGTGGAGGCATTTTGGAGCTTGCGGTTAAAATCGCTCAAAGAACATCCCGAATCGTTTGGATCGAACTACGAGGACGCGTCGCTTACCGGTATGGATGAGGTTCGCCGCCGTTTTCCGAATTCGGCGGACCAGTTTCTTCTGGGAGCGTTCGGTGAGAACAACGAATTGATGGGCATGATCGGCTTTCGCCGGGAGTCTTCGCGCAACCTGGCTCATAAGGG
The DNA here is from genome assembly GCF_027925525.1 of Paenibacillus tyrphae. GTDB lineage: Bacteria > Bacillota > Bacilli > Paenibacillales > NBRC-103111 > Paenibacillus_G > Paenibacillus_G tyrfis_B. The sequence continues at coordinate 171,891 of NZ_BSDJ01000012.1, read as the reverse complement.
CATGCTGTGGGGAGTGTATGTGGATAGCGCCCATCAGGGGAAAGGAATCGCCACCGCGCTGCTTCGGCATGTGCTGGAGGAGGTACGCTCGCTGGATGGACTGGAGCAGGTTTATTTGGCTGTGGTAACCGTCAACGAACCGGCGGTTCGATTGTACCGTTCGGCCGGATTCGAAATTTTCGGCACCGAACCGAACGCGTTGAAAATCGGCGACGAGCACTATGACGAATATTGGATGGTATGCAAACTGTAGAACACGGATTCAAGGAGTGAATTGGATGGTTAAAACGATAAGGAACGCCCTTTTGTTCGCAGCGGCGGTTCATATTCTGTATGTTATCGTACAAGTCGTTTGGGGGATGCTTCTCACCATGCGATATGTACCGAAGATTGTCGACGCTTATTCGAGCAAGCAAGGGATGGAATCGCAGGTTTCTTTCGGACTGGCAGCGGGCCCGTCGGGATGGCTTTACGCGCTGACGTTCGCCGGCAGCGCCGCCTTTTACGCCTTCGCCCTGCAGCCGCTGCTGCAGAGATGGGCCAATCGACGGAACCGGCCGTAGCTTCCCGGGCGGCATTAACACTTGGTAGCATGGAGGACACGAAGGTTTCGTATACATGAACAGGAGCAGTTAGCCTTAAGCAAACGATGGACTGGGGGGAGCATGATGGATTTGGTATTCGTCATTCACGGTGAATCGCAGCATTCGCTCGGTTTGCCCGGAAGCCGGGAAATGAAGGACCCGCAGCTCACGGAACGAGGCAGAACGGAAGCGCTTCGGCTTCGAAGCTTGAAGCCGCTCTCGGATACGGACGCGGTCATTGCTGGTCCGACGCTGCGAATGCTCCAAACGGCGGAGCTTTGGTGTGAAGGCATGCCCGTCGACCGGATTGTTCATCCGCTCGCAGGTCCGCGTCAATATCCGTTCCGTTACGATTTTCATACGATGCCTTGTGACATGCCTTTGGAGCTTGGCCGGCTTGCGGGCCGGTTCCCCAAGTGGCAACTGCCGGCCGACTTGCCCGAATATTTGTGGCTGCAGGGCATTCATACGCTGCCGGGCCTGCTCTTCGCCCAACAGGCGGACCGCTTTCTTGCTTGGTGTCGCAATCTAGGCAAAGAACGGGTCTATGTCGTGACCGAGGCGGGAACGAGCCGAGCCTATCGGGCACATTTGGCAGAAGCGCGCTGTGGCAATATGATCAAATTGTTTACAATAATGGAAAAAGACGGAGGTTTCGCGTTATCCGTCTGCTCGGGTTGATATTTTACTATTTCAAGAGAGATAGGGCATATGATATAATAACTCACTAGTTATGTAAAAGTTTGCGTAGGGAGTGAGCAGCTTTGTCTCTGATAGTGATGAAATTCGGCGGGAGCTCCGTAGGTGACGCGGAGCGGATGAAGCGGGTGGCGAACCGCATCGTGGAAAGAAAGCTTGAAGGCCACGATTGTGTCGTCGTCGTTTCGGCCATGGGAGATACAACGGACGATTTGATCGATTTGTCCAAACAACTGTGCCCCGGCACGCCGCCGGCGCGAGAAATGGACATGCTGCTGACGACGGGCGAGCAGGTTTCGGTTGCGCTGCTGGCGATGACGATCCACAGCCTCGGGCACGAAGCCGTTTCGTTTACGGGCTGGCAAGCCGGCATGTACACGGAAGCGCTTCATGGCAAGGCGCGCATTACCGATATTCGCCCGGATCGTATCCGCAATGCGATCGCAGCCGGTAAAATCGTCATCGTTGCGGGCTTCCAGGGCATGACGGAGGAAGGCGAGATTACGACGCTCGGACGCGGCGGGTCGGATACGACGGCCGTAGCGCTGGCGGCCGCCATTGAAGCGGACGTGTGCGAAATTTTCACCGATGTGGACGGCATTTATTCGACCGATCCGCGGATCGTGAAGTGCGCGCGCAAGCTGAACGAAATTTCGTACGACGAAATGCTGGAGCTTGCCAATCTCGGAGCGGCGGTTCTGCATCCGCGCGCCGTGGAATACGCCAAAAATTACAATGTACAGCTGGTCGTCAGATCCAGCTTCAATCATAATGAGGGCACGAAAGTGAAGGAGGAAGCGGCGATGGAACAAGGCATCGTAGTACGCGGCATTGCTTACGACAAAAATGTGGCGAGAATCAGTATTTTGGGAGTGGAAGAAAAGCCGGGGCAATTGGCTAAAGTGTTCTCTGCCTTGGCCAAAGCGCAAATCGATGTGGATATCATCGTCCAAAGCGGCGTACAGAACGGTCTCGCCGATTTCTCCTGCACCGTATCGCTGTCCGATCAAGAGAAGGCGCTTCAAGTCATCGAAGGGATTCGTCCGGAAGTCGGCTTCCGTCAAGTGACCTCCGAAACCAATCTGGTCAAAGTATCCATCGTTGGTGCGGGCATGGTTAGTACGCCGGGCGTAGCTGCGAAAATGTTCGAGGTCATCTCCGAGCTTGGCATCAGCATTCTGCTGGTGAGCACGTCCGAAATCAAGACGTCCTGCGTCATTGAAAACGGCCGTCTGAACGAAGTGATCGCGGCACTGCACAGCGCTTACGGCCTGGATACGGATCAGACCGTATTTGTAGGCGGCCCTTCCGAAAGAAGATAAGCTAACGCAGCTTATCGAAGACGAACGTAAACAGCTTCAACAGAAAAGCGGTAATTCCGGCGGCCATCAGCGGCCCGACCGGAATGCCTTTCAAAAAAACAATCCCGAAAATGGACCCAATGACAAGACCCACAATCAATTGTGGGTCTATTTTTAATAACTCCAAGCCTTTGCCATTCATGTACGTTGCGATTGCGCCCCCGACCAAAGCCAAGATCCCCGGCCAAGTGGTGAACATCGACGTCACGTCTTTAATCGAAATCCGTTCGCTGGCGAACGGAACCAATACCCCCATCGTCAAAAACAGCAGCCCGAGCTCCAGTCCTCTCCGTTCGATGGTAGGCAAATACCGTTCCAAACTGATGAGCTTAATAATCAACAGCACGCACGCCGCTGTTGTAATAATATGGGAGCGACCGATCAGACCGATGATAATCAGCGCCACCAGCAAAATGTCTCCGTTCATGGTCAGGCCCCTTGTCCAATGGTTTCCTTTCCAGTGTATGAACGAGGGCTTGGTTTAGAACTAGAACGGGGCGGAGGCTTGCTCCGGCTCCAGCTTCCCGGCACGCACGACAGGAGCCAAGGGCAATAGGTCGATTTGCGAGCAGTACGTCACATCGTCCCGGAAGCCGAGCTTGGTCAGCCGTCGTCCGCCTGCGCAGGAGAGCAGCATTTCGGTCAGACGGTCCTGTACTTGCCGGTAGGCGTGAAGCATGGCCAGGCCGAAATCGCCGACCGTCTGTGCGGCTGCCGGACTGTCCGGATCGCAGCCCGACAACTGGAGCAACTCGTGCACAAGCAGACCGGCGCACAGGCCGTCTTCCAGCGAGAACACGTCCTGGGCTCCAGAGCAGACCAGCATGATTTCCTGGTCCAGCGAGGCCGCCTTGCGGGCGCAGGCCCCGGCGTTCAGGAAAGCGCCGATCAGCACGTGGTCCGCTTTCCTGGCCTTATGAATCGCCCGGGTGCCGTTTGTCGTCGTCATGATTAACGTTTTGCCGGACACGGCTTCAGGCGTATACTCCAGAGGAGAATTGCCGAAGTCGAAGCCGGGAATTTTTTTGCACGAACGTTCGCCTCCGAGCAAAGTTCCAGGACTTTGCAAGCTCTTTGCCTGGCTCACCGTTTCGACCGGGACAAGCGTCCGGCATCCCCCGGCAAGCGCTGTCAGCATCGTGGAGGTCGCACGAAGCACATCGATGACGATAACGGTTTTGTGCTGTAGATCGTCGGATCTCGCTTCGTTAATGGAGGCGATCACTTGAATATTCATGGAAACCGGACCTCCTTCCGCTTCAAATTTGCCAATCCCATGCATGGCCGACGGCTGCGGATTGCAGCCCTTCGGGAAGCATCGTATCCGAACGGAGCCCCCGGCGGAGCGCTTCGAGCGAGATGACGTCCGAGGGAGCGACGTTGCCCAGATGAACGTCGGCTCCCAGCATTTGCATCAGATGCACCTGCTGCTCCTTTTGCGGCGCTTCCCAGAGCAGAACGTCTGGACTCGGCACCTGCCTGAGCACCTGCGCGATTTCCTTATCCTTGCAAGCGCCTTGAGCGTCGTAGATGCCGACGCCTTTGCCGGATTCCCGGCCTTCGATCGTGACAAGCGCGGCACCAAGCCCGGTATCCACAATCACCGTCTCAATCAATGCGTCCAATTCGATCGTGGAGCCCCAGCCTTTTTTCCCGTATTCGGTGATGACGGTGAGTCCTGCTTCCACACCTCGGGAGATCAGCTCGCTGCGCAAACTCCGGGGTACCTCGATAGTTCCGTCCGACACTTCCACACCGCTGAAGCCCATGTAAGCTGCCATATCAAAGTAGTGGTCGACCGCATTCTGCCGAATCGCCACCTCCAGAAACGTACCTCCAGGGTAGACGATAATGTCGTGGGCTTTGGCCATTTCGATTTTTCGCTTAAGCAACTCCGTCTTATAAAGCGGCGAGGTGCCGAATCCGATTTTCAGCATGTCGATATAGACGCCTGCCGTCTGCAGCAAATCCTCAAGCGCATGAAGCCCAAGGCCTTTGTCGATCACCATCGTTTTGCCTAAGGCTCGCGGCTTCTCCGTACGACGCCCGGTCGGATCGCTGAGCAGGGTGTTCCACTGCAGCGCTGATGTAACCTCCATCTTGTATCGCCTCGCAGTAACTTTAAAGTTGAATTACGGTGTCATCATATGCATTTTGGGCGAATGGTGTGCCCCGCAAGCCTAAAATAAGACGAGCCCGCATAACATGACATAAGGAATGCGAAGGGGGGAAACGCATGTCGGTCATTAATAAAATCGTCCTCAGTATGGCGCTGATCCGAATCTTTTCGGGGAGCATCGAGATCATGGCGGGGCTGCTTATGCTGCGCTACAACCAGATTGAGAAAGCGCTTCTGGTCAATTCTGGCCTAGCGCTGGTCGGGCCTTTCGTGCTGCTTACGACAACGACGATCGGACTCGTGGGGATGGCAGATAAGCTGTCGGCGGGCAAAATGCTTTGGGTGCTTATCGGCGTGAGCTGTATTTTTATTGGAATCTTAAAAAAGTAATCGGTCATAGTTCAGTAGATTGCATCATACATATGATTGTAAAAGATGGACAGCTTGGAGGGATAACCATGATCCGGTCGCTGCTGCCGTTCTTCTCTGCCGCTATGCAGCAGATCCTAGCAACTCTACCAACCCGCACTACCGCCGAGCTGCAAGAAATCCGGATCCGCGAAGAGAGGCCCCTGGAAGTCGTCTGGGCCTCAGGCTGCGGCTTCGTATCGGACAAGGGCGAATTGTGCGCCGATCCCGGGCAAGCCTACCGGCCGACGCGCCGGGACTGTGCGGAGCTGCTGGAGCAGCTAACGCAGCATTCGATGTACACGTTCGAGGAGGAACTGAAGCGGGGATTCATTACCGTTGCCGGCGGACACCGGATCGGCCTCGCCGGACGAACCGTCCTGGAACAAGGAAAAGTGAAATACATCAAGGATGTCAGCGGCTTCAACGTACGGCTGGCGCGGGAATGGAAAAATGCCGCCAAGCCGGTCCTTCCCTATCTGCTCGAACCGGGCGGCGAGCGGGTGTACCGCACGCTGATCGTCTCTCCTCCGCAGCAGGGAAAGACGACGCTCGTCCGCGATCTGGCCCGATTGCTGGGCACGGGAGGAGCGGACAACGGCTTGCGCCGGTCCTTCAAGATTGGCATCGTCGACGAACGGTCCGAGATTGCCGCTTGCGTCAAAGGGGTGCCCCGCTTCGATGTCGGGTACCGGACGGACGTGCTGGACGGCTGTCCGAAGGCGGAAGGCATGATGATGATGATCCGCTCCATGTCGCCGGAGGTGCTGATTGCCGACGAGATCGGTCGGGCCGAGGACGCGCTTGCGATCCACGAAGCGCTGCATGCCGGCGTCGGCGTCATCGCTACCGCCCACGGCCGGGACGCCGCAGAGCTCAGGCGTCGCCCGATCCTGCGCGAGCTGCTCGAAGACGGCGTGTTCGACCGCTTTGTTGTACTGACCAGACCGCCGGGAGCGGGCCCGGAAACGGCCGTTTATGACAAGCAGAACAAACGGCTGGACGACAGGCTGGCTTGGAGAGGGGGGCTGAGCTGATGAAACGAACCGGCGAAGAAGACGAGGACCCCGCATGCTGAAGCTGCTTGGCGCCATGCTGATTTTGCTGGCAGGCACACTGTTCGGCTTTTACCAAGCTTCCCAATTGTCGCGCCGGCCGAGGCAAATCGCCGATCTGATCCGCATGCTGCAGCGGCTGGAAACGGAAATCGTCTACGGCTTCACGCCGCTGTCGGACGCGCTCCGGCGCGCCGCAAGAGCGGACGACTCCCCGGCGGGCGCTTTGTTTACAGCCGCTGCGGAGGAACTCGGCAAGCCCGGCGGCCTTTCCGTACAGGCCGTCTGGGAACAGGCGGTCAGCCGGGGATGGAAAACGACGTCGATGAAAGCGGCGGAGCGGGACATTTTGCTGCAGCTTGGCTCTACACTGGGGCTGACGGACCGCGATGACCAGGTGAAGCACCTGAGGCTCACCGTCAGCAGTTTGCAAGGGGAAGCGGACATTGCGCGGGACGAGCGGGAGCGGTACGAGCGGATGTGGAAAAGCCTCGGCCTGCTGATGGGCGCGTTAGTCGTCATTTTAATGTATTAGAAGCAGAGCCAGGCTTAAGGGTGAGGTGCCGCCAATGAACGTGGACGTAAACGCGATATTCCAGATCGCCGGCATCGGCATCATTATCGCAATGATTCATACCGTGCTGAAGCAGATGGGCAAAGAAGATATGGCGCATTGGGTCACCGTGATCGGCTTCGTCGTCGTGCTGTTTATGGTGGTCCGGCTGCTGGACAGCTTGTTTAAAGAGATCAAGACGATTTTTCTCTTCCAATAAAAGCAGGTGAAGCCCGTGGAGATCATTCAAATCGTAGGGCTCGGGTTGGTGACAACCGTGCTGGTGCTGATCATCAAGGAACAAAAGCCGATGTTCGCCTTTCTGCTGACGGCCTTCACCGGCATTACGATCTTTCTCTTTCTGATCGGCAAAATAACCGCCGTGATCGGAGTGCTGGAGGAGCTGGCCAACAAGGCGAACATCAACCTGATTTTTCTCAAAACGATTCTGAAAATCATCGGCATCGCCTACATTGCCGAATTCGGCGCCCAGATCGTGCGGGATGCCGGCCAGGAAGCGATCGCCTCCAAAATCGAGCTGTCCGGCAAAGTTCTCATTATGGTGATGGCGATTCCGATCGTCTCGGCCATCATCGAAACGGTCGTCAAGCTGCTTCCCGCGTAGCTCCGGAGATAGGCAGCACGGCATGAAAAAGCGGGTGGAGGCGAAGCGATGAGGCGGCGCTGGATGCAAGGGTTACGACATTCATGCGGGAGACTGGCTGCCTGCGGCGCGCTCCGGCTTAGACTGCTGCTAGGCGCGGCGTTCCTCACGGCGCTCCTGTTGGACGGAGGCGCTGGCTGCTGCGGCACCGCTTATGCCGCCGTACCGGCGGAAGAGCTGATCCGGGAGCAGGCGCAGCGGCTGCCGCTCGATCAGGTCGAGCAATTCTGGAGCCGGCTGACCCGGCAGTACGGCGGATATTTTCCGGACAGCCGGGCCCCGAGCTTCATGGAGCTGCTGCTCGGAGCCAAGGATTTCGGCCTCGGCTCGGTTTTCTCGGGACTGTTCAAATATTTGTTTCACGAGCTTCTCTACAATGGCAAGCTGCTCGTTTCCATCGTCATTCTTACCGTGTTCAGCATGCTGCTGGAAACGCTGCAAAGCTCCTTCGAGAAAAATAACGTCAGCAAAATCGCCTACGCCATTTCGTTTCTGGTCCTGATGATTATGGCGGTCAACAGCTTCAGCGTCGCGATCGGCTATGCGAAATCGGCGATCACCGATATGATCCACTTCATGATCGCCGTTGTGCCGCTGCTGCTCACGCTGCTCGCCTCCATGGGCAACGTGGTGACGGTCACCGTCATGCACCCGCTGATCGTGTTCATGATCCACGCCGTCGGGACAGCGATCTACTTCATCGTATTTCCGCTGCTGTTTTTCTCGGCGGTGCTGCATATCGTCAGCTCGCTGTCGGACAAATACAAGGTGACCCAGCTTGCCAATTTGCTGCGGAATATCAGCGTAGGGTGTCTTGGAGTTTTCGTTACGGTATTTTTGGGGGTCGTTTCGGTACAAGGCATCGGCAGCGCTGCGGCGGACGGGGTGACGATCCGGACGGCCAAGTACATTGCCGGCAACTTCGTGCCAGTGGTCGGGCGGTTGTTCTCGGACGCCTCGGAGACCGTGATCGGTGCTTCGCTGCTGGTGAAAAATGCGGTAGGGCTGGCGGGGGTTGTCATTCTTCTGGTGCTCTGCGCCTTCCCGGCGCTCAAAATATTAACGCTTGCCTTCATCTATAATGTATCGGCTGCGGTGATGCAGCCCTTGGGAGATAACCCGATGATCACGTGCTTGGAAACGATTGGTAAAAGTTTGATATTCGTATTTGCAGCGCTCGCCGTCGTCGGTCTCATGTTTTTCCTGGCGATCACCATCGTGATTGCCGCTGGCAACGTATCCGTCATGATGCGCTGAATCGCGCCCCGCGAAGGAGAGGATGACGATTGGACTTCCTGAGCGGGTGGCTCAAGTCGATCGTCATGGTCATCTTGCTCGCCACCTTCGTCGACCTGCTGCTGCCGAACCAGTCGATGCAGCGCTACGTCAAAACCGTGATCGGCCTGTTCCTGCTGCTCACGCTGCTGCAGCCGCTTTTCTCGCTGCTTGGCCAACGGTCGCAATTGGATGAGCGAGTCAAGGATGCGCTGTTCAAAAGCGGCGCGACGAGCCCGGAACGGCCGGCGGGCGGGGCAAGCGGAGAGGTCGAGTCGCTGCCCGTCACCCTGCAGCGGGCTGAAGCGCTGAAAACCAAGCAACAGGAGCAATCGCGCAAGCTGGTGGAGGCGCAGGCTGCCGATCTGATGAAGCGAAGCATCGAGCGGAAGGCCGAGGTGAAGGTGCGAAGCATTCAGGTCGAGACCGCCGCCGACAGCGAAGGCCGGCTTGTCATCCGCAGCGTCTCTCTCGCCTTGGAACCGCAATCGCCGGTTGCGTCCGTTACGGATACGGCTTCAAGTCCGGGTACAGGGATCGAGCCGGTTAAACCGGTGGAGCCCGTTGCAGGTGTCGATATCCGCATCGGAGAGCCGCAATCGAGGCCTGTTTCCCGGATAAGCAGCAGGGAATCGGATGAAAATAAGCTATCGCCTGAATGGTTGCAGAAAAAGACGCAAATATTACTGATGTTGGAGCAGGATTGGCAGGTGGGCGAAGACCAAATCCGGCTGGAGCTGGCGGCGGGGAGGTGATGCGGATGGGAGAGATACGGAGAAGGATGCAATCGTGGCTTGGCGGCGGCCCGGGAGGTCCGAAGCGGGCGCAAACGTTTCGATGGGTGCTGCTGCTCGGGCTCGTAGGCGCCGCGCTTATGATTCTGAACTCGTTTATCACCGTGAAGGAGGTGGATCCCATCGGCACGGGACGGGCATCTCCTCCCGATCAGACCAAGCCGGCCTTCGGTCAGGGAAGCAAAGAGCGAAGCCTGTTCAAAGATTATGAGGAAGCGTATGAAACCGAACTCAGAGACATCTTGTCGAAAATTGTCGGAGTAGGCGATGTGGAAGTGCTGGTGACCATTGAGTCGACGGAGGAACTGAACGTCGAGCGCAACACCAAGGAAACGCAGCAAATTACCAATGAGAAAGATCCGCAGGGGGCCACGAGACATATCACCGACGTAACCCGAAACGGCGAAGTAGTGCTGTACGAAGTTTCGGGCGGCAAGCAGCCGCTCGTCGTCAAGACGATTAAGCCGAAAATCCGTGGCGTGCTCGTCGTCGCCAAGGGCGCAGAAAATCTGACGGTGAAAAAAATGATTACCGAAGCAGTAGAACGCGGGCTGGATGTGCCTGCCCACCGGATATCGATCCAGCCTCGGAAGCAGTGAGCCGTACGAGGCCGGTGCGATACATTCAATTTTAACAAGGATAAACGTTAAGGAGGATATGCAATGAATTCGAAAAGACAAACCATTTGGCTTGTATCCATGCTTAGTTTGATGGTGGTGCTGTCCGCCTACTACTTGTTTACGGAAGACGTGGGCAATGTGGAAGTGACGGGAACGACGCCGAAGGAAATGACGATCAGCGCCGGACAAACGGATGCCATGCATCCGACAGCGACAGATGCGAACGCCGGTCCGAGAGGCGAGCAAAAGCCGGGGCAAAAACCGGAAGTGAAGCCCGAACAAAAGCCTGAGGTGAAGCCGGAACAAAAACCGGAAATAAAACCGGAGCAAAAGCCGGAGATCAAACCCGAGCAGAAGCCTGAGGTGAAGCCCGAGCAAAAACCGGAAATGAAGCCCGAGATGAAGCCGGAGCAAAAACCGGAAATGAAACCTGAGCAGAAGCCTGAGATGAAGCCGGAACAAAAGCCGGAAGGCAAACCGGAGCAAAAGCCCGGTAAGGGTGAAAAACCCAGCAGCACGGGAGCGGAGACGTCGTCGATCGCCGCTCAGCCGGTCTCCAAAAACGAAACGGAAGCCAAAGTGCTGCAGCAGGTGCAAGCGCAGGCGACTGCCCAATCGGGGAAAGACTATTTTGTAAACCTTCAGCTTAAGCGCAACGAGGAGATGGCTAAGAAGGCCGAGCAGCTCCTGACAATTATCGCAGACCCGAAACAAACGGCCGAAGCTGCTGTTAAGGCGCAGGAAGAGCTGCGGAAAATCGAAGATATGGAAGCTAAAGTTACGAATCTCGAAGAAAGCTTGACGAAAGATTTCCCGCAAGCCGTTGTAACACAAGATTCCAACAAATGGAAGGTTACCGTCCAAGCAAGCAAGCTGGAGAAAAGCCAAGCGCTCAGCATCATCGATAAAACGATCAAAGAATTGAGCGTCGGCCCTGACACCGTATCGGTACAAATGATTCCTTAAGCCGGTACTGTGAAGCCGGTGGCATGAAGAATATTCAGGCAAGGAGAGTCCGGAAAACCCGGCTCTCCTTTTTTATGTCACCGTTCGACGATATTCGTCATATTCTTTTCTTATTCGCGGCGGCTTTTCGGGACGGCCGGTGGAGCTGAGAAGTTCGCGCTATTCCCGGAACAAGGAAACTCTTTTCTTACCGAAAGATTGTGATATAATAACAACGTCGTTTGTTTTACGGTGTTGACCGCTGCCGCGGGACAAGCCGTCGGTGTGCCTGCCGTTTGGTCGGGGGCGTGCCGCAGCTTGCGGAGCGGCCGTCAACAAGATGCCCAAAGGAGTGAATTCCGTGTTTAAGTTAAGCGAAATTAAAGAATTGATCAAGCTGGTGGATCAAACATCTTTGCATGAACTAGAGATCGAAAACGAAGGCTCCCGCCTTTTAATCCGTAAACCGAATAAAACCGAGCAAGTCGTCGTCGCCGCCGCACAGCCTGCGGCCAGCCTCGTTGCCCAGCAGCCTGCGCCTCAAGCTGTCGTTCAGACATCTGCGGCAGTCAACATACCTGCAGCCGAAGCTCCGGCAGCAATCCCATCCAATTTACATACGATTGTTTCCCCTATGGTCGGCACGTTCTACGAAGCTCCGGCACCGGGAGCGGCGCCGTTCGTTTCCAAGGGCAGCAGCGTGAAGGAAACGACGATCGTCTGCATCATCGAAGCGATGAAGCTGATGAACGAGATCGAAGCCGAAGTCAAAGGCCAGATCGTCGAAGTGCTTGTCGAGAACGGCCAGTTGGTAGAGTACGGCCAACCGCTGTTCCTGGTGAAACCGGAATAATCCGCTAGGAGGAGAACCCATTGAAGTTTCAAAAAGTATTGATCGCCAACCGTGGGGAAATCGCCGTGCGCATTATTCGCGCATGCCGTGAGCTCGGAATTTCTACGGTCGCGGTCTACTCGGAAGCGGACCGCGAAGCGCTGCATGTCCGTTTGGCGGACGAAGCCTATTGTATCGGACCGACAGCTTCCAAAGACAGCTATTTGAATTATACGAATCTGATGAGCGTCGCGACGTTGACGGAGACCGACGCGATTCATCCGGGATACGGCTTTTTGGCGGAGAACGCTGACTTTGCCGAAATTTGCGAGAGCTGCAACATTACGTTCATCGGTCCTTCGCCGGAAGCGATCAGCAAGATGGGCGACAAATCCGTCGCGAAGCAGACGATGAAGGAAGCGGGGGTTCCCGTTATCCCCGGCTCCGACGGCCTTGTCGAGGATATGGACGAAGCGATCCGTCTGGGCCGCGAGATCGGCTATCCGATCATTATTAAAGCTACGGCCGGAGGCGGAGGCAAAGGCATTCGTCTGGCCGAAAACGAAGAAATGCTGATTCAGCAAATTACGACCGCCCAGCAGGAAGCACAAAAAGCATTCGGCAATGCGGGCGTTTATTTGGAGAAATATTTGACGGGGATGAAGCACGTCGAAATTCAGGTGCTGGCCGACAAGCACGGCAACGTGGTGCATCTGGGCGAGCGCGATTGCTCGGTGCAACGCCGCCGCCAGAAGCTGGTGGAGGAAGCGCCTTGTCCGATTCTGACCGAGGAGATTCGCGAACGAATGGGCGAAGCGGCCGTTCGTGCGGCCAAAGCCGTCAATTATTCCGGCGCCGGTACGCTGGAGTTTTTGCTCGGACCGGACGGACAGTTTTACTTTATGGAAATGAACACCCGGATTCAGGTGGAGCACCCGGTTACGGAGCTGATCACGGGCATCGATATTATTAAAGAAATGATCCGTGTCGCGGAAGGCGAGCCGCTTTCGTTCACTCAGGACGAGGTGCGCATCAACGGCTGGGCGATCGAATGCCGGATCAACGCGGAAGACCCGGAGCGCAACTTCATGCCGTCCGCGGGTCAAATCAAATTTTATTTGCCGCCTGGCGGCTTCGGCGTCCGCGTCGACAGCGCCGCATACCCGGGCTACACGATTCCGCCTCACTACGATTCGATGATCGCGAAGCTGATCGTGTGGGGAGAGGACCGCGACGAAGCGATCCAGCGAATGAAGCGCGCTTTGGCCGAATTTACGATCGAAGGCATACATTCGACGATTCCATTCCATCTTAAGCTGCTGGAGCATAAAAAGTTTTTGGCCGGCGACTTCGATATCAAGTTTTTGGAAGAGCATGACGTGAACGATCCGGACTCTTAAGCACACCGTTCACTTCGTTGTCATATTTTTAAGGGAATGGTATAGTATACAATAAGTTTAGGTGTGGGCAAGCCAAATGTTTAGGAGGTCCTGACCATGAGTACACTGGCAGCGGATTATGAGAAGACCGAGATGGGCACGATTCAGATTGCTCCGGAGGTGATCGAGATCATCGCCGGTATGGCAACTGTAGAAGTGCCCGGCGTTGCGGGCATGAGCGGCGGATTTGCCGGAGATATCGCCGAGTTTCTCGGACGTAAAAATATGTCCAAAGGCGTAAAGGTCGAAGTGGGTCAGCGCGAAGCGGCGATTGACGTGTCTGTCATCATCGAATTCGGCACGCGGATTCCGGAGGTTGCAAGCGCGGTTCAGCACAATGTCAAGCAAGCCATCGAATCGATGACCGGACTTAGCGTCGTTCAAGTGAACGTTCATATTCATGACGTTATTTTTAAAGGTGCGGACAAAGTCGAAGAGCCGGAAACGCCCGCACAGCGCGTAAAATAATTAATAAATACCCCGGTTGAACCCCCATCCTTCACCGTTTGGGGGTTTCCTCCATCTTAGGAAGGAGTCAGGATTCGTGGTAAAAGTTCTTGACAGACTGCTGCTCTTTATTTTCAGCTTGGCCGTGCTGATCGCAACGTTCATTTTGCTGTTCGCTGCATTCGGCCTGATTTCCTTCAATACGGCGGGCAATTTCGCTCACGATGTGTATTACGATTTAAGAACGGCGATTATTTTCATCAGCTCCACAGTGGTGGCTGCGCTGTTAAGCCTTCGCTTCCTGTACTTGTCCGTCAGACGCGGCAAATCTTCGTCACCGTCGATCGATCAGCGGACCGAATTCGGGGACATCCGCATTTCGCTCGATACGGTGGAGAATTTGTCGTTGAAAGCGGCAGGCCGGACGCGTGGGGTTCAAGATTTGCGCGCCCGTGTCAAAGTGAATCAATCCGGACTTGAAATCGTCATTCGCGCCATCGTGGACGGCGAAAATTCCATTCCGGCGATGACCGAAGAGATGCAGGCGAACGTGAAGCGGCATATTGAGGAAATTACCGGGATTCCCGTAGCTTTCGTCACGGTATTTATCGCGAATATTCAACAATCGTCCCCGACATTTAAAAGTCGAGTGGAATAGAGGTGAGCCCCCGGATGTGGATGCGAATTTGGGAGCAGCTGTGGGAACAGCACAGGGGTAAGACGATCGGCGTTCTGGCCGGGAGTGCCCTTGGCCTCATTTATTTGTTCTTCGGCTTCTGGCGTATGTTAATCTTTATCCTGATCGTATATACTGGATACTACATAGGGAAAAGGTTGGACCGGAACGAGCCGGTGTTTCCCGCAGAAGACACTTGGCGCCGGCTAATGGACAAATGGAGACTGTTCCGCTAAAATCCTTGGATGACGCCCAAGGATTTTTTTCGGTTAATAACAAGTTATAAGTCTTCAACTTAAGACACGGAAGACACAGCCGGTTTATTCCGGTGAAGCAAGTGCAAACCCACAGGAGGATTTGATCGGATGAGACGAAGATTGGCAAGGGAGCTTGCGGTGCAAAGCTTATATCAGATCGAAATGAACGAAGCGACAGCGGCCGATGCCATCGCGCACGTAATCGAAGAAGCGCGGACGGAGGACGAGGCGCAGCTTACGCGGGAGCGCGATCAGATTGTGCCTCATGAGGTGCTTGAGCTCGTGGAAGGCACGATGCAGCACAAGCGGCAAATCGACGGCCTGCTTTCCGATTATTTGAAGGGCTGGCAGATGGACAGGCTGTCCAAGGTGGACCGGGAAATTATGCGGCTTGCCACATACGAAATGGTGTTTCGGGAAGATGTACCGCCGAAGGTTGTCGTGAACGAAGCGATCGAAATGGCCAAAAATTTTGGCACGGAGGAATCGGGGAAGTTCGTCAACGGCGTACTCGGCAAAATGATCAAAGACCTGGAGACGATCCGCAGCCGTTCGTCCGAAGCGTAAAAGCGACCTAGCGAAAGGGGAAAACAAGCATGTCCGCGCAAATCATTAACGGCAAAGAAATCGTCAGCGCTTACCGCGCCGATATTAAGCAGCAAGTCGAGCAGTTGAAGCAGCAAGGGGTACAGCCAGGACTTGCGGTGGTCATCGTCGGTGACGACCCGGCCTCGCACGTCTACGTGCGCAATAAAGCGAAAGCCTGTGAAGAAGCGGGCATGCATTCCGAAGTGTACAAGCTTCCGGAACATACGCCGGAGGCCGATGTGCTGGCCCTTATCTCCAAGCTGAACGGCGATAAGGCGATTCACGGCATTCTTGTCCAGTCGCCGCTGCCGGGACATATCTCGGAGGAACGGGTAGTCGAAGCGATTGCGATCGAAAAGGACGTCGACTGCTTCCATCCGGTCAATGTAGGCAACCTGATGATCGGCAAGGAAGGACCGGCTCCTTGCACGCCGGCGGGCGTCATTGAGATTCTCAAGAAAGTCGGCGTTGAAATCGCCGGCAAGCATGCCGTCGTGATCGGACGCAGCAACATCGTCGGCAAGCCAATGGCCATTCTGCTGCTTCGCGAGAATGCAACCGTAACGGTGTGTCACTCGCGCACGAAAAATATGGAAGAAATTACGCGGCAGGCGGATATTTTGATCGCGGCGGTCGGCAAAGCGAAGATGATCAACCGCAGCCACATCAAGCCGGGAGCCGTTGTCGTCGACGTGGGCATCAACCGGCTCGATACCGGCAAGCTGGCGGGAGACGTCGATTTTGACGACGTTCTGGAGACGGCGAGCTATGTAACGCCGGTGCCGGGCTGCGTCGGTCCGATGACGATTACGATTCTGCTTCGCAATACGCTTGAAGCGGCACAGCGTGCGGCTTCTGCAACCAACTAGCGGTAACGGGCGTAGTTATGAAAGAAAAACAAATTTTATCGATCAAAGAGCTGAATCGATACATTAAAATGCTGCTTGAGGGCACCGACCGGCTGCAGGACGTTTGGGTGCGGGGTGAAATTTCAAATTTTACCCATCATTCCAGCGGACATATGTATTTTACGTTAAAAGATGCGGACAGCCGGTTAAAAAGTATTATGTTCGCCTCCTACAACCAACGGCTTCCGTTCCTTCCCCGAGAAGGGACGAAGGTGATCGCCTGCGGGAACATCTCGGTGTACGAACGGGACGGGCAGTATCAATTCTATGTCACGCAAATGCAGCCGGATGGCATCGGAAGCTTGTATCTGGCATTCGAACAGTTGAAGAAAAAGCTGGAGTCCGAAGGTCTGTTCGCTCCGGCGATAAAGAAGCCGATTCCGCGCTTTCCGCGCGCGATCGGGGTCATTACGTCGCCGACGGGCGCGGCGGTTCGGGATATTATCATCACGCTGCAGCGCCGTCATCCGACCGTGCCCATCCTGCTGTATCCGGCGCTTGTGCAGGGGAAGCAGGCGGCTCCTTCGATTGTGAGAGCGATCGAGGAGATGAACGCGAGGAACGAAGTCGATGTGCTGATCGTCGGCCGCGGCGGCGGATCGCTTGAGGAGCTGTGGGCCTTCAACGAAGAGGCGGTGGCCCGGGCGATCTTCGCTTCGAGTCTGCCGATCATTTCGGCCGTCGGCCATGAAACGGATTTCACGATCGCGGATTTCGTCGCCGACCTGCGCGCTCCGACGCCGACGGCAGCTGCCGAGCTGGCCGTTCCGCATCATCAGGAGCTGAAGCAGCAGATCGGCTACTTGCGCCAGCAATTGTACGGCGGACTGACCCAGCAGTTGGAGCGGAGCAAAGAGCGACTGAAGCGGCTCCAACGGTCGCCATACCTTACGAATCCCCGCAGGCAGCTGCTTTTGCAGCCCGCGGAACGTCTCGACCGCATGCGCGAGCAGCTCGGCTACAAAATGCGCAGCCGCTTGACGAAAAGTCACGAGCGGCTGATGAAGGCCGACCGGCAGCTCGCTTCGTTTAATCCGAAGGAGCAGGTCGTGTACTCCCGGAAGCGGCTGGACTCGTCCGCCCGTTTGCTTCGCCAGACGATGCAGGCGGTGCTGAGACGAAAGCAGCAGGAGCTCGTATCGTCCATGCGCCAGCTGGATGCGCTCAGCCCGCTCAAGATCATGCAGCGGGGGTACGGCCTCGTATACGACGAGAAAGAGAAACAGCTCGTGAAATCGATTCAGCAGGTGCAAATTGGGGATGTTTTGAAGCTGCGCCTGATGGACGGACGGATCGATTGTCATGTTTGGTCTATGGAGGAGAAGACGGAGGAGAAAAGCGATGTCAAATCAGGAAGCGACGCCTAGCTTCGAGCAGGCGATGGACCAGCTTGAGCGCATTGTGGCACAGCTCGAAAGCGGCGATATTCCTCTGGAGAAGGCGATAGAGCTGTTTCAAGAGGGCATGAAGCTGTCTCAATTGTGCGGGCAGAAGCTGGAGCAGGTGGAACGCAAAATCGAAATTTTGCTGGAAGAAGAAGGCGGTCTGACAAAAAAGCCGTTTCAGCCGCAGGAAACCGATAAAGGGGATAACCGATGAACGAGTCATCCGGCATCCGAGAATACATTCGAGATATGGCTTCGCTCATAGAGCGGGAGATGCAGCAGTCGATTCCGTCGTCGTGGGCGATTCCCGCCCCGCTTCGCGAATCGATGATGTACTCCTTGATGGCCGGCGGCAAGCGGCTACGGCCGATTCTGGTGCTGGCAGCGGCGGAAGCGCTGGGCGGTAGCCCGGAAGCGGCCGTTCCCGCAGCGTTGGCCGTGGAGATGATCCACACGTATTCGCTTATTCATGACGATCTTCCCGCTATGGACAACGACGATTTTCGCCGGGGTAAACCGACGAATCATAAGGTTTACGGCGAAGCCATGGCGATTTTGGCCGGGGACGCCTTGCTGACGCATGCGTTCTATTCGGTCGTTCAATCTGCAAGGAAGCATAACATTCCGGCCGATCGTGTGATCGACATCGTCGAAGAGCTATCCCGGCTTTCCGGAGCCCCCGGCATGGTCGGCGGTCAAGCGGCGGACATGCTGGGAGAGCAGGGAGTCACGAAGCTGGAAGAGCTGGAGTACATCCATCTGCACAAGACGAGCGACTTGATCGTATTCTCCTTGAAAGCCGGCGGCCGAATCGCAGGAGCGACGGAAGCCCAGCTTGCCGCATTGGAGCGGTTCGGCACATCCATCGGACTGGCGTTTCAAATCCAGGACGACGTGCTCGATCTGATCGGGGACGAAAGCAAGCTCGGCAAACCTGTACAGAGCGACGTTAAACAGCAGAAAGTGACCTACCCTTATTTTATCGGGATTGAAGCGTCGATTGCGAAGGCCGGGGAGTTGACGCGCGAGGCGAAGCAAGCGATTTTGGCGGCGGATTTCCCTTGCCCGGAGCGGTTGCTGGAGCTTGCGGATTATTTAATGAAGCGCGACCATTAGCGCTTGGACCGGTTCTGCCGCCCGTAGTGCGGCTGCTTTCGCACCGGTCCCGTTTGAGCGCGTGACGGTCCTGTGCTATAATGGCATCGTATTCAAACACATTACATAGCCTATGCAATGAAGCAGATCGTTACCGACTCTTACCTGCCATTCGTTAGGCATACTCCAACTATGGAAAGCGAGGGAACAAGCGTGCTGCTCGATCACATTCATCAGCCTGAGGACTTGAAACGTCTGACTGTGGAACAGCTGGAGCAAGTGGCTGCGGAAACGAGACATTTCCTTGTCGAGAAGCTTTCGGTCACCGGCGGTCACCTCGCGCCCAACCTTGGCGTTGTCGAGTTAACGATTGCTATGCACTATTTGTTCGACAGTCCGAAGGATAAATTTATTTTCGATGTCGGTCACCAGTCGTATGTTCACAAGATTCTGACCGGTCGAAAAGACAAGTTCGATACATTGCGCAAATATAAAGGCCTGTGCGGCTTCGTGAAACGTTCCGAAAGCGAGCATGACGTCTGGGAGGCCGGCCACAGCAGCACTTCGCTGTCCGCAGCGATGGGGATGGCTGCCGCCCGCGATTTGAAGGGCGAGAAGAACCGGATCGTTGCCATGATCGGTGACGGAGCGCTTACCGGCGGTATGGCTCTGGAGGCTCTGAACCACATCGGCCACGAGAAGCGGAAGCTGATGGTCATTCTGAACGATAACGAAATGTCCATCGCCCCGAACGTCGGAGCGCTCAGCCATTATTTGGCGCGCATCCGTTCGGACCGGCACTATGTGAAGGCCAAGGAAGAATTCGAGCACCTGATCAAAAAGATTCCGGCCATCGGAGGCACGTTGGCGAAGACGGCGGAACGGGTGAAGGATTCGTTCAAATATTTGGTTGTCCCCGGCGTTTGGTTCGAGGAGCTCGGCCTGACGTATCTGGGGCCTGTGGACGGCCACAACTTGCCGCTGCTGCTTGAAACCATGAAGCAAGCGGATAAAGTAAACGGGCCTGTCCTTGTGCATGTGATCACAACCAAAGGCAAGGGCTATTCGCCGGCCGAGGCGGATTCCCATAAATGGCACGGCATCAGCCCGTACAAAATCGAATCCGGTCAAGTCCTGAAGACGGTCGGCCCTCCGATGTATACGGAAGTGTTCGGAAGCACGCTAATTGAACTGGCAAAGCAGGACGAGCGAATTGTGGCGATTACCCCGGCAATGCCCGGCGGTTCGGGTCTGCTCGGCTTTGCCAAGGAATTTCCCGGCCGGATGTTTGACGTAGGGATTGCGGAGCAGCATGCCGCTACATTTTCCGCCGGTCTGGCCGAGGAAGGGTTGAAGCCCGTATTCGCCGTTTACTCGACGTTCCTGCAGCGGGCTTATGATCAGGTCGTACACGATATTTGCCGCGCTAACCTGAACGTTGTATTCGCCATCGATCGTGCGGGCTTTGTCGGTCCGGACGGCGAGACGCATCAAGGGGTATACGATATGGCGTACTTGCGCAGTATCCCGAATATGGTGCTGATGATGCCGAAGGACGAGAACGAGCTGCGGCATATGATGAAGACGGCTTTTGAGTATAACGAAGGCCCGATTGCTTACCGTTATCCGCGGGAAAGCGGACTCGGGGTGCCGATGGACGAGACGCTCCAGCCGATTCCGATCGGCACCTGGGAAGTACTTCGTCCGGGAAGCGATGCGGCGATTCTGGCCGTCGGCCCGATGATTCCGCTTGCTCTGGAAGCAGCCGAGGCGATGAGCAAGGAAGGCGTGCAAGTTCGCGTCATCAACGCGCGGTTTATCAAGCCGATGGACGAGGCGATGCTTCTCCAGCTCGCGAAAGAAGACATCCCGATCCTGACCCTGGAGGAAGGGGCGGAGCTCGGTGGCTTCGGCAGCGGCGTGCTGGAGCATTACTCGCAGCACAATGTATACGGCCTGCGAATCAAAATTATCGGCGTGCCGGATTATTTCGTCGAGCACGGCTCCGTCAAGGAACAGCGTAAAGAGGTCGGATTCACAGCCGAGCGGCTCGTATCGGAACTGCAGGCGCTCGTTCCGCGCAGACGGCAGCGGGCCTAACAATATGAGGTAGGAGCAATTCATGGCTGCGGACAAAGCGGAAAAAGAACGACTCGATGTCCTGCTCGTCGAGCAGGGTTATTATGAAACAAGAGAAAAGGCCAAGGCGGCCATTATGGCCGGATTGGTGTTGGTGGACGACGTTCCGGTCGACAAGGCCGGAACGAAGATTGCCCGCACGTCCCGGCTGATTGTCAAGGGTGCGGTGCATCCTTACGTCAGCCGCGGCGGGCTGAAGCTGGAGAAGGCGCTCAACGTGTTCGGTATCGACCTGAGTGGCGTTACGATGCTGGACATTGGCGCCTCGACCGGCGGATTTACCGATTGCGCGCTGCAGAACGGGGCGGTTCACGTCTATGCGGTTGATGTCGGTTACAACCAGCTGGATTGGTCGCTGCGCAAGGACCCCAGAGTCAGCGTGATGGAGCGGACCAATTTTCGCTACATGCAGCCGGGCGACTTGCAGGGACCGGAACCGGCATTTGCCTCGATCGACGTTTCCTTCATTTCTTTAAAACTTATTTTGCCGCCGCTGAAGCACCTGCTTGCACCGCAAGGGCAAGTCGTTGCCTTGATTAAGCCGCAATTCGAGGCGGGCCGGGAGAAAGTAGGCAAATCCGGCGTCGTCCGTGACCCCCGGGTCCATCAAGAGGTGCTGGAAGACATCCTCCGGTTTGCCCAGGATATTGGTTACGCGATTCGAGGATTGACTTACTCTCCGATCAAGGGCGGCGAGGGCAACATTGAATTTTTAGTACATCTTCTCCATACGGACGAGCCCGGGTTGTCCGGTCCCGAACTGGACCGGTTGATCCGAGAGGTCACCCAAGAGTCGCAAAGCATGCAGAGCTCATCTTGACGGATGAGTTTTTTTGCCTTTACACAGGAATTTGGATACGGTTTCTCGAATATTCCTTCGAGGTGATTCCATGCAAAGCGGGGACGGCTTGATCGTGTTTTTGGTGGCGCTGGCACTGGGGGCATGGGTGTATTTTTACGCCCGGAGCAAGCTGAAGGAAGCCGTGGAGGACGAGCCTCCGTTCGAATTTCTCGCCGACGCGGAGGTGCCGGAGGATGAAGCGACGGAGCTTCTCGAGGCGCACGGTTACTCGGTCCTTAGCGGTAAGAAACGCATTCCTGTACACATCAAAGTCAACCGCAGCGAAACGCTTCAAAGCCGGCTGTTCGTCGATTACACGGCGGAGAAGAACGGCCGGTATTACATCGTCAAAACTGCAAAAGAGCGTAAACCGATGGAGAGGACCGGAAGCGGCGTCCGCGACCATCTGCTCGTGTATCAACTGCTATACCCGAAAACGGCAGGAGTATTATACGTAAATGTGCCTGAACAAACGGTGGACTGCTATGTGTTCGAACTGCAAGCCGAAGATGACGACGATACCGAGACCCCATAACCAGGGAGGAAGCCATGAAGGGCCAACGACATGTTAGAATACGAGAAATCATCACCAACAACGAAATCGAAACGCAGGACGAGCTCGTCGAGCAGCTTCGCAAAGCGGGCTTCCATGTCACGCAGGCGACCATTTCCAGAGACATCAAAGAAATGCATCTGATCAAAGCGCCATTAGACGACGGAAGGTATAAATATTCCATGCCGGCCGATCAGCGCTACAATCCGCTGCAGCGTTTGCGGCGGGCGCTCAACGATCATTTTGTGCATATTGACCATACGGAGAATTTGGTGGTGCTCAAAAGCTTGCCGGGGACGGCCAATGCGATTGCGGCGCTCATTGACAGTCTGGAATGGAACGAGATTATGGGAACGATCAGCGGCGACGACACGATTCTGATCATTTGCCGAACCAAGGATCACAGCTCACATATCGTTAATCAAGTCTTGGGAATGCTCAGTTAATGTCAGAGAGGTGTAGCTTATGCTGCTGGAACTATCCATTCGCCATCTGGCGGTTATCGAACATGTTGAATTGCATTGCAAAACCGGATTCCACGTCTTGACGGGGGAAACGGGGGCGGGCAAATCGATCATCATCGACGCGCTCGGTCTGATTGCCGGGGGCCGAAGCTCTTCGGATCTGGTCCGCTACGGAAGCGATAAAGCGTCGATCGAAGCGCTGTATCAGATCGGAAAGGATCATCCCGTTTGGAACATTTTGTCCGGTGTGGGAATAGAAGCCGACCCGGAGGAGCATCTTATTATTCGCAGAGAAATTACGGCTCAAGGCAAAAGCACCAGCCGTGTGAACGGACAGTTGGTCAACCGCGCCGTGCTTAGGGAAATCGGCGATTATCTGGTCAATATTCACGGACAGCACGAGCATCAATCATTGTTTCGGGTAGAGGAGCATATCCGGTGGCTCGACATGTTCGGCGAGCCGCAGATTTTGCCCGCCAAGCTTGCTTATCAGGAAGCTTACGATGGATACCAGGGAATCCGCAAGCAGCTTAAGGAGCTACAGGAAACGAGCAAACAAGCGCTACAAATGATGGATTTGTACCGGTTTCAGGTGGAGGAGATCCGTTCGGCCAAGCTGAAAGCGGGAGAAGACGAGGCGCTGGCCGATGAGAAACGAAAGCTGGTCAATGCGGAACGGCTGTTCCAGAACGCCTCCGACGCTTACGATCTATTGTATGGGGGAAGCAAGGGACTGGATGCCCTCGGCCGCGCCGTCCAGAAACTTCAGGATATCGCCGCACTCGATCCCGCCAAGCTTCAGCCGCTGCTGGAGCAGGTGCAAGGTGCGTTCTACCAGTTGGAAGATGCGGCGTATCAAGTTCGCGATTATCGCGACGAAGTGGAGTTCAACCCTTCGAGGCTTGATTTCATCGAGCAAAGGCTGGATACGATATCGTCGCTTCGCAGAAAATATGGAGAATCCGTTTCGGATATCCTTGCATATGTTGAAAAGATTGAAAAGGAACTGGACCTGATCGAGAACAAGGACGAAAAGCTTCAGCAGCTGCAAAAAGAGGAAGCGGCCGCCCTCGAACAGGTCCAACGGCTGGCTTCGGTTCTGACCGAGCAGCGTATGATCGTAGCGGACAAGCTCGCGGCGGAAATCGTGGCGGAGCTCCGCGAGCTGCAGATGGAGCGGACGCAATTCCGGGTCCATTTTGCCGTGAATGGGGAGAAGAAGCTGACGCGCGAAGGCGCCGATCAAGTCGAGTTTCTCATTTCGGCCAACCCTGGAGAACCGATGCGCGCACTCAGCAAAATCGCCTCCGGCGGAGAAATTTCCCGCGTGATGCTGGCGCTTAAATCGATTTTTGCCCGGGTGGACAGCATTCCGGTAATGGTCTTCGACGAAGTGGATACCGGGGTAAGCGGGCGCGCCGCACAGGCGATAGCCGAGAAAATGTCCAGGCTGTCCCGGAGCTGCCAAATCTTCTCCATTACGCATCTGCCGCAGGTCGCCTGCATGGCGGACGTGCATTACCGCATTCATAAAACGACGGATGGAGACCGCACTTATACAAATATTGACGACTTGAGTACGGAGGAACGCATTCACGAGCTGGCCCGGATGCTGGGAGGCGTTGAAGTGACCGACAAAACGCTCCAGCACGCGCAGGAAATGATCGCGCTTGCCGATAACATGAAAGCGAAAATGAGCTAGCCAAGGGAGCATTTTGGAGTTATAAAAGAAAAGGGCGGGGGTTACCTTAAAGGTACACAAACGGCGGTGCAGCCAGCTTTGAAGCCGGAAGTCGCAAGCCGCGTGCCGCAAAGCAAAGGAAGCAAGGGAGCGTGAGCGAATTGGGTTCCAACCATAGAAAAAGATTGATTGGATTACTGCTCGTCCTCTTCGTTTGTTTGGGTAGCCTCACCACCCCTTTCCGCAGTTTTGCCTCATTCCCCGAGGAGCTCCGGCTTTTCACCGGACAGCAAACCCAGTTAAAGCTGGCGATGCCGGTCAGCGCGCAAGTGACGGTCAACCATCCGGAAGTGCTCAAAGTCAACGGCTCGGCAAGGCACTCATTCCAAGTGGATCTTCATCATCCTATTGCACTTGAATCTTATCAAGCCGGACAAGCTGAAATGAAGCTGAAGCTATTCGGTAAAATTCCTTTTAAGACGGTGAAAGTCAATGTCGTCCCTGATCTGAAAGTAATTCCCGGCGGCCAGACGATCGGTGTGAAGCTGAAGTCCGCTGGAATTATGATCGTCGGGCATCATTTGGTGGCGATCGCGGATGACCGCAAATCATCGCCCGGCGAAGAGGCCAAGGTCCAGCTCGGCGATCTCATCGTCAAAATGAACGGCAAAACCGTAAGCGACGTAAGCCGGGTAGCGGATCTCGTTAAATCGGCTGGCGAGGACAAGAAACCGATTATGTTGACGATCCGCCGTGGAAACGAAACGCTCGACATTCCGATTACTCCTGCGTACGATATCGTGGACAAGTCGTACAGGCTCGGGCTGTATATTCGCGATTCGGCCGCCGGGGTCGGAACGCTGACCTTTTATGCCCCCGATCAACGCGTATACGGAGCGCTGGGCCACGTCATTACGGATATGGATACCCAAGTGCCGATCATGGTAGGCAACGGTGAGATCGTGCATTCGAACGTCACTTCGATATCGAAGAGCCAGAACGGCGAGCCGGGGGAGAAGCGAGCCCAGTTTTCCAAGGAAAGCAGAGCCATTGGTAATATCGAGAAAAATACGCAGTTCGGCATTTTCGGTAAAATGTTTGATACGCCAGGACACAGCTACAGCGACAAGGCACTGCCCGTCGCCTTTGCGGAAGAGGTCAAGGAAGGTCCTGCGCAGATTTATACCGTGGTCAACGGTCAGAAGGTCGAGAAATTTGATATCGAGGTCGTTCATGTGGCGAAGCAGGAATATCCGGCTACGAAAGGGATGGTAATCAAAATTACCGACTCCCGCTTGTTGGACAAGACCGGAGGCATCGTACAAGGCATGAGCGGAAGTCCGATTATCCAAAACGGAAAAGTGATCGGAGCGGTGACTCACGTCTTCGTCAATGACCCGACGAGCGGCTACGGATGCTTTATCGAATGGATGCTGCAGGATGCAGGTATTATGCTTCGTCCTTCCAATACGGAAACAACGGAACTGAAGGCCAGTTAATGGTCTTCGGTTTTTTTTGTTCGAAGTACGTAAAACGTTGCTCCGTTTCGAATCGTTTGTGGGCGGACGTTTTATTATTGCAAGATATCAGATACGATATGTAGCATTTAATCGTTCTTTGTCGAATGATGTATAACGGTGAAGTAAATTATTAATTATAAAATAAAAATCAGAAAAAATCCAGAAAAATAATATTCGACAGAAGGAATTTTAAAGTGCATGTCGAAATTGTATTACAGGTAAATAATGCTAAAGCGATTGCCGCAAATGAAGGAGGCGCTTACCGTTGCAAACCATTGAAGTTCTTTTAGCAGACGACAACCGAGAGTTTACAAATCTTCTTTCCGAATTCATCGATGATCAGGCCGATATGCAAGTGACCGGCGTTGCTTACAATGGAAATGATGTGCTTCGTCTAATCGAGCAAGGCCCGCGGGTGCCGGACGTATTGATTTTGGACATTATTATGCCTCATCTGGACGGTCTTGGCGTGCTCGAGAAGCTGCGGGAAATGGATTTGAATCCGCAGCCGAAAATCATCATGCTCACTGCTTTCGGTCAAGAAAACATTACCCAAAAAGCTGTCCAGCTCGGCGCCTCGTATTACATTTTGAAACCGTTCGATATGGAAATTTTGACGAACCGGATTCGGCAGTTGATCGGCACAAGCCCAGCCGTACCTGTGTCCTCTTCGTCGTCGCAGAAAGCGAACGTCGTTCAATTGCCGAAAGGCAAAAATCTGGATGCCAACATCACGACCATCATTCACGAAATCGGCGTGCCTGCTCATATCAAAGGCTACCAATATTTACGTGAAGCGATCACGATGGTATATAACAACATCGAAATTCTGGGAGCGATTACGAAGACGTTGTATCCGGCGATTGCCGAAAAGTACAAAACTACGCCAAGTCGCGTCGAACGGGCGATCCGCCATGCAATCGAAGTCGCTTGGACGCGAGGCAATATCGACAGCATCTCGCATTTGTTCGGCTATACGATCAATATCAGCAAAGCGAAGCCGACGAACTCTGAGTTTATTGCGATGGTGGCGGACAAGCTGCGGATTGAGCATAAAGTTTCGTGAAATAAGTGAGCGTTCCTACGTCGGGTCCTAACGGGCTCGGCGTTTTCTTTTCATGGAGTTCTGTCTATATGCGAACAAATATTCTCTAGTGCGTCTCACATTCCCAGTGTAGAATTACGGTATATACTGGAAAGGGGTCATGGCGTGAAACATCTACTGACTTTTACCGCGGCGCTTATGATTGTTGTGATTAGTGGTTGCGGAGCGGCACCTGCCAAGGAAGCAAGCAACCATTACGAAAGAGGAATTCGATAAGATCGAAAATGGGCAGACCTACGAGGAAGTTTCCAAGATTATCGGCGGTCCGGGTGAATTGGTAGCTGAAGTCGGAACGAAAGGCGAGAAGTCTCATACCGTCGGCTATATGTATAAAGGCGAAGGTTCACCCGGAGCAAACGCTAATTTTGCATTCCAAGACGGCAAACTTGTGACAAAAGCACAATTCGGCTTGAAATAGCGTAATTCGTCAAAACGATAAATGAATGTCACATAAACAAAAGATGGCAGCTTTTCGGTGCATTAGTCCGATCGGCTGCCATCGTTTTCTATTACTAGAAACTCGTTAATGTCATCAATGTTAAGAGCATCTGCTAATTTCGCAAGATGAATGAGACTTATTTGTTCGCGAATATTACGAGACATCTCGCTTATTGCAGATTGTCTAACCCCCGATAATTCCGAAAGCTGTATCTGGGTTAGTCCTCGTTGTTCCATAATTTCTTTTAATCTTAAGCGAACTCTGCGCAACTGTTAATCACCCACCTATAGAGCTATTATAACTTATCCAAAAATTAACGTAAATAAAGCATTGACAATATACGCAATAACGTTTAAACCGATATACATATAATACGCTTATACGTTTAAGGGGTTATTCCTTTTCGCAGATCTCCCACGAATCCTTAGCGATTATCCTCCGAAATTCCCCCGAAAATTTCAAACGAAAGGGGCTGCATGCCGTGTTAAAAAGAATCAAGCTCGTTATTGATTCGGGCAACGGTAACTTTGAAATCGTTGACGCTTTTGTGACGCTCGATAAGAACCATGCCTACTTTATTTCCAATGGTATCGTCAACTATACGATGGCTGCTCGCACTCAAGTTGAACGTGTTTATGTGGAATGCAACGTATCGATCAAGCTGGGCGAAACTGCACGCGGCGATGTTGCGATTTACGATTTGCATGAAAAACTAAACGCGATGACAGCCTATCAACTATTGAACTTCCATGTCATTCATAGTTTGAGCGACATCGGACTGCTTCGCGAAGACTAAAAACACAGCGGTACACAGTCGTTTTCCCTCCCTCAAATGCAAACAAGCCAGCCGTGGACGATATCCGAAGGGCTGGCTTTTCTCTTCAAAAGCTCAGATTAAGGACGAATGTCGCATTTGTTCTTGATGAACCGGATCTGGTTCTCCAGACGGTTGACCGTTTGCTGGGATTGTTCGTCCAGCTCGGTAGTTTGCATCCCGGCCAGCTGCTGCTGCAGCTCTTGAAGATCGCCGCCTGCATTGGAGCAGTCATAATTGCTTTCGAGATTGTCAACCATTTCAAGAAGCACCTCCGCCTAAGTGAGTTCAAGCTTAGTATGGAACGCGCTTATCCAAGTATGCGGCTGACGTCAGGCAATTATAGGATCGACTGCGTGATGGGCAGCATGGCCTTATTTTCGGCGTTATTGTCGGAATACAAATCGTGTGCCCAATCCAGCCAGCCTTCGGGCAGACGCTTCATGATGGAGGAACGGAGTTCCGAACTGGAGCATGCTAACTCGTAAATGAGCTGCTCGTAAGTATGGAGTACGGAATCAAAATCCAGACCGATATCGTCCATCAGCAATTCCTTCAATGCGCTTTCATTGTCACTGAAGTCTCGGTAAACCAAGCCATCATAAATTTCCGTAATCAGACCATCCTGAACACGAACAATTTTCTGACATGTTTTTTGCATTGAATCTACTCCTTACCCTAGGATAGAACTAATTATACCATACGATAAAATCGATTTTTGTAGAATATTGTAAGTGTTTTTGTTAATTTTTGATTTTTTTTGGGCACGATAGTCGTTCTTTTTGCATATGCCTTTGGAACGAGGGGAAGCTAAACCAAGGAAAATCGGAAGGAGGCGCCGCGATGCATCAAGCGGACAGCTTGCAAAAAGTCGACTCTTATAAGGTCGGTGTCGGCCACATGAAAGAGCTTATGCCGACGATGGTGGAAGCATACCACCATTTTACAGCCGCTTGTTTTGCCCCCGGAGCACTGGATGAAAAGCAAAAGCAGTTGATTGCCCTGGGCATCGGCTTGTTTGCCAATAACGAGGTATGCACGCTGTATCACGTGCAAGAAGCGCTGGCGAAAGGAGCATCCCGGCAAGAAATTCTCGAGGCGACGGCCGTAGCGTCGGCGGTGGCCAGTGGACATGCGATGTCTCAAGGGGTAACGAGAGTGGAGCAGGCACTGGATTCCTTGACGTGATTGGGGATGAAGCTATGAGATGGAGATCGAAAATGGGACTTTTGCCCGTCACTGGCATAACGGAAAGCGACCGAAGCACTAAGCGGCTGCTTCAACGATTGGGACCAGGGCAAATCGCCGTGCTGGCGCACGATGATTTGGACGAGCTGGCCGTACGCGGCCTGCTCAAGGCCCGGGTATCCGCCGTCGTGAACACGGGCCGGACGATGACCGGGACGATTGCCTCCCGGGCGGTTTTGGAGCTTCTGGAGGCCGGTACGCCGCTTGTGGAGACGTCTCCGGACGCTTTTGAGCTACTGCAGACCTCCCGGACCGTTACCGTCACCGACCACGGGATCGATATAGGAACGTCATGGGTGCCTTGCCGCCGGTTTACCCGGCAAAGCTGGCTCACCGGATACCGGGCCGCACAAGCTTCGGAGCCGAAGCAGCTCGCCAGGTTTATTGAGAATACGCTGAAATACGCGGCCGAGGAAAAGGAGCAACTGCTCGAACCGTTTCCGCACGTTTCGCTGCGGACTGAGCTGCCTGGAAGGCATGCGCTGGTCGTGGTGCGGGGAAGCGGGTACCGGGAAGATTTTGCCGCTCTGAAACGTTACATACGGAAAGTCCGTCCCGTGCTGATTGGTGTGGACGGAGGAGCTGATGCCATCCTCGAAGAGGGGTACAATCCCGACATCATTATAGGGGATATGGACAGCGTATCGGATCTTGCTTTATTCAGCGGGGCCGAACTGATCGTACATAGCTATCGGAACGGAGCGGCTCCGGGGATGGAACGCCTTCGGCGGCTCGGGCTTGCGGCGGCTTCGCTGCCGACGGGAGGGACGAGCGAGGATGCGGCGCTCCTGTTGGCTTACGAACAAGGCTGCGAGCAGATTGTCACCGTTGGGCTGCACAGCCATATGCAGGATTTTATGGAAAAAGGACGTAAAGGCATGGGCAGCACATGGCTGGTGCGGATGAAGATCGGGAGCAGACTTGTCGATGCACGGGGGATCAGCCGCTTATACCCTGCAACCGAACGACGTAAGTCGGCAAGCCCGGGGGCAGCGTGGTTATCATTTGTCCGTTTTTTGCATTGAGAGAAGGGAGAGAACGCCAATGGTTCCGCTTATATCCGTCATTATTCCTGCGTGGAACGAGTCCCGGCTGCTGGCTTCGACGCTGGAAGCGGTCTCGAAGGCGCACGCGTCAGCGGAATTTTCATTCGATATGCAGCTCATCGTGGTGGATGACGGAAGCCGCGACGGTACGGGAGACGTTGCTTGCGCCTGGGCTGACGTCGTGTTGCGTTTTCCCGTGAATTCGGGCAAAGGAGCGGCGATGTTCGCGGGCTGGCAAGCGGCGTCCGGGGAGATTGTCGTGTTTCTGGACGCCGATCTCGGCAGTACCGCCGAAAAATTCCCTCTGCTTCTTGAGCCAGTGCTGCGAGGGGAGGCAGATTTGACCGTAGCGAAGCTTCCGCCAGCAAGCATCCCGGGTGGCTTCGGGCTGGTCAGAGGCTTGGCCGGCCGCGGCGTCCGTCTGCTTAGCGGCTACGACTCGGGGGCTCCGTTATCCGGCCAGCGGGCCATGCGAAGCGAAGTGCTGCAGCGCTGCGAAAGGAAATACCAAGGATTCGGCGCCGAGGTCGGCATGATGGTCGATGCCGTCAAGCTCGGTTTTCGGATCGTCGAACTGGAAGTTCCTTTCCGGCACCGGGAAACCGGGCGGACCTGGCAGGGATGGCTCCATCGCGGCAAGCAGCTCTGCGAGGTCGGGCTTACTCTGTGGCAGTGCTGGCGGAAACCGGCATGCTGAACGTAGCCGGTTGGCTGTGGGGATGGGCGGTTCCATCGGGCTTGCTGATCGCGGCAGGAGCCGTTTTGCTGCCGGGAACGATTCGTTTTCTACAGGAGCACGGGCTCTCGGAAACGAATTACCGGGAACGTCTTGTTCCGACGGCCGGAGGCGTGCTTCTGTGGCTGTTGCTTCTGCTGTGGTATCTGTATGGGATGTGCGTAGTGCCTTCCTCCTGGCCCGATGCGGACCGATGGATGCTGGCGGTCACGTTGGTCGGTTTTGCGGGACTGCTTGACGATCTGCTCGGGGAGCGGGAGGTCAAAGGGCTGCGCAACCATTGGAAGACCTGGATCGAGCAGCGGAGGATAACGACCGGGATCGTCAAAGCGGGAACGACGTTAGTGGCCGGAATGCTTATCCTGCTGTCGGATGCGGAACAGCTTTGCAGCGTGACGGGAGCAACCATAATGGCAGATAGCCGTACGCTGTGGTTTTTGCCTTTCAAGCTGCTGCTTATTCTGCTCGCCACCAATGCGGTAAATTTGCTTGACGTCCGGCCCGGACGAGCATTGAAGGGCTTTTTTGTTTCGCTGCTTCTGCTCGTATGGCTTGCTTCTTGGAAGGAGAGCGGAACGGAAGCCGGTTGGAACGTATGGCGATTGCTGGTTCCGCTTACGATCGGAGCGGGAGTGTTCGCAGGCGCGGACCTGCGCGGCAAGGCTATGCTGGGCGATACCGGAGCCAATGTGCTGGGGTTTGCGCTCGGCGTCGGGTTTGCGTTGCTGACACCGGTTACGGTGCAGGCCGCCGTATTGACGGCACTCGCCGTTTTGCACGCGATTACATGGCGGCGGTCATTGAGCGTCATCATCGAGCGTTATGCGCTTCTCCGCTGGTTGGATCAAGCCGGCCGCGGACGAGGCTGAACGACAAAAAAAGGGACAGGCTGCGATTGCTGGCCTATCCCTTTTTGCGTTTCTTTCGAAAGCGCGGTGCGACATAATTGCGTTTGCGGTCCCGGAAAAAAATCCATCCCCCGATAAAAGCGACTCCCGCGGCAAACAGCAGCAGGCCCAGCGCAAACTTCCACCAAAGGAAGCCGAGCGCCGGATCGAATTGGGCGAACCAGGCGTCCTTCATTGCCAAAAATCCGTAAGTTGCCATGAGTCCCGGCACGACCAGCAGCAGCATGGCGATGAAACGAGAAATAACGGCCATCATGCTTGGCTCCTTCTGTTGCTTCAAAATCGTCAATCTCTACGTTATCATAAATTTATCAAGAATTCATGTCATTTCACAAATTGGACTATATTTCTGCCGCAGAATAGAGTTACAATAAGAGAATCTTGAGATTCAGGAGGAATCATGAATGACGCATACTTTTGATATGGTTGTTCTTGGCGGAGGCATCGGCGGTTATACGGCGGCCATTCGGGCCGCTCAGCTTGGAAAAAGCGTGGCCATTGTCGAGCAGGATAAGCTCGGAGGAACTTGTCTGCACCGCGGCTGCATTCCAAGCAAGGCGCTGCTGCGAAGCGCGGAAGTATTCGCCCTCATGAAAGACAGCGACAGATTCGGCATCGGAGCCGAGGCGGTCACCCTAGATTTTTCTAAAGTCGCAAGCCGCAAAGACGCGGTGGTCGAGCAACTATACAGCGGGCTGCAATTTTTGATGAAAAAACATAAAATTACCGTATTCCAGGGGAAGGGCAGATTAATCGGTCCTTCCATCTTTTCGCCGCGGAGCGGTACGGTATCCGTCGATCAAGGCGATGACGAGATCTTGACGCTGGTGCCGGAGAAGGTGGTCATCGCGACGGGCTCCCGTCCGAGAAGCCTGCCGGGTCTGGAAACCGACGGCGTGACGATCCTGAATAGCGACGAGGCGCTTCGTCTAGAGAAGCTTCCGGCTTCTGCGGTCATCATCGGAGGCGGCGTCATCGGCGTCGAATGGGCTTCGTTGCTAAGCGATTTTGGCGTGCAGGTGACCGTTGTGGAATTTGCGCCCAGACTGCTTCCGAGCGAGGATGAAGACGTATCGCGCGAGCTGGAGCGGCTGCTGAAAAAACGCGGAGTTAGCGTGCGTACAGGCACCAAGGTGCTCACGGAATCCGTCCGCAAGCATGAGGGCGGCGTGACGCTGAATGTGGAGCATCGCGAGGAACAAGCCGAACTGTCTGCCGAAATCGCGCTTGTGTGCGTAGGGCGTCAAGCCAACGTTGAAGGCATCGGTTTGGAAAATACCGATGTCAAGGTTGAAGGCGGCTTCGTCCGTGTCAACGATTCGATGCAGACGGCCGAGCTGCACATTTATGCGGTTGGGGACTGCATCGGCGGACTTCAGCTTGCGCACGCAGCCGCCCACGAAGGGTTGACTGCGGCCGAGCATGCCTGGGGCTTGCAGCCGCACAAGGTGGAGCCGCATCGAGTGCCGCGGTGCGTCTATTCCCGTCCGGAGACGGCAAGCATCGGCTGGACGGAACGGGAAGCCAAGGAACAGGGAAGCGATGTCAAGGTGTCCAAGGTTCATTTCCGGGCACTGGGCAAGGCGATCGTGCTCGGAGAGACCGACGGATTTATCAAAGTGGTGGCCGATAAAGAAACGAACGATTTGCTCGGCGTCCATATGATCGGACCGCACGTGACCGATTATATTTCCGAAGCGGCGTTAGCTCAGCTTCTTGATGCGACTCCATGGGAAATCGGGCAAACGATTCATCCGCATCCGACCCTCTCCGAGCTGTTGGGTGAGGCAATGCTGGCTGTGGACGGACGGTCCATCAATACGTAATTTGCTGCCGGAAGGCCGGGAGAGCGCCTCTTTATCTAATAAAATTGTATTCGTAAACCAAACGGTTTATAATATAGTTATAGTGTCTGGTATTAGCACCAGGTATTAAAAACTACAACTCACTTGCTTTTGTAAAAGGAGGCGTCTATAACTCCATGTCCATCGGTCAAATGACAAAACACCGGCAGCTCGGATTGACGGACGGTCAGGCTCTGGAAATGTATACATACATGTTGAAAGCCCGCATGTTTGACGAGCGGTGCTTCCTGCTGCAGCGTTCGGGCAAAATTGCGTTCCACGTGTCCGGCATCGGCCAAGAAACGGCGCAAGTGGCCGCAGCTTTCGCGCTTTCGCGAGGGGAAGACTACTTTTTACCGTATTACCGGGATTACGGCTTCGTGCTTTCGGTCGGGATGACGTTAAAAGAATTGATGTTGTCCGTCTTCGCCAAGGCGGAGGACCCGAACAGCGGCGGACGTCAAATGCCAGGCCATTTCAGCCATAAAAAGCTGAATATCGTGACCGGCTCTTCTCCGGTAACGACTCAAGTGCCTCACGCGGTCGGATTTGCGCTGGCTGCCAAGATGAAACGGAAAAACTTCGTGGCGTTCACGACCTTCGGCGACGGATCGAGCAATCAGGGCGATTTCCACGAAGGCTGCAACTTTGCGGGCGTTCACAAGCTTCCGGTTATTTTCATGTGCGAAAATAACCAGTACGCGATTTCCATCCCGCTGCACAAGCAGGTGGGCGGCAGCATCGCCGAGCGCGCCCACGGCTACGGCTTCCCGGGCGTTAAGGTAGATGGCCGGGACGCGCTTGAAGTGTACCGTGTCGTGAAGGAAGCGCGTGAGCGCGCCCTTCGCGGTGAAGGTCCGACCTTGATCGAAGCGGTCATGTACCGGATTTCTCCGCATTCGACGTCCGACAACGACCTGCTCTACCGCACACCGGAGGAAGTCGAAGAGAACCGCGCGAAGGACGGATTGCCGCGGTTCAAGCAGTATTTGATCGACTGCGGCCTCTGGAGTGAAACGCAGGACGCCGAGCTTGCGGCGGCCATCAAGCAGGAATTGGTTGAAGCGACGAATTACGCGGACGATGCGCCTTTTCCGAAGCCGGAAGATACGCTCAAGCATGTGTACGCGGAACAGAGGGAGGGCTAATTCGTGGCGGTCATTACGTATTTGGAAGCCATTCGCACGGCAATGAAGGAAGAGCTGGAGCGGGACGAGAACGTGTTCGTCCTGGGTGAGGACGTCGGCAAGGGCGGCGTCATGAATGCGACGAAAGGGCTGAAGGAGCAGTTCGGGGAAGAGCGGATCATGGATACGCCGCTCGCCGAATCGGCGATTGCGGGCGTAGCGATCGGCGCCGCTATGTACGGGATGAAGCCGGTGGCGGAGATGCAGTACGCGGACTTTATTTTTCCGGCGACGAACCAGATCATTAGCGAGGCGGCCCTCATCCGGTACCGTTCGAACAACGACTGGAGCTGTCCCATCGTGATTCGCGCTCCGTACGGGGCGACCGGTGGAGGCGCGCTATATCATTCCCAATGTCCGGAATCCGTCTTTTTCGGCAGGCCGGGGCTTGTCATCGTCGCCCCTTCGGACCCGTACGATGCGAAAGGGCTTTTAAAAGCTGCGATACGCAATCCGGATCCGGTGCTGTACTTCGAGCATAAGAAATGCTATTTGTCTGTTACGGGCGAAGTGCCCGAGGACGATTATATCGTGCCGATCGGCGAAGCTGCCGTGAAGCGGGAAGGCTCCGACATCACCGTCATCACGTACGGCATCACCGTGCAATATGCGCTGCGTGCGGCGGAAGAGCTGGCCAAAGAAGGCATTCAGGCTCATGTGCTCGATCTGAGAACGCTGCAGCCTTTGGATACGGAAGCGATTCTCAAAGCGGCAGCCAAAACTGGCAAAGTGCTGATCATCCACGAGGATAACAAGACCGGAGGCGTCGGGGCGGAAGTGTCCGCGATCATTGCCGAGGAGCTGCTGTTCGAGCTGGACGCGCCGATTATGCGGCTCTGCGCGCCGGACGTTCCCGCTGTCGGAATGAACCCGCCGATGGAGAAGTTTTTCCTTCTCAATACGGATAAGATCATGGAAGCCATGCGGAAGCTGGCTTTGTTCTAGGAGGACCGTTACATGAACGATCAAGCGACGAAAGGAACCGGCGTCAAGGTTCCTCATCTGGCCGAGAGTTTGGTATCGGCAACGATCGGTAAATGGCTTAAGCAGCCTGGGGATTATATCGAACAATACGATGTATTGTGCGAGCTGATCACGGACAAGGTGACGGTGGAGATGCCGTCGCCGATCGAAGGCCGGCTGGTCAAGCTGCTGGCGGAAGAAGGATATACGGCTGCGGTCGGAGAAGAGATTTGTTTGATCGAGGAGCCGCATCAGGCAGCGGGCAGTACGGCGGAAGCCGCAGAAGCCGTTTCTCAGCCGCAGCGCGCTCAAGGCGGACAAGCCCGTCGCGAAGCACAAGCTGCCGGCGCTGAAGCGGGCATGAGCGGGCGTTATTCGCCTGCGGTGCTCAAGCTTGCCGCAGAACACGGGATCGCGCTGTCGGAAGTGAAGGGCACGGGCCTTGGCGGCCGCATTACGCGCAAAGACGTGGAAGCTTACGTCGCGAGCGGCAAGCCTGCAGCGGTCGAAGAAGGAAAAACGGTGGCTGCCGTCAATGCGGAAGCCACTGCAGAAGCTGCGACCGCCGGCGTATTCCTCCCGGTGCCGCCGAAGGGGCCGGTACGTTCAACCGGCATCCATTTGTCGGAAAACCCGCCGCTGCCGAAAATCGAAGTGGAAGGTCAGCCGCTTGATGGCCGGGGCGAGTATTTGATCGACGTGACGCCGATTCGCAATACGATTGCCAGCCGCATGCGTCAGAGCGTGACGGAAATTCCGCATGCCTGGACGATGATCGAGGTGGACGTGACGAACCTTGTGCTGCTGCGGAACAAAGTGAAGGGCGAATTCATGAAACAGGAAGGGATCAATATTACGTATCTGGCCTTCCTGCTCAAAGCGGTCGTCGGCGCGATCAAGGATTATCCGATCATGAACTCGGTCTGGGCGGTTGACAAAATTATCGTCAAGCGGGACATCAACCTCGCGCTGGCCGTAGGTACCGAGGATTTCGTCGTCACTCCGGTCATCCAGAAGGCCGACCAAATGAATATTGCCGGCCTCGCCCGGGAGATCGATTCTTTAACCCGGAAAGCAAGAGCCGGCAAGCTGACGCTTAGCGATATGCAAGGCGGGACGTTTACCGTGAACAATACGGGCTCGTTCGGATCAATTTTGTCGTATCCGATCATCAACTACCCGCAAGCCGCCATTCTGACCTTCGAATCGATCGTGAAAAAGCCGGTCGTCATTCAGGACATGATTGCCGTCCGTTCGATGGTCAACCTGTGCTTGTCCTTGGACCACCGCATTTTGGACGGGGTCATCTGCGGACGCTTCCTGCAGCGGGTGAAAGAGAACCTGGAAGCGTACAATCAGGACACGAAGCTGTACTAAAGGTCGGCGGCAGCCGGGGGAGGCTTGTCCCTAACCCGTCCCCCGCCGGCCAACTAGAAGAAATTGCTTACGGTAAACAACAGCGTGGATAACAGCATCGAGACGATCATCGTGTAAACGACGATTTTGAAAATCAATTTATTTCGCAACGATTTCAGCTCCTTATCAAGGGAATACTATCCCTATAATAACCCAAGCGGCCTAATGGAGGAAAGCTATGATTCAGCAAAAGCGATTGGTAGACGAATTTATCGAGTTGGTTCAAATCGACAGCGAAACGAAGCACGAGCAGGAAATCAGCCGCGTGCTGAAGGCAA
This sequence comes from Paenibacillus tyrphae, assembly GCF_027925525.1. Taxonomy (GTDB): domain Bacteria; phylum Bacillota; class Bacilli; order Paenibacillales; family NBRC-103111; genus Paenibacillus_G; species Paenibacillus_G tyrfis_B. The sequence continues at coordinate 134,005 of NZ_BSDJ01000012.1, read as the reverse complement.
AATTCACTGAGCTGGGCTTGAAGGTGGAGGAGGACGATTCCGCGGCGAAAACCGGCCACGGCTCGGGCAATCTCATCTGCACGCTGCCGGCGACATCCGCGAAGCCGCTGCCGAAGCTGTTCTTCACTTCGCATATGGACACGGTTACTCCGGGCAAAGGCATCAAGCCGCAAATCGGCGAAGACGGTTACATCCGCAGCGACGGAACGACGATTCTCGGGGCGGACGACAAAGCGGGCCTTGCCGCCATGTTCGAAGCGATTCGCGTCCTGAAAGAGAAGAACATCGAGCACGGGCAGATTCAGTTTATTATTACGGCGGGCGAGGAATCCGGTTTGAAGGGCTCCCGCGCGATGGAAGCCAAATGGGTCGATGCGGATCTCGGCTTCGCGCTGGACTCGAACGGCACGATCGGAGACATTGCTGTAGCCGCTCCGACGCAGGCGAAGGTATACATCACGTTCTGGGGCCGCTCGGCTCATGCGGGCGTAAATCCGGAAGCGGGCGTAAGCGCGATTACCGTGGCGAGCAAAGCGATTGCGCGCATGCCGCTCGGCCGCATCGACAAAGAAACGACCGCGAACATCGGACGCTTCGAAGGCGGCGTGGAAGGCGCGACGAACATCGTCGTCGAGCGCGTAACGCTCGAAGGCGAGGCGCGCAGCATCACACAGGCCAAAATGTACGAGCAGGTCGAGAAAATGCGTCAGGCGTGCGAGGAAGCGGCGGAGGAAATGGGCGCGAAGCTAGACTTCAAAAGTGAAGTCATCTACCCGGCGTTTATGTACGACGAGTCCGCTCCAGTCGTGAAGCTTGCGATGAGCGCGCTGACGAACGTCGGCTGCACACCTCGCACCTTCCATTCCGGCGGGGGCAGCGACGCCAATATGTTCAACGGTATGGGCGTACCGACCGTCAATCTGGCTATCGGCTATCTGGACATTCACACGACGAAAGAACGGATCGCGATCTCGGACCTTGTCAAAACGGCCGAAGTGGTCGTCTCGATCGTCAATGAAGTTGCCAAGGCATAATGCTTGACCTTCCGGCATAAAGTAATAACATACAGGTTGTTTAATCGCTGCTTATCTCTTTTGGGTAAGCGGCGATTTTTTTGTGCGAAAACGGGAGGAAACGGAATATGAGGATCCACTGGGAAACGGCTGTCGTTACGGAAACGGTGGGGGAACCTTGCTCGTCGCATGATTTGCAGGAGGTCCGGGTGCGGCTTGGAAACGGAGAAACGGCCGCTGCGCTGCACGATCTTGCCGTAGAGACGCCGCTTCAGCCAGGGGACGAGGTGCTGCTGAATACGACCGCCGTTCGTTTGGGGCTCGGTACGGGAGGCGTGCATTTTGTCCACGCGAGACTTGGCAAGTTGGACGAGACCACCGACCGCCCGGAAGTTCCAGCAGGTACGAACTCGCGGGAGCCGGAGACGCCAGATAGGCTCCAGTCCTCCGGACCGCAGGAAGGGCACATTATGAAGCTACGTTACACGTCATTGCAGCGGGCCGTGCTTTCGGTGGAGGAGCCGTCAAGTCCGCATCACGCTCTGTTTGCCGACTCGCGTACGCTCAGCGGGATGCCGGTGCTCATTGGCGAGCTCCACAGCATGCTGCCTGCTGCCGTTTGCTGGCTCCGCGAGCTTGCGCGTGAGAAGGGAGCGCCGGTACCGCGCATCGCTTACATCATGACCGACGGGGGTGCCCTGCCTCTGGCGATAAGCGGACATGTACGTCGGCTAAGGGAGCTCGGCTGGCTGGCTGGTGCGGTCACGTACGGCCACGCCTACGGCGGCGATATCGAAGCCGTCAACAAATACACGGCGCTCCTCGCCGCGAGGCATGTGCTGAAAGCCGACATAGCCATCGTCTGCATGGGCCCCGGCATCGTAGGCACCGGCACGCTATACGGCTTCAGCGGCATCGAGGCGGGCGAGCTTGTGGGCGCGGTGCATGCCCTCGGGGGCGTGCCCGTGGCGATGGCGCGCATCAGCTTCGCCGACCCACGGCCGCAGCATCGCGGGCTCAGCCGCCATACGGCGGTCGCGCTGGGCCAAGCCGCGCTCGCGCCGGCCTGCCTCCCACTGCCGCTGCTGCCCGCCGAAGCGGACACCGCGCTGCTGCGCGAGCAGGTCCGGCAGAGTGGGCTCGCCCGGCGTCACCGGCTACGGTGGGAGGCGCCGCCACCCTTGGAGCACATAGCGGCCGCGCTGGAAGCATACGGGCAGCCGATTACTTCCATGGGGCGAGCCTTGCCGGACGATCCGGCGTTTTTTGCGGCCGTTTGTACGGCGGCAGGAGCGGCGTACCGGCTCCTTCGGAACGAGGGGCCGGATAAGCCGTAGCTGCACTTCCGGTCTGCGTCCCGTCCAGAAAAACCGCAAGCGGCACATCGGGCGAGACGCGGTCCAGCGCCATTTTCAAATAGTTGCGGATTTCCCAGCCTTTACCTACCAGACGAAGCTGTCCTGCATTGACATACGTTTTCATAGAGTACCCCTCCTGCTTCGATAGGTTTATATAATCCACCTTATGCGGGAGACGACACGATTATGTCCTGCTGCGGTCGGCTTTCGGCCGCCGGATATGATATAATGAGCTTTGGTCTTAATGTTACAATACCCGTAAAGAGAAGAGAGGAATCTTCCATGCCGCATAAGACGCATAAAAAATTCGAAGAAGTGACCGTCTCCACCCAGCCGATTTTTCAGGGTAAAATCATTTCCTTGCAAGTGGACACCGTAAAGCTGCCGAATGGCGCGGAAGCGACGCGCGAGATCGTCAAGCATCCCGGTGCGGTCGCGGTTCTGGCCCTTACCCCGGATGACCGGATGATTGTCGTCGAGCAATACCGCAAGCCGCTGGAAAAAAGCCAAGTGGAAATTCCGGCAGGGAAGCTGGACGCCGGCGAGAATCCGCTGGATGCCGCCAAGCGCGAGCTGGAGGAGGAAACCGGCTATACCGCGGGCTCGATCCGCCATATCAGCTCTTTCTATACATCACCCGGCTTCGCCGACGAAATTCTTCATCTGTATGCCGCCGAGCAGTTGGTGAAGGGGCAAGCCAACCCTGACGAGGACGAGTTCCTCGAAATCGAAGAGCTTACGCTGGAACAGGCGCAAGCGTATATCCGGGAGCAGCGGATCAGCGACGCCAAAACAATCATGGCCGTTTACGCCTGGCAGCTGTACAAGCTTACCGGCTCGTTCCCGACATGAGCACGAACGCGTACTACGCCGACCTGCATATCCACATCGGGAGAACGGAAGCGGGCGAAGCGGTCAAAATCAGCGCCGCGAACAACCTGACGTTCTACAACATCGCGCAGGAAGCGTCAGAGCGCAAAGGGATCGACATGATCGGCATCATCGACTGCCATTCCCCAGGCGTGCAGCGGGAAATGCTGCATTATTTGGAAACGGGCGAGATGGAAGAACTGGAAGGCGGAGGCATACGCTTCCACCGGACGACCGTCCTGCTGGGCTGCGAGATTGAGGTGCGCGACCCCGGCTTGGGAACGGCCCATTTGCTCGCATATTTGCCCAAGCTTGGCGACATGCAGAGCTTCACGGAGTGGCTGCGCAAGCATATGAAAAATGTGCAGCTCAGCTCGCAGCGCATCTATGTCACGGCCCGGGAGCTTCAGCGGGAGGTGATTGCACGCGGAGGCATTCTGATTCCCGCACATATCTTCACGCCGCATAAAAGCGTCTACGGGAGCTGCTCGACGCGGATGGAGCATCTGCTCAACTTGGACGGAATTGCGGCCGTAGAGCTCGGTCTCAGCGCCGACACCGTCATGGCCGGGTATATCAGCGAGCTGGACCGCTATACGTTTCTGACCAACTCCGATGCCCATTCGCTCCCGAAGATCGGGCGCGAATACAATAAGCTGGCGCTTGAGGCGCCGACGTTCGAGGAGCTGCGGAAGGCTTTGTCACAGAAGGACGGACGCCGCGTGCTTGCCAACTACGGACTCAATCCGCGGCTCGGCAAATACCACCGCACGTACTGCGGCGATTGCAGCTCGATACTCGACGAGCAAGGCCAGACAGCGGTGGAGCGCTGCTTGTACTGCGGCAGCCTGCGGATTGTCCGCGGCGTCATGGACCGGATTTTGAGCCTTGCGGACCGGGAGGAGCCTCGGGTTTCCCCGGACCGACCGCCTTATTGTTACCAAGTGCCGCTGGAGTACATTCCGGGCCTCGGGCCGAAAACATTCAACCGTCTCATCGAGCGGTTCGGCTCCGAAATGAACCTGCTGCACCGCGTATCGTTCGAAGAGCTCGCGGATGCGGCGGGCGAAACGATAGCCGGCTATATTATGGAAGCACGCGCGGGCACGCTGCGGCTCGATACGGGCGGCGGCGGCAAATACGGCAAAGTGTCCGCACGGCAAGAATAACGCGATCATCGGACGGAGTCATAAACCTGTGCGCCCCCTCATATTCTGTACTATTCGGACAAGGGGGGCGCACCGGCATGATGCGGAACCGTACGCTGGAGCAGTATATGAAGGAGCATTTGTCGTTCTATTTATTCGTCGGCGTCGTCTTTGTCACGGGCGTCGTTTTTGGTGCGGTTATGGTGAACGCCCTGTCGCTGGAGCAGAAGCAGGAGCTGAGCCGGTATTTGGGAAGCTTTTTTGCGTCCGTCCATCAAGGCGGCCTGGAAGGCGATGTGACGGGTTCGTTCAAGGATTCGTTTTCCATGCATATCAAATGGTTTTTAATTATTTGGGTGCTGGGCCTGTCCGTCATCGGGCTGCCGCTCATCCTTATTCTGGATTTTTTGAAAGGCGTGCTGGTTGGCTTCACCGTCGGTTATCTGGTCGGCACCTTATCCTGGAAAGGGCTGCTGTTTGCGCTCGTTTCGGTTGTGCCGCCGAACCTGGTGGTCATCCCTCTACTGCTCGTATGCAGCGTCACGGCTATGGCTTTCACGATTCATCTGGTCAAAAACCGGTTTATCAGCCGCAAAGGCGCTCTATACGAGCCATTTATGCGATTTTCAGGCGTCATTCTGGCCTCCGGGGCGCTGCTGCTTGGCGTGGCGATATTCGAGGCTTATGTCTCGCCAGCCATGATGAAATGGGTAACACCTATGCTGGTAACGATGTCCGGGTCTTAAAAGGTTTGACTTTCCCTAAGTCCTCCTCCTATAATGTAAGCATGAAGAAAGCTTAAGCTTACGAGAAAGGTTTTGCTTCGGTGCAAAACCCGTGGGGGAGAAGCATGGAATCTCGCATCGAAAAAATCAAACAACAGCTGCAATCGCAAGGCTATAAGCTGACGCCTCAACGGGAAGCGACCGTCAGGGTTTTGCTGGAGAACGAAGAGGATCATCTGAGCGCGGAAGACGTTTTTATGCTCGTCAAAGATAAAGCGCCAGAAATCGGCCTTGCCACCGTCTATCGTACGTTGGAATTGCTCAGCGAGCTGCATGTCCTCGAGAAAATGAATTTCGGCGATGGCGTAGCCCGCTACGACTTGCGCAACGACAGCTCTCATCACCATCATCATCACCTCATCTGCGTGCAGTGCGGTGCCGTCGACGAAATTATGGAAGACTGGCTGGGTGCGCTGGAAGAACGACTGGAGCGGGAATACCGGTTTCAGGTGCTCGATCACCGGCTCGATTTTCAGGGCATTTGCCACCGCTGCCGCGACAAGAACAAAACGTAAACACGAAACCTTCGGCTTGACGCTAGATCAAGTATGAAGGTTTTTTGCATTTTGCCACATATTCGCACCGAAAAGGCAAACGCTATATCATATCATACGCTTTGGTTGAAAAATGGGAACAGGAGGCATGAAGCGATGATCATTGGGATACCGAAAGAAATCAAAAACAACGAAAACCGCGTTGCCTTAACCCCCGGCGGCGCTGCGGTCCTGAGAGAAGCCGGGCATAGCGTTATTGTGGAAGCGGGGGCCGGTGCGGGCAGTGGGTTTTCCGACGACGAGTATGCCAAGGAAGGCGCCGAGCTGCTTCCTACGGCTGCCGAGGTTTGGGGCAGGGCCGAGATGATTATGAAGGTGAAGGAGCCGCTTCCTGCAGAATTCGGCTATTTCCGCGAAGGGCTGACGTTGTTTACCTACCTCCATTTGGCGGCCGAGCCGAAGCTGACCGAGGCGCTGGTGCAGCATAAAGTAACCGCCATCGCGTATGAAACGATTCAGCTTCCGAGCGGGGGACTGCCGCTGCTTACTCCAATGAGCGAAGTGGCCGGACGCATGTCCGTTCAGGTCGGTGCACAGTTTCTGGAAAAAAATTATGGCGGGCGCGGCATTCTGCTCGGTGGCGTACCCGGCGTGCCTCCGGCGGACGTAATCATTTTGGGCGGAGGCATCGTCGGAACCAACGCCGCGAAAATGGCGCTCGGACTCGGCGCCAACGTCGTAGTCATCGAACGCAGCGCGGAACGGCTCCGGTATTTGGACGACGTGTTCCACGGCCGCATCCGTACGTTGATGTCCAATCCCTACAACATTGCCAATGCGGTACAAAAGGCGGATCTGCTGATCGGGGCCGTCCTTATTCCCGGAGCGAAAGCGCCGAAGCTCGTCAGCGAAGACATGGTGCGGCAGATGAAGCCCGGGGCCGTGATCGTGGATGTGGCCGTCGATCAGGGCGGATCGATTGCGACGGTGGATCGCGTGACGACGCACAGCGCGCCGACGTACGAGAAGTACGGCGTCCTTCATTATGCGGTCGCCAACATGCCGGGAGCCGTACCGCGGACCTCTACGCTGGCGCTCACGAACGTGACCATCGGCTACGCCCTCGAATTGGCCGGCAAAGGGGTCACCCGTGCGCTCTACGGCAATCCGCCGCTGAAGCTCGGCGTGAACACCTATCAGGGCCACGTCACGTATCCCGCGGTAGCCGAAGCCGTCGGTCTGCCTTATGCGGGCCTGGATTCGCTGCTGCCGATCAGTTGATTAAGGCAGCGGCGCATGCCGGCGGTACATTTCGTCCGTCCCGTCCTTCGTTCGAATACGCATAATTTGGCCGGTCCGGTCATAGTGTACTCTTAGAACCTGTCTGAACCCCCGCAGTCCGGCGCCAAGCCGGCGGCAGGGGGCAGGGGAGGAGGGGGACAAGCCGTGATTGTTCATGTTCGAGTGCGAAAATGGCTCGGCCGCTTTCGCTTCGCGCTCTTGTTCGTGGTGTTTACGTTCGCGCTTTATCATATGCTGCTCGCCGTTACGCGATGGCTGGAACCGGAGCCGAAGTACAAGGAGCCTGCAGGCCGCGCCGTCAAAGCGTTCCAGAACGACCGGGTGGCCGCGGCTTCGGACAAGATCACGATGAGCGAACGGCTGAAGCTTTTTTACCGAATCGGCGAATAAAAAAGCTTCCGGATTCGGAAGGAATATTGATCCTTTATGTGGAATTATTTTAAAAGCGCCGATGCAAGACATAAAAGGGGATCAATTGCGCATGAAACAGGAACTTAACTCGTTTATCCGTTTTTTGGCGGAGGATCGGGGCCTTGCTCAGAATACGCTGGACTCGTACCGACGCGATTTGTCTCAGTATATAGATTATTTGGAAAGCTCCGGCATCTCATCGCTGAGTGACAGCGGGAAGCTGAACATTTCCGGCTATATGCTGGACCTGAAGCAGCGGGGGAGGGCTACGGCCACGCTTTCCCGAAGTATGGTTTCCATCCGCGCCTTTTACCAATTCCTCGTGAAGGAGCGTCTGCTGGACAGCGATCCGTCGCTGCACATGGAGACGCCGAGACTCGAGAAACGGATTCCGAAGGTGTTGTCGGTTCAAGAGGTGGGCAAGCTGCTCCAAGCCCCCCTAACGACGACGCCCAACGGGATGCGGGATAAGGCGATGCTGGAGGTGCTGTACGCGACGGGAATCCGGGTATCGGAGCTCATCTCGCTTGACGTGGACAGCGTCAATCCGAGTATGGGCTTTATCCGTTGTGTCGGCAAAGGCAAAGAACGGATCGTCCCGCTCGGGAGAATCGCTTCGGAGTACGTGGAGGCCTACATCCAAACGATGCGTCCGAAATTGCTCAAGCCGTCCAAAGCCGAGGAGGCGCTGTTTGTCAGCCATTTGGGGACCCGGATGACGCGTCAAGGCTTCTGGAAAATCATTAAACGTTACGCTGCGGAATCCGACATTCGGATGGAAATCACCCCGCACACGCTCCGGCACTCGTTTGCCGCGCACCTGCTGGAGAACGGAGCCGACCTCCGGTCCGTGCAGGAAATGCTCGGTCATGCGGACATCTCGACGACGCAGATCTATACGCAAGTCACCCGGAGCAAAATGAAAGAGGTTTATGATCGGACCCATCCCCGGGCCAAAATCGAATAGTCTTCCGGCGAGCCCGTTCCTCTGCGCCTGAGAGACCGGGTTTTTCGTATTGCGGCTTTTGCAAACCATGTCCGCATTTGCGATAATAATGGTAGGCTTGTCGAAAAAACGGCCTGTGAGGATGGCATTGCCTCACCATGCTCAAGTTTACGCTTTCGCTGTAGCGTTGCCGCGCACTGCCCGAATCGGCGCTTACGAAGAAAGCATTGCTGCGCAATGCCAAGCCTGTGCTTACGAAGATGGCATTGCTGCGCAAACCCAAGCCTGTGCTTACGAAGAAAGTATTGCTTCGCAATACTCTGAGGAGGGACATCCATGAAATTTAAACGAGTATGCTTGATTGTGCTGGATAGCGTGGGGATCGGCGAGCTGCCGGATGCCGCGCGTTTTAACGATACCGGAGCCCATACGCTCGGCCACATCGCAGAGCGCGTGCCGTCGCTGCGCGTGCCCCATATGCAGCAGCTCGGCCTCGGAAATATCGCCGGGCTGCAGGGCGTTGATCCGGTTGAACGCCCAGGCGCATATTACGGCAAAATGGCCGAGGTATCGGTCGGCAAAGATACGATGACTGGACATTGGGAAATTATGGGTCTGAATGTGACCGTTCCCTTCAATGTATTTCCAGACGGCTTCCCGCCGGAGCTGATCGCCCGTTTCGAGCAGGAAACCGGGCGCAAGGTCATTGGCAACAAGCCGGCCTCTGGAACGGAAATATTGGATGAGCTGGGCGAGGAACAGATGAAGACCGGGGCCTGGATCGTCTACACTTCGGCGGACAGCGTGTTCCAGCTTGCGGCGCATGAAGAGATTATTCCGCTGGAGGAGCTGTACCGCGCCTGCGAGATTGCCCGCAAGCTGACGCTCGAAGATCCGTATACGGTCGGTCGCGTCATTGCGCGTCCTTACGTCGGAACGCCTGGCGCGTTCAAACGCACGCCGAACCGTCACGATTATGCGGTGAAGCCGCCCGCTCCGACGGTCATGAACCAGCTGAAGGATGCGGGACTCGATTGCATCGCCGTCGGGAAGATCAACGATATTTTTGACGGCGAAGGCGTAACCAAAGCGCTTCCTACCAAAAGCAATCTCGACGGGATTCACAAGACGATTGACGCGATGGGAGAATCGTTCCAAGGACTGCTGTTTACGAACCTCGTCGATTTCGACTCGCTGTACGGGCATCGTCGTGACCCGGAAGGGTACGCCATGGCGCTGAACGAATTCGACGAATGGCTGCCCAAGCTGATGGAACGGGTCGGCAAGGACGACCTGTTGATTCTGACTGCCGATCACGGCAACGATCCGATTCATCACGGGACGGACCACACCCGCGAGTATGTGCCGCTTCTGATGTACAGCCCGGCGTTCGAAACGACGGGGACGGTCGGAGTCCGCAGCACGTTTTCGGATCTTGGCGCGACGGTTGCCGAAAACTTCGGCGTGAAGGGCACAGGCAACGGCACCAGCTTTTTGGACGAATTGAAATAACAAGTACATATTGCCGGGGAGGACGAATCGAATGAGCGATCAAACGACGCTGTTGAAGAACATTAAGGAAGCCGCGGAATATATCCGCGGGAAATATCCGGAGAAGCCGGAAATCAGCCTGATCCTGGGCTCCGGTCTCGGCGTGCTGGCCGATTTGGTGGAAGGCGGTGTAACGATTCCGTATGAGGATATTCCGCATTTTCCGGTATCTACGGTGGAGGGGCATGCCGGCGAGCTGCTGCTCGGTAAGGTGGAAGGCAAGCATGTGCTGATGATGAAAGGCCGTTTTCATATGTATGAAGGATACGGCGTCGAAACGGTATCGTTTCCGGTCCGTGTCATGAAGGAGCTCGGCGTGGAGAAGCTGCTGGTGACCAATGCTGCCGGCGGTATCAACACGTCGTACGAAGTCGGGGACCTGATGCTGATCCGCGATCATATTAACTTTACGTTCCGCAACCCGCTCATCGGACCGAACAACAGCGAGCTGGGCGTTCGTTTCCCGGACATGTCTGAAGCGTACAGCCGCCGTCTTCGCGAGGCAGCGAAGGAGGTAGCGGCAGAGCAGGGGCTGAAACTGCAGGAGGGGGTATACCTGGGACTGCTCGGACCGTCGTACGAAACGCCGGCGGAAATCCGCATGATGCGGACGCTCGGCGGCGACGCGGTGGGCATGTCCACCGTGCCGGAAGTGCTTGTTGCGCGGCATGCGGGTATCGAAGTGCTCGGTTTTTCCTGCATCAGCAATATGGCGGCGGGCATCCTGGATCAGCCGTTGTCCCATGCGGAGGTTATGGAAACGACGGAGCGTGCAAAGCCGAAATTTCTTAAGCTGGTGCTCGGAATCATCTCGCGAATCTAGAACGTCATGGTGATTGGCACGGCGTCCGCCTTCAAGCGGCTGCCGAATTCGATTCGAAAGAGGGAGAAGAGATGGAACCGAACTACGTTGAACATATTCAAGAAGCGGCTCAATGGATCAGTGACCGCATCGACCGAAGATCTTTAGATATGGGCTTGGTGCTTGGCTCCGGCCTTGGCGATATGGCCGCTCAGGTGGAAGATGCGATCGCCATTCCTTACGATAGAATTCCGCATTTTCCGGTATCTACGGTGGAAGGCCATGCCGGGCAATTTGTCATCGGCAAGCTCGAAGGTAAAAATGTCATCGTCATGCAGGGCCGTTTTCACTACTACGAAGGCTACTCCATGAAAAAAGTCGTCTTCCCGATCTACGTCATGAAGCAGCTCGGCGTTCGGTCGCTTGTTATTACGAACGCGGCGGGCGGTATGAACCGCGGCTTTCAGGCGGGCGATTTGATGCTGATCTCAGACCAGCTCAACCTGACAGGAGACAACCCGCTCATTGGAATCAATCATCCGGAGCTCGGTCCCCGTTTTCCGGACATGTCGCAGGCGTATACGCCGCAATTCCGGGATCTGGCCAAGCGGATTGCTGCCCAAATGGGACAGGAGCGCGGAGAAGCGATCCGCCTGCAGGAAGGCGTATACGCGGGCATTAGCGGTCCGAACTACTTGCCTCCGGCCGAGCTGACCATGCTCGCGAACCTCGGCGGCGACGCCGTAGGTATGTCTACGGTAGGAGAAGTGATCGCGGCAAGCCACGCCGGCCTTAAGGTGCTCGGCATCTCCTGCATCACCGACATGGCAATCGGCGAGGAGCTGGAGCCGCTCACGCATGAGCAGGTAGTGGCAGTGGCGAACCGCACGAAGCCGATTTTCATCGAGCTGGTGCGCCGTTTTGTGAAAGAAGCGTAGGCTTGACGTTTAAATATAACGAACTAAAGAACCGCTTTCCTTCGATTTTCACGGGGGAAGCGGTTTTTTAGCATAAAAAAGGCACATGAAAACTTGACAGCGGGAGGTGTAATATGATAAATTTTAAACAATTAAATTGTATACAAATTAATTTTGGTTTCTTTAACTCACATGAAAACCAAATCAAACGATAATGGAGGAGTTATCATGTCTATCTATTCATTCCAAGCGAACAATATTCGGGGCCAGGAAGTCAGTCTGGAGCAATATGAGGGTAAGGTGGTGCTGATCGTCAATACGGCCAGCAAATGCGGCTTCACCTCGCAGTATGCCGATCTGCAAAAGCTGTATGAAAAATACCGCGACCAAGGGCTGGTCATTCTAGGCTTCCCTTGCAATCAATTCGGAGAGCAGGAGCCGGGGAGCAGTGAAGACGTCCATACCTTCTGCCAGTTGAACTACGGGGTCTCGTTTCCATTGTTTGAGAAAGTGGACGTCCGCGGCTCGGAGAAACATCCGCTGTTTGCATATGTGACGGAGCAAGCTCCGTTCGAGGGATTCGATCTCAATCAGTCGGCCGGGAAAACGCTGAATGCTTTTCTGCAGGAGAAGCAGCCTGAGCTGTTGCCCGGCGACGACATTAAATGGAACTTCACCAAGTTTCTCGTCAACCGCGAAGGCAAGGTCGTTAAGCGCTTTGAATCAACAGTCGACCCGCTCGATCTTGAACCGGCGGTCGAAGCATTACTATAACGGTACGATAAATAAGTCCCTGAGAGCCTTCACTTCTAGGCTTTTGGGGATTTTTTTCATTTTTGCTCAAAGACGATTGACAAAGAAGTTGGTTGGATATATAGTTAGTTACATAAGTAATTAACCAGTTTGGTGGTGAACAAATGACCTTAATAGACGACAGCCGTCCGATTTTTGTTCAGATCGCCGAACGGATTGAAAATGACATCATCGAAGGCGGCATGCCCGAAGAATCGCAGGTTCCTTCGACGAATCAATTCGCGGCATTTTATCAGATCAACCCGGCAACGGCGGCCAAGGGAGTCAATCTGTTGGTGGACCAAGGCATATTGTACAAGAAGCGGGGGATAGGCATGTTTGTGGCGACCGGCGCGCGCGCGCAATTGATGGAGAAGCGAAGAGAGCAGTTTTTTGAGCAATATGTGGTAACGATGATCCGGGAAGCCGAGAAGCTCGGCATTACATCGGAGCAACTGATGGATATGATCCGGAGAGGGGATGGAGGCAAATGAATCCGATCGTCGAAGTGACTCGGCTGACGAAGTCGTACGGCAATGTGAAGGCGGTGGATGGCATCAGCTTTTCCATAGAGCCGAACAAAATTTACGGGCTTCTTGGGAGAAACGGAGCGGGCAAGACGACGGTCATGCATATGATCACCGCTCAAATTTTTCCTACCAGTGGAGAAATTGAAGTGTTCGGTGAAAAACCGTACGAGAACAATAGCGTACTAAGCAAAATGTGCTTTATCAAGGAAAGCCAAAAGTACCCGGACAACTTCCAGGTTATCGATGTGTTGGAGGTGGCGGAATCGCTGTTTCCGCAGTGGGATCGGGAGTACGCCTACGAGCTGATCGAGACGTTCGGGCTTCCGCTGAAAAGGAAAATGAAGAAGCTGTCCCGGGGCATGCTGTCTGCTGCAGGAATCGTTGTCGGTCTTGCCAGCCGAGCGCCGCTTACGATATTCGACGAGCCGTATTTGGGCCTCGATGCGGTAGCCAGAGGGTTATTCTACGAAAAGCTGCTTGAGGATTACTCGGTCCATCCGAGAACCGTCATTTTGTCAACGCACTTGATCGATGAAGTCAGCCGGCTTCTGGAGCATGTAATTATGATCGATGGCGGCAAGCTGATTTTGAACGAGGATACGGAGGCACTTCGGGGGCGGGCGTTTGCTGTCATAGGAACGGCCCGTACCGTGGAAAAATTTATTCGAGCCCGGGAAATCATCCATCAGGAAGCGTTCGGCGGACTGATTTCGGCGACGGTAATGGATGAGCTGAGCGAGAAAGAGCGGAAGGAAGGGGAAGCGCTAGGGCTTGAATTCTCCCCCGTTTCCTTACAGCAGTTAGTTATCCATTTAACGAAGCATAAATCGGATAGAAAGGCGGGAAATGCTCTATGAACCGCATTGCGAGCGTAACAAAAATGCATTTGAGAGATAAGCTCTCCTGGATATACATGCCTTGGATCATTCTCTTACTCAATCTCATCATACATCTTACCATCCGGTTTTCCATCGGCGGGAAAGACGGAATGTATACCGGCGGCATTACTTCCCTTTACGTATATATGCTTGTTATCGGGATGGTTGCTCTGCCTCAAACGTTCGTCTTTGCACTTGGCATGGGTGTCCGGAGAAAAGATTATTTTGCCGGAACGGTTATGAATTTCGCTCTGATCAGCCTGAGTACATCCATCCTGATACTGCTTTTCTCCCTGCTTGAAGGCTGGAGCGGCGGCTGGGGAGTGGGGCTCCACTTCTTCCGTATGCCCTATTGGGGCGACGGTACGGCGATTGGGCAAGTAACGAGAAACTTCGTGCTGCTGCTGCATCTGTTCTTCCTTGGATTTGCTATTTCGAGCGTCCAGCGGCGATATGGCTGGTTCGGGATGATCGTGTTTTCGGGTGTTATCGCAGCGGTTGTCAGTGTCCTCGTCATTTCTTCAAACTATTACCAATGGTGGGGCATTTTGTTTCAATGGATAGCGGGTATAACCGTATCCGAATGGGCAGGCTGGTTGTTTGCACTAATAGTCGTCTATGCGCTTGCGTCGTATGCCATGCTTCGCAAGGCGACTGTATGATGAACCCAAATGGTAAAATATCGATATAACGAAACGGTTCGTTGCTTTGTCCCTCTGTGCTGCGCTATCATGGTTACTAAAGAATCACTTCGGGAGGAAGCGGAATGGAAGCAACGATCGACGATTTTCATAAGCTGGACCTGCGGATCGGAACGGTGATTGCCGCCGAGCCTTTCCCGGAAGCGCGGGTTCCGGCCATCAAGCTGCAGATAGATTTCGGAGAGCTGGGAATCAAGCGCTCCAGCGCGCAGATTACGAAGCGGTATGTGCCGGAAGAACTTATCGGCAGACAGGTTGTTGCGATTGTTAATTTTCCGCCCAGACGCATTGCCGGATATGTATCCGAGGTGTTGGTGCTCGGCGGGGTGCCGGAGCACGGAGATGTCATTTTGCTTGCGCCGGACCAGACGGCTCCGAACGGGACGCCGATCGCATAGTTATGCAAAAAGTACTCCACCTTCCTCGGAAGCGGGAGTACTTTTTTTGTTGCGGCTCGTTATTTCGATTTCTTCGCGCCTTTGTCACTGGTACGGGTCGTCGTGTTCTGATTCCCGTGGCCTTGCTGTTTGTCGGACATGTGCGGCACCTCCTGTTCCTTGTTTCCCGAAGGAATGGGTCCTTTATAGTATGACACTTCGGGATCGGGTTATTCGGGCATATGACTTTAGGGGCAGATCCAAAAAAATTGAGGTGTCCCTCTGTTCGGGCCGAAGTAACTGTGCTACAATTGGGCATATAGGACTACTTTGGTAATTCGTTAGAACCATGCTCTAACGATGCGAAGTAGGAAAAAGAGGGGCGTGCCCGCCATGACGATGCTTAAAGTAGCCAACTGCCCGAATTGTGGAAAAGTATTTCAAAAAAATTTGCGCAATCTATGTCAAGATTGTATTGATGAGGTTCACGACGATTTCGACCGCTGCGAAAGTTATTTGCGCGGGAACCGGAAGGCAAGTACCGAAGAGCTGAGCAAGGCTACGGGGATCTCCGCTAGACGAATCGCCGAATTCATCGTATCGAACCGGCTGCCGGTCGCCTATTATCCCGGATTGACCTACTCGTGCAACAGCTGCGGTTCCCCGATCAGACAGCACCATTTATGCAGCTCGTGCCGGATTCGAATCGTGAACGATATTAATAAGATGAACCAGCAGGAAGCGAAGCGGAAAGAACGGGGCATCGGTTTCCAAATTCGCGATCGGCTCAGCCGTTGAATCAATGATCAATACTCTGCCTCTATGGCGGAGTTTTTTTGCGGGCGGAGGAAGTCCACGTATTTTGGCTTAAAGGTTGTCTCATGCTAAGAGTAAATCTCGTGTCATGCCGTACCAAATTTGTTCACAAATTTTTCACGGGAATGGCATGAAAGGGCATGTGTAAAGTCGCTCGTATTTTGTACAATAAGACTATACGTCTTTACGGCCGAACAGTAAGGGGGGGATTATCTATGCAAAAGTGGGCTATGTTTTCATTGTTCATCATCGCCTGTCTCCTCGGCGCGGGCGTTTTATTCCAAAACATCTCTGCCCGTCAGGCAGAAATGGCGAAAGAGGAATCGGCAGGTCCTTCGATCAAGTTCGTAGCGACGAACTATCAGTTCGATAAGCCGGAATACACGGCGAAAGCCGGTGAGAAAATGACCGTTTCCCTGATGAACAAGGAAGGGCTTCATGCGCTTGAGATCATTGGCACCAATGTGAAGCTGGACAACAACACCAAGTCGATGGATGTTACGTTCGACAAACCGGGTACGTATGAAGTGCATTGCGTGCTGCCTTGCGGTCCGGGACATGCGGATATGAAAACGAAGATCGTCGTATCCTAAAAAAGCAATATACCGTTTTACATGTGCCAAGGAAGTCTCGGGAGCCGTCTCCCGGGGCTTTCTTTTCTTTTTGCCGCGGAGGGAATATAATACGGGGGAGACTACGTGACAAGGGAGTTGGCCCGGATGAGAACGGTCGATATCATACATAGCAAACGGGACGGCAAGGAGCTGTCCTCTGAAGAAATCGCTTTTTTGGTCGAAGGCTACACGAAAGGGGAAATTCCGGATTACCAGATGTCCGCTTGGGCGATGGCGGTATATTTCAACGGCATGTCCGCGCGGGAAACGGCCGATCTAACGCTGGCGATGGCGCGTTCGGGAGATCAGGTCGATCTAAGTTCCATTCCCGGCATCAAGGTCGATAAGCACAGCACAGGCGGTGTCGGGGATACGACTACGCTGATCGTAGGGCCGTTGGTGGCGGCTGCCGGTATTCCTGTGGCGAAAATGTCCGGCCGGGGCCTCGGCCATACGGGCGGGACGATCGATAAGCTGGAGGCGATTCCCGGTTTTGCCGTCGAGCGGACCACAGAGCAGTTTTTGGCGCAGGTGCGGGAGATCGGGCTCGCGGTGGTCGGTCAGACCGGCAACCTGACGCCGGCGGACAAGAAGCTGTACGGCTTGCGCGACGTGACGGCGACGGTGGAATCAATTCCCTTGATTGCCAGCTCGATCATGAGCAAAAAAATCGCTTCCGGCGCGGACGCCATCGTCCTCGATGTCAAGACCGGACGCGGCGCGTTTATGAAATCGTTGGACGATTCCATCAAGCTGGCTCAAGCGATGGTCGATATCGGAACGGAGGTCGGCCGGGAGACGGTTGCGGTGATTACGAACATGGATGAGCCGCTCGGCCCTTCGATCGGTAACTCGCTCGAGGTGCTGGAGGCGATCGATACGCTCAGCGGCCGGGGTCCGGCCGAGCTGACGGAGATTTGTCTCGAACTGGCGGCGCACATGGTGCGCCTTGGGGGCAAAGCGGACAGTGAAGCCGAAGCGAAGGAGCTCGTCACCCGCTTGCTTGAAAACGGCGAGGCGCTCGCGAAGCTGAAGCAGTTCATTGCTGCGCAAGGAGGCGACGCCCATGTTGCGGAAGATCCCGCCCGGCTTCCCCAAGCCGCCCGTCGTGTGGACGTTCCGGCGCCAGAAGAAGGCTATGTCGCTGCGATCGATGCGGAAGCGCTAGGGATTACCGCCATGCTGCTTGGTGCGGGCCGCGCGACCAAAGAAGACAAGATCGATCTGGCCGTGGGTATCAAGCTGTTCAAGCGTGTCGGCGATCCGGTGAAGAAGGGCGAGCCGCTTGCCGAGCTGTATATCAACCGCGAGGATTCGGCAGAAACGGCGGAAATGATGCGGCGGACGGCTGCCGCTTTCACAATCGCTTCGGCGCCTGCCGAAAAGTTGAAGTTGATTTATGCTGTTATCACGAAGGACGGCATTCGCAAGTTATAATTAGCTGGTGACCGATACATGAAAGCCCGGGATTTTCGTCCCGGGCTTCTTTGCGTGCATGCCAAACGATGGGAGTAAGCATACTAAGACGGACAATCATCCATAGGGAGGCTGAAACAACGATGCATCACGTAAAAGTATGGGTCCGCGCCACAATCGTGCTTGGCTGCGTCGTCGCCCTGGCTGCCGGCTGCACGAACAGGCAGCAGGCGCGTATGCAGCAGCAGGCTGCCCAACCCCAGCAGCAGACCCAGACGCATTACACACAGCAGGGAACGAATCCGGGGGCTCAACCGTATCAAAACATCGCCAGAAAAATCGATATCGCGGATGTGGCAGCAAACAAAATTGTCTCCGAGGTACCGGAAGTTCATTCGGCGAATGTGCTTGTTACCGACCGTACCGCTTATGTGGCATCCGTGCTGAAATCTAACCAGACCCTGACGCAGGATGTCGAAAATCGCATCGCCGGGAAAATCCGGGCGACGGATGCGAACGTACAGCGCGTCTACGTATCTGTCAATCCAGATTTTGTCGGACGCGTCAATACGTATATAGCGGATGTGCGAGCGGGACGTCCGGTCGGCGGATTCGTACAAGGGTTTGCCGATTTGGTGCGCCGCGTGTTCCCGACCGCACATTAGAGCCGAATCCCCAGCGCGAATGGGAATACCGGCCAGGGATCGGGCCTGCTTCCCTGCTGTTTGTTTTCCTGTTTTGGAATATTTTGTTCGGGATTCGTCAACACTGAATACCAGTACCTACAATCGAGCTCCGACAGGAGGGGAGAATAGGGTTATGCTCAGGAAAGTGATCAAGTGGTCGATTTGTATCCAGCTTCTGCTGCTGGTTACGCTGCCGCCCGCGATGGCGGAGGAGGCGAAAAGGGCGCAGCCGGTTGAGCTGGCTCCGAATGCCGTATCTTCCGTTATCGTCGATGCGGATTCCGGCACGGTCATTCACGACAAAAACAAAGATGCCAGGCTTCCCCCGGCCAGCATCACGAAAATTATGACGATGCTGCTTATTATGGAAGCGCTGGACCAAGGCAAAATCAAGCTGGACGAGAAGGTGCGGACAAGCGAATACGCCGCTTCCATGGGCGGATCGCAGATTTTTCTGGAAGTCGGCGAGGAAATGACGGTACGCGATATGCTGAAAGGCATCGCCATGGCCTCAGGCAACGACGCATCGGTAGCGATGGCGGAGAAAATTGCAGGTACGGAACAAGGGTTCGTTCGAATGATGAACGAGCGTGCCGCGCAGCTGGGGATGAAAAATACCCATTTTGCCAATCCGAACGGACTGCCTGCCGAAAATCATTACTCTTCCGCCTACGATATTGCGCTGATGTCCAAAGAATTGCTTAAGCACGAAGAGATTACCAAGTATACTGGCTTGTACCAAGACTATTTGCGCAAGGAATCGCCCAAGCCTTTTTGGCTCGTCAATACGAACAAGCTCGTGCGCTTTTATTCGGGGGCGGACGGCTTGAAAACCGGTTACACGAGTGAAGCGAAATTTTGTCTGTCCGCAACAGCGAAGCGCGACAATCTGCGCGTCATTTCCGTAGTCATGGGCGAACCGGATACCAAAACGCGTAATGCAGAAGTCACGCGGATGTTCGATTATGCGTTCTCGCAATATACGAATCTTCCGATCTACAAGACCGGCGATTCGCTTGGCGAATTGAGAATCGGCAAAGGCGAGGTGCCGGTCGTCCCGTTGACGGCCACCCATCCGTACAGCCTGCTGCTCAAAAAAGGGGAAGCGGCCGACGGAATCCGCCACGAAGTGCAGCTGCGGACGGATTTGAAAGCGCCGGTTGCAGCCGGGGATTCGATTGGGAAAATCGTCGTGTACAAAGGCGATCAAGTATTAACCGAATTCGCATTGGAAGCGCCCGTGAATGTGAAAAAAGCCGGCTGGTGGACCTTGACGAAACGAACGGCGAAGCGGATGTTTTTCTTGGATTGACGAACAGCCGCAGCCTGACATACACAGCATGATCCCCGCAGATACAGCTTACGCCGCCGCGGGGATTTTGCGCTATTCCGCTGCGCTTTCTGTCGCTTTTGTTCTAGTTATAGCGCATTTCTTCTAGTTTTGTCGGGGGGCAGGAAAAGGATTCCTTCACGTAGAAATGAGTGTGCATGAACGGGAAGGAGTGAGCAGCTTGAGTCTGCAAATCGAACTCGAACATTACCGCCAAACGCTGATCGTCAGGCTTCAGGGAGAGCTGGACCATCATACGGCAGACACGGTCAAAACGCGGATGGAAGAGGCGGTCATGCGTGGAAACGTCAACCACATCATTATGAGCTTCAAAGAGCTGACCTTCATGGACAGCTCCGGCCTCGGCGTCATTCTGGGCCGCTACAAGCAGATTACGGCGCGCGGCGGCAAAATGGTCGTCTGCGACCTGAATCCCGCCGTGTACCGGCTTCTTGAAATGTCCGGGCTGTTCAAAATTTTATCGATTCAGGACAACGAAACAAAAGCGCTGCAAAGTCTGGAGGTCGCCCTATGAGTGAACGAAACTTTATGACGCTGAAGTTTGCGAGCCGCTCCGAGAACGAATCGTTCGCCCGTGTCACCGTCGCCGCTTTCGTATCGCAGCTGGACCCGACGCTGGATGAGCTGACGGATATCAAGACGGTCGTGTCCGAAGCGGTAACGAACTCCATCATTCACGGCTACGACAACCGCCCGGATGGGATTGTAACGATTACAGCCGAGCTCGAAGGGGACACGGTCTTTATTACCGTGACGGACGAAGGAGCGGGGATCGAGGATCTGGATCTGGCCAAGCAGCCGCTTTATACGTCGAAGCCGGAGCTGGAGCGGTCCGGCATGGGCTTCACGATTATGGAAAATTTCATGGATGCGATCGAAGTGACGACAGCCTTAGGCACAGGCACCACGATTAGAATGAAGAAGCGAATCGAATCGAAAAAAGCTCTTTTCAATTAGGGGTCTGATCTCATGGATGTAGATTTGAAGCACGCCTCACACAGCTATTTGGACGATAGCGAAGTCAAACGATTGATCGCGCTCAGTCAGTCCGGCGACACCGTGGCCAGAGATACGCTGGTGCAATGCAACATCCGTCTGGTCTGGTCGGTGGTGCAGCGGTTTCTTAACCGGGGCTACGAGGCCGAGGACTTGTTTCAGATCGGCTGCATCGGACTGCTCAAGTCGGTGGATAAGTTTGACTTGTCGTATGATGTGAAGTTTTCAACGTATGCGGTCCCGATGATCATCGGGGAGATCCAGCGTTTTCTGCGCGACGACGGAACGCTGAAGGTCAGCCGTTCGCTCAAGGAGCTGGCCAACAAAATCCGCAAGACGAAGGACGAGCTTTCGAAACGGAACGGCCGGCTGCCGACGATCAAGGAAGTGGCGGAGGAGCTTCAAATCACGCCGGAGGAGGTCGTCTTCGCTCAAGAAGCGAATAAGCCTTTGTCCTCGATCCATGAAACCGTTTTTGAAAACGATGGCGACCCGATCACCTTGATGGACCAGATCGCGGACGAGGGCGGAGACAAGTGGTTCGACAAACTGGCACTCAATGAGGCGATCGGCGCGTTGAACGAACGGGAACGTTTGATCGTATACCTCCGTTATTTCCGGGATCAGACGCAGTCTGAGGTGGCCAGCAGGCTTGGCATTTCACAGGTCCAGGTCTCGCGGCTCGAGAAAAAAATATTACAGTCGATCAAGGATCAAATTGCCCAATAACGATCCTGCTTAAATAAGCTCTCCGAGGTTCCTCTTCCGGAATCGACGGGGAGCTGTTTTTTTATTGCCGCTTAAAAAGAGAACGAGCGAACGCTCTCGTCCTCTTGCGCAATCTTGAGGACGGCTTGCCGTTACCGGGCCCGGGCTCTGTCGTCGTCGCGGAACAGCAGGGCGATGCAATACAACCCCGCCAAACCGACCAATGTATAAATAATTCGGCTTAAGCCCGAAGATACCCGATGGGCGTCGCCTCCGAACAAGGCGGCAACCAAGTCCCATTGAAACAATCCGACCAACAGCCAGTTTAAAGCCCCGATGATTACGAGTGTTAAAGCCGTTCTTCTCATATGCTCGACACCTTCCTCAAAGAAAAGTTAGGGTGATCTTTGTTCTTGCCCTTACTGTTTGTCACGCCGCTTTCCTTTATACTTCGGCTCCCAGTGAAATTTTTGCCAAAGTCCGGGATGTTTACCGCCATGCGTAACTATTCATACTACCGTTAAATGCATGGTAAGGGAGGATTCGGAGATGAACCGTGCTTCCGCTCCGTCCCTGTACATCCGATTGCGCAAACGGATGCGGGCCAGCCGCGGCGATCCAATTCGGCTTGGGCATATTGCCGTCTTTTTGACGGAACCCGAGTATGAGGCCGAGCTGCTCGAGCTGGAATTGTACCGCCCCGAGGAACATGATGGCAACTTGCTGCTTATCGATATGATGCTGGTCGTGCGCAAAATCAAAGAGCGGTTTCCGTTCATGACCATCGAGCATTTCGGCGAACCGCACACGCTGGTTGAAATTTCGGGAAAAACGCGCCCTCCCAGTAGGTTTCTCATCGTTTTGGTGTGGCTGCTGCTTTTTATCGGATCGGGTCTGGCCATTATGAACTTTCACGCCGACGTCAGCATGGCCGAAGTCCACCGGAACCTCTATAAGCTGCTCACCGGCAAACAGACCGAACGTCCGCTGCTGCTGCAAATTCCATATTCGTTCGGCATCGGCATCGGGATGATCGTCTTTTTTAATCACCTGTTCAAGAAAAAGTTCAACGAGGAGCCGAGCCCGCTGGAGGTGGAAATGTTCATGTACCAGGAAAACGTCAACCAATATGTCATCGCCGAGGAATACGCCAAAATCAATCGTTCGCCGGACCGGGAGCCACCGCCACCTTGACTGGACTGCTGAGCGGATTACTGCTTGCCTTTGTCGGGTTGGCCGGCGGCCTTGCGGCAGGCAGCGGCATGGTTGCTTTTCTGGTGGTGCTGGACATCATTCCGAGGCTGGCGCAAATCAGCAGATCGTACCGGTCGATCCGCTTATACGAAGGCGCAGTCGTACTCGGTGCGGTTTTTTTTACGGTGACGGATCTCTTTCAATGGAAGTTCCGGCTGTTTCCGTTGTCCGCCTCGGTGCTAGGCCTGTTCGCCGGCTGCTTTGTCGGCATGCTTGCGGCAGCGCTGACCGAGGTCATCAACGTGCTGCCGATTTTGGCCAAAAGAATTCGGATGGAAGAATATATGATCTGGCTGTTGATGGCGATGATTTTCGGGAAGGTGCTCGGCTCGCTGATCGACTGGCTCGGGCTGGTTCAGTAATGTCCGAACCTGTGCCGCAACAAAATTTCACTGGGAGGTGAAGGGCGTGAACAAGCAAATCAAACGTGCGAAATTAATAGGCGGAAAACCGAAAAAGCTCCGCAACCTCAAGCCGCCGGAGGAAGACAAGCTGATCGTTGACCGGGAAGGCAATATTATCGGCAGCCTGTCGGCGGACGAACCGGAGGAGCGATCCGCGAAGGATGGAAGGGAGCGCGATACCGAATCAGGCGATTCTGAAAAGGGAATGTCGCGCAAGATGCGCCAGGAGACGCAATTGACGGCGGAAGAGCGGGAGCTTAAGGAGAGCACGGAAATTTCCGAGGATTTCGACCGTCTGAAGCGGCAGTTGGAAGAGCAAGTAGGCTTGAATAAAAGCTTCGACGTCATCTTTCGCGAAATGGTGTTCGGCGGGCAAAAAACGGGGATTTTCTACTATAACGGGTTCATTAAAGATTATGTGCTGACCGAAGTTCTTGAACGGCTTTCTTATGCCGATCCGGTGCATAGAGAAACGGAGCACAGAAAACCGGTGGAGGAGCACCGGAGACCGTACCGGAACTGGAGAACGGACCGTGCGGAAGAACCGCCAGAGCGTCAGATAGAGGGCCAGCGCCGCAATATCATCGGCTTGTTCGAAGAGGCGCTGATTCCTCACGTGCAGGTGAAGCGGGCCTGCAAGCTGAAGGAAGCGATCGATAATGTGGCGATGGGTGGAACGGCCTTTTTCTTCGAGGGCGAACGCGAAGCCGTTCTGGTTGACGCCAAGAGCTTTCCGGCCCGTACGACCGAAGAGCCCGAGCTCGAACGGGTCGTGCGGGGCTCTCGCGACGGTTTTGTCGAGACGCTGCTTACCAATGTTACGTTGGTACGTCGCAGAGTACGGGACCCGCGGTTGAAGCTGGAAATTACGCAGGTCGGCAAACGAACGCAGACCGACGTTTGCATAGGGTACATTCAGGATATTTGCGACATGAAGCTGGTGGAATCGATCCGCGATAAAATCAAAGAAGTGAAAGTGGACGGGGTACCACTCGCCGAAAAACAGCTGGAAGAAGCGATTGTCGGGAATAGTTGGAATCCGTACCCGTCGGTCCGGTATTCGGAGCGTCCCGATGTGGTGGCGGCTCACCTGCTGGAAGGCCATGTTATCGTGTTTGTCGATACGTCCCCCTCGGTTATGATTTTGCCGACGACGTTTTTCCACCATGTGCAGCATGCGGAAGAATACCGTCAAACGCCGATTGTGGGCACCTATCTCCGATGGGTGCGGTTTATCGGCATCGCCGCGTCGATCTTTCTGCTGCCGCTATGGCTGCTTATCGTGACTTCACCGGAGCTTAAGCCGGCGGGACTCGAATTTCTGGGACCGCAGAAGCCGGGAAAAATTCCGATCCTCGGCCAGTTTCTTATCGCGGAGCTCGGTATCGATTTGATGCGGATGGCCGCCGTACATACGCCTTCGCCGCTCGCGATCGCAATGGGCTTGGTGGCGGCAATATTGGTAGGAGAAGTAGCCGTCAAGGCGGGATTGTTTTCAAATGAAATCATTCTGTACTTGTCGGTTGCTGCGGTCGGTACGTTTGCCACTCCCAGCTACGAGCTCAGCTTGGCGAACCGTATTTCCCGACTCGTCCTGCTCGTGCTTGCGGCGGTTTTCAAAGTGCCGGGGTTTGTCATCGGCTCTACCTTTCTGCTGCTTATGCTGGCGCTGCAGCGCTCGTACAATACCCCGTATTTGTGGCCGTTTATTCCGTTCAATGTAAATGCGATGAGGAGTATTTTGGTGAGAGCGCCGTTTCTGTCCATGAAAACGCGCTTAAGTTTGACAAGGCCGAAAGACAGAACCCGGCAGCCGCAGCGCTAATCATTCTGAACGCAGTGTCAAGAGCAGTTTCGCTCCCCGCACCCCTTCGAATCCCACTTCGGAGGGGTGTTTTGCATATTGTATTTTGGCGTATGTCTGTGGTACTTTAAAAGTAATGTCTTTTCATGGGGAGAAGGAGTCGAACAAGATGTATCTACACGGCACCAGCAAGATTAACGACAGGGGACATCTGGAAATCGGCGGCTGCGACACAGTCGATTTAGCCGGGCGCTACGGAACACCGCTGTATGTAATGGACGAACAATTGATCCGCCAGCGCTGCCGCGAATTTGTGCAAGCTTTTCGCGCTACGGGCCTCCGGTTTCAGGTAGCATATGCCAGCAAAGCGTTCTGCGTTATGGCTATGTGTCGTATTGTGGAGGAAGAAGGCATGTCGCTGGACGTCGTATCGGACGGCGAATTGTATACCGCACTGGAAGCCGGTTTCCCGGCCGAGCGGATTCATTTTCACGGCAATAACAAAACGCCGCAGGAGCTTGAGATGGCGGTTAACGCCAAGATCGGCTGCTTCGTCGTCGATAACTTCGTCGAGCTTCACATGCTGAATGCCATTGCGGGAGAGAAACGGCAAAAAGTAAATGTTCTGCTGCGCATCACCCCAGGGGTGGATGCTCACACGCATGAATATATATCGACAGGTCAGACCGATTCGAAGTTCGGCTTCGATCTGGCCAACGGCGCGGCTGAGCAAGCGGTCAAGGAAGCGTCGGAGCTGCCGAATATCGAGC
This sequence comes from Paenibacillus tyrphae, assembly GCF_027925525.1. Classification (GTDB taxonomy): domain Bacteria; phylum Bacillota; class Bacilli; order Paenibacillales; family NBRC-103111; genus Paenibacillus_G; species Paenibacillus_G tyrfis_B. The sequence continues at coordinate 108,311 of NZ_BSDJ01000012.1, read as the reverse complement.
TGCTCGGCGTTCATTCGCACATCGGCTCACAAATTTTCGAGGTCGGCGGCTTCCGGCTTGCGGTCGATAAAGTAGCCGATTTCGCGGTCCATATTCGGGAACAGCTAGGTCTGACGTTCCCTGTCATCAATCTGGGCGGGGGCTTCGGCATCCGTTATATCGATGGCGATTCGCCGCTGCCTGTCGCCGAGTACGTAAATTCGATCGCCGAAGCGATCCAGACAAAATTCGGCCAAAACGGCTATCCGCTGCCCGAGATCTGGACCGAGCCGGGCCGCAGCATCGTCGGAGACGCAGGGACGACGCTGTACACGATCGGCACGTACAAGGATATTCCCGGCGTGCGCAAATACGTGGCCGTCGACGGCGGGATGACCGACAATCCGCGTCCGGCGCTGTACGAAGCGCAGTATGAGGCCATGCTCGCGAACCGGGCGTCCGAAGCGGATGAGGAGGTCGTATCCATCGCGGGCAAGTGCTGCGAAAGCGGCGACATGCTCATTTGGGACGTCAGCCTGCCGCAGGCGCACACGGGCGATCTGCTCGCTGTAGCTTGCACAGGGGCGTACAATTACGCGATGTCGAGCAACTACAACCGGATTCGCCGGCCGGCGGTCGTGTTCGTGAAGGACGGCGAGGCCGATATCGTGGTAAAACGCGAATCGTTCGAGCATTTGCTCGGCAACGATGTCGTACCCGAACGGATGCGGCAGCAAGTGACGGCCAAAACGTTATAATCAAGCGAGAGAGAACGTCCGGTCCCTGTGACCGGCGTTTTTTTATCGTTGTATGAGCGATAAGGGCGGATGCTGATTTGTGCGAAGCCGCTTTTCATAGTAAAATAGGAAGGGTTGTCCGGGAGCGTCGCGAAAGGATGCGTCTGGCAGAACAAGCAATTAAAGGAGTGTACGTCCTATGGCAAAACAGGCGATTATTAAAATGACCGACGGCAACGAAATCGTGCTCGATTTGTTCGAGAAAGATGCGCCGAATACGGTAGCAAACTTCGAAAAGCTTGCAAACGAAGGCTTCTACAACGGAGTCGTGTTTCACCGTGTCATTCCGGGCTTCGTAGCGCAAGGCGGCTGCCCGCACGGGACTCCAATACAGAGTAAAATACACCTGTAATTTGCTTGTATTTGCCTAGTTATGATACACTCTTTTCAAAACAATACTCTATAAGGAGCAACAGTCATGGCTAAAAAAGGAAGCATTGAATTAGAAAAAGGCGGAAAAATTTTAATTGACTTCGTTCCAGAAGAAGCGCCGAATACGGTAGCGAACTTTGAAAAACTTGCAAACGAAGGCTTCTACAATGGACTTACATTCCACCGCGTCATTCCGGGTTTCGTAGCTCAGGGTGGTTGTCCAAATGGAAACGGTATGGGTGGACCCGGTTACACCATTAAATGTGAAACTGAAACAAATACAAGCAAGCATGAGCGCGGAACTCTTGCCATGGCGCATGCCGGGAAAGATACAGGAGGAAGTCAGTTCTACATCTGCTATGAACCACAACCGCACTTAAACAAGAAACATACCGTTTTCGGTAAGGTAACTGAAGGTATGGATCTTCTTGATCAAGTAAGACAAGGTGATAAAATGAAAGAAGTTAAGGTTTGGGAAGAATAATGACACTCTAGAGGCCATTGTGCCTCTTTTTTATTTTGCTGTAGTTTCGGAACACTTTAAGCGAGTTTTCACACCAATAAGGAGGAATTAATCGCAAATTTCTGTTATACTTCTATTGGTAATCATTGTTGTGTTAACAACGATATTAGAGAAACATTTTCGCTTCATGGGAAGGATGAAATTTTCCCATTTGAGTAATTGACTAGGATCTCATTTGGCTGAAGCTCAGTTCTTCGTCTGTCGAATACTTCTTGATCGATTTCTGTGAAACCAGCATAGGGATCAGTATCATCACCTTCCGATGAAAGTGATATTTTATTGCAAAATAAAAAGAAGCCCCCAAAAAATAATTAGAGTCCTCTTTCTTATGTGTAACTTAAAGTTTCAAAAATTCATATCAATACTGATAAGGCTTTACGCTATTGGGCGTTTCAATATTTCATCTCTAAACCAATGTTTGGTATTCCTTATTTTGTAAATAAATCCCTCTATTCTATGTTTGAACTGGCATAAAAAATCAACTTTTTAATCAGTTCAGGGAACAAACACTTTATGATAAATAATAATTGTGATAAAATACCAGTAAGAAGCGTAAAATAAAAGAGAGCCGTGCTAGCAACACGACTCCCGCACAATAGCCGCTTTTAAGGGCGGTTGGCTTCAAGGTAACTGGAAGTGAAATAGACCGCAGTCCTCGTCACAAGGGCGGTCTATTTCTTTTTGTTTTGGATAAGAGCGACGATGATATTAACTATCAGTGCGAGTAGCGCAATAAGCAGCATCCCGAAGCCGATCATCAAAGTCAAAGTGTCCTTAACCTCCACAGGCATCACCTCCCTTCCGGGAGACTAGCCGACCGCCCATAAAGCCGAATCTATTGTGATTGGATTATTATACCATGTTCTTAATAGGAAAGGTAGATTTTGTTACTTTGTGTAAGGCTCTAAACTATCATATATGCTTGAATTTTTTCCACCAAATCATTTGGTAGTTTCCTATTAACATCAACAACATTAGCATTTACTCTAAAATGAGAAGTTAATTCGCTCGATAAAAAAATCTATTTTTCTTAATCACAGCAATATGAAGGGGTGGTAGGGTACGATTTACGATTAACTTTATTGTCCTTCAGAATTAGATACCCAGCAAAGTTGTTTTCCTAAATTGCAAGAATCAACAAACTGTCGCCACAAGACTCATCTTGAGCATTCACAGAAAGCTCTTTGGACAAAATTCCCGTTTCTCGGCCCTCCCGGCGAATGCTATAAAGCGAGCGAAAACGGCCTCAGCTGAAAATTTGAAACTTAACAAGGAAAAAGCCCCAGGAAAGGGGCCTGCTTACTTAATTCTGTTGAAAGATGTAAGCTCCGTTTGTCGGACCCTTAGTTCTAATTGCGATTTTTGTAGAAAAACCGCCGCTTGAAGAACCAATTCTAGCAATACTGTAAGGTTTTACATGAATGGTCACCGTATTATTCAATAGCAAAACAAAAGATTTATTGCTGTTGTTGGAAATCGCCAAAGTTCCATTAATTCCATTAGGTACGGTAAACAATGTTTTCGTGCCTGCGCAGGTAAAATGAAACGATCCGGTATTGGCGTATTTTGCCACCCATTTTCACCTCCAATTTAAGTTATTCAAAATGGCGTAGGGGTGTTTGGATGCTTAAATAATTTTGAGTGCCAAACAACATGGTATGGGGAGTTGTACCAAATGTACAACTTCCGATTTAACCGGCGATGAGCAGCAAAAGCAGTTGCTTTTTTCATTTTGTAGTGGTAGTATTTCATTCAAGTTACATGATTTTCTTAGGTGATTTTTCGGTTTACCGTGAAATCGAGACAAGCCTTGTGGGTACTGGTATGATCGGCGCTACAAGGAACCCAAGAACTATCGTAGGTAACAAACTAAATAATTCGTTTCCTTCGGGGCAGGGTGAAATTCCCTACCGGCGGTGATGTTCGGCTGGTTTGTTATAGGCCGAACTCAGTCCGTGACCCGTGCAGCCAATTTCGGTTGCCGGTGGACTCGGTGCAATTCCGAGACCGACAGTATAGTCTGGATGGGAGAAGGGAAAGCGGAATCGGCGATAGACTGTCAGCGTGCGTATGTGCGTTATTTCACATACTCAACATGCCACAGGTGTATCTGTTCGAGCATGTCTTCTTGCCATGTGTTTTTGGACATGGGCAAGGTTTATTTAGGCATGCATCGACGCGGCCTTAGTAGCATGCATGGCATTGCAATCTGTCGCTGCAAGGGATTCCGCTGCGTTTTTTTTACCTAAACGCGACACTTCTCACAAGCCCCTTTTTGCTAGGCAAAAAGAGGGCTTTTTCGCATTTTCCGGCAAGCTAATCGGGAGAAGGAGGTGCGTCAATTGACTGTGAGGTTACTGAACGACGAGTATTACATGAATCTGGCTTTACAACTGGCCGCTTCGGCGGCCGGACAGACGGGCATTAATCCGGTCGTCGGCTGCGTCATCGTCAAGGAAGGACGCATTGTCGGCATGGGTGCCCACTTGAAGCGGGGTGAAGCGCATGCCGAAATTCATGCGCTGAACATGGCAGGTAGCGAAGCGGCGGGCGCCACGGCCTACGTGACGCTGGAGCCGTGCAGCCACTTCGGCAAGACGCCGCCGTGCAGCGACAGGCTGATTCGCGAAGGGGTCGCGAGGGTCGTCGTTGCGGCGACCGACCCGAATCCGCTTGTGGCCGGCAGCGGAATCGCCCGGCTTCGGGCGAGCGGCATTGAGGTGACGGTAGGGGTGCTGGAACGGGAGGCGAACGCTATGAACGAAGCGTTCAATACGTTCATCGTCACCCGGCGGCCGTTCGTCACCGTCAAATCGGCCAGCACGCTGGATGGCAAAATTGCCGCCAGGACGGGCGACAGCAAGTGGATTACGGGCGAGGCCTCCCGCGCCTACGTTCATACGCTGCGGCATCGCCACCAGGCGATTATGGTCGGCATCGGCACCGTGCTGGCCGACGACCCGTCCCTGACGACCCGGCTGCCCGTGCCGGGTCTGCACCCCATCCGCGTCGTCGTCGACTCGACGCTGCGGCTGCCGCACGAGGCGAAGCTCGTGCGGGACGGGATTGCGCCGACGGTCGTGCTCACGACCGAACAGGCGCCGGCAGCACGCCGCCGTGAGCTCGAAGCGAGCGGCGTAGAGATCGTCGACTGCGGGCCGGGACCCGCTGTCGATCTGGACGCCGCCATGGCGCGGCTCGGCGAGCGAGAGATCGGCTCGCTGCTCGTGGAGGGCGGCGGCAAGTTGAGCGGCGCGCTGCTGGAGCACAGACTCGCCCACAAGCTCGTGTTTTTCCTCGCGCCGAAGATCATCGGCGGGGGCGGGTTGGCGCCGGCGAACTTCGATTTCGCCGGCTTCGGGCAAATGCGCGAAGCGATTCAGCTGGAGCGCATGCAGGTCGAGACGTTCGGCGACGATCTGTGTCTGATCGGGTACCCGAAGTATGCGGAGCCAAGCGAATAGACAAGCTGCTTCCGAGAAGACGGAAAGCGATGACAAGGAGGGATATTCCGTGTTCACTGGAATTATCGAGGAAATCGGCACGCTGCGCCGCATAGCCAAGCAAGGTCAGGCGATGGTGCTGACGATCGGGGCGAAGCGTATCCTGGACGATGTGAAGATTGGCGACAGCATTGCGGTGAACGGCGTCTGCTTGACCGTCATCGCTTATGACGAGGCGTCTTTCACCGTCGACGTGATGCCGGAAACGTTCCGGCGGACGAACTTGTCCCGCCTGTCGAGCGCGTCTCCTGTAAATCTGGAGCGGGCGATGACGGCAGGCGGCCGGTTCGGCGGTCACATCGTGCAGGGACACGTCGATTCGACCGGCATTATCCGGGGTCGCACACCGGAAGAAAACGCCGTTGTCTTCCGCGTAGAGCCGCGCGAACCGGGTATTTTAAAATATATCATCCCGCATGGCTCGATCACGATCGACGGGATCAGCCTGACGGTCGTCGAGCTGGGAGAAACGTCGTTTACCGTATCCATCATCCCGCATACGCTCGCGGAAACGGTACTGCAGCATAAGAAGCAAGGGGATGAAGTCAATCTCGAAGCCGACGTTCTCGGCAAATACATCGAGCGGCTGCTGACCTTCCGGACAGGAGAAGGAGCTGCCGTAACCCAAAGGACAACCCCCGGCGGTCTAAGCGCCGCATTTCTAACGGAGCACGGGTTCCTGTAATCCGGTTCCAGATTCACATAGACCTAAGGAGGAGAGAGGAATGGACGAAACGATCCGGTTTCATCCGATTGAAGAAGCGATATACGATCTGATGCTGGGCAAAGTCATTATCGTCGTGGACGACGAAGACCGCGAGAACGAAGGCGACTTCATCGCCCTGGCCGAGAAAGCGACGCCGGAGGTCATCAACTTCATGATCAAGGAGGGACGCGGCCTCGTCTGCGCCCCGATTACCGAAGAGCGGGCCCAGGAACTGGACCTGCCGCAGATGGTATCGCGCAACACGGATTACCACGGCACCGCCTTCACGGTTTCGATCGATCACGTCGAAACGTCGACCGGCATTTCCGCATCGGAGCGTTCCCGGACCGTGCAGGCGCTGATCGATCCGCAGACGAAGCCGCAGAGCTTCCGCCGCCCGGGACATATTTTTCCGCTCACGGCCAAGAAAGGCGGCGTGCTGCGCCGCGCCGGACATACGGAAGCGGCGGTCGACCTGGCTCGCATGTGCGGCGCTTACCCGGCAGCCGTCATCTGCGAAGTGATCAAGGAAGACGGCGAAATGGCCCGCGTCCCGGATCTGATGGAGATCAGCCGCAAGCATGATTTGAAGATCATCACGATTCAGGACCTGATCCGCTACCGCAATCAGAAGGAGAAGCTGGTGCAGCGCGAGGTCGAGGTGCGGATGCCGACGGATTTCGGCGTATTTACCGCCATCGCCTACTCGAATGATGTTGACCGCAAAGAGCATGTCGCGCTGGTCAAAGGCAAGATCGACAGCGATCGCCCGACGCTCGTACGCGTCCATTCCGAATGCTTGACCGGCGACGTCTTCCACTCTCACCGCTGCGATTGCGGCCCGCAGCTTGCGGCGGCGCTGAAGCAGATCGACGAGGCGGGCTCCGGCGTGCTGCTGTACATGCGGCAGGAAGGACGCGGCATCGGCTTGATCAACAAGCTGAAGGCGTACAAGCTGCAGGAGCAGGGGCTCGATACCGTCGATGCGAACCTGAAGCTGGGCTTCGCCCCCGACCTGCGGGATTATGGGATCGGCGCGCAAATCCTGAAGGATCTCGGCATCGGACGCATCAGGCTTATGACGAACAATCCGCGCAAAATTCGCGGTCTGGAAGGCTACGGACTTGAGGTAGTCGAGCGCGTACCGCTGCAAATGGAAGAAAACGAGGACAATACGAACTACCTGCATACGAAGCAGGCGAAGCTGGGGCACCTGCTTGATTTTACCATCTAAAAAAATATTTCATCAAATGAAGGGAAGTTGAAGGGACATGGCGAAAGTATACGAAGGACATCTGGTCTCGCAAGGATTAAAATACGGGATCGTGGTCGGACGGTTCAACGAATTTATTACGAACAAGCTGCTGGGCGGCGCGCTGGATGCGCTGAAGCGGCACGGCGTACACGAAGACGAGGTCGAGATTGCCTGGGTTCCGGGCGCTTTCGAAATTCCGTTGATCGCCCAGAAAATGGCCGAGAGCGGCAAGTACGACGCCGTCATCACGCTCGGTGCGGTCATCCGCGGGTCCACTCCGCATTTCGACTATGTTTGCAATGAAACGGCCAAAGGCGTGGCTGCCATTTCGCTCAAAACCGGCATTCCCGTTATTTTCGGCGTGCTGACGACCGACTCGATCGAGCAGGCGGTAGAGCGTGCGGGGACCAAGGCCGGCAACAAAGGCTGGGAAGCGGCTGCGAGCGCCATTGAGATGGCCAATTTGACGAAACAGCTGACTACCTGACGAAAGCTGCATGAGGATTAAGGGGGAACGAGAGGAAAGTGAAAGTCACAGTAAAGCTGGAAACCTTTGAAGGCCCCCTTGATTTGCTGCTGCACTTGATCGATAAAGCGGAAGTCGATATTTACGACATTCCGATCAAAGAAATTACGGATCAATACATGGAATACCTGGACGCCATGCAGGAACTGGAGCTCGAAGTGACGAGCGAGTTCCTCGTCATGGCCGCGACGCTGCTTTCCATTAAGAGCAAGATGCTTTTACCGAAGCCGCCTGTCGTGGATATGGAATTCGACGATTACATGATGGACGAGGAGTACGACCCCCGCGCCGAGCTCGTAGCGAAGCTGATCGAATACCGCAAATATAAAGCGATTGCGGATCATCTGCGGGACAAGGAGATGGAGCGCAGTCTCATTTATACGAGAGAGCCTGAGGACTTGACCCCGTATGTGCCTGTGGTGCAGGAAAACCCGGTCAAAGGTCTGCATGTGGCCGACCTCGTGAACGCGTTTCGCAAGGCGATGCGGCGGATGCAGAGCCGACAGGCGATTGCCAAGATCCGTAAGGACGAAATCTCGGTGAAGGATCGCATGTACGAGGTGGTCGACACGCTCGAGAAGTGCGGGGGCAAAGTCATGTTTTCGAAGCTGCTGAGCGACGATGCGACGAAAGATGCGATTGTCGTGACGTTTTTGGCGCTGCTGGAGCTGATGAAAGTCAAGAGGATCGTCTGCTTCCAGCATAAGCTTTTTGACGATATTGTGATTCAGGCAAGAGAGGAAGGAACGGCGGATGGATTTTGGGCAGATGAAATCAGTTATTGAAGGCTTGTTGTTTGTGGCGGGAGACGAGGGATTGGACGCCAAACAGCTCGCCGATGTGCTGGAGCTCAGCGCCGAGTTCGTGACCGACCTTGTGCTGGATCTGCAGGAGGACATGAAGCGCCAGGGCCGCGGGATTCAAATTGTCGAGCTGGCGGGTACCTTTCAGCTGACGACCGTGCCGGAGCACGCGCCGTATCTTGAGCGGCTGGCCTACTCTCCTTCGCGGACGTCGCTTTCTCAAGCGGCACTGGAGACACTCGCGATCGTAGCGTACAAGCAGCCGATCACGCGGGTGGAGATTGAAGAGATCCGCGGGGTGAAGTCGGAGCGCGCGCTGCAGACGCTGGTGGCGAAAGATTTGATTCAAGAGGTAGACCGTGCGGACGCGCCGGGAAGGCCGATTCTGTACGGAACGACCAAATCGTTTCTCGATTATTTTGCGCTTAGTACGATTGAGGATCTTCCGGAGACGTCGATGTTCGAAAATGACGACAATTTGGAAGAAGAGACAAGGCTACTTTTCGAGAAGCTGGACGGCAAACAGATCACGTTCGAGGACGTGACGGAGCCGAACGGTATGTAACGTACGCATGTTTTTCCAATGCTGGGCTATACTAACTCCTGAGGAAACGAAGCAAAAGGCTTCCGGCTCAGGAGTATTTGTGCTGCCCGCAGCGTCTCGGGCCGAAGAGGAGGAGCATCGCATGATATGGGCTTGGATCGCCGGAGCGGTCGCGGTCTTGATTTTTGCTGTAGCGCAAAGCAAGATCAAAGTTTGCCTGTCTTTCGTTCATATGGAACAAAATGACGAAATTCGAATCGATGTCCGCTCCTTATTCGGACTTATTCGCTATAGGTACATCGTGCCGCTGCTCCGCTTCCAGGGATGGCTGGAAGGGTTGGAACTGAAATCGGAGAAGACGAATCCGAACAAGGGTCAATATCAGGACGAGCCCAAACGTAAAATCGACTTCGATAAAATTAAAGAGGCGATTGATAACTACCGTGTATTGCTTCACAACTGTTTTAAGTTTAACCAATGGCTTCGTCGACTGCTCAGCCGTTTTCATTGTACCGAGCTGAACTGGAAAACGTCGGCCGGCATCGGGGACGCGGCGGAGACGGCCGTTGTCGTAGGCACCATATGGGGACTCAAAACGTCGCTTCTGGGGTATATTTTCCGGACGGTTCGGCTTGAGGCGAAGCCGGAGCTTCAAGTCATGCCGGTGTTTAATCAGAACGTGTTTATGACCGAAGGCATATGCCGCCTGCATATCCGCTTCTGGCATCTTGCCGCGGCGGGTCTCCAGCTGCTTTTCCGGATTTTAAAAATAAAAGGCGGCCTGCGCGCCTGGAAGAAAGTGCTGCTGCGTACCTGACAAAGCTGTCGTGAACTGCGTTACGCAGAAGCGGCGGCTTTTCGGTATTTACGGACCGATCCCGCATACCGTTTTCGGCTTTGGGCAATGCTAAAAACGCAATCGAAAATTGTAGCGTTCAACCCTTTTCGAAAAGGAGGATCTTCATTCATGTCTGAGCATCCGATTCAAGGACTCATGAAAACGGCCATGGAAAACATCAAAGAAATGGTCGACGTCAATACGATTGTGGGCGACCCGGTCGAAACCCCGGATGGCAGCGTCATTATGCCGATCAGCAAAGTAGGCTTCGGGTTTGCGGCTGGCGGCAGCGAGTTTGTCACCGACGAATCCTCGGCTGCCGGCATCAGCCGCAACGATGCGCATAACGCCAATGTGGCCCTGCCGTTCGGCGGCGGCAGCGGTGGCGGCGTGTCCATTACGCCGATCGCTTTTCTGGTCGTAGGCAAGCATGGCGTTAAGGTCGTGCCGCTCGATAACCAAACCCACCTGCTGGAGCGCCTGATCGATTCGGCGCCGCATGTCGTCGACCGCATTCAAACGATGATCAAAAACGGCGTAAAATCGGGCGCGGGGGCGATGACGGAAGGAACCGGGGCAACTACCGTCACGAACAACATCGAGAATCAGAACTTTATTGTCTGATTTGTAGGCGTTTGGAAAGAGTTGCTTAGCTTTCCAGCAACACTTCCTTTTCACCCGACCCTTTTTTGGTCATAATAAACCTGTAGACAAAGACATAATTGATATGAAAAAGGTTAGATCGTATCATTCGGCGAGCTGCTCTCAGGAGCAGCTTTACATATTTTTTACTGTTCTTTGATTAATTAACATGAGACATATTGCTCTTTCCCTGTAGTTGCACTATAGTTATTTTGTAACCGTAGGACCGAAGACATGGGGAAAGAGGTATACGTTCATGCGGCTGTTGCCCACCAGATCGTGCGAACCGGGTATGCGCCTCGGGAAGTGCATTTATAACGAAGAAGGCGTCATTTTACTGAATGAAGGAGTGGAATTGACGGGAGGATTACTCGGGCGTTTGGAGAGGCTCGGCATCGATTATCTATATATCGCCGATAAGGCGACGGAGGACCTTAAGATTGAGGAACCGCTTGCAGATGAAACAAGAATCAGAGCGCTAACCGAAATCCGCACTCATTTCCGCAGCTTCATGGAAAACGAGAGCCGATCCAAATTTTCTAAAAACCACGTGCTCGGACGTTCGTTCGGCAATGTCATGAAGATGATTATCGACGACCTGAGCGAAAAGCAGGGTACTGCCATTATGCTGCTAAATATGAACGTTCTGAACAACTATTTGTATCAGCACTCGCTGAATGTTTGTATTTATACGACCATGCTCGGCATGGTTAGCGGGTACAACAAGGACGAGCTGATGGCGCTAGGACTGGGCGCGCTGCTGCATGACATCGGTAAGACCAAGATCAATCTGGACATTATTAAGAAGCCCGGACCGCTCACGGCGGAGGAATTCGAAGAGGTGAAGAAGCATACGGAGATCGGCTTCCGCTTGCTCAAGGACGAGCCGAATATGCCCCTGCTTTCCGCCCACTGCGCCTTTCAGCATCACGAACGGGAAAATGGCAGCGGATACCCGAGAGGGATCACGGGAAAAGACATTCACGAATACGCCAAGTGGATTGCCGTCGCAGACAGCTATGACGCGATGACGACGCACCGGCCGCACCGGCTCGCGATGCTTCCGCATCAGGCGATGGAAGTGCTGTTTGCGGGCGTCGGAACGCTGTACGATCAGCGTAAAGTTGCGATATTCCGGGATAACGTCGCCATCTATCCGCTCGGCTTGACCGTCACGCTAAGTACGGGAGAGCAGGGGGTTGTCGTTAATATTAACCCTGCGGTGCCGCAGCGTCCCGTCGTCCGGGTGCTGATCGATGCTTATGGCCAAGTGCTGAGTCAGCCTTACGAAATCGATTTGGCCGAGAAGCTGACGGTATTTATTAACCATGCGGATAATATATCTCAAGCGCACCAAGCTTGAAAGGGGGACGCTCCGGCATGTGCGGACGCTATACCGTTACCGTCAGTTTCGAAGAGCTGGTGCTGCATTTTATGCTGGACCGTCGTCCGGTGCCTTTTCAGCCGCGCTATAATGCGGCGCCGGGTCAATGGATTCCCGCGATTATCGGGGGTGCAGACGGCGGGGCAAACCGGCTTGGCGAGCTTCGCTGGGGCCTGGTCCCCTCCTGGGCACAGGATGACAAATCCGGCGCGCGCATGATGAACGCACGGGCCGAAACCGCCGCCGAGAAGCCAGCCTTCCGCGGCCTGCTGAAGCGGAAGCGCTGCCTTATTCCGGCCGGCGGCTTTTACGAATGGAAACGGATCGGCTCGCGGAAGCAACCGGTCCGTTTCATGCTGGCAGACGGAGGATTGTTCGGCATGGCTGCACTATATGACACTTGGCTGGCAGAGGACGGAACGAAGCTGCACACTTGCACAATCCTTACGACAGCCGCGAACGAACTGGTAGCCGAGGTCCACGAGCGGATGCCCGTCATTTTGCCGCGAGAGCAAGAAAGCTTGTGGCTGAACCGGACCGTGCAGGACGAAAGGGAACTGCTGCCTGTTTTGCAGCCGTATCCTGCCGAGCGGATGAGGTATTACGAGGTCGATCCGAAGGTCGGCCGCGTTTCCTATAATGAGCCCGATTGCATAGAGCCTTTAGCCTTGTAGTTTGTGGGGATGCCCGCAGACGCAAGGTTTTTTTTGTTTGGATTATTTTCCTATATGCTTCAAAGTGCGGCTTGTCATGGGCCGTTCATAACCTTGAGTGACAAGCATATACTTGTACAAAGACATGGAGTTGTCCGATCGAGACTAGTCGGCCTTTCCTGTAGGATGGCGTGTGGGAGGATAAAGATGAGAAAAGGATGTTTGCTTTTGCTCACTTTGCTGTTGGTTTATATGGGCGCGCTTCCGCCGGCGGGAGTCAGCGCCGCTCCGGGCGTATCGACCGGCGCGGCGGCTGCGGCATTGATCGACGTCGCTTCCGGTCGGCTGCTTTACAGCTCCAGGGGAGACACACCGATGCGCATCGCCAGCCTGACCAAAATCATGACGGCGATTGTCGCGATTGAGCATGGGCGTTTGACTGATCGGGCGAAAGTGAGCAAGAACGCTTTCGGCAAAGAAGGGTCGTCGATTTACCTGAAGCTGAACGAGGAAATGAATCTCAAAGATTTGCTGTACGGTTTGATGCTCCGTTCCGGGAATGATGCGGCGGTTACGATCGCCGAGCATGTGGGCGGCAGCAAGGAAGGCTTCGTCTTCTTGATGAACGAGAAGGCGAAGATCGTCGGGATGACGAATTCCAGCTTTAAAAATCCTTCCGGCCTGGACGAGCAAGGGCATTATTCGACTGCGAACGATATGGCCAAGCTGACCGCTTATGCGCTCAAAAACCCTGTGTTTCGGGAGATTGTGAAAACAAAGGTAAAGAAGGTGCCAAATCCGAACGAATCCTGGGATTACAGCTGGGTCAATAAAAATAAAATGCTATCGCTCTACGAGGGGGCGGATGGGGTAAAAACCGGCTATACGAAGCTGGCCAAGCGGTGCCTGGTCTCTTCGGCGACCCGCGGCGGGCAGCAGCTCGCTGTCGTGACTTTGAACGATCCCGATGATTGGATCGACCACTCTCGGCTGCTCGACTTCGGCTTCAAGCATTATCCCCTGCTTTCTTTGGTCCAGAAGGGGGAGGCGATTGACGGGACCGGGCTTGTCGCCGGGGCATCGTTTTCGTATCCGGCGGAACAGGCGGAACGCGGGAGACTGGCGCGTCAGCCGATTTTATACGATGCGGCTTCCGTCGAGAGTCGGCTCGGGGAAGCCGGTCGGCTGCAGTTTCTGCTGGACGGTAAGCCGGTCGGCTCGGTCCCTTTGGTTGCCAAGGATAGCCCCCGGCTGGAGCAGAAAGAACGGTCCGCCTATTCGTTCGCGGATACGGAAAAGCTTGGCGGCGGCAGTTCGCGCAAATGGCTCTACATCTTGACCGAGCTGACCCGGGTACTGTTTACCGGGCAAGCGGATTAAGCGGAAGGAGCGGCGGGCATGGTCAACTGGATATGGTTGTTTTTCATTGTTGCGGGGTTTGTCGTCGCTGCTTTTCAGGGCAGAATCGAATTGGTCACGGAGGCGGTATTTGACGGCGCCAAGAGCGGAGTGACGGTCTGTTTCGGGCTCATCAGCATTATGGTGTTCTGGCTCGGCATCATGCGGATCGCCGAGGACGCGGGCTTGCTGCAGAAGCTGGCGAAATTGCTCTCGCCAATCGTGCGCGCGCTCTTCCCCAGCGTGCCCAAAAATCATCCGGCGCTCGGATACATTATGTCGAACATGAGCGCCAACATCCTGGGACTGGGCAATGCCGCCACGCCGATGGGCATTAAAGCGATGCAGGAGCTGCAGCTCCTGAACAAGCATAAAGACATAGCGAGCCCCGCCATGTGCACGCTCCTTGCGCTCAATACGGCCAGTATCACCCTGATTCCGACAACGCTGATCGCCATTCGAATGAATTACAATTCGGCGAATCCGGCCGAAATTGTCGGTACGACGCTGCTGGCGACCTTTATCTCGACCTTGGCGGCCATCATGGTTGACCGGTGGTACCGCAAGCGATCAACGCCGCCCGGACAGGGGAAAGGATGAACCCGCGTGTATAACTTGGTCAATTGGATATCGGCATGGGCCATCCCTGTCGTGATCGTCTTCATTCCTCTTTATGCCGCTTATCGGAAAGTTCCCGTCTACGAATCGTTTGTGGAAGGGGCTAAAGAAGGCTTCGATACGACGATCCGGATTATACCGCATCTGGTCGGTATGATGGTGGCGATCAGCGTGTTCCGCGCATCCGGGGCGATGGATTTGATGATCGGCTGGCTGAAGCCGATTTGCGAGCGGCTTGGCATTCCGGGCGATATTATTCCGCTCGCTTTTTTACGCCCGATTACGGGCGCCGGCTCGCTTGCCTTTACGACAGACCTGATCTCCGAGTTCGGCCCCGATTCGATGATTGGACGGATCGCTTCCACGATTCAAGGAAGCACGGATACGACGCTGTACGTCATCACGGTTTATTTCGGCGCCATCGGCATCCGCAAGGCCGGCTACGCCCTCAAGGTCGGCCTTATTTCCGACGCCGTCGGATTTATCGCTTCGATTGCGATCTGCTCGTTGGTATTTGCCTGAACGCAGCAGGTGAATCGCAGGCCGCAAGCGAGCGGACCCGTCATCCGCCCGCTCCGGCTTATTCGCCGAGCCCCGCATCACCCCCCATCCTCTCCGCACATATACTGTGAGCAGTCCAGCCTTAACGAGGTGAACCGCATGCAGTATTACGGCATTGTCATCCACCATTCTGCCTGTTCCTCCATTAACGGAAAAGGGTATGATTATTTCATCGCCAAAAACGGCGACATCATCCCTTCTTCCGAGCAAACCGATCCGCTTTACATCCACCTGTGTCTCGAAGGGGACTTCTCCGGACCGCGCACCGTCCGCACTCCCGCAGAGAAAGAACAGCTGTTTTTGATGAATAAACTGATCCTCCGGCTGGCGGAAACGTACGGTTTTCAGCCCGACGACATTTTTCCGCATTCGATTACGTGCCCGGGCGGCGATTTTCCGTGGGCGCAACTTGTGATTTCACCCGAGGATAGGTATCATTAGTTTGAGGTGAATCCACAGATGGATAGATTGCAAAAAGTGTTGGCCGAAGCGGGTGTGGCCTCCCGCCGTAAGTGTGAAGAATTGATAACCGCAGGACGTGTGGAAGTCAATGACAAAGTAGTAACAACCCTGGGGGTGAAGGTTGACCCTTCCCAGGATTTTATTAAAGTCGACGGCAAGCCGATCCGCCGGCAATCCAAAGTGTATGTGATCTTTAATAAGCCGAAAGGCGTCATCACAAGCGCTCAAGATCCCGAAGGACGCAAAACGGTAACGGAGTTTTTCAAAAACATCAAGCAGCGCATATACCCGATCGGCAGGCTCGATTACGATACGGAAGGCTTGCTGCTGCTCACCAATGACGGCGAATTCGCCCATTTGCTGACGCACCCGAAGCATCACGTGCCGCGCACCTATTTGGCCACGGTCAAAGGTGTGCCTCATGGCAGCTTGCTGGACAAGCTGAAGAACGGGATTGAGCTGGAGGACGGGATGACCGCGCCCGCCGAGGTGGAATACCAGGACGTCCGTCCGGAAACCAATGAAGCTGTCGTGAAAATTACGATTTACGAAGGACGCAACCGGCAGGTGCGGCGGATGTTCGATGCGATTCATCATCCGGTCATTAAACTGAAACGGATTCAATTCGGGCCGCTTCAGCTATCCGGTATCCCACGGGGCAAGTTTCGCCATCTGACCCCGCAGGAGGTCAACGAGCTTCGCCAGGAAGCGCTTAAAGCGGGAGAAAGCAAGTCACATAAAGTTCAAAAAGGCGAATAATTACATGGACCATTTTCGATATAATGGAAATGTGATATTTGTCAGTCAACTCTCGTTTTAAAGGTGTGAGAATATGGGAAAGCATAGACGATGGGTCCAAATTTCCATTTTTGCCGTCATTATCGTTATCGGCGCGCTTACGCTCGCGAGCAATCTGTTCGGAAGCGACAAGAAACCGACGCAAGGCTCGGAGGCGCCGGATTTTAAGCTGCTCGGCCTGGACGGCACCACCCGCAAGCTATCCGATTACCGCGGCAAAGTCGTCGTCGTCAACTTCTGGGGAACGTTCTGCGAGCCCTGCCGCAACGAGATGCCGGCGCTCGAAAGACAGCGCGCCAAGTGGGCGGATAAAAATGTCGAGATTCTCGGCCTCAATCTGGACGAGCCCAGAGTCGCCGTCGAAAACTTCGTCAGCCAATATAAGGTTACGTTCCCGATTTTGCTCGACAAGAACGAAGAAACCCGCAAGCGTTACGGCGTTTCCCAGTATCCGACCACGTTCTTCGTCGGCCCGGAAGGGAAGGTCGACGTCATCCGGATCGGCGAAATGGATGAGGCATACATTGAGAAAACCATCACATCGCTATTAACGCAGAAGCAAGGGTGGAAGTAGGCATGATTCAAAACACGAAATGCGAATGCGGACACCAGAATCATGTCGGCACCCTGCTGTGCGAGTCCTGTGGCAAGCCGCTTTCGGACGAAGGCGGCAGCGAGCCGCTTGAGATGCGGTACGACGGGGTCGCCCGGCGATCCCAGCGTGCCAATCCCGGCGTGCTGGACCGGGTGTGGAATTTTTTCTCGTCTGTCAAAATCGCCGTTTATCTCATAGCGATTACCCTGCTGGGCTCGATTCTGGGGACCGTATATCCGCAGGAAAATACGTTTCTGAACATCGATCCTGCGGTGTATTATAAAGAAACGTACGGAACGATCGGATACATTTATTATTTGCTGGGGCTATCGCATACGTTCGAATCCTGGTGGTTCATTACACTGCTGTTCATGATCGGCACGTCGCTCGTCGTCTGCAGTCTGGACCGCGTGCTGCCTTTGTACCGGGCGCTAAGCAAGCAGCAGATCCGCAAACATTTAAGCTTTATCACGCGTCAAAAAGTAACTTTTACCGGACCGCTTCCATCCGCTGCCGAGGGCTCGGTACAGACACCGGAAGCTTGGACGGATCAGGCGGCGGAAGTACTCCGCAAGCAGCGCTACCGCGTACATATGGACGGCACGGCGCTGCTGGCGGAGAAAAACCGCTTCAGCCGCTGGGGACCTTATATCAATCATATCGGGTTGATTATTTTTCTGGGCGCCGTATTGATGCGCAGCATTCCGGGGTGGCATATGGATCAGCATATCGCTTTTCCGGAAGGTAAGCTTGTCAAAATTCCCGAGACTTCATATTATTTGAAGAACGAGAAGTTTACGTTGGAGTTTTACAAGCCGGAAGAGATGTCGGAGAGCTTCCGATCCAAAGGACAGGACGTCCCGAAGGTATTCGAAACGAAAGCGGTGCTCTACCAGTGCAAGGCGGACTGCGACGATCCGGCGAAGGAGCCGGTGCTTGAAGAAGTACACCGCCAGGATATTGTCGTGAACAAGCCGTTGGAGTACAAAGGGCTTCTCGCTTATCAATTCGATTTCAAGCCGTCTCCGACGCTCATATCTGTGAAACCGACGCTTAAAAACAAACAAACCGGCGAGACGTACGGAAGCTTCGAGCTGCCGATGAACAAGCCTGCGGAATCGTACAGCGCAGGTCCTTACCAATTGAAGCTGAAGGCGTATTTCCCCGAATTTGCTTTGGACGACAAAGGTGTGCCGCTGACCAAGTCCAATGAACCGAAAGCTCCGGCGTTCGTATTCGCCATTTTGGGACCGGGCTTGAAGCCGGAAGGGGAGCCTTATATGTACTTCCCGCGTCAGGTGGATAAAGTCAATTTCCGTCAAGACGAAATCAACGGAGCGCTTGGCGCCAAGCTGGAGCTGTCCGTTGGTTCGATGGCCGACGTAGCCATTTCGGAGTATGTCAGTTACTTGAATATCCGGGTCGACCGGGCCATGCCGTATATCTGGGTCGGCGCAGCCATTTCGATGATCGGCTTGATCATGGGCTTTTATTGGCACCATCGCCGGATCTGGCTTCGCATCGATAACGGACAGCTTGCGCTCGGCGCTCATACGAACAAGAACTGGTACGGTATCCGGAAGGAAGTGGCCCAGGTCTTGATAAAAACGGGAATCGACATCGATCCGAAGACGCTGGAAAGAAAGGTGATTGAAACGTGAGCAGCACGTTTTTGCTGATTGCTTTTATCGTGTACGCCCTGGCACTGCTCGGCTTCGTCATAGCCGTTACCGGGAAAAAATCGGTTCAGGAGGCGGACCCCGAAGGGTTCGCCAAGCGGTGGGGCTTCATCGGCTTCATTCTGACCGTGATCGGATTTTTGTGTCACGTGACGTTTTTCTTTACCCGCTGGGCGGAAGGCGGGCATATTCCGACGAGCAACATGTACGAGTTCATGACGTTCCTCGGGATGATGATCGTGTTCGCGTTTATCGTCGTCTACTTGATTTATCGTACGCCTGCACTCGGCGTATTCGCGATGCCCGTATCGATCATCATCATCGCATACGCTTCGGTGTTTCCGCGCGAAGTGCAGCCGCTTATTCCGGCGCTGCAAAGCTACTGGCTCAAAATCCACGTGACGACCGCGGCGCTCGGCGAAGCGTTCTTCGCCGTCGGGTTTGCCGCAGGCTTGATGTATCTGCTCCAGAACGTCAACTTCGGCGGAACGTCCAAAGCGGACCGCAGGGAGCAGCGCGGCGTCGAATTTACCATTTTCACCCTGCTCATGATTATCTCGTTTGTCGTTGCCATCTTCGGCTTTAATGCAGCAGGGTATAAAGCGACGTTCGTCAGCGACGTCAAGATGACCGATATCAATAATGTCGAGCAAGTCGTGAAGCAAAATGTCGAGTATGTACTGCCGCCGATCGTGAAACCGTATCAGAGCGAGCAGTTGGAAATGAAGCCCTTTCTCGGGATGACCGAGCCGCTGTTCGAAGCTCCGTCCTGGATGGAGGGGGCGAATGCCGGGCGGAAGTTCAATACGGTCATTTGGTCGGTCCTTCTGGGCACCTTGCTGTACGCGCTGGTTCGTCTTGTGATCCGCAAGCCGTTAGGCCGGGCGCTTCAGCCTGCGATGCGAGGGATTGACTCGGAGGATGTCGATGAGATCGGCTACCGGGCGATTGCCATCGGCTACCCGATCTTCACGCTCGGAGCACTCATCTTTGCAATGATTTGGGCGCATGAAGCATGGGGACGTTTCTGGGGTTGGGACCCGAAGGAAGTATGGGCGCTGATTGTCTGGTTGTTTTATGCGGTGTACCTGCATCTTCGTCTTTCCCGCGGCTGGCAGGGCAAAAAATCCGCCTGGCTGTCCGTGATCGGGTTTCTCGTCGTCATGTTTACGCTCATCGGCGTAAACCTGGTGATCGCCGGCTTGCATTCGTATTCCGGCACGTAAACCGGCACAGTGACAGCATGCCGTGTTTCAAATAACGGTCGTTAATCTCAATTGAAAAGAGGTTCAGCCATGAGCGAGACGAAGTTGAACATATTGGTTGTAGATGATGAGGAACGGATTCGGCGCCTGCTGCGGATGTATTTGGAGAAAGAAAATTACAGCATTGACGAAGCCGAGGACGGCGAATCGGCACTGCGCAAAGCGCTGGATCAGGATTACGACCTGATTCTGCTCGACGTGATGCTGCCGGGCATCGACGGCAACGAGGTGTGCGCCCGGCTGCGTCAGGTGAAATCGACGCCGGTCATTATGCTGACGGCCAAAGGCGAAGAAACGAACCGTGTCCAAGGCTTCGAATCGGGAGCGGACGACTATGTGGTGAAGCCATTCAGTCCTCGCGAGGTCATTTACCGCGTCAAGGCGATTTTGCGGAGATCTTCGGTCACCGCGTATTTATCCAAAGAAGTGAATTCGAGCAATAATATCGTATTCCCGAATCTGGTGATCGAGCACGACGCTCACCGCGTCACGGCCGGAGGACAGGAAGTGGCATTGACTCCGAAAGAATACGAGCTGCTTCATTATTTGGCGGTGTCGCCGGATAAGGTGTTTTCCCGGGAGGAGCTGCTCAAAGATGTATGGAACTACGAGTTTTTCGGTGATTTGCGCACGGTCGACACCCACGTGAAACGGCTGCGCGAGAAGCTGAATAAAGTGTCGCCGGACGCCGCTTCCATGATTACGACCGTTTGGGGCGTAGGCTACAAGCTCGAGGTCCCGAAATAACGTGTTTATTCTAAAAAGCGTTGTCGGTAAACTGTGGATTACGATTATCGGGCTGGTTGTTGTCGTTTTATTGACGCTCAGCCTTTTTTTGTTCCGATATATCGAAACGTCGTTCCCCAAGTCCAAGGATCAGGCGGAAACGCTCACGAGGCTGGCAGTCAAGGTAGCCAATGAAATCTCCCTGCATAAGGAAGAACGGCGGTATTTACAGGTTGTCAACGAGTTGCTCAGCGCCCAAGGGGCGAGCATCCTGATGGTGACTGCCAATTTCGAGCAGATCGATCCGCCGTTTGCGCAAACGCCAGATAAGACGTTCCGCTATACCGATTTCTTCACGAAGGCGGATTTGCAGAAAGCGTTCGCCGGGAAGTCGGTCGATAACCGCAATACGAGCTCGGGTACGCGCGCGCCTTTGAGCAATCAATACACGGCTGTAGCCGTGCCCTATATGAATGAAGGCCAGACGCAAACCGCCGGAGCGCTGATCCTGTATCAGCTCACGCAGTCTGCGGAGGAGACGCAGGCTTATGTCAAAAAGCTGTTCGTCGTCGTTGGCGTCGCCGGCTTCCTGATGACGACGTTCTTTGCCTTCTTCCTGCTGACCAAAATTACGCAGCCGCTGCTCCAGCTCAAGAAGGCGGCCGATCTGATCTCGAAGGGTGAATACAATACCCGTGTGCCGATCACGTCTTCCGACGAACTGGGCGAGCTGGGCAAAACGTTCAACCATATGGGAGAGAAGCTGTCGGATACGATCAAAGCGTTAAGTCACGAAAAGGAGCACTTGGCCAGCGTGCTGCGAAGCATGGGGGATGCGGTGATTACGTTCGACGCCGACGGGAAAGTCATTCTGACCAATCCTCCGGGAGATAAGGTTGTTCGGGATTGGAACGAGATTCATTGGACGGACGACTGGTCCGGCGAGGAAGAAAGACAGATGCAGAGGAAGCCGGAAACGGTTCCTGAGCCGCTTCAGCCGTTATTCCAAGGGGTTATCTCCGAGGCGAAAGAAATGACGGCGAAGCTGCATGTTCAGAGCGAGGTATGGTCCGTCGTGATGGCGCCGTTGTATTCGCATGAGATTGTGCGCGGGGTCGTCGCCGTTATGCGGGATGTCACGGAGGAATTCCGGCTCGACAAGCTGCGTAAAGATTTTGTCGCTAATGTATCGCACGAGCTGCGCACGCCGCTATCGATGCTGCAGGGCTACAGCGAGGCGTTGATCGACGATATCGCAGCTACGCCCGAGGAACGCAAGGATCTGGCGCAGGTCATTCACGACGAGTCGCTTCGCATGGGCAGGCTGGTGAAGGATTTGCTCGACCTCGCGAAGATGGAGACGGGCAATATGGAATTGAACTTCCGCGAGCTGGAAGTGAACACGTTCTTAAAGCGGGTACACCGCAAATTCGCCGGTTTGTCCAAAGAGCACGGCATTACGATGACCTGCATCCTGCCTGAGGAAGAGCTGGTATTGTGCCAGGCCGACGAAGACCGGATGGAGCAGGTGCTGACCAATCTGCTGGACAATGCGATCCGACATACGCCTTCACAATCGCTTATTCAGCTGAGCGCGGCGCAGACGCGCTACAAAGGGGAAGACGCGGTATTGATCGAGGTGGTCGACCAAGGCTATGGCATTCCGGCAGAAGACCTGCCGTACATCTTCGAGCGTTTCTACAAAGCGGATAAAGCCCGTACGCGCGGAGCTACCGGCGGAACGGGATTGGGACTGTCCATCGTAAAAAATATTATCGAAGCCCACGAGGGCACCGTACATGTCAAAAGCCAGCCGGGGCAGGGGACGACATTTTCCATCACACTTCCCTGCAAAGCGGTGTAAAACCAGACAAAAGCCTCCGATTCGTCATCGGAGGCTTCTTTCTTTTTGTAGAACGAACGTCTTTTTTCTTGTTGTTCGTGAAACAATCGTGGAACGTTCGATATTCGATTAGAGCGTCAGCTCGCGCGCATTGGTCAATTCCGGAAGCTGAATGAGACGGTCGAGCACTTCCTTCGGCGTTTCTTTATCGGTAGTCAGCACCATGATCGCGGAACCGCCGACCACTTTACGTCCGACCTGCATCGTCGCGATATTGACGCCGTTGTCGCCAAGCAGCGTTCCGACTTTACCGATGATGCCCGGCTTATCGTTATGCGAGATCAGAAGCAGATGACCGGACGGCGCGATATCGACAGGATATTGGTCGATTTGAACGATCCGCTCGCCATAGCCGGAAAGCAGGGTGCCGGCAAGCACGCGCTCTTCTTGCTTCGTTTTCAGCGTAACGGAAACGAGGTTCGTAAAGCTCTTCGCTGTGGACGATTTTTGAACGACGACATTGAGTCCGCGCGTTTTGGCCAGATGCATCGCATTGACGATATTCACGCCTTCCAATTGGTTGGCGAGGATGCCTTTGACGATGTAGCGGGTGAGCGGCGTCGTATCGACGTCGGTCAAATCGCCGGAATAGTTGACCACGATTTCGCTGACCGGTCCGTCGATCGTCTGACCGAGGAAGACGCCGAGCTTCTCGCCGAGATTGAAATAAGGCTGCAGAGCATTGAGCACGTTAGCCGGTACCGGCGGCATGTTGACGGCGTTCTTGAACGGCTGGTCGCGCAGAATGTGAAGCACTTCCTCGGATACGTCGATCGCGACGTTCTCCTGCGCTTCCACCGTCGATGCGCCGAGGTGCGGCGTGACGACAATTTTCGGATGGTTCAGGAACGGGTGATCGGCAGCCGGCGGTTCCTTCTCGAACACGTCGAACGCTGCTCCGGCGACGATACCGGCATCGATCGCTTCGACAAGCGCCATTTCGTCGATAATGCCGCCGCGTGCACAGTTGATGATGCGCGCGCCTTTTTTCATCAGCTCAAATTGCGGCTTGCTGATCATATGGCGGGTTTCGTTGGTCAGCGGCGTATGAACCGTAATGAAGTCCGCTGCGGCACAAATTTCGTTCACGGTACCGAGCTTCACGCCGAGCTTTTCCGCACGCTCTTCGGTCAGGAAAGGGTCATAGCCGAGCACTTCCATCCCGAACGCTTTCGCCCGTTTGGCGACTTCGCTGCCGATGCGACCCATGCCGAGCACGCCGAGCACCTTATTGCGCAGTTCCACGCCGACAAACGTTTTGCGGTCCCATTCGCTGCCGACCGTTTTCTTGTATGCTTGCGGAATCATACGAGCGACGGACATCATCATCGCAAAAGTCAGTTCGCAAGTGGCGATCGTATTGCCGTCCGGAGCATTGATTACGACGATTCCGCGCTTCGTCGCTGCTTCCAGATCGATATTGTCGACGCCGACACCGGCGCGTCCGACAACTTTCAATTTGCTGCCGGCGCCCATAATGCGTTCAGTTACCTTCGTGGCGCTGCGCACCAATAAAGCGTCATAGTCTGCAATAATCGCCATAAGCTCGTCTTCGGACAATCCGTTCTTCTTTTCCACCTCAACATCCGTTGCATCATACAACAGTTGAATCCCCATGTCGCTGATTCCATCCATCACTAGCACTTTGTACATTTTTCCCAGACCTCCATGAAGTTAATTACGAAAAAAACACAAAAAACTCCCCGCCCCGACACGACTAGCGTATACAAGGGACGAGGAGCTGATTCTCGTGGTACCACCCTACTTCGCTGTGCGCTCGCGCGCCACAGCCTCATGAGGTCTGCTATGAACAGACCGGGAAAAATAACGGTTTCCAGCCGGCTGCGCCTACTGTAATGTTCGGCACAACAACTCAGGAGTGCTCCGCATATCGAATTCGTCCGGTTCGCACCGACCACCGGCTCTCTGATCGATTCGGGTTATGCTTGGCTCCGTCAAAGTTTGTTGCAGGTGAAATTTTTCATTAGCGTAACATGACTATTTCGACATTGTCAATAGGCAGCCCGTCGATTAGCAAATCCGAAATATTTGTGAAAAATAAATTCGCCGTGCTAAAATAAACCGTGTGACTTGCATGAAATTATCGTACAGCGAAAGGGGCATTCATGATGTTCGAAAGTATAGAGCCCGAAGCGTTCCGGGCAAAAACGGACAACGGAGAGCTGGGGGACGCGCTGGTGCTGGATGTTCGGGAACCGTATGAATGGGAATATTATCATTGGGAAGAAGCGCAGCTGATGCCGATGAACAGCATACCAGGAAGGCTGGCCGACCTTCCGAAGGATCGGACGATTTATGTCGTTTGCGCCCACGGCGTGCGAAGTGCCAACGTGTGCTACTACTTGAAGCAGAACGGCTTCGACGATGTGATTAATGTCGAGGGCGGCATGGCTGCGCTCGCAGCCCTTCGCGGGTTCCAATACGATTAATAGGCGCGCGGCACGGCAAAAAGCCACGAGTACGGAAACCGGACATCGTGGCTATCGGAAGTCTGCGTATTAATTGGCAGTGAAAAATGGAAGCTGCGGGAGCGTTTCCTTGCCGTAATATTTGTCTTTGTTGTGGATAAAATCGCTTTTGCGAACGGCATCGGTAGCCATCAGCACATCGACGACTTGCCCCACATCGTTCAAATTCATTTTTTGCGCTTGACCGGACTGAATCATTTCGTCGATCCGGCTGGTCAAATCTTGCGGGGTGAACGGTTTAAACAGCTTATTGCCGAGCATCAGCTGGGCGACGTATTCGTTCTTCATATTCAGGCTTTGGCTCTTCCAATCGTTCAGAGAGAGCGGCTTGGTCACATCGACAGGCTTAAATTGCGGGTTGATCGTAGCATACCATTTGTCGATCGATTCGTAGTAGCTTTTTTCAGCCTTGAGCGCAAACGTCTTCGCTTCGCCAAGATAAGGATCTGCTTGAAGCTGCGCAATCAGCTCGGCCGCCGGAATGCCGTTTGCCTTGGCCGAATAGCTTTTCAGGCCCTCGCCGAACAGCTTTAAGCTTTTCATGTAATCCTTGTGTGCTTCCTGCAGGAGCGGAGAGGAGTCCGGCATCGATTTCGAACCGAGACTGTCGTAGCTTTCCTGCGCGAGCTTGCTCAAGTCCTTGAGAATCAAGGAAGCGTCGGCCGTACGATTCGTCATCAACTCGTCGGTTTTCTCAAACCACTTTTTATGAAATTCCCTGTATGGCTGATAAATGGTATGATAGAAAGACACCAAGTACTGCTGATGGTAAGCGGTAAAGCTCTTGGCCGCTTCATTTTGCTTGTTGAGCAGATCTTCGTATTTCAGCGAAGAACGGTCCTGTCCCATTTTTAAACCGAAGAAGAAGGCCCCCATAGCCACGACAAGCATGAAAATGAAGGTAACGGCGAATAAGTAGTCCGTTCGGGTAAGCCGTTTTTCCATGATCGAGCACCTCAAATTCTTGTTCTATGCAGATAGTATAGGTGAAATTGTCGAAAAAGGGAATCAGAATGAAAAAATTTGACTTTAAACGGATCAAGCTGCGAAAAATCAATCCGGACGAAATCGACGAGCGCTTTCTGATCGCGAACTTGTATGTGACGCAGCTTATCGTCTTCCTTGCAGCGGTCGTTCTGATGCTCTTTCAGAAGCCGGACCTGCGGGCGATGTTTTCCCCGGGATCGGGCTATACGATCCTGCTATGGGGAGCGGGCTTTGCCGTCGCCGTTCTGCTCGTCGATCTGCTCGTTTCCAGATGGGTGCCTCCCGAAGTGACGGACGACGGGGGCATCAACGAAATGCTGTTTAAAAACAGGCCTCTTTGGCATATTGCACTCATCTCGCTCATTGTCGCATTTTGCGAAGAACTGCTGTTCCGTGGTACGATCCAAGCCTGGTGGGGACCGTACTGGACCAGCATCCTGTTCGCGGCCATTCATGTCCGCTATTTGCAGCACTGGCTGATGACGGGACTTGTCTTCAGCATCAGCTATGGGCTCGGCAGGATTTATATTCAGACCGGGTCGCTGTTAACACCGATTATCGCCCATTTCCTGATTGATTTCGTCATGGGCTGCATTCTTCGTTACAGGAGAGAAGAATCATGAACAACAAGTATCTGCAACCTCCGTACCGACCGAAGGAAGAGGCCGATCATCAACCCGACCCGGCGAAGGAAGAGGGACCCGACGATCATTATCTGCCTCCCCGCAAAACCGTGCATCCGACAGAGAAAGAAAAGTGGCTGCCTTATTTTTATCGGTCGTTGCTATGGATTTTTATACTCCTTGTTGCAGGTCTTTCCGTTTGGGGCTGGAAACTCGTTATGATGTAGTTTCAATTTCTTCCGGATCCACGAATCCGTAGCCTTTTTCCTCGAGTTGTGTCAAAAGTTTGTCCAACGCCTCCACGGTCCACGGCAATTCGTGCATCAAAATATTGCTCCCCGGGTGAAGCTGACTCAGCACGTTGCTGATCACTTGCTCGGGGTTGTTTTTCTTTACCGTCATTTCCCAATCCTTCGATCCGTTGGACCAGGTCATGAACAGCAGCCCCTCTTCCTTGGCCTTAGCCCGAACGTCGTCGCTGCCGGAGCCGAACGGCGGACGGAAGAAGACTGGCGCTTTGCCCGTCAACTCTTTGATCGCTTTTTGCACATCTCCGATTTGTTGGTTTACCTTTTCTTTAGCTTCCTTTTTCAAATCGATATGATCCCAGGAATGATTGCCGATCGTTTGGCCGCTGGAGGCAAGCAGCTTGACGAGCTCGGGCTTCTGCTTGACGCGGTAGCCGTTCAGGAAAAAGATCGCCTTCGCCTTATGCTTCTGCAGCGTTTCGAGCAGCGCTTGATTCATCTCAAGGTCCTTCGGACCGTCATCGAACGTCAGCAGAACGACTTTTTTGGGCGCCCCGTTCGGATCGATCGGCACAATATCGTAAGTTTTCGGATTCATCGTATAGCGCTTCGAAACTTGCTGATCTTGTTTTTTGACGCCGTCCGCAGGCGCAGATTCTTTGCCGTCCTTGGCGGGAGCCGATGCAGGCTGATTCGAAGCGGAGCCGCCGTCCGCGGATTTCGGTTTCTCGCCCCCCGAGACTGTCTGCGAAGCAGGTGGCTCCGTTTTGGCCGAGGCGTCAGGCGACGCGTCAGGTTTGGACCCACAGGAAGTCAGAAGCAGAAGCGCGGCCAGAATAGCAATCCATTGTTTAGACATGTGTAATCCCCTCGTTACGTTTGGTATGAATCTTTTGGCTTTCCTTATTTTATCATGCATGATTCATAGGATATAGCGAAAAATAGTAACGAATTAGAAAACAATACGGGAGGGATTGGCATGAGATGGGGTGCTTTTCTGCTTGGCGGGCTTGTCGGGGCGACCGCAGCGGTCGTACTAACGGGCAAAAGAAGGCCGATGCTGTTCTCCGCAATGACGAATAGCGACGCCATTGGAGGTTTTCTGAACCAGGTCATGGATCGATCTGACAAAAAAGAAAAGATTTTGACGGATTCGGCCGAGCCGAACGGCGATTACGGCAAAAGCGCCGCCGATGTAGCGACTTCCGCAGCAGGCCTCGGCAAGGTTCAGGAGTTGATAAATCAGGATTCGGGGCTTAAGGCAGCGGTGAACGATATTTTGGCCAGCAACGGGGAAAAATCCGGAGTTCGGGCGCATTAAGCGTCCGGATTGCGCGTGAAGACACAGCTCCGCCTTCTTAAAAGGGCGGCGTATGTGTCTTTTTGTATGAAAAGGGCATTTTTTCAGGTGAGAACCGTTCTTTTCTTCGCGGTTTGTGATATAATAGACGTAGCATGGCAAACAAGCTGTACCGTTTCCGAGGGGAAAGGCTGGAGGACGCAATTTCGAACGCGTTTTCGAATCCTTTATATAGCGGAACGAACACGGCTCACCTTTGTTTACCAAACTTCATAAGCTGTTTATTATTAGTCGGCAAGGGAGGAATCCAGTATGAAAATGGAGCGTTTAAGTCAAGACAAGATACGGATTTTCCTCACATTCGATGACTTAACGGAGCGCGGGATTCACAAGGATGACATGTGGAGAGAAATCCCCAAGGTTCACGAGCTGTTCAGCGAGATGATGGACCAAGCCTATACCGAGCTTGGCTTCGACGCAACCGGACCGCTTGCCGTGGAAGTCCTCGCCATGCCGGCGCAAGGGATGATGGTGATCGTCACACGCGGCCGAATGAATTTCAGCCAGGGAGACGACACGCTAGAGGACGAAATGGAAGAAGTGTACGAGCTTGAAGTGACGATGGATGAGACCGATGAAATCATTTACGCTTTCCATGATTTCGAGGACCTCCTTCGGCTTGCCAAAGTCATCAATCCGCTCCTGACGGACGGAGGAACGTTGTATTCCTATAAAAATAAATGGGTCCTGCTGCTGGATGCCGTCGATATGGAAGAAAAGCGGCTTCAATCGGTCGTGGCCGTCTTGTCCGAGTTCGGAGAAGCCACATCCGTCACGCAAGCCGTTCTAGAGGAATACGGCAAGGTCGTGATTGAATCCGATGCCGTGAAGGTGCTTTGTTCCAAGTTTTAATGAGGCTTATTCAGCTTAAAGAATCGTAAGCATTCTCAAAAACAGCGTTGTTTTTGCGGAATGCTTTTTTTGCGGGGGGAAGAACGTCATGAGCGAAGTTCAACACATTGGCGCAGCCAAGACCGCGTTTGATTTGGAGGAGCTTGTCACCCATTACCACAAACAGCTTCGGGAAGAAGCCTATGCTTATTTGGAGCGGCGGGGTATCCATCAGGAGACGGCGGAGGATTATCGAATCGGCTTTGAGCCGGGCAAGTTCGGGTTTTACATCAATTCGGACAAGCTGGGGGATTTTTTTGAGAACCGCATTATTATTCCGATTACGAACGCGGATGGCGTCACGGTCGATTTAGTCGGACGATCGGTCGACCAACGCGAGCCGAAATACAAACTGTTGCTCGGAGAGGGCGATTATTTATTCAACGAGCAGATACTGGAGCAGACGGAGGACGTCATCGTGTGCGGCGGGGTGTTCGACGTGCTCAGCTTGGCTCAGGCGCATCTGCCGGCAGTATGTGTGCCGATATGGATGTCCTTTAAAGAAATCCATGCGGACAAGCTGCGGGACAAGCGGGTGTTCATCTGTCTGGGCAACGATGAAGCGGGGCGTCGCGAAAGCGTCAGAATCCAAGCGCTGCTGCAATCGACGGCCAAGCAAACGTTTGTCATGCAGCTGCCCGAGTCGATCCGCGACGTTAACGATTTCTTCGTGCGGGTGCAAAATCCGCTGGATTCGTTCATGCGGCTGTTGAACGAAACGATGGAAGAGACAATGCTGCTTCCGATTGCTTCCGATACGAAAAATATTACCATATATACCGAAGAATTCATGAAGCGGCATCGCGGACAAGCGTCCGGCGTGCCGACCGGTTTACCCACACTGGACGAAGCGTTGTTCGGCGGGCTTCGGAGCGGGCTGTATTTGCTGGCCGGAGCCGCTTCTTCGGGCAAAACGATGCTCATGAAGCAAATGGCAGACCATATCGCCCTGCACCAGACGCCGGTCGTTTACGTATCCTGGGACATGACGGGATTCGAGCTCTGGGCGCGCAGCATAGCCAGACTCATCGGCACCGAGCCGCAAAACGTGCTCAGCGGGAAGATGGAGCCGCGGCAAGTGGCCGAAGCCAATAAACGCTATATGCCCATCAGCAATATGCTTTGGACGATCGAATGCTCGCTCGATTCCACGATTGATCGCGTCATGACCAATGTCGAGCGGATTGCGGGGATGTCCGGCAGAACGCCCGTCGTATTCATTGATCATATTAACCGTATCCCGGCAGGCGGATTGCCCAATCCGCCCCGCTCGTCCGCCGAGCATCAGACATTAATCGCTTATATGCTCAAGCATTGGTCCAAGGAATGGGGAGGCCCGGTTATTGCGGCCGTTCCTTCGGATATCGGAGACGAGCGTCTGCCGGAAGGGGCGGAAGCGTCAGCTGACGTCATTATGCGGCTGAAGCCGGAGCCGGAGGGAACGTCCGTTAACGGGATACGCTCGAGCCTGCAGCTTCTGAAACACCGAAATGGGACGCTGGCGACTATTCCGCTCCGGTTTTACGACCAGCAGGCGCGTTTTGCGGAAGAATGAAGCGTCTGATGCCGGGTAAAAGCGGATGTGTATGCCAGATTCCAAGAAATGATGGAAAAAGCCATTCAAAATGTCTATAATATTCATAGATAAGAAATATCGACAAGCGCCTGCCCGTATTACGGTCGGCATCCGCGAAAGTTGCGGGGGCCGGCCGTTGCTGCGGGCGGGTTTATCCTATTATGACGGAGGGGAGACACTTTGAGCGTCTTAACTGTCCTGACGGCGGCTATCGCGCCGGGTGTCGCTCTGCTGGCCTATTTTTATTTAAAAGACCGATACGATACGGAGCCGATCTCCTTAGTAATCAAGCTGTTTTTGTTCGGCGTTCTGATCGTTTTCCCGATCATGGTGCTGCAGCGGGCTTTGGTGCACGGACTCGGCGAGGATCCGTTCGTTTTTTCGTTCCTCATCTCTTCGCTGCCGGAAGAATTTTTTAAGTGGTTTCTGGTTTATTTCATTACCTTCAAGCATGCTTCGTTCGACGAACCGTACGACGGCATTGTGTACGCGGTAGCGGTGTCGCTCGGATTCGCCACGCTCGAAAACGTATTTTATGCGTTCTTGAATGGCTCCAGCTTTTCGTCGCTAATGATTAGGGCCTTCCTGCCGGTGTCCGGTCACGCCATGTTCGGCGTCATGATGGGCTACCATCTCGGAAAAGCCAAGTTTACGCCGGAGCATACCCGCAAGCATCTGCTTTTGTCGTTGGCTCTGCCGGTATTTTGGCACGGGGTGTTTGACTATACGCTGCTCCTTAGCAAAGCGTACTGGGTCTGGTTCATGGTGCCGCTCATGAGCTTCTTGTGGCTGCGCAGCCTGCGCAAAGTGAACCGGGCCAACGCGAAATCGCCGCTCAGGGTCGCCACGCGGGAGGATCAGGTTAAAATTTAGCCGGAATGACCATAATGGATATATAAAACCATAGGTCGTACCGGAGGGATATGATGAATGTCGTTAGTCCGCGGGTGAAAGTCGCCATCCGCTGCAAGCATTGCGGCGAGAAATTCATCTTGAAGGGCAGGAAAGAAAAGGAAAAGATCGATACCGGGTTCAAGCAGTGCATATGCAACAATGAAAAAGAATTCGATATCGAAACCCTTGATTTCTAGTCCGGGATAAGAGTCGGCCAAGCGCCGGCTTTTTCTTTTTTTTGAACGGCTTGATTGCGATGTCTGCGCTTCGTGAATAATCCGTCTCGCTTCAGGCGAAAACTAAGCCCAAGTTTTGCTGATGAAGGGAGATTTCTCGAACATGTACAAAAGATTGAGCATGGTCATGTTTCCGATTCTTTTGGTGGCGCTCATCGGCACCGGGGTCTGGGGCTACTTGGAGCATCAAGAGAAAAATGCCGTCTTGATCAAGGCAGAAAACCATTATCAACGGGCGTTCCACGATTTGTCGTTTCACGTGGACAAGCTTCATACGGAGCTTGGCAATACGCTCGCGGTGAATTCGACATCCCAGGACGCCTACAAAAAAGGGCTGATCAACGTTTGGCGAATCACGAGCGAAGCGCAGAACGAAATCAGTCAACTGCCGCTGGCTATGCTGCCTTTCAACAAAACCGAGGAGTTTTTAGCTAATATTTCGAATTTTGCTTATCGGGCGGCAGTCCGGGACCTTTCCAAAAGTCCGCTGGACGGAAACGAAATGAAGACGCTCAATACGCTGCATGAGCGCGCGGCGGAAATTTCCAAAGAATTGCGCGGGGTTCAAAGCAAGGTCATCCAGAACAACTTGCGCTGGATGGATGTCGAGCTGGCGCTGGCAACGCAGAAGGAACCGCATGACAACGTCATCGTCGACGGGTTCACTACGGTAGATAAGAAGGTGCGCGAATATCCGGAAATCAACTGGAGCCCGGCGGTCATGAGCATGTATCAGAAGCGGGATATGCACATGCTTTCCGGCCCGGAGGTGAGCGCCGACGAAATTAAGCAAAAAGCTGCTCAGTTCCTGGGCATCCAGGACCCGTCCGGTCTCCAGGTCGTGGAAAACGGCCCCGGGACCGAGTATCAGTCCTTTAGCGTCACGGCTCCTAAACAGGGCACGGCGGATGGCGCTCATTTGGACTATTCGAAAAAAGGCGGTCAGCTGCTGTGGTTCGCGGCTTCCCGCAATGTGCCCGAGAAGAAGCTTGACTTGCGGCAGGCACGCGACATCGGGGCGCAGTTCCTGGATGAGCACGGCTACAAGAATATGACCGCGGTCAGCTACGACGATTACGGCAACGTCGCCCATATGACGTATGCGGTGCGCACGAACAACGTGATCAATTACGTGGAAAAGGTCGCGGTTCAGGTGGCGCTCGACAACGGGGAAGTGACGGGGCTGGAAGCGACTGATTACGTGTACGGCAAGAAGGACCGTCAGATCAAAGCGCCGAAGCTGACGGCGGACGAAGCCCGCAAAACGCTCAATGCCGATTTTAAAGCAGATAGCGTCAATCAGGCGCTGATCAAGAACGACATCGACGAAGAGGTGCTCTGCTACCAGTTTATCGGCCGCGTCAACGGCGGCTTGTACCGGATCTACGTTAATGCCGAGAGCGGCGCGCAAGAGAAGATCGACCGCTTGGGCGCGGAAGAAGCCGCCGCCGTCACCCCAACCTGATGTTTCATTTTTTTAGTCCTCTCCCAAGCCCGATGCGTTCGGGCTTTTTCGTATTTTTGCTTCTTTTTGGGGTGGTACTTGGTGATGAGCCGAAGGCGAAATCGCGATTGGCGGCGAGTTTTTTGATCTGGTCCCAATTCCATAAAAAATTGTTCCATGGGACCGGGTCAAAACGTGTCTGAGCATTAGCCAATCGCGATTTCGCCGCAGGCCGCTCCACCGTTCATTCCGCCATTCCCCAACAATCCAAAGAAGCATCCAACAAAACTCCGAACGCTGTGCGCTCACCCCTTCCCATATTCGCTTCACGTGCTATAATAAAGCTTGGACTTATCGAAGTTTACACTCCGGGGAGGTGAGCCGATTGCTGCCGAAAGTAAACCAGACGCTTTTTATCCAAATCAATTCCATCGATGAAGAAGAGGCGAAGCAGGAATATAAATCCAGAATTGCCGACGTCTCGGATGCGTATATCAGCATGGAAGTACCAATGAACGACAAATCGGGGAAGCTGAAGCGTTTGTATCCGGGCGACGAGCTTTCCGTTTATTTTATAACCGAGGGCGGTGTCAAGAACTACTTCAACTCGTCCGTACTCGGATTTTCCGATGATGTGATCCGGCTTGTCTTGATCAAAAAACCGGACCCCGAATCGATTACGAAAGTGCAACGGCGCAACTTTTTGCGCGTGCCGGCCATACTCGAAATCGCCGTGAAATTCTCGGAGCAGCTGCAGTTCGTAGCGCTGACCGACGATGTCGGGGGCGGAGGCATATCGTTTCTATGCGAAGGCTACGTGCCGGTGGAGTCCGGCCATACGGTCGAGTGCTGGCTGCTTGTCCCGTTCAAGAACGGCCAGATCGAGCATGTGCCGTTCAAGAGCGAGATCGTACGCGTCAAAGAGTTGGAGACGGGCAAAAAGCAGGTCATGATGCGATTTTCGGAGATCACGGACCGCGACCGCCAAAAAATTATCCGGTACTGCTTTGAGCGGCAGCTTGATTTCCGCAAAAGATAATACATAATAGCTTGACATGACGGGTACACTATCCCCCAAATATTGGATGGGACGGGGTGGCCGCGGATGAATACAAAGAATCAAAATGAATCGGACGATAGGTACGAAGAATTATTTTTGCAGTTTGCCGAACGGGCGGAACGATGGATTGCCTGGGCATTGGCGGGGTGCGCCATTGCTTTGGTCGCTTCCCAGTTGCTGCTTCTTAACCCGCGAATCCGCTATGTTTTAGTCAAGGTGGAGCAGTTGGAGGGACTTCCTTATTCGGTGTCCCGGCTTCAGGCCGTGGAAGGAAAATAATGGAGGGTGCGCGAGTTTTGCAATCCACGGTAAAACTATGGTATAATTTTCTTCGTTCGAGGCTTCGGCCTGTTTTTTTTTCAGGCTGCTCGTCCGCTTCATTTTGTAAGGAGGCCGCATCTTGGAAAAGTTTAACATCGCAATCGACGGTCCGGCAGGAGCGGGGAAAAGCACGATCGCTCGTCTGGTCGCCGGTGCGCTCGGCTTCGTTTATGTCGATACGGGAGCCATGTACCGAGCCGTGACTTGGAAGATTTTACGGGAAGGCCTTCAAGCGGAACAGATCTCGGACATGGTTGCGCTCACAGGCCGTATGGACATTCGCTTAGTTCCGGGCAGCGATGGCCAAATGGTCTTTGTCGATGGCGAAGACGTGACGGGCATGATTCGCCTTGCGGAGGTGACCGGAAACGTCTCCAGAATTGCTTCCATCGCTGAAATTCGCAGTATCCTTACCGCCAAACAGCAGGAAATGGCCCAAAGCAAAGGAATCGTCATGGACGGCCGGGATATCGGCAGTCACGTGTTGCCGGACGCCGAGGTCAAGGTGTTTTTGACCGCAAGTGTCAGTGTCCGCGCCCAGCGCCGGTTCAAGGAAATTTGCGATTCGCAGCCGGATATCACGCTTGAGAGATTGGAGCGCGATATTGCGGAGCGGGACCGGATGGACGAGCAGCGCGAGGCTTCGCCGCTTGTGAAAGCGCCGGATGCCGTGCTGCTGGATACGACCGAGATGACGATACCGCAAGTGGTGGATCGCATTTTGGAGCTTTGCAAGCTCCGGGTCGGTGGGGGGCAATAGCATGTTGTACGTCTTTTTTCGAGGGATTTTTCGAGTCTTGTTCCGCTCCGTGTTTTTTTTGCGGGCAGAAGGGCTTGAGAACATTCCCGCCGAAGGCGCCGTCGTTCTTTGCGGCAACCACACCAGCAACTGGGACCCGCCGCTGATGGGCAGCCCACTGAAGCGAAAGGTGCATTACATGGCCAAGGCCG
This sequence comes from Paenibacillus tyrphae, assembly GCF_027925525.1. Taxonomy (GTDB): domain Bacteria; phylum Bacillota; class Bacilli; order Paenibacillales; family NBRC-103111; genus Paenibacillus_G; species Paenibacillus_G tyrfis_B. The sequence goes on along the minus strand of NZ_BSDJ01000012.1, from coordinate 72,701 downwards.
AGCTGTTCGACGTTCCCGTTTTGGGATATGTTTTGCCGAGAATAGCGGCATTTCCCGTCAAGCGCGGCGGTGTCAGCAAAGAGTCGATCCGCTTGTCGTTGCAACTGCTCAAAGACGGCGAGGTTATGGGCATTTTCCCGGAAGGGACGCGCAGCAACGCGGGAGGCATGGGTAAAAAGGGAGCGGCTAGTCTGGCATTGAAATCCGGGGCTGTAGTCATTCCGGCAGCCATTATCGGCAATTATAAGCCGTTTCGGCAAATGAAGGTCGTGTATGGTCCGCCAGTCGATTTGAGCGAATTTGAGAACAGCGGTTCGGAAGGCTTGGAACAGGCGACCGACAAAATCATGAGCACGATCCGAAGCATGGTCAAGCAGCACGAATCGAAATGATAAATTGTGGCATACTTAAGAAAATGATGAAGTAAAATTTTTATCCAAATACATTACACGTTGTCAGGTTGTTTAAGGAGGGTAATTGGACATGTCAGAAGAAACAAAATTCGATCAAGAAGTTCAATCCGCAGAGGTATCTCAGGAAGAGTCCATGGCGAATGTCAACATTATCAAAAAAGGCGACATCGTTACTGGCAAAGTCATTAAAGTGGATGCGGATCAAGCGGTTGTCGACGTAGGCTACAAATACGACGGCATCGTGCCAGTGCGCGAGCTTTCGTCCGTCCAACTGGATAATGCGGAAGAGATCGTACAAGTCGGTCAAGACATCGAGCTGAAAGTTGTTACTATCGATGACAACAAGGAAAAGCTCGTGCTTTCCAAACGCGCTATCGACAGCGAGAAATCGTGGGAGAAGCTTGCAGCCGATATGGAAAACAAAACGATCCTCGAAGCGAAAGTGGCCGAAGTGGTTAAAGGCGGTCTTGTCGTTGACGTAGGTCTGCGCGGATTCGTTCCGGCTTCCATGGTTGAGCGCACGTTCGTCGAAGATTTCAGCGATTACAAAGGCCGCACGCTGCGTCTGCGCGTGAAAGAAATGGACCGCGAGAAAAACAAAGTCATTCTTTCTCAAAAAGACGTGCTGGATGAAGAGTTCGAAGCGAAAAAGCAAGAAACGATCTCCAAACTGTCGGTCGGTCAAGAGCTGACGGGTACGGTTCAACGCTTGACGCAATTCGGCGCATTTGTCGATATCGGCGGCGTAGACGGACTCGTTCATATTTCCGAGATGGCTTGGCATCATGTCGAGCACGCGTCCGAAGTCGTGAAGGAAGGCGACCAAGTTCGCGTTCAAGTTCTGAAATTGGATCCGGCCAACGAGCGCATCTCCTTGAGCATCAAAGCTACGCAACCGGGACCTTGGGAATCCGTAACGAACAAGATCAATATCGGGGATATCGTCACCGGTACCGTTAAACGGCTCGTTCAATTCGGCGCGTTCATCGAAGTGGCTCCTGGCGTTGAGGGCTTGGTTCATATTTCCCAAATCGCACACCGTCACATTGCAACGCCGTTCGAAGTGCTGAAGGAAGGTCAAGAGGTTCAAGTGAAAGTGTTGGACATGAACCCAGGCGAAAAGCGCATCTCGCTCAGCATCAAAGAGACGGAAGAAGCGCCTGCCCGCGAACCAAGACCTGAAAGAGAACGTGCGCCGAAACGGGAATCCGTTTCCCACGAAGAGCTTCAAGGCCTGAACCTGACACTCGGAGAGCGTTTTGGCGACAAGCTGAGCAAATTCAAGTAAACCGCTGTCTATAGACGAAAAGAGGAATCAGGGGTGCGCATACCGCGAAAAATGGAGCATGTTCATCATGCGCTCCGGCTCGGGCAAATCGGCGAGCAGGGGTTCCGCGATATCAAGCTGGTCCATAATTGTCTCCCCGGTATTTCTTCGGAATCCATAGCATTGCATACCCGAATCGGCGAACTCTTATTGAGCTCGCCGATTGTTATTAATGCCATGACCGGAGGAGCCCGCGAGACCGAAGAAATTAACCGAGAGCTTGCCGTTGCCGCTCGAGAGACGGGACTTGCCATGGCGGTAGGCTCGCAGATGGCCGCCATCAAAAACCCGGAGACGGCTGAAAGCTACCGTATCGTAAGAAAGATAAACCCGCGCGGCATCGTATTTGGCAATCTTGGCAGCGAAGCGACGTTGGAGCAAGCGCTAAGAGCGGTGGATATGCTGCAAGCCGACGGGCTTCAAATCCACCTGAATGTAATGCAGGAGCTGATCATGCCCGAAGGGGACAGAGATTTCCGGGGAATGCTGGAGCGGATCCGGACGATCGTCGAACGGGCGGGCGTTCCCGTTATCGTCAAGGAGGTCGGCTTCGGCATGGTGCGGGAGAGTGCCGAGAAGTTGATTGGCTGTGGAGTCGGATGTATCGATGTCGGCGGATCGGGAGGCACCAATTTCGCCGCAATCGAGAATGCCCGACGTGATCTGCCGATGGATTGGTTGAACGATTGGGGCTGCAAGACCAGCATCGCGCTATTGGAAGTATTGGAGGCTAAGCGTCGCCTGAACCGATCGGACGTTGCGATCGTGGCGACAGGCGGCATTACAAGCGCGCTTGAGATTTGCAAAGCATTAACGCTTGGAGCCTCAGCGGTCGGTATGGCTGGAGCCATGCTGCGAGTGCTGCGAACATCGGGAACCGAAGCGCTGATCGGACAAATCACGTCATGGCATCAAGAGCTCCGGCTGCTGATGACGGCGTTGGGCGCATCCCGTATTGAAGCTCTGCATGAGCTTCCGATCGTTATTACGTCGGAAACGGCAGAGTGGTGCTCGGTTCGGGGAATCGATATCTCCACCTACGCAAGGCGATCGGGCTACGCTAAGTAATTGACTAAAACTAAATAAAGAAAGCCATACTAAGGAAAAAGAGGAACAAGCTTTTTCTGCGGGTGAGAGCGAATGAATGCGGGTTACGTGTCCTTATTGCTAATCGTCGTTGCGCTGATTTTGTTCGCCAGTGGCTGGAAGAACGTCATATTAAGAGGTATTACTCCTACGAGTCTACTTCTTTTTTTTATGCTTTGGATATTGTTTATGCGGTGGAGCACAGATTGGGGCGGGATTCGGGTTTTCGGCTGCACGCTGCTGCTGCTGGCTGGTTCGCTCTGGGTCATGGTTCGCACGCCGAGCTTTTTGTATCGCTTCCATTTACTTTCCATCGCCCTGCTGCTCGGTTCGGTTTATTTCTTCATGAGAGAGACGCTGCATCTGATGCCCGCGGTCATCTGGTTCAGCTCGGAGTGGACCGTTGCCGCAAGCGTCGGTTTTTTGGCTGCGGCTCTGCTGCGGTGGCCGCCACTGCAGATCGCGGGGCTGTCGCTCGGACTGTTGATCGGCGACGTAATGTCAGCCTGCGCGCACCGGGAACAGATGGCGATGACGCTGGGGCAAACGGAATTTCAGGATGTATGGTGGCTGACGGCCTTTGCGGCCCGAGGCTGCTCTCTGCTGCTGGAAGGGACGGTCGCGGGGACGAAGCTGGTATTTAATCGTATGCGGCAAATGGTTAGGTCGGGCAGAGAGCCCGAGAACGATTGATTGGCAGAAGCGGTTGCCCAAGAAGGAAGGAGACGTGATCGACGTGTGGGCTTGGCTGGTGGAGCAAAAATATACCGTAGGAATCATATTGGGCGTAGTGTTCGGTGTGCTGGCCCGGCTGACGATGCTGCGGACCGATTACCGGCAATATCCGACTTATCCTCACGGCAAAATCATTCATCTTTCCTTGGGTGTCATCGCAGCAGGGCTTGGCTCGGTTGCCGTCCCTTCGCTGCTGGATAAGAACTATACGGCCATGACGTTTTTGGCGATGGCGGCGCAGCAGTTCCGGGACGTCCGCAATATGGAGCGCCAAACGCTGAGCAAGATCGACAGCCTGGAGCTGGTACCGCGGGGAGCAACCTATATCGAAGGAATAGCGATGGTATTTGAAGGACGCAACTATTTAGTCATTTTTACCGCGTTTGCCACGGCGTTCTTCGGTATCGTGTTCCCCTGGTATTGGGGGATTGTGGCCGGCATTGCGGCAATTCTGATTACCAATATGTTCAAGACGGGCAAAACGTTGTCCCGCATTGCAAATGTAAACATCGGCCAAGTGCGGCTCGACGGACCGAATCTGTTCGTAGACGACATTTATATCATGAACGTAGGATTAAGCGATACGCAAAACATCATCCGGAAAAAAGCGATCGGTATTGTGCTTGTGCCCAAAAACAAAAATGCAAGAGTCACCCTGGCTAACCCGGGACAGCGGCAGGCGCTGCTGCATGACGTGTCAACGATTATGGGCGTCCATCGTGACGAAGGCGAACCGGCGCTCGTTCCGTTGGCCAAGCTGGATATGGATGACGGGCGGCTGGCTGTGCTGCTGCTTCCGCAGGAGCAAGATCCGGAGAAAGCCCGGCAAGTCGCGATGAACTCGCCGGTGCTGGAAAGCGCAGTGCGGATGCCGAGCGAAGCGCATGTGCAAGCCGGCGGAAAAGCGGGAGGATAGAGCTATGGGACAAATTATGGCGGTGGTGGCTACGGAAGCAAACCGGCAAACGGTGGCCGGCGGAGCTCCCATCTTTATTGCAGACGATACCAATCATCAGCAGAAAGTAGCCTTCAAGCTGGAAAAAATTTTGGATGCGGCGGCCCACGATTTGGAGAACGGAATCGTTATTTTGGTGAAGCATTAGCGGTTAGAAGGCTGCCCGCTAACGTTTCGTTCATTTACTTGTGAATTCGATTTTGATATAATATCAGAGCTTGCAAGCCTTGAAATAAGGCTTGTCTTTGTACATAACGTCACATGAAGCAACATTGCGGTAGTCGAAGAAGGGAATGAAGTGCATGGCAAGACCAATCGTAGCGATTGTCGGCCGTCCGAATGTGGGCAAATCTACGGTGTTTAACCGTATTATCGGCGATAAGTTGGCTATTGTGGAAGATAAACCGGGGGTTACCCGGGACCGGCTGTACGGCAGGGGGGAGTGGCTGGACACCGAGTTCAGCGTCATCGACACCGGCGGGATTGAGATCGAAGGGGAAGATCAGATCATGAAGTCCGTACGCATGCAAGCGGAGCTTGCCATTGAGGAAGCGGACGTCATCGTGTTTATGGTGGATGCCAAAGCAGGCATTACACCGGCTGACAGCGAAGTTGCGGAAATGCTGTTCCGGGCGAAAAAGCCGGTTATCGTTGCCGTTAACAAAGTGGACAATCTGAAGCGGATGGACGATATTTACGAGTTCTACAGCCTCGGCTTCGGCGACGTGGTCGGCATCTCCGGCTCTCACGGCACGGGAATTGGCGACCTGCTTGACGAGGTGATCAAGCATTTTCCGGACACGAGCGAGGAAGAGTACGGCGAGGATGTGATCAAGGTCGCATTGATCGGCCGGCCGAACGTCGGGAAATCGTCGCTCGTCAACGCGATCCTGGGAGAAGAGCGCGTCATCGTCAGCAATGTCGCCGGAACAACGCGTGATGCGATCGATACGCCTTTTGAGAAGGACGGCCAAAAGTATGTCATTATCGATACGGCGGGGATGCGAAAGCGCGGCAAAGTATACGAGACGACGGAGAAGTACAGCGTGATGCGCGCTATGAAGGCGATCGAGCGGGCGGACGTCGTGCTGGTCGTTATCGATGGCGAGGAAGGCATTATCGAGCAGGATAAGCACGTAGCCGGATATGCGCACGAGGCTGGCAAGGCGGCGATCTTCGTCGTGAATAAATGGGATATTGTGGAAAAAGACGACAAAACGATGCATCAGTTCACTCAGAAAATCCGCGACCATTTTTTGTTTATGACCTATGCTCCTGTCGTGTATTTGTCTGCCAAAACGAAGCAGCGGCTGCATAAGCTGTTCCCGGTCGTGACCAATGTTGCCGAGCAGCATGCGGCGCGTGTGGCGACGCACGTGCTGAACGACGTCGTGTCCGATGCTGTAGCCATCAACCCTCCGCCGACGGATAAAGGGAAACGGCTGCGTATCAATTATGCAACGCAGGTGGCGGTCAAGCCTCCGACCATCATCTTCTTCGTCAACGATCCAGAGCTGATGCATTTCTCCTATCAGAGATATTTGGAAAACAAAATTCGCGGCGCGTTCGGTTTCGAGGGGACGCCTCTACGCATGTTCACGCGTCGCAAATCGGACGACGAATAGGAGAGAACCGCGGTGACTAACTTGCTCTCACTTTTGATCGGTTATTTGCTCGGCTCGATCAGCTTTAGTTATTTGGCAGGCAAAGTGCTGAAAGGCATCGATATACGTGAACACGGTAGCGGGAACGCAGGGGCTACGAATACGCTGCGGGTGCTCGGCAAAGGGCCGGGCATCGCAGTGCTTCTCTTGGATGTATTGAAGGGCGTGGCGGCCGTCTGGATCGGCACATGGCTGAGCGGGAGCGATCCGCTGTTTGAAGTGCTCGCGGGGATCAGTGTCATCGTCGGACATAATTGGCCCGTGTTTTTTGGGTTTCGGGGAGGCAAAGGCATAGCTACGACGATCGGAGTGATGGCGACGCTAGCCTTTCTGCCTGCGCTTATCGCCGGGATTGTTGCTTTTGTTTCCATTGCTATTACGCGTTACGTTTCTCTGGGATCTCTATTGTTTACCGCACTTTTGCCGATCTTAATATGGTTTATGGTCGATTCCCGGGAGATTTTCGCGCTCAGCCTGCTTCTATTCGTATTCGCTTGGGTCAAGCATCGGAGCAATATCGTGAAGCTGTTAAAAGGACAAGAGAACAAGCTTGGTGCCAAAAAACAAGTTTGACGAAATAGACGGAGGTGTTCGTTCATGCCGGTTTCCGGTAAAACTGCCGTGCTGGTAGCGGGAAGTTGGGGAACGGCCATTGCCTCGGTACTGGCGGATAACGGCCGCGACGTGCTGTTGTGGTCGCGCAACCGCGATCAGGTACGGGAAATTAACGAGGAGCACCGCAACAGCCGGTTTCTGCCCGAGGTTTTGTTATCTTCGCGGATTCGGGCGACCGATTCGATGGAGGAAGCCGTGAAAGATGCGGAAGCCGTCGTGGTTGTAGCGCCGTCCTCGGCCATGCGGGATATCGCCGGTCAGCTTAAGCCGCATTTGAGCTCCGATTCGCTTTTGGTCCATGCGACCAAAGGATTCGAAGCCGGCAGCTTAAAGCGCATGAGCGAAGTGTTGGCGGAAGAGCTGCCGTCGTACGATTCGAACCGGCTGGTCGTACTATCCGGACCAAGCCATGCGGAAGAGGTTATCCGGCAATGCCCGACAACGGTTGTCGTGGCTTCGCTGGACAAAGAAGCCGCCGAGCAAGCGCAGGATCTGTTGATTAACTCCTATTTTCGCGTATATACGAACCCCGACGTCATTGGTGTGGAGGTTGGCGGCGCGCTTAAAAATATTATCGCGCTCGGCGCAGGTCTCAGCGACGGGCTGGATTTCGGAGATAACGCCAAGGCTGCTCTGCTTACCCGGGGATTGGCCGAAATCGCCAGACTTGGGACGGCGATGGGGGCGAGTCCGTTGACGTTCGCGGGATTGGCCGGAATCGGAGATTTGGTGGTTACGTGCACGAGCAGGCACAGCCGCAACTGGCGGGCCGGGTCGATGCTTGCGCAGGGACATTCGCTGGAAGAAGTGCTTCAGCGGATGGGAATGGTCGTAGAAGGCGTCAAAACGACGCAGGCCGCCTATCAGTTGTCCCTCCGCTATGAGATTTCTATGCCGATTACGGAACAGCTGTACCACGTTCTGTTTAACGGGAAAAACCCGAAAACGGCCGTAGAGCATTTGATGGGACGGGGACCCCGCCACGAAACCGAAGAAATCGCCGACGATTCTCAAAACGGATGGCTTCGTTAAGGCAATCGCCTATACCGATGGCAACTTTTCCACATATACTACCTCAGGCTTTATTGCATAACCAGTCTGAGGAGGGACAACGATGGCAGATAAAAATATGCCGAAAGACGTGCTCAATGTGGTTAAGAAAAAAACCGGTAAAAGCGTCTCCGAGAAAGATATATACAAGCTTGCGAGCGGGGTAAAGCCGTCCACGCTGCAGAGCGATACGCAGCTGCGGCAGCTGATTAAGCAAGTTGCGGGCCTTGTGAAAGTTCCCGTTTCGGATCAAACGACAAACGAGCTGATCCAAGCCATCAAAAGCAGCAAAGTGAGCACGGACAATTTGGAACAGCTCATGAAGATGATCATGAAGAAGTAAGGTGACATTTTTAACAGTTTTATGGCATGAGCCGCCGGTCAAGCGCGCTTATGCTTTTTTTATGTTATGATGGAGTCAATTACGTTACCAAGCTAGGGGTTGGAAAATTTATTATGTCGCCGTTGGACAAAATGTGGGCATCTTTTATTGCGATCGGTCTCATGGTTCTCGCTTCGCTGTTGATCACATTTGCGAGAAATAAAACGACGGGCATTGTCCGATTTGTGCTTTCGTTGGTCGCGTTCTTGATGTTTATCCCGATCTTTATTTATATGGTCGTATCCCTATTGTAAGGAGTCTGGCAGCTTATGATAACTTTAAAAGGACGCAGAGTAACGAAATCGATTGAACCGGTGACCGGGTTCACGATCTTGGATTTGGCGCTGAAGGCGGAAGTGGACTGGGGTTTCTCCTGCATGCGGGGCACTTGCTCCCGTTGCCGCTGTCAAGTAAGCGAGGGCATGGAGCATTTGAACGCTCCGACGGACGAGGAGCTGGACAATTTGGAGCCGGACGAGCTGGAGCAAGGCTTTCGGTTAGGCTGTCAGGCGAAAGTAAAAAGCGAGGGCGCGATCGCGGTTGCGCATAAGCCTTATTTTTGACTATTTTGCTTAGCATAGGATGATAAGATGAATACTCAACAACTTGGCACGGTGCCGGAACCGCTTAAGGAGATTTTTTTCGAGCTTGAAGTACATACACGGGGATCTGACTCCACATGGCTGGTCGGCGGCAGCACCGGACTGCTGCTGCAAGGCGTGCAGCTTGCCGCGCAACCCCGGGACTTGGATTTATACGCTGACCAGCGTGCTGCGGAGGATTTGCACATGGCACTCCGGCGGTACGCGACTGATGAGCAGACGGAGAGCGAAACGCCCATTTACCGGTCGATGCTAAGCCATTATGAGATGAACGGTGTCAAGGTGGAGCTGGTCGGGGCCTTCGAGGTACGGGCGATGGACAGCGAATATCGCGTGGAAGCGGAGTATTTGGCACGGACGCATGCGCTTGCTGTTCCGTATAGCGAGGGAAAGACCGTCCGGCTAATGCCGCTGGCCCACGAACTGGTGTTTAACGTACTGAGGGACCGCCCGGACCGTTACGAAGCGATTGCAAGAGTGTGCCAAGCCCAGGAGCCGGAGCGTCACAGGCTGGCTCTCGATGATTTGATGGCCCGCAACCGCTTTAGCGGGGAGCTCTCCGACAGGCTGCGTACGCTGCTCGACCCGAAAGCGACTAGGTAACCGGAAGGAGGGCGCGTATGGCTGCGAAAGTCACTTTTTTACCTGACAACAAAACGTTTGAAGCAAGACCCGGCACGACGCTTCTGGACGCGGCACGGCGCGCCCGCGTGCATATCCGTACCCGGTGCGGGGGCAAGGCGGCTTGTCTGATGTGCAAGGTTCGCGTGACGGAGAATGCCGGCACGGGGCTGGCTGAGCCGAACCGCAACGAGGAGCTGAAGCTTGGCGGCTTGCAGCAGGACGGCTATCGTCTCGCTTGTCAGGCGAAAATCACCGGGCCTGTTACCGTGCTCGTGCCGGAGGATCCGTTAAAGAGCGCTATACGAAAGCAGTTGGAAAAGCAGGAGGAGGAATGGTGATGAAGCGTTGGCTGCAGGCGGCGTCTTTGCTGCTGGTCTGCACGCTGCTCGGCGGCTGCATGTATCCGAAGGAGATGCGCAAGGAGAACCAGATCGCGAGCGGCGAGTATGTGATCGTCGTTCAGAACGCGATCGATCAATATAAGGCGAAAACCGGTGTGCTGCCAATCAAAAACTTCGAGGCGACCACGCCGCTGTATGAACAAAATCCGATCGATTTCAAAAAGCTGAAAGGGCGTTACCTTAGCGAAGTGCCGGCCAATGCGTTCGAGAACGGCGGGACGGCGACCTACGTTCTGATCGATGCGGAGACGAAGCCGACGGTCAAGATGATGGATTTGCCTTCGTTCCAGCAGACGGTCGAACTGCAGCAGGAGGTGGATCGTTACAAATCGAAGACGGGCACGCTGCCGACGGGAGAAGCGGTCGCTCCCGGCTTTTTCGCCATCGATTACGCCAAGCTGAATCGGAAGCCTCTGGAAGTGACCAGCATGTATACGCGCTCGGTAAAGCTTCCGTTCCTGATGAGCGAATCGGGGCAGGTCGCCATCGATTATGCGCCTGAAATAATGCGGCTTATCGATAAGAAACAGCTTCAAAGCAAGCTTGATGCCAAACAGGATTTGCGCGCGCTGCTTGTTCAGGAATCGTATTTCATCCCTGCGCGCTCGTTTGCTTACATGTGGAAAGACAATAAGCCGGTTCCCGTTCCGGAATCGTTCTAATCTAGCCTCTATCAACCTTCTAGCCAAGGTGATAGAGGTTTTTTTCTTGCCATAGCTAGAATAATCGTAGAATCTCCTACATATATTTGTCAGGGATGAAGTTAAGGACGCAAGCGGCGAACACGGTAAAGCCGGATTTCCGGCGAAAATTATTTCTGCGCCTGTCATCATATTTTGAACCGCCGTACATATATTTGTACTAGTCCAAAGCGTGTACGAGTTTCGTCTTAAACAACCTGTAGGAGGGATTCTCATTGGAAAAAGTGGATATCTTTAAGGACATTGCAGAGCGTACTGGCGGGGATATTTACCTGGGGGTCGTTGGAGCGGTCCGTACGGGAAAATCAACGTTCATCAAGCGCTTTATGGAGTCGATCGTGCTGCCGAACATCCAGAATGAAGCCGACCGGATCCGGGCAACCGACGAATTGCCGCAAAGCGCCGCCGGACGGACGATTATGACGACGGAGCCGAAATTCGTACCGAATAATGCCGTGCAGCTGCATGTTGCTGAAGGACTGAATGTCAACGTTCGACTGGTCGACTGCGTCGGGTATGTTGTCGAAGGCGCCAAAGGATATGAGGATGAGAACGGCCCGAGGATGATCAATACGCCGTGGTTCGATGAAGCGATTCCGTTCCAGGAGGCCGCGGAAATTGGCACGCGAAAGGTGATTCAAGAGCATGCGACGCTTGGTGTCGTCATTACGACAGACGGGTCGATCGCCGAAATTCCGCGTACCTCCTACGTTGATGCGGAGGAGCGCATCATTAACGAACTGAAAGAAGTCGGAAAGCCGTTCATCGTCATCGTGAACTCTACCCGTCCGCAGAGCGATGCCGTGATTGAACTGCGCAACGAGCTGCAGGCGAAGCACGACGTGCCGGTCGTGGCGATGAGCGTTGCCAATATGAGCGAGGACGACATGATGTCCGTGCTTCGCGAAGTGCTGTACGAATTCCCGGTTCACGAGGTCAATGTGAACCTGCCAAGCTGGGTCATGGTGCTGGAGGAAAACCACTGGCTCCGTTCCAGCTTCGAGAACTCCGTCCGCGAGACGGTACAGGATATTCGCAGGCTCCGTGACGTGGATCGGGTCGTCAGTCATTTCGAGGAATACGAGTTTATCGATAAAGCGGCGCTGGCCGGAATGAATATGGGGCAAGGGGTTGCGGAAATCGATCTGTACGCGCCCGACGAGCTGTATGACCGCATTCTTATGGAGGTCGTCGGCGTGGAAATCCGCGGCAAGGATCACCTGCTGCAGCTCATGCAGGATTTTACGCATGCCAAGCGGGAGTACGATCACTTCGCCGAAGCGCTCGAAATGGTTAAGACGACCGGCTACGGGATTGCTCCTCCGACGCTCGCGGAGATGGCGCTCGACGAACCGGAGCTCATCCGGCAAGGCTCCCGCTTCGGCGTGCGGCTTAAGGCGACGGCACCGTCGATTCATATGATCCGCGTCGACGTAGAGTCGGAATTCTCGCCAATTATCGGGACAGAGAAACAAAGCGAGGAGCTCGTTCGCTACCTGATGCAGGATTTCGAGGACAACCCGCTCAAAATCTGGGAGTCCGATATTTTCGGACGGTCGCTGCACTCGATCGTGCGCGAAGGCATTCAAGGCAAGCTGGCCATGATGCCGGACAACGCGCGCTACAAGCTCCAGGAAACGCTTGGACGGATTATAAACGAAGGCTCCGGCGGCCTCATTGCGATTATTTTGTGAGATGCTTCTCATTTTTCGTGAAAAATGCACTCCGAAGGGTGCATTTTTTGTGTTTGCACTTGAAAATGGTTAACGCGTGTATTACTATAATGTTGTTTCTTTCACCTTTGCATCGTTCCGAATGTATATTTTTCGGCGAAACGGTTAACAAAGAAAGTAACAGGACTCGTTTGTTTCGGGGGGAGGTGAATCGCATGAATAAATCCGATTTGATCAATAAGGTAGCGGAATCTACGGAACTCTCCAAAAAGGACGCAACCAAAGCGGTTGAAGCCGTATTCGAAGCTATTTCCGAGGCGCTTCAAAGCGGAGATAAGGTACAATTGGTCGGATTCGGCAACTTCGAAGTTCGTGAGCGTTCCGCCCGCAAAGGCCGCAACCCGCAAACCGGCGAAGAAATCGAAATTCCTTCCAGCAAAATCCCGGCCTTCAGACCTGGCAAAGCGCTGAGAGACGGAATCCAGTAAGCTCTTGTGGCTTTAAGGCTTTCTACATAATTTGAGCCGGTCGTCGGCTCGAAAAGGCGCTCGAATGCAGTTCGGGCGTTTTTTTCTTTTCTTTGGAAAAATCCTTTACAATCGATAGAGCATAAGATATAATACTCTTTGCCGGATTTTTTTACCGGATCATTTTCGGGGTATGGCGCAGTCTGGTAGCGCGCACCCTTGGGGTGGGTGAGGCCGTGGGTTCGAATCCCGCTACTCCGATAGCACGTTACGACCGAATCGCTTTCTTGACGGATACATCCGCCGGAGGAAGCGGTTTTTATTTTCTCCAAATCTAATCATACGTCGGGGACACCGAAGAGGGAAACGCTGTCTTGTGTAGAATTAGTTAGCAGATTCCGTTTGGCATAGTTGTAGAAGGCGAAGGGGGATGAACGGGTGAAATCTGTAACAGTAGAAGATTTGGTAAAACGATTTTCATTGGAGGTACTGGCCGGGGCCACGCAGCTCCATCGAACGATTCCCAAGACCAGAGTCCACCGTCCGGGGCTGGAATTCGTCGGGTATTTCGATTTTTTCTCGCAGTCCCACCTGCAGGTGCTCGGTAGCAAAGAAATCACTTATTTACATACGCTCACGGAAGAGGAACGCAATGAGCGGATCGGAAACATCGTGAAGTATCATCCGCCGTGTTTTGTCGTAACCCGCAATCAGGAAGGGCTTAAATATTTGATGAAATATTGTGAGGAAGAGGGCATTCCCTTACTGCGGACGCCACAGCCGACGAACAAATTTATCGAGCTGGTGGACGTTTTCTTGACGAAATCGATGGCGCAGGAGATTGCCGTGCACGGGGTTTGCGTCAACGTATCAGGGATCGGCATTCTGCTCCGGGGCAAATCCGGGGTAGGCAAAAGCGAAACGGCGCATACGCTCATACGGCGGGGCCACCGGCTGGTAGCGGACGATATCGTGGTTCTTAAAAAGATCAGCCCGGAGACGCTTCTCGGCACGCATAACGGTAAGACAAAAGAGTTTCTCGCCCTTCGCAGCATCGGACTCATCAATGTTTCCCGCTTATACGGCCGAAAGGCGTTTCAGGACGAGACGAGGATCGTTCTCGATATCGAGTTGACAAAGTGGCAGGACAATGCGCTCAATAACGAATTGGAGCTGGTTCCGAAGTTTTCGGATTATATGGATATCAAGATTCCGCATATCGAAATCCAGCTGCAACCCGGCCGGGACGTGGCCGGCTTGGTAGAAGCGGCAGCCAACAACTGGTATCTCCGGCAGCAAGGCTACAGCGCGGCAGAGGACTTTATGAAGCGTCTGCAAGAGGAATAAAAGAGCGAAACAGTACGAAACGCAATCGACACGGGACTTTGCCCCGTGTTTTTTAATTCTGAAGCTTTTCTTAAATGTAAAAAAATTATGAAGCAAAATCCTCGTTTTTTTGTTATACTTAGTTGACCTTATTTCACGAAATGGGCAGGCGACAAGCGGGTTAGGTACAGTATTTAGGGGGAGTTACCGAAAATGTCAGAGAAACTTAGACGATGGTCGAACGCAAACGATTGGACGATGTACGGCATACTGGCATCGATCTTTTTGATATGGCGTATCGGCGTGGTCGGGAATTGGAGCTTGGAATGCTGGGTCTTGCTTTTAATATGTCTGATGGGCGTCCGCAAAGATCAGATTGACGTCGATTGGAAACGTTTTTTTGTGGTAGGTATCCCACTTCTTGGCGTCTTCTATTACTTCTATGGCTCCGGCAACGAATTGTGGTGGAAAATTGCCAATTGGATGTTCGAAAACAATCGTCATGTATGGAAATGGGATGACATGATGAACAGCATCCCCTTTAACGATGCGGCATGGGCCCGGGCGATCAACCATCCGGTGTTCGACCGAATCATGGCTTGGATCTATAACTACGGTTTCGTGCTTTCGCTCTGGATCTGCATTCTCCGAAGCTATTGGACCAAGAGCGTAAAAAAGATGATGTCCTACGCCTTATCCGGACATTTGATGCAGTTTCCACTCATCATGCCGTTTTACAACTTGATTTTGCTTCGCGAGGTTTGGTGGGTCAAGGGGCAGCCTGACCTGCTCGCGCGCAAATTTGCTACGGAAAACGATATGCTGGTCAATGTCATGAACTGCTTTCCGAGCATGCATACGTCGATTTCGTTCGCTATGCTGCTGTTGGCGCTTCGGGAGAAAGACCGGATCTTCAAATATATGATGGTTACTTACTGCTCCGCGATTATTTTCTCGACGATGTATTTGCAGATTCACTGGGTGCTCGACGTTATTGCAGGCATGCTGTTTGCTTACGGTGTCGTTAAGCTTGCTGATTTGATCATCCATTTGGCTTCCAAGCTCGTACCGAGCCGTTTCAAAGGGTTCTACAACAAAAAAGATCAAGCCTACGCGACAGAGAAAACGGTAGCCGCCTAAGAGGGCGGCTTTTCTCTTGAGTTGACAGCACGAGTATTTTTCTGCATGATAAAGGTAATTGGACAGATTAGCCCCGGGGGGATTAAGGATGGACGCGAGTCAGAGTGAATATTTTGTGGTAAAAGCCAAGGAAAACGGAGTACAAGTCATCGGATTGACGAGAGGACAGGATACCAGGTTTCATCACACGGAAAAGTTGGATAAAGGCGAAGTTATGATCGCTCAATTTACCGAACATACATCAGCTATCAAAATCCGTGGGAAAGCGGTTGTGGTCACGAAATTCGGCATGATCGATACGGAGGAATAATTTTTCGGATAGCAGCAGGCATAGCCTGCTTTTTTTCGTTGTACAATGTAACAGACAGGGCATAAGCCAAGCATTCGGACCCCGTCAAAAGGAGGAAGCGGTTCGGGATGAAATGGGCACCTCGTTTGTTAATCATTACAGCCTTATCGATTGCGGTAGCGTCGGCTTTGTCTTATTTGTCACAGCTGGATGAGAGCCTTAGCGTGTTTCGAACCGTTAAAGCGCATCCCGTATCCGAAAACAATATTGTCGACGTCGTATCGAAAATGCAGCTTCATTTAAGAATTCGCCGGGTGGAAGTTAATCATGCCGTTGTGTCGATCGATTTGCTGGCTGTAAAAACAAGCGACAAATCCGACATGCTCAGCGATATGTACGAAGTGCCGACAATGATGTTCGCTTCGTCTACGAATATTAATCAGGTGTTGGTCCGCGTGCTGGATGCCTCCGGGGACCGGGAAGGGAATCCCCAGCCTTTGGCAGCGGTAGACGCCAGGCGGGAGAAATGGCTTCCGAACGAAGCGGGACTCCGCTCCAGAAACGCGGAAGAACTGCAGCAATATTTGGATACCCGTTTCCGGATGACGTATACCTCGAAATGGCAGGAGCGTTTTACTCCGAAAAGCTGATCCGGGTACATGCGAAAATAATTCGATTATGCTATAATAGTTTAGATTGCGAGTGAAGAGATTTTTCTTATCGGTTCGGAGGCTTACATATGAACACTTATCGGATTCCGGAGATGGCCAAGAAGTACACGGAGCATGACATGATTCAAAAGCATACGGATCTGCCGCTCTTTCCCGAATTCCGCACCCGGCTTCTGTATGCTTTTTTAAATAAACACAGCACATTAGCCGGCTACAGCGAACTTTATACGCTTGTGACATCCCTTGTACAGCTTGGCTTGGATACGCATGACATGGTCAGCGTAACCAACGACGCCAAGGAGCAGAAATCCGCCCGCTCCCGGCAGCTCAAGGTGCTTGCGGGAGACTACTTCAGCAGTCGCTTTTACTACCTGCTGTCTCATTCCGGACATATTGATTTGATCGGAATACTGTCCGCAGCGATATGCGAAGCCAACCGCCTCAAAATGAACCTGTACCTCAAGATGAAGCAGCTGAAGCTTACGGCGGATGAATACATTGGGCAGTCGGTCGAAGTGAAGACGCAATTGTTT
The DNA here is from genome assembly GCF_027925525.1 of Paenibacillus tyrphae. GTDB lineage: Bacteria > Bacillota > Bacilli > Paenibacillales > NBRC-103111 > Paenibacillus_G > Paenibacillus_G tyrfis_B. The sequence continues at coordinate 56,047 of NZ_BSDJ01000012.1, read as the reverse complement.
CTTTCCTTCGCCAATCTGCTCGAGGAGCGTTTTTACGTCGTTTGGCCCGAGGTGCTTCGCCTGTTTACCCGCTGCGAGGTGCTGCTTCAGGAAATCGTCCGGTCCGAGTCGTCTCAGCCGTATCGGGATAGCTGGGGCTTTTGGCATGTTCTGCAGCAGGCGACACGGGAAGAAAAGAAGCTGCTGCAAATCGAGGAGCCGGACCCGACAAAATGGCGCCCACTGTGGTTGAAGTACAAGGTAACGCCGCAACTGCACCAAATGCTCGACGCCTGCATGAAGGAGCTTCAGGACAAGCTGCAGTCGCTCGAACCGGAGAAATTAGGCAAAGAGCTTCTGTCGATCGGTGAACCGTTCCGCCGGTATTTATCGGCCCCGCAGGCGACACAAGAAGTTTGAGGTGATACTTATGGAAATGAAGTCAACCAAGGAACAGTTCGTTCACTCCGTCTTCGAAAGCATCGCGCCGAAGTACGATTTGATGAACGACATTTTGAGTTTCCGCCGGCATAAAGCTTGGAGAAACTTTACGATGAAGAAAATGGACGTGAAGCCGGGAGCAACGGCGATCGACCTGTGCTGCGGTACTGGTGATTGGACGATCAGTCTCGCTAAAGCGAGCGGCGCCGGTAAGATCGTAGGCCTCGACTTTAGCCAGAACATGCTGGATGTAGGTGAGGAAAAAGTCAGGCGGCTCGGAATGGACGAGCAGATCAAGCTTGTGCAAGGCAACGCCATGGCGCTTCCGTTCGAGGATAATTCGTTCGATTATGCGACGATCGGCTTTGCGCTTCGCAATGTGCCTGATCTGGTCAAGGTCATCGAAGAAATGCAGCGGGTGGTGAAGCCTGGGGGAATGGTTGTCTCGCTGGAGCTTTCCAAACCGACCTGGAAGCCGTTTAAAGCGATTTACTTTTTTTATTTTCAAAAGGTTCTGCCGCTGCTCGGCAAACTGATCGTCAAACGGTACGAGCAGTACAAATGGTTGCCGGAATCGCTCAAGAACTTCCCGGACCATAAGGAGCTCGCCGACATTTTCCGAAAGACCGGTTTGACCCGCGTCGAGGCTTACCCACTGACCGGCGGGATCGCGGCGCTTCACATCGGCATTAAGCCGCAAGCGGCAAATGGATCTAAGGGAGATGTCTGACAACATGGTATGGAGAAAGACCAAAATCTTTTTGGAAATGATCAAAATCGAGCATACGCTCTTCGCGCTTCCATTTGCTTTCATGGGAGCGCTCCTCGGTTCGGTAGTAAGCTTTAACCATCTTCCGTCATGGGGGCAGATTGGCTGGATTCTGCTGGCGATGATTGGGGCGCGGAGCGCAGCTATGGGGTTGAATCGGGTCATCGACAAAGTGTTCGATGCCAAAAATCCGCGGACGGCGATGCGGGCCATACCGGCCGGCTTGATTTCTTCAAAAGAAGCTATCATTTTTATTATTATTTCGTTCGTATGCTTGTTCTGGGCGGCCTATCACTTAAGCCCGCTGGCGATGAAGCTGCTGCCGGTTGCCGTATTTTTTCTGGTGTTTTATTCTTACACGAAACGATTCACGTGGACATGCCACTTGATTCTGGGGATGACGGTCGCGCTTGCGCCGCTGGGCGGCTGGATCGCCGTGACAGGGGAGTTTTCGCTGGCGGCGCTTGTGTTTTACGTAGCCATCGTCTTTTGGCTGGCCGGCTTCGATACCATCTATGCGACGCAAGACGTCGAGTTTGACAGAAAAGAAGGGCTGCATTCGATACCGGCCCGATTCGGCATTCCTAAGGCGCTGCTCATCGCTCGCTGGTTTCATATCGTCACTGCGGCAGGTTTGATCAGCCTGTTTTTTTTAACGGATTTGAGCTGGGTCTACTTGGCCGGGGTGCTTGTCTCCTACGCTCTGCTGATGTATGAGCATCTGATTGTAAAGCCGACGGACCTCACCAAATTGAATACGGCCTTCTTTACGATGAACAGTACGCTTAGCATCTCGCTGTTCGTATTCACCCTGATCGATTTGGTGGTGTTTACCGGGTGAAAAGACCGTGGGTAATCGGCATTACCGGGGCGAGCGGTGCAGCGTATGGCGTGCGGCTTTGCCGCTTTTTGCTGTCGGCAGGGGAAGACGTTCATCTGATCGTAACCGATGCAGGTTGGCGCGTGCTAAAGGAAGAGCTCGGCTGGGACGCCTCGAAGCGGCAGGAAAGCGTTCGTCTGCACTTCGAGTCGGATAACTGGCCGGGGAAGCTCGAATACGTGCCTGTGCAGGATATCGGCGCGAAGACGGCCAGCGGCTCGTTCCGGACGCAGGGCATGGTGGTTGTGCCGTGCTCGATGGGCACCTTGTCCGGCATCGCGAACGGCGCCTCGGATAACCTGCTTGAGCGAACCGCGGACGTGATGCTGAAAGAAGGGCGCAAGCTGATTATCGTGCCGCGGGAAACGCCGCTGCATGCGATTCATCTCGAAAACATGCTGAAGCTGGCAAGGCTTGGCGTACGTATCCTGCCGGCGATGCCGGCGTTTTATCAAGGTCCGCAGACATTAGACGATATGATCGATTTTGTGGTCGGGAAAATATTGGACTGCATGGAGATCGAACATCAATTGTATAAAAGATGGGGTATGCCAAATGACTAACAACCAGGCGTCCGTGCGCATCGGCCGTATCGACTTCACCAATGTGTGGCCGCTCTTCTATTACTTTCCTTTCTCTTCCTTCGGCAGCGATCTGGAGGTAACGCAACAGGTGCCGTCGGGGTTGAACCGCGCCATGGCCGAAGGACGAATCGATATCGGAGCCATTTCGTCATTTGCGTACGGAGAAAATTTTGACGAGTATTTAGTATTTCCCGACATGTCGGTCAGCGCTTTCGGACAGGTCAATTCGATTCTTCTGTTTCACCGAAAACCGCTCGAGGAGCTGGGAGATGCGAAAATTGCGCTGCCGACGACTTCCGCCACCTCGATCAATTTGCTGAAAATTATTTTAACCAAGTTTTACGGGCTTCAGCCCGAGTACGAGTACGCGGCTCCGGAGCTTGAACCGATGATGAAGAGCGCAGATGCCGCGCTGTTGATTGGCGATCATGCGATTCGGGCAAGCTGGGAAAAGAACGGATATCTCGTTACCGATCTCGCGACGGAATGGACACGTTTAACCGGCCAGTGGATAACGTTTGCCGTCTGCACCATTCGGAAGCAAACCGTGGAACGGTACCCGGAGCTTGTCAGCCGTATCTATGAGGCTTTTCTCGAGAGCAAGAGCAAGTCGCTTGACGATCCGGCAGCCTTGGTTCGTGACGCGCAAAAGCTGATTGGCGGGACGGAAGCCTATTGGCAGCGTTATTTCTCCGAACTGTGCTACGAATTCGGTCCGAAGCAATGGGCCGGGCTCTCGTTATATTATCAGTATGCCGCAGAGCTCGGCTTTCTGGAGCGGAACGTTCCTCTGCAAATATGGAAAGACAATTCTGTAGTACGGGTGACGGAATGAAACTGTTGGATTTATATGCTAAATTAAAAAAAGATATCAATTTGATTGAGAAAGAGCTGGAGCGAAGCATCGATGTCGATCATCCGGTGCTTCGCGAAGCTTCCCTGCACTTGCTGAAAGCAGGCGGTAAGCGGATTCGTCCGGTATTCGTACTGCTTGGCGCCAAGTTCGGGCAGTACGATCTGGGGCGGGTCAAGTACGTAGCCGTGCCTTTGGAGCTGATTCACATGGCTTCGCTTGTGCACGACGACGTCATCGACGATGCGAACACGCGGCGCGGTCAATTGACGGTCCGCTCCAAATGGGACAACCGGGTTGCCATGTACGCTGGGGATTATATTTTTGCCAAAGCGCTCAGCATTGTCACCCAATTGCCGGACCCGTCCATCCATCGGATCATGTCCAATGCGTTGGTCGAGATGTCAATCGGAGAAATGGAACAAATCCGCTTCTTCTTCCATACGGGGCAGACCGTTCGCGACTACATGCTGCGCATTAAGCGCAAGACGGCACTGCTGCTTGCGATCAGCTGCCAATTGGGAGCGATTGCGGCTGGTGCTCCGGAGCAGACGGCCAGACGGCTGTACGATTTCGGGTATTATACCGGGATGGCGTTCCAAATCCGGGACGATTTACTGGATCTGTGCGGAACGGAGAAAGAGATCGGCAAGCCGCCGGGCAGCGACATTAAGCAAGGAAATATTACGATTCCCGTCATCTTTGCGCTTCAGAATCCGCAGCTTCGTCCGGCTCTCCTGGAAGAAATCTCGCGCATCGAGGCCTGTGACGGGCAAACCGACATCACTTCGTTTTTGAATATGATCCGGCGCAGCGAGGGAATCTCCCGCGCCGAAGCGATGGCGTCGGCATACATAGATAAAGCGATTCGTTCCCTGGAGGGCTTGCCCAATATCCAGGCGAAAAAAGATTTGGTCAGTATTGCTCATTTTGTGGGGAACCGTTCTTATTAGGAGCTTGGTTTGACACCGTGAAGAACTGCATTCATCTGTAAGTTAGTCGGGTAAACATTGTCACTCCACCGCTCTTGAAATTCAAGTTGTCATCAATTTACCTTGCGGTAACAACTTGATTTCAAAGGCGGCCGTAAACTTTCCGTGACAATCTTTACCCTATGCGGATGATGAATGCCTAAAACTAACTCCAAAACCAATCTCCTAATAAACTTTATTATAGTGGTAGGAGGAGAAACACATGGAAAAAACGTTTTTGATGGTCAAGCCTGACGGGGTGCAAAGAGGGCTCATTGGGGAAATCGTGCGCCGCTTCGAACAAAAGGGGCTGCAATTGGTTGCGGCCAAGCTGGTGCAGGTCAGCCGTGAGCAAGCGGAAAGGCATTATGCGGAGCATGTGGGCAAGCCTTTTTTCGATAACTTGATCAATTTTATTACTTCTGGGCCCGTATTTGCAATGGTTTGGCAGGGGGATCAAGTGATTGCGCTGTCCCGGACGATGATCGGTAAGACGAATTCTTTGGAAGCGCTGCCCGGTACGATCCGTGGCGACTATGCGGTCCATACGAATTTGAACTTGATTCACGGATCCGATTCCCCAGAAAGCGCCGAACGGGAAATTGCAAACTTTTTCCACCCGGAAGAAGTGCTCGATTACAGCAAAGCGATACAAACTTGGATCTGATAAGGCGGGGATGGCGGCATGGAGGATAAAGATTTCCTGTTATTCATCAAGAAAGTCAAGGACTACACGTCCATCGACTTGTCCCAGTATAAGGAAGCGCAGATGAAACGCCGTCTGACTACGCTGCGGATGAAAAAGGGATACACGACGTTCGCTTCGTTTTTCGAGGCGATGACGAAGGACAAGGAGCTGTTTTACGAGTTTCTGGATCGGATGACGATTAACGTCTCTGAATTTTGGCGCAATCCGAACCGTTGGGAAGTGCTGGAACAGAAGTTTTTGCCGGACATGCTCCGCAAATCGCGCAAGGTCAAATGCTGGAGCGCCGCATGTTCCACAGGGGAGGAGCCTTATACGCTGGCTATGATCTTGGCGGAGCTGAACGCGCAGGACAGCGTGGTGCTGGCGACCGATATCGATGATGGCGCTTTGGAAAAAGCGAAGAAGGCGGTTTATTCGGACCGTTCGGTGCGGGACGTGCCGGCCAAGTATTTGCAAAAATATTACCGTCAGGAAAATTTGACTTACCATATTGCGGATCCGCTTAAAAAATCGATTCGCTTTCAAAAGCAAAACTTGCTGGTCGATACGTTCGATACGGGGTTCGATTTAATCGTGTGCCGCAATGTGATGATCTATTTTACAGAAGAAGCCAAGCACTTATTGTATCATAAATTTGCCAATGCGTTGAAGCCGGGCGGCATCTTGTTCGTCGGCAGCACCGAGCAGATTTTCAGCCCGGCCCAGTACGGACTTGAATCTGCCGAAACGTTTTTTTACCGTAAAACGGAAGCGTAATGAATAAACGTTTCCATACGATCCCATACTATGAATAAAATGTAGAAGATCCTTTATGCCTGAAAAGCAGCAGGAGGAATCGCATGGATAAACGTAAAGTCATCAACGCTTACCGTCGGGGCTTCATCTCGGTACAGGAATGCGCCCAAATTCTCGGGATCGATTCGCTGCAAATTATGGGGTTGGTTCATGATCCGCAGACTCAAGAACGCCCTCAAGTGTTAAAAAAACAACCGGCCGGAGGCTGACGTACCTTCGTCCGACACGGAAAGAAGCGCAGTCATCGGCTACATGCCTTTGGCCGGCGCTTCTTTTTGTTGTTGCATATTCTTGTCAAAGCCGCAGGCCTATACTATAATTAGCACATGACTCAGCACATAAAAGCGCTAAAGCGTTTTGAAAGAAAGAAAGCTTACGCTTTTCATGGGATAGGATGAAAGGAGAAAAATCAGGTGAGATATTTAACCGCAGGGGAAACGCACGGACCACAATTAACAACTATTATTGAGGGATTTCCAAGCAACGTAACGATCGATTTCGAAGCGGTGAACGAACAGCTCGCGAGACGGCAGAAGGGCTATGGGCGGGGACGCCGCATGCAGATTGAGAAGGATACCGTCAACATTGTCGGCGGCGTGCGCCACGGCAAAACGACCGGCGCCCCGATTGCACTTGTGGTGGAGAACAACGATTGGAAGCATTGGACTTCCATCATGAACATCGAGCCGATCGAAGGCAATGACGAGTCGAAGCGCCGGGTGAATCGCCCGCGTCCGGGGCATGCCGATTTGAACGGCGGTTTGAAATACAATCAGCGCGATTTGCGCAACATTCTCGAGCGCTCCAGCGCGCGGGAAACGACGATGCGCGTAGCTGTCGGCGGCATGGCTCGCGAGCTGCTGAAAGAATTCGGCATCAAAGTCGCCGGTCAGGTGATTCGCATCGGGGAAGTGGAAGTAGAGCGGCAGGAGCTGCCGATCGATGAGTTGATCCGCATTACGGAGGAATCCCCGGTGCGGGTGACGGATAAAGAGGCGGAAGCGAAAATGATTGCAGCCATCGACGCGGCCAAGGACGACGGCGATACGCTTGGCGGGGTCGTCGAGTGCATCATCGAAGGCGTGCCTACGGGTCTCGGCAGTCATGTGCAATGGGACCGCAAGCTGGACGGACGCATTGCGCAGGCGGTGCTGTCGATTCAAGCGTTCAAGGGCGTAGAATTCGGGATCGGGTTCGAAGCGGCCAAACGCAGAGGTTCGTCCGTCCACGACGAAATCATGCACGACGAGGAGCGCGGGTTTTATCGTGCGACGAACCGGGCAGGCGGCTTTGAGGGCGGTATGACGACCGGCGAGCCGATCGTCGTACGCGGCGTCATGAAGCCGATCTCGACCCTCTATAAAGCGCTGCAAAGCGTAGATATCGATACGAAGGAAGCGTTCACGGCACAGGTGGAGCGCTCCGATACGTGCGCGGTGCCGGCGGCCGGCGTCATCATGGAGAACGTCATTGCTTGGGAAGTGGCGAGAGCGTTTATGGAAAAATTCGGCGGCGATTCGCTGGAGGAAATCCGCAGAAATTACGAGAGCTACTTGGAGCAAATCAAAACTTACTAAGCGGGAGAGCCGGATTTATGGTCAGAGAGCTAACGGTAGACCTTGGTACGAGGTCCTACCCGATTTATATCGGAGAGGGCCTGCTCGCGGATATCGCCGCGTACTTCGAGAAGCACAGGATTAGCAAAGCCTCTCCGCTGCTTGTCGTAACCGACGATCATGTGGCGAAGCACCATCTGAAGCCGGTCCTGGACCGGTTGGCGGAAGGCGGCTTTACAGCAGTATCCTACACCGTTGCGGCAGGCGAGAAGTCCAAATCGCTCGCAGTGTTGGAGGACGTCGTCGGCGCCTGCTTGCAGGCAGGACTGGACCGCAAATCGACGGTCGTTGCGCTTGGCGGAGGCGTTGTCGGGGATTTGGCCGGGTTTGTGGCGGCTAGTTACATGCGCGGCATCCGGTTTGTGCAGATCCCGACGACGATTCTGGCTCATGACAGCAGCGTAGGCGGCAAGGTCGCCGTCAACCATCCGCTGGCAAAGAACATTATCGGCGCATTCCATCAGCCGGAGATGGTATTGTATGACACGTCTACGCTGCTCACTTTGCCAGATCGGGACGTACGCGCTGGATTGTCGGAAATGATCAAGCACGGGCTGATCTGGGATGCGGAATTTACCGCGTGGTGCGAAGCGAATGCGGAGAAGCTCATCGGGCTTGACCCGGAAGCGCTCCAATATGGTCTGTACAAAGGCTGCGCCGTCAAAGCGGCGGTCGTGTCGAAGGACGAGCGGGAAAACGATCTTCGCGCTATCCTGAACCTTGGGCATACGATCGGTCACGCGCTGGAGGCGGTGGCCGGCTACAACGAGCTGCAGCATGGCGAAGCGATCTCCATCGGCATGGTTGGCGCGGCGATGCTGTCGGTACGTATGGGCAATCCGGAAGAGATTCTTAAGGTAACCGAACGCATTTTTAAGAAGTTCGGCCTTCCTACGCGCATTCCGGCGCACTTCGATACCGAGGCGATCATGCGTGCGATGATGCACGACAAAAAATTCAGCGAAGGCCGCATGGTTTATATCATTCCGACGGCCATCGGCAAAGTCGAAATTAACAAGAACGTATCCGCGGAATGGGTCAAAGAGATCGTGGATCGGTTAAAACGGGAGGACTGACCGATGTTCGTAAGAGGAATCCGCGGAGCAACGACCGTGGAGCGCAACGAAGAGAATGACATTTTAACGGCAACAACAGAACTGCTCAATCAAATTATCGCGGAAAACGGGATCATTCCGGAGGAAATTGCCAGTGTATTCGTTACGGTGACGCCGGATTTGACAGCGACGTTCCCGGCACGGGCCATTCGCCAGATGCAGGGCTGGGACCTAGTCCCGCTGATGTGTTCGCTCGAAATTCCGGTAGAGGGCGGCTTGCCCCGCTGTATTCGTTTAATGGTGATGGTCAATACGGACAAACAGCAAAATGAAATCATCCATGTTTATCAAAGAGAAGCGATGCGGCTTCGTCCCGATTTGTCCAAATTGACAAAAGCATAATTGAGGTAGTATAGTTGATACAACGAGTTTAGCAGATAAGAGTGAGTAAGCAGTAACAGAGCAGAGTAGAGAGTTAGCCTAGTTCAGTTTGAGATGAGAAGAGAGAAGATTACCCGTTCATGGAAAGAACCGTCAGGATGCGTGCGGCGCACTATCGGCAGGTTTATTTTAACCTACCCTAGGGCGGCTTGACGTACTTTGGACATACTTTCTGTTTGGACGAATCCTTCATCCGCTGAATACCGCCTCTACGATGCGTAGAGGCTTTTTTACGTTTGCAGAGCCTAGTTATTTTTGAGTTGAGAAGAGGAGAGATGACGATGCACACACCGGAAGCAAAAGAAGTCGTTAAGCTTGCCAGCCAGTATAACCTGATCCCCGTCGTCCGCCATCTGATGGCCGATACGGAGACGCCGATCCGCGTATTTCAGCATTTTTACGAAGAGAAGCGTGCCTTCTTGCTGGAAAGCGTGGAGGGCGGGATCAAATGGGCGCGATATTCGTTTATCGGAACCGACCCGTTTATGTTTATTCAGGCCAAAAACGGCGTGACTCGCATCGAAGGTCCGGAAGGAACGACGACCTCGAAGGAAAAGCCGGTGGATGTGCTTAAAGCGCATTTAAGCGCGTATACGAGCCCTTCGCTGCCGGACTTGCCGCGTTTTACGGGCGGGGCCGTCGGATTTTTCGGTTATGATCTGCTGCAGTATTACGAGAAGCTGCCGGCGCATCGGCAGGACGATCTGCAGATGAACGATTTGGATTTTATGTTTTGCGATCAAGTGATCGTGTTCGATCATTTTAAACAGCAGCTGAAAGTCATCGCCAATGTGCATGTGCCTCCCCACGGTACAGAAGCGGACATCGTCGCCGCTTACGAAAAAACATGCGCCAAAATCGATGCGACCATCGAACGTCTGAAGCGCCCGTTGCCGGCGCTTAAGATGAATCACCAGTCTATCCCCGACGATGTTGATCTGGGAGAAGTTCGCTCGAACGTGACGAAGGAGCAGTTTCTGGCGAACGTCGATCAAGCGAAGGAATATATCCGGGCAGGCGATATTTTTCAAGTGGTCCTGTCCCAACGTTTCGAGATCGAAACGGACATTTCGCCGCTGTACGTGTACCGCATCTTAAGAACGATGAATCCGTCGCCGTACATGTACTGCCTCAAAATGGATGAGGAGGTCATCGTCGGGACATCTCCCGAGCTACTCGTCCGCGTTGAAGACGAGAAGGTGGAGACCCGGCCGATCGCCGGTACCCGTCCCCGCGGGCTGACGATCGAGGAAGACCTGGCGCTCGAACAGGAGCTGCTGGCCGACGAGAAAGAGCGTGCCGAGCATTTGATGCTCGTCGATCTTGGCCGCAACGACCTCGGGCGCGTCTCCGAATTCGGTACCGTTCAATGCGACACGTTCATGCAAATCGAGCGGTACTCTCACGTCATGCATATCGTGTCCAACGTTTCAGGCAAGCTGGCGAAGGACAAAGATTTCTTCGACGCTTTCATTTCGTGCCTGCCAGCCGGTACTGTCTCGGGCGCTCCGAAGCTCAGAGCGATGGAGATCATTGCCGAGCTGGAGAACGAAGCGCGCGGTCCTTACGCCGGAGCCATCGGTTATTTCGGCTTCTCGGGCAACCTCGATACATGCATTACGATCCGCACCATCGTATTCAAGAATGGCAAAGCTTATGTCCAAGCAGGCGCCGGAATCGTCTGGGACTCCGTTCCGGAGAACGAGTACCAGGAAACGATCAACAAAGCCAAGGGCATGCTTAAATCGATCCGCATGGCGGAAGCCGTTTTTGCAACGAAAACGCCGGAGTATGCATTGATCAATCACGATTATTATCAGTAATAACATCGGGATAATGGGGAGGCACGGACAATGGAGCAAACGACGTTGACGGTTCAACAGGCGATTGGGAAAATTATCGGGCTGCAGCATTTGACGCGCTCCGAGGCGCGTGATGTGATGTCCGACATTATGGAAGGCGGGGCGACGCCTTCACAGATCGGAGCTTTGCTTACAGGACTCCGCATAAAAGGGGAAACGATCGAGGAAATCGCCGGCTTTGCCGAGACGATGCGGATGAAAGCAAGCCGGGTCCGCACCAGACAGACGAATCTGCTTGATACGTGCGGCACCGGAGGAGATGGCGCAGATACGTTCAACATTTCGACGACAGCGGCCATCGTAGCGGCGGCGGGCGGCATTCGCGTGGCGAAGCATGGGAACCGGGCGATGTCCAGCAAAAGCGGCAGCGCTGACGTGCTCGAAGCGCTTGGCGTCAATATTCAATTGAATCAGCAGCAGGCGGCGCGCTGCCTGGAGCAGGTCGGAATCTGCTTCATGTTTGCGCAGTTGTATCATCAGTCGATGCGGCATGTTGCCGCCCCACGCAGGGAGCTCGGCGTCCGCACGGTGTTTAACTTGCTGGGCCCCCTCACGAACCCGGCCGGAGCCGACCGCCAGGTACTCGGCATCTTCGACCGTGGCAAAACGGAAACGATCGCCCATGTGATGCAGGCGCTCGGCGTAAAGCGTGCGCTCGTTGTTGCCAGTCTCGACGGGCTGGACGAAATCAGCATCTCTGCCGGCACGCAGGTGACCGAGCTGAAGGACGGGAACATTCGTACTTTTGAAATTACGCCGGATGAGTTGGGGCTTCGTACTTACAGCATCAAGGATGTCATCGGAGGAGACGCCCACGTGAACGCGGGCATTATTCGCCGGATTTTCGCCGGTGAGACGGGCGCTTGCCGCGACATCGTGCTGGCCAATGCCGGAGCGTGCTTCTACGTTACCGGAATGGCCGGAACGCTGCAGGAAGGCGTAAAGCTTGCCGCAACGGTTATCGATTCAGGCCGGGCCCAGGCGAAGCTGGAGCAATTAGTCCAATGTACGGGAGAAGAGAGCTATGTTTCTTGATCGCATTGTTGCCACCAAACGGCAGGAAGTAGCGTCGCTAAAAGAGCGAATTACAATCGCCGAAATGGAAAAAACGATCGCCGGACTGACGCCGTGCCTCGGGTTCGAGCGCGCGCTCAGCGCAGGACGGAAGCGTCCGATGGGACTGATCGCGGAGGTGAAGAAGGCTTCGCCTTCCAAGGGCTTGATCCGGGAAGATTTCGAGCCTGTCCGGTTGGCGAAGGCTTATGAAGAGGCCGGGGCAGATTGCTTATCGGTGCTGACCGACGCTCCGTATTTTCAAGGCTCCAACGATTATTTAAGCCGGGTGAGACAGGCCGTCGGCGTGCCGCTTCTGCGCAAAGATTTTACGATCGATCCACATCAAATCTACGAGGCGCGCTGCATCGGAGCCGACGCCATTCTGCTGATCGCCGCCATCCTGACGACCGAGCAGATGCGGCAATTCCAATCAATCGCCCGAAGCATCGGTCTCGATGTGCTGATTGAAGTGCACGATCAGGAGGAGCTGGCCCGCGTGCTGGAGCTTAGCCCGACGATGGTCGGCATCAATAACCGCAATCTTCAAACGTTCGTGACCGATCTTCACACGACGGAACAGCTTGTGAACTCCATTCCGAAAGGGACGACCGTCGTTAGCGAAAGCGGCATCTCGAAGCCGGAGGAGATCGAATGGCTCCGTTCGGTCGGAGCTCATGCGGTGCTCGTCGGCGAGCATTTTATGCGGCAGCCGGACGTATCCGAAGCCGTGCATTTCTTGATGGGCTCCTACTCCGAAGCGGGTGCCGGTAAGGAGTGAGCAGCGGATGACAGCGCGGGTGAGCGTGAAAATATGCGGTCTGCGGACCGTAGAAATGGCGGAGCAGGTCGCCGTACTTCCGGTAGATTACGTTGGCTTCGTCTTTGCCCCGAGCAAGCGGCAGGTGACGCCACAGCAGGCCGGCGAGATGATCCGCAGCATGAAGTCGGCTGCCGGGGCGAAGGCGCCTGCAGCCGTCGGCGTCTTCGTTAATCCGACGATGGAAGAGCTTGAGGCAGTGCTGCGGGAGGCGGCGCTGGACGTCGTGCAGCTTCATGGGGAAGAGAGCGCCGAGTTCTGTCGCGCTGTGAAGCATGCTTTTCCGGGGACGCTCGTATTTAAGGTATTTACCGTGAAGGCCGGTGAAACGAAGGCGGGGAATGAGTCCACAGGCACAAGCAGGCTGGAGCCGTACCGCCATGCCGTAGACGGCATGCTGCTGGATACGCACGATCCGGTGTACGGCGGGGGGGCGGGCAAAACGTTTGCTTGGGATACGATTCCGCCTTATCTCGCCTGGTGCCGGGAGGCCGGCATTCCGCTGCTCGTGGCCGGTGGGCTGCAGCCGGATAATGTGCGGGACCTGCTCGATGCGTATATGCCCGATGGCGTAGATGTGTCCAGCGGCGTTGAAACGGAAGGCGTCAAAGATATCGTGAAAATAAAAAAATTCGTCGAGAGGGTGCAGACCATTGTATAACGGACCGGATATTCACGGCCGATTCGGCAAGTTCGGCGGGCGTTACGTGCCGGAAACGCTGATGAACGCTTTGATCGAGCTGGAAGAATCGTTCAAAAAATACGCAAAAGACGCTCGGTTTCAGGAGGAGCTGAACTACTGGCTGCACCGTTATTCGGGACGTCCGACTTCCTTGTATTACGCAGGAAGACTGACCGAGCATTTGGGCGGCGCAAAAATCTACTTGAAGCGTGAGGATTTAAACCATACGGGCGCCCATAAAATCAACAACGCGCTCGGCCAAGGGTTGCTCGCCAAGTGGATGGGCAAAACGAAAATTATCGCCGAAACCGGTGCTGGCCAGCATGGGGTCGCTACAGCCACGGTCGCCGCGCTGCTCGGCTTTGAGTGCAAAGTGTTCATGGGCGAAGAAGATATGAAGCGTCAGCAGCTCAACGTGTTCCGGATGAACCTGCTCGGCACGGAAGTGGTTCCGGTGCTTTCCGGTACCCGGACGCTGAAGGACGCCTGCAACGAGACGCTGCGTTATTGGGTGAGCCACGTGGACGATACGTTCTATATCCTCGGTTCAGCTACCGGGCCACATCCGTACCCGATGATGGTGCGGGATTTTCAACGCATTATCGGCGACGAATCCCGCAAGCAAATTCTTGAGCTGGAAGGGCGGCTGCCGAATGCGGTTATTGCGGCCGTAGGCGGGGGCAGCAATGCGATCGGGATGTTCTATCCGTTCGTGCAGGACGAGAACGTGTGTTTGATCGGTGTAGAGGCCGCCGGACGAGGCGTCGATACGGATAAGCATGCCGCGACGATGACGAAAGGCAGCCAAGGGGTGTTCCAAGGCTCTTACAGCTACTTGCTGCAGGACGAATTCGGCCAAGTGCAGGAAGCGCACTCGATATCCGCAGGTCTTGACTATCCGGGCGTTGGGCCGGAGCATGCTCATTTGAAAGATACCGGCCGGGCGGAATACGTCCCGATTACGGATAAAGAAGCGCTGGACGCGCTGCAACTGCTAAGCCGCAAGGAAGGGATCATCCCGGCGCTCGAAAGCGCGCACGCCATCGCCGAGACGATCAAGCGGGCGCCTGCGATGAGCAAAGACGATATCATTGTTGTCAGTCTCTCCGGACGCGGCGACAAGGACGTGGAAGCGATTATGAGTTATTTGGGAGGAACTGCCGATGAATCGCATTGACCGGAAATTTGCCGAGCTGCGTGAACAAAAACAGCCGGCTTTCATCCCGTTTTTGACGATCGGAGACCCGGACGTGCGGACCTCGGTCGACATCATAAAAGAGCTTGAGAAAGCCGGAGCGGCGATGATCGAGCTGGGCGTTCCGTATTCAGACCCGCTGGCGGACGGCCCGGTCATTCAACGCTCGTCCATGCGTGCGCTCAAAGCGAACCGCATCTCGATTCTCGATTGCATCGGAGCGGCCCGTGAGGCGCGCAGTGAAGGCTGCGAAATCCCGTTTATTTTATTTACTTATTATAATCCTGTGCTGCAAACGGGGCTTGACCGTATATTCAAGCTTCTGCAAGAAAATGGAATTGACGGACTTATTATTCCCGATCTCCCGATGGAGGAGGATGAAGAGGTACGAGTGCTGGCGCAGCAGCACGGCCTTCATCTCATCCCGCTTGTCGCCCCGACGTCCAAAGAACGCGTGCAGCGAATCGCTTCGCGTGCCAGCGGCTTCGTTTACTGCGTATCGTCGCTCGGCGTTACGGGGACGCGGACTGAGTTCCACAGCGGCATCGACGAATTTTTGACCACTGTTAAATCGTCGACCGATCTGCCGATCGCCATCGGCTTCGGCATCTCTACGCCGGAGCAGTTTGCGCGGTTCGCGGGGACGTGCGACGGGATCGTGGTGGGCAGCGCTTTGGTGCGCACGGTGGAAGAAACGCTGCCGCTCCTCACGAATGAGTCGACAAAATCGCAAGGGCTCTTGCAAATTCATGAATTTGTGCGAAAATTAATGGGGAACTGATTCCGGTATTGGAGCTACTAATTCATGTGACGAGGTGACCTTTGTCGTGCAGCCTAAACAAAATATCGTACATCTCCCGGTCTACCAGCCGGGAAAACCGATCGACGAAGTCAAGCGCGAGCTTGGTCTGACGGAAGTGATCAAGCTTGCTTCCAATGAAAATCCTTTCGGGTGCTCGCCCAAAGCGAAAGAAGCGATTGCCGCGATGCTCGACCAAGTCAGCATCTATCCGGACGGCGGCGCCGTTGAGCTGACGAATGCCGTTGCCGGCAAACTGGGGGTACAGCCGAATCAAATTATTTTTGGACTCGGGTCGGATGAAGTGATCTTGATGATCGCCCGCGCCTTCCTGACCCCGGAAGACGAGACCATTACCGCCTATCCGACGTTTCCGCAGTATAAGCACAACGCCGAGGTCGAAGGGGCCAAGGTGATCGAGGTGCCCGTGGATGCGAACGGAAAGCATGATCTGCAAGCGATGCTGGGCAAAGTAAATTCCCGGACGAAGATTGTCTGGATCTGCAACCCGAACAACCCGACAGGGACGATGCTGAACGAAGCGGAAATTACGGCGTTCCTGGAGGCCGTGCCAAAGAACGTTATGGTCGTGCTGGACGAAGCTTACGCGGAATACAACGTGAGCGGGCAATATCCCGACAGCGTCAAGCTGCTGGAGAAGCACAATAATGTTGTCGTGCTGCGCACGTTTTCCAAAATCTACGGCTTGGCGTCTTTGCGCATCGGTTACGGCGTAGGCCATCCCGATGTCGTTCGCTCGATCAATCAGGTGCGCGAGCCGTTCAATACGACGAGCTTCGCCCAAAAAGCGGCGCTGGCAGCGGTAAACGACGATGCGTTTATCGAGTCTTGCCGCGAGGCAAACGCCCAAGGTATCCGGAAGCTGACAGCGAAATTCGCCGAGCTGGGACTGCCGTACTTCGATGCGCACGGCAACTTCATTATGGTTGACGTGAAGCGGGACGGAGGCGCGGTGTTCCAAGGGCTGCTGCGCAAAGGAATTATCGTCCGTCACGATCCGAGCTGGGGCTATCCGACCATGATCCGGGTAACGGTAGGCAGCGAAGAGCAGAACAACAAATTCCTTGGAGCGCTGGAGCAAGTTCTGAGCGAAGTGGCCGTCTCATGACAAAGGTTGCCATATTCGGAGTCGGATTAATCGGCGGCTCGTTGGCCCTGTGCTTCAAGGGGAAGCCGGGACTGACGGTCGTCGGCCATTCCAATAATCCGAAATCCGTAGAGAAATATTTGAAGCGCGAAGTCGTGGATCATGCAACCACTTCGATTGAGGAAGCAGCGGCGGAAGCGGATTTTATATTTTTGTGCGTTCCGGTTGGTAACCTTGATGAGTATTTGCACAAATTGTCCGTGCTCCCGTTGAAACCGGGCTGCGTCATCACCGATGTTGGAAGCACGAAAGCAAGCGTAACTGCTTGCGCTTCGCGCCTTCAACTGTCGGGTGTTCATTTTATCGGAGGGCATCCGATGGCTGGCAAGGAAAAGTCGGGCGTTGAGGCAGCAAGCTCCCGATTGTTCGAGAACGCCTTCTACGTGCTGACGCCGGATGCCGGAACGCCGAAGGGAGCTTATGACCGGCTTGCGGAGCTGCTTCAGCATACTCGGGCGCATCTGGTGAAGGTAGACCCGGTCCTGCATGACGAGATTGTCGGCGCAATCAGCCATCTGCCGCATATTATTGCCGTGGCGCTCGTGAACCAAATCGCTCGTTATAACGAATCGAACGAGCTGTATCAGAATTTGGCGGCGGGCGGCTTCCGCGACATTACGCGCATCGCTTCCAGCGACCCGGTCATCTGGCGGGACATTCTGATCAACAACCGAGAGGTGGTCCTGAAGCTGCTTCGGGATTGGAATGACGAAATTGCCGGGTTTATCGGTCGGTTGGAGGCGGAGGACGGTCCTGGCATCGAACGAGAGTTTCAGAAGGCCAACGAGTTCCGCAGCGGGTTGCCGGAGCGGCGCAAGGGCGTCATTCATTCGTTCTACGATATTTATGTGGACGTGCCTGACCATCCGGGGATCATCGCGCAGATTACGACGCTGCTCGGCAGTCACCGGATTAACCTCAGCAACATTCAGATCATCGAAAGCCGGGAAGATGTCCCCGGGGTTTTGCGCTTGTCGTTCCGGGAGGAAGGACAAATGGACAAAGCGCTGGAATTGCTTAAAAAAGACTACGCGGTTCACGTGTAGTCTTTTTTTTAAAAAAAATCGAAACCGTTTTCAAAAAAACCATTGACATTTTGTAAACGTATACATATAATAAAAGTACAGTATGGTTTCTCTCCACTCCTATCCGAATAATGGCACACTGTGCAACCGCCTGAATTTCAGGCGGTCTTTTTTTTGCCGGTGTGCATATACAGAAAATGGGTCGATAAAGAAGTAAAAGTGCACACCTGTTTTTGGAAAAAGTTATGAATCTTGTCGGAAAAGCAGGATTTTTGGCTAGTTACCTCGAATCTTATATGATCGTCCCCAATTCTAAAAAAAATTTTAAAATCGACCGCAACTTTTTTACTCCCCAATAGTACAACAAAGTAGCATCGCTGGGAGTAAGCAGGAATCACAAGGAGGGTCGCACTCGCATGACCGATTCCCAGTTGATCAGAGAAATCAAGGACGGCAACGTCCAACTATACGACGAATTAATGCGCCGCTACGAACGTAAAATATTGGCATTCATCTTTCATATGCTGAAAAGCGCACAAATGGAATCGCTGGCGGAGGACTTGTGCAACGAGACCTTTTACAAGGCTTATCGCAGCCTGCATTCGTTCCGCGAGGTAGAGGCGACCTTCTCCACTTGGCTCTACACCATTGCGCGCAATACGGTTCTTAGCGAGCTGCGTAAACATAAGAACACCCAGGTTTCATTGGAGCAAAGCGGATACACGCCTCAAACCGCAGTGGAAACATTACCGGAACAAACGGTGCTTCGCAACGAAAAGGTGACTATGGTTCGCGATGCGATCAACAATTTGCCTGAGAAGCAGCGTTCCGCGCTTATATTGCGAGAGTATGACCAGCTTGACTATCAAGAGATAGCGAATATCCTCGGACAAACGGTGAGTTCGGTCAAGTCTTTGTTGTTCAGAGCAAGGGCCAGTGTAAAGCTTCAACTGGAGCCATACTTTCTTGAACCGATCTTTGAGGAGTATGAGGAGATGAATCGACGATGAAATGCGATGACGTTTATGATTTTTTCGGCATATACTGGGACCTGCCGGAAGACGATCCGAACCGGCTGGCGGTGGATGAGCATATCCAGAATTGCCCGGCATGCGCTGAAGAATTTCAAATATGGCAAGAGAGCACGGAATTAATCCGCACGGCCGGGGGGGAAACGACGTTCGACAGCGGCGAGGTTTCCGTATCCACCAGCGTAATGAAGCGAATCTATGCGGATGAGTCGTGGCGCACTCCCGTGGGCGACCGTCTGTATCAGTTCTCTTTTAAGCTGCGGCGGAACCTGACTGCGGTGATCGCTTGCTTTATCGCTTTGTTTATGGTCACCTTTTACTTTTCGTTTATGAACGACGGTCGGTACGAAGCCGGCTCGGCGCACGAATCCGCGGTTTTCGGGCGGATGAACGATCCCGTCGTTGCCGTAGCCGGGCAATCGGATTCGATGAACGTGCATGCGATGCCTACAGCCGTAGCAAGCCTTCGTGGGTTTAGCGATCCGTTCATGTACCAGGTCGGACCGATTCGTACGGTCAACGATTATATGCTTTTCGTTTCGTTATTCGGATTGACCGGCACGCTCCTGATCATGAATTGGTTTTCGCGCACGCGTCAGTAACGAGAAGCCCCGTTTCCGGGGCTTTTGTCTTTTGCATCAGACAGAAAAGGAGAGTCGGCGAACGAATGTTAACGCTTGGGTTTATACGTCATGGGACAACGGAATGGAATTTGGCTGGACGCATGCAGGGGCAGATGGACACGCCCTTGGCAGAAGTCGGCAGGGTACAGGCCGAGTTGCTGGCAAAGCGGCTTGCGGGAGAGGCATGGGACGGCGTTATTGCCAGCGATCTGCTTCGGGCTAAAGAAACGGCTCTTACAATATCCCGTCTTACCGGAACTCCGCTTCTTGGGTTGGATGCCAGGCTGAGGGAGCGGGCATTTGGCGAGCTGGAAGGGACCACGCTGCAGGAGCGCACTGATCGTTGGGGCGAGGGTTGGAGAGATTTGGATCTCGGCGTGGAGAGCGATGAGAAGCTGCTGGCGCGCTGGGCGTCCTTTCTCGTCGATGTGGACCGCGAGCATCAGGGCAAACGGATCTTGCTCGTCAGCCATGGCGGATACATCGCACCGGTGCTGGCACAGTTTATCGGAAGAAAGATTGAAGAGCATCTGAGCAATACGTCGCTCACGGTCATGGAACGGACGCCGGGCGGCTGGCAGTGCCGTCTGCTAAACTGTACCGTCCATCTTGCGGAGCTTGGGCAAGGAGCTTGACAGTAATACCATACTTAGCCGAAATGAAGCGGCTTTGCACGCATTTCTATTTTTAGAAGCGCGTGCAAAGCCGCTTTTTTACATGGAACGGAAATAAACTTTTAAACGACCGCGTTTAAATTTAGAACATTTTCCCATACTGGGTACTAAGAAAGTTTGGAGGGAAGTTCTGGAGGGACGAACGGATGAATTTAGCCGACATGTTAAGCTATGCCGACATTCACCAGTTGAGCCGCATCGCAGGTACGTACAACTGCGAGTGCAACGGACATTCGAAGAACGAGCTGATTCAATCGATTTTGTCGACCGTAGGACGAAGAGACATTTTCGACAGTCAGATCGGAGCGTTGTCCACCCAGGATATCCGGTTTCTTAATTCGCTGCTGTTCGACCAGCGGGGATCGTTCAGTCTCGAAGAGCTTGTCGCCCGGGTGCAGCAGAGCCGGTTCGAGAAAGAAGAAACGGATGCGGCTTGGAATCCGCGAGATACGATTACCCGCTTCAAGCAGCTAGGCTGGCTGTTTAACGGCCATTCGCAGCAGACGAAATATTTGTTTCAAGTGCCTGCGGATCTGAAACGCCGGTTTGTTACCGCCCTAGCCAAGCGATTCGAGCAGCAGCTGGACGCCGCCGAAGAGCCCCCGGTCTACCGGGACGAGCAAAAGCTGATCCTGGACGACATCGCGAATTTCCTGCTCTTTCTGCGCGATCAGGAAGTCATGCTGACGAGCGATAACGCGATGTACAAAAGGAGTCTTCAGCAGGTGCTGGAACGGATGGCTGTGCGGGAAGAGTCGGTAGGGAAGACGGCCTGGCGTTTCGGCTACGGACGGATGTTCCGCGAATATCCGAACCGCTTCTCCTTCATCTACGACTATTGCTACTATAACGATCTCGTCACCGAGCATCATCAGGTGCTTGCGCTGACGGAGCAAGGGCTCGCCCGGGTTAACGAAGGAGGGAAGGAAGACCCGGTTCAGGTGTACCGTTTCTGGTTAAGGCTTTATAAAGGCCCTGTTCCTCACCTGCAATCGATCGCCCAATGGTTGAACCGTCTGTGCAAAGACTGGGTGACGTTCGATTCCGTGAAACGGGCGTTCGTACCGCTGATCCGTCCCTTTTATTACGATACGCCCGATTCCATCCTGGAACTGCGTATCGTCCAAATGATGATGCATCTGGGACTGCTGCGGATCGGAGAAGAGGAACGGTGCGGCCGTGTCATTCAGGTGACGAAGCTTGGCAGCAGCATTATCGAGGGCACCTATGTGCCGGATGAAGAGAAGATTGTGCTGCCATTTGACAACAGGTAATCCCCTTGCTACAATCACTCCATTTAATTCGTCTGATCCGTTCCGATCGAATGAAGAGCGGATGCCCAGGCTTCCAAAAGGAGTGGCGATAATTATGCTTCACAGCTATAACGGCATTACCCCTACGGTTCATCCTACCGCTTTTCTTGCAGCGGGCGTGCAGATCATTGGCGACGTGGAAATCGGCGAGGGCGCAACGATCTGGTACAATACGGTGCTGCGCGGCGACTTGGCCCCGATCCGAATCGGAAAAAGGAGCAACATTCAAGACGGATGCATCGGTCACGTCAATACGGACCAACCGCTCATCGTCGAAGACGAGGTTTCCGTTGGACACGGCGCGATTATTCACGGGTGCCGCGTAGGCAAAGGCACATTAATCGGCATGGGGGCGATTGTACTTAACGGCGCCGTGATCGGTGAATATGCTTTAATAGGAGCGGGTTCGCTCGTGACCGAAAACAAAACGATCCCCCCGTTTACCCTGTCGCTCGGATCCCCGGCTAAAGTGGTGCGCGAGCTGAAGGAGTCGGACCTTGCACGAATGAAACGGACAATGGAAAGCTACTGCTTAAAGGGCGAGGAATATCGGAAGGAACGGAAGTAAGGGAATGCTGGAATGAATCGAAATAATCATGACCCGGTTTGGAGGTAGGTTCTCATGGGCAAAATGAATGTGACGAACGAAATGATGCTGAGTTTGTTTGCTGAAATGTTGCTTGATGAAGCACTGCGTAACTACAAAGAGCAGGTTCTATATAAAGAGATCGATCAAGCTCTGGCCAAGGGAGACGAACAATCCTTCATTGCCCTAACGACCGAACTCAATGCGCTGCGCTCTCTGGGGAAATGACGATTTCAAGTCAGTCCGGAACACAAACGTGTCATTTTTGCGAAAAGACATATGAAGCCCGTTCATATGTCTTTTTTCTATGTTAAAGTAAAGATCAGGAAAGAAGGTGATACATATGAAATTCAGCGAAATTCAAGAAACGCAGTGGGAGGAGCTTCGTCCTTACTTGGACACGTGCCTGTTACCGGTAACCGGACTGCGGGGAACCGAAGCGCCGTGGCAGGCGGCAAGCGAGCTTGAGCGGCTGCGCGACGCTCTCGATTTATTGGAGATCCCGTTTAAAGGCCGAACCGTTACCTACCCGGCCATTCACTTCGTTCCGTCGAGTTCGGGAGAGGCGTTCCTTGGAGAAACCTGTGGTAAGCTTAAAGAAGCCGGTTTCCGGTATGTGGTGATCGTGACGGCCAAATCGGGGGAAGAGCTTGTTCTAAACCCGGAAGAGCTGGGGGGAAAAGCGGATCTTTTGCTTCGATTTACACCGGAGGAGCTGCGCCAATCCGCCTCGGACGCGAAAAGACGGGCTACCGAAGAGGTAATGGCTTTATGGAGCGGAAGGCAAACGTTGTGAAGCATGTATGATCTGTGGGAACTATGCAAATTCTATGCAAGAGCCCTCGTTTTCAGGGTGTTCCGGCAGTTGTGACAATTTCGTTAACACTGTTATCAGCGGCCAGAATTACACGCCGGAATGGCCTGTCTTCATTCTTGACGCACCCAGAGACGTAAGCTATTATTAGTTATGTCCTAGTATATGGTGTAAAGTTATGTCGAACGACTGATATATGTTGCAAAAGGGGGTAGAACGAAAATGAACGATCACTCGAATCAAGAGTCGCAGCATCACGGTGAGAAGCCAGTGGCGCGTCGTGAAATGTCCAGACGCCAGTTTCTTAACTACACCCTTGGCGGAGCTGGAGCTTTCATGGGGGCCGGGATGCTGGTTCCGATGATTCGGTTTGCGGTGGATCCGGTTCTTCAGCCTAAAGCTCAGGCTCAATGGGTTAAGGTTGTAGAAGAATCGAAGGTAACGAACGAGCCGAAATCCTTTAAATTTAAAGTACATCAAGTGGATGGCTGGTACGAAAGCGAACCGGAGCTTGAGGCGTGGATTTCCAAAGGGAAGGACGGCAAGGTCTTCGCGCTCAATCCGACGTGTAAGCACCTAGGCTGTACGGTCAACTGGAACGGCAGTCCGGAGTATAAGGATCAATATTACTGTCCTTGCCACGGCGCCCACTATACCGCAGACGGCAAAAACTTGGCCGTCGCACCGCTGCCGCTCGA
The DNA here is from genome assembly GCF_027925525.1 of Paenibacillus tyrphae. GTDB lineage: Bacteria > Bacillota > Bacilli > Paenibacillales > NBRC-103111 > Paenibacillus_G > Paenibacillus_G tyrfis_B. The sequence goes on along the minus strand of NZ_BSDJ01000012.1, from coordinate 32,611 downwards.
CGAATACGAAGTGAAGATCGAACAGGGTTTTGTGTACCTGGGTCAGCTCGGTCCGAACAAACGGGTGTAATAAGGAGGCGTAACATCAGATGTTTAAAAGTGTCTATAACTGGATTGATGAACGTCTGGATATCACGCCGATGTGGAGGGACGTAGCGGACCATGAGGTACCGGAGCACGTAAACCCGGCGCACCACTTCTCCGCATTCGTCTATTGCTTTGGCGGGTTGACATTCTTTATCACAGTTATACAAATCTTGTCCGGTATGTTCCTTACCATGTATTACGTGCCGGATATTATCAATGCCTATGCGAGCGTCGATTACCTGCAGCATAAAGTGGCATTCGGCGTTATTGTCCGCGGCATGCATCACTGGGGAGCCAGCTTGGTTATCGTGATGATGTTCTTACATACGCTCCGCGTTTTCTTTACGGGTTCTTACAAGGCGCCTCGGGAGATGAACTGGGTTGTAGGTATGCTCATCTTCTTCGTCATGTTGGGACTTGGTTTGACGGGTTACCTGTTGCCTTGGGATAACAAAGCCTATTTCGCAACAAGCGTTACGCTCAAGATCGTTGAGTCGGCGCCGTTCATCGGTCCGTATGCCAAGACGCTTCTGCAGGGCGGCGAGATCGTAGGCGCTCAGACGCTGACCAGATTCTTTGCTCTGCACGTGTTCTTCCTGCCGGGAGCCTTGCTTGCCCTGCTCGCCGGACACTTCTTCATGATCCGCAAGCAAGGGATTTCCGGTCCGCTGTAAGAACCGGTGAGGCCTGCTGAGCCGGTATTCATGAGAAAATGAGAAGGAGGGCGAATCGTGGCTCACGGTCATAAAACTGACGAAAAAATCGTTTACGTCGGGGATTCGCGCGTTCGTGCCAAGTCGTCACGGATGATTCCCCAAGATTATTCCGCTTATCCCGGAAAATCGGAAGTATTTATTCCGAACTTTCTATTAAAAGAATGGATGGTTGGCGTTGTCGTTCTGGTCGGGATTCTGACCTTGGTTATGTCCGAAGCGGCTCCGCTCGGTTATCCTGCTGATCCGACGAACACGCAATTTATCCCGATGCCGGACTGGTACTTCTTGTTTATGTACCAGCTGCTGAAATACCCGTACACTTCGAACCAATTTGTGGTGCTCGGTACGGTAGGCGTTCCAGGTATCCTCTTCGGCGGGCTGTTGCTGGCGCCGTTCCTGGATACGGGGAAAGAAAGACGCTTTTATAAGCGTCCGATCGCTTCTTCTCTGATGTTCTTGAGCCTGATTGCCGTCACTTATCTGACGTATACATCCTGGCATCACTATCAATTGGAACTGAAAGAGAAAAACGTGATTCCCGAGCATATCAAGCGGGAAGAGGAAATGCATGCCAACAAAGGGAAAGCTGGCGGAGAAGGCGGCGGCGGAGCCAAGAAACCGGCTGCGCAAGCTGCGGCAATCGTTGCTCCGGATGACCCGGCGGCAGCGATCTACCAAAAATCCACTTGTCTTTCTTGCCATGGCGGCGAACTAAAAGGAATGCCTTCCGCCAAAATTCCGGCGCTTCGCGGAGTAGGCGACAAGCATTCGAAGGACGAGATACTCGGCATCATCAAGAAGGGCCAAGGCAGCATGCCAGCCCAATATGATGCGAACATCTCAAAAGGTTTGACGGAAGCTGACATCGACAAACTGGCCGATTGGCTCTCCAAGCAAAAAGCAAGTAAATAAACCAACCGAACCTGACCGTTAAGCGCGGTCAGGTTTTTTTAAAATCGAGGGAGCTATGGATCAGCGGGGTTGAACACATAAGGAGCTGGAGGGAAACGTTTTGTTGGGAAGGAGCTTGTCATACTGGTTTTCGCGCGAATTTTTGAGCAGCCGGTTCATGCTATGGAGTTTGTTCTGGATTAATCTGCTTGGAACAATATACGGCTATATATGGTATGGCAATCAGTTAGTCTATACGGCTGTTGAAATGTCGCCGCTTTATTTGCCATTTGTGCCGGATAGCCCTACCGCCAGTTTGTTTTTTACTTGGGCGGTAGCCTATTGGCTTCTGGACCATTATCGTTCGCCGGTCGGCACTTTGAATCCACCAAAGAAAAGCGGCTGGAGATGCTTTGTTGAAGCGTTCGCTGTCGTGACTTCGTTTAAATATGGGATTTGGGCCGTTGCGATCATTTTTGCCGGGGCTTATAAGGGAGATAGTCTTGTGTGGCAGGATTGGATGCTGGTATGCTCCCATCTTGGTATGGCAGCAGAAGCGGTTCTGTACTTTCGCTTGTACCGATACCGTTGGCTATCCGTTATTCTTGTCGCATGCTGGGTATTGTTGAATGATATGATGGATTACGGGCAAGGGGTTTATCCGTGGTTGCCGAAAGTGCTGGAGGACAACTTATCTGAAATTGCCACGTTTACTTTGGCATTGAGTATATTTAGCGTTGCTGTAGCGCTCGTGTTGTGGCTCGTTAGAGAGCTTCGGCCGGCAAGAACCTCGTCCAAATAGTCGGTCTAATCGGCACTTTCTCTCCATAGGATGAACTTAGGAGGGGATGTCCCAATGGTCGGAAAGGCTCGAAGATGGCGCAGGTTCGGGGTTTGGCTGACCCTGTCCGTCAGCTTAATGCTGGTTGCAACAGGGTGCGGGGAGGGAAAAAGCACAAAAGAAACGTCGGCGTCCAAGCCCTCGGCGGAGCAGGTGCAGAAGATAGAGCTGCTGGGCCAGACGGCGGAAGAGCTGTATCAAAAAGCAAAGCAAGGTGACGTTCCGGGAAGTCTGATGGCGCTTCAGCAGCTAAGCGATCAAATACCGAAAATACGCTTTGAAGGCCTCACATCAATCGAAGGGATGAACGCGCTGACGAGGGCCGTTACGGATGCTAAGCGGGTGTTCAATGCGACAAGCTTCAAGCCGGAGGAAGGATTGATGGCGGCAGGCAAAATTCGTCTCGCAGCGGATGCGTTGACGCACCCTCATACGCCATTATGGCTGCAGTATGACAAGCTGCTCTCCGACGACGTGAGCTTGCTCGAAAAGGCCGCTACCGATAAAAATAGAGCTGAGGTGCGAAAAGGGGCGGCATTGCTGGATCAGCATATCGGCCTGATCCGCCCGAGCTTGCTTATCAGTCGCAGTCCCACCGACGTCGAGAAGCTCGATTCGCTTGCAACTTTCATTAAGCTCCAGGCTCAAGGGGAAGGCGAACTGTACCGCAACGTGCTCAATGCGGTTCCTCCGATCCGCGGCCTGCTGGATAAGCTGTTTCTAAAACGGGAAACGACCGCCTATTTGCCTTACCCCGAACAGCAGAACCCGATTCTATGGATTGTGACGATCGGTTCCGTCATCTTGGCATCGCTCGCCTTTGCCGGCTGGCGGTTATCCCAAAAAAACGGCGGCCTTGTTCCGGTCCGCCGTCCTGACCAAGAAAAGCCGGGAAGCTAAATAAGGTTTAGTTTGGCTTAAAGCCTTCACCGACAACGTCGTGAACCTCCGTAATAATGAGAAATGCGAGGGGATCGATGGAGCGGACAAGGTCTTTAAGCCTTTTCATTTCGCTCCGGGCTACGACGCAGTAGACGACGTTTTTGGGCTGCTTGGAATAGGCTCCGATCGCAGGGAACAAGGTCGCGCCCCGGTCCAATTCCTTCGCAATGGCCGCGGAGACCGCATCCGCGTGATCGGTGATGATCATGAACGATTTGGCGGCGTACGCCCCTTCAATAAGAATGTCAATCATCTTCGAAGCGATGAACACAGCGACAAAGGTATATAGGATTTTTTCCTTCGGGAGAAAGAAGAGCGAGGCGCCGATGACGACGACGTCCATGATCAAGATTACTTGCCCGATGCTCCAGCCCTTCAGTTTGTGCGCGACTCTCGCCAGAATGTCCGAACCGCCGGTCGTTCCACCGTACCGAAAAACGATACCTAGACCGAGACCGAGCGTAAACCCGGCATACGCCGTTGCCAGAAAGAAATCGTGCTCCGTCCGGAACGGAACCAACCATCCCGCCTGAATGAGCCGCTCCATTACCCATAGAAAGAACGATACGGATAAAGTGCCCAGCACTGTATACCCCATCGATGCTTTGCCCAGAATGCGCCATCCCAAATAAAAAAGCGGAATATTCAGAACTAAAGTCGTCAAGGACGGCGGCAGCCCGAAAATATAAGAGAGCAGCAGGGCGACCCCGGTCACTCCGCCTTCCATCAATTCGTTTGAGATCACAAAATAATGAAGTCCGAACGCGTAAATTGCTGTTCCGAGTATGATGGGAACGATGTTTTTCAGATGTGCTTTAAGGGATTCCGGCATAAATCCACCTCGATTCGAAAAGATGTTTATAGTAACATTCTCTTAGGTTATCGCGTTGCCCTTTTTTTCATGATAAAGTAAATGAAAAAGTTTTAAGAAGCAAAAAAAATTTGTCATTCCCCCTCACTTTGCGTTAACATGGTACTGATACGGTTGTCTCGCACAACCGTAAGTCATCTGATAATAAGGTGGGTGAACATCTCCCGGTATGTCCGAGAAAACATTAAAGGACCTCCAAGGCGAGGTGCACGAATACATATCGCAGTTTAAGGAAGGATACTTCAAACCGCTGACGATGCTGGCCCGGATGTCGGAAGAGGTAGGGGAGCTGGCGCGGGAAGTAAACCATCATTATGGCGAGAAGCCCAAAAAAGCGACGGAGGAAGAAAATTCCATCGAGCTTGAGCTTGGCGACATTTTGTTCATTACCATTTGCTTTGCGAATTCGCTAGGCATCGATTTGACGGAAGCGCATGATAAAGTCATGCACAAATTCCGGACGCGCGACGCGGACCGTTGGACGAAAATTAACACGGACGCTTGATCTTTTTCATATACTGTATCATCACCTTGCACTTCTCATGTCGGCTGGGAAGGCTTGCTTCCGGCTTGGCTGAGGAAGGAGATGATGGAGTTGAAAGGCGAAGAGGCAATCAAGAAAGCGTACGAATCGATTCTTAATCACGACTTCGAACAGGCCATTACCTGGTTCGAACGTGCGATTGCGACGAATCCCGAATGCGCGGCGTACCATTACAAGTTGTCCATTACGTACGCACGCAGCGGCAAGCTGGATAAAGCGGCGGCGCATGCAAGCCAAGCGGTACGGCTTGAGCCGGAGGATGAGCATTACACGTTCCATCTACAGCATCTGCAGGCGCGGCAAATGACCCTTCAAGCAGAGAAGCTGTTCGAGGAATCGGACGAACGGCTGTGGCTGGCGGTGTCGCTGCTGCAGCAAGCGGTGAAGCTTGATCCGCTTTCGCAGGAAGCTTTTTTACTATTGGGTGTCGCTTATTCCCGGCTTCGGGAGTTCGCTCCGGCCGTGCAGGCCATTCAGGAACTGCTCAGGCTGGATCCGCAGCATTCCATCGGCTTGCGGCTGCTCGCGGACTACCGGCAAAAGTGGAAGGAATATATGAGCGTTACCTTATAAGTGCCAATGATCGACACCTAAGCGGAGAGGACAATGAAATCATATGAAACCAATCATCAAAGTAGCGGTTGCCGGAGCGGGAGGCCGTATGGGGCGCGAGGTCGTCAAGCTGGTTTTGGGCGATCCGGAGCTGGAGCTGGCCGCTGCGGTTAACCGTTCCGCTGTAGGAACGGATGCAGGCAGACTGGTCGGCCTGGATGCTTGCGGCATTGCGGTTACGGACGATTTGGAGCTTGCTCTCGCGGAAACGAAACCCGACGTGCTGGTTGATTTTACGGCTCCGCACTCGGCGGTAGAGCATACCCGACTGGCTATAAAGCATAAGGTTCGCCCCGTCATGGGGACGACCGGCTTTACGCCGGAAGATATTGCCGAGCTGGACAGGCAGTGCAAGGAAGCGGGGATCGGCGGATTGATCGCTCCGAACTTCTCGATCGGCGCCATTCTGATGATGAAATTCGCTGCTCAAGCTGCTAAATATTTTCCTCATCTGGAAATTATCGAGTATCATGGCGACCAGAAGCTGGACGCGCCTTCGGGCACGTCCGTGAAGACGGCGGAGCTGATCTCCGAAGCGCGTCAGGAGCTGCGTCAAGGCAATCCGAACGAAGTGGAGACAATCGAAGGCTCGCGCGGAGGATACTACAACGGTTTCCGGATTCATAGCGTTCGGCTGCCGGGCATCTTCGCCCAGCAGGAGGTCATCTTCGGTGCGTTCGGACAATCCTTGAAGATCCGTCACGACTCTTATGACCGGGCCGGTTATATGCCTGGCGTGAAGGTAGCCGTTCAGAAAGTCATGGAATATACCGGTATGGTTTACGGCTTCGAACATTTTATCGATTAAAAACGAAAGAGGACATGGGGCCGGGCCGAAGAGGACCGCTCGAGTGTCCTCGTTTTATAGGAGTTTAGAGAGGAGCTGCCATCCTATGGCATTGAAAATCGCACTTATCGCACACGACCGCAAGAAGGAAGAAATGGTAAATTTCGTTACGGCTTATGAGAATGTGTTTCAAGACCATACGTTGTATGCGACCGGAACGACAGGCACGCGAATTATGGAAAATACGAACCTGCAGGTAAACCGCTTTATGTCCGGTCCGCTAGGTGGTGACCAACAGATCGGGGCATTGGTGGCGACCAATGAAATCGATTTGATTATCTTTTTGCGCGACCCGCTGATGGCGCAGCCGCACGAGCCCGATATTATCGCATTGCTTCGTCTGTGCGACGTTCAAGGGATTCCTTGCGCGACCAATATCGCGACAGCAGAAATTTTGGTTAAAGCGCTCGACCGGGGGGACTTCGCCTGGCGGGAGCTGGTACATAAATACAAGCCGGGAATCGACCAATGAACGAGTCGCTAGATTTGCTCATTTTCGGTGCTCACCCGGACGATGCGGAAATCGGTATGGGCGGTACGATTGCGAAGCATACGGCAGCCGGGCTTAAGGTCGGCATTTGCGATTTGACTTTGGCGGAAATGTCCTCCAACGGTACCATCGAAACGCGTCAACAAGAAGCCAAGGCGGCATCGGAGGCGCTTGGCTTGACCGTGCGCACCAATTTGCAGCTGCCGGACCGCGGACTTTATCTGCTGCCGGAGTATGTGGAGCGCATTGCTCTGGAGATCCGCACATGGAAGCCGCGCGTCGTATTCGCCCCGTATTGGGAGGACCGACATCCGGACCATATTGCCTGCAGCAAGCTGGTACAGGAAGCGTTGTTCAATGCCAAGCTGAGACGGTACTTGCCCGATCACCCGGCGCATACGGTAGAAGAAAGCTACTTTTATTTTATTAACGATGTGATAGAACCGGACGTGATGGTTGACGTGACCGCCCACTATGAGAGCAAGCGTTTGTCGCTGCTGGCATACCGGAGCCAATTCGAAACTTCGGGCTCGGGTGCCGGGAACGAAATCGTACGCACACCACTGAACCAGGGCTATCTGGAGCGGGTGGAAGCCCGGGACTCACTGCTTGGGCAAAAACGGGGGGTCCGTTATGCGGAAGGCTTTATCAGCAAGCTGCCTTACTTGACAGAACTGTTCTAAAAAAGCGTGACCATATTCAAGAGCAAGAGGAGGCGGCTCGAAAACAATGAACCGGTTAAAAATCGGAATTACATGCTATCCCACGCTAGGGGGTTCGGGCGTCGTCGCCACCGAGCTCGGCAAGCTGCTTGCGGAAAAAGGGCACGAGGTTCATTTTATTACGCACAGCATGCCTTTTCGACTTGGAAAGTTCGATCGCAACATCTTCTATCACGAAGTCGAAGTGAACGACTACTACGTGTTTAAATATCCGCCATACGATTTGTCTCTGGCGAGTAAGCTTGCACAGGTGGTGAAGCTGGAAGGGCTGGATTTGCTTCATGTCCATTACGCCATTCCGCACGCCGTTTGCGCCCTGCTTGCCAAGCAGATGGTCGGGCCGGAGCTGAAAGTGGTGACGACTTTGCATGGCACCGATATTACAGTGCTGGCGCAGGACGAATCGCTAAGCGACCTGATCCGCTATGCAATCAACCAAAGCGATGCGGTGACGGCCGTATCCCAGGACTTGATCCAGGAGACGCGGCAGCTGCTTGGCATCGAGAAGCCGATCGATTTGGCTTACAATTTCGTGGACAAACGGGTATATTATCCGCGTGAAGTGGCATCGCTCCGCAAGGAGTTTGCGCATCCCGACGAGAAGATTCTGATTCACATTTCCAACTTCCGTCCGGTCAAGCGGGTAACGGATGTTGTGGACATTTTCGACCGTGTCCGTAAAGAAGTGCCTTCCCGCCTGCTGTTTGTAGGCGAAGGCCCGGAGCTGTCCAAGGTGCTCTGCAAGGTAAAGGAGCTCGGACTATTGGATCGGGTGACGTTCTGCGGCAAGCAGGACGACGTCGCCCAACTGTTGTCGTTAGCCGACCTGATGCTGCTTCCGTCCGAGAAGGAAAGCTTCGGCTTGGTTGCGCTGGAGGCGATGGCCTGCGGCGTGCCGACGATCGCATCGAATGCCGGCGGTATTCCTGAGCTGATTACTCATGGGGAAACCGGTTACTTAGCCGACATCGGCGATGTGGAGCAAATGGCGGCATATGCGATTGCGCTGCTGAAGGACGAAAGCTTGTACAAAAAGACGGTGGATGCTTGTTTGTACCGGGCGCGCTACACGTTCTGCAACGATCTGATTACGCGGCAGTATGAAGAGTTGTATTATCGGGTGCTTGAGCGGCCGATCCCGGAATCGATTCGGGAAAATCCGCTTAATTGCTGACAAAGGAAGCGGGATTACATACATGAGCGATACTTTAAAGCAGGGGGCCATGCAGATTGTCCGGCGCTTGTGCGAGGCGGGCTTCGGGGCTTATTTGGTTGGTGGATGCGTTCGGGACGAACAGCTCGGGCGTCCCGTAAAGGATTACGATATTGCCACCTCCGCTCATCCTGACCAGGTGCAGGGGCTCTTTGAGCGTACCGTGCCCACCGGCTTGCAGCATGGGACGGTCACGGTCGTTATCGGCAAGAAGCCCTACGAAGTGACTACGTTTCGGCGAGAAGGCGGTTACGAAGCGTTCCGCCGCCCGACCGAGGTGGAGTATATCGACAGCTTGACCGAGGATTTGCAACGGCGTGATTTCACGATGAATGCGATGGCTATCGATCAAAGCGGCGATCTGATCGATCCGTTCGATGGCCTGAAGGATTTGGAACGCGGCGTGCTTCGATGCGTTGGTCAAGCGGAAGAGCGGTTCGGGGAAGATGCGCTGCGAATGATGCGGTGCCTCCGTTTTGCGTCGGAATACGGCCTGAGGGTGGAACAAGCGACCTGGGACGCTCTGAACTCCGGCATTTCGCTGCTGCGGCATATCGCCATGGAACGTATCCGGGCGGAGCTGGAGCGCATGGTTGGGGGCAGCGATCCGAACCGGGCCCTGGAGTTGCTCGCGGAAAGCCGGGCGTTGCGTCACGTGAAGCAGGAGCTGCTGCTGTCCGGGCTGGACAAGGAGACGGAGTGGCCGCCTCTCTCTCGGTTAACGGAAATGGAGCAGCGGCTCGCTTTGATCTACATTCGACTGGGAGCCGATCCGGCAGGTGTTGAAGAGGATATGATCAAGCTAACCTTCTCCAGACAGCAGATGGAGACGGTCAAACGAATCGTTGGCGCGCACGCTGCTCTTGTATCCCGATTAGATGATGCGACGGAATGGGACGAAGAATCCTACTTGAGACGAGGATGGATCGCCGCCGCGCTTACCTATGGCGTTTCTGCGCTCCGTACGTTAAGGGAGATTTACCTGCTGGAGTCCGTCCCGATTCGGACTAACAACGTCGAGGTAGGCAGGGCCGTGGATGTGTGGAGAAGATTGGGCTCTGTATGGCTGGAACAGATGCCCGTTTCGGCTCTTGCAGAGCTGGCTGTTGGAGGGAAGGAGCTTATGGGCTATCTGGGAGTCAAAGGTGGTCCGTGGACCGGCCAGCTGCTGCACCGATTGCTTGAAGCTGCTGCGCTCGGCGAACTCCGCAACGACAAAGAAACGCTGCTTTCAGCAGCCCGGGAGCAATACGATAAAATGCAGGAGAACGATGAATGATGACGGATCGACTGATCGGACTGTTCGAGCAATCGGACGGCAAATTTTTGTCTGGCGAACAGTTGAGCGAGGAGCTTGGCGTCAGCCGGACGGCCGTTTGGAAGCAGATCGAGCGTTTGCGGCAGCAAGGATATCGCTTCGAAGCGGTATCGCGCAAAGGCTACCGGCTGTTATCCAAGCCGGACAGGCTAGATATGAGCCGCCTGCAATTGAAGCTGGAAACGGAACGGTTCGGCCGGTTCGTGAAATATTACGACCAAGTGGAGTCGACGCAAATCGTCGCGGCGCGCTGTGTCGCGGAAGGTGCGGAGGAAGGCACGCTTATTTTGACGGAAGAGCAAACTGCCGGGAAAGGCCGGATGGGACGCCAGTGGCATTCTCCGGTCGGAAAAGGCATTTGGATGAGCCTAGTGTTGAAGCCGGTTTGGATTCCTTTGTTATTCACTCCTCAATTGACTTTGCTCGTTGCCGTCGCTTTATGCCGGGCCATCCGCAGCGCGACAGGTGTGGAGGCGGGGATCAAATGGCCTAACGATCTGCTTGTCGGCGGCAAGAAAGTCGCCGGCATTTTGCTCGAATCGAGCGCCGAGGATGAGCGGCTGCAGCACATTATCGCCGGAGTCGGCATCAGTGTGAATCTGCAATCGGACGATTTTCCTCCAGAGCTGCGGGATACGACCACATCGCTTGCCGTTGAGGCAGGCCGTCAGGTGGACCGAATCGAAGTGCTCAGCCGGTTTTTGCTGGAGTGGGAGCAGTTGTACGATTTGTACCGACGGGAAGGCTTTGCTCCCATCAAATTGTTATGGGAAGCGCTGAACGTATCGCTTCACCGGAATATCCGCTGCCGGACGCCTCAAGGAGAATTCGAAGGATTTGCCGAGGGTATCGATGAGCATGGCGCTCTACAGCTTCGCCTAGCAGACGGATCGGTAAAAAAGCTGTATTCCGCCGATATCAGTTTTGGATGACACAAGTTGAAAACTTTGGTATAATGTACGGTACGAAGACGGTATCCGCAAGGAGCTGTACTTCAACCGTATGTTTTTTTGCTTGAACAACTGAATAGCTTTACCCAAGCAATATGTCGGATTCTGCTCTGAGCCTAACCGGACCGAGACAGAAGGATCATATGAGAAGGACATGTGAACCTTTTAGCCTCCGTATGGGCTGAAAGGTTTTTTTGCTCTTTGCAACAATCCGGCCGATTATCGCAATACTATCAGGAGGAAGGACGGCAGAGGGAAATGCTCCCCGAGCGTGCGGAACCCTGAACCATTCTAACCCGGAAGGCAAGGTGTTAATCATGGACATGCGTAAACCGGTAACGACGGCCAAACTGAGAAAAATGAAAGAAGACGGGATTCCGATCAGCGTGATGACGGCCTACGATTACCCGACGGCTATGCTGGCGGAGGAAGCCGGCATCGATGTGATTCTTGTGGGAGATTCGCTGGGCAATGTCGTGCTCGGCTACGATTCGACGGTCCCCGTCACGCTGGACGATATGATCTATCACTCGCGTGCGGTAACGCGTGCGGCTCGGACCAGCTTTGTGGTGACAGATCTTCCGTTTAATACGTATCACGGCAGCATCGACGCGTCGCTGCGGAATGCGGGACGGATTATGCAGGAAGGGCTGGCCAAAGCGGTGAAGATGGAGGGTGGAGCGGAGATTGCGCCGACGGTCGAAGCGCTTGTGCAAGCCGGCATTCCTGTGATGGCCCATCTCGGTCTGACCCCTCAGTCGATTCATCAGATTGGCGGTTATAAAATCCAGGGCAAGACAGCCGCTCAAGCGCAAAAATTGCTCGACGACGCCAAAGCCTTGGAACAGGCTGGAGCATTCTCCATCGTGCTGGAACTGGTGACCGACCAAGTGGCCGCAAATCTGACGAGCAAGCTGTCCATTCCGACCATCGGGATTGGCGCCGGCAAAAATTGCGACGGTCAGGTGCTCGTATTTCACGACGCGCTCGGCTACGGATCGGACATTCATCCGAAGCGTTTTGTGAAGACCTACGGGAATGTCGGCGAAATGATCCGCAGCGGGCTTCGCCAGTATGTGGACGACGTGAAGCAGCGCAGCTTCCCGGGGCCGGAGCATTCGTTCCGTATGGACGACGAAGTGGCGGAGTCCTTGTACGGTGGCGGGAAACCGGTAGCAGCACATAGAGAATAAGAAACGGAGCTTTGATTACCGATGCAGATTGTTCATCAGATTGAATTATTACGACAGTTGGTTAAAGCAAAACGGGCTGCCAACCCGGCCGTACGCATCGGCTTCGTGCCGACGATGGGCTTCCTGCACCGAGGCCATGCCTCGCTGCTCGACGCTGCGCGCAAAGAGTGCGACGTAGTTATCCTGAGCATTTTCGTCAATCCGCTGCAATTCGGACCGAACGAAGATTTGGAACGGTATCCGCGGGATGAGGAAAGGGATATGGCCATCGCGCGTGAGACTGGGACAGATATCGTATTTTTCCCGCAGATAAGCGAGATGTACCCGAAGCCGACCCGAACGATGGTCTCTGTCTCCGGAGTAACCGAGCGTCTGTGCGGAGCTTCCCGGCCCGGGCATTTTGACGGCGTTGCGACGGTCGTTACCAAGCTGCTGAATATCGTTCAGCCTGATAAAGCTTATTTCGGGATGAAGGACGCCCAGCAGGTAGCGGTCATCGAGCAAATGGTGTACGATCTGAACATCCCTGTCACCATCGTTCCTTGTCCGATCGTCCGGGAAGAAGACGGACTCGCGATGAGCTCGCGCAATGTGTATTTAAGCGAGGAAGAGAGAAAACAGGCCCTTGTCCTTTCCGCAGCCCTGGAAGAGGCGGAATCGCAGCTCGCGGCTCGTCAAAAAGCGATCTCCCCGGAGGAGCTGCGGCAGACGGTCGTTCGGCATGTTCAGTCCGCGCCTTTGGCCGATATCGATTATGTGGAGCTGCTGTCTTATCCGGATCTGTCTCCAGTGGATTTTTGGAACAGCGACGAGAGAATTATTATCGCCGTGGCCGTCCGTTTCGGGGCAACGCGCTTGATTGATAATCGGATACTTCATGCTCCCGTTGCTTCATTGAGCCATTCGTAACCCGACAGCTTAAGGGACAGTGTTCCGAGAGTGCAAAAACGTAGGAGGCGTCAGCCATGTTTCGTACCATGTTAAAATCAAAAATTCACCGTGCGACCGTAACGGAAGCCAATTTAAACTATGTCGGGAGCATTACGATCGATCAGGATTTGCTGGACTTGGTCGACATGCTGCCTAACGAAAAAGTCCAAATTGTCAATAATAATAACGGCGCCAGATTCGAGACCTATATTATTCCCGGACCGCGGGGCTCGGGCGTCGTTTGCTTGAACGGTGCTGCGGCCAGAATGGTCCACCCCGGAGATATTGTCATTATTTTATCGTATGTCATGTTATCGGACGAAGAAGCCCGTAAGCATACCCCGAGCATTGCCATTATGGGCGAGAACAATCAAGTCGTCGGCGTGTTGAAGGAAGAAATTCATTCCACGGTCCTTTAAACGAGAATGAAACGGGACGGGTAGACGCACAATGTAGATACGATCACAGCGGGCGCCACAGCTGCGGCGAAGACGTTTAAAGCTGCTGTGGGAAAAGAAGCAAAGGTGGGATACGGCCGATGTTTAATCATCTTTTTGCTTCCATGAACGAAATGCTGGATGAAGTCATCTCGCAATACCCGTCCTCCCAAGGCGCCGCACGCAGGGAGCTGCAGGAAAAGCTGCGGGCTCTGAAGGCGATGAGCGACGCCTGCATTGAAGAATGGCTGCAGTTCGAAGAGAAATGGAGCAAGCTGATAAGCATAGCCGGCATTTCATTGAACGGTACGGGAGCCGATCCGCTCGATCCCGAATTTTCAGGCAAACGAACCGATTTGTTTATCCGGGGACAAGGATACTACAAGCTCCATATGTTCGACCGGGCGATTGCCGAATTCGACGAGTTGATCCGGCTCCAACCCGATTTTAATTTGGCACGGATTTATTTGGCCATGTCTTACTTGCGTAAGGGGGAAGCCGGAGAAAGCTACCTGCATTTTCAATTTTTATCTCGGCTAACCGAAAACATGCAACTCAAAGCGATCTCCTTTAATGCCATGGGGTGCATCCAAGCGCAGCTGCACAATATGGACAAAGCGTGCGAATTGTTCAATATGGCTTACCGAACCGATCCTTCCAGTGTTCAGCCTTTGCTCGATTTGGGCGTTTGCTGCGAGAAAAAGGGCGGGCTTCAGTTTGTGTTCGATATGTCGCGGCCTACGGATTAACCGAATGTTCGTTCCTGTTTTTTTGTAAAAAGGGTAAGTTTGCTATTCCCTTTTTCCCTCAGTATTGGTATGCTTATGAGAAGAGTGGGAATGAAGGGATTGACACGACTCCGATGAAATTTGCAGTTTTAGACTTTGAAACGACGGGGAGCACGGCGACGGATCGCATTATCCAAGTCGGGCTCTTTCTTATAAACGACCATGAAATGACCGACAGGTATACTTCTCTCGTCAATCCGGGCATAAGTATACCTTCTTCAATTACAACGCTTACCGGAATCGACGACGAAATGGTTAAGGATGCTCCCGCGATAGAAGAGGTTATTGCCGAGATGGTTCCTCTCCTCCAAGACGCAGTTCTGGTGGGTCATAATATTGCCTTTGACCTTGCTTTTCTGCAGCGGGCGCTGGACGATAACGGTTACTTCCCGTTCGACGGACGCGTATTGGACACGATGGACGCGCTGCGCGTTTTGTTTCCCGGCTTGTCGAGTCTGCAGCTTTCGATGGTTTGCCACGCCTTCGGTATCGAACATGAACGGCCGCATCAGGCGGATAGCGATGCCGAGGTCACAGCACTGATCTGGCTCCGTTGCATGGAACGGTTTCAATCGCTTCCGCTGCTTACTCTGCAAAGGCTGGAGCTGATATTTGCCGATTCGGCGGGAGATTTCGGCTGGTTTGTGAGCGAAATGCGGCAATATAAAGAGCTGCATCAGCCGCTTGATCCGGATCTGGATCGTTATTTCCGCCAATTTGCGTTGAACGTTGGAGAATGGGGAGAAGAAGAGCCGGTGCGGGAGGAGGAAGATATCCTGCGGCTGCCGGATGATTTTCCTGCATTCTACGATCAGCTTAAGCGAGAGCTTCAGCAGCGTTTTGCCGCTTACGAGGATAGAGAATCTCAGGTGCAAATGCTCAGCGAGGTAGAGACCGCCTTCGAAGACGGCAAGCACCTGATGATCGAAGCGGGCACAGGCACGGGGAAATCGCTCGGCTATCTGATTCCTTCGCTATATTACGGGCTCAAGCAGGACAAGAAAGTGCTGGTCAGCACGCATACGATCAATCTTCAAGAGCAGCTCAGAGAACGGGATGTGCCACTGCTGCACGAGCTGTTCCCGGTAGGCTTCCGGGCGGCCGTTCTGAAGGGGCGGAGCCACTACTTGTGCCTGCGCAAATTCGAGCACAAAATGAATATACTGGACTTCGAACACGGCAAGGAAGACCGGATTACGGCCGGGCAAATGCTTGTCTGGCTGGGAGAAACGAAGCATGGGGATGAAGAAGAGCTTCATTTCGCCAATAAAGGAAAACAATTTTGGCAATCGGTGGAAAGCGATACGGATTCTTGCTTGAACCGCGCCTGCCCGTGGTTTAAAAAATGCTTCTATCACCGCGCCCGTCACGAGGCGAACACCGCAGATGTTATCATTACCAACCACTCGCTGCTGTTCACCGATATGAAAGCGGAAAACCGGTTGCTGCCGGGATACAAGCATTTGGTTATCGACGAAGCCCATCACTTCGAGGAAGTGGCCGGTAAGCATCTGGGGATCGAGCTGCATTATCACGGTTTGTCCAACACGCTCCTCTGGCTTTATAAAGATGCGCGTTCAGGACAATTGTCCAATCTGCGGATTCGGCTGCAGCGGTTCGAGGACGAGCGTGCTCAAGGCTGGTGCATATCGATTGACCGCGTTGTCGAGAAGCTTCTGCAGTTGAAGGAAGAATGGGATCAACTGACGGAGCTGCTGTACCAGCTTCTGGCTTCGCGAAGCGACCCGTCCCAATCGGAAGGGAATGGCCTTGTCTATCGGGTCAAAAAAGACTCACTACCCACGGGATGGGATAAGCTCGAAGTGCTCGAAGAGAACATGCAGCTGAACTTCGGGGAAGCTCTGAAGCCGCTCGACAAGCTGATCTCGGAGATCAAAGAGGTGCAGGACGAATACGATGTCCAAAGTTTGATTACGGACCTTAGCGGGACCGTCAAGGAGTTGTACCGGCACAGGGATTCGCTTCATTTCTTCATGACGATGCCGGATGCGAACTATGTCTATTGGCTTGAAGCCGGGACGTACAGCAGAAACCGGTCGCTCCAGCTGTTCTGCGTGCCGATTGACGTCAGCGAGATGCTGAAGCAGCATTTCTTCGGACCGAAGGATAGTGTCATTCTGACTTCGGCGACGCTATCCGTCGGCAAATCGTTCGATTATACGTGCGATCAGTTGGGCTTAAGAGAAAACGGGGCGGATGGCAAACTGAAAACCGTTCAGCTTCCTTCGCCGTTTAATTACCGCGATCAGGCACTCGTGGCCATCCCTCGGGATTTCCCTACGCTGCGTGGAGCCAGCAGCGAGAAGGAGTTCGTCGATCGGCTCGTGCCGTCGCTTGCCGAGGTGGCGCTGGAAACGCGGGGCCGGATGCTGGTATTGTTTACGTCCAATCGGATGCTCAAGCTGGTTCATGGCGCGTTGAAAGAGATGTTAAGCCCTTTCGGTATTGGCGTGCTGGGCCAAGGTGTGGACAGCAGCAACCGGAGCAAGCTGACGCGACTGTTTCAGAACAGTCCGAACTGCGTTCTGCTGGGCACAAGCAGTTTCTGGGAAGGTGTCGATATTCCTGGAAATGCGCTTACCTGTTTGGCGATCGTCAGGCTGCCGTTTCAACCGCCGAACCATCCGTTGATCGAAGCAAAGACGGAGATGATCAAGCAGCGAAACCAGAATCCGTTCATGAAGCTGTCGGTACCGCAGGCGGTTATCAGGTTCAAGC
Organism: Paenibacillus tyrphae; assembly: GCF_027925525.1. Lineage (GTDB taxonomy): Bacteria > Bacillota > Bacilli > Paenibacillales > NBRC-103111 > Paenibacillus_G > Paenibacillus_G tyrfis_B. The sequence continues at coordinate 15,480 of NZ_BSDJ01000012.1, read as the reverse complement.
AAGGCTTCGGCAGGCTGGTGCGCACGGCTACGGATAAAGGCATCGTCATCATATACGATACCCGGGTGATCGACACGAATTACGGCAAATATTTCTTGTATTCGCTGCCGGGCCCCAAAATCGAGCATATGAATTCGAATCAGCTCGTACCAAGAATAAAGCAGTGGATGGGTGAGAACCAAGCATGAAGACGATGAAAATTTCCGAGGCCGTCGTGCGCCGGCTTCCGGTGTACCTCCGGTTTTTGAACGAACTCAGCAAAAAGAACGTACAGACGGTTTCCTCTCAGGATCTTGGGCAAAAGCTGGACTTGAATCCGGCGCAAATCCGTAAAGATCTGGCTTATTTTGGGGAATTCGGCAAGAAGGGAATCGGCTACGACGTCGATTATTTGATCGAAAAAATCCGTCAAATTCTAAAGCTCGATAAAATCATTCCCGTAGCGCTGGTAGGCGCGGGTAATCTGGGCCGCGCCTTATGCAATTATAATGCCTATCTGAAGGATAATATGAAAATCGTAGCTGTCTTCGATTCGCACGAATCGAAGATCGGGGATACGATCAACAATTTGAAGGTCAAGTCGACGAGCGAAATGAAGGCGACCATCCAAGAGCTAAAAGTACGCATTGGGATTATTACCGTCCCGGCGGCAGAAGCGCAGCAGGTGGCGAATCAGTTTGTGGAGGCTGGTGTCGAGGCGATTTTGAACTTTGCACCGATGATTATTAAAGTGCCGAGTGAAATGCGGGTACATCATGCCGATTTTACAACGGAGCTGCAAAGCCTGGCTTATTATCTGGATTAACCGGAATTTTATAATCGGTTTATTGCCGAACATGAGAAAAGGATAGAGCTTGACAGAACGTTGTTCTGAAGCTCTATCCTTTTTATATTTGCCGGATTGCCCGGGCTTGTCCGTTCTTATGCTACAAGCGCGAACAAAATTTTATAAATGATAAAAGCAAGAACCATACTGATCGGAATGGTAATCACCCACGTCAGGACCATACGGGTGACCGTCCCCCATTTTACATCATGAAACCGCATCACAGAACCCGTTCCGATAATGGAAGACGAGATGACATGTGTCGTCGAGAGCGGCATGCCAAGATGCGTAGATATCTGAATAACGATAGACGAGTTCAAGTCCGAGGCGAAGCCGTTGATCGGTTCGATTTTCAGCAGCTTTTTGCTCATCGTCTTGATAATTCTCCAACCACCGATGGAGGTTCCCAGCCCCATGGCTGTCGCAGCAGCTATTTTAACCCACATCGGAACATCTAAATTGTTTTGATATCCTAATGCGACGAGACCGAAGACGATAATCCCCATCGCTTTTTGCGCGTCGTTACCTCCGTGGGAGAAAGACAGCAGGCCTGCTGAAAGCACTTGGAAGCTCTTGAAGGTACGATTCATCTTCGAACGGGATTGGTTGCCGCTAACCAAGATAAGCTTACGGATGATCCACATGACGACGAAGCCCGTTGCGAAAGCGATAATCGGCGAAAGGACAAGAATCAGCACGATTTCTTTAAATCCGGACCAATTGAGCGCCCCGACTCCCGCTCCCGCAATGACCGCTCCGGCGAGAGAACCGATCAGCGTATGGGAGGAAGACGAAGGGATGCCATAGTACCAAGTCAGCAAATTCCAGATAATGGCAGACAACAGCGCGGCAATAACGATATATACGCCGTTGTCGATCGTAGCGGGATTGGCGACCTTACCTCCGACCGTTTTGGCGACCTCCGAGGAAAAGACCGCACCGATGAAGTTCAATATCGCAGCATAAAATACGGCAAAACGGGGCGATAACGCCCGGGTTGAAATCGATGTAGCGATGGCGTTGGCCGTATCATGGAAACCGTTAATAAAATCGAAGAGCAGCGCCAGAGCTACGATGATTATGATAGTGGTTAACATAGTTTCCTCCTAGGCAGGCTGAGTCGTACCCATGTTCCGAATTGTAAAACGGTCCTGTTAAGAATACCGCAGGACTACGCTATCCAAAATGTTGGCTACGTCTTCGCATGCGTCGGTCGTTTGCTCCAGGCGCTCGTAAAGTTCTTTTAATTTAAAATCGTGATAAGGATCTTTAGGGTGGGTGAATATCTCGCGAATGCCTTCTCTCATAAGGCGGTCGGCTTCATTTTCCAAACTGTTGATCTGTACGGTGTGCTCGGTAATTTGCATATATTTTTTCTTGGACAGCAGCTTGAAGGAGTCCAGAATATGCTGACAGCTTGCAACGAGCACGGCGGAAAATTCTTTCATATATTTATCCGAGGCGGTTATGTTCAAGTAATCGAAACGGGCGATCGTAGCTTCGATCCCGTCGAGCACGTCATCCACTTTGGAAGCCAGCTCCAAAATATCTTCGCGGTCCAGCGGCGTGATGAACACTTTGTTCAATCCTTTGAAGATTTGGTGTGTGATTTGGTCTCCTTTGTTTTCGAGTTCTTTCAGCTGCGGGTAAAACGTAGCCGGCGGCTCGCTACCCATGACGGCGTTCCGAAACATCTGTGCGGCGTCAAGCGTATTTTCCGACGCTTTAATGAGCAGCAGCAGAAAATCGGTGTCATTCTTTTTTGTAAACAACATACAGTTTTGGCCTCCCAGGTAATTGAAGATTTACAAGAAATTAAAATTAAAAGAAAGAAATATGTAGAAAAAACGCGCCAATTCACACAAAATTAAAAATAACATAATCAAACAACGGAATGCAATTCTTAGTTTATCCATTTTACCATATGTTCATGAATCTTTAGCTATGTAAGCGTATTACCCCTGGAGGGTATAGTCAGCTTGATTTTTGTACTCCGCAGGGTGTACATTGAAAACGAGATTGTATTTGAATTGGGAGGGGATTGTGTCCGGTGAAGAAAACAATTATTGAAAACGGAACGTTTCTAACGATGAATGAAGAGGCGCCTATCATCCAAGGGTGCATGGTCATTGAAGGAAACCGCATTACATATATCGGAGAACAGGCGCCGCTTCCTGCGGATTCATACGACGAGCGTATCGACGGCTCGGGCAAGCTGTTCATGCCGGGGCTCGTCAATACGCACGGGCATGCCGCGATGTCGCTGCTTCGCGGTTACGGCGACGATATGGCCCTTCAAGTGTGGCTTCAGGAGAAAATGTGGCCGATGGAAGGCAAGTTCACGGCCCAGGATGTACGTGCAGGCACCCGTTTGTCCGTGCTGGAAATGCTGAAAGGCGGAACGACGACCTTCGTCGATATGTATGATCATATGAACGAAGTCGCGAATGCGGCGGTCGAGAGCGGCATCCGCGCCTGCCTTACGCGCGGCGTGATCGGGCTGTGCTCGCGGGAGGTACAGGACGCGAAGCTGGCCGAGGCGATTGCTTTTGCAAAAGATTGGCACGGCCAAGCGGACGGCCGCATCACGACGATGATGTCGCCGCATTCTCCTTATACCTGCCCTCCGGATTATATCGAACGTATTGTGCAGGCGGCGCACGACTTGAATTTGCCGATCCACACCCACATGTCGGAGACGGCCAGAGAAGTGCAGGAAAACGTCGATCAATACGGATTGCGTCCGGTAGCGCATTTGGAGAAGCTCGGCGTATTTTCCCGTCCGACTCTCGTAGCTCATGGCGTACACTTGACAGACGAAGAGATCGAAGTGCTGAAACGGTACGACGTGCGTATTTCGCACAACCCCGGCAGCAACCTGAAGCTGGCTAGCGGCGTAGCCCGCGTGCCGGAGCTGCTCAAAGCGGGCGTTCTCGTATCCCTGGGTACGGACGGAGCCGCCAGCAATAACAATCTGGACATGCTCGAAGAGGTGCGGCTGGCCGCCCTGATTCATAAAGGCGTATCCGGCGATCCGGTTGCGGTATCCGCTTCGGAGGCTTTGAAGCTTGGCACGCTCGACGGCGCCCGTTCGATCTGGCTAAACGACGTCGGTGCGCTTCAGCAAGGAATGAAGGCCGACTTTATCGCGCTTGATATCGATCAGCCGCATTTCTACCCACGGACCAATTTCATCTCGCACGTCGTTTATTCTGCCGTTTCCAAGGATGTAACGGATGTTTGCATCGACGGACGTTGGGTTGTCCGAAAAGGCGAATGCCTGACGATGGACGAAGAAAAGGTCAAATTCGAGGCGCAGCAAAGCTTCGAGCGTTTGACGGCACTATAAGCGTCTCAACACGACAAGGCAGAAAGGAGGCCGCCGGTGCGCAAAGCATGGAAGATCACAATCATTGCCGGGGCCGCGGCAGTTGTGATTGTGACCGGAATGAGTATGGCTTTTAACTTTATTATGGATAAGGAATGGACGGAGCAGCGCGCTGCCGTCCTTACCGCTTACGAGAAAACGATATTGACCAAAGCGGATAAGGTCGAACGGTTCGTTGCTGAGAAGCCGTATACGGTTATCACCGGGGAAGATAAAATCGGGCAGCCGGTGTATGTATGGGTAGGTCAAGACGAGATCCATACGGAAATGGGCAGTGCAGGAATCGATGCGGAACAGGCTGAATCGAAAGTGAAAGCGGCGCATCCGGAAGCAAAGGTACTCCGGACGACTACGGGAATCCGCAACGGCCAGCTGGTCTGGGAAGTATTTTACAAGCTGAAGCCGGAAGGAAAAGTGGAACAGCACTTTTACGATTATTACGCTTTTAAGGACGGCCAACCGATCGATACGCTGCGCTTGACTATTCAGTAGCACGATCCGGCGATCAAACGCTAAAATCAGCCGCGGAAAACGCCGAACGAAGCGGCATCCTCCGCGGCTGTTCTTTATGGTTCGCTTGCAAGCGGAGTCCAAAGAGCAGTGAAGGCACACAGGGCCATTCATTCAATTGCCACACATTGCATCAACATTCGTATATACGATGTGATATACTTACGTTATGGCTAAAACGTATAGATGGGAAACTTCGTCGGAAGCTTTTTCACATGAATTTATAGAAAGGGGGACGTATAGTTGATGAATATGAAACTACGTCTCTTGCCTGTCGTATTGAGTGTTCTTGTGTCGGCAACGCTGCTGTTCGGCGGTTATTTTGCTTACCGGACATTGGCGATGGAAAGTCCGCTGCAGAAGGTCGTCTCCGGCATTTCCGGGGTTGAGCTGGTTTCTATGGACTTAAGCGGGCCGGATGCCCGGATGGAATTGAAACTCGCACCGGGTACGAACCTGCGTGAAGTATATAGCAAGATCCAAACCGATGGTCGTTCGACGCTTGGAACCAAGGAATTGAAGCTCAAAATCGTGAACGATCCGTCACCGAAGTTGGAGCAATGGTGGTCTTCCGCTTTGTTCGAGGTGGCTCAAGCCATGGAAACGAAGCAGTATGCGCAAATCCCGAAAACGCTGCAGGCTCAGGGCGGCGAGGGGATAAAAGCGTCCACCGAGATGGACGATAAATACGTGTACGTTACGCTATCGGACGGCACGACAAGCAAATATGTCATGCTGCCGAGAACGCCTGCCAAACTGGGGGTGTGGCCGAATGAGTAAGTACGGCAAAGAGATTTTGCTGGGCTTTATCCCGGTACTTGTAATTTTCCTGCTTTATATCGGAGTCAATCTGTTTCCTATCGTATTTATGGCCGCGATCTTGGGTACCTTTTTGTATATGGCCCGCGCTCGCGGAGGGCTAAACGTAGGCTCGGAGCGCAAATCGCGCGGTAAAACGCCGGGTTTCCTGACGTTCGACGATATCGGCGGACAGGATCGGGCAAAGGGCGAGCTGAAAGAGGCGCTTGATTTTCTGATCCGTTACGACGATATTAAAAAGCTCGGTATTCGCCCGCTGAAGGGCATTTTGCTGACCGGTCCTCCAGGAACCGGGAAAACGTTGATGGCAAAGGCTGCGGCGCATTACACGAATTCCGTGTTTTTGGCGGCATCCGGCAGTGAGTTCGTTGAAATGTATGTCGGCGTCGGGGCGAGCCGTATCCGCGACTTGTTCAAGGAAGCCCGCTCGCGCGCCGCGAAGGAAAATAAAGAGAGCGCCATTGTATTTATCGATGAGATTGACGTGATCGGCGGCAAACGGGACGGCGGCCAGCACCGGGAGTATGACCAGACGCTGAACCAGCTGCTCACCGAGATGGACGGGATTCATACGAGCGATACGCCTCGCGTATTGATCATTGCGGCCACGAACCGCAAGGAAATGCTGGACGGCGCGCTGCTGCGACCGGGACGGTTCGACCGTCATATCGAAGTCGATTTGCCGGACAAGAAGGGCCGGCTGCACATCTTGAACATTCATGCTAAAAACAAGCCGCTGGCCGAAGGGGTTGACCTGGACGCCATCGCGCGGGAAACGTTCCATTTCTCCGGCGCACAGCTGGAAAGCGTTATGAACGAAGCGGCAATATATGCTATGCGCGACGAATCGGATGCAATCGGACAGCAGCACTTGTCGCTGGCCGTCGATAAGGTCATGCTCGGCGAGAAGACGGACCGTGAATCGAATAAGGAAGAGCGGGAACGCGTCGCGCTTCATGAGCTTGGACACGCTATTGCCGCCGAGCTGGTACGTCCTGGCTCCGTCTCTCAGGTGTCGCTCAGCCCTCGCGGGAAAGCGCTCGGTTTTGTGCGTCATAATCCGCAGCAAGATCAGTATTTGTACACGAAAGCGGAGATCGAGCAGCAGATTATGGTTGCACTAGGCGGCGCCGTAGCGGAGGAAATGTTCTACGGCGGACGAAGCACCGGCTCGCGCAACGATTTCGAACAGGCGCTGAATATGGTGCGTACCATGATGGACTCAGGGCTTACAAGGCTCGGAATCATTGACCGCGAGATGGTCACGAAGCAGGAGCTTATGAAGGAAAATGCCGCGATTTTGGACGAGCTGACGGAGGCGACCCGGCGCATGCTGGAAAGCCATAGAACCGTATTCGAACAATCGCTTGATATTTTGATTGCTGAAGAAGTGCTTTCCGGGGACCAGTTCCGCGAGCTCCTTAAGCAATCGTCGCAAGTTCAAATTGCCTGAAAATCATCGAGAACCGAAGCCGAAGGCGAGAAGCCTTCGGTTTTTCGTATTTCCTCACGAATTCTACGAAATTTGCCGAACGTGCAACTTTTTTGATAGAATTTAGTCTAATATATTGGTAGTTTTCGTCACGGTATTCTTTTTGTTTGCTGGAAATTGCAATCACTTCCAGCTTTCTACATAAAGCAAAAAAATTAAAAGATTTTGAGGTGCAAAATGAAAATTTTAACGGCTTGGTTCACCCTATCGATCGCGTCGCTCCTGTTGCTGCCGGCCGTAGGCTCGGCTGCCGCTCCGTCCAAGTCACCTACGCCGAAGTCGTCTAAGCCGCCCGCGCCGCCAATTCAGTTGGTTTTAAATGGAAAAAAACTCGCGCCGGAAGTTGCTCCGCGCAACGTGGACGGGAATGTCATCGTGCCCGTTCGTATCATTGCGGAAGAGCTCGGTTCCAAGGTTACATGGGACGAGAAGCAGCGAAAGGTTACGGTAGTTAAAGACGAAACCAGTATACAGCTGTTTATTGACAAAAAGAACGCAACGGCAGGGGGGAAATCGTTTCAGCTTGAGGCGGCGCCCACGATCATCGAGGGCAATACGATGCTGCCCGTACGATTCGTAAGCGAGCAGTTAGGGGTAAAAGTATCATGGGAGGAACCCACCCAGTCGGTTATTCTGGCAACGCCGGAAAAGAGTAAAGACGATAAGGCTCCTTCAAAAACGGACAAGCCAGGGGTAAAAGAACCCAGCGTACCGGCCGACGGCAAGCCCGCTTCCTCGTTCGATCCGGACGCTACGGTGAAGGCAGGGGATAAGCCGGACAGCGAAAAGAAAGCTGGGAAGGACAACGGCACCTCACCTGGCAGTACCCCCGCAACGGGAGGCACGTCGCCAGGGAAAGGCGGTTCCGGGCCGATGCTGGCCTGCGTTCCCACGGCCGGGGGCATGCAATCGACTAGCGGCGGTACAACAGCGGCCGCAGGAAGTCAACAGGCAGCGACCGGTGGCACGCAAACGGCTGCTGGAGGCAATCAGCCGGCGAACGGCGCTGCGCAGACGGTGTCTGGCGGCGCTCAAGCCTCTAGCGGAGCTGTGCAAGGGGCTGCAAACGGAGCGGATCAGCCGGGAAGCGGGGCCCAGCAGACAACGAGCGGGACGCAGCCGCCGGTCGCGGGCAAGCCGGAGACGGATGGCGACAAGAAAGCGACGAACGGCGTGGTTACCGTACAGTCGATTTCGCTGCAAGGCGACACGTTGACCATCAAAACGTCGGATTGCGCCAGAAAGCCAAGTATATTCCGTTTGGCCAATCCGGACCGGGTCGTTCTTGACCTGCCTAACGCGCAGCTTGATCCGGCGCTTATGGCCAAGCTCAATCCGCAAGGCGAAGGAACTTTGCCGGATAAGAGCGAATTTGTCACACAAATTCGTTATTCGCTATTTTCAAAAGAAGCATCTATCGTTAGAATGGTATTAGATTTGCCGCAAAAGGGAGAGCTTCGCTTAGCCTCCGTGCAGCAAAACGGGGAAATTACCGGAAAAGTATCTTTCGGTAAAACCCGCTACCGGGTCTACATCGATCCCGGACATGGCGGCAAGGATAACGGCGCCAGCTCGCTGAATAAGCGACACGAGAAAGATTTCGTTCTGTCGCTCGGCCAGAAGGTGACGGCATTACTGGAGAAAGAACCGAAGATCGAAGTGACGATGACCCGCTCGAACGACACGTTCATCGAACTGGACGAACGCCCGAACATGGCAAACAATGCCGATGCCGATTTGTTCGTCTCGATTCATGCCAATTCCGCGGGGAGTGAAACCGTCGGCGGGACAGAAACGTATTATTGGACGGAGCAAAGTCTCGATTTTGCCAAGCTGATGCATAAGTATCTTGTCGAGGCTACCGGTTTTCCGGACCGCAAAGTGAAGCAGGAGCGTTTTGTCGTTATCAAAAAATCCACCATGCCGGCCGTGCTGCTGGAGGTCGGCTTCTTGACGAATCGATCGGAAGAGGAACTGATGTATCAGGATGCATTTCAAAACAAGGTCGCCGCATCCATCGTGACTGCCATCAAGAAGCAGTTGAATCTCGAGTAAGGAGTGGGTGACAATGCACAAGACATGGCAAAAAGGAATGGCTGCTGCGGCAATCGCAGCCCTGCTGCTGGCAGGCTGCGGAACAAGCAAAGCGCCGTTACAAGGCACCGCAGAAACACCGCCCTCCAAGAGCGGACAAACTGCACAGGCTGGGACGGATGGAGATAAGACGACAACTCAGACGACCCCGTCGGAGACGTCGACCCCGAAGGTGGACCCGGAAAAGAAAGAGCTGAAGATTAAAGCGTATTACAGCGATGCCCAGCTTGAAAAACTGGTTCAAAAAGATGTGACGATCAATTTTAAACAAGATCAGGACAAATATTTGGCCGCGCTTAACCAGTTGAAGAAAAGCCCTGACGACAAAACGATTCCGTTATTTAAAGGGTTTACGTACAAAAGTGTCGCGTTGAAAGACGGTCAACTGAACCTTGACGTATCCATCGCAGATGATGGAAGGTTAGGATCCGGAGGAGAAGAGATGCTGCTGGATGCGCTGCAAAAGACGATGTTCCAGTTTTCCGAAGTCAAATCCATCGAAGTGCTGGTAGACGGAAAGCAGGTCGAAAGCCTGATGGGACATATGGATCTGCCGCATCCGATCAAACGCAGCCAAAGTTAACGTACATCATGAACTAACATAAGTCGATCGAGAGGAGCTATTTCATGAAAAGCATCAATTCCAGACAAGCACGCAGATTGGCGGCAGCCGTTTTGGCGCTGTCGCTGGCGTTCGGAAGCCCGGTCTTTGCCGCCGCGGCTGAAACCAAAAGCAACATTTCGACGGGAAGCTCCGTAAATTCGCAGCGCTTTACCGACGTCGGGGACCAGCACTGGGCGATCAAGCATGTCACCAAGCTGGCTTCTCTCGGGGTGATCGAAGGATATGAAAAAGGGGAATATCGTCCGGAAAACTCCGTATCCCAGCAGGAAGTCATCGTTATGGCACTGCGGTTTATGGGCCTCGAATCGGAGGTAGCGAAGAGCAAGGCGGGAACAGCGCTGCCTTTCGCTGTAGACAATTTCTTCAAGCCGTATGTTGCCTATGCAATTGACCACGGCTTAATTAATATTCAAGAGGAAACGGCAGACGGCTCAAATGCCAAGACGGCTTGGGGAGCTAAGGAAGCGTCCCGCGAATGGGTGGCCAAGCTGGTCATCCGCGCCATTGGGAAACAGGAGCTGGCCAATCAGCAGGCGCAATCCTCTTCGTCATTTACGGACAGCAAGAATTTCTCGTCGTGGGCGTCCGGTTATATCAACGCGGCGGTATCGCTCAAGATCGTACAAGGCTTTGAGGATAACAGCTTCAAGCCGAAGGATAAAGTTACTCGCGCCCAAATGGCGACGTTCCTAAGCCGGGCGGATAAAGAAGCGACCTCCCGCTCCTCCCGGGTTGTTTCGGGATATGTGATGGAAGTAACCGACCGCAAAATTAGCATACTGAATGCCAAAGGGGAAACGACGGAATACACGCTGTCTTCCGATACGGCCCTCTATAGCGGCAAAGACGACAGCCGGATTTCGCTGTCCAACATTAAGCTTACAAACGAAGTGTACCTTGTGCAAAATCAAGGCGCGGCACTGTACATAGAACTCACCAACGATCAGCAGAAGATGGAAACCTACGAAGGAACGCTGGCGGAAATATTCACCGACCGGATGATGGCCTCGATTCAGCGGAACGGAAAGAACGAGCTGTACGATTTGTTCCCGACCGTCACGGTGATGGATAAAGACGGCCGCGGCCTGAGCTTGAGCTCTTTGACGCCGGGAAGCATCGTCGAATTGAAGAAGAACACGCTGCTGAAAGAATCGAAGATCTCGCAAATCGTACTAAAGCAGACCCCGGTCAGCAAAACGTCTGAAGGTACGGTGCTCAGTCTGAACAAAGATTCAAACCAAGTGACATTCTTGGAGCAGGGGACCGGGCAGAACGAATCGTTTACGCTCACCGCGCGTACGGTCGTGAAGCTGCAGGACGGCACGACGACCGACCTTTCGAAGCTGCGCGTCGGCGACGCGGTCAGTTACGAGGTGAAAGCGAACGAGCTTCAAGTTGTTTCCGTGAAGAAGCCGGCTGATTTTAGCCAATCCGTCGAAGGAACGATGGCGAGCTTAAGCAGCGACAAACGGATCTTGACGATTAATAAAGCAGGCGGTTCGCTAGGAGCCTATCATATCGCTGACAATGCGATTATAACGATTGACGGGTTGACGAATCCAAGCTTGTTCGACATTGAATCCGGTGACCAGTTGAAGATGGATCTGGTAAACGATAAAATCGTCAAAATTTCCGTTACCAGCCGTTCGGTCAAGCAATTCGTATATGCGACGATCCTTAGTTATGACGCCAATTCCAAAGTGGTGACGATCAGCACCGAGAGCGACGGAGTAGGGGCATACCGGCTGACGGATAATACGACCATCCGCTTTATGGGCGGTCCGGTACAGCAATCAAACTTCCAGAGTACGTTTATAGGCAACGGCAACGACAAGAAAAGAGTGGACCTGAAAGTATCCAAAGATAAAATCGTGCAAATCGAATCGACAATGAATGTGGAAGGCACGATCGCTCAAATCAATACGAGCAATATTACAAACGACTTGACTATTCGTACCGCCGGGGGGCAGAACTTAACGTTCAAAGTCAATTATGGCGCGCCGGTGGAAATGTTTAACAAAACGAACGGCACCATTACGGACCTGAAAGTCGGCGATGCGATCCGTTTGACGCTTACAGGGAATCAGGATTTCGTAACAAACCTGATGGCTAAGAAAAAGGGCGTATACAAAGTGCTGGTCACCAACTCTAGCACGAACCAAGTCACCGCGAAAGACGAGACAGGCTCGCAGCTAACGTTTAAAGTGGAAAACAACGATCAAATTATTAACCCGGGCAAGCAATCCCATGCCTTCTCGGATATTTTGATCGACGAGTATGTCAAAGCCAGCTTTAGCGGTACCAAGCTCGATAATCTTCAATTGCTCAATTCGGTGCGCGGCAAAGTAACGAATGTGGACGTAGCGGCAGGCACATTGACCGTTCAGGACTTCCAAGGCAACATCCAGGTGATCACGGTCGGACAGCAGTTCACCATCAGGCAGAATGCCAATACGTCCGCCGCGTTGAATACGATCAAGCAAAATGACCGGGTGGAGATTATCCGGGACGCGAACGATAAGGCGATCATTCAAGTGGCGACCGCGACGAAGCGGACGGTATCCTCTTACGATACGGTGCTGAATCAGTTGCTTCTGAAGCCGACGGCGAATAACGATAAAACATCGTACAATTTATTCGCCAAAGCGTATTTGCACAAAGGCACGCAAACGGTGGCCCCAAGCACGTTTATGGAGAACGAAGAAGTCATGGTTTACGTGATCGACGATAAAATTTTCGAAATTGAAAAGCCCTAATCGGTTTATTTGAAACTTTTATCCGGTTTGAGCCGTCTGTGTAGTGAGAACTTCTCGCTGCATAGGCGGTTTTTTCGTAAAAAGTTCGCATTTTGTCGGCATTAGTCATTGATTCGAATGCTGTGTTTCGGTAAACTGTAAGAAACAGGCGAAAGAAAGGACAGGGAGCATGAATCAGACGCAAGCGAGAACCATACTGGATACGATTGCCGATATGTTCCCGGATGCCCATTGCGAGCTTAACCACTCGAATGCGTTCGAGTTGACGATCGCCGTCCTGTTGTCGGCCCAATGTACGGACGAGACGGTCAACAAAGTAACCGCCACGTTGTTTCAGAAGTACAAGAGGCCGGAAGACTATTTGGCCGTACCGCTCGAAGAACTGGAGCAGGATATTCGGCGGATCGGTTTGTTCCGGAACAAAGCCAAAAATATTCAGGCTTTGTGCGCAATGCTTTTGGACAAGTATAACGGGGAAGTACCCCGAGAACACGAGAAGCTGGTGGAATTGCCAGGCGTCGGACGAAAAACGGCGAACGTCGTCGTTTCCAATGCTTTCGATGTGCCTGCGATAGCCGTCGATACGCATGTGGAACGGGTATCCAAACGGCTCGGGCTTGCCGGGGTTAACGATTCGGTGCTCGAAGTGGAAAAAAAGCTGATGAAACGGGTGCCGCGCGAAGAATGGACGCAGACGCATCACCGGCTTATTTTTTTCGGACGCTATCACTGTAAAGCGCAAAACCCCAAATGCGAGGTTTGCCCGCTGATCGATCTTTGCCGAGAAGGTAAAAAACGAATGAAATCGAACTCGAATAGGAAGCCTATACCAAAAGCGAAAGCGGCTGTCAAAGCTGCAAAAACTAAAGAGGCGTAATACGAAAGGATAGGATTAGAGATGAAATGCATATCGGTTTACACCAGCGATTTTGAACTGTTTTCGGATATTTACGAGAAAGTGCTTGAGACTCCTTTGCAGGAAAACGAAGAGAAGCAGGTTGAAGGCGTCGTTGTAACGGAGTCGGGCAGCGTACCGGAAAATTACTTGAACCGCATGAAGCAGCGTCCGGAAGTTGTCGTTATGAAAGTGAAGGATAAAGACATTACGATTTTGCAGCATCGCGATGTTTTCGAAATATTTATCCCGGAGACGGAAAATATGGTACACTAAAAACCGAAGCGATTCGGTTTTTTCTTTTTGTGGAGAAAACAAAAGCTAGCCGAGAAGCGCTTCGTTTTAGACAGAAGGATGAACAGGGGCAGGAGAAACGATGAAAAGCGAATTGACTATAGCAGAAGCAATGTCTGTAGAAACAGGGAACGAAGAGGGGCTGCAAGGCGGGGCTCCGCAGGATGAAATGCTTGCCGCCGTTCAAGGGCTGCTAGCGAAGGTAGAGCAAACGGGGGACGGAGAGCACGGAAAGAAGCTGCGGCAGCTGTTGGCGAAAGCGCAGAGCGAGCGGCTTTATTTGGCGTTTTGCGGGCACTTCTCGGCTGGGAAGTCGAGTCTGATCAACCGGCTGTGCGGTCATATGCTGCTGCCGTCGAGTCCGATTCCGACGAGCGCGAACATTGTGAGTATCGTGAACGGGGAAGCCGGGGCGCGGGTCATTTACCGCGACGATGAGGCCGGCAATCAAGCTCACGGGATGGGCGAACCGCGGTCCGAAACAGTGCCGTTGGACGAGTTGGCGGAGCATTGCCGTAACGGTGAAGCGATTGAAACGGTGGAAATCCGCTATCCGATCCCGTTTCTGGGAGAGCATGCGGCGCTGCTGGATACGCCGGGCATCGATTCGACGGATGACGCGCATCAGCTGGCGACGGAATCGGCGCTGCATTTGGCTGACGTTGTGTTCTATGTCATGGATTATAACCATGTGCAATCGGAAATTAATTTGGCGTTTGCGAAAAAAATGATAGAGTGGGGCAAGCCGCTCTATTTGATTGTGAACATGATCGATAAGCACCGGGAGCAGGAGCTGTCGTTCGCCGCATATCAGGAAGGCGTGCGCGAAGCGTTCGCCAGTTGGGGCGTGCGTCCGAACGGAATCGTCTATACGTCGGTCAAAGTGCCGAATCATCCGTCCAGCGAGTGGAGCAAGCTGGATGGGCTGCTCGGGCAGTTGATCGAGCTGCGGCAGCCGCTCGTGCGGCTCAGCCTCGAGAAGTCGGCGCGGGCGCTGGCAACCGCGCACGCAGAGAAGATGGCCGAGCGCAATGAGCCGGCAAAAGAAGCGCTGCGGGAGCAGCTCGCTGCCTCCGGCGAGGATCTAGACGCCGTCCAGGCGGAATATGCGGAGGCAGGCGCCGAGCTGGCGCGGCTCGAATCGCTGCCTGCGGAGCTTCAGGCAGCTGTGCGCAAAGACGTGGCGGCGGTGTTGGACAACGCCAACGTCATTCCTGCCGTGACGCGGGACTTCGCGCACGTGTATTTGGAAAGCCGCCGACCCGGCTTCAAGGTAGGCTGGTTTGGCGCCGCCGCGAAGACGGCGGCGGAACGGGAGCAGCGGCTTGCTGCGCTGCATAAGGATTTTGCGTCGCAAGTGGAGACGCAGGTGGCCAGACACGTGCAGCAGACGGTCAAAGCGAAGCTGGAAGGCCACGGCCTGCCGGCCGGGGCCATTACCGAGGCGGCCGACCGGATCAACGTGGAGCTTACGCCGGAATGGCTGGCCGGTCAGGTGAACGAGGCCGCGGTGTTCGGAAACGAGTATACGTTGACGTACTCGAAGCAGATTGCCGCGGAAGCGAAAAGCTTGTACCGCAGGGAGGCGTACGCCATCAGCGACGAAGTGATCGCGGCGCTGGCGGCAGCCCTGCAGCCGCGCCTCGCGGCGCTGCGCGAGCAGCTCGCCGAGCTCGACGCGCGGCTCGCGGGCCTGCGCGAGCTGGAGCGCCTCGCGCAGGCCGAGGCCGCCTACGGCGCCGCGCTGCTCGCGCAGCTGCCGGCCGCGGCTGCGCCGGCGC
>NZ_BSDJ01000011.1 GCF_027925525.1 Paenibacillus tyrphae | reverse complement strand
AGGCACTAGCTTTAAAGCTGCAAAAAGCGTTTTACAATTTAAGGAATTTAAACTAATATATATTCATAAGTAAAAATTTTAAATGAAAGGAATTGTTTGGTATTAATCAAATTCATGAGTATCTTCGAACAAAATTTCATTAGTAGGAGGTCAATTGTATGAGAAAGCTGAAGTTTGTATCCGTCTCCTTGTTGTTGCTGACCTTACTTGTCCCCTCAGCATTTGCGGAACCCTCAAGCATTCCAATGGATCCAAATGTAAGCCCCGCCGCTATTACGAAGAATCAAGCAACGATGTCTAGTGATCCCAGTCAAGAAGGTTGCAGGTATGAGCCTCTTTCGAACGGAGAACGAATCAAATCATGCGTAGGCCCATGGGTTTGGAAAACCCTCAACAAAAAAGTTGAAAAATACGATTCCCTTCCTCTAACCGATCAACATAAGTTAATTAGCGTAGCGAAAGGTCAAAAACAGAAGCTAGCCCAATCGTTTACGCAGTCCAAAAAAATAACCTCGATTGAACCAAACGTGACTTCGGCTTTTGAGCTTGCGTCCATCTACTCCATCCTTACCGGGAAAAATTCCGATACGATTACTGAACCTTACGATACTTCCAAAGAATACGATGGTCCTGATCCTTCGTCGCCTTACAACACAAGGGAATACTACACTGCGGTCGGTTATGATGAATACAAATTGGATATAACGCTAACCTATTTTTGGTTCAAATCATATCAATATTTTGTCCCGATTCTCGGTGTATGGGTGGACAGAGCCGTTGAACACAATCAGTTTTACGATGCTGGTCTGACTCATAATTTAACCATTCAATTGCCAAAAATCGTAACCTATTCTGTAGATGTGAACCGCTAGTAATGTCCTTTCGGGATGAATCAGGCATAAAAAAAGGAGCCTGACATGTTCAGGCTCCGATGAGAGAACGGCTGCATACGCCGTCCTATCCTTTATGTTGGCGGATCAGCTCCATCTTCTGGTCCCAAGCTTTAGGACTCAGGTCAACGGGATATACTTCCGGATTCAGCTTGCGCAAATATTCCGGCCAGAATAAGGTCAGCTGGTTTCGGTGATGCTCGCGTATGGTTTCCAGCGTGGGCAGCTCGTACACCTGCTTGCCGTCCTCAAAAATTGGACGAAGCATCGGCTGCGCTTCGTATTGCTCCACCGTTTTCGAAATATACGGGTGTACCGGATCGAACAGCTTCAGCGGCTTGCCTTGCTCCACATCGCCCTCGTCCGTTAGCGCGATATAGTCCGCCATCGCCTTATTGGTCTCGCGATTAACGATACGGTATACGTCCTTAATCCCCGGCGTCGTCACTTTTTCCGGATTGCCCGAAATTTTGATGACCGGTACGAAACCGTCCTCCCGCTCGCGGGCAACCAGCTTGTACACTCCGCCCAGCGCAGGCTGATCGGCCGCCGTAATCAGCTTCGTGCCGACTCCCCAGCTGTCGATTCTCGCCCCTTGGGCTTTCAGGTTGAAAATAATGTTCTCGTCCAAGTCATTCGACGCGACGATCTTGACATCCTGCAGCCCCGCTTCGTCCAGCATCGTGCGCGCCTTTTTCGACAGATAAGCCAAGTCCCCGCTGTCGAGCCGGATCGCGCTCATCCGTTTGCCCTGGCTTTGCAGCCATTTGGCCGTTTCGATCGCATGCGGCACACCGCTTTTGATCGTATCGTACGTGTCGACCAGCAGCGTGACTTGATCGGGCAGCGCGGCCGAGAATTTCCGGAACGCCTCTTCCTCCGAATCGTGGTCCTGCACCCAAGCGTGCGCGTGCGTACCCTTCGTCGGAATGCCGAACATCATACCCGCTCTCATGTTCGAAGTGGCGTCGAAGCCGGCGATATACGTCGCCCGCGCGCCCCATACCGCGGCATCCGCCTCTTGGGCCCGCCGCGTACCGAATTCCATCAGCACATCGTCCGGGGCAACCTGCCGGATGCGCGACGCCTTGGTCGCGATCAGCGTCTGGTAGTTCATAAAGTTCAAGATCGCTGTCTCCAGCAGCTGCGCTTCAAAGACGCTTGCTTCGACCCGGATCAACGGCTCGTTCGGAAACACCAGCGACCCTTCCTCCACCGACCATAACGAACCGTTAAATCGGAACTGGCGCAGCTTTTCCAGAAAGGCCGGGTCGTAATTCTCCTCCTGCTCCGCCAAGTACCGGATCGACGCTTCGTCGAATTGCAGGTGCTGAATATATTCGACGATGCGCTGCAGGCCGGCAAACACGGCATATCCGTTGCCGAACGGCAGCTTGCGGAAGTAAGCCTCGAACACTGCCTTGCGGTCCAGCGAGCCGTTGAACCAGTGGGCGTACATCATGTTAATTTGATATTTATCCGTATGAAGCGTCAAATTGTCGCAGCTCATCGTAGTTCCCCTCTCGCTTCGTTAGACGTTTTTATCCGCAGCGCGGACGACTTCGGCGCCCAGCACGTTCTTAAAATGAGTCAGTGCCCATTCATGACCGGCCGGATTGAAGCTCGCGACCGCGTCCTCATGAACAACGATTTTATACCCCTTATTATAGGCATCCACGGCGGTATGCAGCACGCAAATGTCCGTACAGACGCCGATCAGGTGCACCTCGTCGATACCGCGGGCCCGCAGCCGCAGCTCCAGATCCGTCCCGCAGAAGGCGCTGTATCTCGTTTTGTCCATCCAATAAATGCGATCTTGGCTCGCAGAATAGACGTCGTGAAGCCGGCCGTACAGCTTGCGGCCTTCCGTACCACGGATGTTATGCGGCGGAAACAGCTTGTGTTCCGGATGGTACGCATCATTTTCCTCATGAAGGTCGACGGCCATGACGACCAGATCGCCCCCTTCGACAAACCGTTCCGTCAATTCGGCGATTCTTTGCTCCAAATCGATCGCCGGCTGCCCGCACGGCAGCTTGCCGGTAACGAAATCAACCGTGTAATCGATCACAACGAGAGCTTTCATAAGGGCACCTTCCTTTTCCATGCGTCTGCATTTATATAGATTGACAACTCTATCCTTTCGATAATGTCATTATGACATATTTAAAATAAATGTCAAGCCTCATTTTCCGAATCCCATCGCTCCGACAGCCAAGCCATCGTATAATCGGCGACGATCTGCAGATTCGTTCGTCCGTCCGGATTCACGAACGGCTCGTGGCCGCGAAAATAATCCGGATGCCCGCCCGTCAGTGCCAGGCTGATCCGATACGCCGGCGCATGCTTGAAGCGGTCGTACCGGAACCGGTGACGAAGCCCGGAGCCTGTCGCTACCCAGCCGCCCCACGAGCCAAGCCGGGCGATCGGATCACCGCCCTTCGTGCCGATGCCGCGTATGTAAAGCGCCCGTTCCTGACCTGCGGGGCTTACCCGGCATTTGGGTGAGCCGATCTGCACTGTCAAGATATCCGGTAGGGAAAGTGCTGGACGCAGCAGCTCGGCAGCCTGCACGCCTGCCACTCCGCCTCCGCTGTGCCCGATCAGGACGGGGAAGCCGTCTCCGCAGGCGCTGCGGATCGCTTCCGCCGCCCTGCGTCCTCCGATCGAGCGCTCGGCCGCCTGCGGTCTCAACCGCAGATCCCGGTAGATTTCCAGCATCTGAGCCGCAGCCTTCCGGCTCCAATCGCCGTAAGGGAACAGCAGCCGGTACTCCGGCCGGAATCCTTTCGCCTCCAGCCTGCGGCACAGCTGCTCTCCGAACGTATCCATAAAATTCGGCGCCGTCGCCATGCCGGACAATAAGAAAAGCCGCGGTCTGTACGAAATGGACATCTGACCGCTCCTCAGCCTCTGGTCGGCACATCAGCCGGCGGGTCTGCCTGTGCCCCGGCTTCGCCGACGTCTATGATGTCGTATGGGCAAGCTTGGCGAAAATAATTCGGCTTGACGACGCGATCGTCGTAGGACCGGTGGAAAATATGCGTCGCTGCCGGCGAAACCGGAGGAATGAGCCACGTCCAATCCCCGGTTAACGGGCGGCCGCTCCGCTCCTCCTGCTGCTCGAAGCGTCGGAACTGCTCCGCCGCCGTATGATGATCTATAATGCTGACCCCTGCCGACTTAAAGGAATGAAGAACCGCCGCATTCAGCTCGACCAGCGCTCTGTCCTTCCACAGGGATACGTTAGTCGACGTATCCAGCTTCAGCAGCTCAGCCACCTTCGGCAGCATATGGTAACGGTCCGGATCGGCCAAATTGCGTGCGCCGATCTCCGTTCCCATGTACCAGCCGTTGAACGGTGCCGCCGTATACCGGATGCCGCCAATGTCCAACATCATGTCGGAAATAAACGGAACCGCGTACCATTTGAGCCCCAGCCCGGCGAACGAATCGTATTCCGGGTGTTGAATAGGGACCTCCATCACCAAATGTTCGGGAATCGGATACCACCGGGGTTGCCGCCCGTTCACTTGGACGACCAGCGGCAGCACGTCGAACGGCGTGCCCGCTCCCCTCCAGCCCAGGCTCATGCAAGCCTTCGTGAACCGGACGGAAGCCGGATCGCCGACGATCCCGTTCCCGGTTTCATACCCGGCATAGCGGATCAGCTGATGGTTCCAGATGCGGATACGCCGCTCGTCCGTTTCTGCGGCAAACACCGTGATCGAAGGCCTGATCATGCCGCCGTTAGTCCCATAAGCGATATGACGGAATATCGCTTCCGCAATGTCGTCTTCCCGCTCCAGGCCTCTCTCATCAAACACGTTTAGCGACGGCCAAAATAACCTGCCGATGCAGCGGTTGCTGTTTCGCCAAGCCATTCTCGCGCCATGTGCAAGCTCCTCGTAGGTAAGCTCGTAAGTTCCGCGCCCGGAAAGCTCTTCTCGAACGTCCGCGAGCCGACGCCGCGTTTCCTCGCCGCTTTTGCCCAATTCTTCATAGCACAACGTTATAAACGTCGCCGCTTCCTCTTGTATCGCTTGATTCGTCGTCATGTCGTCCTCTTCCGCCGCATTTTTTCCTCCATTATAACCCAGCCCCATGAAAAAAGCTCGCCGCCCGCCTGTCCAAGCCGCCATTTTCACGGTTTCGCGTGTCATTTCATGTCGAATCTGTGGCAAAAGCCGGATTGCTCCCATCCGCCCGGTCTCCCCGACTAAAGTCCAGCTTCCGTACCGCCTTTGGACGGTTTTACCGGACATGCAATTCGTATACAATAGAGACAAGATCTAAACGAACGAAAGACGGGTGACGACGATGAACTTGAAATGGAACATACAGACGATAGGCGGCTTCGTCCTGATGGGAATTGGCATTATCGGATTGATCGGTTGGGGCGGCATCAGCGGATTATTCGGGTATATTTTTGCTCTAGCGATGATCGCCTTCGGCTACTGGCTGTGGAGAACGGCAGACACAACGCTTAAGCGCGTGTGCAGCGGCCTGGTCATGCTGGCGGGCGCGGCGCTCATCATCTTCTGGCTGCCGAAGTTCATCAGCTTGATCCTGGCCGGAGCCGTCATCTATTTCGGCTGGATCCTTGTGAGAATCGGCCAGTCACAAGGGTATCGGAATTGGAAATAAATCGGCGAAAGAGGCGGCCCATGTCTCCCTCCCGCCCGGCAGGATAGCCGGATGGGAAGGACATGGTACCGCCTCTTTTGTTTTGTCCTTCTAAAACTAAAGCGAGTTATACGCGCGGCTTGGCGCGGTTGGTCGGCAAAGCCGTCAGTGGATCGTCTGGCCATACGTGCTTCGGATAGCGGCCCTTCAAATCCTTCTTCACTTCAAAATAGGCGTCCTGCCAAAAGCTCGCCAAATCGCGCGTGACCTGTACCGGTCGGTGTGCGGGGGAAAGCAGATGCAGCAGGAGCGGCACCTTGCCGCCTCCAATGCGTGGCGTTTCCCTCAGGCCGAACAGCTCCTGGAGCCTCACGGCCAGCACCGGCGAGGCCGGATCGCTGTAATCGACCGGGATGCGCGAGCCGCTGGGCACCGTAATGTGCGTTGGCACGAAGTCGTCAAGCTGCTGGCGCTGCGGCCAAGGGAGCATGCCGTCCAGGATCGCGGCCATCGAGAGCCGCTGCAGGTCATCCCGGCTTTTGAGCCCGTACAGATGCGGGCCAAGCCACTCCTCCAGCCCCGCGAGCAGCGCCTCGTCGGAAACATCGGGCCAAGCCGGGTCCACCCGGTGCATAAAGCCGATGCGCTCGCGCAGCTGCTTCGCCGCCTTGGTCCACGGCAGAATGGACAAGCCTTCGGCCGGGATGCCCTCAAGCAGGGCATTCAGCACCTGCTCCGGGTCCGGGGCTTCCACCGGCGCCTCCCGCAAGGTAAGCGCGCCGAGCTTCTCCCGCTTGCGGGCGCGGACCGCTTGAGCTGTCCGGTCCCACGCGACCGCGGTCTCCGTTTCGATATTGCCCGCGAACACCCGGCGCAACTGCTCTTCCGAGATCGGGGCCGCCAGATCGATGCGGCCATCCGCCCCTTGATCATCCAACTCCGCGACGACCAAATATTTCTCGCCATAGAGCGGCTGAGGCCCCGAAAACGAACCGCCCCTGCCTCCGCTCAGCAGGAAGCGTCCGCTTCCTTTAGTTTGCGCGATCCGGTCGGGATAGGCGAAAGCAAGCAGCATTCCGCAGGCGTTCACTTCGTCTCTTTGCTCAAGCGGCAGACCTAGCGCACGCTTCCCCTGCTCGGCCTCCGCCCCGATTCGGCGGCGGGCCGCCGGATCTGCCGCCTGCACGGCGCCCGTTCCGCGAAGCGCCTCCACGCGCAGCCGCAGGTCCGCATTGGGCGAGTCTGGCCGGGAACGAAGCAGGTCGCGGTCGCTTAGCAGCGCGGCCAGCTCACAGGCCAGCCCGCCAAGCCCGAGCGGCACCGCCCGCAGCATCATGTGCGCGAGCCTGGGCGATACGCCAAGCTCGGCCATGCGGCGGCCGTGCACGGTAACCGCTCCGTCGTTCCCCAGCGCGCCGAGCTGCTTCAGAAGCGACACCGCCTGACCGTAGGCGGCTGCAGGCGGCGGCGTCAGCCAAGCGAGCCGCGCCGGATCGGAGACGCCCCAAGCGGCAAGCTCAAGCGCTAGAGCGGCCAAATCCGCTTCCATGATCTCGGGCACCCGGTGAGGCACCAGCCGGCGCTCCTCCTGCTCCGTCCAGAGCCGGTAACATATACCGGGAGCCGTACGTCCTGCACGCCCGCGACGCTGGTCCGCCGAATCCCGCGAGACGGTAACCGTCTCCAGCCGCGTCATGCCCGTCCGGGGCGAGAACCGCGGCACGCGCATCCGGCCGCCGTCGACGACAATGCGCACCCCTTCTACGGTTAAGCTCGATTCGGCGATGGAGGTGGCGAGCACGACCTTGCGCTGCCCCGGAACGCTCGGCGCAATGGCCGCGTCCTGCTCCCCTTGAGCAAGCTGCCCATACAGCGGAGCGATCCGTACCTGCGGACCTAGTCCCGCTTCGAGCAGCAGCCGTTCCACGCGTCGAATTTCTCCCGCTCCGGGCAAAAACGCCAACAGATCCCCTTCTTGGGCGGCCAGCGCCTGTCGGATGCACGCTGCGACCGCCGGCTCCAGCTTTCCTTCCACAGGCTTGCTTAAATACCGCGTCTCCACGGGGTAGCTGCGGCCCTCACTGACCACAACCGGCGCATCGCTCATCAACGCGGCGACCGGTGCCGCATCCAGCGTAGCCGACATGACCAGGATGCGCAGGTCGTCCCGCAGCTCCGCTTGCGACTCCAAAGCAAATGCCAAGCCCAGATCCGCATGCAAGCTTCGTTCATGGAATTCGTCAAAAATAACGACGGCCACGTCCTCAAGCGCGGGATCGGCCTGCAGCAGGCGCGTAAGCACGCCTTCCGTGATGACTTCGATGCGCGTTTTCGGTCCGACCTTTGTATCCAGCCGGACCCGGTAACCCACCGTTTCGCCGACCTGCTCTCCGAGCCGGGACGCCATGTACCGGGCAGCGGCTCTCGCAGCCAGCCGGCGCGGCTCCAGCATCATAATTTTGCGTCCGGCCACCCACTGCTCGTCCAGCAGCGCGAGCGGCACGCGGGTCGTCTTGCCCGCGCCGGGCGGCGCTACAAGCACGGCATTCGTGTGCTCGTTCAGCTTCTCCTTCAACTGCGTTAAAACGCGATCTATCGGCAGTTCTCCCATGTTCGTTCACTCCAACGTACGGCAAATTCGGTTTTTATTGTACCATAACCGCACAAAGAAAGCCCCATAAACGGGGCTGAGCTTGTTGAGAACGTGGGCAATTGAGGTAATAGAGGATAAGAGGTGGTGGGGTATCTACTTCCGGTCGCTGCTCCACCCCACAAAGTGAAGTTGAATCGGGGAAGCTTAGTCCGAGTACTTTGCGGGGACCCCGGGTCAGCTGGAAACTTTGATTGAAGCCGCTTAGTAGCGGATATTTCCCGCAGACAAAGGCGAACGCTATCGCTCCTCCAGTAGATACCCCACCTCCGTATGTTTTCTATTTTTTATAATGACCACTTTCTCAACAGCCTGAGCCCCACAAACGGGGCTCAGCCTGTACGCCTCTCGAATTATTGAAAAAAAGCAATTCCGAGCACGCCCGAGAGGACGATCACCGCGAGCGGATGCAGGCGGTATTTGATCAGAGCGCCGAGACATACCGCCAAAATAATCAGCATCCCGACCGTATGCCAGCTCATCCAATCGGCTCCGCTTCCCGGCAAGCTGAAATGAATGGCCGCGTAAACGATCATCCCGGTCACTACCGGCTTCAGTCCGTAGAAGGTCGCTTTGACCCATTGCCGCTGCTGCATTCGGAAAAAGAACGCGGCGATAAGCACGATTATTGCCAGCGACGGCAGCACCATGCCAAGCGTCGACAGGATCGCACCGGGAACGCCGGCGGCTTCGTAGCCGATCAAGGTGGCGCTGTTCGTCGCAATCGGTCCGGGAGCCATCCCCGCCAATGCGACGGTATCCGTAAACTGCCGCTCCTCCATCCAGCCGTGGACCAGCACCTCATGCCGAATCAGCGGAATCATCGCATACCCTCCGCCGAACGAGACAAGACCGATTTTAAGAAACACCGCAAACAAGCTCCATAGCATATCCGTCACCCCGTTTTAAATCCCGTCCGCAATAAAGTAATCCGCATATTTATAGCCGTGTCCGGCCGCCGGAGGTTCTTCGTCCTTAGGTTCGAGTGGACGCTGGCCAAGCTTTCGTTTCAAACGGACAAACAAATGCCCGATCACAAGTCCAATCAAAATAACCAGCATCGGATGCACATGAAAAACAAGCAGCAGCACGACCGTAAAGGCCGCCGTAGCCAGCGTCGTTCGGTCCACGACAGAGCTTTTCCCCATGTTATACGCCGAAATGATGATCAAGGCGGCAATCGCCGCTTGAATGCCTTGAAAAGCCGCAGCCACTTTCGGAAGATCATAGATCTCCCGGAACACAAGACTCAGCAAAAAAACGATCAAAAAGGCCGGCAGCGTCATTCCGCCGACCGCCACCGCGGCTCCCGGCACCCCGGCCAGCCGGTAACCGATGAACGCCGCCGCGTTGACGCCTACACCGCCCGGAGCCGATCCGGCTATCGATAAGACGCCGCTCATCTCGTCGGGTTCGATCCAGCGCCTTTTGCCGACGACCTCCCGCTCCATGACAGGGATCATCGCGTAGCCGCCGCCGAACGTGACCGGACTGATTTTGCAAAAGGTCCAAAAGATCGACCCCAACGGCCTCAGTTTCCTAAGCCATGATTTCATCTTGCTCCCCCCGTTCCTCGTTGTCCTTTTAAGTATATCTTACTTTAATTCATTTTGGAATAATGTTTTCATCCGTTTTCCTGGACGATCCTAAAATATATTCAAACGAGCCTTATGGAATGATCTTGGATAGACAACAAATCCTTAGTTTCAATCACATTGGAATTATGTTTACAATGTCGATCTGAATACATTGAATTTCAAAACAAACAAGACCAACAAAAAAAAGACCCGGATCATCCCAATCCGCGTCAGAAAATAACTCACCAGCCCAGAGGCTCATAGCCGATCCCCGTTCCCGTTCGTCCTCCAAATTTGTGCGTGTGCTTTTTGACCGATAGCACGGTCTTGTAATAATTTTGCTTAAACTCGAACGGCTCGTCGTCCGTCAGCCCGTCGATCTCATGATAATGAGAGCCGTCCGGCAGCGTAATCGGCGGTCCTGTCATCCCGATGAAACGGTGAAAGTGGCCCATAGCCATTTTTGTATGCCCCTGATACCTGTGCACGTGCCCGTCCATCCCGTCTCCGTTGACTGCATAGACGAACATCTCGACTCCATGGAAATGCCTCACTGCCACGGAGGTGAAGCCAATGAACGCGTGGGCATGAGCCGGCGGTCGCGGAACGTACGGCACCGGCGGAAGCGGACAAACTGACATAAAAGCGCTCTCCCCTTCGCTTTTTTATAGCAGACGCTACAGGATACGCAGGGAGAGGCATGATTATTTCTGCTCCGGCTTTACGGTTGCCGGATTGACGATTTCCTTGACCCGGCCGACTTGTCCGTCCATCAAACGCACCTTGATGCCGTGCGGGTGCGTCGCCGAATTCGTCAGCAGATCCTTCACGATGCCGCGCGTCAGTTTTCCCGTCCGCTGATCCTGCTTCAGGACGATGAGCACCTCGGCGCCTGGAAAAACGTTCGCACGCTTGCGTCCGTCGCTCATCCGTACTGCTCCGGCAGCTCAAGCCAACCCTGAAAAATGGCGTAATAGAACACGAATGCGCTTACGAGGCCCAGGATCGTAAAACTGATGGCAAGTCCCTTTTTTTTCTGAAACAGCCACACGAAAGCCAAGCTGAAAAACGTGCCCATAACAAGCAAGCAAACAATCAAAATGATAGTTGCCATAGTTTCTGTTCAAACCCCTTTCGAATCAACAGTATAGTTTAACCGTTTGTTTACCAAAATACCACAATTTCCAACGAAAAAACACTCCGCTGCTGCGATAACCTTGACAATTTCATGAAGCGGCCGCTGCTATACCGCCTTCTCTCCTCCGGATCAGCCAAAAAAAGAGAGGCGTCCGCTCGGCGGGACGCGCTCCCTTCGGTTACTTCTTGGCGGATAACCACTCCGTCAGTGCCTGAATTTCCGGCTCCTTCAACGTATTTTTGTAGGAAGGCATTCCCCCGCCTCCGTTCTGAATCTTGGCCGTGATTTGTTCTTGGCTCAGCTTGGCCCCCGTCTTCTGAAGATTGGGACCGACTTTACCCGAAAGATCGGCTCCGTGACAGGAGACGCAGTTCGCCTTGTAGATCGCCTCCGCGTTAGACGCTTCGCCGGCTGCCGCCTTGGAGGGGGCGTTCGTCGGCGCACCGCTTTTGTCCCCGCCGCAAGCCGTTGTAAGTCCGGCTAACAACAGCAATCCGGCCGCCAATGGGATCCAGGCTCGCTTCATGACCATTACCACCTTTGTTTTAAGGAATATTGGAGCTTGACCCGGGATACATATGAAACGATATGACCCCGAAAGGCAGGGATACGGCCGCTATGCCCAACACCACTTGGCTTCGCCTCTTCGGCCTAAGTGCCATAATCGTCCTCGGGACTTGGTTCGGCTTCCGGCAATTCGCCGCCACCTCCCCACAGTTCCCGCCGGTCTCGGATTTTATGGTAGAAGGCTACCGCATTCAAGTAGCGCTTCACCCGAGCCCGGCCACAGCGCTGAAGCCCGCCACGTTTACCGTCACGCTTCACGACGCGGCGGGCCGGCCGGTGAGCAAAGCGACCTTGGCCGCCACCATCTCGATGCCGCAAATGCTATGCGGCGCGAGCCCCTTTACCCTGACGGAAACGGAGGCTGGCCGGTACGTCGGCGAAGGCATTCCGCTCATGCCGGGCTCGTCCGTTGCTGACGTGTCAATAACGGCCGGAGACCAATCGCTCCAGGTCCGTTTTCCTTTTGCCGCCGTCCGCTAATTTCCGGTTTTTCCCTAGCCTGCTTTCACTGTATCGAATCGTCCGGCGCCTGCCTATGACTCCCCCGGGCTATTTTTTACTTGATTTATGACGGTTTTGGGGACAATCCCTTACAATTTATCACCAAAGCCAGGGATGAACACTGGGAATCCATCCGGCCGCAGCCAAGCCCCGCAGTACGGACAGCACTCCGATCCAGACGGCTAAGAATTGGCCGGCCATGGCAGCCTTGCTCCGCAGCCGCTTGTTCAATTTGCCCGCAAACAGCCCGACGAAAACCAGTGCAGGCACGGTGCCCAAACCGAACAGCAGCATAAGCACCAAGCCATGCATGGGACTTGCGCTCGCCGCCGCATTCATTTCCATCGCATAGGTCAACCCACAGGGAAGGAATCCAAGCAGCAGACCGCTTACGAACGCGGCTCCGGCCTCCTCAGCCGTCCGGTACCGTACCGTAAGCCCCCGGACAAGCGGCAGCCGATGCGGGTCCAGTCTATGCAGCGGGAGAGCGATACGCCGCAAAGCCCATAGCAAAATAAGACAGCCGCCTAATAAGCTCGCTGCCCCCTGCACATTCGCCAGCTTTCCCGCACCATCGACGAACGAGCCGACCGCGCCCATAAACGCCCCCAGCGCAGCGTAGGTAACAATCCTGCCGGTATTGTAAGCCAGAACGGAGCGCAGCGGACTCGCCTTCGCTTGCAGTGCAAAGCCGGAGACGGTTGCACCGCACATTCCGATGCAGTGCGGCGCGCCGAGCAACCCGGCAACCAAAGCCAGCGTGAGATCATGAACGCCGATCGCCATCTTCTCTTCCCCGCCTTCTTCAATTACACCCGTTTCAGCCGAAGTGCGTTAATAATGACCGTCAAAGAGCTTAATGCCATTGCCGTGCAGGCCATCCATGGCGCCAGATGACCGCTTAAGGCCGCAGGAATCGCCAAAGCGTTGTAACAGAAAGAGAGAACCATATTTTGGTAAATATTTACCATCGTTTTTCGACTGATCCGTACAGCGTCGGCCATGGCTTTCAAGTCGCTTTTTAACAAGTGCACATCAGCGGCCGCCTTGGCCACATCCGTTCCGTTACCGACGGCTACGCCGATATCTGCGGCCGCGAGCGCCGGCGCGTCGTTTACGCCGTCGCCGACCATGGTTACCCGCTTCCCTTGGCTCTGCAGCCGTCGGACGAGCCCGAGCTTTTGGTCCGGAAGCATATCCGCATAATACCGAACATTTCCAAGCCGTTCCGCAACCGCTTTAGCCGCCGCATCATGATCTCCGGTTACCAGCCGGATGTCCATTCCCTGCTTTTTGAGCTGCCGCAGCGCCGATGCTGCCGTCGGCCGAAGCGTATCGGCGAGAGCGACGACCCCGGCCGGACGGCCGTCCACCGCCACATAGATCAGCTGTTTCCCTTGGCTGCGCAGCGGACCGGTTACCTTTTCCGTTCCCGCAAAAGGGATGCCCTGCTCCTCCAGCCAACGTCGAGTCCCTGCGACGATCCCCCGGCCGTGCACCTCCGCCCGAACCCCGCGGCCGGGAACCGCCATGAAGCTGCCGCAGTCAGGCACCCGCAATCCCCGCCTCTCGGCCTCTTCGACAACCGCACGCGAGAGCGGATGCTCGGAGAGCTGTTCCGCGCCCGCGAGCTTGCTCAACAGTGTGGCCTGCGTTTCGCCTTCTGCGGCAATGACATCGGTCACCTTGGGTATCCCGAGCGTCACCGTCCCCGTTTTATCGAACAAAAGAATATCCGTTTGATGAAGCCGCTCCAGTGCGGCTCCTCCCTTGTAAACGATCCCCTTCTGAGCTGCGCGGCCCGATGCAACGAGAATGGATACCGGCGTCGCCAGTCCCAAGGCGCATGGACAAGCAATCAGCAGTACGGCAATAGCCTTCTCCAAAGCCCCGCCCGCGGCACCCGGCTCACCCAATCCGTACCAGTATAAAAAGGTGCATACGGCCGTAACGGCAATGACCGGAACAAACACCGCGGCAATTTTGTCGGCGACGCGCTGAATCGGCGCTTTTGCATTCTGCGCTTCTTCCACCATCCGAATCATCCGGGTTACCGTGCTTTGGCCGGTCGTGTGCAGGACACGGATTTCCAGCACGCCGGAACCATTCAAGGTTCCGCCGATGACTCGGTCT
Source organism: Paenibacillus tyrphae (assembly GCF_027925525.1). Lineage (GTDB taxonomy): Bacteria > Bacillota > Bacilli > Paenibacillales > NBRC-103111 > Paenibacillus_G > Paenibacillus_G tyrfis_B. The sequence goes on along the minus strand of NZ_BSDJ01000011.1, from coordinate 243,058 downwards.
CCTTTTCGTTTCTTAACCGGCATGCTTTCCCCGGTGATTAGCGATTCGTCCACCGCGGATATTCCCTGCGCGACGATACCGTCGAGAGGCACCCGCTCGCCGGGACGAACGCGAAGCAGGTCGCCTTCTTTCAGCATGCTTACCGGGACCCGGCATTCGCTGTCCGGGGTCAGCATGCAGGCCGTGTCCGTCTGCATCGCATGAAGCTGCGAGAGGCTATCCGCCGTGCGCTTCCGGGCGGACGCTTCGATCCACCGGCCAAGCCATACGATCGTAATAATCATGGTACTCGTATCGAAATAGTACGGGCTATGGTGCCCACTCCCCATCATGGCCTGCCCAGGATGAAACAACAAATAATGACTATAAAAAAAGGCCGTTGACGTGCCCAGAACAATCAGCACATCCATATTCGCGCTTCCGTTTTTCAAAGCTTCGTAGGCCCGGATGTAAAAAGGGAGACCGAAACCGAACTGCACCGGAACGGCAAGCGCAAGCTGAAACCAGGGGTTCGCCAGCAGCTCGGGTACCCAGGGCGAAAAAGAAACAACATGATGCGGGACCATCGCCCAGAAGAAAGGCAGCGTAAAAGCAAGCGAGAGCAGGAACATTGCCCGGCTGCGACGAATTTCTTCGCGGCTTTCGGCTGACTTCCCATCGTCCGAATTCAGCAGGCAGGCGCCAAATCCGAGCTGCGCGATGCGCGCTTCGATTTGCTCTACCCGAACCCGCTTCGCATCCAGCAAGACGACCGCCCGCTCCATAGCAATATTGACGCTGACCTCCGTCACGCCTTCCATTTTGCCGACCGCCTTCTCGATGCGTGCGGCGCAAGCCGCGCACGTCATACCGGTAACATGCAGCGTTATCCTGCTCAAATCCGCTTGTCCGCTCATTCGCGTCTCACTCCATTCCGATCGAGGCTCCAGCAGCCGGTCATCGTTAATTTATATGGACGAGCGGCGATTTTCATGACAAAGAAACGCGCCCGCATCCCAATGAAAAGAAAGGAGAGCAGCCGCGCTGAATCGTTTTTGAGCTTATAAATCGACTTTTTGTCCCTTAGATAAGCGCTTATCTCAAGTTGACCTGCCCCAAAGGACTCTCCGGTGCCGTAAGCAGCTTCACAAAAAAATCCTTGTATTTTTTCACATAGTCTAAGGAAGAAGAAGCTTGATGGAAGTCGGCGCCTGCCGCAAAACCAATGATATAGTCCTTCCAGCTTGCATAAGCAATGCGGGCATGTCTGACGCACATCGAAACGATTCTCCATTGGTCCTCTTCGGACAAATAGCCGAGACGATAGCCAGCACAGCACAAATAGACGCACCAAGAATAGTCGAACGCCGCAATCCCCTTCACGGGCAGACGTGATAAATAATAGGCCGCGACGTGCAGCTTGTCCGTATGAGCCTCACCCGATGGAAGCGACTCCAAATAGCCGCTTCGTTCCGTGTCGCCAAGCCCCGATAGCAGCATTTCGCAATCTTCGAACTCTTTCCGCACCCCGGTTTCGAACAGCCACTGGAGCTCGGCTTTCAATGCGGCGGAATTTTCAATTTCCCACAGCTCTAACGCACTTTGAAGACGCCGCTTGTTTTCGAACACCGCTTGCATGTTTTTGGCCAGCGAGAAAGCCATCTGTCCTTTCATGCACAAGGAAGACATGGCGTGGCCATACAGCGCCAATTGGGCGCGAACCTCGGGGTCGTAGTAATCCATGACGAAGCAGCCGGGCCTCCTTTCTTTTTTCTTTAATGGGAAAATTTTAACGAAACAACATCCGAATTAAGTTTAAGCAGAACCAGCCCAATACCAATATAAGAGTCAAATTTTTTATGGAAAAAAACGACGATTTATTTGCCCTAGCATGCTCTTCCGGAAGGCGCGAAGCCGCACGCTCCGTATCCTGAGCCGGCAATTGATCGACCGAAGCCGTCGGAGACGCTGGCAAGCTCGTTGGTCCAGTCTCCGGATGGGCGACTTCGGCGAGACAGACAAGCGCTTCAATGTCGTCTGGCTGCAGCTCCAGCAGACGAAGGTACATGTCGCGTGCAGATGCCGGATCCCCCAGCTTTGTATAGCATTTTGCCGCAAGAGACAACGCGCCGGGATGACCCGGATTGAGCGAAAGAAAGTATGTCACATCTTGAATCGCCTCGGTCAGCCGGTTACTTTTAACATAAATTCGGGCACGATACCAATACAGCTCCGGATCGTCGGGAGTCAAAGCAATCCAGCGGTCGATAGCAGTCAACGCACGGCTCAAGGTGCCAAGCCGGAGAAAATATTCCGCTTGCAGCCGCAGCAGATCCGGATCGTCGGGAAACAGCTCATATGCCCGGTTTAGCATCTCTTCCGCTTGCTCCATGTGATTATGTTTCAAGGCCAGCAGCGCGCCCAGCCGATACCTCAGAAAAGCCTCGCAATCGATGTCGCCCGCCTTGGTAAGGAAAGTGAAGCGCAGGCTCGTGGCGTAATACGGATCGGCAAACACATGAAGAAACACGTTGGGAAACTGCCTGGAAAACGATTCGCGATCGTCCTGCGCCTTTTCCTTCCAGCAGAAGCTGCTTTCGAGCAGCTGCCAGACGTCTCTGGGCAAATAGGGGTGTCGATCTAAAAACACGGTCATTCGTTTGTAGACCTCACGTTGAAGCTTGACATCCCACATGATATCGTCATAGAGCAGCTTCTGCCACGAGTCCATGTCGATCCTTTGCACGATGTCGCGGTATACGACGGTTACTTTTTCTATAAACTCACTTAATCGCTCTTCTGTGCTCTTCACCCTAGCAGCCGGGTCCGTGAACAGCATCCGGGAGGGAATAACAACCGGCTGACCTTCCTCTTTTTGCTCGTCTTGTCCGGGATCGCTTTGCCCGCTTTCTTCTTTCTCGGCGGCAGCCTCCTCCGTCAAATCACGAAATGAATCGAGCTTAAGATTTCGTTTGGCCGCGCGAACCGCTTGATCGTAAGCCTCCCGAAGCCGCTGATAGCCTTCCGGATCGTCCTCGGGATGGTGTTGCTTTAATTTCCGCGCATAAGCCTTTTTGATGACGGATAGTTCATTCGTCGGTTCGATATCTAGAATGTTCCACATTTGTATAAGACTTCACACTCCCTTTCCGACCAAGGGCTTAGCCCAAGGTGGCCCTTCGAAAGGAATCGTTACGCGAAAATAGCAGTTTCGTCAGCAATACGCTGTTTTCGCTTACATAATCTCCATTCAAGAGATGGGATGTAAAGACGGCGCCCACATGAAAGCTAAATAGGTAGTCCTTCCAACTGGAAAAATCGCCCTTGACCCTCGGGATGACCTTTTCGATATAGGCCCACTTCTCCTGTTCCGTTAAATAACCCAGCTTCCGTCCAGCACAGGCTCTGTATACCGCCATGGAATAATCGTGCGCCGCTATGCCGACGGTTGGCATGCGCCACAAATATTGCGTGACAACGGACAGCCTATGTTTGCGTGTAGGATCGTCGGTATTTTGTCCGATCGAAGCTCGTTCGGCCTCCGAAACGGATAATAGCCTAATGTACAGCTCCGCAAATTCCTTTCTGGCTCCTTCCGCTATCGTCCACTCTATATTTTGTTTAAGGTCCTCTGCATTTTCGAGGTTCCAAAACCTGAGCAGCCCCCGTAAAATGCTTCGCCGCTCGAAGATCATCTCAGGATTGTGCAAAAAATAGTCACCGAATTTCCCGACGATACATAGCGAAGTCATCGCCTCAACGTAATCGTTCATTACCTTCTCCGCCGCCGTGGTCATAGGCATGTTCTCTCCCCACTTATCAGTTATAGCCGAAGAACCTGCTAACTCTCCGCAGCTCCCGCAGCACCGAAATATAAAACAACCCTAAGATGAACAAATAAAAATAAATCCTCAATGGCAGGCTTGGGAGAGCCTTCTTGCCCGGCTTCGTTGTGGCGTCGATATAGTTGTCGAACAGGGGAAGCGGCTTCGAAATCCCGCTCTTCGAGCTTCGGTTTTTCCATTTCTCGATTTCCGTCTTAAGCTCGTCAGGCATGGGGCGAACAGTGCCTTCCAGCTCTATCCTTCGAGAATCGTAAATTTCTTTGGCTTGCTTATAATTGCCGACTACGAGGATCGCTTCTCCATCGAGATAGCCCATACAAATATGACCTGTAATGTTCGATTGGAGTCCCTGCTTCTTGGCCTCGTCCAAGGAAAGGTACCTCGTCGTCTCCTTACCGCTGTTGTCTTTGACCTTCACTTCTTGAAGAGCCATATAAGACGCATCGGCGAGCTTGACCCGCACGGCAGCCGCTTTCGGAGGCAGAAGCTTCCAGTCGGACGCAGAAGATACGTTCATGACGTTCACCGGCCTCATAGTTTCACTCCAATAGGCCAAGGGCGTCTCCCCCGTATGCTTCACAAACGAACTCGCTATCCAGAAATGCAGCGCCACAATGCAAATCAGACTGAACCATTTATGAGAAACAAAAAAATAAGCGGCATTCTTCAAACGCTTATGCAGAGGCACTTTTCCCAACTCTCCGTAAAGCCGCCGAACAACGCGTCCGCTGCCTTTTTCACGCCGTACTCTCAACTCTTTTATAGTTAGCGCATTGATTTCCGCCAAGGCCAAAACCGCTTCGATATCGTTCGCATCCAAAGCAAGAATGCGTTGGAACATCTCCTTGGCTTTTTCCAGATCACCCAGTCTTTTATAACAGGTCCCGGTCAGCGATAGCGCGAGCATGTGGTCCGGAAATTGTGCAAGAATGTGCTGCAAGTCTTGTACCGCCTCAGGCAGTTTTCCAGTCTGCATCCATATGCGCGAACGGTATAAATAGCCGTCTACCTGGTCGGGACACAACTGAATCAGACGATTACTCATAGCAAGCGTCCTCTCCGACTCCCCGCTGCGCCAGCCGTATTCGGCCTCTAAACGAATCACGGCCGGGTCCGCATCGAAAAGTTCCCAAGCCTTCTGCAGCGAATGATTGGCAGCCGCCAAGTCATTATGCATCAAAGCCAACCATGCTTCCTCGCGATAATGAAGGTAGGCTTCATGATCGATCTCCCCCGCACCCAGCAGAAGGGAATACCCCATGTTTGCCACTTCGTACGATTCCGCAAAAGCGTAACTGTATACTTGGGGGTATTGTTCCAAGAAGCTTTCCTTGTCTTCCGCAACCAGCCCATTCCAATGAAACGCGCTGTCCAGAAGCTTCCAAACCTCTTTAGGCAAAAAATAATGTTCTTCCAAAAAATCAAGCAGCCGGCCGGAAATGCCGTTCTGCAGGTTAATGTTCCATACGACGTCGGAATTCAACAGCTCGGCCCATTGGTTCGGATTGATTCGCGACGGAAATTTGCCGTAAAGCTCCTCTACCCGCTCCATAAAATGCTCTGCTTGGCTTTCAGGGTCGTCTCTTTCCTTGCCCTGCTCTTGCCAAATGACCATACGGGGAATGCGCTGCGGTCCGTCGTCTTCATCATACAGCTCGTCTTCCTCATGCTCTGCAACGTCTTCCGCTTCGCTTCCGTCTTCCTCCCTGACGTCTAATGTCTCGAAAACTTCCGGCTCTTCGTTCGAATGACTCGTCTGTTTCTGCTGCCGCTTCGCCAGCTTAATCGCCTGGTCATACGCTTCCCTTAGCTGCTGATAACCGGTCGGATCGTCCTCGGGATGATGGACTTTCAGCTTAGCGGCATAAGCTTTCTTAATCGCCAATACCTCATGCGTCGGCTCGATCCCCAGTATTTCCCACATTCGCATTAATAGTCACGCCACCTCTCCAAATGCTCCAGCTGCTTCCGGAGAACCGAGGATGCCTTTTTGATTTCGTACTCATTTTGAGAGGCGAGAACCCGTTCGAACTGCTCTAGCAAAAACGCAATCTCCGACCGCTTCTCCCCGAGCGCTTCCTCGTACAGCCGTTCGCCCTTGGCAAGCAGCAGCCGATTCTCCGTTCTTTCCCGGGGATGGATTTTGATGTCTTTCAGTTGGTTCAATCTTTCTTCAATTTCCAGCTCCGACAGCTTGCCCGGATTTTTCTGAATAATCGTCTTCTTTTTCACGCCCGTGCTGACCGTAGTGACTTCGACCTCCAGAATGCCGTTAATATCATACGTAAACCGGACGTCGATGGATTGCTCACCGGCTTTGTCGGGAGGCACCTCGACAAGCAGCTCGCCCAACTTCAGGTTATTTTCCACCCGCCGGCTTTCCCCTTGATAAACGATCACGCGTATGCTTGACTGATTATCGTGAAGCGTCCAAAACGACTCTACTTTACTGACAGGAATCGGGGTGTTCCGCTCGATAATCGGGCAGAAATGACCGTCGTCAAATTTATCGTTCCCCATCCGCTTCGTCGTTTCAATACCAAGCGTATAGGGACATACGTCCGTCAGAACAACCTCTTTCAACGCTTCGTTTCTTTCCTTCAGCGCAACTTGAATGGCAGCTCCCAAGGCAACGGCCTCATCGGGATTGATTTGGGTAAATGGCAGCCGGCCGAACATTTTGCTAACCACCGATTTGATGATCGGCATTCGGGTCGCCCCTCCGATCAAAATAACCGCGTCCAGATCGTCCGGCGACAAGGAAGCGTCCCGTAGTGCGCGCTCGATCGGATGACGCAGCCGCAGCATAAGCTGCCCGGCAATTTTCTCAAAATCGTTGCGGTTCAAAGTCGCCTCGTACGTACGATCTTCCAGCGTGAAGCTCATTTTCCCTTCGTTGTCCGAGCCTAAAAGCCTTTTGCATATTTCAGCCTGCTTGAACAGCGCGGAACGGGCTTTAAAATCCAGCTCTTGGAAGTCGATCCCATGGGTTTCGATAAAGTAAGAAACAAGCAGTTGGGTAAAATCCTCTCCGCCCAAGTAGTTGTCACCGGCTATCGACTGCACTTCCATCACGCCCTCGAAAAACTCCAAGATGGAAACGTCGAACGTGCCGCCGCCCAAGTCGAAGACGAGAAACTTCGTATTGTCCTGCTGCTGATGAAGACCGTAGGAAATCGCCGCAGCCGTCGGTTCGCTGATCAGCCGCTCCACCTTCAAGCCAGCGAATTCAGCCGCACGCTTCGTCGCCTTGCGCTGAGTATCGTTGAAATAAGCCGGAACGCTGATCACGGCCTCCGTCACGGGATGTCCGAAAAAAGCCTCCGCGTCTGCCTTAAGCGATTTGATGACGAACGAAGACAGCTCTTCCGGAGAAAAAGTATACGGTCCCAGACGATACGTTTTCTCCGTTCCCATATAGCGCTTGAAGGTAGCTGCCGTAAGATCCGGATGAGTAATTAATCGTTCTTTTGCGATTTGACCGATCAGTATCTCGCCGTTTTCGTCCACACTTACTATCGAAGGGGTCAAACGCTCCCCGAGCACATTCGGAATAATTGCAGGACCGTCCTCCGTCCAATAAGCGACCAGACTGTTCGTCGTCCCTAGATCAATGCCAATCATCGTCATTCCCGGTTACCTCTTTTCCATGTATTAATGGCTTAGAAAAAAACACCTTTCTTTCCCATACCATTAGTTTATCGGTCACTCGTTCTCTTTTTTTAAATCGATATTGAAGACTTTCAAACGAAGCCGGCCAATAAAAACGGTGGCCGCTTCTTTGCGAACAAAGAAAACAGCCACCGCTTGAAAATGGCTAGCTATGATGATGCTCCGCGGCATCGGCGTGATCCTGTTCGGTCCCCCGCTCGTCCAAATACGTGACGGAAAGCTCGGCGTAAAGCACACCCTTTTGTACTTGAATTTTGTGCTGCAGCTCCCGAAGCTTGGACAACAAGCCGCGAACGACAATGATTTCGAGACATTGATCGTGATTCAGATGCACATGCATCGTCGAAATAATGTCGTGATGGTAATGATGCTGCAGCTCGATAAGCTGCAAAGGAAGATCGGTCGCATGGTGATCGTACACCATAACGATCGTCCCCGCTACGAGCTGATCGGCCTTCAAGCCGCCCGGTTCCAATAGCACTTTACGTACGAGATCCCGGATCGCTTCCGAGCGGTTCGTGTAGCCCTGTTCCGTAATATATTGATCAAACCGCTTGATCAGTTCCTCCGGCATGGACACGCCAAACCGGGTCAATACGTCTTTCTCCAACTATGGTTCACCTCAATCCGCACGCTCTCCCGATTATTGTAGCATACCCGCCGCCCAAACTGAATTCAGCCGCAAACGAAATAGCCCCCTCCGCCGGCAATCGGCGAAGGAGGCTTCCCGGCAGTCATCGCTTGCAGTTTCGGTTGCATAGTCAGGCTTGTTAAACCACCTCAGGGCGCAGCTTCGGGCTGCAGCTCTTTCAGTTCCTCCGCAAGCTGTTGCTTCTCCGCTTCCGACAAAGCGCCGTGTTCGTGAATCTCCTTCAACAGTACTTCACGCTCTTCCTCATTGCGCGGATCAATCGTAAATTTAACGATATCCAACCTCCGCTCCTCCTTTTCGCCAACGTTACCGACATCCCAAAGCTTCCCCGGAACCGGCGCAGTCTATCCCGCCCCAGAACCAATGTCGGGAACGATAGCCACCGGTCATGGCCCATATCTACCCTCTTGCCGTCACGACCATCTGCAAGCCGCCCTTCGGCCGCAGCGTAACAAGCGGTTCAGGCTCTACCGTAGGATGATCGGGCGTCAGCCTAAGCGTGTAACGGCTGCCGATTGTTGCGAGCAGCAGGGCTGCCTCCATCAGCGCGAAGTTGTTGCCGATGCATACCCGCGGACCGCCGCCGAACGGAAAATAGGCAAACGCCGGAATTTTTTTGAGCAGATCGCCCGCAAAACGTTCGGGTTTGAACCGTTCAGGCTCCTCGTAATAGTCTGGTCTGCGGTGCATGACATATTGGCTCATCATGAGTGTATCTCCCGGCATGTATGTATTTCCGCCGATCTCCACCTCCTGCTGCACCTCCCGGTTGATCGCCCATGCCGCCGGGTACAGCCGCATCGACTCCGAGACGACATGCTGCGTATAGGGAAGCTTCTCCAAGTCGCTGTAGGTCGGTCTACGGCCATCTAAGACATGGTCCAGCTCCTCATGAAACGCCTTCTCCGCCTGCGGGTTTTGAGACAGCAAATACCACGTCCAAGAGAGCGTGTTGGCCGTCGTTTCATGGCCCGCGAGAAAAATCGTCATCACTTCATCCCGCACTTGCCGGTCGCTCATCCCCGAGCCGTCTTCCTCATCCCGGGCCGCAAGAAGCATGGAAAGCAGATCGCCGCGGCTTGCGTCCGAATTTTTCCGGCGTTCTTCAATAATCCCGAAGATCACCTTATCCAGCGTCGCAGCCGACTGCTTGAATTCAAGATTGCTCTTTGTCGGAAAGCTTTCCGGAATGTCGATCACGGAAGTCGCTTTATGCGTGACATATTTCATTCCCACGTCAATCGCATGGCTGATATCGTCCACGCCATTCGTAATGCTTGTCCCAAACATCGTATGCGTAATAATATCCAGCGTCAGCTGCATCATATCGTCCATAATGTCCCGGTTTTCTCCGGATTTCCACGACGCCAGCATCTTTTCGCCGTAATCGATCATCGCCTCGGCGTAGCTGCCGATTCGATCCTTGCGGAACGATGGCTGCATCAAGCGGCGCTGCCGCATATGCTTCTCGCCCTCGCTTGTCAGAATGCCTTCGCCTACGACCGCTTTGGCCGTCTGTAAACCTTTTGCCTTGCGGAAAGCGCTTTGCTTCGTGAGCAGCACCTCTTTAATTTGCTCCGGATCGCTGATCAAATAGACGTGCCGGGACGGTCCGAAGCGAATATGCGCCACGTCTCCGTACTGCTGTCGCGCCTTCATGAGAAACGCTAACGGATCTTTGCGGAATGCAAGCAAGTTGCCGGAAAGGGGCAGGCCTTTCGGACCGGGAATGTGGGTTGTCAATGACATCGAGCGGTGCCTCCTTAGGAGTTTTTCGACTTATTATCCAGTGATTCCCCCCACATTATACCAACCGAAACCGATAAAAAAACCGGCCTGCCTCCCCCATTCGGGGCTGCACGCCGGTCTTCGAGCTAATTGGGTGTTCCTATTAATGTTGTTTACTCGCTGCAACCCGAACGGGCTACCGTTCCTTGTTCCACCGTAATCGTATCGGAGATGGTGTCGCGAATGACACTCATGACGAGCTGCAGCAAGTAATTGATATCTTCCTGCGACTGCTTGAATTGGCTGACAATCGGGATCGAGTCGAGCTGATCCTGCAGATCGTCGATTTCTTTCTCGATTTTTTCAACCATCTTCTTATTCTCGAACGACTCGAAAGCGACGATTTCCTTCTGCTTCTTTTTGATCGCGCTAATCAACGTCTGGATTTGATCGTTCCCGGCAATTTGCTGCTCCGCCTGCTGGAAAAACTGAACTTCATTCGAGGTAGCCAGCAGTCCTGCCAGCTCCTTCGCTTTGTCCAAAATGTCTTCGCGCACGATCATTTCCGTATTCGTATACAGCTCCATGCCGCAATTCGTAAATTTTTGCTCTGCCATTAGAATTCGTCACGCCCCTGCATTCGATTTATTGAGCCACGGCTTCTCCGACCAATTCGCCTTTGATGTAGAATGTCGGGGTTTCCGTTATTTTCACTTGGACAAACCGGCCTACCAATTCCTTCGGCCCTTCGAAATGAACGAGCTTGTTCGTGCGACTGCGGCCGGCCAATACAGCGGCATTGTTCTTGCTTTCGCCCTCGACCAGCACTTCCAGCGTCTGTCCTTTTAACCGTTCATTGCTCTGCTTGGCGTAGACGTTAAGCACGTCGTTCAAACGAATGAGGCGGTCCCGCTTCACCTCATAAGGCACGTTATCCTCCATGCCTGCTGCCGGCGTACCTTCCCGCGGGGAGTAGATGAACGTAAAGGCGCTGTCGTAGCCGACTTCCTGCACGAGCGAGATCGTTTCCTCGAACTGCTCGTCAGTTTCGCCCGGAAAACCTACGATGATATCCGTCGTCAGCACGACATCCGGAATCGCCTTTTTGATTTTGGCAACGAGCTCCAAATAATGCTCACGCGTATATTTGCGGCTCATCCGCTTCAAAATCTCGTTGCTGCCCGACTGCACCGGCAGATGGATATGCTCCATCAGGTTGCCTTTCCTAGCAAGCACCTCGATCAAACGGTCGTCAAAATCGCGCGGGTGCGACGTCGTGAAGCGGACACGCGGAATGTCGATCTTGCGCACTTCGTCCATCAAATCGCCGAGCCCGTATTTCATATCGTCAAAATCTTTGCCGTAGGCGTTTACGTTCTGGCCAAGCAGCATGATTTCCTTGAAGCCCTGACGCGCCAAGTCGCGCACTTCGGCAATCACGTCCTGCGGAAGGCGGCTGCGCTCCTTGCCCCGCGTATACGGCACGATACAGTACGTGCAGAACTTGTCACAGCCGTACATGATGTTGACCCACGCCTTGATGCCTTCGCGCTTCTTCGGCAGGTTTTCGATGATATCGCCTTCCTTGGACCATACCTCGATCACCATTTCCTTGCTAAACATCGCTTCCTTCAACAGGAACGGAAGGCGGTGAATGTTATGCGTGCCGAAGATCAGATCAACGAACGGATGCTTCTTCAAGATCCGGTTCACGACCGATTCTTCCTGCGACATACAGCCGCACACGCCCAGGATGAGCGACGGCTTCTCGATCTTCAGGTGCTTGAGATGGCCAAGCTCGCCGAACACTTTATCCTCTGCATTTTCCCGTACCGCACAGGTGTTGAGCAGAATGATGTCCGCTTGCTTGCGGTCATCGGTGGACCGGTAGCCCATCTGCTCAAGCAGCCCTTTGATCGTCTCGGTGTCGTGTTCGTTCATTTGACAGCCGTACGTTTGAATCAAGTAATACTTGTCCTTGCCGATCTCGCGCATCTCTTCCGGGATGTCGAAATCGTAGTGCACTTGAATGTCTTCTTTCCCCCGCTTCTTCGCATCGCTGAGAGACGGCGGCTGGAAATATATCGAGTAATCTTTCTCGGATTTATTTTTTGTCGTCATGAAATGAATTCCTCCTGAAGCTTGCAGTATGCTGCAAAGATCATACCTTTCATTATATCATGCTTGCAGCCTGCATTTCAAAGAAATTCATGAGTGGATATAGAAGACCGGTGAATAAGACCCCGCTACGTGAGCGGTATCATTCTTCCGATCGCTGTTGTCCCCGGATTCTTAAAATTTTATAACCCACTTAGTGGTTAAAATCCGGAGACAAAGGCGAACGCTACCGCTTCTCCAGAACGATTCCGCTCCTCCGCTTTTTATTCACCGGACTTTTTAGGCTAAAATAACGCCGATATCGCCTGTTTTAATTCCGGCTGCATTCGCTTCGTCCGTATCGATATGCATGTCCAGCGCGAATTGGTCGGATACCCGGGCAATCACGTGCTCGAACGTTACGCCGCGCTCTCCTTCGACGCGCACCGTAAGCTCCTGTTTATCCGCAATGCCCCACTTGGCCGCATCGTCCGTATGAAAATGAATATGACGCGCCGCCACGATGACGCCCTCCTCTAGCTCCACTTCGCCGGCGGGTCCGATGACCTTAATGCCGGGTGTTCCGGCCGTATGGCCAGACTCGCGGACGGGCGGATTCACCCCAAGAGCAAACGCATCGGTACGAGATACTTCAAGCTGGGATTTACTGCGGGCCGGTCCCAAAATGCGAACCTTGTCAAAGCGGCCTTTCGGTCCGACGACCGCAACCGTTTCCTCGGCGGCGTACTGCCCCGGCTGCGACAGTGCCTTCATCTCCTTTAATTCATACCCTGCGCCAAAAAGCAAAGCGATATGTTCTTTCGACAAATGAATATGTCTGGCGGAAACGCCGATCGGTACTTGTTTCATGTCCATGTGCCCCTCTCTTATGCAAAAGATTCCATGAAGCTCAAGTCTATTATACCCGCACGACATAAAAAAAGCATACGGCCCAAGGCCGCATGCTTATGAAAATTCGGAAAATTATTTAAATTCCGCCACCAATTTTTCAAATTCTTGCTCGGTGATTTGAATATTTTGCTTCGCAAGACCTTCCGGCTTGAAGCCTGCAACCATATCCTCGTAGCTTTTTCTGCTCTTGTCTTGATAGATGAGTCCCGTCACGAGGCTGTTGGTTTCCATGATTTTCGTCATGGCTGCCACACGGTTGGAAGCATCGTAGTCCGGTGTTTCTTCCAGATCAACGATATGCTCTTTAAACCACTCGTACGTGTTCACTTTGTTGAACGTGACACACGGGCTGAATACGTTGATGAAGGAGAAACCTTCATGCTTCATGCCTTCTTCGATCAAGGAAGTCAGCTGTTTCAAGTTGCTGGAGAACGATTGACCGATAAACGTAGCTCCTGCAGCCAGCGCTACTTCAAGCGGCGACAATGCGGACTCGATGGAGCCGGACGGTGTCGATTTCGTCTTGAAGCCCTCGGCACTGCGGGGCGACGTTTGGCCTTTGGTCAAGCCGTAGATTTGGTTATCCATAACGATATAGGTGATGTTGATGTTCCGGCGGATCGCATGAACCGTATGACCCATCCCGATCGCGAAGCCGTCGCCGTCGCCGCCTGCGGCGATGACAGTCAGCTCGCGGTTAGCCATTTTGAGACCTTGCGCGATTGGCAACGAACGTCCGTGAACACCGTGGAATCCGTAAGCGTTGATGTAACCGGAAATCCGGCCGGAACAGCCGATCCCCGAGACAACCGCAAGCTGTTCCGGTTCCAGACCGACATTGGCAGCCGCTCTTTGGATAGCCGCTTGCACGGAGAAGTCGCCGCATCCTGGGCACCAGTTCGGTTTGATATTGTTACGGAAATCTTTTAACGTTGCCATACAAGGTTCAACTCCTGACAGTATTTAGTGATTTCAGCAGGCAAGAACGGATTACCGTCATATTTCAACATGCTCTTAATTTTATCAGCGTAGCCAACGTTCAGCTTAATCAAGGAAGCGAGCTGAGCGGTAGCATTGTTTTCAACAACGACGACCGTTTTCGCTTTTTCCAGGTACGGCTTGATTTCTTCCACCGGGAACGGATGCAGCAAACGAACGGTAATGTGGTTCGTTTTCATACCTTTGTCCGCCAGACGGCGTCTTGCTTCGTCGATCGTGCCGCCCGTGGAGCCCATACCGATGATGAGCAGATCCGGCTCTTCATGAGGAGCGTCGACCAGAATCGGATTGGTTACTTTTACTTGCTTCATTTTGCCCAAACGTTTGTCCATCATTTTCTTACGGTTGATCGGGCTTTCCGACGGACGTCCGTCTTCGGCGTGCTCAACCCCGGTTACATGGTGGATGCCGTATTTTTGACCCGGCACCGAACGCTTGGAAACGCCGTTCTCGGTGAATTCGTAGCGTTTAAACATTTGATGCTCCTCCAGAGCAGGCAGTTCGCCGGTTTGCAGCTCGCCGCGTTTGATCTGGATTTTATTGTAATCGAGCAATTCGCTTGTTTGTTTACCCAAGGAAAGCTGCAGGTCCGTCAGCAAAATAACCGGAACCTGATATTCTTCCGCCAAGTTGAACGCTTCGATCGCATCGTAGAAGCACTCTTCGATCGTCGAAGGCGACAGAACGATTTTCGGAATTTCGCCGTGCGTCCCGTGAATCATGGCAAGCACGTCGGATTGCTCCTGCTTCGTCGGAAGTCCCGTACTTGGACCGCCACGCTGCGTATCGACGATAACGACAGGCGTTTCTGTCATACCGGCCAAGCCAATCGCTTCCATCATCAAGGAAAGACCAGGGCCAGCAGAAGCCGTCAGGGCGCGAACGCCGCCGTAATTGGCCCCAATGGCCATCGTACATGCTGCGATCTCGTCTTCGGTTTGGATAACCGTTCCGCCGAATTTCGGCAGCGTCTTGATCAGGTATTCCATAATTTCGGAAGCCGGCGTGATCGGGTATGCGGGCATGAAGCGGCAACCTGCAGCGACTGCGCCAAGAGCGATAGCGTCGTTGCCGATCATGAACAGCTTTTGTCTGCCGTCGGCAGGCTCCAGTTGGAATTCCGGCAGCGGACCGCCAGTCAATTCAAGAACGAACTCGGCAGCTTTGCGAACCGCTTCCACGTTTTTCTCGACTACGGCAGCGCCTTTGCGGCCGAACTCTTCTTCTACTGCTTTATTAAACACTTCAAGCGGCAAACCAAGCAAAGCCCAAGATGCGCCGGAAGCAGCCATATTCTTAAACAAGGAAGTGCCGAGCTCTTCCGCGATCGCCGTAATCGGCACCGGGAACAGTCTTGCTTTAACGCCTTCCGGAACGACTGGATTAACCTTTGCGTCGGCGATGATTACGCCGTTTTCGCGCAGCTCGTGCGCATTCACATCAATCGTTTCTTGGTCAAAGGCCACGAGAATGTCCAAATCGTCGGAAATGGAGCGAATCGGTTTCGTACTGATTCTGATTTTATTGTTTGTGTGGCCGCCTTTGATCCGCGAGGAAAAATGGCGGTACCCGTACAAGTAGTACCCCAGTCTGGTCAATGCCGTGGAAAAGATTTTGTCGGTACTTTCCACGCCTTCCCCCTGTTGTCCTCCGACCTTCCAAGATAATTGGCTAATCAACGTTGTCCACTCCTTTTAAATTCGCTGACATGCAGCTAAACCATGAACTGTAAAGATTATTTTATAAAAAAAATCTTTCAGTTGTCTCATCAAATTCTATGACTAATACACATAAAAAGCAAGGGTTTTCGACAAAATGCATAGATAGCTTTTTTAGATCAAATCCATATCGATTAGAGAATAATTTAGTTGTCTTATATCTAGAAATCAGATGTTAATTTTTAATGAATCGGCAAATGACGCTGCAGGAAGGTAAACCAGTTGCGGTACATGAACCCTCTCACCAGTTCCTCCGGAAACCGTCGAAGCAAAGCTTCCGTCAGACACGGGATTTTCCCCGCATGCTCCAGTCCCGGAATCCATTGATCGATGCCGTCAAAATCCGATCCGAACACAAGCTGGCCGCCGCCCCCGAGCGAGCAAATATGCTCGACATGCTGCAGGACGCCATCAACGGACGCTTGGCGGCCTTGCTGCACGAACCAGGGCACGAACGTAACGCCGATACGTCCGTCCCGCCGGACAATTTCCCGGATTTGCCCGTTGCTCAGGTTTCTCGGATGTCCGCACACGGCTCTTGCATTGGAATGCGTCGCCACGAACGGCTTGGGCGAAGCCGCCGCCAAGTCCCAGAACGCAGCCTCGGACAAATGGGATGCATCCAATAGCATACCCAAATCGTTGCAGTCTTTAATAAACGTTTTGCCGCGCCGCGTAAATCCGCCCTGCCTTGGCTCAAGCACTCCATCCGCCGCCCAATTGGCGTAATTCCATGTCGTTCCGATCATTCGGACACCCAGATGGTATAACGTCTGAAGATACAAGGGGTTTCCCTGCAGCGCATCCGCGCCTTCAAGCGTCAGCATCGCTCCAGTCTGATTGCCTGTCAGGACCGCTTCCAAATCGGCGCGGTTTTTCACCTGCCGCATACGCGGGTCCCGCATCACTTTCTGATAAAAAATATTTATATATTCCAAGTAATGGTCAAATTGCGGCTGAGTTATACGTTCAGGCAAATAAATCGCAAAAAATTGCAGTTTTACGCCCCCTTGCGTCATTTTCGCATAAGATACGTCCAATCCGCTTACATGAGGATCGAAAAAATCAATGACCGGGTTCTCAACCATTTTGAGCAAAGCATCACAGTGCCCGTCGATCACATGCATCGGCTATCCCCTCCCTGGGAGCAAGCTTGGCTGAGCAAAATGAAATAAAACCAAAAAAACCTGTCTACAGAAGTAAACAGGTGCTTTGGTCGTTCGGTTATAAGCAGCAAAGCCATTATCTCGGTTCTACAATCAGCTTAATGGCTGTTCGGTCCTCGCCGTCGATGACAATATCGGTAAATGCTGGTATGCAGATCAAATCAACCCCGCTGGGAGCCACAAATCCTCGCGCGATGGCTACGGCTTTTATCGCTTGGTTGAGGGCCCCTGCCCCGATGGCCTGGAGCTCAGCAGCCCCGCGTTCACGCAATACTCCAGCCAACGCGCCTGCGACGGAATTTGGGTTGGATTTTGCTGACACTTTTAATACTTCCATGAAAAGTACCTCCTCGGGAATGATGATTGCTTCCAGTACTAATCATATTCTAGGAATTTGCAGTTAATTCCTTCTACCCGAAGATGGTATTTTCGAAAATATTTGAATTGTTCGTCAATTCAATCAAACAAGATCGTATCTTCATCCATGCGAATCAATTGAATCTTTTTTCCGAGCCCTGTAGCCGGGTCCAGCTCAATGCTGACAGCATGAAAATGCCATTTGCCTTCGTCCACGACAAAGCGGACGGGAAGCTGAGTTTTAAATTTTTGCAGCACGGCGTTCCGTTCCATCCCGAGAATGCCGTCTCGCGGGCCGACCATGCCTACATCCGTCACATAAACCGTGCCTTGGGGCAGCAGCCGTTCATCGTTTGTCTGCACATGCGTATGCGTCCCGACGACGGCGGATACTTTACCGTCCAAATGCCAGCCCATCGCCAGTTTTTCCGAAGTCGCCTCGGCATGAAAATCCACGAATACGTATTTCGTTTTCTTCTTGGCCTGCTCTACCAGCTCATTCGCCTTCTCAAACGGACAGTCGAGCGGAGGCAAAAAAGTGCGTCCCTGCAAATTGATGAGCGCCAGCTCGATGTCTTTCACTTTGATGAACGTCATCCCTTTTCCGGGCGTTCCCTGCGGGAAATTGGCCGGCCGGACCATCCGGTCTTCCTTGTCGATGAAATCGAAAATTTCTTTCTGGTCCCACGTATGATTGCCCATCGTGATCCCATGCACGCCAAGATCGAAGAAGTCTTTGGCGATAGCGGCCGTAATGCCCCGCCCTGCCGCCGCGTTCTCTCCGTTCGCGATAATCCAATGCGGGTTATACTTATTTTTGAGGGTCGGTAAGCACGTTTTCAACGCTTTGCGGCCCACCGAACCGACAATATCTCCAATGAACAGTATTTTCATCGGGACTCTCCCCCTACCTCTCTTTAATTTCCTGTAACTTTCCGCTGAATTAGAGAGGGAAGTGGCATAATCGCCACTTCCCCCTGTAGTGTATGCAATTATTTGGCGTATTCTACAGCGCGCGTTTCCCGAATGACCGTAACCTTGATGTGGCCCGGATAATCGAGCTCGCCTTCGATTTTCTTCGTAATGTCCCTTGCCAAGCGGAATGCCTCGGTATCGTCCACCTTTTCAGGTTGAACCATTACGCGCACTTCGCGTCCGGCTTGGATCGCATACGATTTCTCGACGCCTTCGAACGATTCAGAGATCTCTTCGAGCTTCTCGAGCCTTTTGATGTAGGTCTCGAGCGTTTCCCGGCGCGCGCCTGGTCTTGCTGCGGACAGCGCATCAGCCGCGCCGACCAGCATAGCGATGACCGAAGTCGCTTCACAGTCGCCGTGATGCGAAGCGATACTGTTAATGACCACCGGATGCTCCTTGTACTTCTTGGCGATCTCAACGCCGATCTCGACGTGAGAGCCTTCCACTTCGTGATCCAATGCTTTCCCGATGTCATGAAGGAGACCGGCACGTTTCGCCAATGTCACGTCTTCTCCGAGTTCTCCTGCCATCAGTCCGGCAAGGTAAGCCACTTCCATGGAATGCTTGAGCACGTTTTGTCCGTAGCTTGTACGGAATTTGAGTCGGCCCAAAATTTTGATCAAGTCAGGGTGAAGACCGTGTACGCCAGTTTCGAACGTTGCTTGCTCCCCGTATTCGCGGATCCGCTCGTCGACTTCCTTGCGGGACTTCTCGACCATTTCTTCAATGCGGGCCGGATGGATTCGTCCGTCCGCTACAAGCTTCTCAAGGGAAGTTCGGGCGATCTCCCGACGAATCGGGTCAAACCCGGACAAAATGACGGCTTCCGGCGTGTCGTCGATGATCAAATCGATACCGGTGAGCGTCTCAAGCGCCCGGATATTGCGGCCTTCCCGGCCGATAATCCGGCCTTTCATCTCTTCATTCGGAAGCGCTACGACCGATACGGTCGTTTCAGCCACATGGTCGGCCGCACAGCGTTGAATAGCAAGAGTGATGATTTCTCTGGCCTTTTTGTCGCCTTCTTCTTTCGCTTGCTGTTCGATTTCCTTGATCAATTGAGCGGTTTCATGGCGAACTTCCTGCTCTACGTTGGTCAAAATGATTTGTTTGGCATCGTCCATCGTCAACGCAGAAATTCGCTCCAGCTCGGCAACTTGATCTTTATAAATCTGATCAATTTGCGTTTGGGTTTCTTCGATTCGTTTCTCCTTGTTGGCGACCTGCTCCTCTTTTTTCTCAAGAGATTCTAATTTTTTATCCAGCGATTCCTCTTTTTGCAACAATCGTCTCTCTTGTCGTTGAGTTTCATTTCGACGGTCACGAATGTCTTTTTCAGCTTCGGTTCTGAGTTTGTGGATCTCGTCTTTCGCCTCCAGAACCGCTTCTTTCTTCAGTGCTTCTGCCTCTTTACGGGCATTTTCCTTGATCTGCTCGGCAGCATGTTCAGCACTGGAAATCTTCGCCTCTGCAAGGGACTTGCGGATAAAATAACCGATCCCGAAGCATAGAGCACCAACAACGAGAACGACTATGATCCAGATGACTGTCGTAGGCATCCAGTTCACCTCCTCGTTGTTTCTCCAAGGGGTAAGCTTGGGATAATCAGGTTGTTTGATCCATTCTACAAGCACTAGTAAAAAGTAAAAATTGGCGATTTTACTTTGTTCGAATCTCCCTCAGGCTGCTCAGGAAGATTCTGTGTATCGCGTTTACATGATTATTTTATCTTTTGATAAAGAAGCTTGTCAAGGTGTTCGGTCCGAATGAATCGATATTCCGTGCGTGCATGATTACGTTTTCCATATTCTAGAATTGCTCGTCCTCCGGGAACATCTCTTCATCCCAATCCCCTTCCGGTCCTTTTCGAGGCAAACGCGCCAGCACTTTGCTAACGACCATCCCCGGATAACCCCGGCGCTGCAGGAAGCCGGCAATTTTCCGCCTTGCCTTCACCGGATCTTTCTCCAGCTCCGAACGATACCGTTTCGACGCAAGACTGTAGGCCATCGCAAATTCCGTTTCTTCGTCCACCTGCTCCATCGCCGCTTGAATATGATCTTTGCGAATCCCTTTTTGCTGCAGCTCCTGCTTGATCCAGTGCCGTCCTTTTTTTTGCGATTCGAGGCGCTGTTTGGCCAACTGCTCGGCAAATTGTTCGTCGTTCAAGTAGCCTTCCTTCGCCAGACGCTCGACCGTCGAAGCCGTGATTTCCGGCGTATACCCTTTTTGCTTCAGCCGGGCCTTCATCTCGTGTTCGGACCGGAGCCGGCTGGACAGCAGACGGATCGCATCCAAGTAAGCTTTATGCGCTTCGTCCTCGGCCAAAATCTGCTCAAGCTGCGCCGCTTCGACGGCTTCACCTTTGAGCAGCCTGTACTTGATCATCAAGTCCTCATGGACCGAAAACGCAAAGGTCTCGTCGATATAAATGTTATAACGGTGCGGCCCCCTGCGCTGTCGTTCCACCTTCGTAATCTGCCCCGATTGAAGCGGCGGCCTTTCCTGTTCGGTCATGAATCCAAGTACCTCCCTTGAAAATGGCAAAGGCACCTTTAATCGGGATTAAAGGTGCCGGAACGTTTATTCTTTCTCTTCAAACAGCGCCAATTCTTCCTCTTCTTCGTGGTCATCCGTATTCGGCCCCACTACCGGAATCAGGTTGCTGTTCTCACGAATTTTCTTCTCGATGGTATCGGCGATATGCGGATTTTCCTTCAGGAACTGCTTCGCATTTTCACGTCCTTGGCCGAGGCGGTCGTTATTGTAAGAATACCATGCGCCGCTCTTCTGGATGACATCCATCTCGGTGGCGATATCGACGATACTGCCTTCCCTGGAGATGCCTTCACCGTACATAATATCGATATCCGCTTGCTTGAACGGAGGCGCTACTTTGTTCTTGACGACTTTGATCCGGGTCCGGTTACCGACCATATCATTGCCCTGCTTAATCGTCTCTACGCGGCGTACGTCAAGCCGAACGGACGAATAAAACTTGAGCGCGCGGCCCCCTGGAGTCGTTTCCGGGTTTCCGAACATGACGCCGACTTTCTCGCGCAATTGGTTGATAAAGATAGCAATCGTTTTCGACTTGTTGATCGCCCCAGATAACTTCCGCAGCGCCTGCGACATAAGGCGGGCTTGCAAGCCGACGTGGGAGTCCCCCATCTCGCCTTCGATTTCGGCCTTCGGTACGAGAGCCGCAACCGAGTCGATGACGATGATGTCAACCGCGCCGCTACGTACCAGCGCTTCCGCAATTTCAAGCGCCTGCTCACCCGTATCGGGCTGGGAGAGCAACAGCTCGTCGATATTAATGCCGAGCTTGCTCGCATACAACGGGTCCAGCGCGTGCTCCGCATCGATGAACGCCGCGGTACCGCCGGCTTTCTGAACCTCGGAGATGGCATGAAGCGCTACCGTCGTTTTACCGGACGATTCCGGTCCGTATACCTCTATAATTCTACCTCGCGGAAATCCGCCGATGCCCAGGGCAATATCCAAGGCCAGCGAACCGCTCGGGATCGTCTCTACCTGCATATGGGTCGATTCGCCCAATTTCATGATCGAACCTTTCCCGAATTGCTTTTCAATTTGACGAAGGGCATTTTCCAAGGCTGCGCGCCGATCTGACAAAAGAATCACGTCCTTTTTGATTTATCTGCTGATACCATATTACCGTGTTTTGAATCGGCTGACAAGCATTTTTCCGAACATACATTCGCTTGCTTGGCAAAAGAAAAACCGTAACACGTTTGGTTCAAAAATGTTACGGTTCTTCCGCTAACATCTATTATACTTTATTCTGGGTATTCTGGCAACTACGATTTTATCGTTATCCACAAATGATAGAGTGCGCTTTTCGCTGCCCGCAGCTTGATCGTTTCGCGGTTGCCGGACAGCTGGAGCTTGACGGCGAAGGCTTGGCCGTTCCGGTGCGCGAGACCTACGTAGACCAAACCTACCGGCTTGCCTTCCGACTCGCCCGGCCCAGCGACGCCGGTAATCGACACGGCAACGTCCGCTTCAAGCAGACGAAGCGTGTTCCGCGCAAGTTCCGCCGCGGTCTCCTCGCTAACGGCACCGGGTGCGCCCAGTCCTTCCAACATCTCCATCGGCACGCCGAGCAGCTTATGCTTTAATGCCGAGGAGTAACAAATGACGCCGCCCAAAAACGATTGCGAGCTCCCCGGAACGGCTGTCAGCAGATCGCTGAGCAAGCCCCCCGTGCAGCTCTCGGCTACGGCAAGCTTTTGCCCGCTCTCCGCAAGCATACGCAGCACCTGCTGCTCGAGGGTGATGTCCTCCGCCGCGTAAATATGCTCGTCCAGCCGGCCCCGGATTTCCGCTTCCAGCGGACGCAGTCTGGTCATCGCTTCGTCAGGCGAAGAAGCGCGCGTCGTAAGCCGGATCGCCACCTCGCCCTCTTTGGCATAAGGAGCGATGGTCGGGTCCGTCTGGGCTTCGATCAAATCGATCAAGGCATGCTCCAGCGCCGACTCTCCGATCCCCGCGAACTTCAGCATGATCGAGTAAAGCGGCTGTACGTGGTCCAGCTTGGATTCAATCCAAGGCTTGGCATACCGGTCGAACATCGGCTTCATTTCTTTGGGCGGGCCGGGAAGCAAAATATAGTGCGTGCCCTCGTGCGTCACCGCCACGCCTACAGCAAGCCCTGTGTCGTTCGGCAGCGGATCGCTTAGCTCCGGCATCAGCGCCTGCCGCGCATTGCTTTCCACCATCGGGATGCTCCGCCGCTGGAACATCTCGGTCATTGTGTTCATCGAAGGCTCATGAATGACAAGCTTTTGTCCGAGCACCTCGCTCAGCACGTCCTTCGTCAAATCGTCCTGCGTCGGTCCGAGTCCGCCCGTGCAAATGATGAGATCCGCACGGCCTTTGGCGATATGCAGCGACTCTTTGATCCGCGAGACGTTGTCGCCGACGACCGTCTGGAAATAAACGCCCACGCCGATATCCGCAAGGCCTTTGGCTAAGTACTGCGCATTCGTATTTACGATTTGTCCCATCAGCAGCTCGGTGCCGACGGCTATGATCTCAGCTCTCACGGTACGCCTCCAAACAGCACAAAAACAATAGGCTGTCCCTACTGTTTTTGATCGCTAAAATTAATCACATGCTTGTTTTTGATAAAATAGTCGAAGCCCGAATAAATCGTGATGATAGCCGCAATCCAACTGGCCACGATATCGAAGCGGAAGTTGATGAACGCAAACGGAAAATTGTTGATGAGCAGTGCGATAATTGCCGTAATCTGCGCCGCCGTCTTCCATTTCCCCCATTTGCTGGCCGCTATGACGGACCCTTCGAGCAAAGCGATTTGCCGCAAGCCGGTGACGGCGAACTCGCGGCTGATGATCACAATGACGATCCAGGCGTCAACCTTGTTCATTTCAACGAGCGAGATCAATACGGCAGACACCAAAAGCTTGTCGGCCAGCGGATCGAGAAGCTTGCCCAGATTGGTGACAAGCTTCCGTTTTCTGGCGATATATCCGTCCAAACTGTCGGTGCTGGCGGCGATGATAAAGATCAGCGCCGCAATGATCTGGTTGTACGTAATGCTGAACTGCTCGATGCGAATGTGCGGAAACTTCACGTTGACGAGCAGAAATAACATGATGATCGGAACCAGAAATATTCTCGCCAGAGTGATCCGGTTGGCCAGATTCATGCCACGACCTCCCCGGACAAATCAAACTCGAAGGAGTGGGTGATGCGGACCTTGGCAATTTCGCCGATTTTAAGCTGCCCGCCGCCGACAAACACTTCCCCGTCGATCTCAGGAGCATCGTACTGCGAACGGCCGACATAAACGTCGTTGCGTCCGTCGTATTTTTCGATCAGAACGTCAAGCACTTGACCGATGCGCTCGCCGTTGCGTTCATTTGCAATCTCGCGCTGCAGCTCCATGAGCACGTTCGAGCGGTATTCTTTGACTTCGTCCGGCACCTGGTCCGGCAGACGGGAAGCCGGCGTATCTTCCTCCTTGGAATAAGTGAACACGCCTAGACGGTCGAACTTCACGTCGCGGATAAACGATTTCAGATTCTCGAAATCTTCTTCCGTTTCTCCCGGGAAACCGACAATAAGCGACGTGCGAAGCGATACGCCCGGAATGCGGTCGCGGATTTTGCGAATCAGCTCCCGTGCGTCCCGCTGACGTCCCGGACGACGCATCCGCTTCAAGATGCTGTCTTCGCTGTGCTGCAAAGGCATATCGATGTATTTGCACACTTTAGGGTTGTTCGCGATGACGTCGATCAGCTCGTCCGTAAAGAAGCCGGGATAGGCATAATGCAGACGCACCCATTCGATGCCCGGCACGGCGCTTACCCGGTTCATCAGCTCCGGCAGCATGAACGTATCGTACAGATCCGTCCCGTAGTTGGTCGAATCCTGCGCGATCAGGCTGATCTCCCGAACACCTTGCGATGCCAGCTGAGCCACTTCATCCAAAATCGATTCGACGGAACGGCTGCGGAACTTGCCCCGCATGATCGGAATACTACAAAACGTACAGGCGTTGTCGCAGCCCTCTGCAATTTTCACATAAGCCGTATAGCGCGGAGTCGCCATTCGTCTCGGCAGCTTCTGCTCGTAGTTGAACACCGGATTGCCGACCATTACAGGCTTGCGGCCAACCAGCGCTTGATCGATAATGTCGTTGATATTATGGAAATCCCCGGTACCGACGATTCCGTCGATCTCCGGCATCTCCTTCATCAATTCTTCCTTATATCGCTGGGTCAAGCAGCCCGATACGATCAGCGCCTTGAGATTGGCCGTCTGCTTCAGCTCCGCCAGATCGAGAATCGTATTGACCGATTCCTCTTTGGCCGCGTCGATAAAGCCGCATGTATTTACAATAATGATGGTCGCTTCTTCTTTTTCGTTAACCAAGGAATACCCGCGCTCATGCACGAGCCCGGACATGATCTCCGAATCGACCAGGTTTTTCTCACATCCTAAGGTAACCACTTTCACTTTCTCTGTCATGTCTAAAATCCTCCACCATGGTTAGTACCTTTTACTACTAAACGGTTTGGTTCAAGTATAATATACCGCGTGAAAAGGTGTCAAAAGCAGCAAAATACCTTACGGACCCGTTTCCGCAAGGCAGCCGACCCGTTCTTTGGCCTTACCTGAAATTGATAAACTGAAGGTCAAGCGAAAGATCCGCTTTTCGGAGCAGCGCCATCACCTGCTGCAGGTCGTCTTTGCTTTTTCCGGTTACGCGAATTTGATCCCCTTGAATCTGGCTTTTTACCTTTAGCTTGGAATCGCGGATCAACACGTTGATTTTTTTGGCGTTGTCCTGATCAACCCCCTGCTTGAGTTTAATGCGCTGACGCACCGTACTGCCTGCAGCAGGCTCGACCTTGCCATATTCCAGATTTTTAAGCGATATGCCGCGCTTCGCCATCTTGGACTGCAAAATGTCCAACACGTTTTGAAGCTTGAAATCGTCGTCGGAGACGACTACCAGTTCTTCTTTCTCTAACGAGATGCTGCTCTTGCTTCCTTTGAAATCAAAGCGTGTCGCGATCTCCTTTTCTGCCTGGTTAATGGCATTGTTCATCTCTTGAAGATCCAGCTTCGATACGATATCAAACGAGTTTTCACTGCTCACAAAATCCGCTCCCCTTTCATTTCTAAATTCCACGCCCTCTATTGTAACAAAAAAGACACCCTCAGCACAAAGCTTTCGCGTGTCTTGAAGCCGTATTGTTCAAATGCGCCGGAAACTTAAGCGTTATCGCTGTCAGCCGACCGGCGAAACATGTCAAGAAGTTCCAACTATGACTTTTGAATATCGACTTGAATTTTTTTCACGTTCGGCTGATCGCCTACGACAACCGGCGAGCCGTTAACACTCAACTCAACCGCATTGGCTTTTCCGAAAATCAAGAAAGCCGTATCGGTCAATTCCCACGTTTTCGTTTCCCCATTATTGAACGTCATGGAGTCGATCACCTTTTTGTTCCCGCCAGGCGGCGAATCGACTTCGATCCAGCAGGAATCACCGGTCACTTTCATTTCGATTTTCAGTTTATCTGTACCCGTAACCGCGTAATAATCGGTTCCCCGCTCGCTTTTGACCAGCTTAACCTCCGTTGTCGGAGGCGGTGTCGGGGGCGGCGTAGGCACCTGCACCGGCTTGTTATCCGCAAGCGCTCCATTCGTTCCGTTAGCTCCATTCGCTCCGGCATTTCCGGGATTGGGCGTCTGGGTCGCGGGTTCGACCTTTTCGGTAATTTTCTTCGGCAAATCTTTGGTCGCATCATCTGTGTTGCCGGTATAGCTTTGGCTCATGTAGTAGTAGATAACCCCAAGAATAAGCACGACGAAGGAAATGACCATCACATTAGATGCCCACTTCCCGAGCCATTCCGTATTGCGGGTAGTCCGCTTGGTGCGGATCGGTTCGATTTGCTCCGGCTCCGGTTGCGGGATGACATTCTGATACATGTTCAACACTTCGTTCGGGTCTAGCCCGACCGCTTCGGCATAGCTCTTTATAAATGCTCGGACGTAAAAGTTCCCGGGCAGCACTTTATAGTTGCCGTCCTCAATCGCTTCCAGATACCGCTTGCGAATCTTGGTTGTTTCCTGCAGGTCTTCGAGAGATATTTTCTTTTCGACTCTGGCTTTTCTTAGCAATTGACCCAGATCGGACACGTGGTCACCCCTTTCCGACGCTCAGAACCTGGACAGGGCATTAATATTCGTCAAATCCGGCCGTGAACGTCTCGTATGTAATTTCTTCGTCCGGTGTATTTCTAAGCTCCACGATGCAGTCAAAATGATCGTAGGTATACTGCGATTCCCGGATGAAAATATCCGGATGCTCGATCACCTTGGTGGAAGGCATCGCCATAATTTCCTGCAGCAGCATATGATGCTTTTCGTTGGAACGGAGCGTCGAGACGATCCCGTCGATAATAAATACGTTATTCGGATTCATTTCATCCTCGGACAGCTGGCTGCGCACGGTCTGGCGGAGCAGGGTCGAGGAGACGAACGTCCACCGCTTGTTGGAGCAGACGCTCCCGGCGATAATCGATTCGGTTTTGCCGACGCGCGGCATCCCGCGCAGCCCGACGACATGGTTGCCGTCACGTTTGAACAGCTCCCCCAGAAAATCAACCAAAAGTCCCAGTTCGTCCCTGGTGAAGCGAAACGTTTTCCGGTCGTCGGAGTCCCGTTCGATATAACGGCCATGACGAACGGCAAGAATATCGACCAGCTTGGGCGGACGCAATGCCGTTATAGTTATATTATCCACTTTTTTCAACATTTTACCCATTAATTCAATTTTTTCTTCATCGTTCGTCTGCAAAAGCATGCCGCGGGTACGGTTATCTACCCCATTAATGGTGACGATATTGATGTCGAGCATCCCCATCAGGGAGGCGATGTCCCCGAGAAGCCCCGGACGGTTTTTGTGGATTCGGTATTCCATGTACCACTGCTTGATTTCGTTGTTTGTTTCCGCTATCATCCGTCGTTCTCCGATCCTATGTTTGTGATTGATTACAGAAGAATTCTACAATATTCGATAAAATCCTCCCTGTTTCAGGGCATAAAGTCACAAATTTTTATTGATCTTCGCTTCGGCGTTCGAATACGGCTGAATCCCCGGCGTCCATGCTTTCCTAGCCATCATGTCTTCGATGGATGCAAATATGCCTGCCCATTGCAGCTCAATGCCGGTGGACGCCATATTGATCACTGGGACCTGCATGTTCTTCAGTCTTTGCAATTGTGCCGCTTCCAGCGGGGCGAATACCCCGATCCACGACGGTCCGTGACTGTTTACCTGGAATTGAAATTGCGTGTACCAGCCTTCGGCGTCGGTCAGATTGATATAATCCGCTTCTTCGGAAGGCGCCCATTCGGACGGAATCGGGTAAGCTGATGTCGTTACCCATTCGATCGCCCGGCCATTGTCAAGCTGCTGCGCCACCCAATCGTTCCACTCCTGACGGAATCGGTCCTCCGGGACCAGTTTCACCATGATGTTGCTGCCGCTGACAACAGGAGATTGACGCGCCAGCTGGTCGTCCAGCATCACCCATTTGCGCTCCGGAATGTTCGCTGCGGCAGGAAGCGTGGTTTGTACTAAATTATGTCCGGCAACAAGGATATAGTCATAAGATCTGGTTTTAATTTTGGTCAGTTGTTCTTCGGTCAGCGCGGTTGTGTTGTCCATCCATTCGAAGGCCGTCTGCTTTTTATCGCGCCAATTGACGAGTGTCGTTTGCAGGGCGGCTTTTACATTGTCCGGCATTTCCTGTCCCGTTACGACGAGAATCGACGATTTGGCTTGAAGCAAGACAGGATCAATCTCCGGGATGTTTTTGCCGCAGCCGCTAAGCAAACCCAGAATGCCAATTCCTACAAACAAACGTTTCAGCTTCTTCACTTGCGGTTCAACCTCTTTCTCCCGTTCGTCTATACCAGTATATAAGAAAACCGGCCGCGAAGCCAATTCGGCAAGCAGCCGCTCCGGGAAACAAGAGAAAAGCCTCCCTGGACAGGAGGCTGACGTACAATGCCGGATAATTAATGATGTGCTTTAGCCAATTTGACCATGGCCCGCGCCATGACCTTGCGTTCCTCTTCGTCGCATACGTCCCACAGGTCCTTCAGGACGCGTTCTTCTTTATTTTCCGGATCGACTTTGTCAGACAAAAATTCACCGATTTGAAAAGCGAGCTGCGAGATGGTCTCTTCCGTCATCCCCGCCCGTTCCGCTTGCTCCACACGCTCTCCCAAAAATTCTTTCCAACGATCGAACACTTTAAGCATCGTAGCCATGTATGCATCCTCCTTATCGAAATGAATGTCGTTACTACGTTAATGTTTGCATTTCGATAAGGATTTATACGAGCCGTCAGGTCAGCCAGCCTCCGTTGGGACTGATGATTTGACCTGTAATGTAGCCGGATTCGGGCAGCGCAAGGAAATAAACGAGCGACGCGATCTCATCGGGCTTGCCGAAGCGCCCGATAGGAATATCGTTCTCGATCATCTCTTTCTCCCGCTCGTCAAAGCCTGCCATCATCAAAGTATCGACCGCGCCGGGAGCGACCGCGTTAACAGTGACCCCAGACGGTGCAAGCTCCTTCGCCAACGCCTTCGTAAAAGCATTGATGCCGCCCTTGGCGGTCGAATAGGCGACCTCACAGGAAGCGCCGGAGATGCCCCAAATCGAGGACACATTGATGATTCTGCCGTACTTCTGACGGATCATCGCCGGCATAAATTGACGCGTCATCAGAAACGCGCCCTTCAAGTTAATGTCCATGATTTCGTCCCATTGAGCCTCTTCCAGATCGGAGAATAGGCCGTAATGCGAAATGCCCGCATTGTTGACCAAAATATCCGGAACGAGACTGTGCTGCGCCAGCTTCTCCTGCATCCGTTCGATCTGCTCCCTTGACCGCAGGTCTGCCGTTACCGTTAATACACGACTTCCCAGCTTCATGCAGCTGCGGGCCGTCTCATTCGCCCCTTCGTGTGAATTCAAATAATGGATGACCACATTCATGCCCACCGAAGCGAAACGGCAGGCGATCGCGGCGCCAATCCCGCGGCTCGCCCCCGTAACGAGCACCGTTTGCTCCGGAAACGGCTTGCAAGGACTAGGCTCCATTCGCTTCACTTGTCACAATCGAAGCCGCTAGTCGGCTCCAATCGAAATGCTCGCGCAGCCGCTCGTTGACATCCTCCAAGGTTAGCTCTTCATACACCGGCAGGATATCGAATAAATCAATGCCCTTAAACCGGTACTTCGTAAATTCATTGGCGATCGCTTCAGGCGAGTTAAGCTGACGCAGGAAGGCGCCGATTTTTTTCTTTTTGCTGCGCTCGAAATCGGCGGAGGCAATGCCGTCCGCTTTGATTTGGTCGATTTCTTCCTGTACACGGCCGATCAAGCGTTCGGGATCCTTCGTATCTCCGCCGATCACGGTAAATGCATAATTTTCGGCAATATTGTACTCGGAACCGAAGCTGTCGGAAATCAGCTGTTCGTCGTACAGCTTCTGGTAAATGGCCGAGCTGGGGCTTACCAGTACGTCAAGCAGTACTTTCATGGTCAGCTCCCGCTTCAGCAGCTCCCGTCCCCGCAAAGGCTGACCCGGCTCCTTGCAGCCGAACAGGCACTTAGGCAGCGAGACCGGCAGCACGGTCACTTTGCGCGCAGCCTTCACCTGGTGCGGCTCGTCTTCAAAATAACGGTTGATCGTTCCCTGCGGCTTGAACGTTTTCCCCGCTTGGTTTTGTTTGATGAGTTCCATAATTTCCTGTGGATTGACCCCGCCTACGACAAACAAGCTCATATTGCTCGGATGATAAAACGTATGGTAGCACTCATACAGCATTTCTTTCGTAATTTCAGCGATGGATTCGATCGTTCCGGCGATATCGATATGTACCGGATGCTTATGGTACATCGTTTCGATCAGTCCGAAGTACGCCCGCCAGTCCGGATTGTCCCGGTACATGTTGATTTCCTGGCCTATAATGCCCTTTTCCTTCTCGACGTTCGCATCCGTAAAATACGGATTTTGCACAAAGTTAAGCAGCGTCGACAAGTTCTCCTGGATGTGCTCGGTTGCGGAAAATAAGTAAGCCGTGCGATCAAAGCTTGTGAACGCATTGGCGGAAGCCCCTTGGGCAGCGAACAAGGAGAAGATGTCTCCAGTCGGCTCCTCGAACATTTTGTGCTCCAAAAAGTGCGCGATGCCGTCAGGCACTTTGCGCCGCGTTTCGCCTTCGACCTGAAAATCGTTATCGATGGAACCGTATTTTGTCGTAAAGGTGGCATACGTTTTCTGGAAGCCTTCCTTCGGTAAAACAAAGACACTCAGTCCGTTTGGAAGCTCTTCGGCGTACAGCGTTTCCTTCACATGCGGATAAGGGATCGTGCGCATTTATTGCCCCCCTTTATTGTCGCGTAAAAAATAAATCGTATCCAGCTGCACCTGGCGGGCCATCCGGCGAATCAGTTCTTTATTCGTTTGCTCCACCGCTTCGATCAGCGCCGGAACCGTACGGTCGGCGCCCGACAGACGGTTGTTGAAATCGAAAGCGATCAGCTCGAAGGCCGAGTCCTGCAGCTCGCGCAAATGCCCCGTAATCATCGCTTTCGTCTGCTGTAATTCCGTATCGCTGATTTGTCCCTCTTCCATCGCTTTCAGCTGTTCCTTAATGATCGAGACGGCTTTTTCGTAGTTTGCGATTTCAATACCCGATTGAATTGTTAGAATGCCCTTGTGTCCGTCCAAACGGGAGGAAGCGTAATAGGCCAAGCTTGCCTTTTCGCGGACGTTGGTGAACAACTTGGAATGCGGATATCCGCCTAAAATTCCGTTATAGAGCAGTGCCGACGGGTACGAATCGTCCGAGTACGAGGTACGCACGCGAAGCCCCATATTCAGCTTCCCTTGGTTGACATCCAGACGCTCGACGACTTCCTTCACTTGACCGACGCTGCGGTGCTCGGCTCTGAGCGAGTA
This sequence comes from Paenibacillus tyrphae, assembly GCF_027925525.1. Classification (GTDB taxonomy): domain Bacteria; phylum Bacillota; class Bacilli; order Paenibacillales; family NBRC-103111; genus Paenibacillus_G; species Paenibacillus_G tyrfis_B. The sequence continues at coordinate 211,402 of NZ_BSDJ01000011.1, read as the reverse complement.
GTCCGAAGTACGCTCTCCTCTGGCGGCAAAATAGCGTTCGATCAAGGGCAGCACCTGTTCCAGATTCGTATTGCCCACCACATAAATATCAATCGGCGACTGCCGCAGCAAGGCTTCATACCGCTCGGTCAAACCTTCCGCCTCAATCGAAGGGATACGGTCGATCGCGCCGAGCGGATGGAGCCGGTAAGGCTCGTTGCTGCACATTTCGGCGATGCAACGTTCCGCAGCGTAGCGGATTTTGTCGTTAACGATGGATTCCAACCGCTTCTGCAGCGTCGTTTTCTCGGAATCGATATATTTGCGGACCAAGGTTCCGCCTTCCATCGCAGGCTGCGTAATCGCTTCGCCCAAAAATTGAATGGCTTGATCAAGCAGCGGCTGCGGACTGGAAACGAAATCGTCCTGAATGACATCCATACGGAATTGAAGCATCTGGTAATCCCCGCGCTTGTACACGTCGAACCCGAATCCGGCCCCGTACAAATCGTCCAGCTTCTCGCGAAACTGCTTCGTTTCCGGGTAGGCCTTACTGCCGCGCCGCAGCACAAAAGGAATAAGCGCGTTAGGCGTAACCGTATCCTCTTGAAGCGGACTGCCCACATAGACGGACAATGCATACGTTTTGAACTGCTCCGTCGGCAGCACATGCACACGCACGCCCTGCACTGTTCCCCGTTCGAATTGTATTTGCTTCAAAGACGAAACAACTCCTCTCATCATCATGGCTTCACTTCCGCCTTCCCGGGTATATTCCATTATATTCCTCTATAAACAGAAGAAGCAACCGTGAAGATGGTTACTTCTACTACATGCGCTATTTGCAGAAAATATGTTTGCCGATTTGTTTGACTTGCGGACGGGACCAAATCCACTTGGACGTGGCCGTTACCGGATTGAAATAATATGTGCATCCGCCGGATGGGTCCGACCCGTTCAGCGCGTCTTGCACCGCCTTGCGGGACGTTTCGTTCGGCGTCAGCCATATTTGTCCGTCCGCTACGGCCGTAAACGCTCCAGGCTGGAAAATGACGCCCGAGACCGTATTCGGAAAGCTTGGCGATTTGACCCGATTGAGAATCACCGCGGCAACGGCGATTTGACCGATATACGGTTCCCCGCGCGCTTCGCCGTGGACCGCATTCGCCATCAAGTTCAGGTCCTCTTCGGAAAGACCGAGCCGGTTGGATCGCGGTATACCTGCGTTCGCCGGCGGCGCAGTGCTTTCGGGCGCTGGTGTGCCTGGGGCGGCGGCTTGCCCTTGTCCGGCGCCGGTTACCCAAGGAGGTAGCTCTTCAGCTTTAGCCTTCCATCCTTTCGTTGCTTCCCACAGCTTCAGCTTCGTTTTGTCTCCGGCGATGCCGTCCACACTCAACCCGAATTCGGACTGGAACCATTTAAGCGACTTTAAGGTTTGATAGCCGAAATCGCCGTCCACCTTGCCGTAATAAAACCCGAGATGCTTCAAACGGCCTTGGAGCTCGTATACGTCGGCCGTGCCGGACGCTCCATAGCGGATTTCGTTCTTGCTGAACGTCTGCTGTACCTTCATATACTGCTTGAACTGAAGTCCGGCGAACAGAATAAACACCAGGCAAAGCGTGATGATGATCAATCGTTTATTCATTCTGGTAACCTCACCTTTCCCGCCTTCGTTGTGGCAACCTTTTTAAGGTTATTATGAGAAAGGGAGTCAGCTTCTATTCAGCCTAAACTGGGAATCGCTGGGGCTCGGGTAACGCGCTCGGAAGCCGTTCAGGAGCTCATTCGGTTCATTTGATACTGCTCAAGTGACATCAATACTTCACGCGGCTTGCTGCCCTCGTACGGACCTACGATGCCGCGCGCTTCCATCGTATCGATCAACCGGGCGGCACGCGTATAACCGACACGCATGCGGCGCTGAAGCAGGGATACGGACGCTTGCTTCGCTTCAAGAATAATTTGGACCGCCTGATCGTACAATTCGTCCTCAAACGTTTCTGTTTCCTCTTGCTTATCCTCGACATGCGGAACCATGTCTTCCACGTATTCCGCCTGCCTTTGCGTCCGGACGAAGCCAACGACCGATTCGACCTCCTGATCGGAAAGGAAGGCTCCCTGAACCCGGACAGGCTTCGAAGCGCCCATCGGCAAGTACAGCATATCTCCGCGGCCAAGCAGCTTCTCCGCGCCCGCAGAATCAAGAATGGTCCGCGAGTCTACTTGCGAGGAGACGCCGAAAGCGATCCGCGAAGGAATGTTCGCTTTGATGACGCCGGTAATAACGTCGACCGACGGCCGCTGCGTAGCGATGATGAGGTGGATGCCTGCAGCACGCGCCATCTGGGCGAGGCGACAGATCGCATCCTCCACGTCGTTGGCCGCAACCATCATCAGGTCGGCCAGCTCGTCCACGATGACGACGATGTAAGGCAGCGGCGCTCCCGTTTGCGTCTCCACCAGCATCGAGTTGTAGCCTTCAATATTGCGCGTGCCGCTTTTGGAGAAAAGTTCGTACCGCTTCTCCATTTCGACGACGACTTTTTTGAGTGCAAGCGAAGCCCGTTTCGGATCGGTAACAACCGGAGCCAGCAGGTGCGGAATCCCGTTGTAAACGTTCAGCTCGACCATCTTCGGGTCGATCATAAGAAATTTGACTTCGTCGGGCTTTGCTTTATAAAGAACGCTTGTGATGATCCCGTTAATACAAACGGATTTCCCCGAGCCGGTCGCCCCTGCGACAAGCATGTGCGGCATTCGTGCGAGATTGCCGACGATCGGCTGCCCGGAAATATCGCGTCCCAGCGTGATCGACAATTTGGACGCCGCATCCTGAAAGGCAGGGCTTTCCATCACTTCGCGCATTGTAACGACGGATACCTCGGTATTCGGCACCTCGATCCCGATGGCGGACTTGCCCGGAATCGGCGCTTCCATACGGATATCCTTCGCCGCCAGAGCCAGTGCGATATCATCCGTCAAGCTGACGATGCGGCTCACCTTTACGCCAACGTCAGGCTGGATTTCGTAACGGGTAACCGCAGGGCCGCGGACGACCTCCAGCACTTTGGCGCGCACGCCGAAGCTTTCGAGTGTCGCTTCCAGCTTGCGGGCAACCGCCTTGTAATCCAGCGAGTCGCTTCCTTTGCCCGAAGCGGGCTTGGCCAGCAGTTGCAAAGAAGGCAGTTCGTACGGGACAGCGAGCGGTTTATTTTTGATGTCAAAATCGTCCGCTCCTTCCGCACTTTCCTGCTCATTAGCCGCAGAATCAGGTTTGCGTTCTGCGGCATTTTCAGTCGAAGCGGAACTTTCGGACGTTCGCGTCGCCTCCTGATGAACCTGCTCTTGAAAATCACGGATCACCGGGATTGCCGGTTCGTGTTGTTCTTCGTAAGAGGTATGCTGTTCCGGGAAGCCGGGATCGCTGCCGTACGAATCCTGAGCTGCCGAATAGACCGTGACCGCTTCTTCCTCCTCTTCCGGTTGAACGCGGTCCTTCTTCTTCTTGCCCTCCGCCTTGCTCTTCCCCGTCGTTTCGGACGGATTCAGCAGTTCGAAGAACAGGCTGCGCATTTTTCCTGGTTTCCGTTCCTTGCGCTCCGGCTTCAACGTCTCTTCGTCGAATTCGTCCTCCGGCGGCGGTACATAGACCGCTGCAACCGACGGCTTTTTCTTGCGTTGTTCACTCGCGGCCGCCGCCTTCGCACGGCTTCTCTCCAGCAGCTTGCGCTTTATGTATTGGCCAAGCAGCGTCTCGGCAAACGGCTTGCGCCCGCTGATTTTGTTCATGATATCGCCGACCGACAATCCCGTAATGAGAATGAACCCTACGACGAACAGCGTGTATTGAATCAGTCGGGCGCCCAGGTTGCTGAACAAAAAGTGCAGCACCGCGTAAAGCACCGCCCCGATCATTCCCCCGCCGACGCCGTCGGTCAGGATCGCCAGTCCTTTTTCCGTCGGATCCAGTCCGTCTACCATACTCGCCCAAGTTTGGGAAAGCACTTGGCCTTCCGTGAAATTCCCTTTCGGGTAAAGCTGCGAGAACAGGCTGATATGGCTCATCAGCAGCAGCGACAGGATGATCAGAAGCACCCCGAGCTTGCGGTGTGTCCGCCAAACCGGCCATTCCCTTTTCATCATCGCGTACAATCCGGCGTATATAAACACGAGCGGAATGAGAAAATCCCAAGTTCCGATCACAAACCGAAACAGATAGGTCAACGAACGGGCTACCGAACCTTCACGGGATAAAGCGATGATCGAAAAAATCAAAATAACGATGCCGTACAGTTCAAATTTGAGATTTGATTTGATTCCCTTGCCCTTTTTCCTTTTCCTGGCCAAGGCCGCTCACCCCCGAGCATTCATTATACCATAAACTGGGGTGAAGCTAAACGAAGAATGCGAAAATATATTCCCCTCTGGCAAACCAGGAGCGGGAAAAAGCGTCAGTTCCCCTTTATTCTCCGGATTCCCGGACCATCGGCTGAAACTCGATCATTCGCCCTGGAGCGTATCGGGGGTCCAAAAAATCCTGCGGGTTGCAGCTGATCAGCCGGACGATCTTCGCTTGCTGCGCGTTGACCGGCTCAACCTGCATCCTGACCCCATTCATCACAATATCGACGGTGGACGATTTCATCGCTTCGATTCCTTCGTAGACGGTTTCCAGCGGCAGTATCGAATAATGAATCATTGGATCATTCCTCCCGCATTTCCGGCGCGGCGCTCGTCAATGAGAGCGTTGAGCTTCCGAATGGCTTCCCCAATGCCGCCCAGCGAGTCGATGAGTCCATAGCGTACGGCATCCGTTCCGATGACCGTCGTGCCGATGTCGCGCGTGAGCTCGCCCGTTTTAAACATCAGTTCCTTGAATTTGTTCTCGTCCACCCGGGAATGCCTGGTGACGAACCGGATGACCCTTTCCTGCATTTTGTCCAAATATTCGAAGGTTTGGGGAACCCCGATCACCAGACCGTTCAGACGGATCGGATGAATCGTCATCGTTGCGGTTTCGGCGATAATCGAATGGTTGGCCGAGACGGCAATCGGTACACCGATGCTGTGTCCGCCACCGAGTACAAGCGTTACCGTCGGCTTGGACAATGTCGAGATCATTTCGGCGATCGCCAGCCCGGCTTCCACGTCTCCGCCCACCGTATTCAAAATAATAAGCACGCCTTCGATTTTCGCGTTCTGCTCCGCGGCTACAAGCTGCGGAATCAAATGCTCGTATTTGGTCGTTTTGTTTTGCGGCGGCAGAACGATATGACCCTCCACCTGCCCGATAATGGTCATGCAAAAAATGTTGGATTCGGTCGTAGGCGCGCCTGTCTGCCCCAACTGCTGAATCGTATCGACCGTTGTGCTTTTGCGTCCTTCTTCCGTTGGCGTTTGCGGCGGCTGCACGGGCTGCTGCTCTTGTTTATCGTTGGATTGCATGAAGAACATCCCTCCGTTAGCTGAAATGTCCTTGTTAGTATGGTGCAGTTGGGCAAAACTATGCGGGGTACCGGGTAAAGGATATATGAAAAAAGACCGCGTAACCTTGGGAAATTTCCCCGCCGTTAACGTGGTCTTTATACAAGCTGCTTCTTATACAACTCTATCCTCAAGTGAGTTCGTATGACTGGTGGGAAGTTTTACACTTCCATGATGATTGGCAAAATCATCGGTCTTCTTCGGGTTTGCTCATACAAAAATCGGCCGAGTGCGTCTTTGACATGGGTTTTGAGCGAAGCCCATTCATTGACATTTTCGTTCATTAAGCGATGGAGCGTGCTCGTCACGATCCGGTTCGCTTCTTCCAGCAATCCTTCCGACTCCCGTACGTATACGAAGCCGCGGGAGATGATGTCCGGACCGGACAGAATCGTCCCATCCTGCTTGCTGAGCGTTACGACGACGACCAGAATGCCGTCTTGGGACAACAGCTTGCGGTCGCGCAGTACGATGTTGCCGACATCGCCGACGCCGAGGCCATCGATGAGAACGTTGCCTGCCGGCACTTTGGAGCCTTTGCGGGCAGCGCCGTCCTGAATTTCCACCGTATCGCCGTTATCCACGATAAAAATATCTTCACGCGCGATGCCGACCGATTCGGCAAGCATCCCGTGCTGGCGAAGCATCCGGTACTCCCCGTGAATCGGGATAAAATATTTCGGACGCATGATATTCAGCATCAGCTTCAATTCTTCCTGGCTGCCATGTCCGGATACGTGTACTCCTGTGATCGAGCCAGGCCCGTAAATGACATGCGCGCCAATGCGCATCAGTTCGTCCACCGTACGACCTACATACCGTTCATTCCCGGGAATCGGCGTAGCGGCGATGATGACGGTATCTCCGGGTAAAATGTCCATCTTGCGATGCGTGGAGCGGGCCATCCGGGTCAGCGCCGACATCGGCTCGCCCTGGGACCCTGTAGATAAAATGGCTACACGGTCGGCCGCGAGTTTGTTCACTTCCTCCGGTTCGATCAACATGCCATCCGGAACGCGCAGGTAGCCCAGTTCGCTGGCGATACTCACGACATTCACCATACTGCGCCCGATCACGGTCAGCTTGCGGCGGGTCGATTCACACGCGTCAATGACCTGCTGAATCCGGTGAATATTGGAGGCGAAGGTTGCGATAACGACACGCTGCTTCGCTTTCCGGAATACGTCTTCGATTTCCGCGCCTACGCTGCGCTCCGAACCGGTATAGCCCGGACGTTCTGCATTGGTACTATCCGATAACAGCGCAATAACGCCTCTGCGGCCAATCGCTGCCATCTGGTGAAGATCCGCGTACTGCTCGTTGACCGGCGTCTGATCGAACTTAAAGTCACCGGTATGAACCACGTTGCCTTCCGGTGTCTCCAGGCATACCCCTACCGAGTCGGGAATACTGTGGTTCGTCTTAAAGAACGTTGCGGTCATGCAGCCGAGCTTCAATTCCGATTCGGCCGTAATGACGATCCGTTTCGTTTCACCGAGCAGATTCGCTTCCTTCAGCTTCATCTCGATCAGACCCATGGTCAGCCTTGTTCCATACACCGGAACGTTCAGGTGTTTAAGAACGTAAGGCAAGCCGCCGATATGATCCTCGTGGCCGTGTGTAATGACGATTCCGCGCACCTTATCGCGATTTTCCGTCAAGTAAGAAATATCGGGAATGACGATATCGATCCCGAGCATATCTTCCTCCGGAAATTTCAATCCGCAGTCTACGACTACAATATCGTTCGCATATTGAACGACATACATGTTTTTCCCGATTTCACCCACGCCGCCCAGGGCAAAAATCGTTAATTTGTCTATATTTTTCTTGGACAAGTAACTAAACCTCCTCAATGTAATTGACGACGATTTCCATATGATTATTCAAAACCAAATTTTAACCGCACCAGTCACTTGACATCATTATACATGAAAAAAATGACTCTTTACAAGTGAGCCGGTCTACTCGGCTATCCACCTTGCGTAAAGCGTATTATTCCCAAAACAAAAAAACCGATGCCGAAGGGCACCGGTTGTCGTAAAGCTTAGGCAAAAAGCGAAGCGATAAATTGTTTTTCTTGCTCTGTGACGTCCACGAGCGGCAGTCGAACCCCGCCCACGCGCAATCCTTTCAGGCTAAGCGCATGCTTGACCGGAGCCGGGCTCGGTACGCGATGGGGGCACAAGAACAGCCCGCGGAATACCGGAAGCAACTGACCATGAAGCCTCGCCGCCTCTTTTACTTCGCCCTGCAAGTAGCGATCGATCATCGTTCTCATTTCTTTGCCGATCACATGGCTCGCAACGCTGACGATCCCCCGCGCACCGACCGCCAAAGCGGGGAGCGTGGCGCTGTCGTCGCCGCTGTAGACTAGAAAGCCCGGGGCGGCGCCGGTAATGATCTGCGTCAGCTGGTCCGTATCCGTGCAATCCTTCGTCGCAACGATGTTCGGGATGTGGGACAAACGAATCGTCGTCTCCGGCTCGATATTGACACCGGTCCGCCCGGGCACATTATAAAGGATGATCGGGATGTTAACCGACTCGGCAATGGCTTTGTAATGCTGATAAAGTCCTTCTTGCGAAGGCCGATTGTAGTACGGCGCCACCAGAAGCAGCGCATCGACACCAAGCTTTTCGGCCGCTTGCGACAAATGAATGGAATGAGCGGTATCGTAGCTGCCGGTCCCTGCAATAATTTTGCAGCGGCCGCGCGCATACTTTACGGCCCTTCGAAAACTTTCGAGCTTCTCTTCTTCCGTTAGTGTAGGAGATTCGCCGGTTGTGCCGCAGATAACGAGACTGTCGCTTTGCTGCTCCTCGATCAAGTAGTCCATCACGTTCTCAAATTGCGTCCAGTCGATGTTAAGATTGTCATCGAACGGTGTAACCATGGCGGTTATCATTGTGCCAAAATCCACGTGTTGTCTCCCCCTAAAACATTATGCGTTATCTATGGAGCTCGAATTTGCGATGCAGCGCACGAACGGCTTTGACCATGTCGTCGCCTTGCACCAATACCCAGATGGTCGTATTCGAATCGGCAGACTGCAGAATCTGGATGTCTTCTTCCGTAAGCGCTTCGACAATGTGGGCCATAATGCCGGGGACGCCGTTCATTCCGGCCCCAATGATCGAAACTTTCGCGCAGTTCGGCGTGATGTGCGGCGTATAACCCATTCCCTGAAGCGTTTCGGCCGCCCGCTCCGCCTCATGATCAAAGACCGTGTACACGACGCCGGATGGGTTGACGTTAATAAAATCGACGCTGATTCGCTGCCGCGCCATCGCTTTAAACACGTTAAGCTGAAGATCGTAGCTGCCTTCCTGTGGCGCTACCCGGATTTGCGAGATATTCGGCACGTGAGCGATACCCGTGACAAACCGGTCCTGCACAGCGCCGGATTCGTTCCGAAGCGCGTCGGCATGCGTAACAAGCGTTCCTTTATCCTTGGAAAACGTGGAGCGTACCCTTACCGGAATTCCGGCATTCATAGCGACTTCTACCGCTCTGGGATGAATGACCTTCGCGCCTAAATGCGCCATGTTGCAGATTTCCATATAAGAGACGACCGAAAGCGCTCTTGCTTCTTCCACGATCCGCGGATCTGCTGTCAAAATACCGCTCACATCGGTGAAAATTTCGACGAGCTCCGCATTTAAAGCCGCTCCAAGTGCGGTAGCCGACGTGTCACTTCCGCCCCGGCCGAGCGTCGTGAAATCGCCTGTCGCCGTCTCGCCTTGAAAGCCGGCGACGATGACGACGTTCCCCTGCTCCAGCAGTTCAAGCATCCGCCCCGGTCGAATCGTCACGATTTGAGCATTGCCGTGTTCGTCATTCGTTAAAATTCCCGCTTGCGCGCCGGTTAAAGCAACAGCAGGTATCCCCTCGGCGTTCAGTAGACTACAAAGCGTAGCGGCCGAGATAAATTCGCCGCAGCATAACAGCATATCCCGCTCGCGTGCAGGCAGGTTATTTCCATTTTGCCCAATCCAATCCAGTAGCGTGTCCGTTGCGTAAGGTTCCCCTCTGCGACCCATAGCCGAAACAACAACAACCGTTTTGTATTCTTGGTTCAAAGCATCTTGGATGTGTTCAATAACGTGTGTTCTAGCCTCGGCTGTGGAAAGAGAAGTGCCTCCGAATTTTTGCACCAAGATCCTCATGTGATCTCTCCCCTTGTCCATGTGCCATAGTTAATAGCAAAATTCTGGCTTCCTGAGTGTCTCAGAAAGCCAGTTTAGTTCCATTTATTGCTGCTCGATTGCGATGTATTCGGCAATTTGGACGGCATTCCAAGCCGCTCCCTTGAGCAGGTTGTCGGATACGATCCACAGATTGAGGGCTCTTGGGTTGCTAAGATCGCGGCGAATACGTCCGACGAACGTTTCAAGCTTACCTGTCGCTTCCGTAGCCAGCGGATACAGCTGCTCGGCAGCGTTATCCTGTACCACGATTCCCGGCGAATCAGCCAGCAGGCGTTTCACCTCTTCGATATCAAAATCTTGCTTAAGCTCGACATAAACCGATTCGGAATGGCCGTAAACGACCGGAATCCGCACGCAAGTCGCGGTTACTTCCAGCGATTCGTCGCCCATAATTTTTTTCGTTTCATTGATCATTTTCATTTCTTCGTAAGTAAAGCCATTGTCCACAAATTTGTCGATTTGCGGAATAGCGTTGAATGCGATTTGATGTTTGACCGGCAAAGAACCTACCGGTAAAATTTGCGGCTCTACAGCGTTTCCTTCCAGTACTTCGCGGGACTGGCGAAGCATCTCGTTAATCGCGCTGGCGCCTGCGCCGGATACGGCTTGGTAAGTGGATACGATGATGCGGGAAATGCCGTAGCGGTCGTAAAGCGGCTTCAGCGTTTGCACCATTTGAATCGTAGAGCAGTTCGGGTTGGCAATCACGCCTTTGTGGTCGCTGACTTTGTCGATATTTACCTCAGGCACGACAAGCGGCGTTTCCGGGTCCATCCGGAACGCGCTGGTGTTGTCGATACATACGGTTCCATGCTTGATCGCTTCCGGAACCAGTGTCCGGCTGACGTCGCCTCCTGCGCTGAACAGGGCAATGTCTACGCCTTTGAAGCTGTCCGGCGTTGCTTCTTCAATCGTCACTTCACGGCCTTTGAACTGAAGTTTCTTGCCTGCGGACCGGGCCGAGGACAAGAGCTTCAGCTCTTGGATGGGGAAATTCCGTTCAGCCAGCAAACGGAGGATCTGTTCTCCTACGGCACCTGTCGCGCCTACTACTGCGACGTTAAACAACTTTTGATTCGACATGTATTGTCCTCTCCCCTAAAGATGAATGATAAAAAATGCAGGATCAGTAATTAAACCGTTCAATCAGCATCGGCTGCAGCTGCTTGCCTTGAAGGGCCGCCTCGCAAGCTTCCATGATCAAATCCATGCGCGCCACAAGCGAATTCGGTTTGACCGTCGGCGCATCCTGTCCGAACGGGACGAAATAAATGTTTTTGGTAATCAGAAGCTTACCGATATTCGTGGCGTTCAGTCCCAATCCGTCATTTGTCGAAATCGCCAGTACGAGCGGTCTCCCGTTGCGCATCTGCGCTTTGGCCGCCATCAGTACGGGACTTTCCGTCATGGCGTTAGCAAGCTTGCTGGTCGTATTCCCGGTACAAGGAGCAATCACCATTATGTCTAGGAGTTTCGAAGGACCGAGCGGTTCTGCATCTACAATTGAAGAAATAATATCATTTCCTGTGATCTCTTTCAACTCTTTTTGCCAATTTGCCGATGTGCCGAAACGCGTGTCCGTGGTCATGATCGTATTGGATACGATGGGCACGACTTTAGCACCGGCGTTGACAAAACGACGGATTTGCGGCATCGTTTCTTCGAACGTGCAGTGAGAGCCGGTTAAGGCGAAGCCCACCGTCAATTGATCCCAATTCATTCCCCGTTCCTCCTTCGTCTTGCGTCCTCCATGATGATGCGGGTCAGCGTATCGCCAATGATGCGCCCGGCCGTCTTCGGGGCGACAATTCCGGGCAGCCCCGGCGCAAGCATCGCCTTCACCCCGCGTTTTTCGGCATAGCGGAAATCGGTTCCGCCCGGCTTGGAGGCAAGATCAATAATAATCGCGCGATGCGGAATATTGGCGATGACTTGAGCGGTGACCACCATGGCCGGGATGGTGTTGAACAGCAAATCCACTTGGGATACGTGGGAAATCAGCTCTTGCGTATAAAAGGGATTCATTCCCATCTCGATCGCGCGGGCGTAATATTCGGGCTTGTTGACGCCCACCCTGACCTTCGCGCCCATGCCTTGCAGTGTGCGGGCAAGCGTCGCTCCGGTTCTTCCGAAGCCAAGCACCATAGATTCCGAACCGTGAATGGTGATATCCGTGTTCTGAATTGCCATCATCACCGCGCCTTCGGCTGTCGGAATAGAGTTGTAAATCGCCACATCGTCGCGGTCGAACAATTCGATCAGCGTGATGCCTTCGTTCGAGCACAAGTCGCGTAAGTAAGGTTTGGCCATGCCCGTAAAGACGATGGCATGCTTCGGCAGGGCAGCTATATGTTCATGGTTGAGTCGTAACTCTTTGGATGAAAACAGACTGTCCACATTTCCTTGATCGTCCGTCCCAACAGCAGGCAAAATGACGGCATCCAAAGCCACAAGCGCTTCGGGCGTCAATTCTGCCTTGGTGATCCCGCTTGAACCGTTCTGCAAATTATCAAAGCCGAACAAGACGACGGATGCGTCGAGTTCGGAGCATCTATGAATCACCTCGAGCTGCCTGGCATCGCCGCCGATCAACGCTACTTGAATCCCGGTCAGCATTCATTCTCACCTCTTTCCATGTCGCTCTCGATAAATCATGATATGCGACAGCCCAGAGATGGGTTCCGGCAGAGCAAGCCCCCAAACGCCGACGGCCGGCATCGTTCGTCGGCAAACAAAAAGCGCTCTCCCGTCAGGCCGAATTGCCGGTCTGCGGAAAAGCGCTTGGATCGCCCGTCTTTCTATTTTGTTCCCGTGTGCCCGAAGCCGCCCGATCCGCGTTCCGTCTCGTCCAGCTCGCTTACCTCGGTCAGCGTAATGAGCGGCACCGTTTGAAACACCATTTGCGCGATACGCTCGTTACGGTTGATGGTGAACGTTTCTTTGCCGTGATTGATCAGCAGCACCTTGACTTCGCCGCGGTAATCGGCATCGATCGTGCCCGGTGTGTTCAAGGATGTGATCCCGTGTTTAAAAGCAAGCCCGCTTCGCGGACGGATCTGGGCTTCCAGCCCTGCCGGCATGGCAAGCGAAAATCCGGTCGGAATGAGCGTCCGTTCCCCTGGCCCGAGATCGACCGGCTCGCTTACAGCGGCATACAGATCGAAGCCGCTGGCCAGCTCGGACATCTTTTGCGGCAGCGCGATATCCTCGTTGCCCGGCAGCCGTTTAATTAACACTTCGATTCGTTCAGACAAGCTGATCCCTCCTAAATCCGGCAATGGCCTCATTCGTCTGCCCGACCATAGCCAATGCAAACGGCACGGACAGCATCTCCGCCGTCAGCGCTTGAACTTGCTCCATCTCCACGCTTTCGATACGCTGTATCATTTCATCCAGATTGTAATGTCTGCCCAGCATCAACTCGTTTTTCCCGATCCGGTTCATCCGGCTGCTGGTGCTCTCCAGGCTCAAAATCAAGCTGCCCTTCATCTGTTCCTTGCCCTTCTTCAGCTCGGTCGGCGTCAATCCCTTTTCCTTGATGTCGGCCAACAGCTCCAGCGTCACCTTAAGCACTTCTTCGGTCTGCTTAGGCGCCGTACCGGTATAGACGGTAAACAGACCGCCGTCCTGGTAGGAAGAATGATAGGAATATACCGAGTAAGCCAGACCGCGTTTCTCGCGGATTTCCTGGAATAACCGGGAGCTCATGCCGCCGCCGATCGCATTGTTCAGCAGGATCATCGCATACAGCCGGTCGTCCTTCGCGGCCAGTCCGGGCAGCGATAAACAGATATGATTTTGTTCAGTCTTCTTCTGGTGATACTCGGAATCGCTCCGAAACGCCAAAGGATCAAGCGGGGCCTGTGAACCCGCATTCGCGAAGCTCCCGAAATGTTTCTCGATCAAGCCGACGACATCGTCGTTAATGTTGCCGGCGATGCTGATAACCGTATTGGCAATCGTATACTGCGACTTCATATACTCCTTAAGCGTATCAGAGGTCATCGCCGCCAGATTGCTTTGCGTGCCGATGATGGTACGTCCGAGTGAATGCCCGCCGAAAGCGGCCCGGGCAATCAAATCATGCACCATATCGTCCGGAGTATCTTCGTACATCGCGATTTCTTCGTAGATGACATTTTTTTCTTTTTCCAATTCCGTCTCATCGAAGACCGAACCGAAAAACATATCGGAGAGCACTTCCACCGCGAGCGGCAGATGCTCGTCCAGCACCTTGCAATAATAGCATGTGTACTCCTTCGAAGTGAAGGCATTCACGTTGCCTCCGATGCCGTCGAAAATTTCGGCGATATCTTTGGCGGAATATTTTTCCGTGCCCTTAAAGAGCATATGCTCGATAAAATGCGAAATGCCGTTGTTTGTCTCGTTTTCGCTGCGCGATCCGGTTTTGACCCAGATGCCGAAAGCAACGGAGCGGCACGTCGGAATTTTCTCGATGACGAGCCGCAGTCCGTTGGTAAGTGTGTATTTGTCCAAACGCTTTAAGCCTCCTCGGTACGGCGAAGTCTTGATTCCCTGCAAAGGTATAACATTCTGATATTACCATTATTGTCCGGCGGACTCAACCTTCGGAATCCGCGCGGGCGAGATGACCTCGCTGACGGTGCCCAAAGAAAGCCCTTTGGCCCGGATTGCGCGAATGATGCCCTGCAGCGCGGCGCTGCTCGAAGATGTTGGATGCATCAGGATCAGAGAGCCGGGTTCGATCCGCGTGGCTACTTTTTGCACGATGGAAGAGGGCTCCGGCTTTTTCCAATCTACCGTATCTATCGTCCACAGAATGGTACGCAGGCTCATCTCATGCGCAACGTCTACGGTCATTTGATTGTAATCGCCCGAGGGCGGGGCAAACAGACGGTTCTGCACTCCCAACTCCTGCTTCAGCATCGTCTCGGTCTTGCTGATTTCGGCAGCGGCTTGCGTCCGGCTGAGCTTGCTCATGTCCCGGTGAGAGTAGGCATGATTGGAGACTTCGTGTCCTTCCTCCATAATTTTGCGGGCGGACGGAATATTTTTTTTCAGCCACATCCCATCGAAGAAAAAGGTCGCATGCACCTGCTCCTTACGAAGAATATCCAGCATTCGCGGCAAATACTCGTCGCCCCACGCCACGTTGATCATGAGCGCTGCCATTGGCTTCGCCGGGTTGCCCTTGTAGATCGGATTCGGTCCGAGTTGATCCAGATCGACTTGAGGCGGCACTTCGCGGAACACGAGCTGCGGCGTTTCCGGAAACGACTGTCGCTCCGCCAGCTCCAACGATTTCTCGACATCGACCTCGAGCCCGTTATAGCCCGGTATCGCTTTCCAGACACGATCGATTTTGGCGTCCACCGGCGGTATATTTCGCTTCGCCGCCTCGGCCTTAATTCTTTCAAGCACTCTGGCCCGCCTCTCATTCCCTGCGTCGCTCCATACCCTAAGCGACAGCAGAGAAGACAGCGTCCGTGCATCGTCTGCAGCCCGCTCATGACCGTTCTTCTCTCTGGCATGCTGTACGAATCGGTCGACCGCCGGAGAGAACTGCAGGCCGAGCAGCAGCGCTACAAAGCATAATGACGCAGCTAACCATCGTTTGCGTTTCATGCCCATTCTCCTGTCCACACCTGTTTGTCCCCATCTTATGCCCGGCAGGACAGGTTTAGACCAACATCTAGAGAGTGCCGCTAGCTGAAATCCGGATTTTCGGACAAACAAAAAAGAGACAGACTGCTCTGGCTCTTTCTGCATGCTCGCTTGAAATCTCAAGCGTTAAATTAGGTTTGGGCTGGAACTTGCGCCGTCAATACCGCTTTACGCGATAAATTGACACGGCCTTGGTTGTCGATCTCCGTTACTTTCACCGTAATCGTATCGCCGATCTTGACGACATCTTCCACCTTGCCTACCCGCTCGGTCGACAACTGGGAAATATGCACCAAGCCTTCTTTGCCCGGTAAAATTTCGACGAAGGCGCCGAACTTTTCGATCCGCTTCACAGTACCGAGATACGTTTCCCCGACGATGACTTCGCGGACGATGCCTTCGATGATTTGACGCGCTTTTTCGTTCATCTCACTGTTGGACGAAGCGATGAAGACGCGGCCATCCTGCTCGATGTCGATTTTTACGCCGGTTTCTTCGATGATCTTGTTGATGATTTTGCCGCCTGCTCCGATGACATCGCGGATCTTGTCCGGGTTGATCTGCATCGTGACGATTTTCGGCGCATAAGGCGACAGGTCCGATTTTGGCTGTGAAATACGATCCAACATTTTGTTCAAAATATGCATGCGGCCTTTTTTCGCCTGCTCCAGCGCATCCGTCAAAATGGCCCGGTCGATGCCGTCGATTTTGATATCCATCTGCAGCGCAGTAACCCCTTTGGCGGTACCTGCCACTTTAAAGTCCATATCGCCGAGGTGGTCCTCCATCCCCTGGATGTCCGTCAAGATCGAGTAATGCTCTCCGTCTTTGATCAGACCCATGGCTACGCCTGCTACCGGAGCTTTGATCGGAACGCCCGCATCCATCATCGCCAGTGTACTCGCGCAAATGCTTGCCTGCGAAGTCGAACCGTTCGATTCCAGCACCTCGGAAACCAGCCGGATCGTATACGGGAAGTCGACTTCAGAAGGAATAACTGGCTCCAGCGCACGTTCGCCGAGCGCCCCGTGTCCGATTTCGCGCCGACCCGGCGCACGCAGCGGACGAGCTTCGCCTACGCTGAACGGCGGGAAATTGTAATGATGCATAAACCGCTTCGATTCTTCCAGGTCGAGACCGTCGAGAATTTGCACGTCGCCGAGCGCTCCGAGCGTACATACGCTGAGTGCCTGCGTTTGGCCGCGGGTAAACAAGCCGGAGCCGTGCGTACGCGGCAGCAGGTTGATGTCGCATTCGATCGGTCTGATTTCATCAAGCCCGCGTCCGTCCGGACGAACTTTATCGTGCGTAATCAAGCGGCGCACTTCTTCTTTCACAATATCGTACAGCGTTTCTTTGACATCGGCCATGTTCTCCGGCGTTTCGGCGTAAACCGCAGCAAAATGCTCTTTCGCTTCGTTGTTAATCGCGTCGATCGCATCTTGTCTCGCATGCTTCTCCGGAATTTTGACCGCTTCCACCAGACGGGCTTGAGCGAACTCGCGAACCGCTTTGTTTACATCGCTATCTACACTGTGAAGCTTGACTTCCATTTTTGGCTTGCCGACTTCCTGCACGAATTGTTCCTGAACGGCAACGATTTTGCGGATTTCGTCATGACCGAACATGATCGCTTCCAGCATTACTTCCTCCGGCACTTCTTCCGCACCGGCTTCAACCATCATGATGGCATCCTTCGTGCCTGCCACGACAAGGTGGATATCGCTTTTTTCCGACTGCTCGAGAGTCGGGTTAATGACGAACTGCCCGTCCACCCGGCCGACAATGACGCCACCCACTGGACCGTTAAACGGCACGTCAGAAATGCTGAGCGCTGCGGAGGTTCCGATCATGGCCGCAATTTCCGGCGCGCATTCCTGATCCACACTCATAACGATCGCAACGATCTGCACGTCATTACGGAACCCTTCCGGAAACAACGGACGAATCGGACGGTCCGTCAAACGGCTGGACAAAATCGCTTTCTCGCTGGGACGTCCTTCCCTTTTAATAAAGCCTCCGGGGATTTTACCGACCGAATAAAGACGCTCCTCGTAGTTCACGGTTAGAGGGAAAAAATCCAAATCTTTCGGCTCGGCGGAAGCCGTTACCGTACAAAGTACGACGGTTTCGCCGTAGCGCGCAACGACAGCGCCATTCGCCTGCTTCGCCAGACGTCCGGTTTCCAGAATCAACGGACGTCCGCCGAGATCCATCTGCACTTGTTTCTCCATATTCAACCTCCTCAATTTTCGTTTAAAACTTTTGAAATTTCACACCCGGAATTCGTTATGTAGGATCACTAGATCGAAGCCGGGGTCCCCGCACTACCGCCATTGCCTAGCGACCGATCAGGGCAAACTTGCCTCCGGATCGCCAAAACGCCGGTCTTCCTTAACCATTCTGCATATTAGTCAGTATTTCCTGCTTTTTATGAAAATAGTAACTTAAAAGTGCAGCTTGTGGATGAGCAGCAACGATATTTCTTTCCGAACACATTGCCGAGCTAAGGGGTATCCCGATATTTTAAAAAAGCAACCCCGCAGCCCGTGCATCCGTACGCCAGGCGTTCCGGCGTGCACAAAGGACAAACGTGGTTGCTTTAGTTGTAAGGCTGAATTAACGGCGCAGACCGAGTTTTTCGATCAAAGCGCTGTAGCGTTTGACGTCCTTGTTTTTCAAGTACGTCAGAAGCTTACGGCGTTGGCCGACCATTTTGAGCAGACCGCGACGAGAATGATGATCTTTCTTGTGCGTCTTCAAGTGGCTGGTCAGGTTCACGATGTTTTCCGTAAGAATTGCAACTTGCACTTCAGGAGATCCTGTGTCGCTTTCGTGCGTTTTGTGCGTTTGGATCAGTTCCTGCTTGCGTTCTTGTGTCAATGCCATGATTGAGTCACCTCCGAAAATAATAAGTATATCCCCTGTGGCCCAGAGACCGATGGAGTACTCGATTCTCCATGCCAAGGTTCATGCGATGTCCTGTATTCCTCATGCGATAGCATGTTGAATCGACAACGTTTCATAGTATACCATAGTTTGTTTATAAAAGTAAAATAAAATTACGAGTTTTGAATCGTTTTTCGAGCCGCAAGGATCGAGCGCGCTTGATCTGCATCTTGGCCGATCTGGGAAATCAGCTCTTGAACCGACGCGAATCTCCGTTCTTCCCGAATAAACGCGAGCAGTTCCACCTGTACGTCCTCTCCATAGATCGTTTCGTGGAAATCGAACAAATGCGCCTCCAGCGCGGGCTGGGTCAAGCCGGTGACGAAGGTAGGCTTCACCCCGACATTCATGACCCCGCCTACTTTGCGGCCCCCGACAGTGACCTGTACGGCATAGACGCCATTGGCCGGGATAACGTAAGGCTGGCTCACCTCAAGATTCGCGGTCGGAAAACCGATGGTACGGCCCCGCCCGTCTCCGTGCACGACTGTTCCTTCCAGCCGGTAAGGCCGGGCAAGCAGTGCATTCGCTTCGGCAATATCGCCGCGCAGCAGGCATTCGCGAATCAACGTGCTGCTGACTTTCTCACCGTTCCTGTGAAACGGACGAACCACCTCGACCGTAAATCTCCCCTTGGCCAAATCACAGAGCGTATCCGGCGTCCCTGCGCCCTTGTAGCCGAAGGTGAAGTCAAATCCGACGAAAACCGTACTGACCTTCATCGGCACTAGCATGTGCTCGACAAACTGTTCGGGCGTTACGCGCATAAACGATTCGCTGAAATCCACGACATAAGTCGTGTCGACCTGAAGCTGCCGCAGCAATTCCTGCTTTGCCGCGAGCGGCGTTAGCAGCTTGGTGTATTTGTCCATCCCGAGCACTTGTCTGGGATGCGGATGAAACGTCATGATGGCAGCCGGCAGTTGAAGCTCGGCCCCGCGTTCGACCGCCCTCCGAATCACTTCCCGGTGACCGAGGTGAACGCCGTCGAAATCCCCGATCGCCAGCACCTTGGCGGAATCGTCCGGACGGCCGTCCTGCGGCAGCGGATACGATAGCTGTACCGTTTCCATGGATGTCTTTCACCTACATTTCTTTGGTGCGTTTGACCGCTCAAGCTCAAGAAAATATTTTGACCGGCAGCAGCAATCCCGGTTCCGAATCCCATTCAAAAAGCCCGATTAACGCACCGGTTTCTTCCGCGAAGCAGGCGACCGCCCGCTCGCCGGTAGACGAAAAGGCGTTTAATGCGGTCTTCTGCACTTCACTGACGCGAATCTTCTGACCCTGCAGCGCCTTCTGTGCTTGAACGGAAGAAAGCCGGACGGACGGCAAATGGGCAACCGCCTGCTCCATCGGAATCAACCGCCCGGCAAGCTCTCCGTTTTTGTGGAGAGCTTCAATCTGTTCAAGCGTCAAGCATCGTTCCGGCCCGATATGTCCGGTTGAGGTTCGCACCAGCTCCGCCATCACGGCCGGAACGCCGAGAGCTTGTCCGATATCCGCACACAACGTGCGAATATACGTTCCCTTGGAGCAGTCAACGCGAAACTTGACCTGCGGGTAATCTCCCGACCAGTCCGTCTCCAGCACTTCGATGCCGTAAATGGTGACCGTCCGGGATTTCCGCTCCACTTGAACGCCCTGCCGCGCCAGCTCGTACAATCGTTTACCGTCCACCTTGACCGCAGAATACATCGGCGGCACCTGTTCGATGTCGCCGATAAAGCTTAAGACCGCCGCAGTCACTTGTTCCGGCGTCAACCGTTCTCCAAGACCCTCCACCCGCTCCAGCACTTCCCCCGACAAGTCTTCCGTATCGGTAGCAAGTCCCAAAAGCAGAGTCGCTTCGTACGCTTTCGGCAGCTCTTGGATGTACTCGACAAGCCGGGTCGCCCTACCGATGCAAAGCGGCAAGACGCCTGTCACTTGCGGATCAAGCGTCCCCGTATGGCCGATCCGCTTAATTCTAACGATGCGGCGCACTTTAGCCACCACATCGTGGGAAGTAAAGCCTTTCGGCTTCCATACGGGCAAAATACCTTCCAATTCCGTTGTCATGCGAGCGCCATCCCTACTTCCCGAACGACTCGCTCAACCGCTTCGGACATCGAACCGCGAATCGTACAGCCGGCCGCTTTGACATGCCCGCCGCCGCCGAATTTTTGGGCAAGTGCCGCGACATCGGCCAAGCCTCCGGAGCGGAAGCTGACTTTAACGATACCGGGCTCTTTTTCCTTAAACAGCATGCCGACTTCAACCCCTTCGACATTGCGGGCATAGTTGACGAGTCCGTCCATATCTTCGCTGGATGCATCGGTAGCGGACAAATCGTCCAAAGTGACGGACAGCCAAGCCACCTTATTGCTATGGGCAAAGGACAATGTATTGAGGCTTCGCTTCAGCAAGGATACTTGACCAAGCGTCATCGTTTCGAGCAGCCTTTCGGCAAGCTCATGCCCCTTCACGCCACGCGCCAGCATATCTGCCGCTATCTGCATCACTTTCGGCGTCGTATTGGAATAACGGAAGCCTCCCGTATCGGTCAGCAAACCGGTGTAAATACAATCGTTCAGTTCCGGCGTGAACTCCAGGTTCAGCTCCAGCGCCAGATCGTACAGTACTTCCACGGTAGCCGCGGCATCGGAACGCACCAGATTAACGGTTCCGAAACCATCATTGGTGGCATGATGATCGATGTTCAGCAGCTTCCGTTCCGGCTCGAAGCATTCGCTCACTGAGCCGATTCGTTCGAAATCCGCGCAATCGACCGAGATCACCGCCGCGAACTTGCGTTCGGGCGGAGCTTTCTCGTATTCGATGACCGCATGAGGCCCGGCCATGTACATGAACTTATCCGGGATACGGCCTTCGTTGATCAACGTGAATCGTTTGTTTAACGACTGCAGCATCCAAGCGACCGCAAACGTGGACCCGGCAGCATCGCCGTCGGGCTGCACGTGGGCTACGACCAGAAAATCATCCTGCTCGCGGATAAACTCGGCCGCCGCTTGAAGCTGAACGGCATATTCCGCTGTGGTCATGCTTCCGCATTCCCGTCGTTAATTTGGTGAATGAGCGTTTCGATCTTGCTGCCGTAATCGATCGAGGCGTCGAACTTAAACAGCAGTTCCGGAATTTTACGCATCCGAATTCGTTTGCCGAGCTCGGAACGGATAAAGCCGGTGCCGCGGGCGAGTGCCTTCAGCGTTTCTTCCTTCTGTTCGTCGCTGCCAAGCACGCTCAAGTATACTTTGGCCTGGGAAAAATCATTCGTCACATCGACGCCGGTCACGGTAATGAAACCGATGCGCGGGTCTTTCAGTTCGGATTGAATGATCTGGCTTAATTCCTTCTTGATTTGTTCCCCGACTCTGCCCACGCGAATTTTTGCCATAGCGGATCACCTCTCTACAGTTTCCATAACGAAGGCTTCAATCGTGTCTCCCTCTTTAAGATCATTAAAACGCTCCAAAGATATACCGCATTCGTAACCTTGCGCTACTTCTTTCGCATCATCCTTGAATCGTTTCAGCGAGTCGATCTTACCTTCGAAAACGACGATTCCGCTGCGGACAATCCGTACTTCGGCAGAGCGGACGATTTTGCCGTCCGTCACCATGCAGCCCGCAATCGTGCCGACCTTGGACACTTTAAAGATGTTGCGGACTTCGGCATGCCCGATAACGACTTCCTTATATTCCGGATCGAGAAGCCCCTTCATCGCTTGCTCGATTTCTTCCATGACTTTGTAAATGATGCTATGCAGACGAATATCGACTTTCTCCTGCTCGGCGGTGTTTTTCGCTTGCGGCTCCGGACGGACGTTAAAGCCGATGACGATCGCATTGGAAGCCGATGCCAGAATAACGTCGGACTCGGTGATAGCCCCTACGCCGCTATGCAAAATTTTAACGCGCGCGCCTTCGACGTCGATTTTCTCCAAGGAGCCTTTGAGCGCCTCGGCAGAACCTTGAACGTCCGCTTTAATGATAACGTTAAGGTCCTTAACTTCGCCTTCTTTAATCTGTTTGTACAGATCGTCCAGCGTTACGCGGGCGTTCGCGCCCATCTCGGATTGACGTAGCGTGATAGCACGCTTCTCAGCGATATCTCTCGCTTTGCGCTCATCCTCGAAGACCAGGAATGGATCGCCGGCTTGAGGCACTTCGGTCAAACCGGTAATTTCCACCGGCGTCGAAGGCCCGGCTTCTTTCAGCTTGCGTCCTTTATCGTTCATCATGGCCCGCACACGTCCGAAGCAGACGCCTGCGACGAAGCTGTCGCCCACTTTAAGCGTACCGTGTTGGATCAAGATGCGCGCCACCGGTCCTTTGCCTTTGTCCAGCTCGGCCTCGATGACCGTTCCTCTGGCACGCTTGTTCGGATTGGCTTTAAGCTCCTGCACTTCAGCGACAAGCAAAATCATATCGAGCAGATTTTCCAGCCCGATCCCTTGCTTCGCGGAAATGTTGCAGAAAATCGTATCGCCGCCCCACTCTTCAGGAACAAGCTCGTATTCGGTCAACTCTTGCTTGACCCGATCCGGGTTCGCATCCGGCTTATCGATTTTGTTCACCGCAACGATAATCGGCACTTTCGCCGCTTTGGCGTGACTGATCGCTTCTACCGTTTGCGGCATGACGCCGTCATCGGCTGCGACCACGATAATGGTGATATCCGTCACCTGTGCGCCGCGGGCACGCATAGACGTAAACGCTTCGTGACCCGGCGTATCAAGGAACGTGATCTTTTTGTTGTGAGTTTCTACCTGGTAAGCGCCGATATGCTGTGTGATACCGCCCGCTTCGCCTTCGGTTACGCTTGTCTTGCGGATCGCATCGAGCAGAGTCGTTTTTCCGTGGTCGACGTGACCCATGATGGTCACCACCGGAGGACGCTCCATCAGATCCGCTTCTTCGTCTTGCTCTTCGAATTGTTCGAATTTGTCTTCCTCGACCGGAATTTTCAGCTCGACTTCCACACCGTAATCGGATGCAAGTAGTTGGATCGCATCCAAATCAAGCTCCTGATTGATGGTTGCCATGACGCCGAGGAACAGAAGCTTCTTAATGACTTCGGAAGCGTCCTTATGCAGCGCTTTGGCCATCTCGCCTACAGTCATCGTTCCACGCACGATAATTTTCTTCGGCGTATTATCGATCTTCGGTTTCGGAGGCTCCTGATTCCTACCGCCACGGCCTTGGGCTCTGCCGCGGTTGTGCGGACCCTTGCCGCCCCGGTTATCTTCAAAGCGTTTATTATTATTATTCGGTTTCGATTTCTTCGCGCCTCTGTTCGCTGCCGAATCGTCTACATCCATACCGATAGTAGCTGCCGTCGGCTTTGGAGGAATGGACGCCTGGCGGTTTCCGCTGTTATTGCGCTGCTCGAAGCCGCCTCTGCGTTGATCTGGGCGCTGGCCCTGTTGACCTCCGCCTTGACCTCCACGATTGCCGCCGCCTTGGCCTCCTTGACCTTGACCTTGGCCGCCGCGATAGCCGCCGCCTTGGCCTCCTTGACCTTGACCTTGGCCGCCGCGATAGCCGCCGCCTTGGCCTCCTTGACCCTGGCCTTGACCGCCGCGATAGCCGCCGCCTTGGCCTCCTTGACCCTGGCCTTGACCGCCGCGATAGCCGCCGCCTTGGCCTCCTTGGCCGCCGCGATTACGATCATTTCCTTGGCGATCGCCCTGACGGGACTGGCCTTGGCCTTGACGGCTTTCGCCACCTTGACCTTGCGGTCTGTTTTGTCCCTCACTGTTGTTTTGCTTAGGTGTAGCCGATTGTACTTGCGCCGTTTGCGGGCGCTGTTCCGGTTTCGGCTGCGCCGCTACGGTTTGTTGTTTGGATTCCGGACGATTGGACGGCTTATCCCCTGTTTTGGCTCCGCCTTCGCTCCGTTTTGCTGCTGCATTGGCTTTAACGTCTCTGAAAAATTTCTCTACACTCGACACCGCATCATTCTCCATTACGCTCATATGATTGTTGACCGGAATATCCAGTCTTTTTAAAATTGTGATGATCTCTTTACTGCTCATATTTAAAGATTTGGCATATTCGTACACTCTGAGTTTGTCTTTATTGTTGTCTTGTTTGGTCAATACCGTCCACCTCCGTACGATCTAACTGCTTCAACAACATCCGCGCAAATCCCGCATCGTTTACCCCAACGACGACTCGCGCTTCTTTACCGATACTGGCTCCAAGCTGATCCCGACGGCCGTACTGATGGATAGGAACTTGATAATAAATGCACTTATCGTTCACTTTCTTGAAGGTGCCTGCGGAAGCGTCCTCGGCCACGATCACAAGTTTCGTTTCGCCGCTTCGGACCGATTCGATCACCATGTCTTCACCGGTAACCAGCTTTCCCGCCCGCATGGCGAGCCCCAGATTCGAGAAAAATTTGTCACTATTCTTGTTCATCATCCACCGCGTCTTTTCCGGCAATAAATTCGTCTTCCACTTTAATAAAATCCTGCTCGAGAGCGTCGTAAATATCCGGACTGACCGACGATTTCAGTGCGCGATCCAGCGCACGCGATTTCTTGGCCAGCTTGAAGCAGGATAGTTTACCGCACAAATAGGCGCCGCGGCCGGCTTTTTTTCCCGTCAAATCGATGAGCAATTCATCATTCGGCGTTTTCACCACGCGGATTAGTTCTTTCTTAGGCATCATCTGCTGGCAGGCTACGCATTTACGCAGAGGTATTTTTCTTTGTTTCATCGGATCATCCCCCTCCCGCATGGCCGTCAGACCGATGTCTGCGAATTAATCGATACTGACGGAATCCTGGTGCATTTCTTCAGCATATGTCTTCGGTCGGCCGTACTCCTGCTCGGCTTGTGTCTCGCTCTTAATGTCGATTTTCCAGCCGGTCAGTTTGGCGGCCAGCCGCGCATTCTGCCCTTTAATGCCGATGGCAAGCGACAGCTGATAGTCTGGCACGATGACCCGGGCCATTTTCTCGGCTTCGAACACTTGCACCTCCAGCACCTTGGACGGGCTGAGCGCGTTGGCGACATACTCCTCCACACTTTCCATCCAACGGACGATGTCGATCTTCTCGCCCTTCAGCTCGCCGACGATCGTTTGCACGCGCATGCCCTTCGGCCCGACGCAAGAACCGACCGGATCAACTTCCGAATTGCGGGAGTACACGGCAATCTTGGAACGGAAGCCGGCTTCGCGGGCGACGGAACGAATCTCGACGACCCCTTGGAAAATTTCCGGAACTTCCAGCTCGAACAACCGTTTCAACAGCCCCGGGTGCGTACGGGACAAAATGATCTGCGGCCCCTTGGTCGTATTCTCAACCTTGGTGATATACGCTTTAATGCGGTCTCCGTGCTTGAATTTGTCGGTCGGCATCAGCTCGTTCAACGGCATGACCGCTTCGATTTTGCCCAAATCGATATACAGGTTGCGCGTGTCTTGACGCTGCACGATGCCGTTGACGATGTCTTCTTCTTTATCGACATAGGCATTGTAGATCAGCCCGCGCTCCGCTTCGCGGATCCGCTGCGTGACAACCTGCTTCGCCGTCTGAGCCGCGATACGGCCGAAATCACGAGGAGTAACCTCAATCTCGACGATGTCGTTCAGCTGATAGTTTTGGTTCATTTCTCTTGCAGCGAAGAGCGAAATTTCCATCCGCGGATCAAGCACGTCGTCGACAACCGTTTTGCGGGCGTATACTTTGATGAGACCCGTATGGCGGTTGATGTCCACGCGCACGTTTTGCGCGGTATTAAAATTGCGCTTATAGCTCGAAATCAGCGCTGCTTCAATCGCGTCGATCAGCACGTCTTTGGCGATGCCTTTCTCCTTTTCGATTTCGTTTAGCGCTTCGATAAAATCCATGTTCATTTGAATGGAGTTCCCCCTCTCATAAAATACGAGCCGCCCGACGCATTGGCAGATCGAGCCTAGAATTTGATGGCGAGCCTGGCGCCGGCCACTTTGTCACACGGGATTTCGTGCTTTTTCTTGCCGACTTCGACGACAACCGTTTGTTCGTCGTACGACACAAGCGTGCCTTCGAATTCCTTCAAAGCGTTTATCGGTTCGTACGTCGTCACGAAGACGTGCTCGCCAATCGCTTTACGGTAGTCCTGAGGCTTCTTGAGCGGACGTTCCGCCCCGGGCGAAGACACTTCCAGGAAGTAAGCCGATTCGATGGGGTCCTTCTCGTCCAGCTTGGCGCTGAGGTATTCGCTGATGCGGCCGCAGTCATCAATATCGATGCCGCCGTCTTTATCCACATATACCCGCAAAAACCAGTTGCCGCCTTCTTTTACATATTCGATGTCGACCAGCTCAAATCCGTTTTCGTCCAAAAAGGGGCGAACCAGCTCTTCCACAGTGGATTTGATGTTTGTGCTCAAACGTGCGTTCCTCCTTAATCTGGTAAAAGCGATTGACAGTAGTTGGTTGTTAAAGCTCATTTGGTGCGGGCTACCGGAAAATCGCGATTGGCTAATGCTCAGACACGTTTTGCCCCGATCCTTCGATTTTGATTCGTAGAGGAAAGGATCGGGGCAAAAAACTCGCCGCCAATCGCGATTTCCCTCTCG
Organism: Paenibacillus tyrphae; assembly: GCF_027925525.1. GTDB lineage: Bacteria > Bacillota > Bacilli > Paenibacillales > NBRC-103111 > Paenibacillus_G > Paenibacillus_G tyrfis_B. Next base: position 184,551 of record NZ_BSDJ01000011.1, on the reverse strand, counting down.
CCTGCTCATCTACGAGCAACTCCGGCTTCAAGCAAGGGCAAAAAACTTACAATCATATACCCCTAAAATCCAAAGGTCGTTCAACCCAACGTCTTCACTCCACGTCCGTGCCAGCTTAACCCGCTGACCGCTTAGCGCACATCTGTGCCGAACCAACGCTTCACTCGCTTCGGGGCCTTATACAAAATGTAAAGAGTGGGTTTCCCCACTCTTTGGTCACGAGATATTACATTGCTACCGAAGAAGATTATACCATAAGTGCAGAGATCATGCAATAAGGCGTAAAAAGGCGCCTGAGGAAGCAAGGAAGACTTCTTTGGGAGTCCTAAAACAGCGAAAGCTGATTCGTCTCCGGAAGGCCTCGGAAACAGCCCATGCCGTTAAGAATTTCGACGATCGTCTTCGATGCCTTGCTACGGGTCTGAAAGTCCTCAATCGATAAGAACGGTCCGTCGTTTTTGGCGGCCGCGATGTTCTTCGCCGCGTTCTCCCCGATTCCCGCAATGGCGGAAAACGGCGGAATAAGCGAGTCTTCTTCGATAAGAAACTTTGTCGCGTCTGATTTATACAAATCGATCGGCTTAAACGAAAAGCCGCGGGCCGTCATCTCCAGCGCCATTTCGAGAATGGAGATCATGCTCTTCTCTTTCGGCGTCGCCTGGAACCCTTTTTCCTCAATTTCGATCAACTTGCGCAAAATCGCGTCGTAGCCTTGGCACAGCAGCTCAATCTCGAAATCCTGCGCACGGACGGAAAAATAAGTCGCATAGTAAGCAATAGGGTAATAAAGCTTAAAGTAGGCGGTGCGCACCGCGGAAATAACGTAAGCGGAAGCATGCGCCTTCGGGAACATGTACTCGATCTTTTCGCACGAATCGATATACCACAGAGGAACGTTGTGCTTCTTCATATCTTCTTTCCATTCGTCAGTGAGCCCTTTCCCCTTCCGCACGCTCTCGGTGATTTTAAACGCCAGCCCCGCGTCCATACCCGCTTTATAGATCAAATACAGCATGATGTCGTCGCGGCACCCGATCACCGTCTTAATCGTGCAGATGCCTTTCCGGATCAGCTCCTGCGCATTACCTAGCCAAACGCCGGTTCCGTGGGATAGACCCGAAATTTGCAGCAAGTCCGCAAAGCTGGACGGCTTCGCTTCCTCAAGCATCTGACGCACGAACTTCGTCCCCATCTCCGGCACCCCGTAGGTCGCCACAGGCGTCCGGATCTTCTCCGGCGTTACGCCAAGCGCGTCCACGGAGTTGAACATGCTCATAACTTTCGGATCATTCATCGGAATGGTCGTCGGGTCGACGCCGGTCAAATCCTGCAGCATCCGCATCATCGTCGGATCATCGTGTCCCAGAATATCGAGCTTCAGCAGGTTGGCGTCGAAGGCGTGATAATCGAAATGCGTCGTTTTCCACTCGGCGCTCGTATCGTCGGCCGGATACTGCACCGGAGTGATATCGTCGACCTCAATGTAATCCGGTACGACTACGATCCCGCCGGGATGCTGGCCGGTGCTTCGCTTTACGCCCGTGCAGCCGGAAGCCAGCCGGTTTAACTCCGCTCCGCGCCACTTTTTGCCATGCTCTTCTTCATATTTCTTCACGAAGCCAAATGCCGTTTTTTCTGCAACCGTACCGATCGTGCCCGCCCGGAACACGCTTTTCTCGCCAAACAGCACTTTGGTGTAGTTGTGCGCTTGCGGCTGGTATTCACCGGAAAAGTTCAAGTCGATATCGGGAACCTTGTCGCCCTTGAAACCGAGGAACGTTTCGAACGGAATGTCCTGGCCTTCGCCTTTCAGCTTTTCCCCGCAGTTCGGGCAGTTTTTATCCGGCAGGTCGAAGCCGCTGGGGATCGATCCGTCGAGAATCCATTCGCTATGCTTGCACGATTTGCAAATGTAATGCGGCGGCAGAGGGTTAACCTCGGAAATGCCGAGGAACGTCGCTACGACCGAGGAACCGACCGAGCCCCGCGAACCGACGAGATAGCCGTCGGCGTTCGACTTCTTTACGAGCCGCTCGGAGATGAGATAGTTCGCCGAGAAACCGTACTTGATAATCGGCACAAGCTCCTTCTCCAGTCGAGCTACAATTACCTCCGGTAGCGGGTCTCCGTAAATCTGCTTTGCCGTATCGTAGCAGGTATTGCGGATCTCGTCGTCCGCTCCTTCGATGATCGGCGTAAACAGCTTGGTCGGAAACAGCTCCAACTCCTCGAACCGGTCGGCAAGCTCCGACGTGTTTTTCACGACGACCTCGTAAGCCGTTTCTTTCCCCAAATATTCAAACTCCGCAAGCATTTCTTTCGTTGTGCGAAGGTGCACGTCCGGTTTGCGGATATCCTTAAGCGGGCTGAACCCGGTAATCCCGTGAATGGTGATGTCACGATATATTTTTTCCCGCGGATGCAAATAATGTACGTTGCCCGTCGCAATAACAGGCTTGCCGAGCTTGCGGCCGATTTGGACAATTTTGCGATTGGCATCCTCCAGCAGCGCCGGGCTGCCGACTAAGCCTTTGTCCACCAAATGCATGTTTACGCCAATCGGCTGAATTTCGAGCACGTCGTAAAATTCCGCAACCATTTCCGCTTCTTCGACCGATTTGTTCAGTACCGTTTCGTAAAACTCGCCCTTTTCGCAGCCCGAAGCGATGATCAGGCCTTCTCGCATCTTCTTCAGCTTGCTCTTGGGAATGCAGGCAACCCGATGAAAATACTCCGTGTGTGAAAGAGATACGAGACTGAACAGATTTTTTTTGCCGACCATATCTTTGGCGTAAATGCAGCAATGGAACGGCCGCTGCGTTTTAAGGTTTTTGCCGACCTCGTCGTTCAAACGCGCCAGCTGTTTATAGCCGCGGTCCCCCGCTTCTTTCAACAGATGAAAAAGCACATGTCCGAGCGCAATCGAGTCGTCAATCGCCCGGTGATGGTTGTCCAAGCTGACCTTGAATTTATCGGAGAGCGTGTTCAGCCGGTGGTTTTTAAGCGTCGGGAACAGCAGCCGGGCAAGCTCAAGCGTATCCAGCACGGGATTGGTCACTTCGGGCAAACCGAGCCGTTTGCAGTTCGCTTGAATGAACCCGATATCGAATCGCGCATTGTGCGCTACCAGAACGCTGTCTCCCACGAACTCGATAAACTTGGGCAGCATCTCCTCAAGCTCGGGCGCACCTTTGACCATGTCGTCCGTAATGTTGGTGAGCTGCTGAATGTTATATGGAATCCGCTCATGCGGATCGATGAACGTGGCAAAACGATCGATTTCTTTACCTTCCTTCATCCGGACGCCGGCAAGCTCGATAATTTTGTTGCTGGTAACAGACAACCCTGTGGTCTCGATGTCGAAAATAACATATTCCGCATCGGTGAGGTCAATCTCTGTCGGATTCATAACGACCTGTACGGAATCGTCCACAACGTTGGCTTCCAAACCGTAGATGACCTTGATCCCGTTTTTCTTCGCGGCCTTATACGCCTCCGGGAAGCATTGAATACCGCTGTGGTCGGTCACCGCAATCGCTTTATGACCCCATTTGGCAGCCATTTTGATGTATTGGTCGACCGGTGTGATCCCGTCCATGGTAGACATGGAAGTATGAAGGTGAAACTCTACCCGCTTCTCTTCCGCATCATCTTTCCGGTCCGGCGGGGCCACGATTTCATTGACATCGGATGGAATCATCACAAGCTCGGGGATTTGCATAAACCGGTCGTATTCGACCCGACCGCGCAGCTTCAACCACTTGCCGTTCGTGATCAGGCTGTAAATTTTAACGTCTTCTTTCGTTTTGGCAAAAGCCTTGACCATGATCGAATCCGAAAAGTCGGTAACGTTGAACATGAACAGCGTGCTGCCATTTTTAAGCTCTTTCGTGTCCAGGCCGAAGACCGTACCTTGTACCGTAACTTTCTTCTCTTCGTCCCTGACGTCCTGCAGCGGAACGGCTGGATCTTTAATGTCATAACCGACCATCAGCTTCAGCTCCGCATCCTGCTGCGCATCCGCTTCGTTCTCCGCCTCAACAGCCGTCAAGATATTGATCGTCACTTCTTTCTCTTCCTTCTCAATCTGCTTCGAGAACCTCTCCAGCTCTTCTTGCCGGGAATCGCTGACCGCGTACTTCACATGAAAATCGACGCCAAAAAATCCGCTGAAATACCGCTGAATCAGCCCGCCGATATTTTTTTTCTTAGCCAACTCCAAACCGATCGTGTCGAGCAAATAAAGCGTAAGCACGTTCCCGTTCGTTTCAATTTTGGCCTTGGTCATCCAGCCGTTAATCGATGCCGCTTCCCGCTGTACCCACTCGAGAAACATGCTCCAGTATTCGTGCGCCACTTCTTCCGGCTTCACATCCGGCGTATATTGGAGCACGAAACGAATGGCAGCGATGTGCGAAAATTTGTCTCGTATCATTTTGCAGAAGGAACGGTAAATATCTTGCGGCACCACTTGAGTTTTGACGATATGAAACGTCCATTCCCTATTTTTGCGGCTCGTTTCCACTTTATCGATATACCCGTCCGAAAAAAAAGACCGAACCACGTCCGCCGGTACACTGGCCTGCTGCATCAGCATTTCAAAGCGGTCCCGTTTCAGCGCCGTACTGTCATTGCTCATGGTGCTCCTCCCCCGTAAAACGATGAAAGGGGCAAAAGGAGTGTTGCTTTCCCGTTGCCCCTTATGTAAAAGGTTAGGCGTTTGTTCAGCTAAGTGGAAAAGTTTGTTTCTACTGGCCGAGTCGGAAAAGTATTACCACTCCACCGCTCTTGAAATCAAGTTGCCGTATCCTATAAAAACCTGCAAGGTAGCAACTTGATTTCAAAGGCGGCCGTTTCACTCTCCGTGGCAACACTTTTCCTAGGGCTATCAAAACAATACTTTAAAGTCAAAAGCAAAACCAAACTCCTAATTACATGGCGTTAGTAGAAAAGATGATGTTAATACGATTTGCCGAAGACGACCGTGTGCTTGGCGTCTTCGCCGCAGACGAGACATTTCGGCTTGGATACGCCCGGCTCGAACGGAATGTTGCGGCTCGTTGCGCCGGCCTCTTCTTTGACCTGCGCTTCGCAAGCTGCGGAGCCGCACCAGCCCGACAACGCGAAACCGCGCTTTTGCTCGAGGAACGATTTCAGCTCGTCCACCGTATCCGCTTCAGTCATGCTTTCGTCGCGGAACCGCTTGGCTCGATCATACATTTCCTGCTGCGTTTCCGTCAACAATTTTTGCACTTCTTCCACAAATTGGTCCTGCTGGACGACACGTTTCTCCCCGGTAATCCGGGATACCAAGACCACTTGCCCGTTTTCCATGTCCCGCGGTCCCAGTTCGACGCGAACCGGTACGCCACGCATTTCGTATTCGTTAAACTTCCAGCCCGGGCTTTGGTCCGGACGATCGTCCACTTTCGCGCGTACGCCAGCCTGCTTCAACTGGGCATACAGCTCGTCGACACGGCCAACAACCTGCTCTCTCGTCTTCGGAGGACCGATTGGAATCATGATGACCTGAGTCGGCGCGATCTTCGGTGGCAAAGCCAAACCGCGGTCGTCGCCGTGAACCATGATCAAAGCTCCGATGAGACGGGTACTTACGCCCCAGGAAGTCGTATGGCAGAACTGATGCTGGTTCTCGCGGTCCAAATATTTAATATCGAACGCCACAGCGAAGTTCGTGCCCAAATAGTGGGAAGTCCCCGCTTGCACCGCTTTGCCGTCTTTCATCATCGCTTCGATCGAATACGTATCGACAGCCCCCGCGAACTTCTCGGAAGGCGTCTTTTGGCCCATAATGACCGGAATCGCTAAGAACTCTTCGGCGAAAGAACGGTAAATTTCCAGCATCTGCATCGTTTCTTTGCGTGCATCGACTTCGTCCTCATGAGCCGTATGGCCTTCCTGCCATAAAAATTCGCTCGTGCGCAAGAACGGCAGCGTCCGTTTTTCCCAACGGACCACGTTGGCCCACTGGTTGATCAAGAGCGGCAGATCACGGTAGGAATTAATCCATTCCGCGTACATATGGCCGATCATCGTCTCGGACGTTGGGCGAATCGCCAGCCGCTCCTCGAGCTTCTCTCCTCCTGCTTCCGTTACCCACGGCAGCTCAGGATTGAACCCTTCCACGTGCTCTTTTTCTTTTTGGAAAAAGCTCTCGGGAATAAACAGTGGGAAATAAGCGTTGCGGTGTCCCGTTTCCTTAAAGCGGCGATCCAGTTCCCGCTGAATATTTTCCCAAAGCTCGTACCCGTCCGGTTTAAATACGATACATCCCCGGACCGGCGAGTAGCTCATGAGATCGGCCTTTTTAATGACATCAATATACCAGCGGGAGAAATCCTCGCCCTGCGGCGTAATCTCTTTCACAAACTGTTTGTCTTGCTTTTGGTTCGACATCGTTCTGTTTTCCCCCTACGGACGGCAATTCGTTATCCTTTAATCAAACGTAATATATCGTTATAAGTGACGGCGATCATAAGCAGCATCAGCATTGCAAAGCCGACAAAATGCACCATGCTTTCCCGGCTCGGATCGACAGGTTTGCCGCGGAGCGCCTCCAGCAGCAAAAACACAAGCCGGCTTCCGTCCAGCGCCGGGATCGGCAGCAGATTGAACAGCCCCAAATAAAGACTCATAATGGCCATCCACGAGATGTATTGGGCAAACCCTGCACTAGCCTGCTCGCTTGTAAATTCGACGATCCTCACCGGACCGCCCAAATCGTCCATTTTAACTTGCAACGTTGCCAGCTTGCCAAAACCGTCCATGATGATGGTGGTTGCGGAAACAAGGCTGTGCCAGCCTCCTGTAAATCCTTCCAGAACTGTGGCAGGCCGCGTTTCGGTCAGCAGCGAGACGCCGACGCGAATCACGCCGTCCTTGTCCATGAGCGGAGTCACTTCTTTACGGATCTGCTCCTTATTGCGCTCAACGATCCAGACCATCGGTTTATTCGGAGATTGTTGAATTAGGTTCGTCAGCTTGCTACGGTCGGAGCCGATTTGCACATGATCCACCTGAAGGATAATGTCCCCCGACTGCAATCCCGCTTTCTCCGCTGCGGATGACGGAACGGTTTCCTGAATTTTCACCCGGTTGGGCACTCCTGCGACGAACACGAAGGTTACAAAAAGCGCTAACGCAAGAATAAAATTCATCAGCGGTCCGGCAAAGATAGCCATCGCCCGCTGACCTACCGTCTTGCTTCCGAACTGACGGTCCCACGGGGCAATCTGGGTCTCTTTTTCCTTGGCCACCATCATCGCCTGAGGATGAATCGAATAACGTTCGATTTCCCCGTCGACATCCAGGCGGACGAACAAATCTTTTTCCAGATCGATCTGCTCGACGACGCCTTCAATCGCATCCCGGCGGCTTTCGAACTCGTCCAAGTAAATGTGCGTAACCTGATTGTCCTCCAACTGCACGGCGATCCGTTGGCCCTGGTTGATCTGAACGATTTCCGGATCTTCTCCAGCCATTCGAACGAAGCCGCCGATCGGAAGAAGTCTGAGCGTATACCGGGTTTCTCCGCGCTTGAAAGAGAGCAGCTTGGGACCGAAGCCGATCGCGAACTCGCGAACGAGAATGCCCGCTCGCTTGGCAAAGTAAAAATGTCCCCACTCGTGAATCGTGACTAGAACAAAAAACAAAAGAACAATTTGAAATACGTTCTGGATGTTAGCCAATGGGTGTACGGCCTCCTTAAGTCGCAAATGTTCATATCCAAGTTATGGGCAAATGTTATTGGCTGCATGAAAAATCGTCCGAAGCCTTCCTTTAAGATTAACATTAATCCCAAAGGGAATACAAGCCGGAACTCATGATATGAACATATGAGCGGCTTCGCCGAAAGATGCCCTGGCGTCGCATCTTTAAACGGCCCATTTTAGCCCAAGCTCCGCGCCTGTTCCCGGGCCCATCGATCGATTTCCAGAATGGCGGTTAAATCCGGGGCAGGGACCGGGGAATGCTTGTCCATGACCTTGGCAATCACCTCTTCGATGGCCAGGAATGAAATTTCCCCTTTCAAGAACCGTTCAACCGCAACTTCGTTGGCCGCATTGTACACGGTAGGCATGGAGCCGCCCGTCCGTCCGCTTTCGTACGCCATCCGCAGACACGGATACCGTTCAAAATCCATCTCGCGAAACTGCAGCTTTCCGACATCGGATAACCGCAAACGTTCCGAAGGCGTCACCATCCGGTCCGGATAAGTCAGCGCGTATTGAATCGGCACCCGCATATCCGGCATCCCCAATTGGGCGATGATGCTGTAGTCTACATACTCGACGAATGAATGGATAATACTTTCGGGATGAATCAGCACCTCAATTTGGTCGTACGCCACACCGAACAGCCAGTGGGCTTCGATCACTTCCAGCCCTTTGTTCGCCATCGTCGCCGAGTCGATCGTGATTTTCGCGCCCATCGACCAATTCGGATGCTTGAGCGCATCTTCAACCGTTACATCAGCAAGCTCTTCCCGGGTGCGGTCGCGAAACGATCCCCCGGAAGCGGTTAGCGTAATTTTATGTATACGGTCCCGTGATTCTCCGTTCAAGCATTGGAATATGGCGGAATGCTCGCTATCGACCGGAAGCAAAGCGACGCCGCGCCGCTGCGCCAATCCCGTCACGAGATGGCCTGCGCTAACCAACGTCTCCTTGTTGGCAAGACCGATATGCTTGCCTGCGTCGATGGCGGCCAGCGTCGGCTTAAGTCCTTGGCTGCCGACAATCGCGGTGACGACCAACTCGGCATCGGTGCCTGCCGCAATTTCGTGCAACCCCTCTTCACCGTATAGCACCTGAACGTCCGATTTTGTTGCCGCACGCAGCTGCTCCGCCGCTTCCTTCGTCGCAACGGATACCTTGTGGGGACGAAAGCGCTCGATTTGCTCCAGTAGGAGCGGGATATTATAACCGCCGGCGAGCCCTTCCACCTCGAAACGTTCCGGGTAATGCGATATGACATCCAAGGTCTGGGTTCCGACGGAACCGGTTGACCCCAGAATACTGACTTTTTTCACCAACGTTCACCTCGGGGCAATAGTTATACGTGCGGGATCAAAGCCGCCAAATGAAGGAACGGAAACACGATCAGCCAGCTGTCAGTCCGATCAAGCACGCCGCCATGTCCCGGCAGAATCGTTCCCGTATCCTTGATGCCCTTCACCCGCTTGTAAGCGGATTGAATCAAGTCGCCCATCTGACCGACAATCGCAATAACGAGCCCGATCCAAATCGCTTGTGCAAAGCTAAGCAGGTCCGGACGGTACCAAGCAAAGCCGAGTGCGACGACAACGGACAACGCCGTGCCGCCGATAGCTCCCTCGACGGACTTCTTTGGACTAATGGTAGGCCAGAGCGGTGTTTTTCCGATCATCGATCCGGTAAAATACGCCCCGGAATCCGTTGACCAAATGCACAAAAATACGAGCAGCGTCCAATAAAGCCCGTCTTCGGCCAACCAGCGCGTCTCCACCATGTAATGAAAGCCGATACCAACGTACACCATGCCCAAAAATGCCGTTGTCACATGATCAATCGTAATTTTGTTCTTCGAAATAACGGTAACGGCTAGCAATACAAACATAAACAACCAAATCAAGCGCTCTATCGAAATCCCTGCCTCCTGCCACGGTACGACAAGGCCAATCACTCCTAGAGAGCCTAAAATCGAGATCGTTTTGTTCTTGTTAAGACCGTTCATCCGTAAAAACTCGTCGTATCCGATCAGCGACAACACCAGGATTAACCCGGCAAACCAATAGCCTCCCAAATACAACAGGATGAAAAAGGCGAGCCCTGCCACGACTCCTGTGACAATTCGCTGCTTCAAATCGATTCCTCCATCGTTTATGCTGGCAGACGGACGTAAGCCCAGCTGCCCCTACCTGTTGTCAACTGCCGCTATAAACCGCCGTATCTTCTGGCGCGGCGTTGGTATTCCCCGACAGCCTCGTAGAAATGCGGCTCTGTAAATTCAGGCCAGCACAAATCCGTAAAATAAAGCTCCGAATAAGCCAACTGCCAGAGCATAAAGTTGCTGATCCGAAGCTCTCCGCTGGTGCGTATCAGAAGATCGGGATCCGGGAGCGGATCGGTTAACAAATATTTGGAGAAAAGTGCCTCGTCCACTTCGTCCGCGGCCACTTTATTTTCTTTCATATCCTGTGCGAGCCGCTGAATGCCCTTGAGCATTTCTTTGCGGCTTCCGTAATTTAGCGCAAAGTTCAAAATAAGGCCGGTATTATGTTTCGTTTGATCGATCGCGTCCTGAACCGCTTTCAGCGTGTAACCAGGCAGTCCTTCCGGCCAGCCCGTCATACGGATCTGGACGTTATTGGCAATCAGTTCGTCGATTTCTTTCGGAAAAAATTCCATCGGCAGCTTCATCAAGTAGTCGACTTCTTCCTTCGGTCTTTTCCAATTTTCCGTAGAAAAAGCATACATCGTCAGCACTTTCACACCGATGCTGTTTGCGGCCATCGTAATTTTTTTTACGTTTTTCATACCTGAATGGTGGCCTGCCACCCGCGGCAGTCCCCGCTTTTGTGCCCATCGGCCATTACCGTCCATGATGACGGCCACATGGTTCGGAATGTTGTCCGCATCCAGCTTGAGAGCAGCTTGCTCTCCTTCCGGTTTGCTTCCAAACCATTTTTTGAATGACATCATGTCTGAATCCCCCATCAGGAAAGACTAAAAGCCCCCTCGAATAAGGGGGTCTTTACCGGTTACACTTCCATGATTTCTTTTTCTTTGGCAGCTAATACTTTGTCGACTTCCGCAATATGCTTGTCCGTGAACTTCTGGATATCGTCCTGATGACGACGGGACTCGTCTTCCGATATCCCCGTCTTCTCCAGTTTTTTGATATCGTCGTTCGCGTCGCGGCGGATGTTGCGGATTGCCACTTTCGCTTCTTCGCCGAACTTGCGCGTCATTTTGACGAGCTCGGAACGGCGCTCTTCCGTCAAAGCCGGAATGACGATACGAATCGCGCTGCCGTCGTTGGAAGGCGTCAGTCCGAGATCGGATTTCATAATCGCTTTTTCGATAGCGGCAACCGAGCTTTTGTCCCACGGCTGAATCATCAACGTACGGGAATCCGGCGTATTGATGTTCGCCAGCTGGTTTACCGGTGTCATAGAACCGTAATATTCGACTTGAACGCGATCCAGCAGAGCAGGGGTCGCCCGCCCCGCACGAAGCGAAGCCAGCTCCTTCTTCAGCGCGACGATCGCTTTCTCCATGCGTTCTTCCGCACTTTTTTTAATGGATTGCGGCATAGATTACACACTCCCTTTTACGATCGTGCCGATCTTCTCCCCAACTACGACGCGCTTGATATTGCCGCTTTCCGTAATCGAGAAGACGACCAGCGGAATATTGTTGTCCATGCATAAGGAGGATGCGGTCGAGTCCATAACGCCAAGGTTTTTGTTCAGCACTTCGAGGTAAGTCAGCGTTTCGAATTTTTGCGCGGTAGCGTCTTTGAACGGATCGGCCGTGTAGACGCCGTCCACTTTGTTTTTCGCCATCAAGATCACTTCCGCTTCGATTTCGGCTGCTCTAAGCGCTGCGGTCGTATCCGTAGAGAAATACGGATTGCCCGTTCCTGCCGCAAAAATGACAACCCTGCCCTTTTCCAAGTGCCGGATCGCTCTTCTGCGGATGTACGGTTCTGCAACCTGCTGCATCGTGATGGACGTTTGTACTCGTGTCGGTACGCCGATCGTTTCCAGCGCATCCTGCAGCGCCAGCGAGTTCATCACCGTAGCCAGCATACCCATGTAGTCTGCGGTTGCCCGGTCAATGCCTTTTGCGCTTCCGGCAATACCGCGCCAGATGTTGCCGCCGCCAACGACGATGGCGACCTCCACCTGAAGATCCACTACTTCCTTCACCTGCTGGGCGATGGACGAAATCATCTCGGAGTCGATGCCGTAACCTTGCTGTCCGGCTAACGCTTCTCCGCTTAATTTCAAAATGACTCTTTTATAAATCGGACGTTCCAAGCTCCAACCCCTCCATTTCGATCAGACCGCTAAAGCTTTCTTTTAAAAAACAAGGAACACAGCGTGTTCCTCGTTACCTTGCATTTATGTTGTTGAATTACAGTTTAACTTGGGACATAACTTCTTCAGCGAAGTTTTCTTGTTTCTTCTCCAAGCCTTCTCCAAGCTCGAAACGCACGAAGCGGCGGATCGACAAGTTTTCGCCGATCGTTGCAATGTTTTCTTTCAGCACTTCTTCTACGGTTTTGTCCGGGTCTTTTACGAAAGGCTGCTCAAGCAGGCAGTATTCCTCGTAGTATTTCGCCAGACGGCCTTCGACGATTTTCTCGACGATTTTTTCCGGCTTGCCTTCGTTCAACGCTTGGTTCGTCAAGATTTCGCGCTCTTTGTCCAGCGCTTCTTGCGGAACTTCATCACGGCGAAGGAATTTCGGGTTGGAAGCTGCGATGTGCAGAGCAACGTCGCGCACAAACGTTCTGAACTGCTCGTTTTTCGCAACGAAGTCAGTTTCGCTGTTTACTTCAACCAATACGCCGATTTTGCCGCCAGCGTGAATGTAGGACTCGATCATGCCTTCCGTTGCAACGCGTCCTGCTTTGTTAGCTGCTGCGGAAAGACCTTTTTCACGCAAAATTTCGGCAGCTTTGGTCAAGTCGCCGTTTGCTTCTTCCAATGCTTTTTTACAATCGAGCATGCCTGCTCCTGTTTTTTCACGCAATTCTTTTACTGCTGCTGCACTAACTGCCATGATTTGGCCTCCTTGGAATGTGATATGTATTCCCAAAAAAAGGGCGGTGAAAGGATTTTGCACCTTTAAACCACCCTTTCTCGTATTCAATGCATTAAGCTGAAGTTTCTTCGCCTTGGTGAGCTTCGATAACTGCGTCAGCAATTTTAGCCGTCAGCAATTTCACGGCACGGATTGCGTCGTCGTTACCTGGAATCACGTAGTCGATTTCGTCCGGATCGCAGTTCGTGTCTACGATACCAACGATCGGAATACCAAGCTTGCGTGCTTCCGCAACCGCAATGCGCTCTTTGCGCGGGTCGATGACGAACAGTGCGCTTGGCAGACCTTTCATATGGGAGATACCGCCCAAGAACTTCTCAAGACGATCTTTTTCTTTGCGAAGAATGATAACTTCTTTTTTCGGCAGCACTTCGAACGTGCCGTCTTGCTCCCATTTTTCCAGCTCGTGCAAACGGTTGATCCGTTTTTGGATCGTTTGGAAGTTAGTCAGCGTACCGCCGAGCCAACGTTGGTTGATGTAGTACATTCCGCAACGTTCAGCTTCTTCTTTAACAGAATCCTGAGCTTGCTTTTTTGTACCTACGAACAAGATCGTGCCGTTCTCTGCGGCTACGGACTTGACGAAGTTATAAGCTTCCTCAACTTTTTTGACCGTTTTTTGCAGGTCAATGATGTAAATGCCGTTTCTTTCGGTGAAGATGTATCGATCCATTTTCGGGTTCCAACGACGGGTTTGGTGACCGAAGTGTACCCCAGCTTCGAGCAGCTGTTTCATGGAGATAACTGCCATCCTCACGCACCTCCTCTAAATTGGTTTTTTGTGGTTTCCTCCGCCGATCGCATCTCCCGGTAAAACTCCTTGACCAAGACGCTTAATAAAGCATCTGCCGAGGCCAGTGGGAGCACCGTTACCGGAATTAATCGACGTGTGGTTTTTAACACCGAAAATTACTATACCATAACTGACAACCGTATGCAACACCCGCGGCAGTCCGACGAAAAAAGACAAATTCAGACCCCAACTGCCCGAGTCTGACCTTTTTATTGTGTCGTTAAGTTGGCAATGACTTGCGTCAGCTCGAGAGGCCCCTTAAATACATGGAGGCCCGAGATGATTTTGTCGTTCAGCTGCTTTTGTTTCATCGTATCTACAAAAGCGGTACGGTCGGCAATAACGCCGCTCTGCTGCAGCAAATCGGCGACTTGAGCCGCAGTCATGCCTTTGGAGACATAAATGTACGTTTCCTTATCCGGTACGGTGGACTGCGGCTGTGCGGCTTGTTTGTCTTTCTCTTCTTTCAGCTTCTGGGCGATCATGGCATCGACCTGCGGCTGGTCGTACAGCTTTTGACTTTTGTCGTACACATTAAAATAGGTAGAAGCGACTTCCTTGAGCCGAACGCGGTCCATCTCTTCAGGCGCCTGTCCTGCCGCTGGCTGCTTGGAAGCGGCGCTGCCCGACGGAGCAACCGCATTCATCAGCTGAAGCAGAACGGCACCCAAAATCATCCCGGTGCCGAGCCCGTACAGAAGCGATTTGTTCTTAAGCATTCGACCGTTCCTCCTGTTTGGCAAGCTGCTGAATCAGACTGATTTCCCCCTTGTTCATGCCCAGCTTCTTGGCGATATAGTCCGTCGATTTGCCCGACTCGTACAATCCGAACAGCTCGCTGTAGCGTTCCTTCATATTCATCGGGGCTTTGTTCACCGCTTCCGGCTGCTTGTCAGGTGCGGCAGGCTCCCTATAGGCCGGCGTTACCGCAGCCCCGGCGCCTGCTCCCAACGCCTCTCCCGGCTTCGATGCGTCCGCTTGAAGGGACAAGCGCCGCTGTTCCTCTGACAACGTCAGCCGGCCCAGTTCGAGCCGCAGCTCCTGGCATTGCTTTTCAAGCGTTTCCACACGCGAGGTCAGTTTAGCCGTATGCTCCTCGTACGTTTGTTTCGTCCCGGAGAACAGCTCGATCAGCGCTTTGTTCTGCTCCTCAAGCTCCATAGCCAAGTGATCCATCGCCTGCTCCATCTCTTTTACGATGGCGCCGTCGGGCTTGGCCGCTCCTTCGGATTTTCGCGGGATAATCTTTGCATAGACCACGATTAGAAGCCCGACCAGCACGATGTATACCCAAGGTTGGTCCAATTGCATTCACCTAGTTTCACAACATAATAGTTATAAGGTCAAGTCGATATGATGCCCCTTGAACGGATGCTCCGGTGCGGTGCCGCCCGGCGCCTGTTTGGACTCCTCGGCCGATTTCTTCGCTCCGCCGCCGCCTCGGGGGTCCCGTTCGCCCGAACGGCCCGACTGATCGTCTTTGATCGAAGCTTGACCGGTCTCCTCCGTCTTGGCGCTGACCTGACGCTCTTTTATCGTCGACTTCTCGTTGGAGCTGTTAAGCATGGCCTGGTCTTCCACTCGCTTTTGCACCATTTGATGCTGCTTCAGACCGGCTTCGTCGTTCTTATGCAGCGCAAACTGCATTTCAACCGGTTTCATGCTCACCGGCATCCCCTCCTTCGAGCTGTACGCGTACGTCAGCCTTTATACGATAGGAAGCATCGCGATATCTCCGTCGATCAATTGGAACCTAACGCGGGGAGAAGTATCTTTAATGAACTTGGTATATCGGCCGATCACGATTTTCGTGCCGCTGTAGGCGTTGGCAATGACTTCGACCTTTGCTTTTTCCGAGTCCTCAAGCGATCTTTCAATTTCCAGCATGCGCTCTCTGGAGCTCGCAATTTCTTCCGTAACCTGTTTCTTGGTATGGTTCAGCTTAACCCGCATGGCCACTTTGTCCGGTCCAAGCTGTCCCGTGGCTGCCAACTGGTCGAGCAGCACGAGCGCTTTATCCGTTTTGTCCAAGTTCTCGCTCAAAGCTCTTTGTTGGATGCGAAGCTGCTGAAGCTCGTTGCGAAGCTCCGGCAGGACGCCGACTTCGATGACCGTGGCCGTCGACATAGAGTTGCCGATCGTTCGGGCAATAACCACGTCGCCCGCTTGAATCATTCCTCCGACAATCAGTCCCTTGGTGCCTTTGCATACAACTTGTTTGCCGGCGCGCACCTGGGAGTGCATAATGCTCTGGCTGACCAGCACTTCCTCACCCGCATAGATGTTGGCGTCTTGGATGAAAGAGCTCTTCACCCGTTTTCCGGCACGGATTGTTCCTTTGTTATGCCCAAGGATCCCCGCGCTGATCTCGATGGAGCCGTCTGCCTCCAAGTCTGCGGCGTCCACGCTGCCCGTAATGCGGATATCTCCCGCCGCTTTGATGCGAAAACCCGGCAGAACGTTGCCTCGGATGACGACAGACCCGACAAAATCAATATTTCCGACATTATAGTCGACATCCCCGTTCACTTCAAAGATCGGAAAAACATTGATTTTATCCCGGTCCGTCTTCGTGACCATTCCGTCAATGGCTGCATAAATGGCCGTCTGCTCCGGATCGGTCACGACATTTTTGCCGAGCTTGAAACGCGCATCCTTCCCGTCCTTCGCAAAAAGCGTTTCTCCGGTCACCGCGCGTCCCGGGACGCCTAAGGCGGCCGGAATTTTTTGCGCGATCAATTGCCCCTTTTTCACGTTATGGATCGTAGTCACTTCTTTATAATCAACCTTGCCGTCCTCCAGTTCGGCCGGGCGTTTGGACTTGTCGTCCAAATCGTACATCATCTGGACGCGCCCGTCCTGACCGTTCTGCGGCGCATCGCCTTTGGCAATCACCGTCTGGGAGAAGAAGAAAGCCTTCGGATCGTCTACGATCGCTGCGATTTTCTCCTCATCTATGCCGTATACGATGTGATACGAGGCAATCAATTCCATAAGCTGTCCTTTGGAAACGCGGAACGATTCCTCGCAATTCGCAAACTTGAGGTAAGCGAACAGCTTGTCGTCGGACAACGAAATATCCATATAATAGCTGAGCGGCATCGCCAGATCGGCCATCATTCTCCCCACTTTCCGACCCCTTAGTCATAAAATAGCTGCGACTTATGACGGCTCAAAGAACCTTTTAACCGCAGAATCGCTTTTGAGTGCAGCTGTGATATTCTGGATGGGGAAAGATTCATGACTTCCGCGATCTCGCTTAAAGACAATTCTTCGTAATAAAAGAGGGATACGACGGTCCGCTCTTTTTCCGTCAACCGTTCGATAGCTTTAGCTAACGTTTCCTTTAAATAGACTTCATTTACTTTGGATTCCGGACTTTTCGCCTTTTCGTCAATTAACAAAGAAAGCCGCGTCTCCGAATCTTCCTCCCGGATAGGATCGTCGATCGAGCAGACGGTCGTCACTGCGATTTCCTGTACCATCTGTTGAAACTCCTGCTCGCTGACATCCAGATAAGAGCTGATTTCGCTATCGGTTACGGAACGCAAGTATTGCTGCTCGAGCTTTTGGTAAGCGTCCTCGATCTTCTTGGCCTTCTCCCTCACGGAACGGGGAACCCAATCGCCTTGACGGAGCCCGTCGATCATCGCTCCGCGAATGCGCCAGGAGGCATACGTTTCAAATTGCAGTCCTCGCTCGTAGTCGAACTTTTCGATGGCATCGATCAAGCCCATAATACCGCAGCTGGATAAGTCTTCTTTCGAAACGTTTTTAGGCAGACCGATGGAAAGACGACCCGAAACGTAATCTACGAGCGGCAAATACGTTTCGATGAGCGCCTGCTTCGCTTTCAACTGTCTGTCTTCTCTCCATTGCTTCCAAACATCGATATTCGCCAAATGGGATTTTTGCGCGATCATGACAGATAGTCACCATCCTTATTCTTCAGACATTCGGCGAACCGCCTGTGCCAATTCGTCAGGGCTCCCTTGGATCTTCGTTGAGAGCTTCGGCGGATTCAGCGGGGAAAAATCGGTCTCCGCGGCGTCCTTCGGACCCGGCGACGGTTTCAGCATCTGATGCAGCTCCGCATCCTGATCGGGCGTTACAACATCGACCGCCGTCCCTTTAAGCTCATCCTCTTCTTCCGAATGCTCAGGAATCGGAGCGCCTGCCAATCCGGCAACCGTGCCAAGCAGCCAACGGAACAAAAATACGATTACAAACATCAGGACAAAGCTGTAGAAGCTGCGAATCAAGGTAGTCAGCCAAATATTGTCGGTGATCGACAAGGCAAAGGTAATGACGAATGCCGCGGCTCCTACGATAAAGTTCCAACGTATCGATCCGATCATAGGTTTACAGTTCCTTCACTCCGTGTTGTACGCTGCGAATCATGAGCATACCGGATTCGCAGTCGAATTCAATGGTTCGTCCGTAATTGCCGCCGGTATCTTCGGCAATAATCGGGATCTGGTAACGGCTAAGCATTTCTTTGCAGGACTCGACATTCCGCGGTCCGATCCGCATCGTGTCCGATTGGGAGCCGAATGCGAACATTTGTGCTCCCCCTGCCATTTTGGCAACCATGCGCTTCACTTGAGCCCCCAGATCCTCCATCAGGCGAATCATTTCGGGGATTGCCGTATCTGCATATTTCGCGATGTTCAGCTTTCCTTCTCTGGCAATATCCGAGGTCGGCAGCATGACGTGGGCCATTCCGGCTACTTTGGCCTTGGCATCGAACAAGGTAACGCCCACGCACGAACCGAGCCCCGTCGTCTTGAGCACACCGGTCAAGTGAGCGACGTTCAGGTCGGCCATTCCTACTTTAATCAGATTGTCTTGGATCATGGAGTATGCACTCCCAAAGCTACGAAAATACGTTCGAAGGACTCCGGGTCCGGGATGAGGAAGAAATGCCCTTCCACCTCGTCGCTTCCGTCCAGAAACTTCGTGTCGATCAAGAGCGCCTGGTCTCCCATTTGACCGAATTGGAGCAAGCCGTAGCTCAGAATCGCTCCCGCCATATCAATCGCAAGCGAAGGTACGGTAGGCTGCATGTTCAGCTGCGTGAAATCTGCCAGAGACGACAAGTACGAGCCCGCTAAAATGTTGCCGATCTCGTTGAGTGCGGACAACTCCATTTCGGAGTACTCTTCACCTTCCACCGCGTCCATTCCGACCAAGTTGCGAAGAAGCTTCTTGGCCGACTCGAACTTCAGGATAAAAAATAAATTTCCCGGCGTTTCCCCTTCGACTCTCAGAAATATAGCGATAACGGCTTCCTCGGCTCCTCCCACGCTGTCCGCGATTTCCTCGAAAGGAACCATTCGCACTTTGGGCACAAGCATATCAACAGGCTTATCAAGCAGCTGCGAGAGAGCAGTAGCCGCATGTCCGGCACCGATATTTCCGACTTCCTTCAGTACATCCATTTGAAAATCGGCAAAAGAATTAAATGCTTCCACTAGGCCTACTCCTCTACATTCTCCAGTTGAACGATCTCGCTCTTGGTCAATACTTCCTTCAGGTTCAGCAGCACAAGCAGCCGGCTTTCGCCCACTTTGGCAATCCCGTGAAGATACTTGGCCTTAATGCCGCCTACGATTTCCGGCGGATCGTCGATATGATCCGAATCCACATCGATGACGTCGTTGGCCGAATCGACAATCAGACCAACTTCGATGTCGCCGACGGCAACGATTATGATCCGCGAGTTATCGGTATATTCGGTTTCCGGAAATCCGAAGCGACCGCGCAGATCGATGACGGGGGTAACAACGCCGCGCAAATTGATGACGCCTTTGACAAATTCAGGCGTTTTCGGAACCCGGGTCATCGGCTGCATCCGTTCAATGGTGCGGACCTTCTCAACCTCTACCCCGTATTCTTCCTTTCCTAATGTAAACACGATGACTTTCAATTCTTCTCCCATACTCGCAGCCTCCTTAAGTTATCGCGTGAATGTAGCCGTCTTTGCGTCCCGCTATTTAATCAAGGCATTCGTATCGATAATTAACGCGACTTGCCCGTCTCCCAGAATGGTTGCGCCGGAAACCGCAAACAGCTTGGTCAAATATTTGCCGAGCGTCTTCAGCACGATTTCCTGCTGCCCGATAAATTCGTCAACGACGAGAGCTGCCATTTTGTCGCTTTTGCGAATGATGACCACTTGCGTCTCGTTCTCGGAAATATTCGTTCCTCCCGGCACATCGAACAGATCGGCCAAGGAAACGAGCGGGATGACCCCGGTACGGTACTCGACCATGCGATTGCCGTGAACCGAGCGGATCTGTTCTTGACGGACAGCCATCGTTTCCACAATGGAAGAAAGCGGAATTGCGTACTTCTCGTTATTGAGCCGGATCAGCATCGCCGAGATAATCGACAGCGTCAGCGGCAGCTGAACGGAAAATTTGGAGCCTTTCCCCCATGTCGAATCGACTTGGACTTGCCCGCCGAGACTTTGAATCTTCGTCTTGACGACATCAAGTCCGACCCCGCGGCCGGAGATGTCCGATATTTTATCCGCCGTGCTGAAGCCGGAGGCAAAAATCAGCTGATTGACCTCGTCATCCGTGATACGCTCGGCTTGTTCCTTGGTCAAAACGTTGTTTTCCAGAGCTTTTTTCAACACTTTGTCCCGGTTGATGCCGCGTCCGTCTTCCTCGATCTCGATAAATACATGGTTTCCGCTATGATACGCGCGCAGATGAATCGTTCCGGTCTCGGGCTTTCCGATGGCAACGCGTTCGGCAGACGGCTCCACGCCATGGTCGACGGCATTCCGGAGCAAATGCACCAACGGATCGCCGATTTCGTCGATGACCGTCCGGTCCAATTCGGTATCGGCGCCGGTGATGATCAGATCTACCTTTTTGTCCAGCGTCTTCGCGACATCCCGGATCATGCGCGGGAAACGGTTGAAGACGGTATCGATCGGGACCATGCGCAGCTTCAGTACGATATTCTGCAAATCACTGCTGACCCGGGACATATGCTCGACGGTTTCCGTCAATTCGCCGCGGCGAATTTCGCTGGCAAGCTGCTCCAACCGTACCCGATCGATCAGCAGCTCGCTGAACAGGTTCATCAGCGTGTCAAGCCGCTCGATGTCGACGCGGATCGTGCGTCCGGCTACAGGGGCACCACCTGCGGCAGGCGCTTTTTTCGCTTCCTGCTTCGGCGCTTCCTGCGTTGATGCGGCGGCAGTCTCGGCTTGGGTCTGTGCCTGTGCGGCCGCTGCGTTAGACCCGGAAGGCGGGCTCATGAGCTCCGTCAGCTTGGCCTGATCCAGCACGATAACGTCCACTTTATCGATTTCGGATACGCTCGCGACTTGCTTTTGCAGCTCGTCGGTTTCGATTTGAGATATGTAATAAACGACAAACGATTGATCGAATCGCTCCTGCTCGATATCTTCCACGGAAGGGTTGGATTTGATGACCTCCCCGTTCTGCTCAAGCACGTTGAATACCATATAAGCGCGCGCCGCTTTTAACACGCAATCTTGGCGAACCGTTACTTCGAGGCGAAGTACAGGAATGCCCGCTTCGATGGACTGCTGAAGAATCGAATATTGAAATTCGTCAAGCTCTCCCCCGACGACAGTTGTCGGCGCCGCTTTCGCCGTCGCGCCTCCGGCTGCACCACCCTTGGTGTACTCGCCGGAAACGATGGACTTCAGCGCGGCGACGATTTCGGTAACGTCCGCTTGACCCGTGCCGCCTTGGATGATGTCCTCCACCATGGATTCCAAGGAATCCAGACTTTTGAACAGGCAGTCGAAAATAAACGAATCCATCTTCAGCTTATGGTTGCGGACGAGGTCCAGCACGTTCTCCATCTCGTGAGTCAGCGACGCCAGATCCTCGAATCCCATCGTCGCCGACATTCCTTTCAATGTGTGCGCCGACCGAAAAATATTTTGCACGATCGAGATGTCTTCCGGGCTGCTTTCCAGACTGAGTATCTGTTCGTTCATCGCTTGCAAGTGATCTCTCGACTCATCGATAAACATCGAGAGGTATTGATTCATTTCCATATCTACACCTCCATCATGGTAATTGCTCTATCAAGGCTTACCCGGAAGTCAGGGCTCGCGGGCGACGGCTTGTACCAGCTTCGCGGTAATTTCCTGCTGAGGCAGCACATGCGTTACGCAATTCAGCTCCACCGCCGCGCGGGGCATCCCATAAACGATGCAGGTGTCCTCCGATTCGGCAATCGTCGTTACGGCTCCGGATTGCTTCAACGCCAGCATCCCTTTGGCTCCGTCAGAGCCCATACCGGTCATGAGCACGATGTGGCGTTTAAGCTCCCTCATCGGCAGCAGCGATTCGAAAAGCACGTCCACCGACGGCCGGTGTCCGCCGCGCGGATCTTCTTTTGTCAGATGGATCTTGTAAGAATGGTTCCCATTGCGGGCTACGGTCATATGATAGCCGCCAGGGGCCACATAAGCGGTGCCGCTCTCCAGAATCATGCCGGCTTCCGCCTCAACCACCCGCAGCCTCGAAACGGAATCGAGCCGCTGTGCCAGCGACTTGGTAAAGTTAGGAGGCATATGCTGGACGATAACGACGGGAGCGGGAAAGTACTCCGGGAAATCGGACAACACCTGATGCAGCGCCCGAGGCCCCCCGGTTGAGGTGCCGATGGCGACTATATGTTCGAATCCAGCCGCACCTGTAGCGGGGCGCCGTTCCATTCTTGGGGCCGGTTCCGAGAACGGCCGCGGATCTTTCGGCACCTCCGGCGCTTTAGGCGACGGTTTGCTCAACGCGGAACGCGACAGCTTGCGCATGTTTGTTTTTACCGCGATGTGCAGTTTTTCGAGCAGTAGCTGCTTGACTTTATGCAAATCGAGTGAAATCGAACCCGACGGTTTTCCGACGAAATCGACAGCCCCCCATTCGAGCGCTTTGATGGTCTCCGCCGCGCCTTCTTGGGTCAGACTGCTTAACATGATGACCGGAACAGGGTGCTCATTCATGATCGCGCGAAGCGCATCTAACCCGTTCATTTCCGGCATCTCAATATCCATGGTTACAGCGTGGGGGTTCAACTTTTGGACCAGCTCTACGGCTTCCTTGCCGTTTTTTGCGGTTCCTACTACCCGCAGCGCCGGATCCCCCGAAATAAGGTCGGTGATGATTTTTCTCATAAAAACCGAATCATCGACCACGAGCACATCGTAAGGCTGCATACGTTTCACTCCTCTGCGTTGTGTCTGATTCTGAAGGTCGGAGGACGTTCTCTTTTATTTAAGCAGCTTAATCATTCGGTTCAAGAAGCCTTTGACCGCCCCCGAGCTCATGTCCGCCGGCTTTTGGTTCGCAATAAAATCATCGGTCAAATCATAGATCGATTTGGATGCGCCGCTCGACGGAAAAGCTACGGTAAAAGGCACCTGCTTTTTTACGGCTTTGGATACCGCAGCATCATCAAGCACGTAGCCGATGGTTGGAATGTCCAGATTCAAAAATTGCTTGGCGACCATACTGATCTTTTCGGCGGTTTGCCTGCCTTCCCTCCAATCGGTCACCCGATTGACGACCAGCCGGAAGCGAATGTCGTAATCCATCGCGCTTACCATTTTGATAATGGCGTACGCATCGGTAATCGAGGTCGGCTCCGGCGTCGTCACCACGATCGTTTCTTGTGCGGCGACGATAAACTTGAGCGTTTCTTTCGACAACCCGGCCCCCGTATCGAAAATGATAAAGTCCGCATGTCCGTTCAGCTGGCCGATTTGCTCTTGAAAATAATCCAATTGTTCCTCGGACAGCCGGATCAAGTCGTTAAAACCCGAGCCTCCTGCGATAAATTGCAAATCGTTATAGCCTTTATGAATGATGTCCCAAATCGTCTTTTCCTTTTTCAACAAATGATACAAATTGTACTTCGGCGTAATGCCCATGAGCACGTCGATATTGGCCAAACCGATATCGGCGTCGAAAACGAGTACCTTGAGCCCTTTTTTTTGAAGTGCAAGAGCAAAATTAAGTGTAAAGTTCGATTTGCCGACCCCGCCCTTACCGCTTGTAACGGCGAGAATGCGTGTCGGCTTTTCTGCGGAGTTGGCTCGATGCCTGATCAGATTCCGAAGCTCTTGTGCCTGATCATTCATGGGTGTTATCCTCCAGAATCCAATCGATCAGCTGCCTCTCGTTCAACTCCTCGATATCGTCGGGAACGCTCTGTCCGTTGGCGATATAAGAAGTATGCAATCCAAAATCGCGGATCAGGTTAACGACGGCGCCGTACGAATCGGTCTCGTCCTTTTTCGTGAACAATACTTTATCTAATTTGAACTTGCTGAAGTTGTGCGTAATGGCCTTCATATCTTTATATTTGGTCGTTAAGCTGAGCACCAGAAACGTTTCGCTCTTCCCTCCGGATTGAAGCAGCGCGTTCAGCTCCGAAACGTACATTTCGTTGCGGAAGTTCCGACCGGCCGTATCCATAAAAATAAGATCGCAGTCTTTCAAATTCTCGAGTGCCTTGTTCAAATCCAGCGGAGAAAAGACAACCTCAAGCGGCACGTTCAAAATGGTAGCATACGTCTTGAGCTGCTCCACCGCGGCGATGCGATACGTATCCGAGGTGATGAACCCGACCTTGCGGCGATGCTTCAGCACTTGTTCGGCAGCCAGCTTGGCAATCGTCGTCGTTTTACCGACGCCCGTAGGCCCGACAAAATGAGCGATTCGGGTATCGGAAGCGATCCCTTTGCCGCCCTGAGACTGAAGCAGCGTTTGGAGCTGCATCCGGAGCGAATGGACTGCGAATTGTTCCGTGATCGGAACGTCCTCGGCTTCGGCTTCCTCCGCTACCCGGGCCAGAAGCTCCTGAACCATCTGCGAGTCGATCTCCTGATCGAGCAGCCGGCACTCCAGTTCCACTAAAACCGGATCTTGGGCTGCCTCCGGCATACGCTGTGAAGAAAGCTTCTGCATCATTTCTTTCATTTGCTTGATCTCTTCAAGCAGCGTATCTTCCTTGGCTCTGCTGCTGACGGATGCCGGCTGTGCCCTAACAGGTGCGGCCTGAGGAGGCGGGCTTGCCGGGAGCACGTCCGGCACTTCGGGAAACGACAGCGCCGGCTGCGCTTCCCGCTCCCGGTCACGCTGCATCCCGTAAGCTGTAGCCGCTGTCGGACTACCCACAAGCGAAGTCGCCGCCGGGGCGACCGGCTTCGCTAACGTAGCGGTCGCCGACTTGCCGGAAGCCGGCTGTCCGCTTCCGGCTGCGGAATCCGTGGCAGCGATCACTTCGATCTTTTTCTTCGAAAACATGCCGAGAAATCCGCCGGAACGAATTTCTTTCGTATTGATGATGACAGCGTCTTTCCCGAGGTCCGTGCGAATTTTTTGCAGGGCATCCGGCATGGAGTCTACGACATATCGCTTCACTCTCATAGATTGACAACCCCCATGCTCTGAATTTCAACGCTCGGTTCAAGCTCGCTGTAAGATAAAACCGGAATGTCCTGCATGGTGCGTTCGAGCAGCTGCCTTAAGTACATGCGAATGGTGGGCGAGGTAAGAACGATCGGCTGCTGTCCTGCTTGAAGCAGCTTGGTGACTTGATCGGTAACCTTCTGATAGATCACTTGGCTGGACG
The DNA here is from genome assembly GCF_027925525.1 of Paenibacillus tyrphae. Classification (GTDB taxonomy): domain Bacteria; phylum Bacillota; class Bacilli; order Paenibacillales; family NBRC-103111; genus Paenibacillus_G; species Paenibacillus_G tyrfis_B. Next base: position 159,288 of record NZ_BSDJ01000011.1, on the reverse strand, counting down.
TCGGATCGAGCGCGAGGTAGCTGCCCTGATCCGATTGCTGTACCGATTCCGCAATTTTTTTCTCGAGCGTCGGCCCTACGGTAATGACTTTCAGCGATTCGCCGCCGGTCGTGTACTGCTGCGTAATTTGTCTGGACAAGCCCTGCCGGACATATTCCGTCAGCACTTCCGGATCCTTCGTATATGTGCCGTAATCGGCAAGCGTCTCCAGAATGGTGACGAGATCGCGGACGGATATTTTTTCGCGAAGCAGCTTGACCAGCACTTTTTGCACGTCGCCGATCGACAGTACGTTCGGGATTAAATCGTCGACCAGTGCCGGGTGATGCTCCTTGACATTCTCGATAAGCGCCTTCGTTTCTTGGCGGCCCAGCAGCTCGTGAGCATGCTTCTTAATAATTTCCGTCAAATGCGTCGCGACAACGGATGGCGGATCGACGACCGTGTAGCCGGAAAGCTCGGCCCGTTCCTTGGTCTGTTCGTCAATCCATAGCGCCGGCAGCCCGAAAGCCGGCTCCAGCGTATCGATCCCTGTAATCGAATCGTCGTCGATTCCCGGACTCATTGCCAAGTAGTGGCCGAGTAACAAATCGCCGCGCGCGACCGTATTGCCTTTAATCTTAATGACATATTCGTTCGGGCGCAGTTGAATGTTATCGCGAATCCGGATTACCGGTACGACGATTCCGAGCTCGAGCGCGCACTGTCTGCGAATGAGAATGACGCGATCGAGCAGGTCGCCGCCCTGCTGCGTATCCGCCAGCGGGATAAGTCCGTATCCGAACTCGAACTCGATCGGATCGACCTGCAGCAAGCCGATGACACTTTCGGGGCTTCGTACTTCTTCGATTTGCTGTTCCTCCTCAAGCTGGACTTCAGCAGCTTGCTTGCGGTTCATGGTCTGCTGCATCTTGTAAGCTGCGAATGCCAGCACGGCAGCGATCGGCAATGTAGTGATCAGATGGATCGGCGTGAAAATGCCCAGCGCCGTAATCGTTCCCGCTACAATATAAAGCAGCTTCGGATAAGAAAAGATTTGCGATGTCAAGTCGTGCGCCAAGTTTCCTTCGGATGCCGCCCTCGTCACGATAATCCCCGCTGCCGTAGAGATCAGCAGCGCCGGAATTTGGCTGACGAGACCGTCCCCGATCGTCAGGATCGAATACAGCGATCCCGCATCCTTAAGCGACATCCCTTTCATCGCCATTCCAATAATCAAGCCGCCGATGATATTGATCAGCAGCATGATAATGCCGGCGATCGCATCCCCTTTGACGAATTTGCTCGCACCGTCCATAGCGCCGTAAAAGTCGGCCTCGCGTGAGATTTTCTCGCGTCGTTCTCTGGCCTGCTGTTCGTTGATCAGCCCTGCGTTCAAATCCGCGTCGATACTCATTTGTTTCCCCGGCATCGCGTCGAGCGTAAACCGTGCGGCTACCTCGGCAACCCGCTCCGAGCCTTTGGTAATGACGATAAACTGCACCAGCACCAAAATGATAAAGACCACAAAGCCGACGACAATGTTGCCTTGGGCAACGAACGATCCGAAGGTGCTGACCACGTTGCCCGCGTCCCCATGGGCCAAAATGTTTCTGGTTGTCGATACGTTCAGCGCAAGCCGGAACAAGGTGGTGATGAGCAGGAGCGACGGAAAGATGGAGAACTGAAGCGCATCCTGTGTGTTCATGCCGATCAAAATGATCATGAGAGCAGCCGATATGTTAATAATCAGCAGGACATCCAGCAACCATATCGGCAGCGGGACGACCATCATCAGAACGATGCCGATCACGCCGATCAGCACGACCAGGTCTTTTGCTTTCATTGCAGGGTGTCCTCCTTTCCGGGATTAGTTCGCTTTTCCTTTAACTTTGTATACGTATGCCAGCACCTCGGCTACGGCCTGAAACATATCGGCCGGTATCGATTCTCCGATCTCAACCTGCGCGTATAACGCGCGGGCGAGCGGTTTGTTTTCCATCGTTATGATGCCGTTATCCTTGGCAATCTGCCTTATCTTCAAGGCGATGTAATCGGTCCCCTTGGCGATAACGGTAGGCGCCTGCATCTTGGAGGCATCGTATTGAAGCGCGACGGCAAAGTGCGTCGGGTTCGTGATGACGACGTCCGCTTTAGGAACGTCCTGCATCATCCGCTGCAGTGCCATACGGCGCTGCTTCTCGCGGATTTTACCTTTAATCAGCGGATCCCCTTCCGTTTTCTTATATTCGTCTTTAATATCCTGCTTGGACATCCGCAAGCTCTTCTCATGCTCGTAACGCTGATATATGTAATCCAAAATTGCCATGACGATCAAGATCAATCCGATTTTAATCCCAAGCTGCAGTGTCAAGGAAGCGGTGAAAGCGATAATTTCTTCCAGTGGCAGCCGGGCAAGCTGCAAGATGTTGTCCTTTTCCGCCATTAGGGTCGAATAAACAACCACACCGATGACCGTCATCTTGAGCACCGATTTGAGAAAATCGACGATAGCCCGCATGGAGAACAGCCGCTTTGCCCCTTCGAGAGGGTTAATTTTGCTGAACTTCATCATGAGCGGTTCGCCTGTAAACAAAAAACCGATCTGCACATAATTTCCGACAACGCCGATGACCATCGAGATTAAAAAAATCGGACCGAGAATTAAAAACATTTGTGTGGCGATCTTTTCGAATAAGACCATACTGTTGTCCATGGTGACATTCATATTGAGAAAGTCGATGAAAATCGAGCGAAACAAACCGACGAGTCGCTCTTTCATGTAGCCTCCGAACAAGAAAAACGATAAGAAGGAGAAAAACAAGATGAAGGCGGCCGGCACTTCCATGCTTTTGGCCACTTGCCCTTTTTTGCGGGCTTCTTGTTTTTTCTTAGGCGTCGCCGCTTCCGTTTTCTCTCCCGAGAACAATTGCAAATCCAGCTTTAAACGTAATGCAGCCACGGCCTGCCTCCTCACGCGCTAACTGCCAGCGAACAATCCGAAAAACTTGGCCATCGTTTCCAGCATAGTTGAGAATTTCTCTTTGTAGATCAATTCGTATCCTGGAAACAAGAGAAGCAGCAGAATAAAACCAACGATAATCTTCACCGGTATCCCGATGACGAAAATGTTGAACTGCGGGGCTACCCGAGCGAGAAGCCCAAGACCGACATCGGTCAGAAACATCGCGACGACAAGCGGCGCCGCCATTTGAAAGCTAATCGCGAATACTTGAGAGAACGTCTTCAGCACAAAGTCCGAAAGCTGACCGTTATAATTTTTTACAAACAACTCGTTATTCAAAGGAATCCATTCGTAGCTTCGCATAATTCCTTCGAGCAAGTAATGATGACCGTTGAAGCTTAAAAACAACAGCATGGCGATCATGTACTTCAGGTTACCCAAAATCGGACTTTGCGCTCCTGTCAGCGGATCGATTACGTTCGCTATACCGAACCCCATTTGAAGGTCGATGAACGCACCCGAGATCTGAACGACCTGAAAGAACATATACGCTATAAACCCGAGGCTTAGTCCCACAAACACTTCCCGGAAAACGGAAAGAATATACAGCGAATCCATAGCCACCGGCGTCGTCAACCCGATACTGAAGAACGTAATGAAAGCAACGAAAAACGATAGCCCTACCTTCAGCTGCATCGGCACATTACGAGCCGCAAATACGGGTGCTATGACAAAAAACGAAGAAATCCGACAAAAAAACAACAAAAATCCGGGAAGATACTGCAAAACCCACTCCATTTCACCCACAACCTATCCCACGTATTTATACAGGTTATTCAACAGATTATAGGTAAAATCAACGAGTGTCGTCAGTATCCAAGGACCGAATATAAGTATCGCAAGCAGCACAACGACGATTTTCGGAACAAAGGCAAGGGTCTGCTCCTGGATTTGCGTTGTCGCTTGAAATACACTGATGATCAAGCCGACTGCCAGCGCCAGCACCATCATCGGAGCGCTGGCTTTAAGCGTGGTGTATACCGCTTCTCCGGCTAATCTGATTACAAATTCCGAGCTCAATGCGCTCTCCTCCCGGCTGGTCCGTCTATGTATTGTAACTGAGCAGAAGCGAACGAACGACGAGATACCAACCGTCCACAAGAATGAACAGCAAGATTTTGAACGGCAACGAAATCATTACCGGCGGCAGCATCATCATCCCCATCGCCATCAGCGTACTGGCAATAACCATATCAATGACCAAAAACGGAATGAAGATCATAAAGCCCATCTGAAACGCCGTCTTTAACTCGCTAATCGCATAAGCGGGTACAAGCGACGTAAGCGGCGTATCTTCCACTCCGCTAGGCCGTGGCGCCTTGGTGTAATCCAGGAACAGCTTCAAGTCTTTCTCCCGCGTATGCTGAAACATGAACTTCTTGATTGAAACGGATGCTTTCTCCAGCGCTGCCGTCTGGGTCAGCTCGCCTTTAAGATAAGGCTGCACAGCCGTTTGGTTGATGTCTCCAAGCGTTGGCGCCATGATGAAAAAGGTCAGAAATAACGCAAGACCGATCAGCATTTGGTTCGGCGGCATTTGCTGCGTACCGAGCGACGTCCGGACAAAGCCGAGCACGATAACGATTCGGGTAAAGCTGGTCATCATGATCAGAATGGCCGGAGCGATGCTGAGTATGGTAATCAGCAGCACGATGGTAATGGCGCTCGAGGCCCCCTGCGGATTGTCGGATGTTCCGATATCGATGTTGATTCCGGGAATCGGATCGGCCGCATAGGCAGGGCTTGCGAGCGAACCGCACAGAACAAGAAGAATCAGCAGGAAAATGAGCCTTTTATTGAATTTCATCATTTATCATTCAACCGATCTGAATTAGTGTCTTGCTTGAGCAGCTGCTCCATATGTTTCTTCTGATCCGACATATGCTGGATTTTCGTGTGAAACACCTCTTGGAACGAGGCTGTCACTTCCATATCTTCTTCGACTGCCGGCTTGTTGCGAAGCTTTTTGAGCCAGCCTCCGATGGAATCGAAGGTCGGGCCTGCAAACGCCGGACCGGAAGACATCAGTTCCGTAATCAAAGCGACTTCGGTTTCATCTTCGATCTTTTCGAGCAGTTGAATGTTCTCCCCTACTCCGACGATATAAAGCGAACGGCCAATTTCGACTACTTGAATCGATTTATTTTGTCCGAGCGGCAATCCGCCCAAAGAACGTATCGACCGCCCGGATAAAAATTTATTTTTCTGCGAAATCATCTTCACGATGACCAGAAAAATTCCGATAATAAGTAGTAGAAAAAAAAGGACTTGGAAGATCATCCAGAACGTGCCCCCTGAACTACCTTCCGTTACAAGCCGATCCGGTGTTCCCAGCATTCCCGCCCCAGAGGGGGCCGGGTTTTCCGATTCCGCAAAACAAACAGCAGCAGGCCATACTGCTGTTTGCATCCAAACCATGGCAACACCGGATGATAACTTGGCTATGAGTCTTCTCAACATTTCACTTTCCTTTCAATTTGCGCAAGACCCATCGTTTAACCCTTGGTTGAAATTATCCCAAGGTTTTCTTAATCGCTTCAATAACACGGTCCGCCTGAAACGGCTTCACGATGAAATCTTTGGCGCCTGCCTGGATCGCATCGATAACCATAGCCTGCTGCCCCATAGCGGAGCACATAATGACCTTGGCATTTCCATCAAGCTTCTTGATTTCTTTAAGCGCATGGATACCGTCCATTTCCGGCATCGTGATGTCCATCGTAACCAGATCGGGGCGGAGCTCTTTAAATTTTTCAATCGCTTGTGCGCCGTCGTTTGCTTCTCCAACAACTTCATAGCCGTTTTTCGTTAAAATATCGCGAATCATCATTCTCATAAATGCTGCGTCGTCTACAATCAAAATGCGGTTTGCCATGGGTAACCATTCCTCCTATAGGATGCTTAAGTAATCTTGTTGGTTGATTATTATTGTAGTTTTTGAATCCGATCCCATTGATTCACAATATCCGTCACGCGGACACCGAAGTTTTCGTCAATGACGACGACTTCGCCTTTAGCGATCAATTTGTTATTGACTAAAATATCGACAGGTTCCCCGGCCAGCTTGTCCAGTTCGATGATCGATCCTTGAGACAATTCAAGAATGTCCTTAATGACCTTATGCGTACGACCCAGTTCGACGGTCACCTTAAGCGGGATATCCAGCAGCAGATTCAAGTTCGTATCTTCTGCAGGAGACAGCTGCGGATGACTGAAATTGGCGAATTGAGCCGGCTGGACGTTCACTCCCCGAGCCGTCGGAACACCGTAATTGGCCGGCTGCGGCGGATAAGCTTGCGCTGCAGGCGGAGTCATCGGCGGCTGGTACGCCGGCGGCTGCTGATAACCGTGCTGCGGCGGCGCTTGATGCCCTGCCGGAGGCTGCGAATAAGGATCTTGTCCGTAAGCGCTTGGCGCGGCATGGGCCGGCTGCTCCGGTACCGGTTGGGAAACGGGCACGGATTGCGCAGGCGCCGGTGCAGGTTCCTCTATTGCGTCTCCACCTCCCATTAAAGTAGACACCATCTCTCTGGCGAAAGGGACCGGCAGCAGCTGCATGATTGTCGAATCAATCAGGTCGCCGATCGTCAGTCGGAAAGAGATTTTGATAAATACATCTTCTTGAGGCAGGGAGGCAGTTCCTTCCCCTGACGCTAAATTTAATATGTCGATTCCCGGCGGCGAAATATTGACAAACCGGTTGAAGATCGTCGACATCGATGTAGCGGACGAACCCATCATTTGGTTCATCGCTTCCTGAACCGCGCTGATGTGAATTTCGCTGAGCTCTGCCGTTTGTCCCGTTCCGTCTCCGCCCATCATCAAATCGGCGATAACCTGGGCATCCCGGGTTTTGATAACCAAAAGATTGATCCCGTGAAAGCCGTCGACGTAGTTCACATGGACAGCCACGTGCGGCTTCGGAAACTCGTCGGCGAGTTCAGAATGAGCGATGATGGATACTTTCGGCGTCGTAATATCCACCTTTTTCCCAAGCAGGGTGGAAAGTGCAGTGGCCGCGCTTCCGAATGTAATGTTTCCGATTTCGCCAAGCGCATCTTGCTCCAAAGAAGACAAATAATCTTCCACTTGAGGAACAAACTCGGAAATAGCGGAGGATTCGCCATCGCCCGATTGTCTCAATAGCGCATCGATCTCTTCTTGAGACAAATAATCCTTGTTATTCGTCATTCTCTTCCACTCCTTCTTCTTGGACAATCTCGCTGATTTGGACAGCCAGCTTGCCTCGCGTCGTTCCGGGACTGCCGTAAAACTTCAACTTCTCCCCTATGCGAATGTCCAACGGCTCGTTCACGGATTTGCCTAGCGTGATGACATCCCCAGCGTTGAGGTTCAAAAACTCCCTCACGGAAATTTGGGAAGAACCCAGTTCCGCGATAATCGGCAGTTTCGCTTTATGCAGCCTGGACTGCAGAGCCGTCAGCTCCTCCGGCGCGCTTGTTTTTTTCTGGGAAACGAACCAATGGTGCACCGACAGTCTCGGCATAATCGGTTCAATGACCACATGCGGAATACACAGGTTGATCATCCCGGTCGTGTCGCCGATTTTGGTGCTGAGCGAGATCAGCGCGATCGTTTCGTTAGGCGATACGATCTGCATAAACTGCGGATTCGTTTCGAGCGCTTCCAGCCGCGGAGACAAATCGATAACCGTCTTCCAAGCTTCCTGCAAACTGTCGAAGGCCCGGCTGAAAATCCGTTCGATGACAATGGTCTCGATCTCGGTCAACGCATTGATTTTCGTTGGCGATGTCCCCGCTCCGCCTAACAGCCGGTCCAGCATCGCAAAGGCTACGTTCGGGTGAACTTCAAGCACCATGCGGCCTTCCAGCGGCTCCGCTTCGAAAATGTTCAGAATCGTCATCTTCGGAATGGACCGGATGAATTCGTCATAAGGCAGCTGCTCGACCTGCACTACGTTAATCTGGACAAAGGTTCTAAGCTGAGCGGAAAAATATGTCGTCAAATATCGGGCAAAGTTTTCATGAATTCGGGTTAAGCTTCGGATATGATCCTTGGAGAAACGCACGGCACGTTTAAAATCGTACACCCGTATTTTTTTCTGCGTCTCTTCCTTTTTAAGCTCCTCTGCATCCATTTCCCCTGAAGAAAGCGCCGCTAGCAGGGCGTCAATCTCATTCTGTGAAAGAACATCAACCATTAGCGTCACCTCCTTTGAACTGCTGCATCATGCTATGTAGTTATTGGAGTACGAAATCCGTAATCAAGATTTGATTCATTTTTCCCGATTGGAGAAGCGAGTTCATTTTATTCATAAGGGCGGAAGTGAGATTGTCGAAGCCTTTGCTCCCCGATACTTGCTCCGGTGTCATATCGGATAGCGTTTGAATGACAATGGCCTTCATTTGGCTGTCCAACTTCTCAAACTCTTCCTTGGCCTTCTTATTTTCCAGTTCAAAGGCAAAGCTCAATTTAATGAATTTGCCATTGCCCCCGGCCAAATTGGTAAGCACGTCTTTCATGATGACTGTATTTTGCTTGACCTCATCCGGGGTCAGCTTTTTGGCTTGTTTTACGTCGCGGGCAGAACTTTGCGCCTGCTCTTGAGGGTTCTGATTGGCTTTATCCATATAGTTCCACAGGACGAACGCAGCCGTCAATATCAATGTAATCGCAATAAGAATAGCAACAACCATTATGAAAATTCTGCTTTTAAACAACTTACGACCCCTCCGAATTCAGGCTCTTAACCGTACCGCCGACAAGACCTACGGTTTGCAAAAAGCGGTGTACGGTGTCCATTACTTCCGTCACCGGCTCGAGCACCATGATTTTTTTACCGGTCACCAGCGTGATCATCGTGTCCGGCGTTTCTTCAATTGATTCGATCAAAAGCGCGTTCAGAACGATTGCTTTCCCATTAAGCCGTGTCAGGCGGACCATCGGTTACCTCCGAAAGGATAAAGTCGGGGGAGAGTTACTCCCCCTTGAAGCAAACTATCGTTTCAGATTGACGACTTCTTGAAGCACTTCGTCGGATGTAGTAATAATTCTCGAGTTGGACTGGAATCCGCGCTGAGCGACGATCATTTCCGTAAACTCGGACGTTAAATCCACGTTGGACATTTCAAGCTGACCGGAGATGATTGCGCCGGTTCCCGTTGCTGGGTTGTTTGCCGTGGACCCATTCAGGTCGATTGGTTCCGTGTTCGAGTTTGGCGTCGTCCGGTACAAGTTTCCTCCAATTTTCTCCAACCCGCCCGGATTTGTTACCTTGGCAACGGCGATGAATTGATTGGTCGGCGTTGCAGCTCCGTCAGCTCCGATGGCGATAATTTCGCCGGACTGCGAAATCGAGAATGCAGTAACGGCTTCGTCCAACTGCACACCTGTACCGCCAGTATTCAGAACGAACATACCGTCCGCCGTAACGAGACGCCGTTGGGCATCCAGATCAAAATTGCCGGCACGTGTCAGGAGCGGCTGCCCGTTTACATCTGAAGTTGGAGATATAAGGAAGAAGCCGTCTCCGTCAATACGCAAATCCGTTATTTTATTCGTCGTCTGAGCGCTGCCCGGTGTGTGAAGAGTATCGATAGCGCCAACCGTCACGCCAAGTCCGATTTGTTTGGCATTAACGCCGCCCACTGTATCCGTCGGTGCCGTTACACCTGAAATCTTTTGGCTCATGATGTCTTTGAACGCTACACGCCCGGCTTTGAAGCCGTACGTATTCACGTTTGCAATGTTGTTGCCGATGACGTCAAGCTTCGTTTGAAAGCCTCTCATACCCGAAACGCCGGAATAAAGCGATCTTAACATCGATAGTTATCCTCCCATATTGCAACTGCACATCGATGGATGAAAACAGTTGTCAATGATGATGTGTAATTGGGCTTTCGAATGGGGCCAGTTACAGCAAGTTAAAGCACATTCGTTCTTCGGTTGTTTCAGTCGGTCCACAACCTCGGCCTCCGAAATTCGGGCCGGCCTATCGCTACGAAATAATCATGGCTGAGTCGATCTGGGTAAATACGTTGTCCTTCATCGATGCTCCGTCCATGGCTGTAACTACCGTGCGGTTCTTGATGTTGACGATCAGAGCGGTATCGTTGATCAGCATCAACGAGTCCTTTGCCCCTTTGCTCGCGGCTTTGTCAATCGCGGTGTTGAGCTTGACAAGCTGCTCGGGCCCAAGCTGTATGCCCCGCTGCCGCAAACGCTCTTCCGCGTGATGACTAAAACGCACAAGTTGATTTTGCAGCATCGCATCGAACGAGCTTGTCTGAACCCTCGGTTCCGGGTCCGTTCGTCGTACAGGCTGCGGCGATACGGCATTCGGAAACAGGCGACCAACCGTTATTCGATCCGTCATGGAGTTACCTCCGGATTGGAAATCTGGCTGATCTGATCCATCTTCACTTCGTCGCCGTTAATTTTTGCGTACTGCTCGTCCTTCTTCATAAGGATGGACTCCACAGTTCCGGTTTTGACGATAGATTTGTTGTTCTTGTCAACGTAAGTGTAGGTAACCTTTTTACCAATCAAACTGGATGCAAATCCTAGCGACTGCCGAAGCATTTTCATTTCCGAGCTCATTTTGGTCAATTGCTCCACAGATGTAAATTGAGCCATTTGAGCGATGAATTCTTTATCCTGCAGCGGCTGCGTCGGATCCTGGTTTTGCAATTGGGTCATCAGAATTTTAAGGAATTCGTCTTGTCCCAATTTCCCTTTTCCCTCAGCTTTGCCGGCGTTCTGAATATTTCCTTTGGCGTAATACGGCCATATATTCCTGGTGCTGACATTTGAATCGGGCACGGTTTCACCCCCTGCTCCATCGGTGTAAGCTTACTTAGGCCGTAACGTCAATCGATCCGGTTCCCAGACTGCCTGCGGTGCTCGAAGTCTTCGCTTCTTCCTTCAATTCATCTTCCATCGCGGCAATTCGGCCGCTGGCCGCTTTCTGCTGCTTGGAGGATTGTCCGGACTGCTGCTGTTGGCGTCCTTCCTGAAACATGCCGGACTGGTAGTTCTGGCTTTGGCTTACTTCAAGCTTCTCCACCTGGATGCCCTGGCTTTGCAGTGTCGTTCTCAGCTGCGATAACTGGCTCTCCAGCATTTCCTTACCGGCCAAGCTGTCCGCTACGAACTGGGCAATCAGTTGTCCGTTATGCATGGTCAATTTAACTTCAACATGTCCGAGATGCTGAGGGTACAACGAAATTTTAGCCTCGGTCATCCCGTCTGCCGAGGTTCCCATAAATATGGAACGAACGACAAACTGCGTCATGTCCTCCGAAAACGTCGCTGCCTGCATCTGCACAACCGGCGCTTTTATCTGCGCGTGATTGCCTTGCTGCTTAATATACTCGTGCAGCGGCATCGGCTGACCTTCCGTTCCGTCTGCCATTCCCGCGTTCAGCGGTTCAAACAGAGGACCTTCGTCTGCTTTCGGCGGGTCTAGATGAAGCTGAACCATCGTTGCCTTGGCTGTAAGCGCTTCGAGCTTTTGCACCGGGCTGGAGACCACTTGGACAAGCTTCCCGGCATCCGAAGACGGAGCTGCTTCCGCTGTCGCTGCAGTCTGTATAGTAGAAGAAACACGGCGTTGATCGGCGCTAGGCTTTTGCAATTCGCTTAATTTGGATGCAGCCGACATCAGAACAGCCGGCAACTCTTTCACGGCTTGCTGAAGCTTCGAGTCTGCTTTCCCTTCCGCTACCAGGTCTTTTAACTGCTTCAAAATGGCGGCGGCTTCCTGCGCCGTCAGCGCTTTGGGCTGCTGTATCGCGCCAAGCTCATCGTTCTTCGTCTCCGCAGTTGTATCCACGGCAGGCGTCAAAGGAATAAACAGCAGCGGATTAAGCGCATCTGCACTTTCTTCCGGTTTGTTTCCTTCGCCTGTTGGAGCAGTCGCCTGATCGCTTTCCGGCTGATTCAAGGGAAGTGCTGCCAGCAGCGCTTGAAGCTGCAGTAACCAGGCTTGCAAATCCGGGTTGTTCATCAGCGCGTTCGCATCCTCGCCCTTAGCCGAGTCGAGCAGTTGAATTAAGCCGTCGATTTGTTGGGCCGTTTGAGCCTGTGCTTGATCCGCCGTCTGCGGAAGTACAGCAATTAAAGGAGCGATCAGCTGAGCAAGTGCCGACAAACCGGCGTTCCCTGCAGTAGTAGCCCCCGATCCGGAAGCATCGCCTGTCATCATTCCGTTTAGAGCCGACGAGAAGGATCCGGCCCCTCCGGCTGCGCCCCCCGTATTGGCGGAAGCGTTCGATCCGGCAACGGATGTCCCGGCGGATGCGGCCACAGGAGTTTGTGTTGAAATTTCCATCTTTTTTCACCTCCTTTCCATTGTAATTATTGAACCAGTCGGGCCGAGATCAGCGCTGCGGTTTCTTTGGACTGATCCGATATAGCCGCCAAAATTCTGGAACGCCCGCCGCTATCCATAGAGCTCAAGATGGAGATCACTTTGTCGGGATTCGATTTTTGCATTTCCATCAGGACAGTAGCCGCGCTTTTTGGCGTCATATTCGAAAATGTGCTGCCTAAATCGTCTTTGCTCAGCTTGTCTGCGGGCTGCTTGCTCTGCGACGCCAATTCTTTCAAGCGTTCCTGCAGGGCTGCAATTTCCGTATCTCTTACGTTCGTTTGGTCTTTCAGCAGAATCGAGGCGTCAGCAGCCTTCTTCGGGTCCATCTTCTCGAGTACCTTGACGCGCTCGTCCGGCTTCATCATCCCAAGCACCAGAACCAATTCTTTGGAGGTTAAGTTCTCCATAATCGGCGCCGATTTGCTCGGCGACATCTTCGCATACATAGTAGCAAGCTGTTGAATTTGATGCGCATACTCCTCGTCGCTCAAAGTCTTGCTTTTTGCGCTTTCTTCCAATGTACTGTTCTTGAGCTGCAATTCCTTTATCGTCTCATCCCGCTGCTGCAGCGAGGCCTCCGCCTTTTTCAGCGCCTGCTCCAATTCCTGAAGCTTGGCCGTCGTACCGGCATTCGCATTATCCTGTGTCGGAGCGGACGACTCGGCCCCAGCAGATTGAGCCGTTTCCGGCTTGTCTGCCGTTTCCTTCGTTTTCGGGTCCGGGATGATGCTGTTTACGATAGGAATTTTATTGGCTGCCCGAAGGACGTTGTTCATTACATCGTAATCGAAAATCGTCAACAGAACGCCGAGCAGTACAGCTGTAAAAACAAAAGGGATCAGGAACCATATTAAAAACCGCTCCATAGCTCCGTAAGAGGAGGACTGCTCCGTATCTGTGTTTGCCACTTCCTCACCTCCCCGCATGTTCATGAATTACGAAAGCCGTTTAAAACGATTCGTCGCCATTTCGTCCAATTGATTTTGTTCATTCTTCAAAACCTCGGTGGAAAAATGCTGAAACGCTCTTTCTTTCGCTTTCGTCCAAACTTTTTCTTCAATCATCTTACCGGTTAAATCATCCTGCTTGAGCTGTACGATCGTTTTGGCTGCTTGCACATCCCGATGCTTGAGCTGAATGCGGCCGTCAATATGGTTCACGTAACTTTGCAGCATGAGCAGGTTAGATACAGTTGTCACTTGGCTGGAAGACTTATGCAGTTCCTCCTGCATATCGTGCTTGGCTTTCTCCAGCTCGGCCAGAGAAGATTCCTCCGCACGCATTTTACCGATGGCTTCGGACAGCATCCATTCCGCCTGCGTTTTCTCGTTCATCTTCAAATCAACGATTTTTTGAAAAGCGTATCGAAACCGCATGCTCCTTCTCATCCCCTGTAAAATTCTCGAATTAGCCTTTCCTGCGCTTCCGCGTATGTCAGCTTCTCCGTGACGCGCTGTCGCGTATAATCCCATATCGCTTGTATAGAGTCGAGAGATTGATCAATTTCTGAATTTGATCCTCGCTGGTACGCCCCGATATTGATCAGATCCTCCGAATCTTTATACACAGATAGCAATCTTTTTAAGTTCTCAGCCGCAAGCTGCTGCTCGTGAGGAACAATTTCTTTCATCACCCGGCTAACGCTGGCAAGAACGTCGATAGCGGGGTAGTGCCCGCGGTTGGCTATGTTACGGTTCAACACGATATGACCATCCAGTATTCCCCGTACAGCATCCGCAATTGGCTCATTCATATCATCCCCGTCGACAAGAACCGTGTAAAAGGCCGTAATGGAGCCCTTAGGCCCTGTACCCGACCGCTCCAGCAGCTTAGGCAGCGTCGCAAATACGGAAGGCGTATAGCCGCGAGTTGCAGGAGGTTCGCCTACCGCCAAGCCGACTTCACGCTGTGCCATGGCAAATCGGGTCACCGAGTCCATCATCAGCATCACGTTCATCCCGCGATCGCGAAAAAATTCGGCGATCGTCGTAGCGATCAGCGCACCCTTGATCCGAATGAGCGCCGGTTGATCCGACGTTGCGACGATGACAACCGAGCGTGCCAGCCCTTCGGGACCAAGATCGCGTTCGATAAAATCGAGCACCTCTCTGCCGCGTTCTCCGATAAGCGCAATCACATTCACATCGGCTGACGTATTGCGGGCGACCATTCCCATCAGCGTACTTTTACCGACGCCGGACCCGGCGAAAATACCGACGCGCTGTCCCTTGCCTATCGTCAGCAAACCGTCAATGCAGCGTACGCCAACGCTGATCGGATCTAAAACACGTGGCCGTTTCAACGGATTGCTAGGTATATTATTAGTAGAATATTGGGTCATGCGCGACGGCAAAAACGTTCCGTCGAGCGGCTGACCGAGCCCGTCCAGCACTTTGCCAAGTAGCTCATGCCCTACCTGCACCGTCAGCGGCTTGCCGGTACCGACCACATCGCAGCCTGGACCGATGGCATGAAGCTCGCCGAGCGGCATAAGAATAACCTTGTTGTTCTTAAAGCCGACAACTTCCGCTTTGAGCGGCTGGTTCGATTTGAGCGGATAGATGTAGCATACGTCGCCGATGCTCGCATCCGGTCCCTCCGATTCGACCGTTAATCCGATGACCTGAGTGACTTTTCCGTTTACGCGCACCGGGTCGATTTGACTTAAATGCTCTATGTATTTCTGCGCGGATGGCACCTGCATGATCTAAGATCCCTCGCTTCGCAGCGCCACTTGCCGAAGCGCATTCTTGATTTCGTTCAGCTGCGTGTCGATGCGAGCGTCGATACTTCCGAAGGAGGACCGAATAACGCATCCGCGATCTTGTACCGAAGCATCCGGAATAATTTGTAGCTCCGCTTGCGAATCTAAGTGCAACAAAAGTTCTTCTCGTGCGTCTTGTATATAGGAGAACTGAGAAGGCGATACGCAAAGCGCAATAATTCCCTTTTCTCTTCGCCGCGACAGTACCTTTTGGATGAGTTCGATAACCCATTCGGATTCCAGCGTCAGCTGGCGATCGACGATTTTCTCTGCAATCGAGCAGCTGAGCTCGATCAAGAACGGTTCGGACTCTTGAATGATCTGTTGCTTTAATAAGTACGATTGTTCCAAGATTTGCGACGCTTCCTGCAGCATGCTGTCGTACTGCTGGCGAAGCTCCGCTTCGGCTCTGCCCAGCCCTTCCTGATAGCCTTGCTCGAAGCCTCGGTCCATCGCTTGCTCGATCGTTTCCTGATCCAGCTGTCTGCGTTCGTCCCACCAAGCTTCTATCTCGGCTTGGGCCTGCTGTCTGATGGCTGCGGCCTCATCCATGGCGGCGCGTACTTGTTCTTCGGCAAACGATTCGGCGTCTTGGAGAATTTGCTCCTTCATCTGCATCAGATTGTCGAGCTCGAGCTGTTGTTCCTCCGTCAGTTCGCCTTCTTGCAGCAGTTCTTGTTTAAGAACGGGAGGGACCGGAGGCTCGACAAGCTTGCTGTCTTCCATAGCTACATATTGAAACGATTTGATGACATTAGACAATAATATCATCTCCTCCGCCACGGGCGATGATGATTTCACCGGCTTCTTCCAAACGCCTGATCGTAGCTACGATGCGTGTTTGCGCTTCTTCGACGTCACGCAGCCGAACCGGACCCATATATTCCATTTCTTCCCGGAACGTTTCGGCCATCCGCTTGGACATGTTTTTGAAAATGGCTTCCCGAACTTCTTCACTGGCCACTTTAAGCGCCAATTGGAGGTCGGCATTCTCGATGTCGCGGATAATGCGTTGGATCGAACGATTGTCGATGTTGACGATGTCCTCGAATACGAACATCCGCTTCTTGATTTCCTCGGCAAGCTCAGGATCCTGAATCTCGAGCGAATCGAGGATCGTACGCTCTGTCCCGCGGTCGACGCCGTTCAAAATTTGAACGACGGCCGAAATCCCGCCGGCATTCGTATAGTCCTGCGTAACTGTGGCGGAAAGCTTCTGCTCAAGTACCCGCTCGACTTGGCTGATAACCTCCGGCGACGTGCTGTCCATCAAGGCAACCCGCTTCGCCACATCCGCCTGCTTCTCCTGAGGGAGCGAGGACAGGATGATGGAGGCTTGCTCCGGCTGCAGGTACGCGAGAACCAGAGCAATGGTTTGTGAATTTTCATTCTGAATAAAGTTCAAGATTTGAGCAGGATCGGCTTTCCGGGCAAAATCGAAAGGTCTCACTTGAAGCGTCGCCGTCAACCGATTGATGATATCCAATGCTTTTTGAGATCCGAGCGCTTTCTCCAAAATCTCTTTCGCATAAGTGATACCGCCTTGCGATATGAATTCTTGGGCTAAACAAATTTGATGGAACTCTGCCAAGATCGCTTCTTTTTCGGCGTTGTCAACTTTTCTGACATTGGCTATTTCCAAAGTGAGCTGCTCAATTTCTTCGTCACGCAGATGTTTAAAAATTTGAGCGGACACTTCCGGACCCAAACTAATCAATAGAATTGCGGCTTTTTGTCGCCCCGTTAAACCCGGTTGCTGTACTTTAGCCAAGTGTTGCACACCTCTATTCGTCTACTAACCAAGTGCGGAGCAGATTAACAAATTCTTCCGGTTTTTTCTTGGCAAGCTGTTCCAGCTGCTTGCGCACTTGATTTTCATTGTTCAAGTTATCGATATCGATGGTCGGGAATTCCACTCGCGGCGACTCATCCATAATCTCTTCTTCTTCCTCTTGCTGCGCCTTGCGTCTGCGCATAAACCAGTAGGCGCCTCCGCCCAGCAAAGCAAGAGCCAATCCGCCGAGTGCACCGTAGAGCAGCATCGAATTCGTGCTTGTTCCCTGGGTTTCGTTCGTTTTAGCGAACGTGTGCGGAAACACGGTTACCTTTTTATCAAGCTCTGTGTCCGTTATCTGTGGCTTGTTATCGGCCAAGCCTGCACGCACAACGTTGACGAGGATTTTCCGGATCTCCTTAACCGTATCTTCCGAAAGCGAGTTCGGATTTTGCGGATCGGGTGGTTCAATGCCGACGTTAATGGTTAAATCTTTTACTATGTAGGGCGTCATTTCAATTTCGTTCGTAATACGGTTAACTTCCCGGTTTACCGTTTTTTGCAGCTCTTCGGAATTCGTCTTTCCATTGTTGCTGCTGCCCGGGTATCCCGGCACATCCGTCGCGCCCGTTCCCGGTACGCCGGACGTCCCTGCACCACCGTCGCTCGTATAGTTCTTTTGGATCTCCTGAATGGAAATATCGAGCCCGGTTTGGTCTACCGTATTCGGCGCAGTCACTAGCTGCTCTTTGCGTCTCGTCTGATCGAAGTTCATTGTAGAGAACACACTTACGATCACTTTGTCCCGGCCGAGAATGGAGCCGAGCATTTGCTGCACGTTGCGCTGCACGTCGTTTCTGAACTTGTTGTTGATTTCGAACTGCTGCAAAGCGAGATTGGAAGCTCCGTTCACTTTGCCGTTCGCCTTGGAGTACTCAAGCAGATCGCCGTTTTGATCGGAAATCGTAATGTTCTCGACCGGCAGCCCTTTGATGCTGTGGGAAACCAAGTTATACATCGTATCGACCTTGGCCTGATCAAGCGTATAGCCCGGCTTGATATCAAGCACGACGGAGGCCGATGCTTTCTCCGGTTGCTCCCCCTTCCGCAAGAACAAGCTTTCCTGTGGCAAGCTGATCAATACTTTCGAGCTTGCGATCGCATTGTTCGAGTTGATAAGCTGCTGCAGCTCGCCTTGGACAGCATTGACGTATTTAACATCGAATTCTCTGTCCGTGGTGCCGAAGGTGCTGCTTTGGCTAAAGGCGCCATAGCCGACGTTGCCGTTTTTGTTCAAGCCTTGCGATTCGACGGCAAGCTTGACGCTGGCGACTTGACTGCGCGGAACGCCGATGCTTTTTCCGTCTTCGCTGAGCTGATACGGGATTTTGGCGCCGTCCAAGTAAGCTTTGATGGCCGCTGCGTCGCTAGGCTGCAAGTTCGTGTAAGCCAAGGCGTACTCGGTTTTAGAAAAATTATAACTAATAATACCTACCGTCAGTATGACTAAAATCACAGTTGCGATAACAGTCCACTTTTGCGTTTTGCTGAATTGATTCCAATATTGTTTCGTTCGGTTCCAATATTGGAGCACATTTTCGTTCACTGTTTCACCCCATCTGATGAACCCTCGTCAGGTACGTTTGAAGATTAGATTTGCGTTCTCATGATTTCTTGATAGGCCTCGATGACTTTGTTCCGCACTTGAACCGTGAGCTCTAATCCCAAGGACGCTTTTTCAGAGGCGATCATCAGTTGATGCACGTCGGAAATTTCTCCTTTGACAAACTGTTCCTTCATGACATCCGAAGTGGACTGCTGGTTATTCAGGTCGGCGATCGCATCGCTCAAAAATTTCCCGAATTGGTCCGTAACTTCAGATGCGCTAGTTATTTTAGGTTGAACGGCGCCAGCTATCTGCTGCGGCTGCTGCAATTTCAGGGATTCGATCATAATTATTGCTCCTTTTCGTTAACTATTTCCCGATTTCCAACGCTTTCCCAATCAAAGCCTTGGAAGCGTTCAGTGCGGTGACGTTGGCTTCGTAGGACCGGGTAGCCGAGATCATATCGACCATTTCTTTTAAAACGTCCACGTTGGGCAAAAGTACCATGCCGTTCTCGTCCGCATCCGGATGCGTCGGGTCGTAATGCTGCCTAAAAGGAGAAGGATCGTCGATCACTTGAGTTACCCGTACGCCGTCACCGGCTCCCGAATTTTTACCGGACATGGCATTGGCAAGCGAATCAGCGAAATTTTGCTGTTTTGGTTCGAAAGACACCAATTTGCGCGAATACGGAACCCATTTACCGTTTACCATTCGCGCTCTTGTCGAATCCGCATTGGCGATATTGGACGAAATGACGTCCATCCGAAAGCGCTGCGCCGTTAGTGCGGAAGAACTGATGTCAAATCCGTTTGTAAGTCTCATCTGTTACACTCTCCCGCCGATAGCTGTTCTGATTTTTTTGATATCGCCGCTGACTTGCTGGACCATTACGTTGTATCGAAGCTGGTTTTTGGCCATGAGGGCCATTTCGTAATCGATATCGACGTTATTCAAGTTGTTGTTAATCATGGACTGGTTGTCACGAACGATTTGTGGCTCCGGCTTTGCTGGACGTCCGATATAAAAATGCCTCGGATCGGTCCGATACCCTTCAATCCCGGCTCCGTTCATTTCCTGCTGCAGCAGTTCTTCAAAACGAACTTCCGACCGTTTGAAAAAGGGCGTGTCGACATTTGCCACATTGTCAGCAATCACTTTTTGCCTAAGTGCGGCGGCATCAAGGGCACGCTCCAGCGTTTGAAATGAGGGCTTGTTTAAAATATTCATGCGTTGACTCCCACTTTCCAAGGATGATTCTGAATCTAGTTATTCAACAAGATAACGTAATATCCTCCTTCCTTCGACATCTAAACATAAAAAAAATACAATACGGTTTGTCGTAAAATGTAGTAAACGAGAACTACATCTATATTGAGAGATCTTGGAAGTGAATACAATATGAAAAAAGCCCTATATTTGCATATAGAGCCCGAAATGTTAAATATTTCACCTTTTTGAGAATGTTGGCTACGCTTTCACACTTTGGATTCCAGCCATCAATTGATCGTTCAAAACACGAATGTATGTTCCCTTCATGCCGAGCGAACGGGTTTCAATAACACCAGCGCTTTCCAGCTTGCGAAGAGCATTGACAATCACCGAACGGGTAATCCCTACGCGATCCGCGATTTTACTGGCCACAAGTAGGCCTTCCGACCCTTCGAGCTGCTCAAATATATGTTCGACCGCTTCCAGCTCGCTGAAGGATAACGAACCGACCGCCACCTGAACGACCGCTTTACCCCGGGCTTCGATCTCAATCTGCTCCGCTTTTTCGCGCAAAATCTCCATTGCCACAACAGTTGACCCGTATTCTGCCAAAATCAAATCGTCATCGATAAACATGCCGTTACGCTTCGTGAGAACAAGCGTTCCCAATCGTTCGCCGCCGCCGATAATCGGAACAATCGTCATGTAGAAGCCAGTATCATGCGAAATCTGTCGAAAGATATCGAATTCGCTGCCTGGCTCCAGGTTGGAGGACGTCTCCTCCACCTTGAGCAAAAGCTGGTTGTATTCGGACGGAAACCGGTTTTCCTGCAGCACCGTTTCGTTCACGCCGGCCTCGAATACAGGCGTTGTGAACGCGCTCCCCAGCACCTTTCCTCTCCGACTGACGACAAATATATCCGCCTGCAAAATATCGCTCAGCACCGCGGCCATATCCATAAAGCTGACCGGGTTCCCCGCTTCCTTTTGCAGCAGTTTATTCAGCCTTCTAGTTTTCATCAAAAGTGTCATTAGTCTTGCCTCCAAGTTGACATTACAAAATGTACTGGCTGAGATCCCGGTTCTGCACGATACCGGACAGCTTTTCCCTGACATACTCCGGTGAGATTACGATTTGCTCAAGCGTGATTTCCGGCGCTTCGAAGGACAAATCTTCCAGCAATTTCTCTAAAATGGTATGCAAACGGCGGGCGCCGATGTTATCGGTATTCTGATTCACGTCAGCGGCAATCCGGGCAATTTCCAGAATCGCTTCGTCGGAAAACTCGACACGTATCCCTTCCGTTTCCAGCAGTGCCGTATACTGTTTGGTTAACGCATTTTTCGGCTCTTTCAATATGAGCACAAAGTCCTGCTCCGATAAACTGCTTAGCTCGACCCGGATCGGAAACCGCCCCTGAAGCTCGGGAATTAAATCCGACGGTTTTGCGATATGGAATGCCCCTGCCGCCACAAACAGGATATAATCCGTTTTTACAGGGCCGTATTTGGTCATGACGGTCGATCCCTCGACAATAGGTAAAATGTCCCGCTGCACGCCTTCACGTGAGACGTCCGGCCCACTGCCGCGGCTGGAGCTGCATATCTTATCGATCTCGTCAATGAAGATGATGCCCCCCTGCTCGGCCCGCTTCACCGCTTCCTGGATCACTTCGTCCATATCCAGCAGCTTTTGGGCTTCCTCTTGAAGCAGCACCTTACGAGCTTCTTTGATCGGGAGCTTGCGCTTTTTCGTACGCTTCGGCATCAGGCTTCCGAACAGCTCCTGCATATTCATGCCGGCTTGATCGTTGCCCTGTCCCGCCAGCATATCGAACATCGAAGGAGAGCTATCCTCCACCTCGATTTCGATCACTTGATTCTCAAGCTCGCCGCGCAGAAGACGTTCCTTAACTTCCTGTCTCTGGGAAGCAATCGACGAATCCGTTTCCGGCTCCGTATCCGTATGGCCCGCGTTCTGCTGGCCAAACAGCATTTCTAGCGGATTGCGCTGCCCCCGATGCTTGGATGGACTAGGTACAAGGATGGATACGATACGGTCGTTAACCATTTGTTCCGCACGGTCCTTAAGCTTATCGGTTTTCTCAGCTTTCACCATGCGGATCGACGTTTCCACCAAGTCCCGAACCATTGACTCGACATCGCGTCCGACGTATCCGACTTCCGTGAATTTGGTCGCCTCGACTTTGATAAACGGCGCATTGACCAGCTTTGCCATGCGGCGGGCGATTTCCGTCTTGCCGACGCCGGTCGGTCCGATCATTAACAGGTTCTTCGGTGCAATCTCGTCGCGGAGCGATTCTTCGAGCAGGCTCCGGCGGTACCGGTTACGCAGCGCGACGGCAACGGACTTCTTGGCCTGCTTCTGTCCGACGATATACTTATCCAATTCGGCTACGATTTCTCTGGGGGTTAAGGCTATTTGCTTCAACGTCATAACCTCCTGGATCATTCGATTTCTTCAACAATGATATTATGATTCGTAAACACGCAAATCTCCGCCGCCATCGTAAGCGCGGCATGGGCGATTTCCTTCGCGCTCATCTGCGGCGCATAACGGTGCAGCGCCCGGCCCGCGGCGAGTGCAAAGCTGCCCCCGGAACCGATCGCCAGGATACCGTCGTCCGGCTCGATGATTTCCCCGTTGCCGGACAAAAGCAGCAGCCCGCTTCGATCCATCACGATCATCATCGCTTCCAGTCTGCGCAGCACGCGATCCTGCCGCCAATCTTTGGTCAGTTCAACGGCAGAGCGCTGCAAATTGCCGTGATGCTCTTCCAGCTTCGCCTCGAACTTCTCGAATAATG
The DNA here is from genome assembly GCF_027925525.1 of Paenibacillus tyrphae. Lineage (GTDB taxonomy): Bacteria > Bacillota > Bacilli > Paenibacillales > NBRC-103111 > Paenibacillus_G > Paenibacillus_G tyrfis_B. The sequence continues at coordinate 136,745 of NZ_BSDJ01000011.1, read as the reverse complement.
TAATTGCATCGGCGACCGAGCCGGCAAACCCAGCTATGACGTTGCCGCGATACAATCTTCTCACTTTTTTGGCTTGACTTTTCATGACCATGCTGTTGCCGAAGGTCACTTGGCCGTCCCCTGCAATAGCGCCCTTGCCCTGATGGCGGACGGCAAAAATCGTCGTGGCGTGAAATTGCTCCATGGGCCCGATATTCCTCCTCATTGTAAAGAAAAGCTTCGGATTAAGCGCTTTTCCGCCCACAATAGCACTTGCTGCGGGCTTACGGAACTTCGTAGATGGTGCATAAATTAGTTGTCTACAAGACGAAAACTAAGCTGTTTCAAGCTTAGTTTGGCGAAAGCTCCGCATTAACGGAGCGAGATTATATTCGTGATCTATCGTAACACAGTACATGTTTTATTTACAAGGCGAATTGTATAGGTTTTGTGAAAAATTCTGAATTTTCTCAATTGCTCGCATAGCAATTTTTTCGTATTTGAGCTTCTTGTTCTTGATCTTCTCGTCAAGCGGCGCAAATAGCCCGAAATTGGCATTCATCGGCTGAAAATGCTTGAAATCGGCCGTCGTGATGTATTGCGCCATGCTGCCGAGCGCGGTATCCGGAGGCAGCACGAACAGTTCCTCCCCTTTGGCGTAGCGCGCCGCGTTCATCCCCGCAATGAGGCCGGAAGCAGCCGATTCGACGTATCCTTCCACACCGGTCATCTGTCCAGCAAAGAACAGGCTGTCCCGGTCTTTGAACTGGTACGTAGGGCGCAGCAGCCTCGGCGAATTGATGAACGTATTGCGGTGCATGACGCCGTACCGGACAAACTCCGCGTTTTCCAATCCGGGAATAAGGGAAAGTACCCGCTTCTGTTCGCCCCACTTCAAGTGGGTCTGAAAGCCTACCAAATTATAGAGCGTGCCCGCCGCATTATCCTGACGCAGCTGAACGACCGCGTAAGGCAATTCGCCCGTATGCGGATTGATGAGTCCTACGGGCTTCATCGGACCGAATAAGACGGTTTGCCGGCCGCGCTTCGCCATCACTTCGATCGGCATACAGCCTTCGAAATAAATTTCTTTCTCGAACTCCTTCATCGGGGCCGTTTCCGCGGAGATCAAGGCCTCATAGAACACTGTGAACTCCTCTTCGGTCATCGGGCAGTTCAAATAGGCCGCCTCGCCCTTATCATAACGGGAGGCAAGGTAAACCTTACTCATATCGATCGATTCTTTTTCCACAATCGGTGCTGCCGCGTCATAGAAGTATAAGTACTCCTCGCCCGTCAGCTCCTGCAAACGCTTGGAAAGCGCAGGCGAGGTTAGCGGTCCGGTCGCAACGACGACAATTCCTTCGGGAAGCGACTCCAGCTCCTCGTTCCGCACCTCGATCAGCGGGTGGTTGCGCAGCAAGGACGTTACCTCGCCCGAGAAGCCTTCCCGGTCGACGGCAAGCGCCCCGCCGGCCGGAACGGCATGCTTGTCGGCTGCGCGCAATATTAACGAGTTCAGGATCCGCATTTCTTCCTTCAATACGCCCACCGCGTTCGTCAATCCGTTCGCCCGCAGCGAATTGCTGCAGACGAGCTCGGCGAATTGATCGGAAATATGCGCAGGCGTTTTTTTCACGGGACGCATTTCATATAAAACCACCGGCACGCCTTGGCTTGCGATTTGCCAGGCGGCTTCGCTGCCAGCCAAGCCCGCGCCGATGACAGTCACTTTCGGTAAGACAGTCAACTTCCGTTCCTCCTATATAAAGCCAGATGACAAGTTAGTCCTGATCTTGCTCTTCTTTCGCTTCTTCTCTAAAGTCGCAGGACACGCACTGGACGAACGTTCCTGATTTGTTTCGCTTTTCAACGAGCATCGCGCCGCACTTTGGACACGGGTGCCCTACAGGTTTATCCCATGAGACGAAATCGCATTCCGGATACCGGTCGCATCCATAGAAGATGCGCCCTTTTTTGCTGCGGCGTTCGATGATTTTCCCTTCGTGGCAATTCGGACAGGTGACGCCGGTATCCTTGACGATCGGCTTCGTATTGCGGCAATCCGGAAAACCGGAGCAGGCCAAAAACTTGCCGAAGCGTCCCATCTTGTAGACGAAATGACGGCCGCATTTCTCGCAAATCTCATCGGAAACCTCGTCCTGAATCTCGACTTTCTCCATCTCTTCCTCGGCCACTTCAAGCCGCTTCTCGAACGACTCGTAAAACTCGCTCAGCACGCGGACCCAATCTTCTTTCCCTTCCTCGATGTGGTCCAGTCCCTCTTCCATATGGGCAGTGAAATCCACGTCCAGAATTTCCGGAAAAAATTCGATCATCTGCTGAATAACCAACTCGCCAAGCTCGGTCGGCACAAATTTCTTTTCTTCTATAGCCACATAACCGCGCTTTTGGATCGTTTCGAGGGTCGGAGCGTAGGTGCTCGGACGTCCGATTCCCATTTCTTCCAACGCCTTAACCAATCGCGCTTCCGTAAAACGCGGCGGAGGCTGCGTAAAATGCTGCTTCGGGTCGATCTGCTGCTTTTTTACCTTGTCCCCTTCTTTCAGGGGCGGAAGCAGCTTATCGTCATCCCCTGTATCTGCCGAAGCATCGTCGTTCCCTTCCACATACACCTTCATAAAGCCGTGGAACTTCACCTTCGAACCGACGGCCCGGAAAATCGTGTTGGCGGCCGTTAAATCGACGGTCATCGTATCCAGAACCGCGGAAGCCATCTGGCTCGCAACGAAGCGCTCCCAAACGAGCTTGTAGAGGCGAAATTGATCGCGGCTCAAGTGCTCTTTGATCTGATCCGGCTCGCGCAGCACTGAGCTCGGACGAATCGCTTCGTGCGCATCCTGCGCGTTCGCATTTTTCTTCGTATAAACGCGCGGCGTTTCGGGATAAAACGGCTCCCCGAATTTTTGCACGATATAGTCTTTCGCTTCTTCCTGGGCCACAGGAGAAATCCGCGTCGAATCGGTACGCATATAGGTAATCAAACCGACAGTACCCTCGCTGCCCAGATCGATTCCTTCATATAATTGCTGCGCTACGGACATCGTCTTGGCCGCGCGAAAGTTTAATTTTCGGGCCGCCTCTTGCTGAAGCGAGCTTGTAATGAAAGGAGGGGACGGATTGCGAAGACGTTCCTTTTCCTTGACTTCGCTTACAATAAAATCGGCCTTCTGAAGCGCGGCTAGGACAACGTTCACTTCCGCCTCGTTCTTCAGTTCTTTCTTTTCGCCGTCTACACTGTAAAACTTCGCCTCAAAATCCGCTTTTCCCGAGGACAATTTGGCCGTAATGGTCCAATACTCTTCGGGCACGAACGCTTTAATCTCATTCTCGCGGTCATAGATCAGCTTTACAGCCACGGATTGCACCCGGCCGGCGGATAGCCCTTTCTTGACCTTCTTCCAAAGCAGCGGGCTGATTTTGTAGCCTACCAGCCGGTCCAATATGCGCCGCGCCTGCTGCGCATTCACCAGATCCTGATTGATTTTGCGAGGGGTCTTGAAAGCATCCTTGACCGCCTGCTTCGTGATCTCGTTGAACACGACACGGCACGCGTCCTGATCGGAGAGCTCAAGATAATGAGCCAAGTGCCAGGCAATCGCCTCGCCTTCGCGATCAGGGTCCGCTGCGAGATATACTTTTTTCACGCGTTTGCTTGCGTCTTTAAGCTCTTTGAGTACGGAGCCTTTGCCCCGGATCGTGATATATTTCGGTTCAAAGTTTTTCTGGACCTCGACTCCGATCTGGCTCTTCGGCAAATCCCGAATATGCCCCATCGATGCTTTTACAATATATTTGCTTCCTAAATATTTGCTGATCGTTTTGGCTTTTGCGGGTGACTCCACAATGACTAACGAATCGGCCATAGGGTCTTGCCCCCTTCGACAATGGAAATATGTATGACCATCAAGGTACGGCGTATACCGAACCCGGCAGTTCGACGATCCTGCGCGTCATTAGTAAATTTATCAGAACTGAATGCAAATGTCCAAAGGTAAATTGGCTTTGCGAAAGCAACTCATCGATCGTAAGCGGACGGAAGTGAAGCATGTCAACTATTTTTTGCTCATCTTCGGACAAGACAGGCTTTGCTTCCGTTGTATTCATAATGTATGCCTTTTGATCCAAGGATATCCGGCCTGCGTATTCCTCCAAGATATCTGCCGCTCCGGTTACCAGCTTGGCCCCCTGCTTCAGCAAGGATAGCGTGCCCTCGCTTTTGGGAGAGGAGATCGGGCCGGGAACGGCGAACACGTCGCGCGAAGCTTCCAGCGCCTGGTCAACCGTGATCAGGGAGCCGCTTTTCAGCGCCGCTTCAACCACGACAACTCCGAGGCTCAGGCCGGCAATAATGCGGTTGCGCTGCGGAAACAAGCCGGGCCGCGGCCTTGTGCCGAGCGGGTATTCGGACAAAAGCAGTCCGCATTCGGAAATTTTACGGTATAACGCTTTGTTTTCGGGCGGATACACCGTCTCGATACTGCAGCCCAGCACGGCTACTGTGCTCCCATGGCTGCGTAAAGCTCCTTCGTGGGCCGCGCTGTCAATTCCCCGTGCGAGCCCGCTTACCACGCATACGCCTGCTGCGGATAACGATTCGGCCAGACGCTCGGCCGTCATCTTACCGTAAGCGGTCGGTGTGCGCGTGCCGACCATAGCAATGCACGAGCGGTTAACGATATCCAATTGTCCCTGGTAATACAAAATCCAAGGAGGGTCGGCTGTCTCCAAAAGCATCGTCGGATAACGCTCATCCCCAAGGACCACCCACTCGATGTGCAGCTCCTCGTAACGGGAACGCTTGGCTTCCAGTTGAGCTTCGGTTAAATTGCCAAGTCCTCTAGTCATTTGTTCAGCCCGGGCCGGGGTCAGGCCAAATTCAAGCCAATCGGCATAGCAGAACGAACGGATATCGCATAACTGCGGAAACTGCCGCATCAGCCGGCTAATTGTCTTCGAACCGACACCTTCCATATGGTGCAAGGCAAATAGCATGCTTCGGTTGTCCATATAGTATAGCTCACTCCTTTGGTCAGAAACAACTTTCTTCATTTGTAAGGTATAGACAAAAAACAAAAAAGCCTCTCAAACCCGTATCTCATACGGATTTGAGAGGCTGCTTGCCATCTCGTCATTGATGCGAAAGGTTGCTTACTTCTTGGTGATGCACTTTTCGAGCAGGCCTTTTTCTTCCAATACGCTCACCAGAGTGGAGCCCATTTCGGAAGGTGTCGGCGCTACTTTGATACCGCAGCGTTCCATCGTTGCGACTTTCTCCGCTGCCGTTCCTTTGCCGCCGGAAATGATGGCGCCCGCGTGGCCCATCCGTTTTCCAGGAGGCGCCGTTTGACCGCCGATGAAGCCGACAACCGGCTTCTTCATGTTCGCTGCGATCCACTCTGCCGCTTCTTCTTCTGCGGAACCGCCGATTTCACCGATCATGATGACGGCATAAGTGTCCGGATCTTCATTGAACAGCTTCAGGATATCGATGAACTCGGAGCCTTTTACCGGGTCGCCGCCGATACCTACGGCAGACGATTGGCCAATGCCGCGAGTCGTCAGCTGATGTACCGCTTCGTAAGTCAGCGTTCCGCTTCGGGATACGACGCCAACATGGCCCGGCGTATGGATGTAACCCGGCATGATGCCGATTTTGCACTCGCCCGGAGTGATGACGCCTGGGCAGTTCGGCCCGATCAAACGGGTCTTTTTGCCTTCCATGTAACGGCTGACTTTGACCATATCAAGCACCGGAATACCTTCGGTGATGCAGATGACGAGATCGAGCTCGGCGTCCACGGCTTCCATGATCGAATCCGCAGCGAAAGCCGGCGGAACATAGATAACCGAAGCGGTAGCGCCGGTCGCATTTTTCGCTTCCAGAACGGTGTTGTACACCGGAAGAGTTACCGTCGTGCCGTTTTCCAGCGTGAAATCAACATTCGAGCCGCCTTTGCCCGGAACCGCGCCGGCTACCATTTGCGTGCCGTACTCCAGGCCGCCCAGCGTATGGAACATGCCTGTCTTGCCTGTCATGTTCTGAGTGATGACCTTTGTATTTTTATCAACCAAAATAGACATGGTTAAAATTCACATCCTCTAATAGTATGGAAGAAGAAAGGTGCTGCTTCGGAAGGAGAAATTACTTCACCAGCGCAACGATTTTTTGTGCGCCGTCGGCCATCGAATCGGCTGCTACGATGTTCAAACCGGATTCGTTCAAAATCTTTTTGCCGAGATCCACGTTCGTGCCTTCCAGACGTACGACAAGCGGACGGTCCAGACCCAGTTCCTTCGCTGCAGCCACAACGCCTTCAGCGATAATGTCGCACTTCATAATGCCGCCGAAAATGTTAACGAAAATTCCTTTTACATTCTCGTCGGACAGGATGATTTTGAACGCTTCGGTTACTTTCTCTTTCGTAGCGCCGCCCCCTACATCGAGGAAGTTGGCCGGTTCGCCGCCATAGTATTTGATGATATCCATCGTCGCCATAGCCAGACCTGCACCGTTAACCATGCAGCCGATATTGCCGTCAAGCGCGATGTAGCTCAGGTCGAATTTGGAAGCTTCGATTTCTTTTGCATCCTCTTCGTCCAAGTCGCGCAGCTCAAGGATGTCTTTATGACGGAACAGCGCGTTGGAGTCGAAGTTCAGCTTCGCGTCAAGCGCCATAACGTTGCCGTCACCCGTAACGACGAGCGGGTTGATTTCGGCGATGGAGCAATCTTTTTCGACGAAAGCAGTATACAAAGCGGTCATGAATTTAACGGCTTTGCTTACGAGCTCGCCCGGAATATTGATGGCATAAGCCAGCTTGCGCGCTTGAAACGCTTGCAGACCGACAGCCGGATCGATTACTTCTTTGAAGATTTTCTCCGGAGTGTGGGCGGCTACTTCTTCGATCTCCGTTCCGCCTTCTTCGGAAGCCATCATGACGACGCGGCCGGTAGCGCGGTCGACCACGAGACCGATGTAATATTCTTTCTTAATATCGCAGCCTTGCTCGATCAGGAGGCGCTTCACTTCTTTGCCTTCCGGACCGGTTTGATGCGTAACGAGGACTTTACCCAGGATTTCCTGTGCGTATGTACGAACTTCGTCGAGGTTCTTGGCAACTTTGACACCGCCCGCTTTACCGCGGCCGCCGGCGTGAATTTGCGCTTTGACGACAACTACGGGAGTACCCAGCGATTTCGCCGCTTCCACCGCTTCGTCTACCGTGAAAGCCACTTTTCCTTCCGGTACGGCAACCCCGTACTGTTTCAGCACTGCTTTGCCTTGATACTCATGGATATTCATTTAGCAAAATCCTCCTATCAGTAATGACTTACTATATGGAATCGACCCTTCCCAAGCTCTGGACGAGTCCACTCGCTAATAAAGTCCGGTTGCCAAACATTAGCATGTCCTAAACGGCAAACCTTTATCATTGTAACACTTTTTTCGAGCGGTTTCCTTATATTTTGTGTTAAATATTTGATACATCTTTTTTATAAGCGTCGAAAAGAATAGTTATTTGGAAAATTAACCATGCGCGGCCGCGAAATATGTAAAAAGCGCATCTACCCGATACTCTACGTACCGAAAATAGATGCGCCGAACGCAATTCCTGTTAATAATAAGTCGGGTTGGCCGGCGTTCCCGCCCGAGGCTCCCGCTCCGCTTGCTTTAAAAAACGCATTTCGTTTCCGGTAAAACTGCACACCATGCATTGAATGGTCGGTTCGGTTTCGTCGATGCGCTGCGGTTCGGCCACCTCTTGGACGGTTCCGGAAATCGCATCCTTGATAAAAGGCTGGGAAAAGCTCGAGATCATACTGAATTTGATCCGGTTGGAACGGCAGTTCGGACAAAAGTAAGGTTTTTCCTGCATCTCCTGATCACCTCATCGAGTATTTTTGCCAATTGTTGATTTTTTATCCGGAAACGTCCTGGATCGGTACGATTCGGTTGCGCTGGACAAGGGGACATATTACAATACAGGTAAGTTATAATACGGCAGATAAGGAAGCACCTTTCGCCATGAATCGACATGGGAGAGGTGTGTTTATTTATGTACGGGAAAGTGGTAAGCGCTTGTCTGCATGGCGTGGACGGAAAGCTGGTCGAAGTCGAGGTGGATCTGAGCAACGGTTTGCCGCAAATGATGATTGTCGGGCTGCCCGATGTGGCCATCAAAGAATCGATGGAGCGCGTTCGGGCCGCAATCAAAAATTGCGGTTTTACGTTTCCTTTACAGCGGATCACGGTGAATCTGGCGCCGGCGGATCTGCGCAAAGAAGGCTCGGCCTTCGATCTGGCCATCGCCCTCGGCATTCTCATGACAAGCGGGCAACTGCCGGACGAAGCGCTAAGCGATACGTTGATTATCGGGGAGCTTGCGCTGGATGGTTCCGTCCGGTCGGTCCCCGGCGTCTTATCGATGATCGCAACGGCCCGGGAACACGGAATAGCGCGTGTGATCGTACCGGCGGAAAATGCGGAGGAAGCCGCTTGGATCGGAGGGTGCGACATTCGCTGCGTACAACATCTGAGTCAGTTTCGGCGGTCCGGGGGGAATGCGGATGCAGCTGTTGCTGGTGGAGCAGAGGAATTAAATGCCGGGCCGATGGAGTCTCTCGCAGGAAACGGGTTATTGTCCGGTTCTAAAACTGATGTGTCTCGGGAAACGAGTAAAGCGGAGGACGATTATGCGGACGTCAGCGGTCAGCTCCATGTCAAGCGGGCGCTCATGATCAGTGCAGCCGGCATGCACAACTTCATACTTATCGGTCCTCCGGGGACCGGCAAGACGATGCTGGCCAAAAGACTCCCTACCATTTTGCCGCCCATGAGCGATTCGGAGTCGTTGGACGTCACGAAAATTTACAGCGCTTCGGGAAAATTTGCCGACCGGCGGCAGCTTATTCGAGAACGACCGTTTCGAATGCCCCACCATACCATTTCCGCCGGTGGGCTTGTGGGAGGCGGGGGCATTCCCAAGCCCGGAGAAGTAAGCTTGGCACATCGCGGCGTACTTTTTCTGGACGAGCTTCCGGAGTTTTCCCGCGTCGCCTTGGAAGTGCTGCGCCAACCGATGGAAGACCGGTTCGTGACCATCGGCCGCGCACGGGCCGTTTACCGCTTTCCAGCGCACTTCTTGCTCGCGACCTCGATGAATCCGTGCCCCTGCGGGTACTGGGGGGCGGCGAGCGATCAGCAAGGCTGCGTATGCAGTCCGCTTAAAATATCGCATTATCGCGCGAAAATTTCCGGGCCGCTCTTGGACCGGATCGATCTGCACGTCGAAGTGCCGAGAATCGAGTATAAGGACTTACGCGGGCCGCGGCAGCCTTTGTCGTCTGCCGAAATGCGCACCGCCGTGGAGCGGGCGCACGACATCCAAAAGCGCAGATACGCCGAGGCGGGCATTCTGTTTAACAGTGAGCTCAACGGCAAAAAGCTGCGGGAGCATGTCAAGCTGGACCCTCCCTCCGCGCAGCTGCTGGAGCGGTCGTTTGCAGCACTCGGTTTGAGTGTGCGAGCGCATGACCGGATTCTGAAAATCGCGCGAACGATCGCCGATCTGGAGGGGCAGCCCGAGATCCGGGAAGATCATGTGGCCGAGGCGCTGCAGTATCGGGTGCTCGATAAAAAAATAAATCCGCATACGCTTTTCGGTTAAAAAGCGTTGCGGATATGTTCAAGCTCCCGGACGGCGCCTGTCGGGTCCGTTTGGATCGAGATTACGTCGAAACGGACCTGCTTATCCTGGAGCCGCTGCATATGCATATACACTTGAGCGGTCTCCATCACCTGCCGCTGCTTTCGCGCGTTGACCGACTCCTGCGGCGTGCCGAAAGCCCCGCCTATGCTGCGGGTCCGTACCTCGATAAAAACCAAAATCTCGTGATCCTCGGCAATCAAGTCGATTTCGCCAGTCCGGCAGCGCCAGTTTCGGGCACGGAGCTTCAATCCTTGCCCCTGCAAGTGATCGGCCGCCGCCGCTTCACCGAGGGCTCCGAGCTCCTTGCGGCTCAGCCGGGTTTCCTTCATCGGACATCGCTCCTCCATTCCTTGGCTCGTTGATCCGAACGGTAAATATAACTAAGCACCTCAGCGACCAGTTTATAGAGCTCCGGCGGTATTTCTTGATCCAAGTCAAGCTTGGACAATACTTCGACAAGGGAAGCGTCTTCCTGAATCGGAACGCCGCTTTCCTTGGCTTTCTCCATAATTTGCTCGGCGACTCTGCCCTTCCCTTTGGCGATCACCTTCGGGGCATCCGACATTTCGGGGGCGTACTTCAGGGCCACCGCTTTTTTTAACCCGACTGGTTTCTCCTTCATATCCGAATGTCCATTCCCTTATACGGTTTTTGCGAGTATGCGTTAGGCAGCCGGCCGGCTCCGGGATGGTTAAGGGTCTCGGCAAAAGCCGAAACGGCTTCATTGCCCTCCTGAACGGCTTTTGTCGGATACGGGCTGTATTTCATCGATATAAATTGATAGCCAATGGACGCAAGTCCGGCCGAAATCTCCTCTTTGTGCGCTTCCAGCAGCTCCTGCGTAAAAGGCGAATCGTTATGAACATGCAGGCTGACAATGTTATTTACGACCTGCACGTCAACCATGGTATCTCCAAGCATTTTCATGCGCAGATCAAACACAAGCCGACAGTTGCTGGCGTCCAGGCTGCCATTTTTACCTTTGCGCGATTGAATATGGACCGCAGCCGTCTGTTCGCCGCCGGAATGCATGATCGGCACAAACAGCGTGAGATGAGAAAGCATCGCATTCCGGTCGGCGCTTAACATGAGCTGCTGTCCGGTAATTTGCTGCACCGCCTGCTGGGCCGCTTCCTTCAAGCCTTGCGGAGCATCGGAAGCCTGCGACAGCTGCATCAGCAGGCTTTTGAGCGTGTCTGCCGATTTGGCAAAGTCGGCTTGCGCGCCGGCTGATGCGTGAGACAATCCTGACTGCGGAGCATCCGGCATGGTCCGCTCCAGCAGCTTCATCGCTTGATGCTCATGCTCGATGCCAAGCGTTTTCATAAGGCGCCCGATTAAGTTGCCGCCCTCTTGCGGCGCTTGTACCGGCTGCGCCGCTGCTTGCGCTCCCGCGCTTGCTCCCGCTCCCGGCTGCGCAGCTGCCTGCGCTCCCGCGCCTGCGCTCGCCCCCGGCTGCGCCGCTGCTTGCGCTCCCGCGCCTGCTCCCGCTCCCGGCTGCGCCGCTGCCTGCGCTCCCGCGCCTGCGCTCGCTCCCGGCTGCGCCGCTGCTTGCGCACCCGCGCCTGCGCTCGCTCCCGGCTGCGCCGCTGCCTGCGCTCCCGCGCTTGCGCCCGCCCCCGGCTGCGCCGCTGCTTGCGCTCCAGCGCCCGCGCTCGCCCCCGGCTGCGCCGCTGCCTGCGCTCCCGCGCCTGCGCTCGCTCCCGGCTGCGCTGCTGCCTGCGCTCCCGCGCCTGCTCCCGGCTGCGCCGCTGCCTGCGCTCCCGGCTGCGCCGCTGCCTGCGCTCCCGCGCTTGCGCCCGCCCCCGGCTGCGCCGCTGCTTGCGCTCCAGCGCCTGCGCCCGCGCCCGGCTGCGCCGCTGCTTGCGCTCCCGCGCCCGCGCTCGCTCCCGGCTGCGCCGCTGCTTGCGCTTCCGCGCCTGCGCCCGCTCCCGGCTGCGCCGCTGCTTGCGCTCCCGCGCCTGCTCCCGGCTGCGCCGCTGCTTGCGCTCCCGCGCCCGCGCCCGCTCCCGGCTGCGCCGCTGCTTGCGCTCCCGCGCCTGCGCCCGCCTGCGCCGCTGCTTGCACTCCCGCGCCTGCGCTCGCTCCCGGCTGCGCCGCTGCTTGCGCTCCCGCGCCTGCGCTCGCCCCCGGCTGCGCCGCTGCCTGCGCTCCCGCGCCTGCGCTCGCCCCCGGCTGCGCCGCTGCCTGCGCTCCCGCGCTTGCTCCCGCTCCCGGCTGCGCCCCAACCGGCGTCCCCTCTCCACCGTCGGGTTTCACCCCGATCAGCAAGCTCGCCGTATCGCGAAGCTGTTGAACAAGCTGCCGCACGGTTTGCAGCAGCTCGCGGCTTTGCGGCGACAGCGAAGCGTTCCCTTCCAGCTCGCGTCCTGCAAGCTGTCCAAGCTGATCCAAAACCTCATGAAACGGCGGACCCTGCACCGCCTGCCGCACCGATGCGACCGTCTCCGGAGTCAGCGGCAGTCCTTTTTGAAACGCGATGACCGCCGAAGAAAGCCATGCTTCTTGCGGCATATTCGGAGGCATTTGAGCCTGCAGCTTCGCAAATGCCTGTACATTCTCCTTCGTCAACGCAACTCCGGCCTGATTCAGAAGCTGCACCAACTGCCGGTTGGCCGGAGAATCGGAAAGTCCCATCGTTTTCACGATATCCGCAAGCGATCCGTCCGATATTTGCACGTTCGACTGCAGCGGCTTAAGGACCACCTGTCCGCCCGACGATTCCGGTTGGACTTGAAGCATCGTCACTTCCCCCGGCTTCAACGGCGCTTCGAGCTGTGCCCGCACCTGCACCCCGCCGATATTGACCAGAGCCTCTTGCTCCGGTCCAACCTGAAGCACCATGCCCTTCACCACTTGCCCGACCTTGAGCTCCAAAGCTTTCGGTTCCGCCGCCTGCGCGTCGCCCGTCAATCCCCGGATCAATCCGCTGATATTCATCGCTGCCGCTCCTTCCATCTATACAAATAAAGCCGGCCTGGGCACCGCTTGTACGTCTCCCTGCCGGCTGCATTTCCGGTTCACTATATATATCGGCTAACCGCCGGGCTTTTTTCAGCGCAGACTTGCATCGACTAGAACAGCACCTGCTGTTCGTAAACGATGTTTCTTAGAAACGTTTTGCGATGCATCGCCGACGGACCATATTCCGCCAGACGCTCCCGATGCACTTTTGTCGCATATCCTTTATGTATCGCAATGCCGTACTCCGGAAATTTCATATCCCATTGCAGGCACATGCGGTCCCGTGTCACCTTCGCTATAATGGAAGCGGCTGCGATCGACTGGCTTAAGGCATCGCCGTGTATAACGGCAAGCTGCTCCACGTCAGCATCGACCTTCTCGGCATCGACAAGCAGCGAATCGGGAACGGGGTCCAGCTGTTCGACCGCGCGTTTCATCGCGAGCCGTGCCGCTTGCTTAATATTGATCCGTTCGATCGTTTCGACGTCCGCGACCCCGATGCCGATAGACAGCGCCTCCTGCCGGATCACATCATATAACGCTTCCCGCTTCTTCTCGCTTAACTTCTTCGAATCGTCGACGCCTTCGAGCACCAGACCTTTTGGCAAAATAACCGCCGCAGCCACCACATCGCCGAATAAGCAGCCACGTCCGACCTCGTCAACTCCGGCCACTAGCGTCCTTCCCCGACCCCAGAGCTCTTGTTCGTATTCCAGCATTTCCTCACCCGCATTTCCTGCGTCAAAATTCGACCTTGGCGATTCGCCATGATGTTCCATTATACCGCAGGATTCGGGAGCTGCCTATCCCCTTACGCATAAAACCGCGCATTCAAGCTTTTTCTCGTCTCGTCCAATAAATGTAAAATCATTCTTTTCCCTTCTGCCGTCAACGTATAGTACTCTGTGGAACGACCCAGATCCACGAACAAACGGTCGTTATTATGAGCAAGCCAAAAATACAGCGGATGCTCTCTGCCATCCTTCAAGCTCAGGGCAATCGACATATCGGGGGGACGACTGCCCAGCTTGGCCGTTTCCGCAGTCGCTTCCTGTATCGCTTCGAGAAACTGTCCGATCGTATCCCGAGAAACGATCGAACCTGTATTGCCCGACGAATCGGTAACGATCAGGCTCGCAATATCCTCCGCCCGAATATGATAAGGCTGGCCCCAAGTCCGTTTTCCGACGGCCAAATCTTTTCCCGCCTCGTGATTGCAAGCACTGAGCAATCCGATGCCGAATAAAGCGGCGGCAACGGCCATCCGCATCCGTATTTTCCACTCGTTCATTCCGTTCATTTTCTCACGCCTTTCAGCAGCTCTATCTATAAATACAGGACGTCGCACCCAACCGTTTTGTTTCTTGTCCCCAACCAAAAATTTTCAAGGGTCTGTCCACTACGACTATGACTGCCCCCAAAAAACAAAAAGGACCCGATTACGGAGAACCATAATCAAGTCCATGAACTATGCTATGCTGCATGAAAAGAGAACAGAATAACAATAAAAATACATATTTTTGTATAAATATCCGTTGATTGTTATAAAAACTCCTAGACGTGCAAAATCATCGCTTCATTATAATTGCGCATCATCTGGGACACCGTTACCAATTTGTAGTTATTTCCAGTTAAATGCGGAAGCAGCATCTCGATCGCTTGTACCGTCTGGCTGCGGTCCTCGTCCGGATCGTCTCCGCTGCCGTCGTGAAATAAAATAATATCGCCTTTTTGCAGTGTTTCCAGCACCCGCTCCACAATCGTATCTGCACCCGGGAGACTCCAGTCCTTCGTGTTTTGATGATCCGGCCAAATAACCGTATGGAGCCCGAGCCGATCGGCCGCCTCGACGGTATGCTTATTGAATTCGCCATAAGGAGGGCGAAACAAAGAGGGTACTATTCCTGTAATTTCTTGAATAATTCCGTTCGTCGTTTCCAGCTCGTTATAAACATCCTGCCTTTCGCATGCAGGCAAAGCAGGGTGGCTGTACGTATGGTTTCCTATTTCATGCCCTTCTTCGACAATCCGGCGAAGAAGATCCGGGTATTGCTTGGAATAGGAACCGATGACAAAAAAAGTGGCATAAGCTTGGTGCTTCTTAAATAAATCCAGAATTTGCGGAGTATAGACCGGATTCGGACCGTCATCGAACGTGAGCGCGAGCTGTCGTTCCCGTGAAGGCAATTGATAGATGATCATCGGAACTCTCCCTTCCAAGAGGAAAATAGCAAGGAGAGGCGTTCGATTCCTCTCCGAAAGCACAAGGTCCTCGGGTCGGATCGTCGCTAACGTTTAGATGCCATCGCCGACTCGGATAATCGTTTGTATAAGATGTTGCCTAATTCCTCCGCGACCCGGTACACGGCCAGTATACTTTCAACGTGGGTTTCAAGAGCATCCTGGTTCAATAAAGGGCCGATGACAAAGCCGTTATCTACTCCCTCAAGCTCGTAAGAATTCGGCCGCAATTGGAATCCCCGCAAGGAAGCGTTCGATTTAAAATGATTTTCGCGCGCACGCAAATTATGAATCAACGGGGAATCCGTCCGGTTCACACGTCCCGCTCCGGTGCAGTTCACCACGATATCTGCCGTCAGTTCGATTTTCCCTTCAAGACCGTCCGCTTCAATATACAACCGCCGGTCCGCTCGGCTGTCGATTTGTTCAATTTTTGCCTGCGTGGCGGTGACCAACCCTTCCGCAACAAAGCGGGCAGCGATCTCGATATACTCGCGTGCCGACGGACGCTGGCCGCCTAATGTCAGAGCTTCGTTCTCTTCCCCTTCGAATACGCCGCCCGGCAAATATCCGCTCGAGGAAACGACATTGATGCTGCGCACGGCAGAGAGCAGCTCCGCACGGTTCGACAGAAAATAAATCGCCTCAATCGCAGAAGCGTTCGAGCCTGCGACCAAGATGTCCAGCTTCCGGTCGAACGCTTTGGCGCGCTTCGCAACCGCCTGTTCCAGACCGGCATAGGCATCCTCATACAAGTCGTGGATGTACCCCTCGTCCACGCTCAAGCCGAAGCTGTTGCTGCGCGGAATGCACCCCGTGGCCAGCACGAACGCCCGGCTATGAAAGCTTGAGTCGTCAGCCAGCCGGATCGTAAAGCCGGAATCCTCCGGCTCAACATCCGTTACCTCTCCTGTCATGAGCCCGACCTTGGCCAAATTCCGTTCTTCCGCCAGCTGCACCGTTTGGCTAAGCAAGCGCTCGACGTAGAAGCCGAACAGCTTCCGGGGCACATAAAGCTCGTCTACCTGTCCGCTTTCGAGCTGCTCTTTATAGCGAAATATCCAAGCCTGCAGCAATCGATCTTCATGGTGCACGCCTTCGTGGACCAGTTCCTTATAATGCAGCGACAGCCAATCCCGAAACTCTTTCGGCGTCGATTGGTCAGCCGGTTCAATCAGCAAAAAACCTGACGGGCTTTGTTTCCCGTAAGGAATCCCGCGCCCGAATTCGCCGAAACGGTCAATAATCAAGATTTCGACCGGCTTTTCTCCCGCTTCCTTGCCTGCTTCAAGCAATCGGTTTAATATCTGAATGACCACACGGCTTCCCGACAAGCCTCCGCCAGCGACAACCAAATCGGCATGATTAAGGTTTATCATCGCTTCTCTCCCGCTCCTTTTCTAACTATCTTTGCCACGCAATCTGTCGATATAAATTCCCGGATTCGACCCTTCGATATCGATAGCGCCTACGACCCGCGCATAGAACGGAGCCGCCTCCTTGGGGCCGCCGATAACGGCATAGGCGTAGCCCATATCCGCCATGGCATGCAAGCAATGCAGCAGCAGCGCTTTGCCTACCTGTCCGCCCCGATAAGCTTCGCCCACCCCAATCGGACCGAAAAAATTCCGGTATGTTGCTTCGTAGCAAGCAAACCCGATAATTTCGCCGTCCCGGGTGGCGATAAAGCTGCTGACCGGAGAATTGGAGAACGTGACGTCGCATTCGCTCATCCAGCCTTTGCTGAAATTGGTTTGCACCCATTCCAGCACCTGATTTTTTTCATAAGCTCTCGGACGACGCACCAGGATGCCCTTCTCGCGCAGTGCGTTATTATAATCCTCCAACGAAGGCAGCTCATAAAGCTTCACTAATCTGTCCATCATTTCCACGATCGCTTCACCTCAAAATCATTTTCAATATTACATCGCCGAATACGTCTGCTCGCGCGTCTCAACCGTAACAAGGTTCCGAACCCATTTGCCTTGCCGGATGCGGTAAAGCGTCATGCACGCCTTCACAAGATCTTCCATAATGACCAGAATAAAAATTTGCGGCAAGCTCCACTTCAAGACGAATGCGCCCACTAAAGCAAGCGGAATGCCGATCAGCCATTGTCCGGTAAAATCAATCACCAATCCCGCCTGCAAATCTCCTCCGCTGCGCAGCACCCCGCTGATCCCAACGGCATTGATCGTTTTCAGCCAAAACGTGAGCGCCATGATCAGATACACTTGGAACGCCGTATCGATTAACGAATCGTCGATCGCCCCGTACAACCCGATAATCGGGCGGTAAAACAACAACAGCAGCGAACCAAGCGCCAACGACAGCAAAAGACTGATAATGATCATCCCCTTGGCCTGCTCAATTACCGCATTAAAGCGCTGTTGTCCAAGAGTATGCCCCAGAAGCACGGCTGTCGCCGTTGCGCATCCTTGTTCAAAAGCGGCACTGAACGAATCGACGGTCGCCATCATCGACATAATAGCTAACGCTTCGGTCCCGATCTTTCCGTAAATGACATGATACAAGAAGATACCTGTAGACCAGATGAAGCCGTTAACGGTAGCCAGCACGGATATTCGGACAAACTGTACTAAGCGATCTTTACTGATATAACGGATGAAATCGTTCGGAACGAACGCCAGGGGGTGTTTTGTGAAGTAAATCATTGCGGTGAGCAGCAAAGCCTCCGCCACACTGCTGATCAGCGTAGCATAGGCAGCCCCCATGATGCCGAGCTGGGGAAACCCGGCTTTTCCAAAAATAAGCAGGTAGTTGAGCAGTACATTCAAGGTGACGCCTCCGATGCTGAAGTACATCGCTGTGGAAGCTTGTCCGATAGCTCGAAGACCGACGCCAAACACATTGACAATCGCTAAAAAAATGACGCTTAACGAAATGACGCCCAAAAACTTCGATGCGATATTGGCAAGATGGCTATCGGAAGCGGCCAGCCCCATAATGACCGCCGGATTGGCGGTAAAAAAGAGCAGAACCGGTAGCACGACAAGCACAAACGCCATTCCGAAACTAAGTCCCAGAACTCCTTTGACGCCGGAAAGATCGTTCGCTCCCCAATATTGGGCGGCCAGAACGCCGCAACCGCTGCTGAGGCCGACGAGCAGCACAATCGAAATCATCATCGCTTTGCTGACAATACCGACCGCAGCTACTTCGGTTTGTCCCAGCGTTCCGACCATAAGGACATCCGACAAATTCCGCGACGACAACATAAGCACCTGAATAATGACAGGAATCGCCGTCGCAATAAAACTGACGAAAAATGCTCTTTCAAAGCCAAAAAGCTTTTTTGTTTTCATTCCAGTTCTCCCTATCGTATGTCTGTTCATCCTTTCGCCGACTGTTTTGTAGAGATCGGCGAAACTTTATCGCCGTCACTAGTTCTCGTATTCCCGCTAAGCACTCACTCCTTTTATGGTTTATTCTCCATCTCCGGTTTCCCCTAACCTCCATCAGGGAAACTTTTTCTTCTAATCCAATAAATAGCAAGCGCCATTTATTAAATGGATATTATCAGATTTTTCCCATTGGATCAATAGGTTTTTATGCATTTAAATTGTATAATTTTTACGAAGAGAACCGTTGTTCATCGAGGATTGAAAATTAGAAAAGCCTCTTGCGCCATCACGCAGAGGCAGACTCTTGAAAAGAAAAACGGGCTTCTTTCGGTCAAAAAATCGGCAGTACATGGAAAAATACATTCGGCGAAGCAATTCGAAAATAGTAGCTGCTCCAGCCCGCGCCTTTATTGTTAAAACGATTGCGCTGGCCGAATACCAACCGCTCCTGTTCCAATTCCTCAAGTTTATCGACTCTGCCCTCCGCATAATCCAGCAGTCGCGACCCTGCGCTCTCCAGCCTCGTCAGAACGCCGCCATACCGGATATCGAGCACTTCCCAGCCAAAAGGCTTATACATCGCATGCCATTGGTTCCGATGGGCGATCCGCAGCGCGTTGACGCGCCTGGAAAGCTCGGGAAGCACATTCAGGGCCGCATCTCTAAGCTTTTCCAGTTCACCGTTGTCGTAAGCCTGCTTCAGTTCGATGCCCAATTGACTTTTTAACGCCAGCACCCTGCACAATAGTTCCGGCACCTCGAACAAATAATCAAGATCCGCCTCGGGATTGCGCTGCTCATGAATCGCTTGTTCCAACTGCGCATAATGCTCCGACAGCTCTAATCCCTCGATCTGCTTGTCGAACAACCCCAATAGCACATCCTGCCACAGCAAAAACTTGGACGGATTGCTCTGCTCCGTATTGTCCGGCATGCTCCCCGGCGTTTCATCCAAATATTTCAGGTTGAGGAACGCCTCCGCATCAATGCCTGTACAAAACTTCACTCTTTGATGCACCTGCTCCGTACTCACTTCCTCCGCATAAGCATGTTCCGCATACAGCTGAATGCCGAGCAGCGCATTGAAGTGGTTATTTTCCATGCCATCGTCGCCCCACATGGCCGCATGCACCTGCATCACGCCCTCTTTTTTGCAGGCTTTCAAGGCTGCGTCGGACGTTCTCAAAGAAAGACCGTAGTTCGTGCCGAAGCAATTCCACGTCCAGATGCCGCCAAGGAAAATCGGATTTTGACCCCGGCCCAATTGACGATGAAGATCAATCAGATACGAATAGTCCTTTTCTTCCGTATGGAAAAAGTCCCAATAAACTAACCGTACGTCGCTCGGAATCACGCTTATCATTTCCTTGGGAAGCTCCACGTTTTTCACGAACACGTAATGATCGCCATGGGCCTTGGAGGCCATCTTCAAGAACATATCTCCGTACATGCACGGCTCCAAGTCGAGCTTGTGCGCAATTTCGCGCACCTTGGACAAGTGCCGGATCATCACGTCGAACCGGTCCTTGTAACCGAAACGGTCCAGATATTTCCCCCTTCCCAGCTCCTCTGCTTCGTCCATGCCAATATTCACCTTTTTACTGCGAAACGGAGCCGTTGCGGCTGCAAGCATTTTCTCAATCAGCTCGTACGTCGGTTCGTATTCGGACAGCAGTACGCCTCTCGTGTCCCGGTAGTGCGCCGCCTCC
The DNA here is from genome assembly GCF_027925525.1 of Paenibacillus tyrphae. Classification (GTDB taxonomy): domain Bacteria; phylum Bacillota; class Bacilli; order Paenibacillales; family NBRC-103111; genus Paenibacillus_G; species Paenibacillus_G tyrfis_B. Next base: position 116,753 of record NZ_BSDJ01000011.1, on the reverse strand, counting down.
TCCCATTTCAAAAACTCCTCCAAATGCGCGTAAGTCTGGATGCTGGGATAAGCTTCGATACCAAAGATGTCGGCGTAGTCGTCAATCGCTTTCAACTCGGCGAACGAATATCTCCCCCGCATGTAGCCGAAATAAGGCTCGCCTTCCAGCTCATACACGTCTTCCATGTAAAGAACCATCGAATTGAGCCCCATCAGCGCGAGCTTGCGGATCCATTGTTTAAAACTGTCTACCGTCAATACCGCATTACGGGACAAGTCGAACTGCGGCCCGATCGCATCGAACTGCGGATGCTCCTCGATATGGAACGATTCTTTCACGCCGTAATGCTGAATAAACAATCCTAAAGCGCGAAAAAATTCATGCTTTTTTCCATAGCGGATCGTTCCTTGCCCTTGATCCAGACGAACCTCCAGCACATTCGGCGTCCGCTCCACACGTACCGGAATTCCGTCATCCGACAGCGTAAACCGCAATTCCTCCGCCAACAGCCCGATCCCGGCAGACAACTCCTCCGTTTGCCCTTCAAACTTTATTCTCATCGCTTATCCCTCCAAACTGGTATGGAACCAAAAAAATATTGATATGTAACATTATTACGTTTATTATTATATTGTGGGGAATTATATTACGTCAACGAATAAATCACAAGCAGGTGAAGGTCATGAACAATGCCGGTGTATTGCTGCAAAGCATGCTCGATACGCTGCATCCGGCTGAAAAACGGGTAGCCGAGTATATTCTTAAGCATCAACAGCAAATTAGCCAAATTTCCGTGCAAAAGCTCGCCGAGGACACTGAAACGAGCGTAGCGACGGTCGCCCGGCTTGCCCAGCGCGCCGGCTTCAGCGGATACCGCGAATTAAAGTTTGCACTGCTTTCCGCCGCGGCCGCCCTTCCGAAGACAGACGATCAATTTGACGATATTCGTCCCGGCATGGATTCCGCCCAAGTGATCCAGCAGCTTACCTGCTGGGCGAAACAATGCATCGAGGATACAGCGATGGTTCTATCCCCCGAACAGGTGGACCGGGCCGTTACTGCGCTGCTTAACGCATCGAAAACAGCTTTTTTCGGAGTAGGCAGCTCTTCTTTCGTCGCGATGGACGCCTCTTTCAAATGGATTCGTCTGAACCGATGGAGCTTTGTTTACAGTGATCCTCAAGTCATGCTGCTTTCCGGCGTTATGCTTCAGCCGGGGGATGTGCTGGTCGCTATCTCCTATTCCGGCAAAACAAAGGAAACGCTCGAAGTGGCTGCGATGGCCAAGGAGCACGGGGCCACGGTGATCAGCATCACGCAGGTCGGCAACAATCCGCTTCATCAGATGGCGGATATCGGGCTGTGGGTCACGGCGACCGAAGCGGGGATGAAACGGGGCGATATCGGTTCGCGCCTGGCGCAAACCCATGTGATCGATATTTTATACATGTCCATGATCAGCCGTAACTTTACCGACGCCGTTATGCAGCTGGAAGAAACCTACACCATGGTGCGCCAAAAAAGGAAGGACTAAACCAAGAGCAAATGGAGGCGTTGCACATGACGGAGCGCGAACGGTGCGCCGGCTGGCTGGTGCTCAAAGGGACGATCCTTGACGGGAGCGGCAGAGAGCCTTTTAGCGGTTATGTCACCGTCGATCAGGGTAGGATCGCAAGCGTTTTTCCCGAAGAAGAAGCACCTGTAGAAGTTATGTCTCAGCTTGATTCTACAGACGCACAGGTGCTTGATTTCGGCAACGCATACCTGACCCCCGGCTTGATCGACATTCATCTTCACGGGGGCGCTGGTGCGGATGTCATGGACGGCAGCGCCGACAGCCTGATTCGGATGCTCCGCTACTATCTCGCCCATGGCACCACCTCGATTCTCGCCACCACCTTGACGGCCTCGAAGCCTGACATTGATCGCGCGCTCGCCGCCGCTTTTTCCGTGCAGCAAACGGAACGCATAGGCCAAGTGATCCAAGGGGTCCATCTTGAAGGGCCCTTCCTCAGTCCCAAATGGCCGGGCGCCCAGCATCCGCAATGGATCTGCAATCCGCAGACCGGCTGGCTTCGCGAATGGACTGCCCGTTTTCCCGGATTCATTCGTATGCTGACGCTCGCCCCCGAACTGGAAGGAGCCGAAGAAGCCATTGCCTATGCGCTAGAGCAAAATATCATCGCCGCCTGCGGGCATTCCGACGCTACCTACGATCAGGTGCGGACTGCCATTGGCTGGGGAATCTCCCACGCCGTCCACTGCTGCAATGCCATGCGTCCGTTTCATCATCGCGAACCGGGGGTTGTGGGGGCAGTGCTTCTGCACGACGAGCTGAGCACCGAAATCAATGTAGACGGGTATCATCTGCATCCGGCGGCAGTGGAATTGATTTTAAGACTGAAGCAGCACCGCGTTTGCTTAATTACGGATTCCATGCGCGCCGCGGGAATGACGGACGGCTTCTACCATTTGGCCGGACTCGAGGTGCACGTCAAGCAAGGAGCTGCCCGCTTTGCCGACGGCACGATTGCCGGAAGCACCATTCCTTTGGTGCAATCGGTACGAAATCTCGTACAGAAGAACGGCAAATCGCTGCCGGAGGCAGTGAAGCATGCAACCTCGATTCCGGCGGGAATCGTAAAACTGAACAACAAGGGGCTTTTAAAAGCCGGATACGATGCGGATCTTGTTGTGCTGGAGCCGGAGGGTCTGCAAGTGAAGCGTGTCATGCTTGGCGGGGATTGGTATGATCCCGAAACCCATGATTTTGCCTACATTTCAAGGAGGGGCTTGCTTTGAAATCCATTGGTGTCATTCAGTCCATTTACCGTTATCCCGTTAAGTCTTTTCAAGGGGAACGCCTGACCGCGGTCGATATTGAGCGATACGGATTATACGGAGACAGAGGGTACGCTTTTATCGATCATACGCGTTCAACCGATGCTTCCCGGTCCAACAAGAAGCTGAACGCCAAATTTGTTCCGAAGCTGCTCGCTTACTCCAGCAAATACGTCGCGGACAGATCTGACAACGAATTTCCGCCAATCCAGGTAACGGCCCCCGACGGCCGGATATTTCAATGGGATGAGGAGCTTTTTGAAGAAATTCGGGCCGTCGTTTCTCCGCGGGAAATTTCTCCCCGGAAGTATTCGCCTGAGCATGACGACCTGCTGGGGGTGGATGAAGCAAGCATCTTGATTACTACGGATGTTTCTTTGGCCGAGCTGGAAAAAATCATTGGGATGGAAACCGACCTACGCAGGTTCAGGCCCAACTTCGTCATTCGTTACGACGAACCGCAGCCCTTTGAGGAATTTGATTGGATCGGGAAAACCGTCCAAATCGGGGATACAAAACTGGAGATATACAAAAAATGCCATCGCTGCAGTATGGTAAACGTAGATCCGGATCACAACACCGTCAACCCGACCTTTCTCAAGCATATCTCCAAGCATCTGGATGCTTGCTTTGGGGTATATGCCCGAGTCATTCGGACCGGAACCGTTACCGCCAGCGATCCCGTTTATTTGCTCGACTGAATTTTCAATTGAAAAAGAGCGATTCCTTTACGAATTCGCTCTACACGGTAAATTTTATAACGTTCCCGATGCGCGCGGTGCCTATCACAGCGCGCGTCGCGGCGTTTAGGGTTACTCATTCATTGTCAGGTTGTGCAGCATCGTCAGGCGCTTCAAGACTTACGCGTCCCAGCTTGCCCGCTCTCAGCTCGCGCAGAATGGCGAGTGAGGCCTTCTCCAGATCCACCCGTCCCCCGCTCATCAGGGCGCCGCGCTTGCGGCCTACGGCTTCCATCAAAGCCACAATGGCATCGGTGTCTGCCGGGTCTTGCGGAATCTCGTCTACGCCGAAACGTTCTTTGACCGATTGTGCGTAATGCTCCGTCAAGTAACGCATGGCGAACAGAGCAATTTCCTCCACCTGCAAAATCTCTTCCTTGATCGCTCCGGTCGCTGCCAAACGCAGACCAACCGACTGATCTTCGAACTTCGGCCACAAAATCCCTGGAGTATCGAGCAGCTCCATCTCCGTGCCAACCTTAATCCACTGCTGACCTTTGGTTACCCCCGGCTTGTCTCCGGTTGCGGCAATTTTACGTCCGGCCATCCGGTTGATCAAGGTCGACTTTCCGACATTCGGAATTCCAACAATCAGCGCGCGGATCGCTCTCGGATTCATTCCTTTGCGCAGCTGCGCCTGAATTTTTTCTGACAGCAGTTCCTTGCTGCGCTGCATAATTTCTTTCACCGGATTGCCACCTACGGAATCGATCGGGATCGCTTTCAACCCTTGTTCCGCGAAAAACTCAATCCAACGCCGGGTAACCTCCGGGTCCGCCAAATCGTGCTTGTTCAGCAGGACCAAACGCGGTTTATTTTGCAAAATTTCATCGATCATCGGGTTTCGGCTGGATAACGGTACCCGCGCATCCAAAAGCTCGATCGCCATATCAATGAGCTTCAGCTTCTCTTGGATTTGCCGCCTTGCCCGTGTCATGTGACCCGGAAACCATTGGATCGTCATCTGAGTCACCTCAATCTGTTTACCTACTGCCGGTTCGGACTATTGAAATGAACCAGGCTAATTTTATTGAACGGCCAGAATATCAGGTCGGCACGTCCGACAATTTTATCATAATTGACAAAGCCTACAGACGGGTCGCGGCTATCCGAGCTGTTCGAACGGTTGTCGCCCATTACGAATACGCTACCCTCGGGGACTGTCTGCTCCGGGAAATTTCTTGTGTTATAGGGCCTCCCTTCCGAGGCGGCTTTATCCAGCGCCGGCTTCAGATAGGTTTCGTCCACCAATTGGTTGTCCACATACACCTTGTCGCCTTCGACTTTAACCTTTTGGCCCGGCAAGGCGATGACGCGCTTTATGTAATCTTTGTCTTTGGTCGCATGAAACACGACGACTTCCCCGTGCTCCGGCTTCCCGAACTTGTAAATAAACTTATTGACGATGAGCCGCTCTCCCGTATAGAAATTCGGCTCCATGGAAGGCCCTTCCACAATGAACGGGGCGAAAACGAGCCAGCGTATAAAAAACACGAGGGCCGCCGCAATCAGCAGCGCTTTGATCCATTCCCAAGCTTCGTTTTTGACGGGATTCGTTTTTTCTACGGTTTGATCCTGCTCCATTAGCTTTCCTGCCCTTTCGCCAGAGTGGGGTAAAAAACGAAAAGGGACTTGGTGTGCAAGCCCCTTTGTTTTCGTTATCGAATCTCTTGAATTCTTGCTGCTTTACCGCGCAGACCGCGAAGATAGTAGAGCTTCGCGCGACGGACTTTACCACGGCGAGCCACTTCAATCTTATCGATCTTCGGAGTATGAATCGGGAACGTTCTCTCAACGCCGACACCGTAAGAAATTTTTCTTACTGTGAACGTTTCGCTGATTCCGCCGCCGCGGCGCTTAATAACAACGCCCTCGAACAGCTGGACACGCTCGCGCGAACCCTCGATAACCTTAACATACACTTTCAAAGTGTCGCCAGGACGAAAGCTCGGAATGTCGCTGCGCAGTTGTTCCTTCGTAATCTCTTGGATCAAGTTCATGGATGACTCCCTCCTTCCACACAGGTGTTCATGCCGCTGCTATTAGATGTCGGTTCTTCGATGTCACGCGCAGAGGACCACCGTATTCAAGCAAATTGCCACAACGTTTTATATCATAGCATAAACTCAAGGGAAACACAACCAGTTCTTTGCTGTAAGATGAAGGTCCGATCCATTTTCGCAAATCGATCCGTTATTTCCACATTATTCCCGTTAAAACGAAAATGTATTCCATCCGTCAAATTAAAAAACCGTCTTGTCTCATGCTCCTGCGCATGACGCAAAACGGTTTTTCCTGAGGCCCGTCATTCCGGCTTACCGGAGGATTCTCGCCCGGAACGCTCCTGTGCTTCCCATTCGTCAAGCCAGCGGCGCTCTTTAGGCGTGAGCTCGATCCCCGCCAGCAAATCCCGACGTTTCCTCCATGTGCGCTCCAGCGACTGCTTTCTGCGCCACTCCTCGATATTCCCATGGTGGCCGGAGATCAGGACCTCGGGAACCTCCCAGCCACGGAAAATCGCGGGACGGGTATAATGAGGGTATTCCAGCAGGCCGGTGCTGAACGAATCCGTCACCGCCGACGTTTCGTTGCCCAGCACGCCGGGAAGCAAACGTGCGACGCTGTCGATCACGACCATCGCCGGCAGCTCTCCCCCGGTCAGCACATAATCGCCGATGGACAGCTCGTCCGTCACCAAATGCTCGCGGATTCGCTCGTCATAGCCTTCGTAGTGTCCGCAAATGAAGATCAAGTGCCGCTCTGCCGCAAGCTCCTCGGCTTTTTTCTGCGAGAACGACTCGCCTTGAGGACACATCAGGATCACGCGAGGCTTCGATTCGAGTCCGGAGGTTACATCTTCAACCGCAGAGAATAGCGGCTCCGGCTTCAGCACCATTCCGCCGCCGCCCCCGTACGGATAATCGTCCACCGTATTATGCTTGTTGTTCGCGTAATCCCGGAAATTGACCGTATTTAGCTCGACTAATCCTTTTTCCCGTGCCTTCCCCAAAATACTCGAAGTAAAGACCCCGTCGAACATCGCCGGAAAAAGCGTCAGCACATCGATTCTCATAGGTCCAGCAAGCCTTCCATCAGGCGGACCGTAACCTTCTTCTCGTTTACGTCGACGCTGAGCACGACATCGTCGATATAAGGGAGCAGCAGCGGCTTGCCGGCCGGACGCTTGACGGTCCAGACGTCATTCGCCCCAGGGGACAAAATTTCCGAGATCGTACCCAACTCTTCGCCTTCTTCCGTAAAGACCGTACAGCCGATAATTTCGTGGTAGTAGTACTCGTCTTCGGGAAGCTCAGATAAGTATTGCTCTTCGACTTTTAAGAGCCAGCCTTTATATTTTTCCACTTCGTTGATGTTCGTGAAGCCTTGGAATTTGATGATGAACATGTTTTTTTGCTCACGGGCCGCTTCTACCGTAACAGGGAGCTGCGTCCCTTGTTCGGGATGGACAAATACCAGCTTGCTGCCTTTGGCAAAGCGCTCGTCCGGAAAATGCGTTTCCGGGACGATCTTAAGCTCGCCGCGGATGCCATGCGTATTTACAATCTTTCCAACCGTATACAACTTTTCGCTCATAGGACCCTCCCGGGTTTGGAATAGGAGCTTATAGGAAGAGAAAAGAGTTAGGAGCAGCTCCTAACTCTCATGTTTCCCTTATGACACGATTTCAACCGAAACGCGTTTCGGTTCTTTCACTGCAGCGGATGTGACTACGGTACGAAGTGCTTTGGCAATACGTCCTTGCTTGCCGATCACTTTGCCGACATCGTCGGGGTGTACCGACAGCTCAAACGTAATGCTGCGGTCGTCCTCGACCGTATTCACGCGTACTTCTTCAGGATGATCCACCAACGCCTTGGCGATAACGGTAATAAGATCCTTCATCGTACCCTCCGAATCTTACAGATTACTTCTGCAGTTTAGACTCGTGAAATTTTGTCAAAATGCCAGCTTTGCTGAACAGGCTGCGAACCGTATCGGAAGCTTGCGCACCATTTTGGAGCCATTTCAGTGCTTTTTCCTCGTCAATATTCACAACGGCTGGTTGAGCAACCGGATTGTATGTGCCAATCTCTTCAATGAAACGACCGTCACGCGGGGAACGGGAATCCGAAACCACTACGCGGTAGAAAGGAGCTTTGTGAGCGCCCATACGCTTCAGACGAATGCGAGTTGCCATGTATATCACCTCCCCAATAGAGTTAAACATCATTTATCTCAAAACGGGAATTTCATCCCGCGTCCGAGCTTCTTGAGGTTCTTCAGCTGCTTGGCCCCTTTGGGTCCCATCATGCCGGAGAACTGCTTCATCATCTTACGCATATCTTCGAACTGCTTGATAAACCGGTTGACATCCTGCACGGAATTGCCGCTGCCCGCAGCCAGACGCTTGCGCCGGCTCGGACTGAGCAGATCCGGATTTTGCCGTTCTTCCTTGGTCATCGACTTGACGATCGCAGCGACGCGAGACATTTGCTTATCGTCGACCTTGACGTCCTTCATGCCCTTGATCTTCCCTGCGCCCGGCAGCATGTCGAGCAATTGGTCCAGCGGACCCAGCTTTTTGACCTGCTCCATCTGCTCCAGGAAGTCGTCAAACGTGAATTCCGCGGTACGCAGCTTGCGTTCCATTTCCTTCGCCTTGTCGGCGTCGATGCTCGCTTGCGCTTTCTCGATCAGCGTGAGCATATCGCCCATGCCGAGAATCCGCGAAGCCATCCGTTCCGGATGGAACGGTTCGAGCGCATCCAGCTTCTCGCCCATGGCAGCAAATTTGATCGGGCAGCCGGTGACGGCTTTGACCGAAATCGCCGCGCCCCCGCGCGTATCGCCGTCGAGCTTGGTCAGCACGACACCCGTCAGCTCCAGCTGTTTATGGAAGCTTTCGGCCACGTTGACTGCGTCTTGTCCGGTCATCGCGTCGACCACCAGCAAAATCTCGTCAGGGCTGACCGCTTCGACGATTTGCTTCAATTCGTCCATCAAGCTTTCATCGATGTGAAGACGGCCCGCGGTATCAACGATCAAATAATCGTTGTTATGATCCTTCGCATGCTGCAGCGCCTGCTTCGCAATCTCGACAGGGCTTACTTTGTCTCCAAGCGAAAACACCGGGACTTTGAGTTGCTCGCCCAGCACTTGAAGCTGTTTGATCGCAGCCGGACGGTAGATGTCCCCTGCTGCAAGCAACGGCCGATGGTTCTGCTGGAGAAGCAGCTTCGCCAGCTTGCCGGTCGTCGTCGTTTTCCCTGCACCTTGCAGACCGACCATCATAATGACCGTTGGCGGCTTGTTCGCCCGCGCCAGCTTGCTTTGCGTGCCGCCCATCAGGGCCGTTAGCTCTTTATTTACAATATCGACGACAACCATCGCCGGGGTAAAGCTTTGCAGCACTTCTTGTCCGATCGCCTGTTCCTTCACCTTGGCGATGAATTCCTTGACGACCTTAAAGTTGACATCCGCCTCAAGGAGCGCAAGCCGTACTTCCCGCAGCGCTTCGTTTACATCGTCCTCGGTCAGCTTGCCTTTTCCTCTAAGCTTACTGAATACACTTTGCAGCCGGCTAGATAGTCCTTCGAATGCCACAGGTCGTCACCACCTTCCGGAGGGAATATGTTAATCCAATTCGTTAAGCTTTTCCATGACGGCCTGAATCTCCATACGTTGAGGCTCCGGCAGACCACCGCTAAGCGCCTCAAGCTGCCGCAGAAGCCGCTGCCGCTCTTCGTGCTTCTCCAGAAGCCCCAGCTTGCCTTCGTAATCCTCAAGTACCGATTCGGCCCGTTTAATATGCTCGTAAACCGCTTGACGGCTGATGCTGAATTCCGATGCGATCTCGCCAAGCGAATAATCGTCGTGAAAATAATGCTTCAAAAACATTTGCTGCTTTTCCGTCAGCAGCCGTTCGTAGAAATCGAACAGCAGATTAATCCGATTCGTCTTTTGAAGGACATGTTCCTCCGTCATTCGTGCCTCACCCCCGTTAAGGTAAAACACTTTACAGCAAATCAACCTCACTTATCATACTGAAACTGAAGAGGGATGTCAAGCTTTTCTCCTTGTCAGGCAAAAAGCCGGCTTATTGACCGGCTTTTTCCTCTTCCTTTTCCGACTCGGCAATCCATTTGCTGAACAGCGCATGCACGAATTGATCGGAATCGAACGCTTGCAGATCGTCCATCTTCTCGCCGAGGCCGACGAATTTGACCGGCAGCTGCAGCTCCTGACGGATCGCGACGACAATGCCGCCTTTTGCCGTTCCGTCCAGCTTGGTCAGCACGAGGCCGCTCAGACCGGATTTCTCATCGAACAGCTTCGCCTGCTGCAAAGCGTTCTGTCCGGTTGTCGCATCGAGCACCAGCAGCACCTCGTGCGGTGCTTCCGGCACCTCGCGGCGGATGACGCGGTAAATTTTGTTCAGCTCTTCCATCAGGTTGACTTTGTTCTGCAGCCGGCCCGCCGTATCGCAGAGCAGCACGTCCACGCCGCGCGATTTGGCCGCATGCAGCGCGTCGTACATGACCGCAGCCGGGTCTGAGCCCGCCTGCTGCTTGATCACGTCGACGCCTACGCGGCGCCCCCATTCTTCCAACTGCTCGATCGCTCCGGCACGGAACGTGTCTCCGGCGGCAAGCAGCACTTTTTTGCCCTGGGATTTCAGCATATGGGCCATTTTGCCGATCGTCGTCGTTTTGCCGACGCCGTTGACGCCTACGAACAAAATGACCGTGAGGCCGGATTCGGCCATGCGCAGCCCGGTTTGCTCCTGCCCTTTGAGCAGCGCGATCAGCATCTCGGACAAAATCGGCTGCAGCTCGCTCGGATTCTCGATTTTGCGTTTGCGGACTTCGGCCCGCAGATCCTCGATCAGCTTCAGCACCGTGTTCACGCCCACATCGGCGCCGATTAGAATTTCTTCCAGCTCCTCGTAAAAATCCTCGTCGATTTTTTTGCGGCGGGAGAACAGATCCTCAACGCGCTCGACAAACACGTCTCTCGTTTTGGCCAAGCCTTCCTTGAACTTGTTCGTTACCGTTTCGGCTTTGGTCGAAATCGCTTCTTTCAATCGTTTAAAAAAGCTCACGGGGCACCTACCTCAATCTCAATATATCGGCATCAGCCGGCTTCCATAATGGCTTCGTCATCTTCCAGACGGACGGATACGAGCTTCGATACGCCGCCCTCTTCCATCGTCACACCGTACAGCACGTCGGCTTCCTCCATCGTGCCTTTGCGGTGCGTGACGACGATAAATTGCGTCGACATCGAAAATTCGCGCAAATATTCGGCAAAACGCGTCACGTTCGCCTCGTCCAGCGCCGCTTCGACCTCGTCCAGCACGCAGAACGGCACGGGCTTGACGCGGATGATCGAGAACAGCAGCGCAATGGCGGTCAACGCCCGTTCGCCGCCGGAGAGCAGCTGCAAATTTTGCAGCTTTTTGCCCGGAGGCTGCGCTACGATCTCAATGCCCGTGTCAAGCAAATTGTCCGGCTCCGACAAAATCAGGTCGGCCCGACCGCCGCCGAACAGCTTGCCGAAGACGACGACAAAATGCGAACGGATCGCATCGAACGTGGAGCGGAATCGTTTTCCCATTTCCTCGTCCATCTCACGGATTACGAGATAAAGCGCCGTTTTGGCCTCCACCAGATCGTTCTTCTGCTCCGCCAAAAACAAGTATCGCTCATTAACACGCTGGTACTCTTCAATCGCCCCGAGGTTGACTTCCCCGAGAATGGCGATTTCGCGCTTCAGCTCGCGAACTTTATTTTGGGTGCCGGGAACGTCCTCCGGTACGGGATAGCGCTCTTTCGCCAGCTCATAGCTGAGCTCGTAATCTTCGGAGAGCTTTTTGAGCAGGTTTTCCAGCTCCACGTCCAAGCGGTTCACGCGAACCTCCGTCTGATGGAGCTGCTCCTCGATCTGCCGCAGTTGGGTACGCTGCTCCTTGGTTTTGCTTTCCTCGGCTTCGAGCTTGGCCACCCACTGCGCCCGCTCCGCGCGCTTCATATCCAGCTGCTCCGCACATTGCTGTTTCTTCAGCTTCAAATCATTAAGCTGCTCAATCTGCAGCACGGATTCTTGCTCGTGATTCGCCATGTCGGAGTCGAGCTGCCGCTCCTGCTCGCTGTTCGTTTCCAGCTCGTGCTTGATCATCTCCAGCTCATTGCGGGAACGGCGCTCCTGCTCATGCATCGACTGCTTCTCCTGCGATTGCGCCGCGACCTTCACCTTCAGGTCGGTGAGCTGCGTTTGCAGCTCCTCCTTCTCCGACTCGCTCGCCTTGCGGCGAATTTCGGCGTCGCGGATGGCCTGCTGCAGCTCGGCCTCCTGCCGCTGCAGTCGCTCCTGCGCCTCAAGAGCTTCCGTCCGCCGGCGCTCCAAATCGCTGCGCTCGGCCGCCAGCGTTTCGCCGTCCGCGCCGTACAGCGCAAGTTGTTGGGCCACTTGCTTCGCTTCATGCTCCAACGGCTCAAGCGAAGCGCGAATCTGCTGCTCCTCGACCCGCCGGTTCTCGCCTTCCGCCCGAAGCTCGTCCAGCTTGCGCGTCGTTTCGCCGATTTCGCGGCGCAGCTCCTCCGCTTTGGCCCGGAAGCTTTTCAGCTGGGTTTCGGACAGCGAGATGTCCTTATCCATGTCTTCAATTTGCCGTTGACGGCTCAGAAGACTGGTCGTTTTCTTCTGCTGGCTGCCCCCGCTCATCGAGCCGCCGGGGTTCACGACATCGCCCTCCAGCGTGACGACGCGGTACCGGTACTGCACCCGGGCCGCAATCCGGTTGGCAACCTCCAGCGTATTCGCAATGATGACATTACCGAGCAAGCTGCCGGCAATTTGCCGGTACGTATCTTCAAATTGCACCAAATCGACGGCGATGCCGACAAAGCCTTCCATTCCTTGGATTTGGCGCTGTTCGCCTTCCGGTATGGACCGGCTGCGAATAACGTCCAGCGGCAGAAACGTCGCCCGGCCGAGCTGACGGCGCTTCAGAAAAGCGATCGCATCCCTGCCGTTCGCTTCGTTATCCACAACGATGTGCTGAAGCGCACCGCCCAGCGCCGTCTCCATGGCGACTTCCACATGGGCTGGCACCTTGACAAGCTCGGCCACCGCGCCGCGAATGCCGCGCAGATCGCCGCGGTCCTTCGCCTTCAGCACTTCCTTGACGCCGTGCATAAAGCCATCATAGTCGTTCGCCATTTCGCGCATCGTATCACGCCGCGACACCATCGAATCGATTTTCTGCTCCCACTTGCGGACGGCGGCCTGCGCCTCTTCCGAAAGCGTCTGCTTCGATTTGAGTCCTTGGCTGAGCTCCAGATACTGATTCCGCACCTCCGCGATCGCGGCTATGGCTTCTTCGAGCTTCTTCTCCAGAGCCGCTTTGCGCTCCGCGATGCTCTCCTGCTGCTCCTGCCACTTGCGGTGCTCGTCGTCGAGCCGGTCCAGCCGGCGGCCAAGTGCTTCAAGCTGCTGCTCGGCATACCGCGCTTCATTGCGGGCATTGGCGGAATCGTTCAGCACTTCGAGCAGTTCGCCCTTCAGCCGATCTTCCTCCGCGCTGCTAATGCCTCCCGTTACGCCGAGCAGCCGGTCTTCCTCGGCTTTCAGCTTGGCCTGCGTCTCTGCAAGCTCCGCTCCGATCCCGGCGATTTTTTCGCGCAGCTGCGCAATTTCAGCCTCTTTATCAAGCACCCGCTGCTCCTGTTGGACAACGGCAAGCCGGATCTGGTTTTTATTGGAAGCGTAATTTTTTTTCCGCTCCTTCAGCACCTCGCCCTGGCCTTCGCATTTCTCAAAATCCTCGCTCAGCTGAAGCAGGTGCTGCTGCAATCCTTCGATCTCTTCCTCCAGCCGCCGCGTTTCCCAGCGTTCCTTCTCCAGCTCGGCGTCCTGCTTGCTGATCACGCCGGACAATTCGCGCTGCGATTCGCGAAGCTTCTCAAGCTGAGCGTTCGTATCCGTCCAGCTTGCATAAATCTGCTCGATCTGATGAACATACATCGCGATTTCGCTCGATTTGAGCTCTTCCTTCAGCTCTTTGAAACGCACCGCCTTCTCCGACTGCACACGCAGCGGCTCCAACTGGTCTTCCAGCTCCGACACCAGATCGTGGATACGCAGCAAATTTTGCTCCGTTTCCTGCAATTTCTTTTCCGTTTCGCGCTTGCGCGATTTATATTTGACGATCCCCGAAGCTTCTTCAAAAATACCTCGGCGGTCTTCCGATTTCGTGCTCAAAATTTCTTCGATGCGCCCCTGCCCGATAATCGAGTAAGCTTCCTTCCCGATTCCCGTGTCCATAAAGAGCTCGGTAATATCCTTGAGCCGGCAGGGCTGCTTGTTGATCATATATTCGCTTTCCCCGCTGCGGTGCACGCGCCGGGTGACCGTCACTTCGCTGTAATCCAGCGGCAGCGACTGGCTCGCATTATCGAGCGTCAGCGATACTTCGCCGTAATTGACGGCTTTGCGGGCATCGCTTCCGGCGAAAATAATATCTTCCATCTTGCCTCCGCGCAGCGACTTGGCGCTCTGTTCGCCAAGCACCCAGCGGATGCCGTCGGAGATGTTGCTTTTTCCGCTGCCGTTCGGCCCGACCACTGCCGTAATTCCTTGTACGAATTCCAGCTCGGTCCGATCCGCAAACGATTTGAAGCCCGAGAGCTCGATACGTTTCAAAAACAACTTGGCTCACCTCTTACGGCTATTGTACCATATTCCGGACCTATAGTAGATACCGACCGCTTCAGCAGTCGATCTATACGCAGGCTGCGATTGACTTGCTGTCGTCTGAACCTAAACGAGAACGTTTTTTTGACTAACGGTCCCGTCCGCCTGCAAAAAAAAGAGTGACGGCCCGCTATACGGCCGTCACCTTCTGCGAACTTGCTTTATGACTGATCCACCTTGACCTCCAGCTTCGAAAGCGCTTCTGCGGCCGCGTGCTGCTCCGCTTCCTTCTTGGAGCGGCCAAGTCCCCGACCAAGCATTTCCTCATGAAGATATACTTCCGCCGCGAACTCCCGCTCGTGTGCAGGTCCGCGTTCGTCTACGATTTTGTATTCCAAGGGGCCCATATTATGCTGCTGGGTATGCTCTTGCAGAATCGTTTTGTAATCCGCCGTTAACAGACGCCCTTGCTGAGGCAGGCCCGGAAACATATGGCGGCTTAGAAAAGCGCGCACCGGCTCCAAACCTTGGTCCAAGTAAAGCGCACCGATGAACGATTCGAACACATCTGCGAGCAGTGCCGGACGGGTTCGACCGCCGGTCAGCTCTTCTCCTTTGCCGAGCAGCACATAAGATCCGAAGTCGAGCTGCTCGGCGAAGCCGACGAGCGAGGGCTCACAGACGATGGAGGCCCGCAATTTGGTCAATTCGCCTTCCGTGCGGTCCGGATACTTGTCGAACAAATATTCCGACACGGTTAGCTCCAGGACAGCGTCGCCGAGAAACTCCAGCCGCTCGTTATCCTTGCATTGACCGATTCGATGCTCATTCACGTAGGAAGAATGGGTAAATGCCTGCCGTAGAAGGTCGGGACGCCGGAACGAAATCCCCAGGTCCGCTTGCAGCTGTTTTAAGTTGCGATGCATATCTAATCACCTTCGTGTAAGCAATTTGTTTCGTGGAGATTGAATTGTGCAGCCAACCCCACGAAACAATGTTATAGTTTGGCCAGCCCCGTGAAGTCTATGCCCTTAAGCCTCGTACTTTTGCAGAATGACCGTTGCGTTGTGGCCGCCGAAGCCGAACGAGTTCGACATGACGATACGCAGATCGAACGAGCGCGGCGTATTCGGCACGTAATCCAGATCGCATTCCGGATCCTGATTATCGAGATTGATCGTCGGCGGGATCATGCCATGCTTCAAAGCCAGTGCGCAGATGAGCGCTTCCACGCCCCCCGCTGCGCCAAGTAAGTGACCGGTCATCGACTTGGTCGAGCTGACAGCCAGCTTGTAAGCGTGCTCGCCGAATGCCTGCTTAATCGCAGTCGTCTCCGATTTGTCCCCGATCGGCGTCGAAGTGCCGTGCGCGTTGATATAATCGATCGCTTCAAACGGAATGCCGGCGTCTTTCACGGCTTTGACCATGCAGCGTGCAGCGCCGTCCGGGTCCGGATCGGTCATATGATGCGCGTCTCCGCTCATGCCATAGCCGATCACTTCGCCGTAAATGCGGGCTCCGCGCTTCTGCGCATGCTCCAGCGATTCCAGAATGAGAATGCCGGCGCCTTCGCCCATGACAAACCCGTCGCGATCCGTATCGAACGGACGGCTCGCTTTTTCCGGCTCGTCGTTGCGGGTCGACATGGCGCGCAGCGCGCAAAAGCCGGCAACGCCCGTCGGACTGATCGTCGCTTCCGCACCGCCGCAGATCATGACGTCCGCATCGCCGTGCAGGATCGTCTTGAAGGCGTCTCCAATGGAGTGCGTACCTGTCGCACAGGCGGTAACGGCCGTGCTGTTCGGTCCTTTGGCACCCGTTATCATCGAGATTTGCCCTGATGCCATATTGGCGATCATCATTGGAATAAAGAACGGGCTGACCCGCTTCGGTCCCTTTTCAAGCAAAATTTTATGCTGCTCTTCCCAAGTCGACAAGCCGCCGATCCCCGAGCCGACATAAACGCCGACCCGTTCCGGATCGGTATCTTCTTTCACATTCAGTCCTGCATCCTTCAAGGCCGTTATAGTGGCGGCTACGGCAAATTGCACGAAGCGGTCCATGCGGCGGGCTTCTTTCTTGTCAAAATAATCTTCCGGGTTGAAATCTTTAATTTCGGCGGCGATCCGTGTCGGATATTCGCTGACGTCAAATGATTCAATCGCGCTGACGCCGGACTTTCCGGACAACAGATTTCCCCAAAAGGTTTCAAGATCGCGTCCTAGCGCAGACATCACGCCGAGACCTGTAATAACGACTCTTTGTTTCATGTTGTAATTCACCTCTATCGTAAATAACCTTCGTTATGTACTTCATTCGTAAGGGGTCGAGCTCACTGGTGTGCGCAGTTGGGCACGGAATGGAGATAAGTCCCGTTTATCCAAGAAAAACGGGACTTATGCGTTTTACGTATGAGATTTTATGTACTCAACTACTTGACCTACAGTAGTGATTTTCTCTGCGTCTTCATCAGAGATTTCCATATCAAACTCATCTTCCAATTCCATAACCAATTCCACGACATCGAGAGAATCGGCACCTAAATCATCTTTAAAAGAAGCCTCAAGGGTCACTTCCGCTTCGTCAACGCCGAGACGGTCCACGACGATGCGTTTTACGCGATCCAAAACGTCGGACATCCGGTTCACCTCCTCTTTGGTATTATACTTAACTTATGGACAAAATGCCATAGTAAAGCCTCGTTTAGTGCGAAAAAAAACTATTTTCGCCAAAAAATTCAATTTTTGCGGCAACTCTGGCAATGCGATACACGCGCCCGCACCTCCGCCCATTGTTGCCGCAAGCCGCGCTACATATACATGCCGCCGTCGACATGAAGCGTCTGCCCCGTCATATAGGACGAATCGTCGGACGCCAAGAATATCACCGCTTTGGCAATGTCTTCCGGTTGGCCCAGGCGAGCCAGCGGAACTTGCGACGAAAGCTGCGAGCGCAGATCTTCTGCCAGCTTGTCCGTCATATCGGTCTCGATAAAACCGGGAGCCACACAGTTGACGTTAATGCCTCTCGAAGCAAGCTCTTTTGCTGCCGATTTGGTCATACCGATGACGCCGGCTTTGGCGGCTACATAGTTCATTTGACCGGCATTCCCCATCGCTCCAACGACGGACGAGATGTTGATGATCCGTCCCGAACGCTGCTTCATCATCGGGCGCGTAGCCGCTTTTACGCAGTTGAATACGCCTTTCAGATTCGTCTCGATCACTTGATCGAATTCCTCTTCCTTCATGCGCATAATCAGGTTATCCCGCGTAATTCCCGCGTTGTTGACCAAAATATCGATCCGGCCGAACGCTTCCAGGACGAGCTTGAACATCTCTTCGACTTCCTGCACGGAACCGACGTTCGCCTTCACCTTAAACGACTTGCGTCCCAGCGCTTCGATGGCCTGCACAACTTCCGCCGCCGCCGCTTCGCTGCCCGCGTAGTTGACGACCACATCGGCCCCTGCTTCCGCGAGACCGATGGCGATGGCCCGGCCGATGCCGCGAGATGCGCCGGTAACCAGTGCTACCTTACCCGTTAGCATGCGTCAATCCCTCCCATGAATAATCGTTTATTCCGTCGTTTCCAGCTGAAATTTCTCGATGGCTTCCAGACTGTTGATGGAATACACTTTCGCGCTGCGGTCGATTTTCTTGATCAGACCTGCCAGAACGGTGCCGCTGCCGATTTCGACAAACGTGTCCACACCCTGTCCGAGCAGCCATGCAACACTGTCTTCCCACAGCACGGAGGAATGTACTTGATCGATCAACAGCTGCTTAATTTCCGCAGGCTCCTGCACAGGCAGCGCCGTCACGTTGGCAACGACCGGAACGGCCGCCGCTTTCATTTCAACGGACTCCAGCACGCCGCCGAGACGCTCGGAAGCGGGCTTCATCAACGAGGAATGAAACGGCCCGCTAACCTCAAGCGGAATCACGCGTTTCGCGCCGGCCTCTTTGCCGCGCTCAGCGAGGGCCTGCACCCCTTCTTTACTGCCGGAAACAACGATCTGTCCCGGGCAGTTCAGATTGGCAAGCTCGACGACGGTTCCTTGCCCGCTAACGTCCGAGCACAGCTGGCGCAGCGCTTCGCGCTCGGCGCCTAGCACGGCTGCCATAGCGCCTTGTCCGCTCGGGACCGCCTGCTCCATGAACTCGCCGCGTGCACGTACCGTACGGATCGCGTCTTCAAAGCTCAGCACGCCTGCCGCCACAAGCGCACTGTACTCGCCGAGGCTGTGCCCGGCGGCATAATCCGGCTGAATGCCATGGCGCGCGCGAAACAGCTGAAGGTAGGCTATGCTGGTTGTCAGCAGCGCAGGTTGCGTATTAACGGTAAGCTTCAATTCGTCCTCCGGACCGTCGAAAACGATGCGGCTGAGAGGGAAGCCGAGCGCCTTGTCGGCCGATTCGAAAATGCCCCGTGCGGCGGCATCCGCCTCATAAACGTCTTTCCCCATCCCTACCGCCTGAGCCCCTTGGCCCGGGAATACGAATGCGATTTTCCCCATATCCGATTCTCCTTTATTACCGACAGCAAGCCATTCGGATAGACCGGAACGGCCGGTCCTGCACAAAGATATTAAGATTGAAATCCATATTCCGGATCATTCATTTACCCCATACCAAGACGGAAGCGCCCCAAGTCAAGCCTCCGCCGAAGCCGACAAGCACCAAGCAGTCGCCTTCTTTGACCCGTCCGGATTCCGCCGCCTCCGCAAGAGCGATCGGAATCGATCCTGCCGACACGTTGCCGTATTTGTCCAGGTTGATCATGCATTTGTCCTCGCTCAAATTCAGCTTCTGCAGCGCGGACTGAATAATGCGGATATTCGCCTGATGCGGTACGAGCAAATCCACCTCGGACTTGTCGATTCCCGCCTTGCGCAGCGCCTCTTCCGCAGCGCTTCCCATAATGCGGACCGCGAATTTGAACACCTCGCTGCCGGCCATGAAGATGAAATGCTGCTTGCCTTCCAGACTTTGCGGCGATGCCGGACAGCGGGAGCCGCCGGCAGCAACATTCAGCAGCGGGCCGCCCGTGCCGTCCGCGCCAAGCTCGAACGATTTAAATCCGCGGCCTTCCGGTACGGTGCCGAGCACGACTGCGCCTGCACCGTCCCCGAACAAAATACATGTGTTCCGGTCGGTGTAATCCGTAATTTTAGACAAACATTCCGCGCCTACCACAAGCGCATATTTATACGTTCCGTTGGCGATGAAATTGGCGGCGTTAGCCAAGCTGTAGATAAATCCGGAACAAGCCGCAGACAGGTCGAAGGCGGCCGCTTTTTTGGCCCCAAGCTTGTCCTGCAAAATGCATGCCGTCGACGGGAACGCCATATCCGGGGTAACCGTCGCCACAATAATTAAATCAATCTCTTCCGGCGTGACGCCCGCGTTCTTCAGGGCGATTTTCGAAGCTTCATAGGCCAAGTCCGACGACGCTTGCTCCGTAGAAGCGATGCGGCGTTCGCGGATGCCGGTGCGGGTGACGATCCATTCATCGTTTGTGTCCACCATTTGTTCCAGCTCGAAATTGGTCAGTACCTTCTCAGGCACATATTTTCCCGTTCCGAGAATGCCTACAGGCTTTAAGCTGCTATTCATAACTACTCGCTCCCGTTGCTAATTTCCGCAGAAATGCTGCGGACCAAATCGTTTTTCAAAGCGACCCGGGCTTGACGCACCGCATTTTTAAAAGCTACGCCGTTGGACGAGCCGTGGCTTTTGAGCACCAAACCGTTAATGCCCAGCAAAGGCGCTGCGCCGTGCTCGGTGTAATCCATTTTTTTACCCAATTGGCTGAGGCCCTTCTTCACCGCCGCCGCCGCCAGCTTCGTGTACCACGTACGCATAAATTGCTCTTTTAAGACGGAAAAGATGACCGAGGCCGCCCCTTCCATCGATTTAAGCATAATATTCCCCGCAAAGCCGTCGCATACGATGACGTCGCAAGGCTTCCGGAGCACGTCGCGCGACTCGACGTTGCCTATGAAGCGAATCGGCGCCTGCTCCAGCAGCGGAAAAGCCGCCTTCGTCAGCTCGTTGCCTTTCATCGCTTCCGTGCCCACGTTAAGGAGACCGACGCGCGGCTCGGCCACCCCATGCACTTTGCTTCGATACAAGCTGCCCATGATGGCGTACTGCACCAGATGCTCCGCCGTCGCGTCCATATTCGCTCCGAGGTCGAGCGCAAGAATGCCTTCCCCGTCCACCGTCGGAAGCATCGGCGCAAGCGCAGGGCGCTCGATTCCTTTGATTCGACCGACAACCAGGAGGCCCGTCGTCATCAATGCTCCCGTATTGCCCGCCGATATCATGGCGCCTACTTCCTGCTCCTTCACCATACGTCCGGCGACGACCATCGATGCGTCCTTTTTGCGCCGCACCGCTTTCACCGGCTCATCATCCGCTTCGATTATCTCGCTTGCGTGCCTCAACTCCAGATTCGCAAGCTTCTTGCCTTGAAGCAATGGCTCCAGCACGCTTGTATCTCCAACTAGCACAACCGTCGTATCCGGCCATTCTTCGGCCGCCGCGATCGCGCCATCCACCGCTGCCTGCGGCGCATGGTCTCCGCCCATCGCGTCAATCGCTATCCGCATGAAGCTCACCTCCTTCATGCCGATCTTTGCTCGCATGATAAATAATGAAATTCCCTTGGAATACCACTTCGTCTCCGACGTATGTAAAAACTTCGACCTTCGCCTTGCCTTTGGAGATCGAACGGACATAAGCCTTGGCAATACACTTCTCCTGCAGTTTAACCTGCCGTACGAAACGGATGTCCGCAGCGGCGGTCAGCGCCACCTTATCGTTGATCAGCGCAACGGCCAAGGAATTGGCCTGAGAAAATATATGATGACCCCGGGCGATTTTCGTCCGGGAGAACACATGCTCTTCTCGAATTTCGAACATAGAAATGCCGCTCTTGTCGAGCTGCAGATCAATGACATCCCCGATAACTTCATGCAGCGGAAGCGAACGCACCTGATCGTACGATTGCTCCGCCATCAGCTTCATCCGCTCTCGCAGCTCGGGAATGCCAAGCTCGAGCCGGTCCAGACGGATCGTCTGGATGCTGACTTGAAACAGCTTCGTCAGCTCTTCATCCGTTATAAACGGGTTTTCTTCGATCGCTTTGGCCAACTGCTGCTGGCGCTGTCGTTTCGGAAGGCGTTCGATAACGAGCACCACCTTTTTTTAGCTTAACTAGGGAGGTCCCCACCTGATGCATAGGACATGGCACTATCTCTTATGACCAAGTCACAAAGCAAAGTATACTGGATTCTGCATAAAAAGGGAAGCGCAAGCAGACAAAAAAAATAGCACTGCACCTAAAGGTGGAGTACTATCTCTTTTGTCTGCAGGAAGATTATTGGCTAATAATCTCTCTTTTCTTGTATTGACCGCAAACTTTGCAAACTCGGTGAGCCAATTTCAATTCACCGCAATTGTCACACTTTACCATGCCCGGTACTTCCAATTTAAAATGAGTACGACGCTTGTCGCGGCGCGTTTTGGATGTTCTCCTTTGAGGTACTGCCATATTTCCCACCTCCTTCAACGAATTCAGCCTGCGTTCCTGGTTACGATCGGTCTTTAAAAAAATCCGCAAGTCCGGCCAAACGCGGGTCCACCTTCTCCGTCTTGCATTCGCAAGCCTTCTCGTTCCGGTTCGTTCCGCACACGGGACACAGTCCTTGACAATTTTCACTGCACAGCGGGATGAACGGCAGCGCCATCATGACGCTTTCCGCCAAATAGGGCTTCAGCTCGAACCGGTCCTCGGAGACATACAGCACGTCTTCCTCGTCCTGGTCCTCATCCTCGGACTCTTCCAGCTCTTGCTCTTCGCCCTTCACAAACGTCTCATGAAACGGAATCGTCAAATGCTGTCCGATCGGGGACAAGCAGCGTGAGCACGATTGCTCCACGTCGATGTCCAGTTCGCCCGTGACTTCGGCCGTGCCGGCCTTGTCCCGAGCTTCCAAACGCACCTGCAGCGGGCCATACCCGAGCAGACTTCCGGACTTCGGCAGAATGCCTGTCAGATCTTCCGTGCCTTCGATCCGGATCGTGCCTTTGGATGCCAAATCTTTCAAATGTATAAACATGAGTATCACCCCAAACAAACAAAGATTATTATATCGACTTCGGTTCCGTTTTGTCAACATTTTCAGTTCATGCTATGTTCATGCTATAGTGATTAAACAAAATCGTTCATGGCAAAAGAGCCTGAAAACGCTGATCGGGAGGAATCATTACGCATGTCAACCGTCGGTCTCGTCGTCGAATACAACCCGCTGCATAACGGTCACTACTATCATTTCCAACAATCGAAAAAGGTAACGGGAGCGGATAGCGCAATCTGCATCATGAGCGGGAACTTTCTCCAGCGCGGCGAACCGGCGGTCGTAAACAAGTGGGCGCGGGCCGAGATGGCGCTCCGCATGGGAGCCGACCTTGTTCTGGAACTGCCGGTCGCCTATAGCGCCCAGCCGGCGGAATGGTTCGCCTTCGGCGCCGTCTCCGCGCTCGACGCTACCGGGCTCGTCGACAGCCTCTGCTTCGGCAGCGAGAGCGGCGACATTGGCTGGCTCGAAGCCGCGGCCGATGTCTTGCAGGACGAGCCCGCTCCGCTGCGGGAGCTGCTGCAGCAGGAGCTGAAGGCCGGCGTCCCGTATCCGGCCGCCTACAGTCGCGCCGTAGCACAGCTCGTACCGGGCGCGGACGAAAGCGAGCTCGCCAAGCCGAACAATACGCTCGGGCTGCATTATTTGATTGCCCTGCGGCGGCTTCGCAGCGGCATCCTGCCGCAAACGATCACAAGGACGAAAGCCGAATACAATCAGACCGATATTACAGACGGTCGCATTGCAAGCGCTACCGCTCTGCGCAAATTGCTTTTTGAAGAACGTAATTTGCACGCCCTCCGCCCTTATGCGCCTGCGGCGACGCTGGATATTTTGGAGCGGGAATGGCAGGCCGGACGCGCGCCAGTCGATTGGGAGCGCTTCGCGAAACCCCTGATGCTGCAGCTCATGAATCATACCCCGGAGCAGCTCGCGACGTTCCACGAGGTAACGGAAGGGCTGGAGCACCGCATCCGGCAGGCACTGACCGAGACGACGGCTCCAGGCGAGGGCTGCGTCGCTTCGCTGCTGGACCGACTCAAAACGAAACGCTACACGTGGACCAAGCTGCAGCGCACCTTACTGCGCATTTTGCTGAATCACACCAAGGAAGAGCTCTCAGTCGGAACGCTCGGCCAAGGTGTGCCGTACCTGCGCGTGCTTGGCTTTCGTCCGCAAGGAAGGGAGCTGCTCCGACGAATGAAAACAACGGCGAAGGTACCCGTTGTTACCAAAGTAACGGACAAGCTTTCGCCGCTGCTCGCGATGGATATTCGCGCTACATCTGTCTATGCGCTCGGATATGAAACGCCTGCTCCCCGCGATTGGTTCGCGGATTACTACGAACCACCGGTCGTTGTGACGGATTGATACTAACTTCCCGTTTTCGCCGGCAGCTTCGCCAAATAATCCAAAGCCTCGCCCATCGTAGCCACCGGAACGACGGTCATTTTGGTCCCCAGCTCAT
The DNA here is from genome assembly GCF_027925525.1 of Paenibacillus tyrphae. Taxonomy (GTDB): domain Bacteria; phylum Bacillota; class Bacilli; order Paenibacillales; family NBRC-103111; genus Paenibacillus_G; species Paenibacillus_G tyrfis_B. Next base: position 92,881 of record NZ_BSDJ01000011.1, on the reverse strand, counting down.
CGGCACGCTTCTTCGCATCCGAATAATTGGGGATCGTCTGGCCGTTCGGAGCTTTATAGTCTTTGGGGCTGAAAAAGATTTCGGCGCCCGCCCGGTCGGCCGCTACGATTTTATGCTGAATACCCCCGATAACACCGACATGTCCGTCCGGATCGATCTCTCCGGTTCCCGCCACCTTATAGCCTTTCGTAATATCGCCGGCCGCCAGTCTGTTATAGATTTCCAGCGAAAACATCAGTCCCGCCGACGGCCCGCCAATGTCTCCCGCCTGAATAGTTACCTGCTGCTCCTCGGAATCGGCTTTCACACTGTGCAATTCCGATAATACGACTCCAAGCCCGACACGCGAAGCTTCTGCCGGTTTTGCGTTTGGATCGGCAGGCAGCGCGGCCAAAGCGATATCCTTCGTCTGGACCACGCCTTTGCGCTTGTAGCTGATCGAGACGCTGTCCCCCGCTTTTTTGCCTGTGACGCCGCCTCGCACCTCATCCATCGTTTGGATCGGTTTGTCGTCGATTTTCACGATGGTATCGCCGGCCTGAAGCACGTCATGCGCCGGAACATTCGGATATACCTGCTGGATGACGACGCCATCCTTGCTGATATGGTAAGGAATTTTCAACCGGTTGTATGCCGCCTGAATCGCGTCCGCCTGCGAGGTGAGCATAACCACTTCCTGACGCTGCGAATACTCCGCCTCGGTCTCGTTGTTGCGGAGCAGATCCCGCTTCAGCCGCAGCTCTTCGTAGGGCCGGACATAGGACATCAAATAGCCGAATACGGTTGCGTCGGCCACTTGCACCGTAGTCAGCATGAACTTGCCTTTTTCCTCTGCAGCCTGCTTGACGTGAACCATCGGATGAATGTCCTCGGCCGTCCCCGGCTTAAAAATATAGAGCGGCAAAGGCATAAAATAAACCACGTATAAAAGCGCTATCGCAATAAAAACGGAAAAAACGACGCGTGAAGCGCGTTTCATGTGTCGTGCCTCTCCCATTGGCAGCTTCCCCCCCAGCCGTTCGCAAATGTTGTATCTCTATAGGTAGCGTACGCCTGTCAGGTCTATTCCATGCGGACAAAGCGTAAACATGTACCACTAACCCAAGCTGGAGTGATGATTCGAATGCAACGGTTACAGGTTCTCTTCTCCCCGCGCTTTGCGACGCTGCTGCTCGGCGCTGCGGCGCTTGCTCTCGTCGTCAGCATCATCGCATTTCCCGACGAAGCGTTTCGCTCGTCGCTCCAGGGGCTGCAGCTCTGGTGGAAGCTTGTCTTCCCGGCCTTGCTGCCCTTCCTGATCGTCACCGAGCTTCTGCGCGGCATGGGCGTGCTGCACGGACTTGGCGTGCTGCTCGAGCCGCTGCTGCGCCTTTTATTCAGGCTCCCGGGAGTCGCCGGCTGGATTGTGGCGCTCGGCTTCACAGCGGGCATGCCGGCCGGTGCCGCAGCCGTGGGCCAGCTTCGTAAGGACGGCACGCTGACCCGCGACGAAGGAGAGCGGCTGCTCTCGGTCTCTCACCTGCTGAACCCGGTTTTCCTCGTAAGCGTGGTCGGCGTCGGCTTCCTGCAAAGCGCGACCGCCGGACTTGCGCTGGCGGTCATCCATTATGCCTCCACGCTGCTCTTGGCCCTGCTCCACCGTTTTCGCAGCGCCTCTGTACCTCACCCTCTGCCGGCAACGAAATCGCAGAACAAGGGAGGCTCAGGGTGGCTCAGTCGGAGCTTCGACGCATTTCAAGACGCCCGGACGCGCGACGGCCGGACGTTCGGGAAGCTGCTGGGAGATTCGGTGACGTCAAGCGTCCAGCAGCTTTTTCTAATCGGCGGGTGCATGATGATGTTTTCCGTGCTGCTTCACGCCGTTTCGCTTTCAGGGCTTGTCTCCGCTGCCGCTTCCCTCGCCTCCGCACTTGGCCTTAACCGCGACAACGCTCTGACGCTTGCCCAAGCGCTGCTGGCCGGTTTCTTCGAACCGCATCTCGGAGCGTATGCCTTATCGCAATATACAGAAGCCGCTTCGTCGGCCTTGCCGTATGCGCTGCTCAGTCTGCTGCTCTCGTGGGGAGGCTTGTCCACGCACGCCCAAGTCAAAAGCTTGACTGTGGCTTCCGACTTGCGCTATCTGCGCTTTCTACGCTCCCGGCTTGAGCATGGCGGAATTGCTTTTGTGCTCACCTGCTTAGCTTGGAAACCGCTCACCGATTCGCTTGGCGGAGAGCAGCCCGTGCTTGCACACTATGCCACAGCCCACATTGGCTGGTCCTTCGAGCACGATAGTTTGTGGCCCTTAATCAGCCCGATGATGCTGCAGTTCGGCACGATGCTGCTTGTCCTGCTTGTGCTCTCGGTATTTACCGCCTTTCTCTTCCACCGCCGCCATCAGCGGTAAACCTTCCTTCCGAACTACAAGCTTCCGCTACCGTATTTGCCGCGCAGCGCCTGCTCGACTTCCGGAGGGACCAGATCGACCACAGGGCCATGGAAACGGGCGATTTCCTTCACAATACTGGAGCTCAAATACGAATATTTCGGCGTCGACGTCATAAAGAACGTCTCGATGTCCTCGCATAGCTTACGATTGGTGGAGGCCAGCTGCAGCTCGTATTCAAAATCGGAAACCGCCCGCAGTCCACGGACGATGAGGTGCGCGTTTTTTTGCTTCATATAATTAATGAGCAAATCCCGGAAGCTGTCGATCTCGACGTTCGGCAAATCTCTGGTCACCTTCCACAGCAGATCCGTCCGCTCCTCCACCGAGAACAGCGGATTTTTGCTGGTGTTGTTGAGTACGGCGACAATCAGCTTATCGAACACCTTAGCCGCGCGATGAATAATATCCAAATGCCCGTTCGTCACCGGATCAAAGCTGCCGGGATACACGGCCACCCGCATCCCGGGATGATCGCCAATCTCGATAATTGGATTCATTGGTACAGTCAGCTCCCTCTATTGTCGAGTTTAAGTCTCTTTACCCTCGAAACGGGTTCGGTAAATCGTAATGGCAGTATCCCCATACTCGGCCCGCCGCAGCCATTCGAGCCCTCCGAAGTCCCCCTCATGGCGGTCCTCCGCGTCATGCTCGACCACGATCCGCGCTCCGTCGGCCAGCAATCCGCCCTGCTGCAGCTCCTCCAGCAGCTCTCCAATCACTTTCAGCTTGTACGGCGGGTCCAAAAACACCAGATCAAAACGCGCTTCCCGCTTGGAAAGCGCTTTGAGTGCGCGCACCGCATCATTGCGGTACACTTCGGCCCGCTCCGTCAACCCGGTCGCCTGAAGATTGTGGCGAATCGTGTCGATGGCTTTTTTATCAACATCCGTGAGCACGGCACGATCCATCCCCCGGCTCAACGCTTCGATACTCAGCCCACCCGTGCCCGCAAACAAATCCAGCACTTGTCCGCCGTCGAAATAAGGGCCGATCATGCTGAATACAGCTTCTTTCACTTTGTCCGTCGTGGGCCGGGTTCCCATGCCCGGTACCGACTTCAGCGGCCGCCCTTTGGCACTTCCCGATATGACTCTCATGCTGTATAGCCTTCTTTCCGCCAAACTTAATATTGATATCGTATCACAAACGGAATCTTTTGCACAAAAAATCCAAAAAAATTTTCCCAGCGGATGTATATCTTTCTGCAAAAAGGATCATCCTTATATCATCGACATCCGAAAATGTCGTAGACAACCGCGGAGAAGACTTACGTTCCCCATAAGCTCTTCGTCCGGTTTCTCCTCTCCCATGAAAGGGGCTCGTCGCGAGACGGGCCCCGATTTTATTGGTACAGTATAAAGTAATGCTTTATTTAAAGAAATTTTATATGTAACAGAAAAATTAACACACTATAACAGATACGTTTTTCGAACACTATAGACCATTTGTAGACTAAATTTTTTTCCTTCATTTAAACATAGATCTCAGCGAAAAGGACGCCAATTTACGGCGTCCTCAGTTTTAGTACTGGCGAGTTTGCGAAAGTACGAAACAACAAATGAGTAAGAATCCTTCCTTTCTTTAAACGTATGCGTATTGATCAAATCAAAACTCTGCACATAGTAGATTTTTATATAAACTTGAAAAACCAGATGCACGAATCGATAAAAAAGGCCCCCTTGGTCCATCATCAATTGCATATATTTTCCAAGTGTTTTAAAGTATTTTTTCGAAAGCTGTTTCATGAAAAGTTTTAAAAGAGAATCCTATCGATGGAATCACTAAACCAAAAGATGCTACCAAAGAAATGGAACATTATAATCAAGAAGAGATTTTTGATATATTTAATGCCCTTCAGACTGAAATTATTCAAGTTCGAATCCTCATCATACTTGCTTTTACAACCGGTATGAGACGCGCTGAACTTCTGGGACTTCAATGGAAACATATCGATTTAGAAAAGGGATTTATAGAGAGTAAGCAATCCATCCCCAAATTTAAGTCAGGAAGGCCAATCATTAAATTACCTAAAAACAATAAGACCCGCAAAATCGCGATTTCTCCTTCTGTGGTTAAGGAATTAGAAAAATATTTATTGTATAAAAATATCGATTATTGATCAAGGATAAGTGGCGCGAGTTTCATAATCTCCATCCTAAACTAAGATACATTAGATTACATGATTTGCGGCATACTTCTGCCACGATCTTGATAAGCGAAAATGTCCATTGTCCACCAAATGATTCTGTACAAAAATAGTCGACTAAAACAAATATGTAAATTACCTTGTAGAAACACTTCACTAAGTAAAAAAATCCCACCAGCGAAAGCTAGTGGGAGTGTTCAAAATTCAAAGTTTCCATTAATGCCCAAAGATGTACTCAAATAAGGTTGTAGGAATCCAGTTTTACCGCTTAGCGTACATTTACCAGATACAAAAAATTTTAATATACAGTAATGTAATAAACGTATTTTAGTTTTGATCCATCCAGCACCTGTACTGTGGCTTTACCTTTTTTCTTTCCAGTTACAAGGCCGTCTGAATCCACTTCAATTTTATCCGGCCAGCCCCCTTGAGGGAAATACTGATATCCACGTGGCAATTGCAGTGTCTTCCCGACTTTTAATTCTTTCTCCCTTTCTATGGGACTTGCAAATGTGGAGGCGGAGTCAGAAGCTACCACGCTGATATTAGTCTCACGAGACTGCACTTGTTCAGCATTTGCCCCAGAAGCAATGGAGACTACTGATAAAGCCGATAGTAATGCCAAAGATGCAATTTTTTTCATATCAAACGCTCCTTTAATTTTTTTTGTTCAGTTCGACTGAACACAAAGCTAGTATACATTGTTTCCCAATTCACTTAGACATTTTTGATTAACTGGCAGATAAGCGGTAATATCCTGTACAAAAAAAGTCGATTTTTAGGTAAATTTGTCAACGATCTATTGTCCAAGGATACCCCACCACTACATCTTCACGGTAATAAATTGATACCCCAAAATTCGTAATGCATTAGCGCTATTATCTTTCTTTCCGGTACCCATACAATTACAATGCAAGTGTCTCTGCTATTCGCCGGTGCTTTCTTCGTCTGGTTTATGCTCAAGTTTCGATCAAATCTATGAGGAATTGAAACCACCGCGATATATATAGGCATTGGTCCAACCCGAAGAATGCCCTCTTACATATATTGCATTAGCCTACTTTCGAAAAGGAGTGACATCGAATGGCGTTTATGCCTCCATTTGGACCACCGCCTGGAACGACTGCACAACAGGTACCTACGCTCCCTCCTCCACCTTTTGAACCCCCCATTTCTGCTTTTGCTGTTGACCCCGGAGCTATCTCCCGTTGTTTGTTTCGAAATACTTTTGTTTGGCTTACGAATGGGAACCGCTTTTGGTTTTTTCCAACCTTTGTCGGGCGTTTTTCAGTTACAGGTTATAGGTGGACCGGTAGATTTTGGGTGATCTTTGGGATTAGTTTAAGAGAAATCAGCTCATTTTCATGCTTTTAAATTTGCTCTAACTTCCTCCTTCGCAGCAGCAGCAATGCAATATGAAATGCCAGCGGGTATGACATCTTCGCTGCTGCTGCCGTGCCTACCTTACGTTCAGCTCCCGCTGACGACAGCGGCCGATGAGTCTTACGCTGCGGGGAAAGGGATGATTCGGACAACTTCGACACTGGAAAAGATGGGTATTTACGAAGGGAGATCAAATGAGGCTAGCTATTTTTGGAATGAAGCATTGCGAGCGGGTAAAAAAAGGGGAAACGGACGCGGCGAGACATGAGGCATAAGGCATAAACCATTCTCGAAAGTACATACGACCGATCTATAGTAGGCCTAGTCGCAATTGCCTTTGCAGTAAGTGGAAGAGTCCCTGACCAGTTCAATTGACTAGCCGGGACTCTTGTAAAAAAACCGCTACGTGGTCGGCTGCCACGAATGCCTTCCTAATACTGGTGGAGTTGTCGCTATTTTTTTGCAACCTTCTTCTCAATCGGTTTAAAACCCTTCGTATCGTTCCACATCTTTTCGAATTCATCTGAAAATGTTTTTGCTGCCCCTTCCTCCCGGATTACAACCAGAACCTCATCGTTCGTTGTACTTGCCGCCTTGGAGTAGTTATACGAGCCGGTGGTTACGACCTTCTTATCTGCGATCGTCACCTTCAGGTGCATCAGGCCGTTGTGGCTGTTGATCTTCATCGGAATCCCCGCGCTGCTAAGGATCTTTAAAGCCTCTCCCTGCGCTTTCCCTTCGGACTGGGTCTTGTCCGTAATTACACGCACTGCTACGCCGCGTTTTTTAGCATCACGGATCGCCGCTACAATGTCCGGATGCGTGATGCTGTGGATCGCAACATCCAGCGTCTCCTTCGCCGAGCTAATGACATCGATCAGAACCTTTTCAGGATGCTGATCCGCTTTCGTAAAAGCAAACTCTGCATTCGTTGTTGTTTGCTGTTTAGCTGCTTCTTTTGGTGTATCCTGCGGTGTTGTTGCCGGCGCGGTATTCTGCTCAGGGGCGGCAGTTGCTTTTGGAGGTTCTGCTTGCGTACAGCCTGCATTCACGATCATTATCACCAGAGCGAGGAGTCCAAGATACTTCTTCATGGCCTGTCTCCTTTACATTTTTTACACATCGTATCACGAACTCATAGAGCTCCACAAATTCGACATTATGTAAAAAATTTCGTCTCCTGGAAACGAATCGAAATCTATACAAAAAGCTCAAGAAACCTCGTATCGTCGAGTTTCCTGAGCTTTTTTCTTTTTGTACCTTTTGTCAAAGAATTTGCTGAATCTGCTCCAAAGGTCTTAACAAATTCTTTTTCATGAAATGTGCGGCCCCTTCGGAATCATGCGCTTCCAATGCGCCGATAATTTCCCGGTGTTCATGGGCAGCGGCTTGTGATTCTCCAAGCGGCCGTTTTAGAAAAATGTACTTATACCGCCGAATATGCATTTGTAAGGATGAACTGAAAGAAACGATGTACGGATTGTCCGAAATATCAACGATCATGTTATGAAACTTCTCGTCGTACTCGACCGCCTGATACAAATCATTGTCTTCAACGTACTTGGCAAAGGAGTCGTTTAATTCATGCAATTGCCGAACCTGCTCCGGCTGAATTAGTCGGGCGGCGGTTTCGGCAGCTAGCGCATGCAGGGCCGCAAGGGTCGGGTACAATTTTAAAATATTCGCTTTGTCGATTGTCGTTACCCTCGTATCTTTGCCGGGGAACATTTGAACGAGTCCCTGCATTTCAAGGATCTGCAAAGCCTCTCTTACAGGCGTTCTGCTTACACCGAGAGCTGCGGAGATTTCCGCATCGTTTAATTTTTCATCCGGCTGCATGGTTCCTTCGATGATCCATTTCTGGAGTTGAGCCAAAGTTTTATCTTTTGCGGATAAACGGACGGGTGTTAAATAGTCCTTTGGAATAGGCATAGGAGTCTCACCTCTTGGCAGGCAATATTTCGATATTTAATATATCGCAATTTGCCCGAACAATGCAAATCGAATTTCCCCCCTAACATTACAAGAAAAATACTTGGAAAGAAAGAGTTGACACATTATAGACAAGACATTAATATGTGATATATTGCATATGTATATTATTTCAGAGGGTTAAATCACCCTACTTGGTCAGGAAAGGGGTTGGCTAACAAATTTGTATTGATAATAATAATCATTATCGTTTGATGATTTTGCGAAAGGAGGAGCGCCGGGGCTTCACGATAAAATGAAGTACTCTTGAGATGCATCCGAAATATAGAAACTCGTGGGGAGAAAACGACATGGCAACTAAAACGAATACGATTCATCCGTCATCCGATGCGATGAAAACCATCTATCCCATTTTATTGATTATTAGCATGGTTCATTTGCTGAACGATACGATTCAGTTCATCGTTCCGTCTCTTTTTCCAATTCTCAAAGATTCGCTATCGCTCAACTTCTCGCAGATCGGTCTCATTTCACTGATGATTAATTTAACGGCGGCGGTCATGCAACCGGCTATCGGGATCTATACCGACAATCGGCCCAAGCCTAAAATGCTGCCCATCGGCATGCTCTTTACGCTGATCGGGGTCGTTGCTTTGGCTTATGCCGCCCACTTCTGGGTCGTGATACTGGCCGTTATGCTGATCGGCCTTGGCTCGGCCGTATTTCATCCGGAGTCGGCCCGCGTTTCCTTCATCGCCGCCGGTCCGAAGAAAGGCATGGCATCGTCGATTTTTCAGTTCGGAGGCTTTATCGGGCAAGCTATTGCCCCTGTCATCACCGCGTTCCTGTTTGTGCGCACGGGGCAGCAAGGCGTGGTCTGGCTGGCCATTCTGGTTTGCATCGGATTCATCGCGCAGTTTTATGTCGCCGGCTGGTATGGAAGGCGGCTGTCTCCTGCGAAGAAGACGGAGGCTCCCCGGGAGGCCGGCCCGATGGCTCCAACCGTTTCAAAAGGGTACGTCATCCTTGCCATTACCATTCTCATGATTCTCGTCTTTTCTAAAAATTTATATGTCGCCGCCATCAGCAGCTACTACGCTTTTTTCGCTATCGATCGTTTCGGCGTTTCCATGGCTCAGGCACAAATTATTCTGTTTGTTTTTCTGGCAGCGAACGTAATCGGGCTGATGCTCGGCGGTTTGCTGGCCGATCGTTTTAGCAAGCTCAGCTTGATTTGGTTCTCCATTTTGGGAACGGCCCCCTTCTCACTGCTGCTTCCGTATTCGAACCTGACCTTTTCCGTGATCTGGATTTTTATGGCGGGCATGATCCTGGCCTCCTCTTTCTCCGTCATTATGGTCTACGCAAATGACCTGCTGCCAGGAAAAATTGGACTGGTTTCCGGGATTTTCTTTGGGCTGGCTTTTGGCTTAGGAGGAATTGGCTCGGCCATCTTGGGCAATCTTGCCGATTCGACCAGCATTGACTTCGTGATTTATTGCTGCGCCTATCTTCCATTGATCGGTTTGTTGACGATCTTTCTTCCTTCCGATAAAAAAATGCGGGCATCGGTTCGAGAGGCCGGCAAGTCATCGATCGCTTAGCGGACCGTTTTTTTATAGACGAAAAGCCCAAGGATCAATCCCTTGGGCTCTCCACATTCATGATATCCAAATAAGGAACTTTCAGCGTATCGCCGTCACACTCTACATGTACCAGCCGGGTTCGCGGGTCCATGTTGCTGATTCGTCCCCGCACCTGCTCGTCCATTCCCCATACGGTCAAAAAAATCTCGGCCCCCTCTTCACGAGCCTCGAACAATTGGTTTCCCAGCTCCTCCAATTCAAATTCGTCTCTTGTCGGACGTTGCGCAGCGTGTTTCTTGCTTAACGTCGGTAAGCCTATCATGATTTCCCTCTCCTCTTCAAATTCATCTTCAATCCATTACCGTCTATTGCGGTGCCCCTTGCTCTAAGCCTTGTATGACCCGAAGCTCGTCCCTGCGAACTTCTACGTAACCGTCCTTGACGAGGCAAAATACAATTTTTCGCAGTTGCTCCACCGTACGCCCGGATAACCAAGAAATCCTTTTGACATCAGGCCTTACCCAAGCTGTTTTGTATAGATTCCATAAGATTCGAAGCACTTTCTTTTCAACATCTGTCATCAATAAATTCCACCTCGGTCACGTCTGCGAGCTGAATTAGCTGCCATTTACGTCTTAATTCTGCTTCTATAGATCTGATTTCGCCGGTCTGCCGGACCGGCTTTGCGTCAGCTCATGATACCCTCGATGATACGGAAACCTGCTTCACAGCTAAAATATTTTCGATCCGAATTATCCGCAGCGCTTGCCGTTGATGACAAAACGCTTTGACGAGACCATTCTCAACCATCAAGACCTCAATTCTCCGCTGCTTGGTCTTATTGTCGATATCCAAATAAATAACTTCAATGATATGGCCAATGTATCTTTCCATTACGTTCGCCTCCAAATAAGAACATTTGTTTGTATTATATACGAACAAAATGCGAACACGCAATAGTCCATTTGGTTTATACTGGATAATACAGCATAATGATGCACATCGAAGAGGAGATAACGAGGTTGCGAAACCGAAGCATCGATAGTAGGAAATGGGTCCCGAGCGCAAGTCGACCTTGTCCAAAACAAAAAGCACCCAGTAGGCGCTTTTTGTCTGAATGTTCCTATATCGTTTCAAATCCGGACATCGATTCTCTTGCAATGCAGCCCTGTCCCTTGCTCTTGACTGCGGCTTGTGCCCGGTTCCTCGGGCTTCCGGATCAGCTCACCCGCCTCGCTCAAGCTTCGGTCCCGATTCGGCGCAACGGTCTCGGGCCGGTACCGTCTTCCGCTTTGTCGGTCTCTTCCTTCTTTCGGTCAGTTTTTTGCGCTTCGGCCATCGTTTCCCCGATTTTCCCGTCCAAGCCGGCAATTTGGGCTTTTAAAGCCGTTTCTTGCTCCAATTTCGGCTTAAATACCGACTGCTCGGCGTTTTCCAGCATCTGTCCTCTCCCGCTGTCGTTAGCCGGTCCTAATTCAAACTGTAGTCTGCCCAGTCTGACTTCCGACTGCAAATTGTTCGCTGCCGCTTCCAATTCGCCTCGAACCTGGGTCATCTTCTTGAGCTGTCCGTGCAAGGAGTCGGCTCGGACAATGTCCTTCATGGAAGTATCGGATAAACGGCCCGGTTTCGGGTCTCGGGATTCCGCGCTTGGCGAAACACCGTTTTTACGGTTTTGGGCTTGCTCCATTCGAATTTGCGCGATTTGAGCTTCGATCGTTTGCTGTTCCGTTGTCAAGGACTTCAATCGTTCCGCTTTTATTTTGCTATCCAGCTCTTGACTTGCCTTTACTTTGGCCTGTTCTTCTTCAATTCGGCCTTTTTGCTTTAGCAAAGCTTGAATTCGCCTATCATATTCGGACATGAGGGTTGTTGTGGATGGTTTAGGCTGAGCTCTGCCGACAGAAATGGAAATATGCGTCATTTCAATATCTCCTATATAAGTTATCCAATAATCTCCTTATTTACATTTATCGGTGAGGAACTTCTTTTTGTTAACGATGTTTCGTTAAATTGAAAAAGGATAGCCCGTCAGAGGTTGACTCTGACAAACTATCCCTGTTAAGAAATCTTGTCCGATTACTTCAGCAACCACAACGAAGCTGCGTTGGACGGCTCCCAGCCGACCAGCGAGGTGTGGGCCTGACGGCACTCGTACGTTTTGCCGTTGTACGTGACAAGCGTGCCTACCGTATACGCCACATTCGGCGCCCATGCGGAAACCGCCGGACCGGAAGCCGTCTTGGCATTTACAGCGTTGCTGTCGGCCGATACGTTGCCGGCGGCGTCAATTGCGCGAACCGTAAACGTATAGGACGTATCAGGCGTCAACCCCGTGACCGTATATTCGAGCGCCGTCCCCGAAACCGTGGTCACTAACGTGGTTCCACGATATACCCGGTAGCCCGTTACCCCGACATTATCCGTCGATGCGCTCCACATCAGGTGAACGCTGGAGGAAGTCGGAGTGCCCATCACATGCAAGCCGGTCGGAGCCGTAGGCGCCTCATTGTCTACAGGTACGGCCGGAGTCGTAACTGTGACGGCGTTGCTCGCGCCGGAGACGTTGCCTGCGGCATCCTCGGCACGAACCGTAAATGTATAGGACGTATTCGAGGTCAGCCCCGTGACGTTGTAATTTAAAGTCGAACCGGAGACGGCGGCAATCTGCGTCGAGCCGTTAAAAATTTTGTAGCCGGACACTCCGACGTTATCGCTCGATGCGTTCCATGCCAGCGATACGCTCGTGGCTGTAAGGTTGGAAGCGCTTAAACCCGCCGGTGCGGTAGGAGGCTGATTATCCGAAGGATCCCCTCCGAAGTTGACGTCGATGACATTATAGAACGCATTGGCCGTGTCGGCAATTTCCCAGACTGCCAGAATGACTTGATATCCGGTCCGGCTAGGAACGTTGCACGTATCGGAATACGTCTTAGGAGGCATCTTTCCGCCATAATTTACCGAACAGAACGGCGTGAGGTCGAACGATGCCCGGCTGAGCGGGGCGTTCTGATCCCAGTTTTGCTTCGTAATGTAATACTTCCAGCTGGATGTCGCATGAGGGACTTTAAGAACCCATGAAAACGTTTTCGTTCCTGCCGTCATCGGTACCTTACTCCAACGTGTAGCCGATTGCTGATCAAGCTCCGAAAATCTCCCCACTGCGGCGCTGGCGATTTTGCCGTCGGCAGGCCCGGCCTGCGGAAACCCTTTCAGTCCTTCCAGGCTGTACGGTTCGTAAATAATCTCCCCGCAGTTCTTGTTTTGCCCCAGACTGCACAAATAGCCGCGGCTGCCGGGCGATTCGACATAACCATGGGCGAAAGCCCGGTCCGAGAACAGCAGCATGACTACGGCCATCAGCAGCATCATGCCGCTGGCAACGAGTAGTTTGAATAGAGAATGGTGGGGTAAACGAAGCTGTATCATATATGTTACCTCCTTATTTTGGGGGGCGGTAAGGACACTACGATCAGGCATTACCCTTTCAATCGTTCGCAATTATCCGTTCGATTCAAACCTCCTCTCCACCTAAATTATAGCTGTGATCCCATTTGCGTAATTTCTTGTAAGTATTGCCTATCCTCCTTTCTATCCCATGTTTTTATTTAAACCCATAATGCCATCCATGTTCAGTCTTGCTGTCGGGTAGAATTGAAAGGTTTCCGATTACTTCAGCAACCACAACGAAGCTGCGTTGGACGGCTCCCAGCCGACCAGCGAGGTGTGGGCCTGACGGCATTCGTACGTTTTGCCGTTGTACGTGACAAGCGTGCCTACCGTATACGCCGTGTTCGGCGCCCATTCGGAAACCGCCGGACCGGAAGCCGTCTTGGCATTGATGGCATTGCTGTCGGCCGATACGTTGCCGGCGGCGTCAACCGCGCGAACCGTAAACGTATAGGACGTATCAGGCGTCAACCCCGTGACCGTATATTCGAGCGCCGTCCCCGAAACCGTGGTCACTAACGTGGTTCCACGATATACCCGGTAGCCCGTTACCCCGACATTATCCGTCGATGCGCTCCACATCAGGTGAACGCTGGAGGAAGTCGGAGTGCCCATCACATGCAAGCCGGTCGGAGCCGTAGGCGCCTCATTGTCTACAGGTACGGCCGGAGTCGTAACTGTGACGGCGTTGCTCGCGCCGGAGACGTTGCCTGCGGCATCCTCGGCACGAACCGTAAATGTATAGGACGTATTCGAGGTCAGCCCCGTGACGTTGTAATTTAAAGTCGAACCGGAGACGGCGGCAATCTGCGTCGAGCCGTTAAAAATTTTGTAGCCGGACACTCCGACGTTATCGCTCGATGCGTTCCATGCCAGCGATACGCTCGTGGCTGTAAGGTTGGAAGCGCTTAAACCCGCCGGTGCGGTAGGAGGCTGATTATCCGAAGGATCCCCTCCGAAGTTGACGTCGATGACATTATAGAAGGCATTGGCCGTGTCTGCAATTTCCCAGACTGCCAGAATGACTTGATAACCGGTCCGGCTTGGGACGTTGCACGTATCGGAATAAGTGTTCGGAGGCTGCTTTCCGCCGTAGTTTACCGAGCAGAACGGCGTGAGATCGAACGAAGCCCGGCTAAGCGGGGCGTTCTGATCCCAGTTTTGCTTCGTCATGTAATACTTCCAGGTGGATGTCGCATGAGCAGCAGTCAACTTCCATGTAAACGTTTTCGTTCCTGCCGTCATCGGTACCTTACTCCAACGTGTAGCGGACTGCTGGTCAAGCTCCGGAAAAGCTCCGGCGGCGCTGGCGATTTTGCCGTCGGCAGGCCCGGACTGCGGAAACCCTTTCGGCGCTTCCAGACTTTGCGGCTCATAAATAATCGCTCCGCAGTTCTTATTTTGCCCCAGCTTGCACAAAGAGGCGCGGCTGCCCGGTGATTCAACATAGCCATGGGCAGAAGCCCGGTCCGAGAACAGCAGCATGATAACGGCCATCAGCAGCATCATGCCGCTGGCAACGATCAATTTGGATAGGGAATGGTGGGATAAACGAAGCTGTATCATATATGTTACCTCCTTATTTTTGGGGTCGGTAAGAATATTACGATCAGGCATTACCCTTTCAATCGTTCGCAATTGTCAGCTCGATCAAACCTCCTCTCCACCTAAAATATAGCTGTGATCCCGTGTGTGGAAGCTCTTGTAAGTATTGCCTATCCTCCTTTCTATCCCATGGTTTTATATAAACTCGTAAAGAGTCTATATATGCCGATATTCCGCGAATGTCATCCATGTTCGATCTAGGTGTCGGTAGAATTGAAAGAGTCAAGTAGAGGAACGGACACTTTGAGCATGTCTCTGTGTCCGGTAGCTTTCGAAATATATGGCGCGATGCGGGGAACTTGATGTAAGCGATTGCGTTAAAATGATCGCATACCGAAGGATCATAGCAGGACTATGTAATCCACTCATAGTACTTGGAATTATATCAATAGTAAATATATAGTAATAATAATATATTACTTAAAAAATTACAATATAGCCCATGATCTAGCATGAAATTACTTTTCTCCACAATTTCAACAACATAGAACGACAGGCTCAAGTCCTATTGCCTAATAAACGAAGAGCGTTATCGAGCCCCATCTTTCCATAAAAGCAACTCTCTGTGCAGTTGCAATCAAAGACAGAGCTTGGTAGATTTAGTTTAAGCCAAAATACGCAGCCGGGAGCGAATGACGATGAGTTTTACTTTAGACCGAATCGAGAATAAAATTGAATTTTTTGAAGCCTACGATTTGAAAACGCTCGAAGCCAAAATCGACGCGCAAATCGAGAATAACAAAGCGCTGCTGCTGGATGTGTTCTCGATCAGCCATCAAGTGGTGTTCGATCCGAACGCCGGGAAAATGCTGTACAGCGCCGTCGTTCATTTTAAAGTGAAAAAATAACGAGTTCCGCCAAGAAAAAAGCTTCAACACACAAAGAAACCATCGGCCCCTCCGGCCGATGGCTAGAATTTAAATAAACAACCCGATGCCCGCCATGACCAGTCTGTACCAGCCGATCATCGACAGCCACAGCGGGACGCTCAGCAGTGCCCCGAACATGATTCCTATCGAAAATCTTCCTTCCATACGCCGCACCTCCAACAGTGTCCCCTTGCGCCCAAGAGCTTCTGTGATGATAAGGTAAGCATAGCAAAGTTATGTTTGGAATCTTTTAGGTCCTTGTTAGATTTCAATGAGCTTTTTGAACTAGGTCGAAACAAACCTACAACTTTTTACCCATTTTTATCCGCAAGCAAACCCTTCTTGTAAAAAAAGACCCGTGCACTTCAGCGCACGAGTCTTGCTCTATTTTTCGTACAGCTCCAAGGGCAGCCGGTCCGGATCAAAAAAGAACGTAAATCGTTTTCCCGTAGTCTCATCGACACGAATCGGCTCCACGGCGATTTCTTCGGCTTCCAAAGCCTTGACGGCCGCTTCGATATCGTCAACCTCAAAGGCCAGGTGCCTCAGACCTCTTGCTTCTGGATAGCTTGGCCGCTCTGGCGCATTCGGGAACGAGAACAATTCGATCTGATGGCTGTCGCCGACCCGCAGATCGAGCTTATACGACTGGCGCTCCGCCCGGTACGTTTCCCGGATGACCGTCAGTCCGAGCACGCGAACGTAAAAATGCTTCGACTTCTCGTAGTCCGAGCAAATGACCGCGGCATGGTGAATGTTGTTCAGCTTTAGCATGACGTTGAGCACAGCCTCCTCCGGAACCAATCTTGATGTCGTCCGATCAATAGCTGATTAACGAAGCCAGCAAAAGACCCGACGCCAGACTCAAACAAAACGAGAAAATACCAACGGACACATTGCCCTTCGGAATTTCGGCCAGCACTTTAAACGGAGTCAACAGCTCGAACAAGTAGAACACGATAATCTGGAATGCGATCCCGATGAGTCCCCAGATGATTAAATCGACGAGACCGACCGAATGATATACGGCGGATGCAAGAACAAGCACTTGGCCGATAATTTTGCCCCCAAGATCGTAAGCCGCAGCTTTGGCTGCCGCCGCTTTAGCGGGATCGGACAAATCGCCGCCCTCCCGGATGAGCGCGAATTCATTGTACGGCGTCGTCAGGTTGAAAAATAAAATGCCGAGTCCTACAAGCGGGACGGTCACGCCCAAATACATCAAAAAGTTAAGAATATTTCCGAACTGATCCAACGAACTCCAACTCCCCAATAAATGTTAGTAATATAAGGCTGTTCTTATTGCAGGCCTAGCCTATGACCGATGAAGGCAAATAATAGGACAAATTGTTCGTGATGCTCCCGCCGACGCGCGCAATGACGGCAGAGCTTCGGCCATCGATTAGAAAGCAGCCCCAGAGCAGCCGGCCGTCGTACGGGCCGTTTAACGTTTCCACCCGGATGCGGGGCAGCTCGGCATATTGCTGGTAGACCATCGGTTGATCCCCGTATTCGTCTTCCCCGCTCGCCTCCGCAATATCCCCGCTTCCCGCATAGATCGTGACCCCGCTGCCTTCGCGCCCCAGAATCGGCTTCGCCACATAAGGCACCCCTTCGGGGAAGCACGGCTCCATAAACGTCGGCAGCATGTAGGCTTCGATCGTCTCATGCTCCTCTTCCGTGTAAAACTCCCCCGCTTGATGCAAATTCCAGATCAGCGCCTGGAACGCCTTCGTCTGAGCGGCGAACCCCGAGGGCGGATTAATGATCGCCAGCTTGCGCTCGGCGATTAATTCCAGCACATGCTCCCCGGTCGGATAGCCGTCCGTATCCCGGTCTTCAGCCAGCTTCTCAATCGCATGCAGCCGATATAACACATCGATCGGACATCCCGCCGCTTCTTCGTCATCGGTATTAGGCTGCGCCCATATCCGGTCTCCCTCCACACGGAGGTCGGACAGTGCAGCAAATTCCGCGCCGGCAATCCCGGATTGCTTCAGGAGATAGCGCGTCGTTCCAGCATCCTCCTCATGCCAATCGAGCGAGCTGAAGACGACATGCTCGGACGCATAGCCCGCTTCGCGGTACAGGTCAAGCATCCGTTTGAACGCCTGGCGGAAAGCCCCGCTGCAGCCTTCGTTCGGGTCCTCTTCGCCATAGGCGGCGCACACCCGGCCGTTCGCATGAAAAGCTTCGACGATCCCCGTCGGCGTATCGCTGTTAAACTCAAGCATCTTGAGCCCCTGCGGCGTCAAAGCAAAATCGAAACGCCCGATCAGCGTCGGGATGTCTTCATCGAACCGTAGACGAATGGCGCCGAACGATGCGGGAGGCAGCCCCAATTCAGCCAAAAGCGCCGGTTCGCCCTGCTGGACGATCCGGACGGTCTTGGCATAGATGCGTCCTAACGCTTCGGCGGCTCTGCGCATTTCTTCCAGCTGCGTACGCTCCAACCGGTACAAGCCGGCGAGCGCATATTCCTGGTCGTATAAGCAGTCCCATGTAAATATCCCCTCTTGCCGCAGCGGCCTATAGATCGCTTCCCGGCGTTCCTCATAAGAAGCGTCCGGCCGCAGCGTCTTTGCCGTGCTCATGCCCGCACGCCTCCTCTCTGATGTTGCTTTTTATCGTCGTCGGACCGCCCTGGCAGCTCTGGCGCTAGGAGCTTGAGCTGCCGCTACCGCCAATGCCGCCTTTACTGATCCCGGAAGAGCTGCCTGAAGATCCTTTATAGGAACTGCCGCTTGACCCCGAGCCGCCATAGTAACGTCCTCCGGACGAACCGCTGCTGCCGTTGTCGCAGTAACCGTCCCCGTTTCGATCGGTACAGTTCTGGGAATTGGAGCAGCCTGCCGTACCGCCGAGCACCAGTGTCGACGCCACGAACAGCGCTACCAGTTTGCGTGTCCTGCTGCTTTTTTGCTGTTCCATTCTTCGTCACTCCTGTTTTCCCGGTTTGAATTGCGGCTACACCGGCACGGCGTAGTATACATACGTCTCCCGGTCTTCGTCGATTTCGGCGGAAGTACGCTGCCATTCCCGGCCCTCCACATACAAATAATTCGCCTGAAGGTTCAGCATCGCCTCCAGCGTATCGGGAAATGTAAACGTATGCACCAGCCGGTAATCCGCCGTCCATTCGCGGTATTCCCTTAGCTCCACGCGAACGCCGCGGGGACCTTCCGGCTTGTTCCATAGCATCGTCCGCTCGTCAAGCGCTTCCTGGACATAAACGACATAACATTCCGGCTCCACAGCGCACGAGGTTTTCTCGTACACCTTGCCGTCCTTAATAAAATAGTCGCACGCAAAACGCAAAGCGACCTCGTCCCGGCCGATCCGGTCATAATAATACAGCAGCGGGAACGTCTCGCTGCCCTCGGCATACAAACGGTATTCCAATCGTGTCATCATACTTCAGCACTCCTTCTCTCTCTCTCGGAAACGGGCCTTTCTCACAGAGATTCACCAAACATATACGCACAACGGCGGAAAAGGATTCGCCGTCCGCCATTGCGGTTTGTTCCCCGGCCCGGAAGCTGCATCCAAAATCGATTATAAATTTCTGACACGGTACGTCAAGCAAAATTTGCCTCGAATTCGGTGAAGCAACAAAAAAAGAGGCCTATCCCTCTTGTTAAGAAAGTGTTAAAAAAACCAATAAACCCAGTAGGCCAGCGCAAGTACTAGGGCGTTATATTTACCGCTCCATTAAGCTTGCAATTCCTGCTTTGTCCGACTCCTTGGGACAAACTTTTCATTGTGCTATGGCTTCCCCGAGCATTAAAATTATCTTTCAAATATTCCTTGACAGGAATATTCTCGATAAGGTATATTTTAAACAAGAAAACGGTACCGGCAAACGAAACAAGACACCCGGGATAACGCGTACCGAAACGAATATTAGGAGGAAAATTTGGATGTCGAACCTAATGACGATCAAGGTGGAAGGTCAGGAACTTATTCTGGAGCGTGTGTTCAATGCGCCGCGCGAGCTTGTATTTAAAGCGTTCTCACAGGCCGAGCATCTCAAGCACTGGTGGGGACCGCGCGGCTGGACGCTTACGGTTTGCAACGTTGATTTTCGTCCAGGCGGCATCTGGCATTACTGTATGAAATGTATCGATCAGAACCAGGGCGATTTTTACGGATTCGAATCCTGGGGCAAAGCCGTCTATCAGGAAATCGTCGAAGCGGAGAAAATCGTCTACAAGGATTACTTCTCGGATGCCGAAGGCAACGAAGCGGAAGGCATGCCCTCGGCTCTCAATACGATGACTTTCACAGAATTCGAAGGCAAGACGAGGCTTGTTAACCGGGCCCAATACCCTTCTGCCGAAGCGCTCAAAACCGTTGTCGATATGGGGATGGAGCAAGGGATCACCGAAACCTGGGATCGTCTCGCCGAGCATTTGCAATCCATGCAATAACACAAATTTTGTTATCAACAAAGCCGTTCGGCCCAGAGCCGGCGGCTTTGTTTATTTAAGTTATGCGTTAAATTCACCTCTCTTTATTTCATTAATTAAATCTATAATCATGAATTTATTAAAAATTAAACGTTTTTTATGAAAATATTTTAAAAAATAAAACCTATGATTATAATTATATTTATAAATTTAATGATGGGGTGGTTATTTTGGACGCAATTGATTTAACGATACTTGACGCTTTAAAAGAAAACAGCAGGATGACGGCTTCCGAAATAAGCAAAAGAGTAAATCTGTCGATTCCGGCCGTGTCGGAACGAATTCGAAAAATGGAGGAAGCGGAAATCATTGAAGCCTACACCATAAAAATGAATCGGATGAAGACGAACTGCAGGCTATTGTCCTTTATTTTTGTCAATATTGATCAAACCGAACATATCGAGGAGTTCAGACAGTCTGTTGTTCAATGCAGTTCTGTCCTGGAATGCCACCATGTTGCCGGCGAATATGATTATTTGTTAAAAGTTCTTGTGGAAGATACCCAAGCGTTGGAACATTTTATTTCCAATACGTTAAAGAACATCAAGGGTGTGCTTAAAAGCAATACCATCATCTCTCTTTCTTCCTTGAAAGAAAACATAAATATTTAAAGAGGTGCTAAACATTTTTGCAAAAGGATTCAAATTTGGAATGATGTTACAGTTAGCTATAGGTCCTATTTGCATTTTTATATTTCAAATCGCTTCCTTACGAGGATTTTTCGCGGCTGAGACCGGCGTACTCGGTGTTACTTTGATTGACGGGCTCTTTATTGTGGCCGCCATTCTCGGCATTGCAACCTTGATGGAGAAACAAAATATTAGACGGGGGTTGAGACTGTTCGGGGCCGCCGTCTTATTCATATTTGGGTTGAACCTGGTGTTGAGCTTGATTGACATTCGTCTCCTGCCCAGCTTAAGTATTGCAGATTTCGGGGACACAAACCATGCATTTGTCTACTCCATCCTTCTGACGATATCAAATCCTTTGACTGTCCTTTTTTGGGCAGGCGTATTTTCAACCAAGGTAGCCGAAGAAAATATGGCGCGGAAAAATATTTATGTATTCGGTTTTGGAGCATGGTTTGCAGCCATATTCTTTTTAACTCTGGTGGCATTCATCGGCAGTTTGACCCGTGAATTCATTTCGCCTTTCGTACTTCAAGTTTTGAATGGTTCCGTAGGAGCAGCCTTTATTTATTTTGCCCTAAAAATGGTTTTGCAAAAGAATGGTTGAGTTTCAAATTCATTGTCCATTCGTTATCCATAGTCCATTTGGTAAGTTTTTTGTCGAATGATGAAGGAAAATTGCACTTGATATTGAAATTGTTTCTAAAGAAGGTTCCGACATCATGAAATTCCCATAACTTATGAACCTGACAGAAACTAATCGGAAGATGGAATGGGAGTCATGACAAGTATGGACAATGCGACAAACAACCCGGGGGCGGGAACGGCAGCCAAAAAATCAAATAAGAAGCTGATCATCATCATGAGCTCGCTTCTCGTTGTATTGGCAGCGACCGGAGGAATTGCCTACAAGCTTACGAATAATATGAAATACGATTCGTTGGTCAGGCAGTACAATCAGGATTTTGAGGCGATTCAGGCGGCGGGTTCCACATTCAAAAATCAGATCGAAACGCCTCCTGTCGACAAAAAAACGCTTAAGGAAATCGTCGGTTTTTATGAAAGCTCTAAATCAACGATCAATTTTGAAGCCCAAGTGAAGGAATTGAACGGCAATCCTAAGTACGCTTCGCTTACGACGGAAAAGAAGGATTACTCCAGTCTTAACTTGGAAACTGCAATCGCGGAGTACAAAGACCGGTTGAAGGATATCGAAAAGCTTCAGAGTGTCATCCAGCGAAGCGATAACATCGATTCGGAAATCAGACAGTTAAAGAAGCCCAACGACAATATGTATGCCATTTATGGCACCGTTGACTCTCTCATCGAAAAAAACAACAAGCTTAAGGACGAAGTGCTAAGCGTAGTTTTATCGCCGAAATTAAAAGATATTCAATCCAAGTTCGTCGATGCTCTGACCTACCGCGGCAAATATTTGACCGAAATGCAAGCTGCGCATGAGGCTGCAGAGAGTTATAAATATAACGAAAGCAGTTACGAAAGCAATATCGCCGACATCAAGAAAAACAAGCAGCTGGCGCAAAATAATACGTATTCCTACGGATTTATTACTGCTGCCTACAAAGCGGCCGATAACGCAGAGTCCAATCGAAAATATTTAGAAAAAAAGGGGACCGAGCAAAGAAGTCATGCAACTGAAGCCGCCAACATGCTGGCCAAATACGTAGAATTGACGGGAGCCGAATCGGCCGATTTGACGAAAAGCGAGATCAATCCCAAGCCGCTTCCGGACAGTCCGGCAAAGCCATCCGGCGATGAGGAAAAGGCCAAGCTGATGGTCGAGATTTTCCTGACGAAAAACATGTGGGCCCTTGCCTCAGACAACATCCATGTCGTGACGCCGTATTTGAGTTCGAAGAAACACCAAGAACAGGCCAATTACATGCAATACCTGAAAAGCAAAGGGATTAAGGAATCCATGACCCTTGCCGAAGCCAAGTCGGTAGAAAAATCGGGCGATTCCGCCTTCATCGTTACGACATCGGAAAAGTATAACATCTCCTATGGCGATGGCAGCCGCAAAACCAAAAGCTTCACTTCCAAATATAAAGTCGTGAAAACCGACTATGACGATTATGACTTCGTGATTGACGAATTGCTCGAAGCGAAGGAAACGGAAAGCATAGACAGCTAAGATTGCTTGATAACCATACCAGCCTCCGGGTTTTGATTCCGGAGGTTTTTTGACGATGTAGCGCGAGCCAATTTCAATTATTTACCTTTGCATAAAGAACGTATGTTCGATATATAATAATCATATACGAACATATATTCGCAGGTGATGAAATGCAACGAACTGTTCTCATGGCAGATGGACAAAGTTTTTACGCGAGCATTGAAAAAGCAGCGCACCCGGAATATCGGGATAAACCCGTTGCGGTTGGGGATCCGGCACGCCGTAGTGGAATTATTTTAGCTGCCTGTCCGGCTGCAAAATCACGCGGCGTGACTACAGCCCAAAGAGTCGGTGAAGCGCTGGCCAAATGCCCGGAATTGGTCGTCATACGGCCACGAATGCAAACGTATATTTCGGTATCCCTGCTCATTACGGAAATTTTCGAATCCATTACAGATCAAGTAGAACCGTTCTCCATCGACGAACAGTTTCTCGATGTGACAGGATCTTTGGCCTTGTTCGGTTCTGCTGAAGAGATTGCCCATTTGATACAAACCCGAGTAAAGCTTTCAACCGGAGTATGGTCCCGTGTCGGTATCGGCCCCAACAAAATCCTTGCCAAAATGGCTACGGATAATTTCGCAAAAAAAGGGCCCACGGGTATATTTAAACTTACCCATGACAATATCGAAAAAGACCTTTGGTCCCTGCCTGTCCATCAAATGTTTATGGTAGCCGGGCGAATGACTTCCCATTTTGCTCGAATGGGTTTACACACCATCGGCGATATAGCGCGTCTCGATCTCGGTGAATTCAAAAAACGGATGCGCTGCCGGATGGGCCGGCAAAGTGACATTCAGGCGGAATATTACTGGCAAACGGCGAATGGCATCGACCCGAGTCCCGTTGTCACCGGAATGCGAAGTCAAATTAAAGTGATCAACCACGGCAGGGCATTAAAATGGCAAGCCTATCGAACGATCGAAGACATTGAACCGCTTATGCTCGAACTTATCGTGGAGGTTTGCCGTCGTGCCAGGCGATACGGATATATGGGTAGAGTCGTCGCAGTAGGAGCTGCAGAAACCGACGGGCATCGGTCTTCAAGTTTCGGGAGGCAAAGAACATTGTCGCGTCCTACTCATTTGGAACATGAAATTGGCCCGGTTATACGCTCACTCTTTTTGGAGCACTGGAAGGGCTTGCCCCTTACTCATTTGCATATTACGCTTACGGACCTTTCGAGAGATGATGTTTATCAACTGGACTTATTTGAGAATCGAGAACAATTGATTCGCCGCGAAAAAACAGTCGATGCGCTGAAAGAGAGGTTTGGACCAACGGCTATTATCCGCGCATCGTCCTTGTTAAAAACGGCTCAGGCATTTGAAAGAGCGGCTCAAATAGGAGGTCATTGGGCATGAGTAAACTAGACGGGAATGGCCGCTGGCAGTCGAAAATGACGCTCACGGAACACACGGAGCAATACGAGGCGCGTAATGAAGCCAAAACTTCTCGACCGACACCTGAGGAATACACCATGGCTCGGGATTACATTCTGCTGCCTCATATGCTAACCATAATTGACCGGAATGTCGAGGAAATAAGAGCCTCAACAAATATCTTAAAGCGGTTATCTTTGATCGCTGCGCAAACCGTTATGAATCAAATCCATAAAGACATGCACACGTTACGTCGGGAATTAAGTAAACGAAACATCAAAGTAATTAACGACGAGCAGATCGACCTCGTTATTTATTACAAAATCATATGCCGAGGTTACGAAGAACGATTCGGTATCGTTCGTGATGTCGTTCGATCGGAGATCAGTGTGCGTTTAACCAGGTATCTGCAAGACGTTGCGAAATACCTTGGGCAATACGATAAATAATGTGCGTGACCGGAACTTCTTATCTATCAAGAAATTCCGGTCATCAGCAGGAAACTCATCATCTCCTCTAGTCCAGTTTCACTATGAGCGTATCCCCGGAACGTGCTATAATCGGAAAAAGAAAAACGTCCCGCCTCAGCAGAGACGGGACGCTAATAATGGAAGCAAAGGTGAAGACGCATGCTGCTGCATAAGGGCGAAACGTTGTTTCGCCAAGGAGAAGCCGGACCGCTGTACCACATCAAGAGTGGCCTGCTTAAGATTGTCCGCATTCATGAGGACGGGAATCCCGTCTTGGTCAATATTATCGTTCCAGGCGAGACGATCCCTCATCATTCCTTGATCAGTCCGAAAGAATATTACGGGACCGCGATTGCACTCATGACGTGCGAGATCGAAACACTTCCCGCTCAAGAATGGTATGCCAAGCTTCAACGGGAACCGCAAACGTGTCTTGAGATCGCCATGCTGCTGGAGAGCAAGCTGCGGATGATGCAGCAGCGAATCGATCAGCTGACGCAGATTGCGCCGGCTGACAAGCTAGTGAAGCTGCAAACCTGGTTCGAAGCCTATATTGCACCGGCCCGTTTGACCGATCTGCTGACACAGGAAGAGATCGGCCAGTTTATCGGGCTGCGCCGCGAGACGGTCAATCGTCTGCTTCGCGCTCAAGCCGGCAACCGCGCTGCCTTGCAGGCTCGGGATGATAGCAAACGCTGACCACTAAGCATACCGTTCCTCTGTTGATCCGAACCGCATTTTAGCGCTGTGCCGGAGCCGTTGATTCCCCGGCTTCCTCCAGCGAACCCGATGGTCCGAAAAACTCGTAACGCGCGTCCTCCTTGCGTACGCCCCAGGATTGCAGCATCCGGTTGACCGTCTTCATGAACGGCACCGGTCCGCAGAAATAGAACGCCGCGTCCGGCGAAGGAACGACGGATTGCAGCCACTCCCAATCGATGTAGCCCTCCTTGTGGAACGTACGTTCCTCCCGATCGGCAGCGGTCGGCGATTGGTAGCAAAAGTAGTACGAAAAGCCCGGATGCCTGCGAGCCAGCTCCTCCACCTCGGCGCGCATCGCGTGCGTCTCGCCGCTCAGGGCCGCGTGAATGAACGTGACCTGCCGGTCCGGCGCCGTTTCGCCGAGCGTTTTCAGCATACTGAGCAGCGGAGTCAGACCGACGCCGCCGCTCAGCAATACGACCGGGCGCGGATCGGAGAGGTCGAGCGTGAAGTCCCCAGCGGGAGCCGTCAGCCATAGCGTATCGCCTTCGTTCACGTGTTCGTGAAGGAAGACGGACACTTTGCCGGCCGGGCGGTCCGGCGCACCGTCCTCACGTTTGACGGAAATGCGATAATACGGCTTGCCCGGCGCATCGGACAAGCTGTATTGCCGGATATGCGTGTGCGTCTCGCCAGGCATCTCCGGCTTCACGCTGACATACTGTCCAGGCTCGAACGAGGCAATCGCGCCGCCGTCAAGCGGAACCAAATAAAACGATGTAATGACGCTGCTTTCCTTTTGCTTGCGCTCCACCCGGAACGCGCGGAATCCTTCCCAGCCGCCCGCCTGCCGCTCGGCCTGAGCGTACATTTCCGCCTCAACGCCGATGAAGGCGTCGGCAATGATGCCATAAGCGGTTTCCCACGCCTGAAGCACCTCGTCCGTAGCCGCCTCGCCAAGCACCTCGCGCATAGCCGTCAGCAGCGTCCGACCCACGATCGGATAATGCTCGGGCTTTATGCCAAGGCTCCGGTGCTTATGTCCGATCTGCTTCACCACGGGCAGAATGGCAGCCAAATTATCGATATGCACGGCGGCGGCATACACGGCATTGGCCAGCGCCGTCTGCTGACGTCCCTGCTTTTGGTTCGCGTGGTTGAAGACGTTCAGCAGCTCAGGATGCTCGGTGAACAAAATTTCATAAAATCGTTTCGTTACTTCAGTCCCCTTCGATTCCAGAACCGGGACCGTCGATTTAATAATACGGATCGTCTGTTCGTTTAACATCGTTATCCCTCGTTTCATCATTCCGGATTTCGTTACCCTTGCATGAGAACAGTATACAAGTACGCCAAGTACGTTCTTGTGATTTAGATCACATCAAAACAAAACGATTTGTGGCAAAACAGACAGCAGCCGGTCGGGTTTTCATTTCTCCGACCGGCTGTCCGCTTGCCGAGTTATTTGATTCCGGATTGTATGCTTCAGAGGTTAAAAGCCCGTCTTCGACGTATCCTTCCCTTGATCGGCCAGCGTTTCGCCGTTACCCGCACCAGCATTGCCGTAAACCGTGTTATTTTCGCAGCGGCTGCCGGCGATCTGGATAGCGGCAGTCGAACAACGGGACAGCATATTGCCCGTAACGAGATTGTGTCTGCTGAAGGAGCCGTCGGCATTGCCGGACGTTTCAAGCGTAATGCCGGTTTGGACCCGGCGTACATCGTTGCCCGTTACCGTAGTGACGTCGCTGTTCAGCAGAACGATGCCGCGCTCGCTCTGATCGATTTTGTTGCCGGAAACGATGTTGCCGAACGGCCGCTCGTCGTCTGCCGCGCCGTCGCCCGTCAGCGAGATGCCGGATTCTTTTGCCCGGGAAATGAGGTTATGGACGATCACGTTGTCCGTACAGTAATCGCGCAGCACGATGCCTTGCTTGCCCGCAAAAGCGCCGTTTTCCAGCCCCTCCGCCGATAAGATGTTGCCTTCGATCCGATGGTACGAGCTCGGCTTCAGCTTGGAGGATACTACGATAAAAGCATCCTCACATTGCTGTGCCACGTTATCGGAAACGATCGAATACGAGCTGCCTGCGGAAATATAAATGCAGGGTCTTTTCAACAAACGAAACCGGTTATCCGTCAGCCGGAAATTCGCCGCTGATTCGGCAAAGATCCCATAGCCTTCGTAGAAACTTTCATAAGCAAATAGCTGAGAGAACGAGCTTTGGCTAACCGAGACGTGCCGGCTGTCGTTGAGCCACACGCCGTTGACGATGGCGGAGAAATGACAATTCCGAACGGAGACGTGCTCGCATTTTTCAAAATAAACGCCGCGTTCCGTCATCTTGGAATTTGTCAGCGATAGGGCGCCCATGCCTTCGAAGCCAAGTCCCTCGACCGTATTTTTCTTCGTGCCGAGCCCCATCACCATGGATAGATTCGACTCCGCCGCCTTCAGTATGGATGCGCCCGGCCCGTCTCCCACCAAACATACATTCGGTCTCAGCATAATGGAGGATCTCAGAATGTAGCGCCCGGGCGGCAAATAAACGGTCCCTCCCAGAGGCGCCGCCGCTTCGACGGCCGATTGAATCGCCGGCGCGTCATTTTGATCAAAACGACCCAAGCCTTGCGCTCCGTAGTTTTTTACGTTGATCCAAGCGACCGATTCCGGGCGAAATCCCGGATTCTGCATCGGATTGGGCATCGGCTCCGCCGCGGCCGTGCCGCTCCAGCCCGTACCGGCGGCCAGAATCATTCCGGCCGTCGCCGTGCCCATTGTGGCCAGCAGCTCGCGGCGGGACATTGCTTTGTCTTTGGGTGAAGATGAAGATTCCGAAGTCGACATATCGTATATCGTTCCCCCTTCCACAATCTAGCAATCTATCAGCATTATAGCTTTCTCTGCTTCATTTGACAATTGGGCCAGAGCCCGGCGTTCCGACAAAAAAAAGAACATGCCCGCTTAGCGGAACATGCTCCACAGTTTAATCAGATGAAACGCATTGTTCGGATCGATTTTTTGCGAGATGACGAACTGAACGAGCTGCTCGGTCTGCTGCTCGGTGACTCTTTCGCCGAGCACCTTCGTCAGCATGCCGACAAACCGACGAACCTTCACGCGGTCCTGCAAATCGTACTTCGTGACGCCCTGCAAAATCATTTTGACCCGTTCTTTCGTCTCCGGATTTTTCATCTTCAGCTTAATCCGCTCGACCTGCGCAGGGTCAAAGCCGTACTGCGTATAGCTCATGCCTCACACCTCCGCGTTCTTGCAAATAGAACTTACAACCACCATACAGTAGTAAGTCTATGTCGGAGAGCTTGGCCTTGTGTACCTATTTCTTTCGCTCGTCTTTCCCTTTCGCCCCGCAGGCGGAGCGTGAAGCAAGCTATCGTCTAATCCAGCATCTCGCTGTCGAAGATGTGCTCGCGCTGCAAATAGTGACGGAGCGGCACGTAGTCGGC
The DNA here is from genome assembly GCF_027925525.1 of Paenibacillus tyrphae. GTDB lineage: Bacteria > Bacillota > Bacilli > Paenibacillales > NBRC-103111 > Paenibacillus_G > Paenibacillus_G tyrfis_B. The sequence goes on along the minus strand of NZ_BSDJ01000011.1, from coordinate 64,162 downwards.
CTCGGTCCAGAAATCCGGCTGCTTGACAAGCTCGGCCGCATCGTCTCTTGCCTGTTCCATCACTTCGAAGTCGGTCACCATGTCGGCGAGCCGGAAATCCGGCACCCCGCTCTGCTTCGTGCCGAAAAAGTCTCCAGGCCCCCGCAATTCGAGGTCGCGGCGCGCAATCTCGAAGCCGTCGTTCGTATCCGTCATCGCCTTCAGCCGTTCCTTGCCGACTTCGTTCTTCGGATCGGCAATCAGCACGCAGTACGACTGGTGCTCCCCCCGTCCGACCCGGCCCCGCAGCTGATGAAGCTGCGATAATCCGAACCGGTCGGCGTCGTAGACGACCATCAGCGTGGCGTTCGGCACGTCCACGCCGACCTCAATAACGGTCGTCGAGACCAGTACATGAAGCCGGCCTTGGCTGAATTCGCGCATCACATCGTCCTTCTCCGCCGGGGCCATCCGTCCGTGCAGCAGCCCGACTTTGTACTCCGGAAAAGCAAATTGAAGCTGCGCGTGCACGTCAATCGCGTTCTGCACGTCGAGCTTCTCGGATTCTTCGATCAGCGGGCAGATGACATACGCCTGCCGTCCTTCGGCCACCTCGCGGCGAATAAAGCCAAGGACGCGCTCCAGCATATTGTGCGTGACCGCATAGGTCTGAATCGGCTTGCGTCCCTTAGGCAGCTCCCGCAGCGTCGAGACGTCCATGTCGCCAAAAGCGGTAATCGCAAGCGTCCGCGGGATCGGCGTCGCCGTCATCGTAAGCACGTCCGGATTCATCCCTTTGCGGCGCAAAATGCTCCGTTGCTGTACGCCGAACCGATGCTGCTCGTCCGTAACGACGAGCCCGAGCCGGCGGAAAAACACATCCTCTTGAATGAGCGCATGCGTGCCGACGACGATGTCGACCATCCCCATCTGCAGCGAGCCGAGTACCTCCCGACGCGTCCGCTCCGTTAAGCTGCCCGTTAGCAGTGCCGTCTGAATGCCGTACGGCTCGAACAAGCGGTCGAGCGAGCGTTTGTGCTGCTCCGCAAGAATTTCCGTCGGCACCATCAGCGCGCCTTGATAGCCGGCTTTGACGACGGCAAATAGCGCCACCGCTGCGACAACGGTTTTTCCCGCGCCCACGTCACCCTGCAGCAAGCGGTTCATGCAGAAAGGCTGCTGCAGATCATGAAGAATTTCGGCCAGCACGTTTTTCTGGGAAGCCGTCAGCGTAAACGGCAGCGCGCGTACGAACGCGCGGACAGCCGGCAAATCTACGGGGTGCGCGACCCCGTCCGCCCGCTCGTGATTCAGCGTGCGGTACGCCTGCATCTTGAGCTGGAACAAGAACAGCTCCTCGTACACCATCCGGCGTCTCGCCCGCTGTCCCTGCTCCATACTGCCCGGCAAATGCAGCAGAGCGACCGCCTGCTTGCGGGGCAGCAGATTGTATTTACGCAACAGCTTGCCCGGAAGCACTTCGGGAATGAGGTCGCCGAATTGCAGCAGCGCTTGCTTCGTCGTTTGCCGGAACCATTTTTGCGTGATCGATCCGGTCACCGAATAAACCGGCTGCAGCGTGCCGGTCTGCGACGTGCCGCGGCCCGGGAATTCGACCTCCGTCACGTTCAAGTGCAGCCGCTTCTGGTCCCATTTTCCGGTCAAGACGATATCCGTACCGGCTGTCAGCTTGTCCTTCAAAAAATGCCGGTTGAACCAGACGGCCGTAATGAAGAGCGGGTCGACCACGATTTTGCAGGTCATGCGCGATTTGGTGCGCCCGTACATTTGCACTTGGGGAACCCCTGCGACCGTGCCCTGCACCGTAATCCGGTCTCCGTCCTTCACCTGCGTCAAATCGCGAAGCGTGTAATCCTCGTAGCGGAAAGGATAATAATCGAGGAGCTCTCCGACGCTCGAGATGCCGAGCGCAAGCAGCTCCTCGGGCTTCTTGCCTTTGACGCCGGACACCTTCGTGACCGGAAGCGAATAAAGATCCAAGGTCATATCAGACCGGTATAGCAAAGGCCGCTACGGTTCCGGGTCCGACATGCGCTCCGATGACGGGCCCGATATGCGTGTATTGCACGCTTTTTACATCAAAATGCTGCTTCAGCAGCGAGAAAAATTCCTCTGCCGTCTCGCGGCCGGTCGTATAAGCCATGATCAAATCGATCGGCTTGCCGGCAAAATCCTTCTGCATCAGCTCGACGATCCGGTTCATCGCTTTCTTCTGTCCGCGAACTTTATCAACGGAGTACACGACTCCGTCATCGTTGACCGACAGGATCGGCTTAATATTAAGCAAGGAGCCGAAGAGCGCCGCAGCCTTGCCGATCCGTCCGCCCTTATGCAAATACTCGAGCGTATCCACCAAAAAATAAAGTCCGATGTTTTGGCGCAGCGAAGCAATCCGTTCCAAAATTTCCGACTTGCTCTTCCCCTGCTTTGCCGCCTCCGCGGCAGCTACGACGAGCATGCCGATGCCACAGGAAGCCGTACGGCTGTCCAGCACCTCGATATCCGCCTTCTCGTCGATCATCGTTTTCGCCACGAGGGCGGACTGGTAAGTGCCGCTCATCTGCGATGACAAATGAATCGAGATGATCGAGTCGGCGCCTTCGTCCTTCAGCCTCTCGTATACTTGGATGAAATCGGCCGGCGACGGCTGCGATGTGGTCGGAAAAATACCGGACGAGGCCAGCTTGTCATAAAATTGCTCCGGACCCATATCAACCCCGTCGCGAAATGCCTCCGAGCCGAACAATACTTTAAGCGGCACCATCTCAATGCCGAGCCGCTCCCGCAGGTCGGCCGGAATATCCGCCGTACTGTCCGTTACAATACGAACCTGGCTCAATAGCCTCCCTCAATTCTTTGCAAAATTTTGATCTATAGAAATAACGTCGAAAGCCAACCCGCTTACTCTGCAGAAATAATGTAGTAATAGAGCGGCTGTCCGCCGTCCTGCACTTCCACTTCTACCTCTTGATACGTTTGTTCGACATACCCGACAAGCTCCTCGGTCTGCTCCTGCACCGCGTCCGCTCCGGTATACAGGGTCACGATCTCGGCACCCGCATCCAGCATGGAGTCAATCAGCTTTTTGCAGGAATCGATGAGATCCGGAGCCGAGGAAACGATGCGGCCGTTATGAATGCCGATATAATCGCCCTCTTTAATCTCGATCCCGTCCATTTGCGTGTCGCGTACGGCATGGGTGATTTGACCGGCCTGTACCTGCTGCAGCGCCTGCTGCATTTCGTCGATGTTTTCTTCGGGAGCCGCCTCCTCCTGGAAGGCAATGACAGCGGCAATGCCTTGCGGAATCGACTTGCTCGGAATAACGACTACCTGCTTATCCTCCACAAGCTCCACGGCCTGCTGAGCTGCCAGGATGATGTTCGAATTGTTCGGAAGCACGAACACGGTTCTCGCTTCGACCTCGTTGATAGCGCGGACGATATCTTCTGTGCTCGGGTTCATGGTTTGTCCGCCGTGCAGAATCCGATCGACGCCCAGGCTGCCGAAAATACCGGAGATGCCTTCCCCTGCGGATACGGCGACAAAGCCGTATGGCTTGAGATCACGGGGCGGATCGTTCTCTGCCGGGACGGACGGTTGGCCCATTTCGAGCTCCTTCGCCGCGTCCAGCAGATGCGTCGCCTTGGCCAATGCCGCAACCGCGCCGGACGGTCCGGCCTCCTCCATCAGAAGATGCGTATGCTGATCACGCATATTTTCGATTTTGATCCGGCTGAGATCCCCATAGTTCTGGGCCAGATTCATAACGCTGCCCGGGAATTCGGCATGGATATGCACTTTGACCAGATCGTCGTCGGCCACGACAAGCAGGGAATCGCCGAAGGCGGACAGCTCCTCGCGGAACAGAGTCTCGTCAAACTTGCGGCCGTTCAGCTTACTCGGGTTCAGCGTCACCATAAACTCCGTGCAATACCCGAACTCGATATCCTCCGTCGCCAGCTTCGCCTGAGCGCGCTCATGACCAGTAAAATCAAGCGGCGTAGCCACGGGCTCAAGCGTCTCCTCCAGCGGCTGCACCGCGCCAAAAGCGACGTACGGCATATCGGCCGGCTCCTCAAGCGGCGCTTCCTCCATGTCTAAAACGGAAACAAAGCCCTCGTAGATATACACGAGCCCCTGTCCGCCGGAATCGACGACACCCACCTGCTTTAGTACGGGAAGCATGTCCGGCGTTTTGGCCAATGCCTCTTTCGCTTGATCCAGCAGCTCCGCCATGACGACAGCCACGTCCGGCTGCCGCTTGGCGGTCTGTACGCCCTGCCTAGCCGCTTCCTTGGCTACGGTCAGAATCGTACCTTCCACGGGCTTGACGACAGCTTTGTAGGCCATATCCACGCCGTTCTGAAACGCCGCAGCCACCTGCTGGGCATTGGCCGAAGGCAGGTCGGATACGGCTTTGGCGAAACCGCGGAACAACTGCGACAGAATCACGCCCGAATTGCCGCGGGCGCCCATCAGCAAGCCTTTAGCAAGCGCTTCCGCTGCTTTACCCAAGTGGTCCGACGGACGGCGGCGAAGCTCTTCCACCCCGGAAGTCAAGGTCAAATTCATATTGGTGCCCGTATCGCCGTCCGGTACCGGAAAGACGTTGAGCGCATTGACCCGTTCTGCGTTCGTCGTCAGCCTATGCGCTCCCGCTTCTACCATTCGGATGAAATCTAGTCCATTCATTTCTTTCAAGCGCTTACTCAAAAAGACCGTTCCCCTTTCGCTATAACCCTGTCGGCGATCCATAACATGTTTCGGCCACAACCGCTGTCATCACAGGTCTCATTCCGCAATCCTCACACCTTGGACAAAAATGTTCACGTTAGCCACTTGCAGGCCCGCCACTTCCCCGAGCATGTATTTGACTTTGCTCTGCACGTTATGCGCAACGACCGAAATTTTCGTACCATAGCTGACGACGATATATAAATCAATGGTCAGGACATCCTGCTCGTCGCGGTGAACCTCGACCCCCCGGCGCAAATTGTCCCGGCGCAGCAGTTCGGCAATACCGTCCTTGAGTTGATTGCGCGAAGCCATCCCGACAAGTCCGTAGCAGTCCAGCGCCGCCGAACCCGCAAGTACAGCGATTACTTCGTCCGTAACGTAGATTTTTCCATATTCTGAAGCCAGTTCGATTGTCATCTCCATACAGCTCCTTCGATTCCATAATTAGCATGGACTACGAATCATTGTACTATATTCGCCGCAAGAAATAAATAAAACTCAGGCCGCAGGGGAAGAAAACGAAGAAGCTGCGTTGACGGCCTTTAGGCCGCTGTGATATGATGTTTAAGTGTGTTTTTGAAGCGTGTATGCTTTAAGGAGGTGTAATCAATGTCCCGCAAATGTTTTATCACAGGTAAAGGCCCGGGTACCGGTAACCATGTATCCCACGCGAACAACAAAGCGAAACGCACTTGGGGTGTCAACGTTCAAAAGGTTCGCATTCTGGTCGACGGCAAACCGAAACGCGTTTGGGTGAGCACAAAAGCTCTGAAATCCGGAAAAGTAACTCGCGTGTAATCTGCATCCGCAGACAAAAAGCACCTGGCTCAGGTGCTTTTTTTAGTTGATAAGCATAAATTCCCATCAACCTTGACAAACGCGCTTGTCTTGCAAGACAAGGACGGCTGAGCCGTTGATTTCGGGTGTAGCGCCTGCCCTGGCCCGGCAGCCGGCGCCCAAGTATGGACGAGCGTACCTTCAGTTTTTGCTAAATGTATTAAGTACGGCTTTCACAAACCCACCCAAAAACTTCGGAAGCTTGATTGTGTAAAATTTCATTTTGCACCCTCCCTCCAGACTTTGCGCAGCAAAGTCAGCATCGCTTGGCTTTGCGACGCAAAGCCGACCTCGAGCCATGCGCGCAGCAAACCACCTCGTTAAAAGTATATTCCGCTGCTACCCAAAACGTGCCATGCAAATTCCAGGCACCGAAAAAACAAAAAAGGCTACAAAAGCCGGAAGCCGTACTTTTGTAACCATGTGTATGCGAATCCCGGGCCGGTTATGCACGTCCGGGCTCTGTCTTTTTTCTCAAACCGCAGCCTGCTGCTGCTGAACAGCCAAATACAGCGCGTAAAACACCGTATAAATAAAATAGAATAAGATCGTGGTCAAAACGAATGCAATGCGCGGGCCGCGCGTCTCGAATCGCTTAAAAAACTGGATACCGACATATAGCGCCCCTAGCGAAAAAGCAAACTTCACCACGCCGTCGATAATGGAAAACACAAACAGCAGGGCAGCGCATAGTAAACAGAAGGCAACAATTTGAAGCGCCCGCATTTACCGGCCGCTCCCGGCTTCCCGGATCGCGCGGATTGCCTCGGCACGGTCCGGCCGGTTGAACACCGCATTCCCGGCGACGAGCACATTGGCGCCCGCTTCGGCAACGAGCTTGGCCGTCTCGGTATTGACGCCTCCGTCAACCTCGATGTCCACGTGCTGAAGCCCGCGCTCGTCCAGCATGCGACGAAGCCCGGCGATTTTGGGCAGCACCGCGGAGATAAACTTTTGCCCGCCGAAGCCGGGGTTAACCGTCATCAGCAGCACGTAGTCGAGCAGACCTTCTTCAAGCACATACTCCAGGGCATGGAGCGAAGTGGCCGGATTCAGCACGACGCCGGCCTTCACGCCCTGCTCCTTAATATAGTGAAGTGTTCGGTGCAGATGGACGCATGCCTCGGCATGAACCGATATAAGGTCAGCGCCGGCCTGAACGAACGAGGCGATGTAGCGGTCCGGCTGCTCGATCATCAGATGCACGTCGAGCGGCAATTTCGTTATCGGACGGATCGCCTCCACCACCAGCGGTCCGATTGTAATATTCGGCACGAAATGTCCGTCCATCACGTCGACGTGAATCCAATCGGCCCCGCCGCGCTCGACGTCGGCAATTTCTTCGCCCAGCTTGGCAAAGTTCGCGGATAAGATCGAAGGAGCGATACGCAGCATCTCAGTACCTCCTTTTTTTGTCTTTGATCTCGTTCAAAAATTGAATGTAATGGTCGTACCTTGATGCGGCGATATGGCCCGCTTCTTTGGCCTCCTGAACCTTGCAGCCCGGTTCGTGCAGATGCAAGCAGCCGCGGAAGCGGCACGCTGCGGCATAAGGCGCGAATTCCCGAAAAGCCCCGCTGAGCCCTTCCGCATCCACCTGCAAAAAATCGAGCTGGCTAAAGCCCGGCGTATCGGCGATAAGTCCGCCGTTCTGCAGCCGGATCAGCTCGACGTGGCGCGTCGTATGCTTGCCCCGGCCGAGCTTCATGCTGATTTCGTTCGTTTCGAGCGACAGCCCCGGCACCATAGCATTGAGCAACGACGACTTCCCGACGCCGGACTGTCCCGCAACCACCCCGATGCGGCCCGCAAGCCGGTCGTATACTTCGCTCACGCCGACGCCTTCCTTGGAGCTTGTTACAAGCACCGGATAGCCGATCGACTCGTAGAGCCGGATCACCGGCGCCAATTTCCCGGAAACGCCGTCAGGCGAGCTTCCTTCGGACATGAGATCATGCTTGGTCAAGCAGATCAGCGTATCGAGTCCGGCGCTTTCCGTATGTACGAGAAACTTGTCCAGCAGTGGCAAATTAAGCGCCGGCTCGGTTACCGAGAACACCAGTACAGCCAAATCGATATTTGCCACCGGCGGCCGGATCAGCTCGGAGGAGCGGGGAAGAATTTCGTCGACCGTTCCTTCCCCGTTCTCCGTCAGCCCGTACACCACGCGGTCGCCGACAAGCGGCGAGATGCCGCGCTTCTTGAAAATCCCCCGCGCCCGGCATTGCACCGCTTCAGTCGTCTGCGCGTCGTCGGCAAGCACGTAATAATATCCGCTTAGCGCCTTCACGATTAACCCGGTTGGCATTATGGATTCTTGCCTCCTGTGCCCGTCGTATTCCCGGCCGGAGGCGTTGCTGCGCCTCCGTTCTGCCCGGTCGGCGTCGTCGTCGTTCCGCCGATTCCCTGCTGCGTCTGCTTGCCGCTCTCGGCCCCCGTGCCGGAAGCCGGAGTTGCCGGTGGCTCGGTCTTGCCGCCGCCGTTCGTCCCGGTGCCAGCATTCGATGGCGTACCGGTACCGTTCGACTGAGACTGAGTCTTGCCGCCTTTTTGATCCTGATAATCCTTATAGGTGATCGTAATCGAATCATTCTGAATGTTATCCCCGCGAATCTGGATCGTCGCATCTTTATCCGGCGAGACGACCAGCTTCACCTCAAGCGTTTCCGTCTTGGTCACGTTCGTAAGCTTCTGGTATTCCGAATTTTCGACCGCCGCATCGCTCAGAATGACTTTAGCCGTACCCGCCTGCCCTTCCTTGGTCGGCTTAATTTGCACCGGTACGGTCATCTGTCCCGCTTCCGGCGGAAGGCCCGAGCTGACGGTCAGCGTAATTTCCGTACCCGGCGTTACGTCGTCGTCCGGCTCGAACGGAAATTGCTTCGTCACACGCCCCTTGCTCTGCTTGTAGCTCGGCTGGCGGACAATCCCGTCCTTGGAAAGCTTCAGATTTTTTTCGCTAAGGATCGATTTGGCTTCGTTTTCCGTTTTGCCGATCAGGTTCGGCATTTTGAACGTTTCTCGTCCTTTGCTAACGGTAAGCTCGACCTTAACATCGCCCGGCAACGTGTACTCCTCATTCACCGCAGGCTTTTGAGACGTCACCGTTTCCGGCTCGGCTTCCAGAAACTTTTGATCGATCTTTATATTTTCCGACTTGAAGCCAAGAGAGATCAGCTTTGTTTTGGCATCCGCCAGCTTCAGCTTGGTAACATCGGGCATTTTTTTACTTTCGGGCCCATCGCTGACAGTCAGCTTGATCGTCGCACCCGCATTAACCTGCATATTCGACTGGCTCTGCCGAATGACGATATCTTTCGGCTTCGCCTCATCATTCTGGCGCTCCACTTCCACCCGAAGCTTGTTGTCCTCTAAAATCTTCGTTGCTTCAGCAAGCGGCTTATCCACCACATTTGGGATATCGACCCGCTGTACTGCCAATTTCTGCTGCACGTACTGGACCGCATACCACATACCGCCGACGAGCGCCATGAGCACAACGAACCAGACCAACGGCTTGACCCAGCCCTTTTTCTTCGTCTCAGGCGGCGCCGTTTCCTTCGCGCGGGGCTGCGGATCGTCGTCGTCATCCACAACAGCGTATTGTCCCGGCCGCAGCGCGGGCATGACCCGTGTCTTTTCCTCATCCAGCTCATCGTCGTCCATAAAGTTGACTTTCGGCTCGTTGCGACGGTGCGGCAGCAGGCACGACTCGAGGTCGCTCAGCATGTCTTTGGCCGAACGGTACCGCTCGGACGTGCTTTTGCGCATCGCGCGCAGAATGATGTTTTCCACGCTTTGCGGGATGAGCGGATTCACCTTGCGCGGTTCTTCGACATCCTCCTGCAAATGTTTCAATGCTACACTGATCGGACTTTCGCCGAGAAACGGCAGCCGGCCAGTCAGCATCTGGTACATGACAATCCCGAGAGAGTACAAGTCCGATTGCTCGCCGGTCGGCGTTCCTTTGGCATGCTCGGGCGAAAAATAATGAACCGAGCCGACGACGGAGCCGGTTTGCGTAATCGTGGAAGAAGTGACGGCGCGGGCGATCCCGAAGTCGGTCACTTTGACGCGGCCGTTTTTGCCGATCAAAATGTTGTGAGGCTTAATATCGCGATGAATAATTTGATTATGATGCGCGTGATCGAGAGCGTCGCAAATCTGGCCCGCAATATGAACGGCTTCCTCCACCTGCAGCGGTGCCCTTTCCTTAATCAGCTCGTTCAAGGTCGTTCCCTCGATGTATTCCATCACGATGTAATGGATGTCTTCCTCTTGGCCGACGTCGTATATGCTGACCACGTTCGGATGCGACAAGGAGGCTGCGGCTTGCGCTTCGCGGCGAAAACGCTGAATGAATTCTTCGTCGTGCACGTACTGCTGACGCAGCACCTTCACGGCGACATGCCGATGCAATAAAATATCGAGTCCTTTGTATACGATGGCCATTCCGCCGCCGCCGACGCGTCCCAAAATCTCGTAGCGTCCTCCAAGCTGCTTACCGATCATTCCTTCCTCACCCCGCTTCTCCGTCGTCATCTACCGCCGAACCCGGCCCGTTCTCAATCAGCAATACCGTTACGTTGTCGTCGCCCCCGGCAGCCAGCGCAGCCTGGACCAAGCGGTCCACCTTACGCTCCAAACCGTCCGTCTCCTCCACGGTTTGGAGCATTTGGCCCGGCTCAACCAGGCTGCTTAGTCCGTCGCTGCACAGCAGCAGCAAGTCTCCGGGGCCCCAACCGATTTCCTGCACATCCACCTCGATCGTCGGCTCGGTGCCGAGCGCCCGCGTCAGAACGTTGCGCCGTGGATGGTGGCTCGCTTCCTCACGGGTGATTTGGCCGCTTTTGACCAGCTCGTTGACAAGCGAATGATCCTCCGTTAACTGCTCGATCTGCCCGTCGTGAATCCGGTATACGCGGCTGTCGCCGATATGCGCAACGACAGCCCGCTCGTCGTTTGCCAGCACGGCAACGACGGTCGTCCCCATCCCGTGGTAATTTTCGCGTCCGGACGCAAATTCGAAAATGTTATCGTTGGCGGCTTCGATCGCTTCTTTCAATTTATGCTGCCTCTCCTCGGACGACCGGTTCGGGTCCAAGGACTTCACCTTCAGCGGGATAAGCTCCACCGCCATTTGACTTGCGATATCTCCGGCCTGATGGCCTCCCATGCCGTCTGCGACAATGGCGAGGGTCCAGCCGTTCAAGCCTTCTTGAACGGCCGCGCGGTCCTCATTGACCGCCCGCACCCGGCCGATATCGGATTGATAAGCCAATCTCAGCATCGCTTGCTTCACCTCGCACCCGACTCCATATGCTTCGCCCGCAGCTGCCCGCAGGCGGCCGCGATATCACTGCCCTGCTCCCGGCGTATGGTGGCGTTGATTTTGTTGCGTTCCAGAATGCGTTGGAACGTAAAGATATCATTCCGCGGCGTACGCACATAGTCGCGCTCGGAAACGAAATTGACCGGAATCAAGTTCACGTGCGCCATCGGAAATGCTTTTAATACTTTCGCCAGTTCCTCCGCGTGCTCGGCCTGATCGTTCACGCCGCCCATCAGCGCGTATTCGAACGTAATACGCCGTCCGGTTTTTGCGACGTAATATTGACAGGCTTCGATCAGCTCGGCAAACGGATACCGGCGGTTGACCGGCATCAGCTTGGAACGCAGCGCATCGTTCGGCGCATGGATCGAAATCGCCAGATTGATCTGCGTATCCTCGTCGGCAAACCGGTAAATGTTCGGAACGATGCCGCTCGTCGATACTGTAATGTGCCGCTGGCCGATATTCAGCCCCTTCGGATGGATCATCACCTTGAGAAACTTCATCACCGCGTCGTAATTCTCGAACGGCTCGCCGATTCCCATGATGACGATGCTGCTGACCCGCTCCTGCGTTTCGTCCAAGAGCTGCTGCGCCTTGACGACCTGAGCGATGATCTCGCCGGACGTCAAATTCCGCTTCAACCCGCCGAGCGTCGAGGCGCAAAACGTACAGCCGACCCGGCAGCCAACCTGCGTCGTTACGCAGATACTGTTCCCGTAGCTGTGCTTCATGATGACCGTTTCGATCGCATTCTCGTCGCTAAGCTCGAACAAAAACTTGACGGTCCCGTCCTTCGAACGGTAATGCGCCACTTCCGTGAGCGTGACGAAGTCGAACTGCTCCATAAGCCGATCCCTGAGCGTTTTCGGAAGATTCGTCATCTCGTCGAAGCTTGAAACTCTTTTCACATACAGCCAATCGAAAATTTGGCCGGCGCGAAAGCCCGCCTCTCCGTTGTCCTTGACCCACTGCTGCCAATCCTCCAGGGTAAAGTCGTAGACGTACGGCTTTTCGTTTTTCGGCTGCCATCTGCTTTCTATTTCGTTCATTGTATGCATCACAACCTGTTTAGTCTATAGTGAGGCCCTTTCGGGGACAATCCGCCGAAAAGGCCACGTTTTATTTTACCACATTTTGCGGTTCTATGCTCGCTTGCGCAGCCGGGCGATGAAAAAGCCGTCCGAACCGTAATCGTACGGCATAATCCGCACCGCGGCAAGCTCCTCGTCCAGCCGCTCTTGGAGCGCCTCCGACACTTCGGGCAGGTCCGGCGCAAACGAAGGATGGCGCTCTAAAAAGGCTCGGATCATGTCTTCATTCTCGGCCTTCTCCACCGTGCACGTGCTGTACACCAGCACGCCGCCCGGTTTAAGCAGCGGATGCACCGCCTCCAGCAGCTCCCGTTGGATATCGCAGATCTCCGTTAGCTCCACTTCGCTTTTGCTCCACTTCATATCCGGCTTCCGGCGGATGACGCCAAGCCCCGAACAGGGGGCGTCGAGCAGGATGCGGTCGAAGCTTTCCGGGGCAAACTGCTCCGCCAGCCGGCGGGCGTCCGCCGTCAGCGTCCGAATCGACCGCAGGGCGAGGCGCTCCGCCTGCTCCTCGATGAGCTTTCGCTTATGCTCGTGCACATCGCAAGCGACGATTTCGCCGCGGTCGCCCATCTTCTCCGCAAGGTGCGTCGTCTTGCCGCCAGGCGCGGCGCAGCAGTCCAGCACCCGCTCGCCCGGCTGCGGGTCCACCCATTCCGCGACAAGCATGGAGCTCTCGTCCTGGACCGAATACAGGCCCGCCGCATAGTCCGGCGAGAGGGCCATGTTGCCGCCGCCGCGAACGATCACGCCGGCGGGCGCAACGGCGGAGGGCTCCGCTTCGAGCCCTCCATGCCGAAACCGCTCGGCCAGCTCGCCCGGGCCGAGCTTCAGCGCATTCGCGCGCAGGCTCACGCGCGGCGGCGTGTTGTTCGCCTCGCAGAGCCGCTCGGCCGTCTGCTCGCCGAACTCGCGGACCCAGTGCCGCACCAGCCACTCCGGGTGCGACTGCGCAAGCGCGATGCGCCGCTCGGCCGGCAGCCCGGCAGGCAGGACAAGCTCGCTTTTGCTGCGGAACACGCTGCGCAGCACGCCGTTGACCATGCCGGAGATGCCTTGATGGCCCCGCCGCTTCGCGATATTGACCGCTTCGTTGACGATCGCATGGTCCGGAATCCGGTCCAAGTAGTGAAGCTGGTAAAAGCTCAACCGCAGCAAGTTGCGAACCCAGGGCTGCAGCTTCGCCAGCCCTTTGCTGACGAACCGCTCCAGGAAAAAGTCGATCGTGCCGAGCCGCTGCACCGTTCCGTAGACGATTTCGGTCGCGAGCCCCGCGTCCGGCTTATCCAGCTTGTACTTTTGCAGCGTCTGGTTGAGCAGCAAATTGCTGTATGAACGGTCCTGCTCGATTCGCACCAGCACGTCTAGGGCCGCTTCCCTGGCCGAGCCTTGAGCCGGGCCTTTGCTTGCCCTGGGAACATTCCCGTGACGGCTTCCCCGGGCTCCGCCCGAAGCCCCACCGTCGGTTCGTTTGCCTCCTGCCGCCCCCGCCTGCTTGGTCCGTCCGGAGGACGGTTGATTCGTTTCGCTCATAATTCCTCCGCTTTTCTTCTATAGCTCAAACGTCCGATGTCCCAAGCACGGTGCCCGGCGCCAGCTGTCCGCTTCGCGCGAACGCGGCGGCGTCCATGGCCTTCTTGCCCGCCGGCTGCAGCTCCGTGATCCTCAGCACGCCTTGTCCGGCAGCGACGGCGATCCCGCGTTCTCCCGCTTCCAGCACGGTACCCGGCTGTACGCCTTCAGATGCCTGATCCGACTCGTCGGGCTTGGCGCACGTCCATATTTTCAATACTTCGCCGTTCCACAGCGTGTAAGCTCCCGGACGGGGATGCAGCCCCCGCACCAGATTCCACAGCTGCTCCGCCGGCTTTGTCCAATCGATAAGTTCCTGCTCGCGGGTGATGTTCGGCGAATATACCGCTTCCGCATCGTTCTGCGGCTCCGGCTGCACGCGGCCCGCCAGCAAATCCGGCAGCGTCCGCTCCAGCAGCTTCGCTCCGGCCAAGCTCAGCTTGTCGAACATCGTACCGGTCGTATCGCTGTCCTCGATCGGCACCTCGATTTTGCTGATCATGTCGCCGGTATCCAAGCCTTCCGCCATATACATGATCGTTACGCCGGTGACGGCGTCGCCGTTCATCACGGCGTAGTGAATCGGCGCTCCGCCGCGGTATTTGGGGAGCAGCGACGCATGAATATTAATACAGCCCAGCTTCGGCAGATCGAGTACCGATTTCGGCAAAATTTGTCCGAAGGCGGCCGTCACGATCAGATCCGGCTGCAGAGCGCGGATCTCCTCGACGGACTCCGGGCGGCGCAGCCGTTCCGGCTGAAGCACGGGCAAGCCGTGCTTCTCCGCCTCGACCTTGACGGGGGTCGGCGTCAGCACGCGTTTGCGCCCGACCGGACGGTCCGGCTGCGTGACGACCCCGACGACCTCCAGATTTCTATCGTTCAGCAGCGTCTGGAGAGACGGCACGGCGAAATCCGGCGTGCCCATAAAGATCACTCTCATGCGTCATCACGATCCTCTTGCTCGCTGCGATACATTTTTTCCGCCAAGTCCGTATACAGCACCCCGTTTAAATGATCCACCTCATGCTGGATGCAGCGGGCCAGCAGTTCGGTCCCTTCGATAACGATCTCTTCGCCGTCGCGGTTGAGGCCCTTGACCTTCACTCGGGCAGCCCGCTTCACATCGCCCGTAAATCCGGGAATGCTTAAGCAGCCCTCCGGTCCGAACTGTTCCCCTTCCCGTTCAATGATCTCCGGATTGATCAGCTCGATCAAGCCATGCTCATCGCCGACGTCCATGACGATGACCCGCTTGAGAATGCCGATCTGCGGCGCGGCCAGTCCTACGCCCTCCGCATCGTACATCGTATCCGCCATATCGTTCAGCAGCTTATGAATGTTCGGCGTAATTTTAGGAACGGGCTTGCATTTTTCACGCAGCACCGGGTCCGGGTCCTTCACGATAATTTTGATTGCCATTTCGTGCACCATCCTTTTCAGTTCAAGAGAATGAACCGGCTTTTCACAGCCGGACTGATACGTTATGTATATTCCGGCCACACGGGCCGGTTGCACTTACATTAATACTTGGGGATCGACATCGATCGACACCGTCAGCTTTTGCTGCTTCGCGATATCGTCAAGCACGGCGGCCGCTTTCTGCACCAAGGCGGAGATGTCCGTCTCTCCCCGATATTTTATCATGCATTGAAACCGATATCTATCTTTGATCCTTGAGATCGGCGAAGCGACGGGCCCCAGCACCTCCAGCTCGGTTCCGTCCGCCTGCATCGTCTGCGCCAGCTCCTTGAGACGGGAAGCGAGCATTTCGCCTGCGCGAAGCAGCAGCTGTACCTGCTCGTGCGACAGCGTAATCAAAACCAGCCGGTGAAACGGCGGGTAATTATGCAGCTTGCGCATCAGCATCTCTTTGCGCATAAAGCCCATATAATCATGCTTGCTCGCGCTCATAATGCTGTAATGCTCCGGCGTGTACGTTTGCACGAACACCTCGCCAGGCAGCTCGTGCCGCCCGGCGCGTCCCGCCACCTGCGTCAGCAGCTGGAACGACCGTTCGGCTGCGCGGAAATCGGGCAGGTTCAGAACGGAATCGGCAGCTAGCGCGCCGACGAGCGTCACGTAAGGAAAATCAAGCCCCTTAGCGACCATTTGCGTTCCGAGGAGCACGTCGGCCTGACGGTTGCGGAACATCGTGAGCCATTTTTCGTGCGAGCCCTTTTCCGTCGTCGTGTCGACGTCCATGCGAATGACGCGAATGCCGGGAAACAACTTGCCGAGCTCCTCCTCGACCCGCTGCGTTCCCGTGCCGAAGTGGCGGATATGCTCGCTGCCGCAATCTGGACAGACGGCCAATTCACGCTCCGCGTAGCCGCAGTAATGACAGCGGATCGCCTTGGAGCTTTGATGGTACGTCAGCGAGATATCGCAATGCGGACAATCCGCGACATAGCCGCAGGTGCGGCACATGACGAACGTGGCGTACCCGCGCCGGTTCAGCAGCAGGACGACCTGTTCCTTCTTGTGTAACCGATCTTCGATCGCTTTATACAAGGCGCGGCTGAACATCGACCGGTTGCCGTTTTTCAGTTCCTCGCGCATATCGACGATGTTCACCCGCGGCAGCGGCCTTCCCTCGACGCGCGAAGGCATGGAGAGCAATTCGAATGCCGGACGATCCGGGGTTGCTAAAGCCGTGGCCTCGACGGAAGCCCGGTACATGCTTTCCAGCGAAGGCGTAGCGGAACCCAGTACGACCGAGGCTCCATGTTCGCCCGCCCGGGCGATCGCGACATCACGGGCATGATATTTCGGGCTTTCTTCCTGCTTATAGGTTGATTCGTGTTCTTCATCGATAATTATGAGTCCAATATTCGTAAATGGCGCAAAAATCGCCGAGCGCGCGCCGATCACAACGCTGACTTCCCGGCGCACGATTTTGCGCCATTCGTCATAGCGTTCTCCGTTGGAGAGACGGCTGTGCAGTACGGCGACCCGGTTGCCGAACCTTCCTTTGAACCGTTCGACCATCTGGGGCGTTAGCGAAATTTCCGGCACGAGCACAATCGCTTCGCGGCCTTGATCCAAGCAGGATTGGATGGACTGGAGATAGACCTCCGTCTTGCCGCTGCCGGTCACGCCGTGCAGCAAAAAGACGCGCCGCGTCCGTCCTTGCGCCGCTTCTCTGATCCGTTCGAACACCGATTGCTGCTCGGGCGTCAGCGGGAGCGGCGAGGTCGGCTTAAAGGTCCGCGACGCATAGGGATCGCGCTGTACTTCGGTTTCCTCCAGCCGAAGCCAGCCTCGTTCGACGAGCCCCTTGACCGCTGCAGCGGTGATTTGGAGCTTCGTCAGAAGCTCCGTCAACTTGATCGGCTCGGGATGCTCCTGCAGAAAAGCGAGCACCTGCTTTTGCTTGGCCGCACGGGCCGGTAGTTCGGCTTGCCACGCTTCCATCTGATCGGGATCGTTCGGCGGAAACACATACAGCGCTTTTTTCGTAGACATCCGATCTTTGACCATTTGAATTTCCGTCAGCCGGCCGTCCTCCAGCAGCTGCTTGATCAGTGCGCCTTTTTCCGAAAATGTTTGCAGGAGCGATTCCAGCTCGACCGATTCGTGCTTGCGGACATAAGCGAGGATTTCTTCCTGCTCGGGGAGGAGCAGAGGCAGCAGCTCCGGCTGCTTTTCTTCGTTCTCCAGGTCATCGGCCGCCTTAACATGCCGTTCGTATTTGGCCTTAAGCGCGCCGGGGATCATCGCTTGCAACGCAATAATTTCGTGGCAAAGATATGTTCGGCTGATCCAGCGGCCCAGCTTTACCAGCTCGGGAGTTAGCGGGGGAGTGACGTCCAACGTCTGACGGATCGGCTTCAGCTTCTCCGGGTCAAGGTCGGTTCCATCGTGAAGCTCCACGACAAACCCCTGTACGGTCCGCGGGCCGAAGGGAACGCCTACACGGCTCCCTACGGCGATGTAGTCCTGCATCATTTCCGGCACAATATAGTCAAATGCCCGGTTCGTAGGCCGGGCCGGGACATCCACAATGACTTTGGCGTACATTCGTCGGTCATCTCTCCTTTCCGAGACGATCCGCAACTAGCGCGAGCAATCTGGCCGCGACTTGTCCTTTCGACATCAGAGGCAGCGCTTCAACCAGCCCCCCGGAATCATAAATCCGTACGACGTTCGTATCCGTGCCGAAGCCAGCGCCTTCCATCGTCACGTCGTTGGCTACCAACAGATCGCAGCGCTTCTTCTTCAGCTTTTCCTGCGCAAACGTCTCCAAATGCTGCGTTTCAGCTGCAAATCCGACGAGAAGCTGCGACGGCTTCTTCCGTTCGCCGACCGCTTGCGAGATATCCGGATTTTTCACCAGCCGCATCGTCATTTCGTCTTCGTTTTTCTTGATTTTGTGCTCCGCCTGCTCCGCAGGCCGGTAATCAGCCACAGCCGCCGCCTTAATAATTACATCCTGCTCGGGCAGCCGGGAAAGGACCGCTTCCATCATCTCCACCGTGGATTCGACTTTGACCACGGTCACGCCGGCAGGTGCGGCAATCGAAGCTTTACCCGTGACGAGCGTTACGTTTGCCCCCATCCGCTGCGCTTCCTCGGCGATCGCGTAGCCCATTTTGCCCGAGGAATCGTTGGTCAAGTACCGCACGGGGTCGATCCGTTCCACCGTCGCGCCGGCCGTTACCAGAACACGCTTCCCTTCAAGCAGCCGTTTCTCTTGGAAAAACCGTTCGACCGCAGCCACAATCTCTTCCGGCTCCGCCAGGCGGCCCTTGCCCACATAGCCGCAAGCCAGCTGCCCCGTGCCGGGCTCGATGAACCGGACGCCGCGTTCC
The DNA here is from genome assembly GCF_027925525.1 of Paenibacillus tyrphae. GTDB lineage: Bacteria > Bacillota > Bacilli > Paenibacillales > NBRC-103111 > Paenibacillus_G > Paenibacillus_G tyrfis_B. The sequence goes on along the minus strand of NZ_BSDJ01000011.1, from coordinate 45,770 downwards.
GCAAGCTTCTGCATGTTGGCCTGTACCGCAGGGTGCGCATACATATGTACGTTCATGGCGGGAGCAACGAGAATCGGCGCCGTGGTGGCCAATAGCGTCGTGCTGAGCATATCGTCGGCGAGGCCCAGCGCAATTTTGCCGATGACATTGGCGGTGGCCGGGGCGATCACGACGACGTCCGCCCTGTCGGCCAGATCAATATGAGATACGACGGAAGCGTCCTTTTCGTCGAACGTATCGACGATGACGTCGTGTCTCGACAACGTTTGAAACGTCAGCGGCGCTACAAATTTGGTTGCCGATTCCGTCATGATCACACGCACGTCAGCTCCCGCCTGCGTCAGCTTGCTGCATACCGCCGCCGCTTTGTAAGCGGCAATGCCGCCGCTTACCCCGAGCAAGACCGTTTTTCCGTTCAACATGGGGCTTCGCTCCTTTCCCTTACGGGCAATGAATCGTATCCTTGCGAAAAAAATAACAACCACGAGGGTTGTTGTTTACTTTAAGGACTCTTTGTTTTGCAATTTCTCGTAGGAAATATGGTCTTCATAGATTTCTTCCAGAGCCAGACCTACATATTTATGCGACTTCTTTTGCTTTACTTCAGTTTTGGAACCGTCACGCAGCATGCGCGCCCGCTTGGCGGCCGCTACTACGAGCGAATACTTGCTATCTACCTTGTCCAAAAGCTTGTCGATTGAAGGATACAACATGTTATTTTTTCACCTCAGCCATCCAGTGTTGAATTTTGGAAACCATCCGGTCTTTGCGGCAGTGCTCCGCTGTCAGAATGCTGCGGATACGGGAACAGGCGAGATCTACTTGATCGTTGACGATAGCGTAATCGTAATGCTCCATCATCGCGATCTCGTCGACCGCCACCGACATACGGCTGCGAATCGTTTCCTCGGATTCTGTACCGCGTCCGACGATGCGGCTTTCAAGCTCCGGCAGCGACGGTGGCAGCAGAAAGATGAATACCCCTTCCGGGAACTTCTGCTTCACCTTCAGCGCACCCTGCACTTCGATCTCCAAAATAATGTCCTTGCCTGCGTTCAGCGTGTCTTGTACGAACTTGCGCGGTGTTCCGTAATAATTGCCTACGTATTCCGCCCATTCCAGCATCTGGTCCTGCGAGATCATTTGCTGGAATTGTTCCCTGCTCTTAAAAAAATAATTGACTCCATCCACTTCGCCCTGCCGCGGAGCCCGCGTTGTTGCGGAAACCGAATATACAATATCCGGCGCACAGCCCCGCAGCGCTTTACAGACGGTACCCTTGCCGACGCCGGAAGGACCGGAAAGCACGATCAAAATTCCCTTATCCGCAGGAGTATAACCTACATTACTCGTCATGATCATCGTCCTTATTGGAAAGTCGATGCGCCACCGTTTCCGGCTGTACCGCGGACAAAATGACATGATCGCTGTCCGTGATAATGACGGCGCGGGTGCGGCGACCGTAAGTCGCATCGATCAGCATATGGCGGTCGCGCGCTTCTTGGATGATCCGTTTGATCGGTGCCGATTCCGGGCTGACAATGGAAATAATTCGATTCGCAGATACGATATTCCCGAAACCGATGTTGATTAGTTTGATCGCCATTGTTATAGGTTCCCCCTGGAACTTTCTTTTAAAATGAGAGGTTGTTTGTCAGTGGCTGCGAATCAGCAGCATCTGCCTCCAGCCGCTCTTGAAATCGGGTTCTTCATGAACTTCCTTTGTGGTAAGAACCCGATTTCAAAGGCGGCACGTAAACTACAAGTTTTCCGCAAAGGAAAACTGCATCGGAAGCATATGCTCCGGCAGATCCTCTGTTCTCCGCCAACCGCAACAAACAAAAATCATTTCAAAAGAAAGAGTTAATTACTAAAATTACTCGATATTTTGAATCTGCTCCCGCATTTTTTCGAGCTCCGCTTTCATGTCGACCACCACGGCGGCCAGCTGGGCGTGATTCGCTTTGGAACCGATCGTATTCGCTTCCCGATTCATCTCTTGAACGAGGAAATCGAGCTTGCGGCCCACCGGCTCGGAAGATTTCAACAGTTCCCGGAACTGCTTGCAGTGGCTTTGCAGACGGGTCAGCTCTTCGGCGATACTGGCACGGTCGGCGAAAACGGCGATCTCCATGGCAAGCCGCTGCTCGTCCGGAGGCGCTTGCTGCAAAAGCTCTTCGATCCGGGCGCGGAGCTTGCCGGCATAGTCATGGACCACTTGAGGCGCAATCCCCGAAGCTGTGCTGCAATAATGCTCCATCGTCCCGATACGCTGCAGAAGATCGCTGTGAAGAAAGGCGCCTTCCTTCTTGCGCATGTCCGAAAGCTCCCTTGCCGCTTCGGCTGCGCAGGCAACGAGCTCGGCTTCCATCCGCTCCTCGGCCATCTCCTGATTCTGCCCGATCGCAACCAGGCCGGGAATGGCAATCAAATCGCGCAGGCTCAGCTCGTCCTTGAGGGATAAGCGCTCCCGCAGCTGTTCGGCAGCCTGAACATAGCCCATCGCCAAGCTCCAATCGATCTCGACGGCTTGCGGTACGTCGCGGTCGCGTTCGACCGTAACGAACGCATCGACACGCCCGCGCCTTACATGCTGCTGAACGGCGGCTTTAACCGCGTTCTCGTAACGGGCAAATTCCCGGGGCATCCGTACCACGATCTCGCAGTAACGGTGATTGACCGATTTCAGGTCAATCTGGATCCGGAAGCCGTCCGTCGTACGTGCGGCTTGTCCGAAGCCGGTCATACTGATGACCATGGCCTTCACATCCATTATCCTATTCTAATTCATTTTGATAGTGGGTACAAGTGGGAATCAAGCCGATGCGCTTTCTCCCAAACGTACTCCGTCAGCTGTACGGTCATCTCGTAGGCAAGGAACGGCGTCATCAGATAGATTCCTTTAAAATAACGCATCGCCGCATCGAGAAGCTCCTTGGCGATCTGCACGCCCATGGCCCGTCCTTCCTCGCCCTTGAGCCCGTTCATCCGCTGCCGGACTTCGTCCGATAGCTGAATGCCCGGAACCTCGTTATGCAGGTATTCGGCGTTGCCCCCGCTGGCGAGCGGCATAATGCCGATGAAAATCGGAACGTCCAGATGCTTTGTGGCCTCGTACATCTTCTCGATCAGCTCCGCATTATAGACCGGCTGGGTCATGATATAATCGGCACCGGACTCGATTTTGCGCTCAAGCCGCTGCACCGCTTTATCCAAATGCTTGACGTTGGGATTGAAAGCGGCGCCGACGACGAAATTCGCTTTTTTCTTCAGCGACTTGCCGGAAAAAGCGATTCCCTCGTTCAGTTGCTTGATCATCCGAATGATCTCGAACGATGTAAGATCGTATACGGAACTCGAGCCCGGCAAATCGCCGAATTTGGCCGGATCGCCTGTCACGGCCAGCACATGGTCGATGCCGAGCGCATGAAGCCCCATCATATGCGATTGGGTACCGATCATGTTGCGATCCCGGCACGCGATGTGAATGAGCGGCTTCATGCCGATTCTCTCTTTTACCAGACTGCCGAGCGCCAAGTTGCTCATCCGTGTGACGGCGAGCGAATTGTCCGCCATCGTCAACGCGTCGACTCCGGCATTTTTGAGCGCCTGCGCCCCCTGCATGAACTTCTCGATGTCCAGATCGCGCGGCGGGTCAAGCTCCACGATGACGGTATAGCGCTCCTTCGCGAGCTCGGCGAGATTCGGCTCCGGAGCAGAAGGCGTCGGTACGGGCTGCAGACGCGTCACAATGCGGCCGGTCTCGCTTCCCTCGCCGGTTTCCTGCAGCAAGCGCAAAGCATCCGGGTCGGGCGCATAGTTCTGAAGCGACTGCGCCATAGCGGCGATATGCTCGGGCGTCGTGCCGCAGCATCCGCCGACAATGCGCGCTCCCAAGTCGACGAATTTCCGGGCGGTTTCCCCGAAATATTCCGGAGTCGCTGCATAGGTGTAGCGTCCGTCCACATAGTCGGCGATCCCTGCGTTCGGGAACACCGAGAATGGCGGCGCGCCCTCCATGCCGGCGACCCGCTGGAGCGAACGCATCAGCCCGTTCGGACCGCTCCGGCAGTTGAAACCGACAACGTCCGCCCCGGCCGCCGTCAGTTTCCGGAACGCTTCCGTCAACAGGATGCCGTCATGCGTCGAGTCCGTTCCTTCGGTCGCAAACTGGCAAATGACCGGAAGCTCGCTGACCTTGCGGATCAGCCTCAAAGCGATCAGCATTTCCTCCAGATCGTAGAACGACTCGAGCAGCAGCCCATCCACCGGCGTATCGACAAGCACCTCGATTTGGTCGCGCAAATCTTCCTTAACCTTGACGGTGCGGACATTTTTGCGTTTGCCCGCCCGGATCGAGCCGATAGCGCCGACAACATAGGCGTCGTCTCCAACCGCTTTTCTGGCCAGCTCGACGCCGGCGCGGTTGATCGCCTCCATCTCTTGCTCCAGCCCGTATTTGGACAGCTTTTCGCGGTTCGCCGAGAACGTATTGGTCTCGATTAAACGCGCTCCGGCTTCGTAATAGCGCCGATGCACGTCCATAATGACATCGGGCTCCAACAAATTTAATTCTTCATAAGAAATGCCGACAGGAAAACCCATCTGATACAGGTACGTACCCATGGCCCCGTCCCCTACCAGCACCTGACGTCTGAGAGCTTCTCGCAAATCCGGTTTCACCAACGGCATCTCCCTTCTCTCCATGATGGACCTTACAGCGTTCCTTTAAACACGATTTCCGCCGGTCCGGTCATATAGACATGATTATTCGATTCGCTCCATTCGATCCGAAGCTCGCCGCCTTTTAAGGAAATGACCGCTTCCCGGTCCATTTGTCCGGTAAGCACCCCGGCCACCAGCGTCGCGCAGGCGCCCGTTCCACAGGCAAGCGTCGGACCCGCACCGCGTTCCCACACCCGCATATCGGCGTAATCGCGCCTTTGGACCGTCGCAAACTCTACATTAATTTTACGTGGAAACAAAGCGTGTGTTTCGAGCTTTGGGCCCCAGGCGTACAGATCCGTTCCGACGGCGTCCTCGACAAAAATGACGCAGTGAGGGTTGCCCATCGACACGGCGGTGAACCGGAATTCGCGTCCGTCGACGGTGACCGGATACCCAATGACCTGCGGCTCGTCGATCATCGTAGGAACTTCGAGCCCATTCAATACCGGCGCGCCCATATCGACGCGTACCGCAGTGACGCGCCCTTCCTTGACCGTCAGCTGCACCGCCTGCGCCCCTGCTCCGATCGTTTCGATCGTCAGTTCCGTCTTGTCTCGGGGAACAAGCTCGTGATCGTAAATATATTTGGCCGCACAGCGGATGGCGTTGCCGCATTGCTCCGCCTCCGAGCCGTCGGAATTGATGATTCGCATCATATAATCGGCTTTTGCCGAAGGAAGCAGGTAGACAAGACCGTCCGCGCCGATGCCGAAATGGCGGTCGCACAACCGGATCGCTTGCCCGGATGCGTCCGTAGGAAGCTCCTTGTGGCCGTGCAAGACGATAAAATCGTTGCCTAACCCTTGCATTTTCGTGAAATTCATCGTTTTGGCTCCCATTTCAGCGTTTTACACCCTACTATATCGCAAATTCGCAGCCGTGCATAGCGGTTCCGCAAAATTTTATCCGAATTCGGGCGAAAATGCAAATCGCCGAACCCTCTGCTTTCGCAAGGGTCCGGCTCTTGTCCTCTTTACCGTACGACCGGCTTCATCGCCTTCGCCCCGCCGCCTCCGTAAGAAGCAGGCTTGCGTTTCCGCGGCTTGCTCATCAGGCTTCCGATGCCCATCAGAAATGTCGGGATACCCGCAAATACGAGCACAAGCACCCAATCCATAACCCCGAGCGGCACCGTCTTGAAAATCGGCTGAAGCTTCTCTACATAGAGTACCGGCAGCATCAGCAGCAGCGACGAGACGACCGCCATCACCAGCCACTTGTTCTGCAGCGGGTTCCGGTGGAAAATCGAGCGTGAGCTGCGGCAATCGAATACGTGGATGAGCTGCGCCATCACCAGCGTGACGAAAGCGACCGACTGCGCCTTGACGAGCGCGCCCGGGCCGTCCCCGCCCTGCTTGAGCGTAATGTAGAACGCCGCCAGGGTGCACAGTCCGATCAGAATGCCGCGGCTGATAATTTTCCACCCAAGGCGGCGAGCGAAAATATTTTCTTTGGCCAGGCGGGGCTTCTGCTGCATCAGATCCTTCTCCGCCTGATCCACGCCGAGCGCCATGGCTGGCAGGCCGTCCGTCACGAGATTGACCCATAAAATCTGAATCGGCACGAGCGGCAGCGGCAGTCCGGCCAGCATGGCGAGGAACATCGTCAAAATTTCGCCGACATTCGAAGCGAGCAAGTAGCGGATAAATTTGCGGATATTTTCGTAAATCCCGCGTCCTTCCTCGATGGCCGAGACGATCGTGGCAAAATTATCGTCGCTGAGCACGAGCGCGGACGCTTCCTTCGATACGTCCGTCCCGCTGATCCCCATGGCGATGCCGATATCCGCCGCCTTGATCGCCGGCGCGTCGTTCACGCCGTCGCCGGTCATCGCCACGACGTGGCCTTGGCGCTGCAGCGATTTGACGATGCGCAGCTTATGCTCCGGCGACACGCGCGCGTACACGTACACCTCGCCGATTCGCTTATCCAGGTCGTCGTCGCTCATCGCGCTAAGCTGCTGGCCGTTCAGAGCGAGGCCGTCCTGCGGCAAAATACCGATCTGCCTGGCGATGGCCTCCGCCGTCGTCTGGTGATCGCCGGTGATCATGACCGTTTTGATGCCGGCCTTGCGGCATTTGAGAATCGCTTCCCGCGCTTCTTTGCGCGGCGGGTCGATCATCCCGGTCAGACCGACGAAAACAAGCTGGCTTTCCACCGCCGTCTCTTCCTCGCTCCGTTCCGTCGGCTTCAAATCGCGGTAAGCCAGGCCGAGCACGCGGAGCGCGTTTTTGGCCATCCCTTCGTTCGCCGCCATCACCTTCTGCTTGAGCGTCGGAGTGAACGGGATGATTTTGTCGTCCCACAGCACGTAGGCGCACTGCTGCACCAGAACGTCGGGCGCTCCTTTCGTGCAGACCATCCGGCCGCCCTGATGCTCGACGATGACCGACATCCGCTTGCGCTCCGAATCGAACGGGAATTCCACGACGCGCCGGTACAAGCCTTCGAGCGATTGCTGCGTAACGCCGGCTTTGGCCCCGAGTACGACAAGCGCTCCCTCCGTCGGATCGCCCTTAATGCTCCACACGCCCTCCTGCTCGGCTTCCGGCTGCTTTGTTTTGGATTCCGTCCGCTCCTCCCGCAGCTCCGCGTTGTTGCAGAGCACGGAAACCTGCAGCAGCCGGCGCAGCATCTGGTTTTTCCGCACATCGACGTGCTGCCCCTGCTTCAAAATTTCGCCGCGCGGGTCGTAGCCGTTCCCCGTCACCTCAAGCAGCTCGCCGCCCGTCCATAAATGGGTCACGGCCATTTTATTTTGCGTCAGCGTGCCGGTTTTGTCCGAGCAGATGACCGAAGCGCAGCCGAGCGTCTCGACGGAAGGCAGCTTGCGGACGATCGCCTTGCGCTGAATCATCCGCTGTACCCCGAGCGCCAGAGCGATCGTCACGATCGCCGGCAGCCCCTCCGGAATCGCGGCGACCGCCAGGCTCACCCCGGCGAGGAACATGCCGTACGGCTCCTGTCCGTGCAGGATGCCTGCAACCACGACCATCACCGTCAGCGCCAGCGCGACGACGATCAATATTTTGCCGAGCTGCTCAAGCCGGTGCTGCAAAGGCGTCTCGGTGGCATCGGTGTTTTGGATCAGGTCGGCGATCTTGCCCATCTCCGTCGCCATGCCGGTACGGACCACGACCCCTTTGGCCGTTCCTCTCGTCAGCATCGTCCCCATAAAGCCTACATTTCGCTGATCCCCCAGAGGGATGTCTTCTCCCTCCAGCGGCGCCGTATGTTTGGCGACCGGCACGGATTCCCCTGTCAGCGCGGACTCTTCCGCATAAAGGCCATTCGTCTCGATGAAGCGGATGTCTGCCGGCACCCGATCGCCGCTTTCCAGCACGACGATATCCCCCGGAACCAGCCATCGTGCCGGTATGAGCTCCACCTGGCCCTCCCGCAGCACCTTGGCGTTCGGCGCCGACAGCTCCTTCAGCGCCCGCAGCGATCGTTCCGCCCGGAATTCCTGCACGAAGCCGAGAATGCCGTTCATGATAATAATCGCAATGATCGCGACCGCGTCCAAATATTCGCCCAGCAGACCCGAGACGAGCGTCGCTCCGGCGAGCACGAGCACCATGAAGTCTTTGAATTGGTTCAAAAACAGCGTCACGGGAGACACGCCCTGTCCTTCCGCCAGCTCGTTTTTGCCGTGTGCTGCCAGACGCTTTTCCGATTCCTCCATAGTCAGCCCTTTTGAAGGCTCTGTCCCGGACGACTGCAGAGTTTCTTCCGTCGACATTTGATACCACTTCTTCTGACTCATCTGCTTTTTCCCTCCCAAAAGGTTGTCTACGTTAAATGTATTCAGACAAGCTGGAAATTAGCACCTGGGAAAGGAATACCGGGGCCACTCTCCGTTCGCCCTACAGATCATTGAAAAAATGCGGAAACGATGTATAATGTGACTATATAGTCATATGACCGTATAGTCACATCCAAAAGGAGCTGTGTTTGATGCCGCATCCGACATTTTTTAATTTGCCTTTCGACAAGCGAAACCTGATCTTCGAAACGGCCGTGGAAGAGTTTTACGAACTCGGGTACGCCAAAGCCAGCATTTCGCGTATCGTCGCGAAAACCGGCATTGCCAAAGGCAGCTTCTACCAGTATTTCGAAGACAAAAAAGACCTCTACAAGCATGTCCTGGAGGTCATAGGCGGGCAAAAGGCGGACTTCTCGGCCGCAGCCTTCCGCGATCTCGAACGGAATGATCTTCTGCAAACGGTGCGAGGGCTGTTTGTCTCCGGCATTCGCTTCTACCGGGCGCATCCGAAGCTTGCTTCGATCGCGGGAGATTTCGCCAAGCTTCGCGATCCCGGGCTGAAACGGGAAATAACCGACGATGCCTCGGCCAAAAGCAACGAATTTTTCATTCGGCTCATTGAGCGTCAAAAGGAGTCGGGCCGGATCGCCCCCGACGTCGATGCGCCAGTGCTTGCCGATTTGATTGCGTTCCTAAGCGTGTACGTCGCAGAGCATTACGCCGACCAAGCCTTGTCCGGCAGCGAGGAGCAGGCTATGAAGACGATCGACAGCCTGCTTTGGATCGTGGAAAACGGCATCGCCGCAACGAATCGTTCGAGGAGGTAAATACAAATGCTGGAGGAATGGTTTTTCTGGGCTTATGAAAGGCATCAAAACGTGTTGAGCTGGTACATTCGTCCGTTATTTCTTCTACCGTTCTGTTTCTTCGCCTATAGGCGCAGCCTCAAAGGAATCGCTGTCGTGCTTCTTCTGCTGCTGAGCAGCATGTTCTGGTTTTCGAAGCCGGCCGTGATTAACCCGCACGTGCGTCAATTTTTACAGATGGAGCAAGATTACTTGTTGGGTCAATGGAACTTGGCGAAAATTTTGATGACTCTGCTGGTGCCCGGGTCGCTGGCCGCTCTCGCGTATGCGTTTTGGAAACGATCCTGGCTGTACGGCCTACTCGTTCTGAATCTGATCGCTGTGCTGAAGATCGTCTGGAGCATTTATTTCGGCGGCGATTCCGGCTTCGCGGTCGTCGCACCCGCGCTGACGGGTCTTGTGCTTTGCAACGCGGTCATCGCGGCGGCGCTGTATTGGCTTCGGAAGAAGAAACAGCAGCCTCGCCAATATTGACACGACACCGTCCCTCTTCCCGTCGGCTCAGGCCACAAAACGGTCCCGAAAACGGCATCCGGGTCTTACAGCTTAAAATTTGCTTCAAAATATGGCATGATAGAAGGTAGCACTCAAAAATCGCTTTTTGCGCATGAAGAATGGAGTTGTCCCGCATGTCTTTCGACGGTCTCGTCGTTCACAGTCTGGCCCGCGAGCTGCAATGCTGCGTAGGGGCCCGAATCAATAAAGTGCAGATGCCATCGGAAAACGATATCATCCTGCAAATCCGCGCGGCCGGCCGCAACCTGAAGCTGCTGCTGTCCGCCAATCCCACCTACCCCCGGGTGCATCTCACCGAGCAGAGCTTCCTGAATCCGCTGGAAGCGCCCATGTTCTGTATGCTGCTGCGCAAGCATTGCGAGGGAGGCATCATCGAAGCGATTGAGCAGCCCGGTCTCGAGCGGATACTGCATCTGAACATCCGGCAGCGCGACGAGCTCGGAGACCTCAGCCTCAAAACCATCGTCGTGGAGATTATGGGCCGCCACAGCAATATTATTTTGAAGGACCCGGCGACCGGGATCATTACCGACGGCATTCATCACGTCACGCCGGCGATCAGCAGCTACCGCATCGTCATGCCGGGCAGCGTCTACACGGCGCCGCCGGAGCAGCACAAGCTGCTTCCGTTCGGAATGAGCGAGGAGCGGTTCACCGCTCTCCTTGCCGAAGCGGCAGAGGCGGCCGATGAGCCCGCTTCCCCACGCTTCTGGGAACAGGCGCTTGTCGCGCGTTTCAGCGGGTTCAGCCCGCTCGTCGCCCGCGAGCTTGTGTACCGCGCCGCCGACGGGAGCTTGTCTTCGCCTTCCGCAATGCCTGCGAAGCTGTGGGCTCCGTTCCGCGAACTCACCGAAAAGCTGCAAACCGGAGTGACGGAAGCGGTTATTGTCGAAGAAGCGTCGACGGGCAAAACGTTTTTCTCCATTACGGACCTGAGCCACGTGCAGGGCGAGACGCAGCGTTTCGCCTCGATTAGCGCCTGCCTCGAGGCGTATTACGGAGACAAGGCCGAGCGGGATACCGTGAAGCAGCGTGTAGCCGATCTGTTCCGGCTGCTCAGCAATGAACGCAGCAAAAACATCAAGAAGATGGAAAAACTGGAAGATACGATGGAGGACGCCCGCGGAGCGGACCGCTTCCGCATCCTGGGCGAGCTGCTTACCGCTTCGCTGCATCAAATCCGCAAAGGCGATAAGCAGATTGAGGTCGTGAACTATTATGATGAAGAGCAGCGCCCCGTCATGATCGAGCTTGATCCGCTGCTGACGCCGTCCGAGAACGCCCAGCGGTATTTCAAGAAATATACCAAAAGCAAGAACAGCTTGATTGCCGTTCAGCAGCAAATGACCGAGGCGCACGAGGAAATCCGCTATTTAGACAATTTGCTGCAGCAGCTTGCCAGCGCGGGATTGGCCGATATCGAGGAAATCCGCGAGGAGCTGACGGAGCAAGGCTACGTGCGGGACCGCGGCAAAAAAGGGCGTAAAAAAAAGCCGAACCAAAAGCCGGCTCTGGCCTGCTACACTTCAAGCGAAGGTATCCCGATCTATGTCGGCAAAAACAACACGCAGAACGAATACTTAACGAACCGGCTCGCCCACCCCGGCGATACGTGGCTGCACACGAAAGATATTCCGGGCTCTCACGTCGTCATTCGCAGCGCCGAGTACGGCGATGCTACCTTGCATGAAGCTGCCCAGCTTGCCGCCTGGTTCAGCCAAGCCAAGGAATCGAGCCAGGTGCCGGTGGACTATACCCTCATCCGGCACGTGCGCAAGCCTAGCGGAGCCAAGCCCGGATTCGTGATTTACGATCATCAAAAAACACTGTTCGTCACGCCCGACCCGGGGAATATCAAGCAGCTGCCGGTAGCCATAAAATAAACCCGCGCAGCGAGTAAAAGCACCTGAATCCGCAATATTGCGAATCAGGTGCTTTTTCATTTTACGGTACCGCCGGGAGTTCAATTACAACCGTCGTCCCGACTCCTTCCTTGCTTGTTATGGTCATAGACCCGCGATGGTTTTCAATAATTTTGTAGCTGACCATAAGCCCGAGACCCGTTCCTTTGTTTTTCGTCGTATAAAACGGTTGTCCCAGCTTCGCCAGCTTGCTCTCCGGGATGCCGCAGCCTTGGTCGATAAAGCTGATGCGTATGCTGCCCCGCTCCGACTTTTCCGCCTTGACGAGGAACGTGCCGCCTCCCGACATCGCTTCCACCCCGTTCTTCAGCACGTTGATGAAAACCTGCTTCAACTGGTTTTCTACGCAGCTTGCCAGCGGGAGCTCATCCTCGATGTCTGTTTCAATGGTTACCTTGCTGATGATGGCTTGCGTTTCGAGCAGCATAATGACGTCATGCAGGATCGAAGCCACGGATTTCGGCAAAAAGTCGATCGCCTGCGGCTTCGCCAGCACGAGCAGCTCGCCGACGATCTCTTCGATCCGCTCCAGCTCGTCCGCCATGATGGACAAATAGTTTCCGTGCTGCCCGCCTGAGCCCATCAGCTTGGTAAAGCCTTTGAGCGCGGTCAGCGGATTACGAATTTCATGCGCGATACCTGCGGCAAGCTGGCCGACGGCCGACAGCATCTCCGATTTCCGCAGCAATTCCTCCGTTTGCTTCCGTTCCGTAATGTCCTCGGCGATTTTAACATAATAAATAATACGGTTATCCTGATCTTTAATCGGCAAAATTTTGACGGATTCCGAATAATTCGGCCCGTTTTTGCGCCGACATTCCAACTCGCCCTTCCACTCATGTCCGGACGAGAGCATGCTCCAGATTTCCTCGAACGAGGTTGAAGAGGCGTTCCAATGATTCAACTCGCGAAGGGAACTACCCGCCACCTCGGCCATTTGGAACTCGGTCATCTCCGTAAATTTGGGGTTCGCGTACTGGATCTTTCCTTCCGCATCGGCAATGACGGTGACGGAGGGACTTTGCTCTATGGCATATGAAAGCTTGAGCAACTGCTCGTTGGCCGATTTCAGCTCCGTAATGTCCGCGAATGTCAGGACAATGCCTTTGATCACATGATCGCTCGTGCGGTAAGGCAGGACGCGCATGCTGTACCACAGCCCGCTGCGGCTCCGAATCTCCCGCTCGACGGGAATCAGCGTCTTCAGCACGTTTTGGGCATCACGCACGATGCCGTCGTCATCGAAGTTATGGGAAATATGTCCGAGTGGGCGCCCGCAATCGACCTCAAGTAAGTTGATTTCCTTCGTGATGGCAGGCGTAAACCGGCGAATGCACAGGTTGGTGTCCAAAAAGACAGTCCCGATGTTGGCAGTGATCAAAAAATTGTTCATATCGTCGTTCGCTTCGCTCAGTTCCTGAAGCTTAAACTGATATTCCGAGTTCACCGTAGCCAGCTCTTCGTTCACCGATTGAAGCTCTTCATTCGTGCTCACGAGCTCTTCATTGGCCGCCGCCAGCTCTTCGTTGGTCGCTTGAAGCGCCTCGTTGGACGTCTCCAACTCTTCGATCGTCGCCTGAAGCGACTCCTCCGCTTGTCGCAGTTCTTGCTCCAGCTCGATCATCCGATGGTTGACGTTCGGTTCGACTTCAAATTCGTCGGCGGCCCGGACCGGATTGCCAAAATGCTCCGGCTTCTCGAACAAAACGAGTACCAGCTTGTCGAACTTTTTGTTTTTCAACGAAAACGGCTTCACGATCAAATTAACGGATGTCGGAGGCTCCGGGCTGCTTACCTTCATGTTTTTATAATAAACGGTACGATTTTCTTTGCGGACTTTTTGTATGGCCGTTATAATCGCCACTGCCAGGCGACCCTCGACGATTTTGTAAATGTTCCAGCTCGGCCTTCCCTTCGCCAGCGTTACATAAGGATTCACGTTGCCGCTGAGATGGATCACTTCATTGTTTTCGTCGATCACCATACAGGGCGGCATGTGCTCGTCCACGAAAGCCGTGTACAATTCGTCCGTTTTCATGAAGCTTTGCAAATCCTTAGACTGCCGATGCCCCCGCTTGGCCGCTGCCATCGGACGTGTCCGGGAAGCCTCAGAATTGCCCCTGTCGATCTCGCTTGCGAACAGCGGCCCCGGTCCCGGCGGCGGCTGCTGCCTGAAAATATTCCACTTGCGGTCATAAGGAACAAATAAATGCGTAAGCCGGCCGATCGTTTCGTTCGGTCCCAAAAACATAAACCCATCCGGATTAAGCGCGAAATGAAACATCGACAGTACCTTCTGCTGCGTCTCGGATTGCAGGTAGATCAACAGATTGCGGCAGGCGATCAGGTCCAGACGGCTGAACGGCGGGTCCTCAACCATGTTGTGATGCGCAAACACGACCATCTTGCGAATGTCTTTATCGATGTGATACAGGTCTCCGGTTCGGGTAAAATACCGCCTCATCCATGGTTTCGGCAGGCTTGTCATCGCCGCTTCAGGATAGATGCCTTGACTGGCCGCAGCGACCGCGTCCTTGTCCAGATCGGTGGAGAAAATTTTGACAGAGTAGGGCTCCGCCGAACGCTCGTTGAATTGATGAAACAGCATAGCGAGGGTGTACGCTTCTTCGCCGGTTGAGCATCCCGCAACCCAGACGCGGATATGCCGTTCGTGCCGCCTGCTTTCTGCGATGGCGGGAATGACCTTTTTCTGAATCGTCTCGAATGCCTGCGGATCGCGAAAGAAATGCGTCACCCCGATAAGCAGATCTTTGCCCAGTGCGAGCAGCTCGTCCGGTTCGTCTGTCAACAGTCGCGCATAATCCTCTATCTCTGCCAGGTTCAGCCTGCCCATGCGACGTTCGATGCGCCGAATGAGGCTGCTTCGCTTGTAGTTCTGGAAGTCGATTCCGCATGCTTTGTTCAGCAGCCCAAGAATCCGCTGCAGCGTCTGTTCGTCACACACAAACTCCAGTTCGCCGCCTTCCGGCCTAAATTGCGGCAGTGCTTCAAGTCCTCCAGCCGGCGCTCCCCTTCCGACGATCTTTCCCCCCGATTCGTACGGACACAGCCTGTACTGCAATGCTTGATTACCGTTCATTCATTTCAACCTCTTTCCCAGCCGGTACATGAATCCCGGTTCCCTTCCACGTTTTACCCGTTACGTCCACAGGATTCCGTATCAAGACTAAAGCTACAGCTCAAGTATACCCGTTTTCTTCCAATTTCGCTCACTTTTTTTGACAGCACGATGCAACGGTATTCTAAACTAAAAACCGCCCTTCGGCGGATACGTTTCCGCTAGAAGGACGGTCTTCCTACATACCTAATCTCTTGCGCAAATAACTTTCGAACGGTCCGCGAAGCTCCTCCCGCTCCAGTGCCATCTCGATCGTCGCTTCGAGGTAACCCAGCTTGTCGCCGACATCAAAGCGCCGGCCCGGTACGGGAAACATCACCATATGCCGCAGCCGGTTCAGCACTTGCAAGGCGTCGGTCAATTGAATCTCGCCGCCGCGGCCGGGCTCGCTACGCTCGAGTATATCGAAAATATCCGGAGTGAGGATATACCGCCCGATAATCGCCCAGTTGGACGGGGCTTGTCCGCGTTCCGGCTTCTCGATCAAGCCGTCGATATAACGATGCGAATGCTGCCCAGCCAAGGGCGCGATGATACCGTATTTGTCCACGTCGTCCCAGGGCACTTCCTGGCAAGCGATCACCGATGTGTTCGTCGCCTCGTGCAGGTCGATCATTTGCTTCAGGCAAGGCGGCTCCGATTGAATGATATCGTCCCCTAGCAGCACGGCGAACGGCTCATTGCCGATAAATTTACGGGCGCAGAGCACCGCGTGACCGAGTCCGAGCGGCTGCTTCTGACGAATATAATGAACGTCAGCCAGATTTGATACAGACTGAACGATGTCGAGCAGCTCCCGATTTCCTTTTTCTTCGAGAATGGTCTCAAGCTCCATCGATTTGTCAAAATGGTCTTCGATGGCCCGCTTATTGCGCCCGGTAATGATCATTATATCTTCGATACCGGACGAGATGGCTTCCTCTACGATATATTGAATCGCCGGCTTGTCGACAATCGGCAGCATCTCCTTCGGCTGCGCTTTGGTGGCCGGCAAAAATCGGGTACCGAGACCCGCGGCCGGAATAATCGCTTTGCGTACGGTCATGACCGCATCCCCCTCCGTTCGAATAGCCGGTCTACGACGTCCGCTGCGACGCGGCGCGCCCCGATCGGCGCATGAAACACGACGCCGCCTCGTTCACCATGGTAATCCGATCCCGCGGTTACCAACAAGCCGTACGCGGCGGCCAACGCTTCATAGTGCGCTTCCTGCTCCGGCGTATGGTCGGAATGGAATGCTTCCACACCGACGAGCCCGACTTCCGCAAGCAGCGGGATCAGCTCGTCCTGTCCGTACAGCCCCGGATGGGCCAGCACCGGAGCTCCGCCGGCCTCCAAAATCCACTCCACCGCCTGCTGCGGTGTGATGCGGGGCGGATTCACATAGGCTGCCGCCCCTTTGGCCAAATAACGGTCGAACGCTTCGGCCATCGAGTTTACATACCCTTTCCGCACCAAGGCATCGGCGATATGCGGACGGCCTACGGTGTCGCCCGCTTTTTTCGAGGTCCGCAGCGATTCGAGCACGTCGTCCATTGTGACGGACAGTCCCAGCTCCTGAAGCTTGTTCACGATCATTTCGTTACGCCGGTTGCGCACTTCTCTCAGCTCTGCAAGCCTCGCCAGAAACTGAGGATCCGTATCGTCGATCCAATAGCCGAGGACATGAATGTCCTGTCCGGCGTGGACGGTGCTGATCTCCACGCCCGGCACGACAGCGATGCCGTATTTCAAGCCCGCTTCCATCGCCTCCCGGAGTCCGCCCACTGTATCATGGTCGGTGATTGCTACCGCCGCGAGTCCCGCTTCGGCGGCCAGCCGGACATTGTCGGCAGGCGGCCCCGTACCGTCCGAGGCCAGCGTATGCGTATGTAAATCTGCAAATGCCATAGAACCACAGACCTCCCTTTTTTTCTCACACAAGTCTGTTATAACCACTGGCTTAAATCGCGCTCCCGCAAAAAGGTCATGAAAGTCACGGCCGAGATGGGAAGCAGCGTAGAGTTCAAGTAAATGGCATGAAAGCTGCGGGCGAAGGAAACCCCTTCGACGTTCTTCACCTGCAAGACGCCAAGTGCAGCTTCATGCTTGACGGAGGATTGCGACACGATCGAAATACCGAGTCCGGCCTCTACGGCTGATTTTACCGCCCCCGTGCTGCCAAGCTCCATCACGATTTTCAGGGCGGACACATCGCAGCCGGCCCGAGCCAGCTCCTCCTCCATCACCTTGCGTGTTCCCGAACCCTGCTCCCGCAAAATAAACGGATATTTTGCAAGCTCCTCCAGACCGACCTGCTCACGTTCGGCAAGCGGATGACGCCTAGGCACGATCAGCTTCAATTCGTCATTCAGCACGGCTTCCGTGTGCACGTCCGGATGATCCACCTCAGCCTCCACCAAGCCGAAGGTCAACTGATGACTCAGCACTTCCTCCAAAATTTGCTTCGTATTGATGACCTTCATGCTGACGGAGATGTTCGGATATTCTTGCCCGAACGGTCCGAGCAGCCGGGGCAACACGTATTCCCCCACCGTTAAGCTCGCGCCCAGGTGCAGCCGGCCTTCCAGCATATGCGTGAATTTGGACATGCGGAGGTCCGTTTCCCTCATCAGCTCAATGCTGCGGAACGCAAACGGCAGCAGCGTCCGGCCGGCTTCGGTCAGCTCGACCCGCTTGGTCGACCGCACGAACAACTTCGTTCCGAAGTAGTCCTCAAGCGACTGCACCTGCATCGTCACTGCCGGCTGTGTCATATGCAGCGCCTGAGCGGCATAGGAGAAGCTCCCCTTCTCCGCAACGGTATGAAAAATATGAAGCTGATGAAAGTTAAGCGCCATAACGACTCCTCCGCAAGCGTTGTAGCCTCATTATATAAGAAAACCTTCATCGAAGCTAATTCAAGGATGCGCGACCGCGGATCAGCGGTTGGTTTTCTTGTGGGCGGGAAAGCGTTCGGCTTCGCCGAAAACTGCTGCTTTCCCGACCGTTAAGAAAACCTTCATCGAAGCTAATTCAAGGATTCGCGACCGCGGATCAGCGGTTGGTTTTCTTGTGGGCGGGAATGCGCTAAAAAAGCATGCCGACTCCCGGCATGCTTGAATCTTTGCAGCTTATCTTCGCTTACGGCTGTTCTTGATCAGCGTCATGCGCCGCGAATGGCGAAGCCATGAGTAGTAGGAGCGCAAATCCCGCAGCTCCATCGTCTCCGACATCCTCCCGAGAAACGTGACGACGATCATTTTGTACGCCTCCGGTTCCCCCGCCGATTCCGACGTGTCCATCTTGACAAATTCGGCGACCATGACCAAATCCTCATCGATCAGGTAAACATCCTGCTCGTTTTTGTAGTAGGGTTGGATCGAGTTCGACTTCAGCTTGCTCCACAAAAAAGCCGTTATGTCGTGAAAGCCTGTCTTTTCCGTTTCCACCCGGTCGACCCATCGGCTGCGAGCGTGATGGGTGACGACGATATCCGCAATCGGCTTTCCTCTAAGCAGCCCGTCGCGCGATACGTTTTTTCGTTCCCGGCCGTCGACTTTCCCTCCGTTCAACTTCCCAACCCCTTTCCTACAAAAATAGTTCCGTTACCCTATGTACACATGAAGCTACCTATTATTGTGCCTTATTCCAACTCGAGAATCAAATTAAAAAAACTTTAGAAACCGGAGGAAGAATTTGCTGCTTGCCTAAGGTGCGCATACCCCAAAAAAGAATGGAGCCTCTGCGCACAGAAGCTCCATTCCTATCGTAAGCTATGATCGTATATTCGCTCCGAAATTACAGGGAATAGAATCTTGTCTTATCCGGAACGTTACTGTTATACTCGGTTTTGATCTCGTTTCGATACGAGCGTTCCACCTTTTTTACAAACGGCAGCTTCTGAAGCTGCTTCATCGTTTCGTCCAAACGGCTGGAATAAACGTACATCGCGGCATAGTGCAGTCTTTTGGAAATAAAATGGACATTCCCATATTTCTCCAAATGTTTGCCGGCCGCTTTCAAATCGCTTACCCAGACAATAATGCCGCTTCGCTCGGTAAACATGGACAATGACCTTCTTTCTGTTTGCTATAGGATCAGGAAAGGACCGATGAACGATGGGTGCACCGGAAAACGAATTGTTAGTCGAAATCTCCCGCGGATCGATGACCGAAAGCGTACACCGTGGTCATATCGCCGTTGTGGATCACGAGCGGAAACTGCTGGCGTATGCCGGGAATCCGGAATTTTACACGTTTACCCGCTCGACAGCCAAACTGCTGCAAGCCATCCCGCTGCTGGAAGCCGGCGGAAGCGACAGGTTCGAGTTGACGCCATCGGAGACGGCGCTGCTTTGTGCCTCGCACGGAGGAGAACCGGAGCATGCGGCAACCGCTCTGGAGATTTTACGAAAGCTGGGACTGGATGAAAGCGCTCTAAGCTGCGGCCCGCAGGAGCCGATGTTTAAGCCCGCGGCCGATGCGATAAAGCGGGAGCGGCGCGATCCGGGACAGCTTCATAACAACTGCTCCGGCAAGCACGCCGGCATGTTGGCGCTTGCCAAGCTCATGAATGTTCCTATACAACAGTATATCGCACCCGAGCATCCTGTCCAGCAAAAAATGCTCCGGACGATCGCCGACATGTGCGGGGTCTCTCCGGAAAGGATCACGCTTGGAACCGACGGCTGCGGAGTCCCCGTATTCGCCGTCCCGCTGGCCTCGCTCGCCTTCGCTTACGCGCGGCTCGGGCGGCCGGACGACCTGTCTCCGGAGCGGGCGGAGGCCTGCCGTGCGATCATCGGAGCGATTCGGCAAGCGCCGTTCTATGTAGCCGGCAGCGAAAGATTCGATACCCGCCTCGCCGAGCTGACGCAAGGCCGCATCATCGGCAAGATGGGAGCCGAAGGTTTATATGCGGCCACCGTGCCGGAGCAGGGCATCGGCATTGCGGTCAAAATCGAAGACGGCGCCGAACGTGCCATCTATCCCGCCGCAGCCGAAACGCTGCTCCAGCTCGGTTTGCTTAACGCCGAAGAGGCAGCGCAGCTTGCCGGCTTCCACCAGCCGGCGGTGAATAACCGCCGCGGCGATCAGGTTGGCATCGTCCGGCCGGTCTTCCGTCTTCATCGCGCCTAAAGCACGGGCCCGGGATATCCCCGGGCCCGTTTTATCGCTTGTTAACCGCACTTGCCGCTGCAGCTTCCTCCGGAGGAGCAGCCTCCCCCGGCTGCAAGCGGATCGTTCGAAGGCACCTTGATCGTATCCGATACGGAACGCGCGATGATCTCCGATACGTCGTGCAGCAAGTCGTCCAGCCGTTTCTCCGCATCCTTGAAGCGCCGGACGGATTCTACGGCATCAAGCCGCTCCTGAACCGCCTTGACCCGGTCAAGCGCCTCATGATAATTCGGATGAAAATGCCCGAAGCGTTCGCACTCCTCGAACAATTCCTTGGCTTTGAGAAACTCCTTCACCAACTGCCGAACTTCCTCGTCGGTATCCTTGCGCTGTTTCCAATATAAATAATCCGCCGTTTCCGCGGAGAACTTGATGCGGTCAGCCAGCTCATATGACCCAAGCAGTATGGCAGACATGTCGAGCGTATGCGTCTCCGTTACCGCCATGCAGCAGCACCGTCCTTTCATTTGGGTATGGTTCGTCAGACCATGTCAGACATGTTTATCATACCATACTTGAGGACGGTCGTGCTGAATTAATATTTATCGTTGATCCCGGGAAGAATGAGCCTCATTTCCTGCCACTCCTCCGCCAGCCATCGGACCTCCGACGTTTCGTCCTGCGCGCCGCCGGACAAACCGAGTCCGGTCATGCACCAGGTTCCCCGCGTTTCCTGCACTTTACGGGGAACGATGCGAAAATCGGTGCCATTTTTGCGGATTTGCAGCACTGAACGCATCTCGATCGCCTTTTCGACGATTTCTTTGCGCGTCGATAAATGATAGTTTCGATAATCCCGGAGCCACGTGGGCGGTATATCCTGCAAGGAAGGATAAACGTCGGAAGCTTCCGGCAGCCGTGCCTGCAGTCTAAGAAAGCCGACGGAATTTCTTGAGTAAATCAGCCCTTTGTCCAACGGCTCGACCGAAAGCAGCTTCTTCCCGGATGCGGTCCGTTCGGCAGACAGCTTCGGGAAGCGGCTTGAGCTCGTTTCCCCATCCGTTCCCGCTTGCACCACCGGGATAGCGGGCAGCCCGGGCATATAGCCCGCTTTTTCCAAAACAACAGCAAGCGGTTTCGCGTCTGCGGCCGCAATAAGAAAATCCCGCTCATTCAGCATTTCCTTCACGTACGGAGAAGCGGCGGGCAGCTTGGCTACCGTTCGGGCGGTTTCCTCATCGGCGCAGCGAAGCAGCAGCGCTTGGGTAAAAACGGTCTTGCCGTACGGCTTCGCCCACTGCCCGATGCTTAACCGGATGTGGTCCGGCACGCCGTAGAGCGCATGACACTCCAGAAAATCGCACATCTCGGCAGCCGTACGGCCATTCTCCAGAGCCCGCTTGACGCTTTCCTTCGATAATTTATAGATACTTACCTGATCCCGCGCCACCAGATCGGCCAAGCAGCAAAGCTCCCAGCGCACTTTGCCCGCGACATCCGGCGGCACCAGAAGTTCAAAGTCGGGCTGAACTATAAAGCCGCCGTCTTCCGCTTCGTCCTCCCCGGCCAGCTCGTCCCGCAAACCGAGCGAAAATGTCCATCGGTAGGCGCCCGGCCCGCAGAACGGATCGGAGCTTTGTTCCAAAAATCCCAGTGCAGCGAGCGGCTCCAGCCACAGCCTGAGCAAATACCCGGTGTGCTCGCCCCTTTCCCCGCTCTCTAACGTCCCTGACAGTAGACCGAACGCTTCCAATCGCTCCAGCAATTGCTCCGCCGTTATCCATGTTCCGCCGTTTAAGCGCTCCAGAAGGAGCACGGCATGCTGCAGCCAAGCAGCGGCAGGAAGCGTCAGTGTTTTCCACAGCCCGTACAAACGGCGCACCTGCGCGGCCAGCGGCTGATCCAGAAAAATGTCTGCAGCTTCGACGCCCAGCTTAAGCTCTTCGTCTTCCGAAACGATAAGCTGTAGCCGCAAAAGCATATCCAGCACCAACGCGATCTTCGGGGAATACGTATCGGCATACGCATATTTCAGCGAAAGCGGTTCAAGAGCCTCTTCCCGGAGCCGCACACGTTCAGACAATTTTTGAAGCTGCTTTTTGTGCAAAGTTCCGTTTTTGGTCAGCTTAAGCCCTTGTTCCGCAGCAAATACCAGCGAATGAAACAAATCGTGCGCCAGATTCGGCTCGCCGGGGAAGGCAGGTACCGGGCTCAATCCTCCGCTTCCCGGCGCTTCGCCGAGCCCGAAGGGCAAGTCGGGAAATAAAACGGTTTGCCAGCAAGCAAACCCGTCCTCGGGCATTAAATACAAATGCTCTCCCCATGTTTTGAGAAACGAAAATACGACGCCTTTGCGAAGCAATCCGGCCAGGCCCATCTTCACCTCGGCCCCGGATAAGGGACCGACTGCCGCCCGTTCCAATTCCGCATCGTCAAACGGCTCGCAGCCGATCCGCCGCACAATCGCCTCAAGCACCGTACGCTCGGAACGGCCAAGCCGGTTGTAGACGGTCTCCATCACGACGGGGTCGGTCCATAGTTGACCAAGGGATACGCCTTGGCCAAGCCACGGCGCGTAGATCGTTTCGGCTTCCAGCCGGCTCTTCAGCTCGCGGGGCATCCTCGCCAGCAATTGCGCATAATTCATATCGAGACCGCCTCCTTCGCTCCGTCCGCCCATTCAATCCGGTAGCGGTAACCCTGCTCGATCAAGAACAGCTGCCGGTTCAGAGCGAACTCCTGCTCTTTCGTCTCCTCGCTGACGAGCGTATAGAAGACCGCCCGGTTCATGCCCGCCTTGGGCCGCAATATCCGTCCGAGCCGCTGCGCCTCCTCCTGTCTCGATCCGAAGCTGCCCGATATTTGGATCGCCACTGTTGCATCGGGCAGATCGACCGCGAAGTTGGCTACCTTGGATACGATCAGCGCCGGAACCGTTCCGCTGCGAAAGCCGGAGTACAACGCTTCTCTCTCCTCATAAGGCATTTCGCCGCTTATCATAGGAAGCTTCGTAGCTTCCGCAAGCTGGCGAAGCTGCTCCAAATATTGGCCGATAATTAAAATTTGCTCGCCGTCATGCTTGTCCAGCAGCTCGCGGACGACCTCCAGCTTGCCCGGGTTGACGCTGGCTTCCCGCATTTTCAGCCTTGGCGCCGCGGCAAGATAGGCTTCCTTCACTTTGTCCGCCATCGGAACCCGGATCTCGACGCACTCGACCGAGGCAATCCAGCCTTGCGTCTCCAGCTCCTTCCAGGGCATCTCGTAGCGCTTGGGCCCGACGAGCGAGAACACATCCTCCTCCCGGCCGTCTTCGCGGATCAGCGTCGCGGTCAAGCCAAGCCGCCGCGTCGCCTGAATGTCGGCCGTAACCCGGAACACCGGAGCCGGGAGCAAATGCACCTCGTCGTAGACGATCAGGCCCCAGTCGCGCTTATTAAACAGGTCCATATGGACGAACGGGTCGTCCTTCGATTTGCGGTACGTCAAGATTTGATACGTGGCCACCGTAATCGGGCGCACTTCCTTCTGCATTCCCGTATATTCGCCGACCAATTCTTCCGTAATGTTTGTTTTATCCAATATTTCCCTTTTCCACTGCCGAACCGAAGTGCTGTTTGAGGTCAAAATCAGCGTCGCACAGTTTAGCTTTCCCATCGCCGCGATGCCGATCACCGTTTTCCCGGCGCCGCAGGGCAGGACCAGTACGCCGCTGCCTCCTTGCAAGCTCCCTTCCCGATAAAAGGATTCGACAGCCGACCGCTGATACTCCCGCAGCTCGAACGCCTGCCCTCCGGCCTCTTCGGTCCGGAGCCGGATAGGAAGCGATTCCCCCCGGCTGTAGCCTGCCAAATCTTCGACCGGAAAGCCGAGCTTAACGAGCTCCTGCTTGAGAAGCCCCCGATACCGGGCGGAAAAACGAAGCGTTTGCGAATCGACCTGACACAGCCCGTACGAACGCAAGGAACGGAAAGAAACCATCTCCTTGATCGCTTCCACGTCTTCCGAAATGAGAAGCAAATCGTCGCCTAGCCTTTCCATGCGAACCAGCCCGTACCGCTCGACGAAGCGCCGGATATCTTGTTTTACGGCGGCCGGAACGCCGAATTTCGCATGGCGGTCCAGGAAGCCGATAATCTCCTCGGACGTCAGTCCGGCTGCCGCGGCATTCCAGAGAGAAAGCGACGACATACGGTATGTATGAATGTTTTCCGGCGATTTGACGAGATCCGCAAACTTGGCGAGTCCGGTCCGCGCTTCTTCGAAAGCCGAGTGCCGCACTTCGAGCAGCACGCAAAAGTCGGTTTGCACGATCAATGGGCGGTCTTTATGAAATGTCATCTACCGATCCCTCCACTTGTAGCTGTCAGTTTTAGTATGAGGGTTGCAAGGGGGATTTAAACATCCGCGGGATAATCCCGCCACAGCCTCATTTGCAACAAGGAGCCGGAAGCTCTACAATAGACGACGTGCCTTTTTATGATTGGAAAAATGAGAGAGGAGTATGGAGTCATGGGAAGCATGGGGAGAAAACAGACAATAGCGGGGCTGCTCATTTTGGCAATCATACTGCTGCTTGCGGCCTGCTCGAAATCGGGAGCAGACGGCGATGCCTTCGCCAAGGAAATCTTAAAGCAGTATCCGGCATTGAAAGACCATAAAATGACGGTCATCGAGGTCAAGCGAGTTGTCGACGGCGATACGTTCGAGACGAAGTCGGGGGAAAAGGTGCGCTTAATCGGCGTCAATACGCCCGAAACGGTGAAGCCGAACAGTCCTGTCGAGCATTAGGAAAGGAAGCCAGTCAATTCACAAAATCGAAGCTGACCGGCAAAACGGTATACCTCTTTGCAGACGCGGGAGACAAAGACAAGTACGGGCGGCTTCTCCGGTATGTCTTCATTCAAGGCGATCCCGCAATGTTCAACGAAACGCTGATCCGCGAAGGCTACGCCAATACGATGACCATTCCACCTAACGTAATGTTCCAGGACAGCTTCGTCAAGCTGGAGCGGGAGGCGCGCAGCAAGAAAAAAGGACTGTGGGCCGACAATAAATAAAATAACGGCTATCTTAACTGAAAAAAAACGGTCCAGGCGCATTTGCCCGGACCGTTTCGTTATGTGGCTGATACAAATTCTGTAAAATTAATGAGTTCCTCTGACATCCATATGGTCCAGCTTGCGGGTTTCTTTTTTATACGTGGAGCTTTGAATCCGCTCCTGCAGCTTTTCGTAATACAGGTCTTCGTTGATCGGAAGATCGACCCAATTGTCGGTCCAGGAGGACAAATGCATCGCGTTCGAAAGGGTTAGTCCTTTGATCCCTTCTTCTCCCGGCGCCAGCAGCGGCGTACCGTGCAAAATGTGATCGACGAAATTTTGTGTAATCCCTTTGTGCTGCCCCCCCTCCGAGGAGCTTACCGGAATCTCGCATTTCCAGCATTCCGGCGCACCGAAGCCGCCCTTGAAGTTACGGTTAAACTCAGACTCTGGCACCCGCAGCCGCCAGAATGTCAGCTTGCCGTCTTCGATGACGATTTTGCCGCGGTCGCCGCTCACTTCGAACCGGTTCGTTCCCGGGGCTTCGCCGGTCGTCGTAACGAACAAACCGGTCGCTCCGTTCTCGTATTCTACGTAAGCGGTCACGTCGTCCTCGACTTCGATATTGCGGTATTTTCCGAAATGGCAAAAGGCGCGAACCCGTTTGGGCATCATATCGATCGTCCACTGCCACAAATCGAGCTGGTGCGGGTCTTGGTTAAGCAGCACGCCCCCGCCTTCCCCCGCCCAGGTCGCCCGCCAGCCGCCGGAATCGTAATAGCTCTGGGAGCGGTACCAGTTCGTGATGATCCAATTCGTGCGGCGGATTTCGCCAAGCTCTCCGGAAGAGACGAGATCGCGGAGCTTTTGATACAACGGGTTCGTGCGCTGATTGTACATGATGCCGAAGGCTTTTCCGGACCGGGCGGTAGCTTCGTTCATCTCGCGAACCTGTTTCGTGTAGACACCTGCCGGTTTCTCGACCAACACATGGTAGCCGCGCTCGAATGCCGCAATCGCCAAGTCCGGGTGGTCGTAGTGCGGCGTGCAGATAAGAACGGCATCGAAGGCTTGCGAAGCAAAAAACGAATCCAGATTGTCAAACAGCTGGAACCGGTCTCCGTACTGTTGACGAACCCACTCGAGACGCTCTGGGTTCGTGTCTACAATGGCAGTCAGCTCGCCTCCGGCCACTTCATTTTTGGCAAAATAATTCGTATGGCCCTTCCCCATATTGCCGATTCCGATAAGTCCGAATCGCACCTTGCTCATCGCTTCCCCGCCTCTCATGACATGTCTTGCCTAAATTAACCTTCTTTTCGACTCCTTCATTATACAGTGCACACGTGAACAAAACAATACAAAAAAATCGTTCCTCCGGCCTTACGGACGAAAGAACGATTGTTCATTAATGCACCGTTTGCTTATCCTGTTCGGAAATTTGGCTGAGCGCTTCGCCCGCTTCATCCTCGAATTTGTCGCGAACGGCCAGGTCTCCGATGGATACGATCCCGACGAGATCACCGTTCTCCACAATCGGGAGCCGGCGGATTTGTTCTTTAGCCATAATTTTGGCCGCTTCGTCTACCGTGGTCTCAGGCGGAACAGACACAACTCTTTCGCTCATCACCTGCTTAATCGCCGCGGAGCCTTCCCGTTTCTCCGCATACCCGCGGATGACGAGGTCCCGGTCCGTCAATACCCCGATCAGCTTCCTTCCTTCGACCACGGGAATAAAGCCCGTATCCTCCTGCTTCATCTTAACGGCCGCCTCGTATACGTTATCCTTCAACGTGACCGTCGAACAATCGGTCGTCATAATTTCCCGAAGCGTTCTGGTGCTCATGGCAAATAACCTCCTGAGAAAAGGAATTGGCAGCCTGTTACCGTTCCTAGGCCGCTGCAGGCTTAGAATTCCCTTTTTCCCGGCTTCCCATTCGTCCCGGCCGTTGCTACTTCCCGGGAGACGAAGTCAAGCTCTCGTCCCGGCTTCCTTCATATAATCTTGGATCATCGCGATAAATAAACGGGCCGCGTGCTCCATCGACGTTTCGTCAATATCGAATTTCGGATGGTGATGCGGATGCACGACGCCCTGCGCTTTATTACCCGCGCCCACGAACATAAAGCACCCTGGAATTTTTTCCAGATAATAAGCATAGTCTTCACCGGCCATAATGAGCGGCGCCGTCCGTCCGCCTTCCGTGCCCATAGCCCATGTTGCGGCGCGGTAAAACCGTTCCGCTTCCTTCGCATCGTTGACCACGGGAGGATAACCAAGCTTGTAATCAAGCGTATAGGCTGCTCCGTTCATCAGACATGTCTGCTCTACGATCGTCTCAAGCCGTTCTTTCACCTGCATGCGCAGGGCGGCATCGTAAGTCCGAACCGTCCCTTTAAGCACGGCGGATTCGGCGATCACGTTAAAGCTCGTACCGCTGTGGATCGATCCCACGCTGACGACACAGGGCTGTGTAGGGTCGGTGTTGCGACTCACGATCGACTGTAAATTGACAACCAGCTGCGAGGCGACGTACACGCTATCCACCGTCTCATGAGGCAGACCGCCGTGGCCGCCTTTTCCTTTGATCTCGATCACAAACTCATCCGCCGCCGCCATCATCGGACCGGGCTTGCAATAAGCCGCCCCGACCTCAAACGGCGTCCACAAGTGAATGCCGTAAATGACATCTACCCCGTCGAGCGCGCCTTCCTTGATCATGCCGAGCGCCCCGCCCGGGGTCATCTCTTCGGCAGGCTGAAAAATAAATACGATGCTGCCGCTCAGCGCTTCCTTGTGCTCACTCAGGGTTCTGGCGACACCGAGCAGAGTCGACGTATGAGCGTCATGGCCACAGGCGTGCATCACGCCCGGCACCGAAGATGCGTACTCGCAGCCTTTTTCATCCTGAATCGGCAGCGCATCCATATCGGCTCTCAGCGCCACCGTCGGCCCGTCCGACGCTCCACGCAGCTTGGCCACGATCCCGTGCCCGCCTACGCCCGTCCGAACTTCCAGTCCCCACTGCTTCAACAAATCCGCGACAAAAACCGCTGTCTTCGATTCCTCGAACGAAAGCTCGGGATGGCGATGCAAATAACGGCGCCAAGCGATCATATCGGGCACTGACGCTTGCAGCGTTTCTTCTATCGATTTCATAGGGTACCCCTCCGTCTCTCTCTTGCCACTGTCCGGCGCATTGAAATTTAGCGAGCGCTGAAATGTAGTACCATTTTATCAAATCCTTGAAACGGTTTCATCCATGTGTCACAAGAATTTCACAACTTTATTCGGACGGGCAATTTCCCTCCGTGCATTAGGCTTGCACAAGAAAGGGAAACATACTATCATGAATAAAGGGTTTACTGTAGAGTCGAGGTACATATTTCTAGGAGGGTTTTGTTGTGATTATTGAAAATAGCGGAATTAAAGGCATAAAAAGCGACCTTGCGCATTTGGACGAAGTGATGGAGCAGCTCGGCTTCGTGCGTTGGCAGTGGGAATATTACCGCGCGACATACGATCTGCAATTGCCGGATCGCGAATCTACGAACGATTATTTCCTACGCATCAATGCCCGGGTTGAATCCGGGAAGCTGGAATCGCCTTATGCCATTCTTTATGTCGAGGATGTCTACATCGGCCAAGCGTCGTTCCCACACGGTGTCAACTATCAGGCCGCCATTCCGGACTACATTATGAAAACGGCTAGCGGCAAGCTCGCTGAACTGAAAGTCAAGCTGACTCAATAAGCGGAGGACTGTTATGACAACCCCGCGTCGAGGAACGCCCGATTTTTTGCTGCTATTCTTGACGTTTTCGCTCGTGTGCTTCGGGTTGGCGTTTGTCTTTAGCGCAAGCATGGCTTACGAACCGAACGATCCTTGGTACATGGCAATCCGCCAGGCTATATATATTGGACTCGGCACGATAGCCATGTTTTTTTGCATGAATGTGGATTTCCGGAAGTTTCAGAAATGGGTCGTACCGGCCCTTTTCGTTGTTGTCATTCTTCTGCTCCTCGTCCCGATAATCGGTACGGGAGTCAACGGCGCCAAGAGCTGGATTAGAATCGGCGGCTTCTTCTCCGTGCAGCCGACCGAATTCGCCAAGCTTGCGGTTATCATTTATTTGGCTTCGATTATTAGCAAAAAAGGCGACCGGTTCCAAGACTTCAAACGAGGGCTTGTGCCGCCGCTGGTCGTTATCGGCTTTATCTGCGCGCTAATCATGCTGCAGCCGGACCTCGGTTCTACGATGGTGCTGGTCCTGTGCGCCATGCTGATCATCATTGTCGGCGGGGCGCAGCTCAAGCATGTCTTTTATCTTAGCGCTGGCGGAGGCGTGTTCCTGACCTTGATAGGAATGATTTATTATATCGCCACTGATGGCAACAGCCATCATTTCGCCCGTTTTTCGGCCTACTTTAACCCGTGGGCCGATCCGAAGGGAAGCGGCTTTCATCTTGTGCAATCGCTTTATGCGTTCGGACACGGCGGTCTGACGGGTGCCGGCTTCGGACAAAGCATTCAGAAGCTGCACTATTTGCCGGAAGCGCATAACGATTTTATTTTTGCGATAATTGGAGAAGAACTCGGTTTTATCGGCACCAGTCTGTTTCTGCTGGCCTATCTTGCATTTTTGTGGCGGGGATTGATCGTGGCTCTCCGCTGCCAGGATACGTTCGGAATGCTGCTTGGTGTGGGGATCGTCGGAATGATCGGCGTTCAAGCGTTCATTAACATGGGCGGGGTAACGAATACGATTCCGCTCACTGGCGTGACACTGCCGCTAATCAGCTACGGGGGCACCTCGATGCTGACGTCGCTAGCCGCCCTCGGTATTCTGCTCAGCATATCCAGAGAGTACAATAAGCCGGAAAAAGAACGAGAAACGAAAAAGAGAGCCTGATCCTGGCTCTCTTTCTTGCTTTTACTTGACCCGGTTATTCGGGTCCTCCACGATGGCTTGCTCTTCCTCACGAAATGCGACGCCCTCAACCTTAATATTGACTTCAACGACCGTCAGACCGGTCATGTTCTCTACCGCATCGCGCACATTTTCTTGAAGATCGCGACAAACCTCATGGATCTTACTTCCGAAATTGACAATCACTCGAAGATCGATAGCCGCTTCCACTTGGCCCACTTCCACCGAAACGCCCTTTTGTACGTTTTTGCCGCTCAGACGCTTCGCCAATCCTTCGGAAATACCTCCGGACATACCGGCAATCCCTGGAGTCTCCAGCGCAGCCAATCCTGCAATAGTCGCTACAACGTCATCTGAAATGCGGATAAGACCTGTTTGAATTTCTTCGCTCATGAGGATCACTCCTTCAAGGATTATAGCTCTATTGTAATAACTTCCAAGCGGGAAAGCAAATGTACCGCGCAACCATTTGACAGTTTTCGACATCACCCGAATTCGCGGGAGCTGTAAGCTGGAACAAGCCGATAACGGGCCGCCTGATAATACCTCTAAATGGCCTTAACCGACCCGCCGTCGACATAAAAAACCGAACCGGTCATATAGCTGTTGCGCGGCGAAAGCAGGAATGCCGCCGTGGCAGCCAGCTCCTCCGGCTCGCCGTAGCGGCCGAGCGGAATGTCCTTGACCATGCTCTCCTGTATCTTTTCAACCGTCACCTGATCGCGGGCCGCTTTGGCCGAATCCAGCTCAACCAGACGTTCCGTGCTGATTCGGCCGGGAGATACGGTGTTCAACAAAATTCCGTCCGGGCCCCACTCGACCGATAGCGTCTTCATTAGACCGACGATCCCCGTCCGCAGCGTATTGGACAGCACCAAGCCGGGGATCGGCATTTTCACCGACGACGAAGCGATCGTGACGATCCGTCCTCCCTGTTCCTTCATCAGCGGATGGAAGCCTTTGACAAGCCTGACAACGCTCATGAGATTCAATTGAATGGCATGGAGCCACGCCTCCTCGTCCAGCGACAGAAAGCTGCCGCTTGGCGGCCCTCCGGCATTGCATACGAGAGCGTCAACCCGGCCGAATCGGTCGGCAGCCTGCTGGACGAGCCAGCCGATTTGCTCTGGGCTGCTTAGATCGACAGCCATGCCTGTAGCCGATACGCCGTATTTTTGCGCCAGCTGGGCCGCTACGTCGCATACGGCCTGTGCATCGCGG
This sequence comes from Paenibacillus tyrphae, assembly GCF_027925525.1. Lineage (GTDB taxonomy): Bacteria > Bacillota > Bacilli > Paenibacillales > NBRC-103111 > Paenibacillus_G > Paenibacillus_G tyrfis_B. Next base: position 14,541 of record NZ_BSDJ01000011.1, on the reverse strand, counting down.
CTGCAGAGCAATAAATCGGCTCCTTCCGCCGCCAGCTGCTCAGCGATTGCCCGCCCCAAACCCTTGCTGGAAGCGGTGACAACGGCTTTTTTACCTTTTAAATATAAATCCATGAAAAACTCCTCCCTAAAAGTATTTTACTTTGTCCAAAAATTGATTATATTAGAATAGGTTTTATTCGAGTTAGGTATACTTTACCACATGAGGTGATCCTTTTGAAACGCCACGGTTTTACGATCGGTCTGCTTGCAAGCTTCGCCCTAAGTGCAGTGGCTCATTATGTCGGAGCTCCCACATTCAGCCCTACGGTGCAATTCTTAATCTCGGCGGTAGCGATCGTCTTTGTCGCCGGCTTCCTGGGAAAAGCTACGGAAAGTGTGGCGCATTATGCCGGGGAAAGACTGGGCGGTTTTTTGAACGCGACGTTCGGCAATGCCGCAGAGCTTATCATCGCCATCTTTCTGGTGAAAGACGGGATGTTCGATATCGTCAAAGCCAGTATCACCGGCTCCATTATCGGGAATATGCTGCTGGTGCTCGGACTTAGCGTGCTGCTCGGCGGCTTGAAATTCAAGGAACAGACCTTCAACGTAAAATTGGCCGGTCACAACGGATCGCTCATGCTATTGGCCGTTATTGCGCTGTTCATTCCTGCCGCTTTCGCCCGGAGCTTCACCACTCATGAAACGTCCAATCTGAGCATCATCGTATCCGTGATCCTGATCATCGCTTACCTGCTCTGGCTCGTCTTCTCCATGATCACGCATAAGAACGAGCTGTCGGACGAAGTCGTCGAGCACGGGGAAGCCGCATGGTCCAAAGGCATGTCCATTGTATTTCTGATTATCGCTACCGCCATGGTCGCCTTTCAGAGCGAGTGGCTAGTACATACGCTGGAGCCGTTCAGCCATCAATACGGACTGTCCGAGCTGTTCGTAGGCGCCTTCCTGATTGCCATCGTCGGCAATGCCGCGGAGCATAGCGCCGCCGTTATGATGGCCCGGAAAAACAAAATGGGCGCCGCCGTCGAAATCGCGGTCGGCAGCAGCCTGCAGATTGCCCTGTTCGTCGCGCCTGTGTTGGTGCTGCTCTCGCTTCTTTTCGGCAAAACGATGGATCTCGTCTTTACGACCTACGAGATCATAGCCATCGGCGTAGCCGCGTTTATCGCCAAATCGATCTCCAAGGACGGAGCCACAACGTGGTTCGAGGGCGTGCTGCTGCTGGTGGTCTATATCATTCTGGGCATTGCGTTCTTCTTAGTGTAGAAGCCATACGATACAAAAAACAAAGAGTAACCTTCCCAGTGAAGGTTACTCTTTGTTTTGACTCATAGCCTCATAGAGCTGGGCCATATTCCGTTCCAGCTTCATCAAGATCTGTTTGCCCGCCGTCTCGGTAATCAGCTCCGCCCGGATCGCAAAGTCAATCTCCCGCGACAACCCGTAAATTTGCGTATCTAACACCTCTTCATACAGAGGACATTTGCGCGTGGTTAAGTTTTCCATCTGCACTTCGATCAGCTTCTCGATCTTGTCCGCATCTTCTTGCAGCAGATGCAGAGCCTTCTGCGACAAGCTGAGCAGCACATCCGACGACATGGTGCTCCCCCCCTGTAATCCAACCATTTGCGTTCTCCGGCGGTCAACCGGACGAACATGCGGCCCCGGTACTTATCCGAAGCAGGCGCTTAAACGCCGATAGTTTTATATTAGTCGAAAACGACGCAATACACAAGTCGATAGACCAAGATAGACGCCGGACTTTGAGAATTATTCTCAAAAAAATAAATAAAGGCATCTTCGCCTGTGCGAAAATGCCTTTACCTGGAAATCGTATGGATTAGTCTTGAATGCTGTTGATCTTAAGACCATGCTTCTCGAACACTTCGGCCATCGCTTTCTTTGCTTCGTCGGCATCCGGACCGTGAACATGAAGATCATAGTTGCTGGATGTGAGCAGCGTCGTAAACAAGCCGAGGATGCTCTTCACATCGATATACTTGTTATCATACTGAAGAACAATGGAAGATCTGAATTTATTGGCGGTTTGAGAAATTTCCACAATTGCGGCGTTATTGGCGTTTGGCATACAAAATCCCTCCATGCGTCTAGTGACGGACAAGATAAATCGCTTTCTTCAAATATGATACCGTGGAAGGGAATAACATGCAACACTATTTTCGTTACGATTACTTTAAATTTTCCGGGTTAAGCCCTTCCAGCTCCGGAATGACGAATCGTCCGTCCTTGCGGATCAGCCGGTCGTCAAAATAAATCTCGCCCCCGCCAAATTCCGGTCGTTGAATAAGCACCAGGTCCCAATGAACGGCGGAGCGGTTGCCGTTGTCCGCCTGCTCATACGCTTGGCCGGGTGTGAAGTGGAGACTGCCATCGATTTTCTCGTCAAACAGCGTATCCTTCATCGGGTATAAAATATGCGGGTTAAACCCGAGGCTGAATTCCCCGATATAACGGGCGCCTTCATCCGTGTCGAGAATTTTGTTCAGCCGGGTGGTATCGTTTGCGGTAGCCTCGACGATTTTGCCGTTCTCGAACCGGAAGACGACGTTCTCGAACGTAACTCCGGAATTTTCGGAAACCGTATTATAGGCGATGACGCCGTTCACGGAATCGCGTACCGGGGCGGTATACAGCTCGCCGTCCGGGATGTTGCGACGGCCGCAGCATTTGACGGAGCCGATGCCTTCGATCGAGAAGGAAATATCCGTTTCCCCCGGCCCCACGATGCGCACGCGGTCGGTACGGTTCATCAGCTCCTGAAGCGGAGTCATCGCATCGGACATTTTAGCGTAATCCAGATTACAGACGTCGAAGTAGAAATTTTCGAATTTTTCCGTGCTCATGCCGGCGAGCTGCGCCATCGACGCGTTCGGATAACGCAGCACGACCCAACGCGTATGCTTGATCCGCTGCTCCATGTGCACCTTTTGGCTGTAAATTTTTTTGTAAAGCTTCATCTTATCCTCAGGCACGTCGGACAGCTCGCTTACGTTTTCGCCGGCGCGAACCGCAACATAACAGTCCATATCCTTCATTCGCGACAGGTGCATATCGGCCCAGTGCTCCAGAAACTCGGGCGTCGCAGAACGCAGCACTGCCGCCGTAATCGCATAGTCCGTCAGTTCCACGTAAGGATGGCCGCCGCGGGCATGCACCTCTTGTACGAGACATTTGACGATTTCCCGTTCGGAGCCGATCATCTCGATCAGCACCCTTTCGCCGGGCTGTACATTCAAAGAATAACCTACAAGATTGCGAGCCAATTGTTCTAAACGGGGATCACGCATCGAATCTTCTCCTTTTTCCATTTACCAATGTTAAAATTTGCTGCCGCTTTTGGTCCATTTGTTTTTGTAATAATTCCCGATGATCAGCAGGACGAAAAACAAGGCTAATGCGGCAAAAAGTCTTCCTTTATATCGGCCGAGATGGAGCAAGTCGTGCCCGATTACCGATTCAAGGAAAATCATCGGCGCTTTGCCGATCAATGTACCGATCACAAAATCCCTTGGTTTGACCTTCATGACCGCAGCGCCCAGGTTAATGCCGAAGGAAGGTATCACCGGAATAATCCGGCTGGCTGCGATGTACCAAAGTCCGTGCCGCTCCAGTCTCCCGCTCCATTGCTCGATGAAATCGTACTTCGCGAGCTTGCCCTGCACCCATGCCCTTCCGTAATTTCTCGCCGTATAATACGCAATAAACGCTCCAAGGCAAGCAAACACATAGTTGACCAGAAACCCTCGCCACAACCCGAAAATCAAGACGTTAGCCCCGGCTACCAAGACAAAAGGCACAACGGGGAAAAGCGTCTGCAGCACAACGAGCAGCGCCCCCGCGACATGACCTATCCATCCGAGAGAACGGAGCGCTTCCGACAACTGGTGGACATTCCAATTGGCCAATGGTCAAGCCTCCCTTCGCATATCATATTGTACCAGAAATTGCTTCCGATCACGAACGTATTGGAGCGATAGCTTGCAATAAAAAAGCATATTTTCGTAAACCGTCCCCATATTCCTATGCTTGACACAACCATATCCATCTTATAAAATAAGAAGTCGAGAATAAGCATCGGAATTACTGCTCTGGCAGCCGTGCTTATGGTGGAAGCTTGCGTCACCCTCTGTAAGATTTTGCTGCCGACAGGACCGCGGCTGGTTCTTCTTGTCGGGTGCGGATCGTTAAGAAACGCTTCAGGCAAAATCGGGCACACGCTTCACCCGTTTATTAACTTAACCAAATTATTGATAAAAGGAGCTTCCCAACTTATGGCACGCTACACTGGTCCTAAATTTAAATTAAGCCGCCGCCTCGGCATTTCCTTGAGCGGTACTGGTAAAGAATTGAAACGTCCTTTCCCTCCGGGGCAGCATGGCCCGGGACAACGCAAGAAGATGTCCGGCTACGGCGTTCAATTGCAAGAAAAACAAAAACTTCGCCACATGTACGGCTTGAACGAGAAGCAATTCCGCAACCTGTTCAACAAAGCTACCAAGCTGCAAGGGATCGCGGGCGAAAACTTTATGTTCCTGCTTGAAAGCCGTTTGGACAACCTCGTATACCGTCTGGGCTTCGCCAACTCCCGCGCTGGCGCGCGTCAATTGGTTTCCCACGGTCACGTAACGGTTAACGGCAAGAAAGTCGACATCGCTTCTTACACGGTAAGCACTGGCGACGTGATCGGCCTTCGCGAGAAAAGCCGCAACATGTCTTCCGTTAAAGAAGCTTTGGCAAACCGCAACTACCTGCCGGCTTACCTCGAATACAACGAAGGCGCATTGGAAGGCAAGTACGTTCGTTGGCCTGAGCGCTCCGAGCTTGCTCAAGAAATCGATGAAAAACAAATCGTCGAGTTCTACAGCCGCTAATAGAATTAACGCGCAAACTACTACGAAAAAAAGCCCAAAAACCCTTATTTATCAAGGGTTCCGGGCTTTTTTTCATTCAATCAATATTGCAAGTTAATGCACTATAATGCACCCATTTGGGGCTAAATAGGGCTTGGTTTGGGGCTAAAAATAATGTGGGTAGACGCTCTTATATTCCAAGTGCCAGATAAAAAAAAGAACCCAGCTCTATTCTCTGGGTTCTTTGGTTTGTTCAATTATTCCTTAAACTTAACTCATGCCCTAACCAACTCCACGCGCCCAGCGTTACTATACAAAACAGGCTTATTATGAGATATGGAAATTTCGCAATAGTCACCAGTATGGTCATAAATAAGTTCCTCACCTAAGTCATTTTCTGCTACTACATAACCTTCAGGTAAAACATATTCAACGCCCTCGTCACAATCTACGAAATCATAATGGCCACAATACCACATAGAGAAACTACGTTTTACCTTCCAATCACTATCCGCCTGTAAATTCTCCCATTTATAAAGCTTAACGGTTTTCGTATTATCCACCTCCAATGTGCGTTACCACATTTCTAATATAAATATACCACGTCAAGGGCAGTTTTTTCTTTCGAGTAAAATCTTTTTCAGGGGCTTCGCCACACTTCCATCCGCTTGTCAAGTTCTTTTTTTAAAAAAGGATGCCCCCGCCGTCGATACCGACTTGCGGAGCATCCTTTTGTTATATGGCTTAACCTAACTTAATACGGGCAAATTTGCGTTTGCCGACCTGCACGATTTCGCCGCCCTGCGGCGCGAGCTCGGCGTTAGGATCGTCAATTTTCTCCTCGTTGATCTTCACTGCGCCCTGCTGTACGCTTCGGCGCGCCTCGCTGCCCGAGCTCTGCAGACCAAGCGTAACGAGCAGCTTCACAATACGGATTTTGCCTTCTTCCAGCGCCTCCTGCGGAAGGGCTACTTCCTGGATATCCTCCGGCAGTGCGCGCTGCTGGAAGACGGTGACGAAATGCTGCTGCGCTTCTTCCGCAGCCTGCTGCCCATGATACATCCGGACGAAGGTGTAAGCGAGCCGCATCTTCGCATCCCGCGGATGAACGGTGCCGTTGCCGAGCCCGTCGCGAAGCTGCTGCAGCTCTTCGTTCGAAATGTCGGTTGCCAGCTCGTAATATTTGAGCATCAGCTCGTCCGGCACGGACATCGCTTTGCCGTAAATCTCATTTGGCTCTTCGTCGATTCCGATATAGTTGCCGAGACTCTTGCTCATCTTCTGCACGCCGTCCAGCCCTTCGAGCAACGGGTTCATGACCGCTACCTGCGTATCGACTCCGTATTCCTTTTGCAGCGTGCGCCCCATCAACAGATTGAACTTCTGATCCGTTCCGCCCAGCTCAATATCGCTCTTCAGCGCCACCGAGTCGTAGCCCTGCATCAACGGGTAGAAAAACTCGTGGATATGAATGGGCTGGCCGCCGGAGTAGCGCTTGGAGAAATCGTCCCTCTCCAGCATGCGCGCCACCGTCAGCTTGGCCGACAGCTCAACGACATCGACGAACGTGAGCGGTCCGAGCCATTCGGAGTTATAGAACAGCTGTGTTTTTTGCGGGTCCAATATTTTATAAATTTGCTTCTGATACGTCTCCGCATTGCGCTTGACGTCTTCTTCCGTCAACTGCTTGCGCGTCTCGGATTTGCCCGTCGGGTCCCCGATCCGCCCGGTGAAATCGCCGATGATGAGCTGCACCTGGTGCCCGAATTCCTGAAACTGGCGCAGTTTGTGCAGTACGACCGTATGGCCGACATGAATATCCGGAGCCGATGGATCGAGTCCCAGTTTTACTTTCAGCGGAGTTCCCGTTGCGACGGAATCGATCACCTTCTGCTTCAACTCATCCTCAGGTACGATCTCCACGACTCCGCGGCGAATCGTCTCCAGCTGACGGTTCACCTCCTGCTGCTGCTCCGGTGTCAATTGTTCCCATTTTGCCATTGCCTGTTCCTCCTGCTTAGTCTCTAAATTTGCAAAATAAAAAAAAGCCTCTCATCCCAAGGGACGAGAAGGCTTTGCTCGCGGTACCACCCTAATTAAAGCCCGGCAAACGAAACGGTATCGTAGGAAGAAACTGCGAGTCCTTCACCCAAGACCGTTGCCAAAGCTTTCACTTCATCGGATAACGGGCTGCTGCCCGATCGGAAGCTACTGACGGGCGGCTATGGTATGCCGTTCCGCGGTTCCCTTCCGCTGCTCCGGACGGTAATTCGGTCTAAGGTCGGCTGCCGGTTCGCACCATCCACCGGCTCTCTGCAAGCTTAGTTCCTTATCCTACTAAGTCCATCACTGCATTTCAGCGGTATACAATTATCCCTAGTTATATCACAAGGCCAAAACGATTGTCAAACCCCCGGGTTCGAAGCGGCAAAATCAGGCTGAAATCAGCAAATCGTCATAGAGAACGATTTTGCGGCGGTGTGTAGCGGAGCGCTTTTATGCTATAATGTTTAAGGAATGTTTTCCAATCAGGAGGAACTCGCTTTCATGGAGAAAGAGACAACAAAAAAAAGGCCGAGATATCAAGTCATCTTGCTTAGAACTGGCAAATATACTCTACATACGATCAAGTGGCTTTTTATCGCCGGTTTGTTTGCGGGGTTGCTGGGGGCCGGCGCCGCTTTCGGTTATGTCAGCGCACTAATTAAAGATGATCCGATTCGGAGCAAGGAAACGATGATGGCGCAAATGCAGGACGACGCCTTGACCGGATTCGTGTATTTCCGCGACGATACGGTAGTCGGCCAGCTTCGTACCGAGGAAGACCGGCGGATGGCGGGCTTGAAGGATATTCCCAAGCCAGTGCTGGACGCCGTATTGGCGATTGAGGACAACGACTTTTATCAGCATCACGGCGTAGACCTCAAAGGAACAGTCCGCGCGGTGCTCCAAAAGCTGATGAATGAAGACATTCAGACCGGCGGCAGCACGATTACGCAGCAGGTCGCAAGGCGCGTCTTTCTAACGCTGGACAAGGCCGATAGCCGGAAAGCCAAAGAAATTTTGCTCGCCATGCGCATGGAGCGCCTGATGTCGAAGGACGAAATTCTGCTGGCCTACTTAAACAAAATCCCTTATGGCAACGGCTCGTCCGGCTACAATCTGTACGGCATTAAAGCCGCTGCCAAAGGGATCTTCAACATCGACGATCTGAGCAAATTAAATATCTCGCAAGCCGCCTACCTGGCCGGCGTCCCCCAGCAGCCGAGCAACTTCTCAGCCTTCACCAGCAAAGGCGAGGTCGACGGCGCCGCATTCAAACGTGCGGTTCAGCGCCAGCAGCTCGTGCTGAAGCGAATGCTGGAGGAAGGTAAAATCAACGAGCAGCAGTACCAGGAGGCACTGCAGTTCGATTTGAAGGGCTCGCTTGCCGAGCGGGTCAAGAAAGCTTATTCCACCTACCCTTTCCTCATGATCGAGGTAGAGAAAGAAGCGGCCAAGGCGCTGATGTCAGTCCAACAGCCGAAGCTGGACCCGCAAGCCAATCCGGAGACGTACAGCGAGGCGCTGAAAAGCGTACAAGCCCAATTGTCCCGAGGCGGCTATCACGTGTATACGACGATCGACAAAGACATCTACGAGTCGATGCGCGACATCGCGAAGGATGGCAATAACTTTACTCCTGACGATAAAGTCAAAGGAACCGAGCAAATCGGCGCTGTCATGATGGACAGCAAAACCGGGGCGATTCTTGGCATGATGGAAGGCCGCGACTTTTTCAAGGAGCAGTTGAATCACGCGACCCAAGCACTTCGCCAGCCCGGTTCGACCATGAAGCCGATCGCCGCTTATTTGCCGGCCATGGAGAAGGGCGCCATTCAACCGGCCTCGGTCATCGACGATGTCCCGATCATTCTCAAGGACGGCAGCAGAGGCTTTCACATCCCGGAAAACTGGGATGACGGCTACCACGGACTCGTCACGGCCAGACGGGCGTTAAACCAGTCGTACAACATTCCGGCAATCAAATTGTTCGTCGATGTCGTCGGCATTAAAGAAGCCTGGGAATTTGCCAAAAAGATGGGGATCGTCTCCATTACCAAGGACGATTATCAAGCCCAGACAGGCGTTATCGGCGGTTTGAAATACGGAGTAACGGTCAAAGAGCTGACCAATGCCTATGCGACGATCGGCAACAAGGGCGAGTTCAACGAAGCGTTCATGATCCGAAAAATTACTGATTCCAACGGAAAAGTCGTCTACGAGCATCAGCTTAACCCGACAACCGCTTTTTCCGAGCAAACGGCTTATCTGATGACCGATATGATGCGCACCGTCATTACGTCCGGTACGGCAACCGATCTGATGAAAAATTACAAGCACTATGGCAAAATGCCGATCGTCGGCAAAACCGGCTCGACCCAGGACGATGCCGATGCTTGGTTTATGGGCTATACGCCGGACATTACACTTGGCGTCTGGGTCGGATATGATCAGCCAATTCATAAACTGAGCAAGAAAACCGGCGGAACGAACCGGGCCAAAAATATTTTTGCACTTGTTCTAGATGACGCGATTAACAAAAAACCTGAACTGTTCCCGACAAAAGAGTTCAAACGGCCGGAAAATATCGTCGAGGCGACCGTCTCAAGCCTTTCCGGGAAGCTGCCGAGCGAAGCGACTTCGAAGGCGGGTAAGCTCGTCACGGACGTATTCAATAAAAAATTCGTTCCGACCGAAGAAGATAACGTCATGGTAAGCTTGCCGATTATTACGTATAACGGAATCAATTATATCGCACAAGACGGAACGCCAAGCGAATTTGTTCAGCAGAAGGGCGTGATCAAGCGGGAAAAACCGCTCGGACCTTTGTTTAAAGAACTGGCGAACGCCATGGAAAGAGTCAAAGCGGACCGCCGCCGCAGCCTGGATTTTTATCGTCCAAAAGATTACCAGGACGATGCGCCTTCCGAGACCGATCCACGAACGGATGACGGAAACCCGCCGGCAGCGCCTACGACGGTCGTCGCAACCCATGCAGGCGACACCAGCGTCATCACGTTCCAAGCGAGCTCAAGCGCCGATACCGTCGGCTATCGGTTATACCGTTCCGTCAATCACGGACCGTACCAACGGGTAAGCAAAGTCGTGATCGCCGGCGACGAGGCGAAGTTTACGGATTCCGTCAACGGAGGAAACCTGTACGGTTATTATGTGACCGCTGTCGATGTTGCCGGTAACGAATCCGTACCAAGCAAAGCGGCTTACACGGACGGGACGTCCGTCGATCTATCGTCGCTTCCCGCGGGTGGAGGTCAGAAGACCACTCCTCCGGACGGCAAACCCGGCGATGGAAAAAATAACGAGAGTACAGGCGGTTCGGAAACGGGCACCGGCTCTGAACCGAATAAGGAGCATAACGTCGGCAGCGGATCTACCGGCAAGGAAGATCAGACACCCGTCAAGACGCCTCCGGCTGCGCCTACCGGCTTATCGGCCAAGTCCACCGGCGGAGGCGTCGAGCTGAACTGGAAGGACAATGCCAGCAAAGAAAAGGTTAAGGAATATACGGTATACTATAGCGAAAAAGAAAACGGCAAGTTCGAGAAAATCGGTACGGTAGCGAATGCAACGCAATTCAAATACTATGCCGTCTCCTATGACGGCTATTACAAAGTTTCCGCCACAAATGAATTCGGCGAATCCAAGCTTTCGGCGGCGGTGAAGTTCAAGAAATAGCAGTAAGGAAAAAGGGATACGGACCGCTTGCGCGGTTCGTATCCCTTTTTTAGATAATAAAAAAGAGGACTCCGCCACTTGAAGCAGCAGAGATCCTCCCTTGATGATAAACGATATAAAGCCACTACCGGACGAGCTTCCTAGTCCTCGATGGTCGACAAGTCGCCTGTCGGCAAATTAAGCTCCCATGCTTTCAGCACGCGGCGCATAATTTTGCCGCTGCGGGTTTTCGGCAGCTTGTCTTTGAATTCGATCTCACGCGGCGCGGCGTGGGCAGACAAGCCTTCTTTGACGAACTTGGAAATATCCGTTTTCAGCTCTTCGGATGGTGCATAGCCTTCGCGCAGGGCAATGAACGCTTTGATGATCTCGCCACGCATCGGGTCCGGTTTGCCGATAACCCCCGCTTCCGCAACTGCCGGATGCTCTACCAGCTTGCTCTCCACCTCGAAAGGACCTACGCGCTCCCCTGCCGTATTGATGACGTCGTCGACGCGGCCTTGGAACCAGAAATAGCCGTCCTCGTCCATATAAGCGGAATCGCCCGAAATGTACCAGCCCGGAATCCGAAAATACTCTTCATATTTCGCCGGATTGTTCCAAATTTTGCGCATCATCGACGGCCAAGGCGTCTTGATCGCCAGATTGCCCATGCGGAACGGCGGTAACACGTTGCCTGCATCGTCGATGATCGCCGCTTCGACGCCCGGAATCGGCTTGCCCATCGAGCCCGGACGGATCGCCATGCTCGGATAGTTACAGATGAGATGTCCGCCTGTCTCGGTCATCCACCACGTATCGTGAATGCGTTGATCGTACACCTTCAGTCCCCAGCGGACGACTTCCGGGTTCAGCGGTTCGCCTACGCTGAGCACATGACGAAGGGAGCTGAGATCAAACTGCTTCACCGTATCGTCGCCAGCGCCCATCAGCATGCGGAATGCCGTCGGTGCGCTGTACCATACCGTGACCTTGTATTTCTCGATCGTGCCGTACCAGTTCTGCGGAGAGAAGCGGCCTCCGCGGATGACGTTAGTCGCACCGTTGAGCCACGGCGCAAAAATACCGTAGGACGTGCCGGTGACCCAACCCGGGTCCGCCGTACACCAATAAATGTCCTGCTCCTGAAGATCCAGCACGACACGCCCGGTATAATAATGCTGCAGCATGGCATTATGGACGTGGAATACGCCTTTCGGCTTGCCGGTGGAGCCGGATGTATAGTGAATGATCAACCCGTCTTCGCGGTCCACCCACTCGATCTCAAGCTCTTCGGAAGCGGTGGCCATTTCTTTATAATAATCGACTTGGCCTTCGGATAATGACAGATCTTCTCCGACCAAGATCACATGCTTCAAATGCGGGAGGTCTTGAACGGGTACACGCGAAAGCTGCGAAGGCGTCGTAATGATCGCCACGGCCTCACTGTCCTCCAGACGATCCTTGACGGCCGTCTCCATGAACGCTTCGAACAACGGACCGACCACGGCTCCGACTTTGATCGTGCCGAACAAGGCAAAGTAAAGCTCCGGTGAGCGCGGCATGAAGATGAAGACCCGGTCGCCCTTCCCTACGCCAAGCTTGCGCAGAATGTTGCCGAACCGGTTGGACTGGGCTTTCATTTCCTTGAACGTGTACTTTTCGTCGCGGCGGTCATCGCTGTAGTACAGAGCGATCTTGTCTCCGCGCTGCGAATCGGCGTGGCGGTCAATCGCTTCATAAGCGACGTTCACCTTACCGGTTTGGGACCATGTGAATGCTTTCTCGATATCCGCCCATTGAAATTGGACGCGTTCTTCCTCGTAGTTTTTCATGTTGGGCGATGTTGCTACGGGTGCTATGATTTCGACATTCGTATGATCCATGACCATTTCCTCCCCAAAGCTCTCTTTTTTTTCACTTTGATGAAACGCTTTCATACGCACTAAAACATATTATACCACAACACTTTTTATCCGACTATTTTTTTGTTATTCTTAAAGTGAAGTTCTGGAAGGGAGTGAATCGCCGCAGATGGAGCATGTTAAATTGTATCATTCCCAAGTTATTCCGTATCAGAACGGCGAAATCATTCTGGAGGGCCCTGTGCCTCCCGAGCAGCTCCGCGACTATTCGATGCATCCGGATCTGGATGCGTTCCGAAGGCCCAAAGAGCAGTTCGAGGCGCTTGTCGAAATTGCCGGGCTACCGGAGGGACGAATCGTTCTGGCGAGGATTTCGACGCAGATTGTCGGCTACGTCACATTCCATTATCCCGACGAGATGGAACGCTGGTCGGAGGGAAATATGGAAGATTTGGTCGAGCTGGGCGCGATCGAGGTGGCGGACGACTATCGGGGGCTTGGCCTTGGCAAGAAGCTGATCCGACTGGCCTTCGAGGACGGACAGCTTGAGAATGTCATCACGTTTACGACCGAATATTACTGGCATTGGGACTTGGAAAAAAGCGGACTTACCGTTTGGCAGTACCGGGATATGATGGAGAAGCTGATGAAAAGCGTCAATATGGTCTGGTATGCTACCGACGATCCGGAAATCTGCTCTCATCCGGCCAACTGCCTGATGGTGCGCATCGGCAAAAAAGTGCCGCTGTCTTCCGTGGAGCAATTCGACCGGGTCCGATTCCGGCAGCGGTTTATGTACTGATGGGAGCGCGAATAGCATGAGTGCAAAAGCTTTGTTTGTTTACGACGAGAATGAAGTCGCCTACAAGTTCAACGACAGTCACCCGTTTAATCAGCAAAGACTGGTGCTGACGGTCGACCTGCTGCGCAAGGCGAAAGCGTTGTCCGGCGACAGCTTGATCCGGCCGATACCGGCCGACGAAACGCAGCTTTGCTCGGTGCATTCGCAGGAATATGTCAATGCCGTCAAGGCATTAAGCGCCGACCAGCCGACGGAAGAGTGGCTGCATCAGGCAGGAAAATACGGGCTGGATACGGAAGATACGCCCTTTTTCCCGGGAATGCACGAGGCCACGTCCATTTTGGTCGGAGGCTCTATTCGGGCGGTCGATGCCGTGCTCGGCGGAGAAGCCGGGCACGCGCTGCATTTGGGAGGCGGACTGCACCATGCCATGCCGAATAAAGGAGCGGGCTTTTGCGTCTACAACGATGCGGCCGTAGCCATCGCGCATGCCAAGAGCAAGTATGGCGTGCGCGTCCTGTACATCGATACCGACGTGCATCACGGCGACGGCGTCCAATGGAGCTTCTACACCGATCCGGATACCTGTACGTTCTCTATTCATGAAACGGGCAAATATTTGTTTCCCGGTACGGGGGCGGTGAACGAGCGTGGCGACGGGACGGGCTTCGGAACGACGATCAACGTGCCGATGGAGCCTTTCACCGAGGATGAATCGTGGCTGGAATGCTTCGAGGAGGTGCTTGTCAAGACGGCCGCGCAGTTTAAACCGGATCTTATCGTTTCCCAGCACGGCTGCGATGCCCATGCCTACGATCCGCTGGCACATATTCACTGCAGCATGGAAATTTACCGGGCGATGCCGCGCATCATCCACCGACTCGCACATGAGCACTGCCAAGGTCGGTGGGTAGCGCTCGGCGGCGGAGGCTATGATATTTGGCGCGTCGTTCCGAGGGCCTGGAGCCTCCTCTGGCTGGAAATGAACGAGCATCCCCTGCTCCAACAGCTGGAGCAAAATCCGGAAATGGCCCTGCCGGCCGACTGGGTAACGAAGTGGCAGCCGTATTGCGGTGAAGCGCTTCCAACGACATGGCTGGACGCGGTGCACACCTGGGACCCGATTCCGAGGCGACGGGAAATTACCGAAAAGAACCGGCATACCAAAGAAATTGCTTCGCTTTATTTGGCCTAATCCTTTGACTTGCAGCGCTGTTTTAGAGGCATAACTGCCTTACAAGTACCTTGATTCGTTCTATGAAAATGCAAACAGCCCGCGGCCG
>NZ_BSDJ01000010.1 GCF_027925525.1 Paenibacillus tyrphae | reverse complement strand
AAAGTCCGGTAAGTTGTTCCCGTTTTCATCTATTTCAAAGCTGCCGTTTATACTCATGTTTTTGGAAATTAAATTGCCATTTTTATCGTAGATATACTCCTCAAAAAGGCCACTTGGAAACTTAATGTATTTTATTCTTCCAAGACTATCGTAAACATAATTATATCCACCTGCTTGTGACTCAGAAGCCGCCGCTGTTGCGGCGACCATGAAGTGAAATAAAACCAAATATAAACTAAGGCATAACAGAAATAAACTTTTTTTATGGCCAGAGAGGTACATTTTTGTCATACATCCTTCATGATATTTTGTTGTCCTTATAATTGTTAATTAACTAAAACAGAACCATAACCTATCATTACCGCATTCCCTTTCTGATCGTACGAATAAATATGAGTGATATACTCGCCGGTCTCTTGGTTATGCTCGCTGAACGGAACCGTTATTTTCCACGTATTGGCCCCGACCTTATATCCCTCTTTCCAAACAATATCGTCTTGTCCGTTACTTTGTGTCCATGTTGGGAACGCAACTCGGGTAACCTGTTCTCCAACACCATCAATATAAATATCATAGCTTCCTGAAGATAGATTCACAGTCGGAGGGATGCGTGTGTTGGTCGTTAGGTTTACCATCGTCTCGCTTGCAGCCCACATTGTTTTATCCACATAAATATGCGTTATGTATTTCCCGCTTTCATCTTTATGTTTACTAAACGGAATAGTCACTTTCCATATTCCGTCCCCTACCTTTTCCCCTTGATGCCAAATGACATCGTCCTGACCATTATTCTCGGTCCACGTCGGAAATTCTACCTGCGTTGCCTTTGGATCGACTCCATAGGCTGTAATGTTGAAGGATGCATTCGAATAGCTTGTTTTGGCAGATGCACTTATTCCACCAACCACTGTAGTTCGACCAAAGCCTGACATTACTGCGTTCCCTTGTCGATCATATGAATAAATATGAGTGATATATTCGCCTGTTTCTTGATTATGCTCGCTGAATGGAATCGTTAGTTTCCATGTATTGGCCCCGACCTTATACCCATCTTTCCAAACGATATCGTCTTGACCGTTAAGTTGAGTCCATGTTGGAAAGGCTACTCTTGCAACTTGTTCTCCAACACCATCTAGATAGATATCATAGC
The DNA here is from genome assembly GCF_027925525.1 of Paenibacillus tyrphae. Lineage (GTDB taxonomy): Bacteria > Bacillota > Bacilli > Paenibacillales > NBRC-103111 > Paenibacillus_G > Paenibacillus_G tyrfis_B. The sequence goes on along the minus strand of NZ_BSDJ01000010.1, from coordinate 273,693 downwards.
TGCCTGACGACAGATTCACGGTCGGAGGGATGCGCGTGCTGGTCGTTAGGTTTACCATGGTCTCGCTTGCAGCCCACATTGTTTTATCCACATAAATATGCGTTATGTATTTTCCACTTTCATCTTTATGTTTACTAAATGGAATAGTCACTTTCCATATTGCGTCCCCCACCTTTTCCCCTTGATGCCAAATGACATCGTCCTGACCGTTCTTCTCGGTCCATGTAGGGAACTCTACCTGTGTCGCCTTTGGATCAATTCCATAGGCTGTAATGTCAAAGGATGCATTGGAATAGCTTGTTTCTGTCGGAGCGCTTATCCCACCGACTGCCGTTGTTTGACCAAAGCCTGACATTACTGCATTTCCGTGTCGATCATACGAATAAATATGAGTGATATATTCGCCTGTTTCTTGATTATGCTCACTGAACGGAACCGTTATTTTCCACGTATTGATCCCGACCTTATATCCTTCTTTCCAAACCATATCGTCTTGACCGTTACGTTGCGTCCATGTCGGGAATGAAACACGGGTAACCTGTTCACCCACGCCATCAATATAAACATCATAACTGCCTGACGATAGATTCACGGTCGGAGGAATACGTGTGCTGGTCGTTAGGTTTACCATCGTCTCGCTTGCAGCCCACATTGTTTTATCCACATAAATATGCGATATGTATTTTCCACTTTCATCTTTATGTTTATTGAACGGAATGGTTACTTTCCAGGCTCCATTACCTATCTTTTCCCCTTGATACCAAATGACATCCTTACCGTCTTTCGCCGTCCACGTCGGGAACTCCACCTGTGTTGCCTTAGGATCAATTCCATAGGCTATAATGTCAAAGGAGGCATTCGAATAGCTCGTTTCAGCAGGAGCGCTTATTCCACCAACTGCTGTAGTTTGACCGAAGCCTGACATCACAGCATTCCCTCGTCGATCGTATGAATAAATATGAGTGATATATTCGCCTATTTCTTGATTATGTTCACTAAAAGGAATCGTTATTTTCCATGTGCCGGGTGAAACCTTTTCTCCCTCGTTCCAAACAATATCGTCTTGACCGTTATGCAGCGTCCATGTCGGAAAGGCTACTCTAGCAACAGGTTCTCCAACACCATCTAGATAGATATCATAGCTGCCCGAAGATAGATTCACGGTCGGAGGGATGCGCGTGCTGGTCGTTAATTTTACTGCTGTCTCGCTTACAGCCCACATTGTTTTATCCACATAAATATGCGTTATGTATTTCCCGCTTTCATCCTTATGTTTACTAAACGGAATAGTCACTTTCCATATTCCGTCCCCTACCTTTTCCCCTTGATGCCAAATGACATCGTCCTGACCATTGTTCTCCGTCCACGTCGGGAACTCTACCTGCATTGCCTTAGGATCAACATTGAAAAGAACGATATCGTAAGATGCATTGGAATAACTCGTTTCTGCAGGATAATCAATTGCTTTTGCTGGAACCATTTTTTTACCTATGATGTTTCCGTTCTTATCATGTATAAAGGTTGCTTTATAAAACTTCCCGTTATCTTTTGAGTAAATATTCAGCAGCTTCGAATCCTTATATTCATAATAAGTCTCGGCCATTGTTAATTGAGGAAACAAAAAAATAGCAAGTGAAACCATCGCAATGAACACGAACTGTTGAAAATATACCGTACTTCTTAGCACTGCTTATCTCCTTCCGCAAGTTAAATGCACAAAATTATGCCATATGTCGAAAGATGTAGCCATAGGACCATATGTAGGTATTATAATCGGATGTCAACTAGAAATCATTGACTGATTTTGTCGAATTTTGTCGCAAAAAAAAGCCGCAACACGAGCAAAAAACCTCGCATTGCGGCTTTTTTCATTTTACCGTTAAACAGACACCCGGCTTTCCTCCTGGCTTGCCTGCAGCGCCTGCTCCAGATCGGCCAAAATATCGTCGATCGATTCCGTGCCGACGGACAGGCGGACTAGGCCCGGGGTAACGCCTGCGGCAAGCTGCTCCTCGCCGGAGAGCTGCTGGTGGGTCGTGCTGGCCGGATGGATGATCAGAGACTTGGAATCGCCGACGTTGGCGAGATGGGAGAACAGCTTCACGGCGTTGATTAGCTTTTTGCCTGCTTCGACGCCTCCCTTGACCTCAAACGTGAGGATCGCGCCCTGGCCTTTGAGCAAATATTTACGCGCCAGCGCGTAGGACGGATGGCTCTCCAGTCCCGGGTATTGCACCGAATCGACCGCTTCGTGCTTCTCCAGGAAGCGGGCGACTTTGAGCGCGTTGGCGCTGTGGCGCTCCATCCGCAGGTGGAGTGTTTCAAGCCCCTGCAGCAGCAGGAACGCGTTGAACGGTGACAATGTGGCTCCGAGATCCCGCAGCAGCTGCACTCTGGCTTTGATGATATAAGCGATCGGCCCCACCGCTTCGGTAAAAACGAGGCCGTGATAGCTCGGGTCAGGCTGCGTCAGCCCCGGGAACTTATCGTTCGCGGTCCAATCGAACTTGCCGCTGTCGACAATAACGCCCCCGATCGATGTGCCGTGGCCGCCGATAAACTTCGTGGCCGAATGGACGACGATATCCGCGCCGAACTCGATGGGCTTCAGCAGGTAAGGGCTCGGAAACGTATTGTCCACGATAAGCGGGATGCCGTTCACGTGAGCGATGCGGGCCACCGCTTCGATATCCAGCACGTCCCCTTTCGGATTGCCGATCGTCTCGGCGTACAGTGCTTTCGTCTGCGGCGTAATGGCGGCGCGGAAGTTTTCCGGATCGGACGGATCGACGAACTTCACTTGAATGCCCAGCTTCGGCAGCGTGGAGGCGAACAGGTTGTACGTGCCGCCGTATAAGCTGGTGGCCGAGACGATCTCATCCCCAGCGGAGGCAATGTTCAAGATCGCGTACGTAATAGCCGCTTGTCCTGAAGCCGTTGCCAGCGCCGCAGCCCCGCCCTCCAGCGCGGCGACGCGCTTCTCGAAGACGTCGGTGGTCGGATTCATAATCCGCGTATATACGTTGCCGAACTCTTTCAAAGCGAACAAGTCCGCGGCGTGATCCGTATCCCGGAAGCCGTAAGAAGTCGTCTGGTATAGCGGGACTGCCCGGGAGAACGTCGTCGGATCGATTTCTTGACCGGCGTGAACCGCCAAAGTTTCGGGTTGCCATTGAGTTTCGTTAGCCATCGTTTTCATCCTCCAAAGTTTGAGATAGTATGGGATAGTATGCAAAAAAGAGACATAACGGCCCGCGTATTCCTGTCATGAATACGGGTTCGTCATGCCTCCGGCAGTCCGGTAGACAATTTCCGATAGGTTTAATAGGTTATACAGTGTTGTATGCTATTTTAACAGGAGAGTCTTGCCAGCGTCAACTTAAAAATTTTCGAGTTGCTTCCTCTGCCATTTGATGCTATATTTTAGTAAATCGCCTTAATTTTGTATAAACAAACCATTCCAACCAGCCCACCATGCCCTTGGAGGCTCCAGTTATTCGACCGCACCGGAAACGTCACTTGGCCGAATAATCATGGAGTCTTTTTATTTGGGTACCAAATTTAATCATATGGGAGTGATCGAACGATGTCCACTTTGAACGAATTTCTGGTTCAAAAACGGGAAGCGAGCCTACAGCGCAACGAGCAAGCTTTGAAGCAGCCGGAAACAGCCAGGCAGGCGATCAAAGCGAATGTGCGTGCGGCCGGGCGAAGCGGGGTGCGCGAAATCCGCATCCGCGATTTTCAGATTATCAGCGACAGTCCACCGGACTTTGCCGGGTACAATCTCGGGCCGACGTCACCGGAGCTTCAGCTCGGGGTGCTCGGCAGTTGCTTGACGCATATCACCTTGATTCAAGCCGCCGAACGGGGCGTGTCCTTGGAGTCGCTGGAGGTGGAAGTGACCGGGGAGCAGCATGCCTTAGCCGGTCAGCCCGGCTTCGAGCATATTCCGATCTACCCGCACAACATCCGGTATAAGCTGCACATTGTCTCATCGGAATCGGAACAGACGATCGCCGAGCTTCATGAGGCGGTGGAGCGGGTATGCCCGATTTTTCACCTGCTAAAAAATCCGCAAGACGTCGAAGGTGTCGTCATCCATACGGCTCCGGAAAGCGCGCAAAGCTAAGCCGGTTTCCTCCCTGCAAAAAAAGCGGCGCCCCGCAAGCATACAACGCTTATGCCCGGGACGCCGCTTCTTATGCTGCCAAAATAACTGCGCCGTTTACCGCTCTGACGTTCCACGCACGTTAAGCGAATACGGTCCCAAGGCCCATCGCGCAGATTACTTAAACTGATACAGCTTATCCTTCAGCAGCGCCGTGTCTTTGTTCTCTGCATACCACTTGGCATACCAATCGTCGACTTGCTTGCCTCCCGCTTGGTCCCACCGATAATGAATTGTAGTGCGGTATCGTGGCATATTCGGCGGACTCGCCTTGCCGTCCGATTACAACCGGCAGATCGATCGGCGACGTTCAGCTTGCCCGGCAGCACGATTTTCTGCGCTCCCAGCTCCGGATCGCGCCACTGCCGGAACAACAATTCCACGGCCATGCTTCCCATCAGCCTGCCAGACTGATTGACCGACGTAAAAAAGTTGGCATACCCTTCCGGCAGCGCCGCATACGTATCGTCGAAGGTAACGACGCTGAGCTCCTCGGGAATGCGCAGCCGAAGCTCACCTGCCACCCTGATCAGTGTCCCCAGGTACCCCGGATCGGCCGCATAAATCGCCGTCGGCCGGTCCTCGCTTCCCAGCAGGGCGCGCAGCTCCGCCTCCGGCGAAACACCGCTCTCCACGAGCACCTCGTAGCTCGGCGGGACCTCAAGCTCCCGGTGCGTATAATGCCGGGTAGGCGATAGCAGAGCGATGCGATGGTGACCGAGCGAGAGCAGGTGGTTTATCAGCGCGACGGAGCCCATAAAGTTGTCTCCCCGCACCAAATGCGCCTCCACGCCTTCCATCTTCTGGTCGACGAGCAGCATCGGAATGCCGCTCGCAGCCAGCAGCTCCGCATGCTCGCGTTTTTTTTTCAGGAATTACCAATCAGAATCATGTAGTCCTGCTCAAACGCCTTCTCTTCGGCCCCGGCCATAATATCCATGCCGAATGAATGGCTCGCAATGTGCTTGCCGAACGGCAGGATTAACCCGATCGGCAACGAGCAGCTGCTGCTCGACGCCTACAGCGGCAGCGTTCCGACGGCGCTCATCGAGCGTATGTACGATTACGGCCGCTACCTGCTGCTTTCCAGCTCCAGATCCGGCGGGCTGCCGGCCAATCTGCAGGGCGTCTGGAACGGTGATTACGCGCCGGCGTGGAGCAGCGCTTTTTTCGTTAACGAGAACATCCAAATACTATTGGCAGGCGCTTCCAGGCCATATGGCGGAGACAGCGTTGCCGTTCTTCGACTTCTTCCTGCTCTTTTCCGCCCCCGGCGTCATCAAGCTGCTGCCCGCACTGCCGGATGCGTGGCGCGAAGGCCGGTTCCGGGGGCTCCGCTGCCGGGGAGGCGCGGAGGTGTCGATGGCTTGGAGCTTGGCGGCGGGCATCGCCGAAGCATCCTTCGTCTCCGCACGGACGCAGTCGGTGGAGGTGGAGTTTCCCTTCGCGCTGCAAGAGGCGACAAGCGATGATGCCGAAGCTGCGGTCAGCTTGCCCGAAGCTCTGGACAAAGCAACCCGGCACCGCCTCGTGCATTTGCCCGCAGGACGGACGGTGACGCTCAAGCTAAGGTTTGCTTAAAAACGAGTAGACTACACAATAAAAAAGGCTGACCCTGTACAAATTTACAGGATCGGCCTTTTACCCCATTACTTGAAACAAAGTTCCCCGTTCAAATAATAACTATCCTTCCGGTACGCTACGAACGCCGTTTCCACCTCGGGGATGCCCAACGACAGCACATGGCGGGCAACCGCTTGCGCGAACCGGTCCCTTACCTCCTGTCCCCGCTCGAACCATGCCACCTCGATGAACGGATACGAGTTCACTTCGTTCCCTTGAAAGACGGCCGTCGTATGCAAGCACTCGATCATGAAATTGTCGGTGCCGCAGCCGCAAATGGCCGCCAGCTCCTCCACCAAAGCCGTGCTGATCTCCTTGAGCTGCTCTACCTGTATTCCTCTAACTACGATATGCGGCATGAAAATTTCCCCTTCCTTGTTTTCGAAATTGGTTTAAACCGGTTTGGATACGACTGTTCCCGCCGCCGTCGACCGACTGTGCGGGTTCTTCAGCACCGGCATCACGGAACGAAGCATCAGCAGCCCTGCTACCCCGGTCATGAAAATAACGACCGCCATCCCCCAGCTCGGCAGCAAGCCGCCGAGTATGATGTTCACTCCACCCAGGAACATGCCTCCCCGGAATGCCATGCCGTTAATCGCCATATAAGAGCTGCGCGCGTGATCCGGTACGATATTCACCAGAAGTGCCTGGCTGAGCGGAACGTAAATCAGCTCGCCGACCGTCGCGACGAACATCATCAACACGAGCAGCGCCGGCTGGTTGCTGTACGTGAGAAAGCTGTATCCTGCGATGTTGAGCACAAGCCCCGCGTACATGATCCGCGAATCCGAGCGGTTCTTGATCAGCGCTGCGATCACAAGCGACAGCAGAACGACAAGCAGCGTATTCTCGGTCCGCAGCACCCCCAGCATTTCCATACCGTCAATCTGCCAGTCCGTCCATGGCAGCCACGGCGTCAACCGCATTTCTTTCTCCAGACGAATCGCGATATAGTCGACCAGATTAATCTCCACGGAGTAGAGAAGCAAAAAGGCGCCGACATACACCATAAACACTTTATCGCGCAGCACCTGCCGGTAATTGGCCCACAGCTTGCCTTTCTTCGGCTCCGGCGCTCCGGTTGGCTCCCTTTCGGGACGCTTCCAGGCTTCGGTGATGAAGACCCAGGTGACGGCGAAGGAAACGAGCGTCATGAGCCCGACGGCAAGGAACAGCTCAAACAAGTAATCGGCGAACAGAAACGCTCCGACCATCCCTGCTGAGGCAACGGACAGATTGTTGGTCCAATACGAAATCCGGTACATCGCCTGGCGGGCATGCGGCTCCGTCACGTCGATCAGCATCGCTTCGATGGCGGGCTTGTGCAGTCCCCAGCTCGCACTGACGACAACCGTCATGACGAGCGTCGCGACCGGCGATTGGCACCAGGGCGAGTTGGCGGCAGCCATCACCAAATAAGCCGCGGCGATCGCCGCTTCGGAGATCAGCATCATGCGCTTGCGTCCGACCCGGTCCGCATAATAGCCGCCCAAGGTGGCGAAGACGAGCCCCACCGCGATATTGAAAATCGCCACGAAACCTGCGGCCGTCGCCCCGAGCGTTTTGGCAAAATAAACGGACATGAACGGCACAACCATGCTGCCGAGCGCCCCGGTCAAAAAGCTCATCATAATACGAAGTTTAACGTTCGGATGAAAATCCCGAAATCTCATTGCCCACTCCTTGATCACAAAAAATAAATAAAAAGGTACTTGAATAGGTTATCCTTGGAAACCGGGTCGGTCAAGGGAAGGTTTGGTTTAGGATAATTGTCCGCCGGCGGAATATAGATAATAACGGCCCCCGCAGCGGACGAACGAAATGAACGGACGAACGGTCCCGGTCAGCCGCCGAAGTCCCACTTTCTTCAACTGCATCCAATTATCATCATTGACAACCAAATGAAAAGCACTACAATGATACTAAACTAAGTAGATAAAATTACTTGGTTTTAAGTTGTTCCACTCGTCTGTAGAATCTGCGTCAGAGCCGCAGCCGGAAGTCCTTTACGCTTCAAGCCCGCGCTCCCATGCGTTTCTCGTTATGTACAAAGGGGGAATCGGATTCTTTAAATAAAGCAAGACCTTCTGATCGAAGACAGATCGAAGATAGTCCGCTATTTATTTTATGAATCCTTGGAGGTCGTTCGGCATGAATCAAAAAACGTTAATCATCACGCTCGGCGCTTTGGCCGTTGCGATCAATGTCATTGCGGGAACGGTCGTCGGAAGCCTAAAAATTCCGTTCCTGTTTCTCGACGTCATCGGCACGATCTTTATCGCCGCCGTCTACGGCCCGTTCTGGGGCGCGCTGGTCGGCATCCTGACCAATCTGGTCCTGGGCGTGACGTCCGGCTATTCTTCGATACCTTTTGCGCTTGTGAACGCCACCGTCGGGCTGATTGTCGGCTATACTGCACGGAAATACGGATATACGCTGCGGTCGGCGCTCGTCTCGGGCCTCCTGCTGGGCATCATCTGCCCCGCCATCGGAACGGTCATCGCGATCGGCGTATTCGGCGGATTGACGGGCGGCGTACAGGATATTGCGGTGCTGTGGCTGAAGCAAGCCGGCAGCAGCTTATTCGCTTCGGCGTTTCTGCCCCGTCTGGCTGAAAATTTAATCGACAAAATCTTGTCGGCCCTGCTCGTCTACTACGTGATCAAAGGCATTCCGCAGTCGCTCCTCAAGCGGCCGACCAAACGCGGATCGAAGGGGGCTCCCCATGCAGCGCAGTAAAAAAATCATCGTCGCATCCCATTGCGTGCTGAATCAGAACGCCGTCGTCGCCGAGGAAGCCCGGAGTCCGGGCGTGATGAAATCGGCGGTCGATTGGGCGAATGAACAAGGATACGGCATCGTGCAGCTGCCCTGCCCCGAGTTCACGTTTCTCGGGCCGGAGCGGCCCCCGATGACGGTCGCGGAGTACGACACGCCGGAGTTTCACGCCCATAACCGGAATATCCTGCTGCCGTACGTTGAGCAGTTGAAAGTATATCAGGATCACGGCTACACGATTGCGGGCGGGCTCGGCATTAGCGGAAGCCCTTCCTGCGATCCGGGCAAAGGCGTCTTCATGCAGGACTTTTTGGCGCTGGCGGCAGAAAAAGGCGTGCATATCGACTTCTTCTGGCAAATTCCGAATACGGAGGACGGCTTGTTCGATCCCGCCGACGCGAGAAGCGTCTACGGCCCGATCGCCACTCCGGAAAGGCAGTGACTACGAGTTATGATCTCGATTCGAAACGTATCGTTTTCTTATACCGGCGGCGAACCGCCGGTTTGGGCGCTTCGCGACGTCAGCCTGGAGCTTGAGCCCGGCGAATTCGTCGCCTTCCTTGGCCCGAACGGCTCGGGCAAATCGTCGCTAACGAGGCTGCTGAACGGCATCGAACTGCCGACGGAAGGCTCGATCCTTGTCGAGGGCGACGATACTGCCGATCCCCATGCGGTCCCTTCCATCCGCAGGCGCGTCCAAATCGTATTTCAAAACCCGGAAAACCAGCAGGTCGGCCTGACAGTAGGCGAAGACATCGCTTTCGGGCTATCGAACATCGGCTGGCCGCAAGAGGACATGCAGCGCCGAATTCGCTGGGCGTTGAATGCGGTCCGGCTTGACGCCGACGAAGACCGCCTCGTAACGCAGCTGTCCGGCGGAGAGAAGCAGAAGCTGGCGCTGGCTTCCGTGCTGGCGCTTGCCCCCCGCTGCCTGATTCTCGACGAAGCGACCTCGATGCTGGACCCCGTCTCCCGGAAGCAGTTTGTGGAGACGCTGCACGAGGTTCGTCGCGAGCATCCGTTTACGCTGATCTACATCACCCACCACCTAGAGGAAGTGTTCGAAGCGGACCGCTGGGTGCTGTTCCGGCAAGGCGGCGTCCAGGCCGTCGGGAAGCCTGCGGACCTGTGGACGCAGGAAGAGCTGCTCTCCGGCTGCGGACTGGAGCTGCCTTACCCGCGCCGACTGGCGCTGGCGGCGCGGAGACTCGGCGTTCCCGTTTCCGATTCGCCCCGGCCGGAGGAATGGAGGAAGCTGCTATGCGTATCGAGCTGAAGAACGTGTCGTTCGCCTATGGCGCCTATGGCAAACGGCGGCGCAAAAAGGAGGCTTCCTCCTCGGTTCCGGCGGTGCTCAGGGAAATCGGGCTGACGATCGGCAAGGGCGAGATGCTGGCCGTTGCCGGCAAATCCGGCTCGGGGAAGTCGACGTTCACGCAGCTGCTCAAAGGGTTTCTGTCCCCGACCGAGGGCGAGCTGCTGCTGGACGGGGTCAACCCGCATACCGCCAAGCGTCCGGAGCTGTTCGACCGGGTCGGGTACATTTTTCAATATCCCGAGCATCAGCTGTTTGCGGCGACGGTGTTCGAGGACATCGCCTTCGGCCTGCAGCATGCCGGGCTGACGCCCGAAGCGAAGGAGGCGCAGGTCCGGGCGGCGATGACGGCGGTCGGCCTCGACGATGACGCGTTCGCAAGCCGGAGTCCGTTCGAGCTGAGCGGAGGCGAGAAGCGGCGTGCCGCCATCGCCGGCGTCATCGTGCTGGAGCCGGACGTGCTCATTCTCGACGAGCCGACGGCCGGTCTCGATCTCCCTTCGCGCCAAGCGCTGTTCGAGCTGCTGCACCGTTTGAACCGGGAGAACGGGATGACGATTCTGTGGGTCAGCCACCAGCTGGACGAAATTTTGGAGCACGCTTCCCGGCTCATTGCGCTGAAGGATGGCCGCTTTGTGGCCGACGGGCATCCGGCGCGATTGTTGTCCGATCCGCAGCTTCTGGCGGCCTTCGGCTGGGAGGAGCCTCCGGCGCTGGCTATACGCCGAATGCTTGGAGACGGCCCGGTCCTTCCCGAATCGGTCGAAGAGACCGCTCAACGGATCGCGCGAAGGTATGCGGAGCGGTCCAATCCAGTCCTACTTTCCTAAGGAGTGCCTGACCTATGTCCGCAACAAGCGATTTGATCTACCAAAAAAGAAACTCGTGGCTGGAGCGCTGGGACCCGCGCATGAAGATTGTCGCCGTGCTGCTGTTCGGCCTCAGTCTGCTGCTGAACCACCACCTGCTCCTGAAAAGCGCCCAGCTCGCGTTGCTCATCGCCCTCTGGGGCGTAGCCAAGCTCTCTTGGCGCGTGCTGGCGCTGACTTTTTTGTCCTTGCTGCTATTTTTTACGTCCACGATGATTTACCAGGCGATCCTCACCCCCGTTCCGGGGGATACGTGGATCACGATCGGCTTCGTCACATTCTCGGCGGAAGGCGCGGTGAAGGGCGTCGTCATGTGCGAGCAGATCGCCGGGATCGTGCTGCTCTTGTCGCTGCTCGTGCGGACGACTTCGCCGATCGTGCTCGCGGAAGGGCTGGAGCTGCTGCTTAGCCCTATGAAGAAGCTGAGGGTTCCGGTGCACGAAGCGGTGATGATGTTCTCCATCGCCCTTCGCTTCCTCCCGCTGCTGCTGGACGAGTTCGATAAAATCCGCAAGGCGCAGACGGCCCGGGGTGGAGGCTTTCACCGCAAAGGAGTAGCGGCCCGCTTCCGGGGCGTGCTGCCGATGCTGCTGCCCTTGTTCGTGCTCTCCATCCTGCGCGCCAGAGATTTGGCCGTTGCGATGGAGTCCCGCTGCTACCAAGGCGATACCGGACGGACGCCGATCCGCATATACCGGTTTCGCCCGCGCGACTACGCCGTGTTCGCTATTGCGCTGTCGAATTTGATGCTGATTCTGCTTTGGTAAGCTTGCCCGCTCCCGGCGCCATAGCCCTCTCCGATCCGGTTTCTCCGGTTCTCGAAGAGGGCTTGCTTGTTTTACGGCAGGCCGAATGTCGCCCATTCGAAAAGGAGGGATTTAACATAGGGATGCAGAAGTATTGGTAACTAGGAATTTTTGGGGTATTTTACAACAAAACGTTTGACGGAGTGATTGTTATCAACGAAACCTACACCAGAATTTTGGAAATCGCCTACCGGCTGTTCGCGGAGCATGGGTTTGACAAAACAAGCCTGTCGATGATAGCCAAAGAAGTCGGAATTTCCAAGCCCGCGATCTACTATCATTTTCCTTCCAAAGATGTGCTGATCGACGTTCTTTTCGATGAAATCGCGAAGGAAATCGATTTTTCGAAATCCTTCTCCATCCAGGACTATACGAAAGACAACTTCGAAGCAAAGCTGCTGGCCGACGGCTGCCGGATGATCGAGGACCAGCGGCAGGACGAATACTTCCCCCGCATCCTGAACGAATACTTGATCCGTGGCTCCCGCAACGAACCGAAATACGAGCAGCGGTTCCACGCGGTGACCGGGGGATTCGCCAGCGGATTCGAGGAGCTGCTGAAGCACGGCACGAAGCTTGGCGTCGTTCCGGACGAGCGGATTACGGCCAAGGCGCATATGCTCACCATGGTCATCGACAACATCGGCAACTTTATGATGATCGGCTTCAAATTCAACTATGAGGACATCTGGCAAGAGGCGGTCAAAAGCGTGCTTCGAAGTGAGGGATAAGCAAGTAAAAGCCAAACCACCTTTTCCAAAAGGAGTAGATGGCCGTGAATGCGAAACGGATTCGTTGCTCCGTGCTGCTCGCATCGATCCTTGGCATCGTCGGACTGACTTCGTGTTACCGGACCGGCGGCAATCCGGAAGCCACTCCGCCGGAGCCGGTCTCCGTCGTTCTGAACAGCTTGGGATTTACGTTCCCGAAGGGCCTGAACGAGAACCGTAACCCGTATCTCGACTACATCAAAGAGCGGACGAATCTGGATATCCGCGTCATTGTACCGCCTTCCGAAGGATATGAAGTGAAGCTGAACGCGCTCATGGCTTCCGGCAATCCTCCGGATATGCTGAGCGTGTTCAGCGACGTCTGGGTCGCCAACTATGCCAAGAGCGGCCTCCTCCAGCCGCTGAACGATTGGATCGACCGCTACGGCCCCGCGCTGAAGTCCGGCATCCCGAAGGAGGCCTGGGATAAAGTCACCCTCAACGGCAAAATCTATGCGATTCCCAGCGTCAACGATATACGCGGCACCGAGCTGATGTACGCGCGGAAGGATTGGCTGGACAAGCTCGGCCTGAAGCCGCCGCAAACGCTGGAGCAATATTACGAGGTCATTCGGGCGTTTGCCCGCAGCGGTCCCGCAGGCAGCGGCAAGCCCGAGACGCACGGGCTGATCCTCATCGAAAATTTGGGACGGTCCTCCCCTTTCTTCGGGGCGTTCGGCGTTCAGCTCGGCCAATGGCTGGAACGGGACGACAAGCTGGTGTATGCGGACATTTTGCCTGAAACGAAGGAAGCGCTTACTTTTCTCCATCGCCTGTACGCCGAGCGGCTTCTGGATCCCGAATTTCCGATCAACAAAAATCGGAACCTCGATCAAAAGGTCGCATCCGGGCAAGTCGGGCTGTTGTCGGCGACCTGGTACGATACGCGCGGGGCGATCGAGCTGAGCCGGAAAAACGACCCGCAGGCCGAGTGGATTCCCCTTGATTACCCTGTCGGACCGGCAGGCCGCAAGGGCACGTACGAGACTTCTCTGATCCGCCAGTATCAAGTCGTTCCTGCCCACAGCCTCCGGGCCGGAGCCGTCATCCGAATGCTGAACTTCATCGCCGGGGAAGGCAACCGCGAGCTGAAGCTCGGCTTCCGGAACCAAGTCTGGAGCGAGCGGGACGGGCGCATCGTGACCGACTTTACGGAGCATGACAAGCATCTGTACCGGGGCATGTATTCATCGCTTGTCGATGTCCCTTCCCCCGCCTTATTGAAGGAGCGGCTCGATTCGCTCGGCCCCCGCTTCCAGCTGTACTCGAACGTTCAGGCGGTCGAGCGGAATATCATTCGCGACGAATTTCAGGGTCCCCCCACCCCCGCCATGGAAAAGTACAAGAAGAAGCTGTCCGCGCTCCGCGACGTTTTCGTCAAAATGGTCGTCGGCGTCATTCCCTTGGACCAGTTCGAGTCGTATACGGACTGGTGGAGGCGGGAGGGCGGCGATGAAATCACGAAGGAAGTAAACGAGTGGTATCAAAAGCAGCGGGAGGTGCGTTGATGCGACTGTGGCCTTGGTTGTACAAGCGGTATACGGAAAAAATCCAGCTTCGTCTCACCGTGTATTTCGTTCTCGTGCTGGTCCCTCTCGTCATCGTCAGTCTGTTCGTCAACTTCCGTTCTCAGCGCATCCTGCTGGAGCAAACCGAGGAGCGGACCAAAGGCGCGCTGACCTCTTCGATGGACTATATCGATGTCACGCTGCAAAATGTGGAGCAAATCTCGACGCTGGCTGCCACGAACAACAACCTGCTGAAGCTGCTGAACGAGACGGGGCCGGATTTGACGGCGCAATCGTATATTAACTTTTCCGAGATCTCAAGGGAGCTCTCAAGCATCACCTCGATTAGCCCGATGGTCTCTCAAATTTTGCTGTATCACGCTTCCTCCCGAATGCTGTTGTCCACCGGCAGCGGGAGCAAGAAGATCGAGCATCCGCTTCAGGTGCTGAGGCTGCAGGAGCTTGCCGAGGCCGGAGGCTCTGCCATTGCTTACGTCATGCCCGACGTGGAGTTTCTGGAACGGAAGACGTTCGGCTCCGTCATGGACACGGACAGTATCTCACTGGTCCGTACGATGGATCTCAACAACCCGGACCGCGAGCCGAATCTGCTCATCATTACTTTGAACAAAGACAAGCTGCTCGACTTGCTCCTGTCGCTGCTGCCGTCGCCCCAAGCGCAAATTGCCCTATATAACGATAAGGGACATCTCGTGACAGGAACGGAAAGCGCCGAGAGGACGCGGACCAGCGCGGACGAAGGCAGCGAAAGCGGGTCCGAGATTTCGACGAAGGTCGATTCGGCCTACTACAAATGGTCGCTCGTGCTGTCCCAGCCGAAGGAAGAATTGTACCGGGAAACGAATCTAAACCGGATGTATACCTACATTATTATCGGAATCAGCATCGTGCTCGCTTGCCTCATCTCCTGGGGGGTGTACAGCGGCATCGCTTCTCCCGTGCAGCGTTTGCTGAAGGGGATGAAACGGGTCGGAAGCGGCAATTTTAACGTCCGGCTGGAAAACGACCGGGCCGACGAGCTCGGTTACTTGACCCGGGCGTTCAACAAGATGGTCGAAGAGCAGCGCCACCTGATCGAAAATTACTACGAACAGCAGCTGCAGCTCGCCAATACGGAGCTGAAATTTTTACAGTCGCAGATTAACCCGCACTTCCTCTACAATACGCTCGATTCGATTTATTGGACGGCCAAAAATTACGATGCCGACGAAATCAGCGAAATGGTGCTGAATTTATCGAACTTCTTCCGGCTCAGCCTGAGCAAGGGACGGGAAACGTTCTCCGTGGAAGAAACAGTCACGCACCTCCATTATTACATCCGGGTGCAGCAGCTTCGCTTTCTCGATTCGTTCACGGTCAGCTACGAGCTGGCCGAGGAAAGCAAGAACGTCCCCGTGCTGAAGCTGATTTTGCAACCTTTGGTGGAAAATGCGATTCTTCACGGGCTGGAGAAGCGCAGAGACGGTCATCTGCTCATCGCCAGCCGCATCGAGGAACGCTGTCTGGTGCTGACCGTGCAGGACAACGGGACCGGCATTCCCCCGGCACGGCTGGAGCATATCCGCAGCGAGCTGGCCAAGCTGGCCGCATATGAATCGGGGGCGCTATCGTATAGGCAATGCAACCCCAAGGACTTGTTCGGCCTGCGCAACGTCATGTCGCGCATTCTCATCGTCTACGGCCAACGGGCCGAACTGAAAATAGGCAGTACGGAGGGCCAGGGCACGACGGCGACACTGATTCTTCCGCTGGAGAAGTGCAAGGAGAATCACGAGTTGGAGCCGGCCCGCCCCGGGCTGCAGCAAGAGGTGAAGCTGGCATGAACTTATTCATTGTCGAAGACGAAATCCGCCTGCGCAACAGCCTGATGCATCATATTCCGTGGGAGGACCATGGCATCGAAGTGATCGGCACGGCGGAGAGCGGGCTCGAAGCGCTGGAGCTCTTCGAACGCAAGAAGCCGGATATCGTGCTGCTGGATATCGAAATGCCGCAGATGGACGGCATCACGCTGGCCCGCAAGCTGCAGGAGCTCGACCCGCTGGTGAAGCTGATCATCCTGAGCGGGCACGACAATTTCGAATTCGCACAGGCCGCGATGGACGCCGGGGTGATGAAGTATTTGCTGAAGCCCGCCGGAGACGAAGAAATCCTGAAAGCGGTGCTGGAAGCGGCCGAACAGCTTCGGCAGGAGCTGGAGCGGATCAGCAATCAGGCGATGCTGCAGGAGAAATGGCGGCAGCATTTGCCGCAGCTGCGCAGCAGCTTCTTCCGGCGCTGGGCGGAAGGAGCTTACAGCCTGCGCGAAGCGGTGCAGTACGGCAAGGATGTGCAGCTCGATCTGAAGCCGGACCTACAACTGGCGGTTGCCGTGCTCGATATGGACCCGCTCCCCGAAGCGGAAACCCGCTTCGGCCCGAAGGACCGGCAGCTGCTCTTATTTTCCCTCCACAGCATCGTCAGCGAGCTGCTTCAACGGTCCGGGCATTCGAGTTTTACCGATCCGGAAGGCCGTACCGTCATCCTGTTCGATGCGGGGCCGGACGAGGAACCGAACGGCGTTCTGCTGCATGCGCACACGACGGTGACCCGGCTGCTCGGGAAGGTGAAGGAATGTCTGAAGGTCACGGCGAGCGCGGGCATCAGCGGGGCGACCGGCGGCCCCGGGAAGCTGCACAAGCTGTATGCTCAAGCAGGCAAAGCGTTGCTGTGCCGCAAAATGTACGGGCGGGATATCGCGATTCCGTACCGGGAGGAGCCGGAAGGGACTTCCGCGCTTACGCTGCAGCCGACATTGGAGAAGGGGCTTGAGATTGCACTGGAGACAGGCGATCCCGGCAAGGCGGAGGAGCTGGCTTCCGCGCTGTGGGCGGAAGGAATGGGCCGGGCCGGGTCCGTGGATGACGTGCACGAGCATGTGCTTTATTTCGTCAGCCTGCTGACCCGGACGATCCAGCGCCAAGGCTGGCGGGTTAAGGAAGCGACCGGGGACGACTACGTGTTCTTCCACAATCCGCTGCTGATGACGACGAAGGAACAGATTCAGGCATGGCTGAGCCGTACGGTACGTCATATCGCCGCATACGTGCAGAACCAGCGCCGATGCATCAGCCATGATACGGTCCGGACGATCCTGGATATCGTCGAGAAGGAGCTGGATTCCGAGCTCACCCTGCATACGGTCGCGGACCGGCTGTACGTCAATTCGTCCTACTTGAGCAGGCTGTTCAAGCAGGAAACCGGGAAGCCGTTCTCCACGTACGTGCTGGAGCGCAAGATGGAAGCCGCCAAAGCCGCGCTGCTCAAAGGCGCCAAGGTGTACGACGCCGCCATGCTGACCGGGTACCGGGACGTGAGCTATTTTACGAAGGTGTTCCGTAAATATTGGGGCGTCACGCCGGGGGAGATGAAGCCCTGAAGCCGTGAACCGGCGCCGGAACAAAAAAATCGAACAAGCCGCGGGTAAGGGCTTGTTCGATTCGATTTCGCAAAAATTGCAACAATCAGATGTTATCTGGAGACGTTAATCGTCACGTTGTTTCCGGAAACGGTCACAGTCGCGTAATCCTCTACATCTTTGACCGGAGTTCGCGCCGCTCCGTCCACATTTACGTTTTTGAATTCGGCATAGTTCCTTCCCGTCACGCTTTCAGAGCCGGCAAGGGTCGCAAGCATTTTCCATTTACTTACGCTGGAAACATTCATATTCGCCACCTCCGCAACCGTCGTGAGGTACGTATCCGTTTGGGAAGAGCAGCTCATGTCGGAGCAAATGGCATACCCGCTGAGCGACAGCCGCACGCTGCCGTTCGAGTTCCGGTAAGCCGTCAGGTTTACATCCGTACCGAGCTTATACCCGTTCTTATACTGCACCTGATTATAGGGCGGCACCAACGTTCCGAATTGCTTGGAGCCTTTAAATACGGACAGCACGGGCAGCCACTTTTGATTATTGTACGCATTGCTGTACTGCAAGCCCATATCGGTTTCTACCCCTTGGCTGCCGGAGGTGCCGCTAAACCCGGCATAAATGTACGTTGCCCCTGAAGGCGAGCCCGTCAGCTGATTCGACGCCGCCAATCGCACCGTAGAGTTAAGGTACGAGCCGTTCCCATTGACGATCGCCCGGCCTCCGATGCCATCGGGAAGGTTGCCCGCCATTGCCGCGATCCGCTGGCCGGCACCGCCGCCCGTTTCCGAGGCTGCGGCTTCGTAGACGTAAACCTTCTCCTTCTCCTGCGTCGGGCTCTTCTCATAGAAATACGCGGTATCCCCGTCGATTAACGTGTAGTCGACCGTATGCCCGGCCGCAGTCGAGCTTCTCTGCAAGCCTTGGGCTTGTACGCTCTCCATTCCCGCCTTGCGCGCCTTGGCCAGTACCTCGTCGATTTTCGCAGCCGTCGCCGTCCGCGTAAAGTCCGTCACCTCCACTCCGCTCATTTCGATCGACGCCGGTGCGTCTCCGCTTTTCGAACGCCCCGGCGCATCGCTGGCGCTTATCGCCGTTGGGAACACCGCCATGACCGCTGCCGCGACGGCCAATAAAACAAACCTTTTCTTCATCCAAACCACTCTCCTTGGCTTTAAATGGAATTTCCACTTTAAGTCTACAAGATCCAAACAAATCCATATAAGGGAATATAATTACTTTATTTGGTATTCACATGACAACCCGTGGTAACTCAGCACCGTTTCCGTTTGCTTTCCGCCAAAAAACAATCAAACTACCAAAAAAGGTCATCGCCCTCTTCTACCCTCCCGGGCCTCCCCCCGGTACACTGAAATCAAGCTTCCCCGCACCGCAAACTGTCGTCGAATTAAGGAGGTGCCGCACCGCGTGCGAACCGGCAAAATTAAACGGGCACGGCTCTGGGCCGATGTCCGCCAAGACTGGGATTTGTATGCCGCGCTTGTTCCCGGCCTGCTGTTTCTGTTGTTGTTCAAATATACGCCGATGTACGGCATCGTCATCGCGTTCAAGGACTTCAACATCTTCGACGGCATGAGTGCCAGCCCGTGGGTCGGCTTCAAGCATTTTGAGAAGCTGCTGACCTCCTCCGGCTTCCTGCAAGTGTTTCGCAATACGCTGCTCATTTCCGTATACAAAATCGTTTTCTTTTTTCCGCTCCCGATTATCGTCGCCATTCTGATGAACGAACTGAAACATATGCTGTTCAAGCGCACCATTCAGACGATCGTCTACCTGCCGCACTTTTTGTCCTGGGTGATCGTCAGCGGGCTGTTCATCGATCTGCTGTCGGTCAACGGAGGGATCGTGAACCGGTGGATCGCCCTGCTGGGCGGGGAGCCGGTGAAGTTTTTTCTGGACGGTGAGGTCTTCCGCTCTGTGCTCGTCGCCTCCGCCGGCTGGAAGGAGGTCGGCTGGAGCACGATCGTCTACTTGGCCGCCTTGACCGGCATCGATCCGCAGCTGTACGAAGCGGCCAAGATGGACGGGGCGAACAAATGGAAGCAGACGCTGCACATTACGCTGCCGGGCCTCGTGCCGATCATCCTGCTCATGTTCATTTTGCGGCTCGGGTCGATTCTGGAGGCAGGAACCGAGCAGATTCTCGTCATGTACAACCCGAGCGTCTACCACGTGGCCGACGTCATCGGAACGTACGTGTACCGGATCGGCCTCGGGGAGCAGGATTACAGCTTCTCCACGGCGGTCGGCTTGTTCGAATCCGTCATCGCCTTCGTGCTGATCGTGACCGGCAACGGGATGGCGCGAAAATATTTAAAGCGCGGCATCTGGTAAAAGGAGGAGCCTCATGATCAAAATGTCACACGCTGCAAAGTCCGCACTCCGCCAACGCCCACGCCGCGGCAGCATGTCGGCTTCGCCCGCCGGGCGGGCGTTCACGGCGCTGAACTACGCGTTCTTCGTGCTGCTCGGCTTGACTACGATGTTCCCTTTCCTGAATCTGATCGCCAAATCGCTGAGCAGCGAGGAAGCCGTCGTCTCCGGGCGCGTCTCGCTGCTGCCGGTAGATTGGCAGATCGGCACGTACCGGTACGTCATGAGCCAATCGCTGTTCCTCGCTTCGTTTCAAGTCTCGGTGTTCGTTACGGTCGCAGGGACGCTGCTGGCGCTGTTCATGACGACGCTGGCGGCCTACCCGCTGTCCAAACCCCGGCTGCGCGGCCGAAAATGGTTCATTCTGATGTACATTTTCACCATGCTGTTCAGCGGGGGGCTTATCCCGACCTATCTCCTGATGCAAAGCCTGCAGCTGATCGACAAGCTGCCGGTGCTGTTCCTGCCCGCCATGATCAGCGTTTACAACATGCTCATCATTAAAAATTATTTCGAGAGCCTGCCCGACAGTCTGGAGGAATCGGCGAAGCTCGACGGGGCGGGCAATCTGACGATCCTGTGGCGCATCACGCTGCCGCTGTCCCTGCCTGTGCTGGCAACGATCGCGCTGTTTTACGCCGTGGCGTTCTGGAACGATTACTTCGCTTCGCTGATCTACATCAACACCCCGGAGAACAAGCCGCTGCAGCTGTATTTGAAGGAGCTGTTCGTCTCCTCCAGCGATACGTTCCTGCAGCTCGGCGCACAGATGAACGTGGACGCGGCCATGAACACGTCGCCGCAAGCGATTCAAGCGGCCTCGATTCTGCTCGCGACCTTGCCGATCCTGCTCGTGTACCCGTTCCTGCAAAACTATTTCGTCAAAGGCGTTCTTGTCGGCTCGGTCAAGGAATAACCGTAGTGAACCATGTCTTTACTTCAACCATGACCATCCAAAGGAGGTTTTTCGATGACCAAGAAACTGGCTGCCATCCTGTCCGTGACCGTACTCGCTTCCATCGCAACTGCCTGCGGCGGCGGGGGTCCGGCCCCCGAACCGACCAAATCGGGCACAGCGAAGCCGCAACTGCGCCAGCTGCTACAGTACAACCGGTTCGATCCGAACAACAACCCGGTCGGCAAATACTTGAAGGAAAAAACCGGCTACGACGTCAAGTACGATATGCTGCCGGTCGAAAACGCCGACGAAAAGCTGAACCTGCTCATGGCGAACAAGGAGCCCTACGATATCATGAAGCTGAACGCGAACCAGTACGCCAAGCTGTCTTCCTCCGGCGCGCTGGAGCCGCTGGACGACTTGATCCGGAAGTACGGCAAAAACATGCAGGAAGCGATCGGCCCAGCCTCGTGGAACGGCGCCAGACTGAACGGCAAATTGTACGCCATCCCGGAAGGCAGCTCGGGCGTGGCAACCGGAACGGCGCTCGTGTACCGGCAGGATTGGCTCGATGAACTGGGGCTGAAGCCTCCGGCGACCCGCGACGAGCTGTATGCCGTGCTGAAGACGGTCAAGGAGAAGAAAAACGTCATCCCGATAACCGGGGGCAAAGATCCGTTCCACGCGGAGATCGGCTCCACCTTTGGCTGGTATTACGGTCCGGGCACGAACTGGAGAGAGAGCGACGGCAAAATCGTGCATATGGTCGAAGACCCCAAGACGAAGGACTATCTCGCGTTCATGAAGAAGCTGTACACCGAGGGGCTGCTCGACGCGGAATGGGCGATCAACCAGCCGAACAAGCTGCTGGAGAAGTTCACGAGCGGCAAGGCGTTCATGTTCCGGTCCGGGTGGTGGGACGCCGCCAATCTCAACAACGCGCTGGCCAAAAACTTCCCGGACGCCAAGATCGGCATCCTGCCTTACTTGACGGGAGACAGCGGGAAAGCGGCGCAGGTCGGCACCGGCGGCATTCCGTGGTTTATCGCCATCCCGAAGTGGTCTCCGAATAAAGAGGAAGCGATGAAGTATTTGGACCTCAAGCTGGAGAAGGATATTTTCAAGGGACTGGCCATCGGCCAGGAAGGGGTACACCATGAAGTGAAGGGCGGCAAGTACTATCCGATCCTGCCCAAATTTAACGACGAATGGAACTTCGGAAGCGACTTCCTGACGGGAACGGACGAGAAAAATTACGAGGCGTACTGGCAGGCGCGCGTTCGCAAAAACGGGTTCGTCCAGAGCTATTACGAAACGTACCAAGCGAATGCGAAAGGAATCCTGTACACCGACGCGCTGACCTACGCCCCGCCGATGGCGGACATCTCGAAACACTCGCAGAAGCTGCAAAAGCAGGCCGAGGATGCCTTCATCAAGTACGTCACCGGGGCCGAGCCGCTGGAAACCTACGACAAGTTTCTGGAGCAGTGGAAAGCAAGCGGCGGCAGCGACATGACCAAAGCGGCCAACGAATGGTACAAGAGAAGCCGCAAGTAAACGCCGCACAACAGCCCGCCCGACCTTTTATGGTTACGGCGGGCTGCTCACGATATGCTCACGATAGTGAGGTTAAATTTTCGCCGGCCGTTGGCGGGAATCATTCTTATCTTCGTTTGGAAGCTTGATTTTTAACCAGATGCAGACAGACGCGAGCACCAGAAACAATACGCCGCTCCAAGTAATCTGGCGTGTTCCCATATGGGCCAGAAACCACCCGCCCAGAGCGGTGCCAAGCGTGACGCCCAAATTTGCAAAAGAAACAAATAAACTGTTGGCAAACTCCGGTGCTTCCGTGGCCTCCGAGGTTAGCCAAGTTTGGCTTACAATCAGACCGCCGGTAAAAACGGCCCCCCATACGATGATGATTGCAATCACGGGAATGGAGTAGCTTCCGACACAAAATATCAGTAATTGAACACTCCCACCACCTGCGCTAATGGCGCTGAAGTGGGGGATTCTTGCGAACAGAGAAGCATCCTTCTCTTCTTGAGCAAGCGATCCCTGCGGTTCCCGCAGTTCAGTTGGGCTTTGCCAACAAACGCAGTCCTTCTTGCAAGATGTTCATGCTGGCATTGTGGTCACGGTCATGGTGCATGCCGCATCCTGAACAGGTCCACGCTCGCATGTTTAGATTTTTCACTTCGGGGTTGCGTGATTGGCATACATGACAAAGTTGACTGCTTGGATAGTTTTTGGCGACCATGCTGATTGTGCGACCATACCACGTTGCTTTATATTCCAGCATCGTGCGAAAGCTTGACCAGCTTGCTTCAGCAATGGACTTTGCTAACTTGTGATTTTTCATTAGACTTAGAACCTGCAAATCTTCCAGACAGATCGTTTGGTTTTCACGGATCCACTTGGTCGAGAGCTGATGGAGAAAGTCTTGCCGAGCGTTAGCGATCGCTCATGCATGCGAGCGACTTTTTGCTTCGCTTTTAGATAGTTGGCTCCTCCTTTCAGTCGACGAGACAAACGTCGCTGCCAAAACGCAAGTTGCTTTTCGTAGGTGTGCAGGTGCTTGGGACTCGCAACGTTTTCTCCACTGCTGCAAACGGCAAACGACTTGATGCCGAGGTCTATGCCGATGGCGGTATCCACGTGAGGAAGCGGCTGGATGTCTGCTTCACACAGGATCGAAACGAAGTACTTGCCTGTGCCGTTTCGACGCACCGTAGCAGACAAGATCCGTCCTTCGATTTCACGGGACTTGGCAAAGCGCACCCATCCCAGCTTCGGAAGTTTCAGCAGATCGCAGGCAACGGCAATATTGCCGTTCGTAAACTTCGTGGTGTAGCTTTGGACGGGATTGCGTTTGCTCTTGAATCGAGGCGGATCGTTTTGCTTTCGAAAGAAGCGATCAAACGCATCGGCCAGGCTGCGAACGGCGGATTGCAAAGCAATGCTGTCCACGTCCTTGAGCCAAGGCCATTCCTTTTTCAACGCTGGCAGCCCGGTTGCGCAGGTCTGGTAAGACAAGCCTCTGCCTGTTTCTTGGAAGGTGTCGTTCCACCTCGCAAGAAAGTGGTTAAAGACAAAGCGAGCGCATCCAAACATCTGGTGGATCAGCGTCGTTTGCTCCTCCGTAGGGTAGATGCGAAAGCGAAAAGCTTTATGATGCAACATGCAAGCATTTACCTCTTTTGGTGATTTTATTACAATTATAGCACGTATGTTCGCATTCGTACACAAGAGATGCTGATTCATCTCCCCCTTATCGAAGAGGGAGTCTTCTCAGCCTTAACGATAAATGGCGCCAAGCACAAGAGGATAAAAAACAATGGTTTTTAGCCTATTTTTGCTTAAATATTTCGCCGCTTGCAGATTTCCAAAAATACCGCTGAGCCCAAAAAGAACTAACATGACGCTTACGGTTTTACCGTTCATCCCTGTGACGACCTTGAGAAATTCCGCAAAATAGGAGTAGACAGAATATAAGGCCGCCAGGATGAAGCAAGCCGCTGCAACGTTAAGCCATAGCTGCGGTTTTGTCAAAATGGTCAATTGCTCGCCATAGGATAATTTGCTTTTTACGGGTAATGACGGAATAAAAGCCGCAATTCCAGCCAGTGCGATGGCATTGATGATAGAGGAAAAAAGAAATGCGGCTTTAAGCGAAAACTGATCCCCGATAAACGATGTGATCGGAACGCCTATGACCATCCCGACCGTTAGCCCAATAAAAACTTTGGCCACGGCCGTAGCGCTCTGCTCTTTCGAAACGGAGCTTGCTGCCGCTGCGAATGCTACAGAAAAATAAACCGGATGAAGAAATGCGGGCAGCAGCCGAAACAGCAATAAGGCGGTAAAGGTTGGGGCAAAGGCGGAAAATAGATTCGAAATGGCGAAAACGGCGAGCACTCCAGCCAAAATCTTTTTTCGGTTTATACCGGAAAATAAAAGTGTCATACACGGACCGGAAACGGCAATGATCAATGCAAACATGCTTACAAGCGTGCCTGCTTGAGAGGCGCTTATTTGAAAGTGCTCCGCAATTTGCGGCAAAATGCCCACGATGCCAAGCTCCGTATTTATTATGCCGAATACTCCGAGAACGATAGAAAATGTGAGGAATGACTTGTTCATTTGCAAGGGTGTTCATCCTTTCGATTGCGCAATATCAAAGTATTGGTATATTTTTAGTTGGTTTTAATCCGGTCCCGCCTTATAATTCGCTATGAAAAACGGCAAAGGACTTGTTTCATACTTACTTTTGTGGCTTTTCGGGCTTTTGCTTTAAGGCGTTTGAGGCGTAATAATTGTTCTCCATTTCCTTATAAGTAACGATTTTATCGGCGAGTAAATGAAGATTATTCTGGAGTTCAATCATATTTTGTTGAACTGCTCTGTAATGTTCTTCGAGGAGAATCCTCCTTGCCGTTAGAGTCGAATCCCCCTGCCTCCGCAGTTCAGCGATTTCCAGCATTCCGGTGATCGGCATTCCGGTAGCCTTAAGCCGAGTTAGAAACTCAATCCAAGTGATATCCATGGATGAATAGCAACGGTATCCATTTTCATTGCGATGAATGGAGCACAGGAGACCTATTTTTTCATAATACCGAAGGGTGTGGACACTAAGACCTGTAGCCGCAGCGACTTGGCGAATGGTTAATAATTTTTCCATGCTCAAAGTATATACCTTCGAGTAAACTCGAATGCAAGCAGTAATTTTGCTCTACAAAAAAAGCTTTTTTCTAAAAGATTGTTGCTTTATAGATGACAGTAGTGGGATTATCCTAAAAATGTTATGATTGCATCAGTTTAAGATAGCCGCATGACCTAGCGGTAAATATTGTAAACGAAAGGGCGTTATTTATGAAGGTTGCAAGCGCAACAATGGATGACCTTAAAGGATGGTTAGAGCTAGCTTCTGAGGTTGAATACCTATTTGGACCAATGGTAAATGATCCAAAGTTTATACAAGCATTAGAGAAGAATATAAATCAAGATAGCGCTTATTGTGTGAGAGAGAACGATGGATTACCTGGTTCTAAATTGCTCGGTGGAATTTTATTTTCAGCATCAAATGCCCCAAAATATAAAATTGGTTGGTTATCTGTTTCATCGAAAGCGAGAAATACAGGAATAGCAACAGCTTTGGTAGGTCATGTTTTGAGACTTATCACTGTTCCATCAGAAGTAGTAGTTATTACATTTGGTGATGATATTCCAGATGGGCAACCCGCAAGAAAGTTGTACCAGAAGTTTGGTTTCATTCCGTTAGACGAGTTAATTCCAAATGGTCCAGAAGGAGGTAGTCGTCAGAAATTTAAGTTGGATTGCCTAAAAGAACCTACTTTCGTAAAGTTTGGCTTTTGACATGATGCCATAAGCATTGCTTTTGGGGTCATTTTTTCTCTAATTTCCTTATTCGTCTCTAAGAAGCGGAACCAAAATAAATAGTTATCCAAGTATCGTGTAGCCACACCATTAAATCGATTCATCCAATTTTTGAGGCGACTGTGATACGAATTCACATGTTGGATATGATAGATACCTTTCTTTACATGTACGCCTTTACGAGCATTTATTACTTCATGGTTGATACTTTTTTGTTTTGCAAATGATTTATAGTTGGTTGCAGAATCCGTACATAATACAGCATCTTATGGATAACTTTGCCAATGGCTTGATTGATTTGAACAGAAGTTATTCGCCCACGTCCTGCCAATTGTGAGAAGATACCACCATTTCGGTCATTAGCTACAACAACACAAATCTGTTCATTACTAATGCCTCGTTTTTGGGCTGAACCACCACGTTTGCGTGATTTACGGTGTCAAATCCCACCTTTTTTGCCCTTCTCGCTTTCTATGAAATGGGTTTCATCACTTTCAACAAGACCCCTTAGAGTGGTATGACCCAGTGAGCGTATTGCATTCAAGATTTTATGTCGCCAATAAAAGGCAGTGGATATATGGATCTCTAATTTTTGCGCAATTTTGGGTGATGATTTACCTTTACCTTCAACCATCATTTCAAAGTATCGAAGCCACTTATGAGGGTGATGTATACCAGAGAGTGGACTTCCGCTCATGTCGTTAAAGGTTTTTCCACAATCCTTGCACAAATAGCGTTGCCGTGAACGATACTTTCCGTTTCGTTTCAAACTCAGACTCCCACAGTGAATACAAGCTAGCCCGTTACTAAATCGAACTTCACGTATGCCTTCAATCATGTTTGTGATATTGGTTTTCTGTTCTGGATACAATGTATCCTTAATGGCATCATACAATTTGACCTTTCCGGTATGGGGTATATCGTAGAACTTTTCATAAAGTTCTGACCACTCCACGGAAATCAGCTCACTTTTTGTAGTATTGATACTGTTATTATAACAAAATTTGGGCTAGGTTCGTTTTATAGCAACAATATTTCAGAAAAAAGCTATAAAAAACGAAACCCGCCATAACCGGGTTAGGCGGGCGTAGCGTATGCTCTTCGCAGCGATAGTTAAAATCGAATTTCGGCGCCTTGAGCGGCGGACTCGTAAATGCCGCACAGCATCTTCATCATCTCGACGCCGTCCTCCACCGGGCTGATCGTTTCCTTCGCGCCCCGGCATACCTCGATAAAATAATCGATCTCATCCTGAAAGCCGGAGGCGAAATCGAACGACAGATTGTTGATCTGCGGGACGATATTCAAAATCGTGTCGTGCCGCTCCGTAATGATCGCAAGCTTCGGCTCCAGCTCCACACCGCCCTTCTCGCCGTACAGCTTGACGGTCAGCTCGTCTTCCTTGGCGTGCAGGGAGAAGCTGACGTCCACAAGCAGGGAAGCCCCGTTCTCGAAGCGGATCATGGCATTCGCCAAATCCTCCACATCGTTGTGTCCGGCGTCGTAATCAGCGGCCTTGTAGAACGCGAGATTTTTGACGTTGGAGCGGTTCCCGAGCTTGCGGTACGTATTGCCGGATACGGACTTGACCTTCGGCCTGCCCATCATATACCAGCACAGATCGATCACGTGAACGCCCACGTCGATCAGCGGTCCCCCGCCGGAACGCTCGATATCCGCGAACCAGCCGCCCGGGTTGCCCAGTCTGCGGATGCAGGACGCTTTGGCATAGTAAATGTCGCCGAGCTCCCCGTTGTCCGCAAACTGCTTGACGATACGCGTGTTGGCGGCGTATCTGCGCACAAAGCCGACCTGCAGCGTTTTCCCGCTGCGGCGCACGGCCTGTTCTACGGCTAACGCTTCCTCCACCGTCTTGCAAAGCGGCTTCTCGCAGAGCACATGCTTCCCCGCATCGAGCGCTGCAATGCTGATTGGCGCGTGGCCGTTATTCCACGTGCAGATGCTGACAGCGTCGATATCGGGGCGGGACAGAAGCTCGCGATAATCCGTATACACGTGCGGAATGCCGTATTTTTCCGCCTTCGCTTGCGCTCTCGTTTCGTTCAGGTCGCAGATGGCTGCGAGTTCTGCTCGGGGATTGTTCCGATACGATTGCAGATGCAATTCCGAGATCGAACCCGCTCCGATGATGGCAATGCGGATTTTATTGCTCATGAAAGCTACACCTCGTTTTATGATCAAATAAGGTTTACCCGCTCGGCTAAATGGCGTGCATCGATGGCCAAGCCAGCTCCACGCCTTCCCTTGCCAGCAGCGACTGGAACGCCGAGAGCTGCTGCGCGTTTCCGCGGACGGCCCGCGGGCTGAGCCGCTTGTCGATGCAATAGGCGGCAAGAGCGCC
Organism: Paenibacillus tyrphae; assembly: GCF_027925525.1. Lineage (GTDB taxonomy): Bacteria > Bacillota > Bacilli > Paenibacillales > NBRC-103111 > Paenibacillus_G > Paenibacillus_G tyrfis_B. The sequence continues at coordinate 245,366 of NZ_BSDJ01000010.1, read as the reverse complement.
GGCCGCTTCGCCGATGTTCCACTCGACCGGATGAAGCCGGTAGCAGCCGTTCGTAATGTGAGTGACGCCCAAATTTTTGCAGGCGGGCAGCAAGTTCTCCACGCGGATCGGAATCAGGCTGCCGAGCGGAATTTGAAACGGCAGCGACGAAATATCGATATAGTTCCGTCCGGCCGTGCTCGGATGCAGATCGATCCGGTAGGCCCCGATGCCGACCGAATCGTGGAACGCCGCCGCTTGGCCGCCAGGGCGGCAATCGGCGCCCACATGCTGCTCCAATACGGTAAATTCGGCCCGGATGCGCCGCGATTCGCGAATGTACGGATACATCGCCAGTCCGTCCTCCGTGCCGACGATGTCGGGACGCAGGCGCAGGCCCGGGTAACCCTGACCGCCGTCCGGTCGGGGCGCTTCCGTCTGCAGCCAGTACAGCAGCGACAGGCTGAGCTGCTTGGCGCCCTCCAGATGGCGCCGGCACTCCTCCTCGCTCACCTCGATGACGGGGCCCAGCCAATAGTCGTTTTGCGGCCAATTGACGAGCGTCGCATGGCTGCGGTACGTGCCTTCGGCAAAGTGCGTTTTATCGACAATCTGCCGGTAATGAAACAGCGAATAGCGCTCCGTGCCCGGGAACAGCTCGTAAGTGACCGGCTCCAGCGTAGACGGGCGCACGCCGGTCCAGCTCAGCTGCTTATCCGGCCAGAAGTCGGCCCGATAGTTCCGCCAGAACGAGTATTGGGCGGGCATCGCAATCGTATAATCTTCGCCGGGCAAATAATCCATCGCGAAGCAGTAGGTGAAGCCCTGCATATCGAGCGGGTCGGCCGCTCCGTCCAAGGCGTGCGGCTCGCCGGTCTGGCTGCGGGATTCCGCGCCGGTCACGTACTCGACTCCCGCCAGCGGCAGTACATCCCCGCACTCGGTTGCGTCGATCACATAAGGCGCGGTCAGCACGGTGCGGTCCCCGGTCCGCAGGCAGCGTACCGTCACTGAAACGACGCGATCCCCATCGGTTTCGGCACTTTCGCCGTATGTCTCGTCAAAATCGTTAGCTGTCCGCTGTGAACGTACGGTGCCAGCATCTGCTGCAGAACGGCGAGGGCCGTCCGCGGCTCATGGCACAACCGGCTGACGCCGCCGCTGCCGGGATTCAGCAGCAGATTCGCCCTTGCCGCGGCCGTCAGCGGAAAATACCGCCGGTAATAGCCCCGCACGCCGTCCCGGAACTGCCGGTAGCTGCGCGTGCAGCCAAACTGCTCGATCCACGGATGCTCATCCGGCGGCACCGCCTGGCTCGTCAGCTGTCCGCCGATCCATTCCGTTTCCTCGGTCATGATCACGCGCTTCCCGAGCCTGGCCGCGGCCAGCGCCGCCGCACATCCGCCGGTTCCGCCTCCGATGACGACGATCTCCGCCTCCCGCTCCCGGATCATGGCCTGCCCTCCCCGTGCGTACGGTTGTACTCGTCTGCGAAAGCATAGCTTCCGCGAATGCCCTCGGCTTCATCGTCTGTCCCTTCGTACTCCAGCACGTACTTCCCGGCATAACCGGATGCTTCGAGCCGTTCGATCAGCGAAGCCAGCCCCGTATCGCCCTCGCCTGCCACGGCGCCTTCAAACGTCTGGCCGCCCAGCGATATGTATCGTCCTTCGGGATGCCGCTTGAAATCCTTGACATGCACATGCGCAATATAAGGCAGCAGCGGCTCGATCGCTTGCGAAGGATGCTCGTCGACCAGCAGGAAATTGCCCGTATCGAACGTCGAGCGTAATGCTTTTGACCCGACTTGCTCGATGATGTCCTTCACCTGTCCGCCTCTCCCGGCCAACTGGCCGTGGTTTTCCAGAGCGAGCGTAATCCCGGCTTCTTCCGCCCGCTTCGCCGCTTCGGACAGGCCGCTTATGATCCAACCGCGCGCCTGATCGTAGTCGATTCCGGGATGCAGACTGCCGGAGAAGACGCGAACGACAGACGTGCCGAGCGCCTTCGCCACCGGGAACGCGTCCGTAATTTCCCGCAAGGCCGCTGACCGCCCTTCCTCCAAGGCGCTGACGAAATCGTTGCCGACCGCATAGCTGGCGACCCGGATGCCGCTCTCCCGGGTGTAGCGAACGACCTCGTCAAGCTCCACAGCTTGATTTTGCCAGAATACGTTCAGCAGCTCGACCGAATCGATGCCCTCCTTACGGCAAAACGACAGAAAATCGATGACCGTCCAACTGCCTGCCCTTACCGTACGATGCAAGCTCCACATGCTTAACGAAAGCTTCATTAGACTCCTCCCCCAAATGCAAATGCGATTTGAGAATGTTCTTCCCCCTCATTGTATTCAATGGCCTTCGGATTCAATAGAGAGAACGATGACTTCTTCTGGTAAATCGATGCTGCGTTCATGAGAAACCCCGGGCAATAAAAAAACGGACGGTCCCTCAGGATCGCCCATCTTCTGTGTGCTATTCGGCGTCAAAGCGAATCAGTACCGCCGTTTTGTCGTCGGATATTTTGAACCGTGGATATTTGCGGCATTCCTTGTCCTCCGCCTCCAAATTCATCAGCCACTTCGCATACCCTTCCAGTGACATTTCCTTGATGAGGGTGACGAGTTCGCCGATGCCATCGGCTGGCGGCTGAGCGCTCGTCTTCGGAGGGAACAGTCCGTCGCTTACGATCAGAATCGATTGCAGCTGGATGCGGTTGATCCGGCCGTATTCGATAAAATCGTTCGCCTCGGGCTGCCCACTGAGCACGGAGTAGCCGCTTAACGTATTCATCCGCGATTTGTTGCCGCGGATGTGCGGCTTCACCAGCTCCCATAGCTCTTCCCGGGTCTGGACGCCGGTGCGGAGGCCTTCCTCCCAAATCTTCTTGGACTCGTAATCGATGTGCGCGACCTGGTCGCGGGATACGGTGCGGATCGTTCCGTCGGCATAGGAGGCGGCGATCATGCAATCCCCTACCTGCGCGTAGTCGATATAACGGTCGTGAATCCGGACAACCGCCAGCGCGCTGGTCCACAGCGCCGCCTGATCGGCCAGATCGATGCCCGCTTCCTTCATTTTTCCCCTCAGACGGACATTCGCTTGGACAACCGCTTCCTTCAGATCGATGCCCGCCAAGTCTTCCGCCTGCAGCGATTCCAGATACTGCTGAATCGTCCGGGAAGCCAAATATCCCCCGGTTTCCCCGTTAGGCCCGCGGAACGGATGCAGAGAGGTCGCTCCGTCAAGCACCCCGTACATCGATACGCCCGGGTTAACGACCAGCGCGTCCTCGTTCCATTCGGCGGTTCCCTTCAGGGTTAACGTTTGTATGTTCATAGTCTCCTCCACCCGATCCTCTGCTTATAGTGGTAAGGCTTTAGTACAGCATTCCGACGTCCTCCACCAGCTCTTGCGGATTCAGCTCGATCTGCTCCAGCATGCGTTCCGTCCGTTTCCATCGCTCGTAATCGTCGTACCGCGGCGCGCGGCCGACCAAGGTGGGGAGCCAGCTCAAGATTCGCCTCAGCCTTTCGCTTAAAGCCGGCTCTTCCTCCAGCTTCCCGATCACTTCCGCGCGTGCCGGAATCAGTCCCACCGTATTCCACAAGGCCGACTGCGCCTCCGGAGCCGTGAGTTCCTGCACGAAGCTTTGCGCGGCCTTCAGCCGCTCCGGGTCGCTCTTCAATGCCACAAGCCCGTGCACGCCGGGCAAAAGCGCCTCCTGCTTCCAGACAGGCAGCTTCGCCAGATCGAACGAGAACTTCCCGCCGATGTAGCGTTCGATCGTGGGCAGCTTATCGGAAGAGCCGACGTACATGCCAGCCTTGCCGTTAATAAAATCGCTTGCCGCCTTATCATGCTGCAAAGGCTTCATGAGCTTGGATTCGTGCGTCAAATTCCGCCACAGCTCCAGCGTGCTTCGCATACGTTCCGCCGCAGGTCCGCCGGACTTCTTCGGGGCGTAGCTCAGGCTCGCCAAATACCAGGGCAGCTCTTTATCTACGGTCATCGTGCCGTAGCCCTTCGACACCTCTTCCCCCGGAGGCTCCTTGGCGAGCGACAGCGTCTGCCGGACCTCCTCCCAGGTGCCTAACGCCGGGGCGCGTCCGGCCAGCCGCTTGAACGGCTCCTCCCGGTAATAAAGCACAGGCACGCTGCCTCCGAAAGGGACGGCCCAATCCTCGTCCCGATACCGGAACGCGGCGGAAAAAGCCGGAAGAAATGCCGGCTTCCCGGCGGTCAACACATCCCCCGCGGGCAGCACCGCACCGGTGGCCGCAAGCTGGGCGATGCCGTAGAAGCTATGGATTTCCGCAAGCTGCGGAGCCGCGCCGGCCGAGATCGACGCGAGCAGCTCGGTATACAACTGTTCGTAAGAACGAAACGAGCGGATTTGGACATCGATATGAGGGTTGCTTTGCCCGAAGGCGCGAACCACGTCCTCCCAGCCTTTGCTGTATACCCAAATCGACAGCGACGCGGGAGGGGCCGGCGGCTTCGGCTCGTCCTCCGACAGCTTTCCGTGAGTTAACCCGTAAACCAAAGCGCCTGCGGCGATGCATCCGAGGACAAGCCGAACCGCCCAATTACGCAGCTTCATGATGGTGATTCCTCCAGTTCCTGATACGAGCGGCTTCTTACTTCCATTGTATCACGAACATGCCTTCGGAATTCAGGCACCCGTTCATTACAGCTGGAGCCCTTTTTTGCTCAGCTTGCTGGCGATCAGCAGCGAGATTAACGTACTGATGGACAGGATCGAAGCGAGCGCCGCGCCGGTGCCGTAATTCGCCGTGAACACTTCGCTGTAGATCGTGACCGAAATGGTCGCGGTCGCCCCGGTGTACAGCACGACCGTCGAGCTCAGCTCGTTGATCGTCGTAATCCAGCTCAGAATCGCTCCGGACATGACGCCGGGCGCCATCATCCGTCCCGTCGTCTTGAAGAACGTCTTCATCGGCGGCACGCCGAGGCTGATAGACGCTTCTTCCACGCTCTTATCGAGCTGCGTGAGGATGGCGGTGCTGGAGCGGATCGTATACGGCAGCTTGCGGACCACATAAGCGATCACCAGAATGACCCACGTCCCCGTCAAAATGACCGGCGGCTTGTTAAACGCGATAATCAAGCTGATCCCGAGCACCGTGCCCGGCATGACATAAGGAATCATCAGGATGCCGTCAAGCATTGCGGTAATCTTCGATTTGCGGCGGACGAGCACGTAAGCGACCAGCATGCCCATCACGATCATAATGACGATGGAAATGAGCGAGAAGCTGTACGTATGGGCGATCGCCTTCGGCACCCGGTACAAAATTTCCTTATAGCTGTTCAAGCTGAACCCGGGGTGAAACACGGGCCCCTTGGTTTTAATGAAAGACGTTACGATAACCGTCGCCTGCGGAATGATCGAAATGCAGGCCACCAGCAGCGCCCCGAAGGTCAGCAGCCACTTCGGCAGCGTCTTCAGCGGCTGCACCTTCGGCGTACGCATGCCGGTCATCGAATAATTTTTGCGCGAGACGAAATACCGCTGCACGAACAAGATTGCCGTCGAGCAGAAGATCAGAATCACGCTGAGCGTGCTCGCCATCGCCGGATTGCCGCCCATTTCGCTGATAAACTGCTCGTACGCGAGAATCGGCAGCACCTTGAACCCTTGGCCCAGCAGCATCGGCGTACCGAAGTCGGCGAACGAAGCCATGAACACCATCAGCGCCCCGGCCGACAGCGTCGGGAAAATCAGCGGAAGTGTCACGGTCATCAGCCGGTGGAACGCGCCGCGTCCCAAGCTTTCGGCGGCCTCCTCCAGCGAAGTGTCGATCGTCTTGAGCGCACCGGACACGTACAAGTAAATGTGCGGGTAAAATTGCAGCGTAAACACGAATACGATGCCCTTCCAGCCGTACACCGACTGGAACGGAATCCCGATGTCCTGCAGAAACCGGGTAATGAAGCCGTTGTTCCCGAGCATCAAGATCCAGGAATAAGCGCCGATGAACGGCGGGGACAGCAGCGACATGATGACGAGAATTTGGATCAGACCTTTAAATTTGACGTTGTATCGGGCCGTCACGTACGCAAGCGGAACCCCGACGAGAATCGCGAACACCGTCGCCAGTGCCGACACCTTCAAGCTATTCCATAGCGAGCCGTAGTAATATTTTAGTTTCAAGAAATTACCATAATTTTCTAGAGAAAAATCCCCTTTGTCATTGAAAAAGCTGTTCCAAAACAACGACACGAGCGGGTACAAAATGAACGCCAGCAGGAATACGTACACGATCACCGTTACCCAAGTCCAGAAATCCCACTGTTTGGGCTGAAGCAGGCGTTTGAACGGATTGGGCCGCAGCGCCGGGGCGGCATTAGTAGGCTGCACGGTACAGAACCTCCTTGCCCGATTCGTCGAATAAGGTCGCCTTGTCGAGCTGCAGATCGACGTACACGGTTTGATGCACTTTTCTCATCCGGTGCGGCTCGATCGCATGCTCCTGAATTTCGATGACGGAGTCGTCGGAAAGCCGGACCGCATAGCTGACCTTCTCGCCCAGAAACGTCACGCTGTCGATCGTGCCCCGGACCAGCCGTTCTCCCGGCTCTTCGCCGTGCAGCCTAATCCGTTCAGGACGAAGCGAGAACAATACTTTTCCCTCGTACGGTCTCGACAGCTTCTGGCTCCACTGCGTCTCCAGCAGCCGCAGGCTCGCTTCCTGCGCCGCCTCGTTATAGCCGGAGCAGTGGCCTTCGATAAAATTCGAGGTGCCGATAAAATTGGACACGAACTTGTTCGCGGGATACGAATAAATGTCTTCGGGAGAAGCGATCTGCTGGATCACGCCCTCGCTCATGACGGCGATCCGGTCGGAGACGGCCAGCGCCTCTTCCTGATCGTGGGTCACGTAGATGGTCGTGATGTTCAGCTCTTTTTGCAGCCGACGGATGTCGGAGCGCATCTTGACCCGGAGCTTGGCGTCCAGGTTGGACAGCGGCTCGTCCATGAGCAGCAGCCCCGGACGAATGACTATCGCGCGGGCGAGCGCGATCCGCTGCTGCTGCCCGCCACTCATATCCGATGGCACGCGGTCGCGCAGATGCGTCAGCTGTACCATTTCAAGCGCTTCCATCGCACGCTGCTCCATTTCCTTTTTCGGGACGCTGCGCGCCTTGAGCCCGTAGCACACGTTCTCGAACACGGTCATGTGCGGGAAAATCGCGTAGTTTTGGAACACCATCCCGATATTGCGCTGATGGGTCGGCACGTCGTTGATCAGCTTGTCTCCGAAGTAAATGCCGCCTTCTTCCTGGCGATAAAAGCCGGCGATCGTGCGCAGCAGCGTCGTTTTGCCGCAGCCGCTCGGGCCGAGCAGGGTGAAAAACTCGCCTTCGTTTATCGTAAAATGAGCGTCGTTGACCGCTTTGTGCGTGCCGAAATATTTGGTGACATGGTCAAATACGATCTTTTGCATGGATCGAGCCTCCGTTTCTTTGGAAAAAAAGGGCGCCTCGTCGGACGATCGTCAAAGGCACCCGTGGAACCTGGGCGGACTGCGTTATTCCGCGCCGGTTATAATTTTGGAGAAGTGTTTGATATTGTCGTCCTTCTTGCTCGCGGCGAAGTCGAAGTCATAGTTCACCAGCTTGATGTCCTTCGTTTGGACGATGCCTTGGATCGCTTCGGCGTCTTTGCGGACGGAGCGGCGCTTGAATTCTTTTTGAATCAGGGACTGCACGTCTTTGCCGACGAGGAAATCGATGAACTGCTTGGCCTGCTCCATGTTCGGCGCGCCCTTGATGATCGCCGCGCCGTCCGGTACGGCGGACGTGCCTTCGGACGGATACACGATGCCTACCTTGGCTCCGCCTTCCACGTAGCGAAGCGCCGCTTCCTCCAGGGTGATGCCGATGGCGAACTCTTTGTCCGCGACGCCTTTATACACGAGGCCCGAGCCCGACAGCACTTTGCCGTCCAGGTTTTTCACGAACTTCTTGACGAAGTCCCAGCCCTTGTCATCCTTGCCGAAAGCGGTCAGCATCGTCACAAGCTGCGTATACGACGAACCGGATTTGGCCGGGTCGGCGTAAGCGATTTTGCCCTTCCACTTCGGATCGAGCAGATCGTTCCAACTCTTCGGCTCTTCGCCCGCTTTCACGAGCTCCTTGTTGTACATGATGACCATCGGCAGCGCGGCGAACGGCGTCCATACACCGTTTTTGTCGATGTACTCCGGCAGCAGATTGTCGTTTTCTTTCGTTTTGTACGGCTCGAAAAATTTCTTGTACGCCTCCAGCGAATCGGCGCCGCCGGCCCAGAACACGTCGCCCTGCGGGGAAACCGCTTCCGCCTGCACCCGCTTCAACAGGTCGCCCGTGCCTCCGGAGATCAGCTGCACCTCGATGCCGGTGCGGTCTTGGAATTCCTTGATGATCGGGTTATTGACTTCGGCGGCGTTAGGCGAGTACAGCGTCAGCTTGCCTCCTTTTTTCGCTTCGTTTTTCGTGCCCGTATCTCCTGATGCGGTGTTTTTCGGTGCCGCCGACTCCGTACCGCAGCCCGCCAGCGTCGTAACCAGAAGCAGCGAGGCGAGAATGCCCGTGAACGCTTTTTTCATCTGTAGAACCCCTCCGTTTTATATTTATTGTGGATTGAAATCCGGGACAACGGGACCTTGCTTTCGTAAAAAAGCGCTTTCGTCAACTTCGCTTGATGTGTCCCGCCGGATTTCTTGTTCTTGTTATTTACTATAATCGCTAAAGTAAACGCTCTCAATGCGGTGAAATTTCTTCTTTGTTTAATTTTTTGCACTAATTTTGTGGGAAGGCAGAAAAACCGTCCATGAGTATGGACGGTTAAGCTTGTCGAGAAATGGGATGATAGAGGTTACGAAGGGGCGGGGTATCCACTTCCGACCACTCTTGTCCTCGGGAAATTTGATTAGAAGCCGCTTAGTAGCGGACATTTCCCGAAGACAAAGGCGGCCGCTATCGCTTCTCCAGTGGATACCCCACCTCCGTCTGCATCTCTATTTTTATAAAGACCACTTCTCGAAACTCTGCGTCCATAAATATGGACGGTTTATCGGTGCACAGGGGTAGACTTGGCCGCAGTTGCACGTGCGGACGCGAGTATTCTTAATTGGCCGAGAACGGCCAGCAAGATCACACTCCCCGCGGCAAAAGGAAGAAAGGATGGACGAAAGCCCGCGAACAGGGCAACGCCTCCGGCAAATGAGCCTACGGCGCTCCCTAAATAGTTGGCCGAGCTGTTTAAGGCGACAACCGCTTCAGCGTGATCGCGCTGTGCAAGCAGCAAGGCATGCTGCTGCGGGGCTAACGAAGCCCATGCCGACGCTCCCCACAAGAGAAATGGCAGAAAGCCCAGTGCCGGGATGTTAAGCGCGAAGGGGATGCCGAACATGGCTAAGGCCAAGATGGACAGGAGCACAGCCATGAGCCGCGCCGGATGGCCCGTTCGGTCGATCAGAAATCCTATGGTAAAGCTTCCAGCAACCCCGCCTATCCCCCAAGCCCACAGATAGGGAGCGGTATTGGCAATCCTACCGATTTCATACAAGACGGAAGAGATATACGTGTAAAGACCTAAGCTCGCAATACTGGCCAGAAAGGTAATTCCGACAATCGCCAATACCTTTTTATCGGTCAGCATCGCCGCGCGCTGGCGCAGAGACGGCGGAGCCGCAGCCAAAAAGTTCGGAAAAAACAATAGAATCCCCACCATGGCGCCAAGACCAATGACCGTAATGAGCCAAAGCGTTCCCTGCCATCCTATTTTCCCGGCAGCGAATAACCCGATGGGAACGCCTATAACCGTTCCTGTACTCATTCCTCCCAGGATCATCCCGAGCGCCCGGCCGCGTTTTTGCGCGGAAACCAGAGAGGCCGCCGCAACCGAAGCCAAAGGGGAAAACAGACCGGCGCCGATCCCTGCCACGGCCCGTGCGATAAGCAGCAGCGAAAAATTAGGAGCGAGAGCGCTGGCTCCATTGCCGACAGAGAATACGGCAAGCGCAAAAATTAAACTCTTTCGAATGGATTTTCCCGCCAACAACGTCGCAAAGACGGGAGCGGCCAGCGCGTAGCATAAAGTAAATGCGCTCACGACTTGTCCTGCTTGTGAATCGCTTTTGTTAAAGGCCGCGCCGATATCGGGCAGCAAGCCTGCGACCACGTAAGCGTCAAAACCAAGAGCAAACATGCCTATGGTAAGAAGCAAAACCTTGTTCATCGTTATCCTCCTTTTATAGCACCGATCCGTTATGTGGATTGGATTGCCGTAGACCGAACCCTATAACGTTATGTTATGATCAAGAAGATCGGATCACTATAAAAGGTACCATACCTTCAAGGCATGAAGAATAATCGTTATGCTATAGGGATATAACGTATCGTTATGGAGGAGGAGAGATCGATGAATACGGAGTGGCTGCATAGCTTTGCCGAAGCCGCCAAGCTCAAAAGCTTTTCCAAGGCGTCAAAAGAGCTCAATCTTACGCAACCGGCCTTAAGCAAGCACATTCGGAATCTGGAGCATGATCTGGATGTGACCTTGTTCTATCGAACGTCCGGCGGGATCGAGCTTACCGAAGCGGGCGAACGTTTCTATACGAGAATTGTTCCGGTCATTTCCGATCTGGCTTCAATTCGCCGGGAACTGCGACAATATCGGCAAACGGATCACTTGGCACTAGGAAGCCTTCCCAGTCTGGCTACTTATTACCTGCCTTCAAGAATAAAAGCCTTGCAACGCTCTCATACGTTAATGATTCAAAACACATCCGGGGACCTTTTACAATCGTTGAAGGAAGGAAGACTTGATTCCGTGTTGGTGGATAGCTTGTATACCGACGATTCGGTGTGGCACTGCAAATTGTTTACGGAATGTTATTATGCGGTATTTTCGGTAGACCATCGTTTTCGTTCGAAAACAACCGTGACCCTTTCCGATCTGTGCGGGGAGCCGCTCATTGTCCATCAAGCTCCATGCGATACGCGGAGCCATATTCATGGGCAAATGGAGGCGCTTGGGCACAAGCCCCATATCGTGAATGAAGTATCCTTCGGAGATTTTATATTTGGCTATGTCATGGCCGGCATGGGATTTGCGATTGTGCCTGAAATCGTAGCCATGAACATAGGCCATCTTAACCTTTTTGCTCTGCCGATTGCGGATTTTAAAAGATCCGTCTCTTTAGCCGCGAAGAGCGGCAAGCTTGGAACGCAGCTATCCGGCTTTTTGTTATCGGCAGATTAACGAGGCTACCGGGACATGGGCGTCCGGCGGCCTCACGCTGCCAAGCTAAACACTTAAATTGGAACGTTCGGGATCCCGAGCCGCTTGCGGAATTCCGTCGGCGTCTCCCCGGTATATTTGCGGAAAATTTGGCTGAAATAACGCGAGTCCTGATAGCCCACCTGAAGCCCGACCTCGTATATTTTCAGCCGCGGGTTCGTGAGCAGCTCCTTCGCCCGGCGCATCCGCAATCCGGTCAAATAATCGACGAAGCTCGTGCCGACCTGCTTCTTAAACAAGCGGCTAAAGTAGCTTTCGCTCATATTGCAGCGCTCCGCAATGCTCTGGAGCGTGATGTCTTCGGCATAATGCCGCCCGATGTAGTCCTCGATCTCCTCGAACCCGCTCCTTGACTGCGGCTTCGTTTGTTCCTGATAGCGTACGCTCCAAGAAAGCAGCATCCCGTTCAGCCGCTCCAGCCCGTCTTCCAGCCGGACGGTCCGTTCCAGAGAGGTCAACAAAAGGGCGGAATCCTGCACGATGAGCCGCAGCTCGTCCTCGTGAAGCAGCATGGTGTAGAGCGATACGATCCAGCCGAAAAACGCCTTTCTCGCCTCCAGCTCGTTCGTCGGGTGCTGCACGATCCATGTGAAGCAAGCCTGGCTTTTCGCCCGGATGGACGCTTCCGTTCCCCACTTGACCGCCTCGATCAGTTCCTCCGTCAAGCCGGGCAGCGCCGGCACCTCCGCCGCAAGCCGGTCCGTATCCTCAAACCAGGCGATCCGTTCCCCGCCCCAGAAGAACGACGTCACCAAGGCGTGCGTCGCTTGCTGGAACGCGGCCGGAATCTGATCCAGCCGGTTGTGGCGCCCGCTGACCCCAAGCACCAGCTGCCGCTGCGTCGCTTGCGACACGCTGAAACGGGCCAAGTCCAGCAGCCGGTGCAGCTCCGCGCGCTCCGTCTCCCGGTCCAGCAGCAGCGCATATTTGGCGTCGTTCATGCGCACGAGCGGATATGCCGACAACCCGGAGCTCCAGGCCGCGACGCTCCGGTACAGCTCGCCTGGGGGTACGGATTCCCCCGGAGACGGCTCCGCATAGAGCAGGGCAATGCGGAACGCGTCCAATACCTCCCCTTGCTCGGCCGCATATTCCAGAAACAGCTCCTGCTCCATCGCTCCCGCATGGTCCAGCATCAAGTCATACAGCATCTTCTCGACGATCAGCGGCTGGCCGAACGCCAGCTTGTGCTCCATGCGTTCCCGCTCCGTCCGCCGCCGCCGCTCTTCGTCCAGCTTGGCCGCCATGCGTCCCATCAGCTGCGTCAGTTCGTCCGGATTCGTCGGCTTCAGCACGTAGTCCGCGGCTCCCAGCTTGAGCGCCTGCTGTGCGTACGCAAATTCGTCAAAGCCGGTCAAAAAGACGACCTTCATTCCCGGATACCGAGACGCAATTTCCTTGGCGAGCTGAATGCCGTCCATCTCCGGCATCCGGATATCCGTCAGCACGATATCCGGTGTCTCCTCCTCCATTAGCCGGAGCGCCATTTCGCCGTCGGACGCTTCGCCCATGATGCGGCAGCCGACGTCTTCCCAGTCGATCGTATGCTTAAGCCCTTCCCGAACGAGCCATTCGTCTTCCACGATGAGCACCTTATACATGCGTATCCTCCCCCGGCGTCCGAATGATCGGAATCTCGATCGTCGTTATCGTTCCCTGCTGCGGCTGGCTGCTAAGCCTTAGTACATAGCGATCTCCGAAATAGAGCTGCAGCCGCTTTTTTACATTTTCCAAGCCGATCCCGGTCTTCCGCTCGTCAGCCGACACAAACTGTCCTGATGTGATGCGTTCGAGCTTCTCCTGCGGGATGCCGACGCCGTCGTCGCGCACTTCAAAACGGACCTGCTCCCCCAATATCTTGCCGGTAATCCAGAGGTGCCCCGGTCCCCGCTTCATCTCGAGCCCGTGCGTGATCGCATTTTCCACAATCGGCTGCAGCATCAGCTTCAGCGTGTAGAGCCGCTCGACCTCCTCGTCCAGCTCGATATGCACCTCCAGCTTGTCCCCGTAGCGCATCTGCTGGATCGTAAGAAAATTACGGATTTGCTGCATATCCTCGCGCACGGGAATCAGCGCCTGCCCTTTGCGGATGCTGAACCGGAGCAGCTCGCCGAGCGAGACGACCGTCCGGCTGATGTGATCGAGCTTATGAATGCGGGCCATCCAGTTGATGGAATCGAGCGCATTGTACAGAAAATGCGGATTGAACTGCGCCTGAATCGCCCGGATCTCCGCTTCCTGGAGCATGAGCTGCTTTTTGTACACTTCGTCGATCAGTTGCTTGATGCGCTGCACCATCGCATTGAAGCTGCGGCCAAGCTGCCCGACCTCATCCTTGTACTTCGTCGGAAAGGCGACGTCCAGATTGCCCGTTTCTACCGTACGCATCAGCGATTTCAGCTTGCGCAGCGGATGGGTGATGTTCACGGACAGCAGGTAAGCCAGCACGCACGAAACGGCTGCGCCGACGGCAATGACAAGCAGGGTCAGATTGCGGATGCTGCTGCTCTCCCGCGTCAACGCCGCTACCGGCAGCACGTTTACCAGCTTGAAGCCGGTTACCTCCGACGTATCGTACACGACCATGACGGGCGGCGTCCCTTCGCCGGCCTGCTCGAAGAAGCCTTTGCCGCCCGCCAGCACCCGGTCCACAAACGGCTCCTCCAGCTTCGTCCCGACCTTGTGCTTGGACGGCGTGCTGGAGATGATATAGCCGTTGCGGTCCAACAGCAGCATCTGTCCGCCCGGCTGCAAATGGGCTTTTTTGTACTTGTCCGCAAGCGCATTTTCCATCATGTCCACGACCAGATAGCCCAGCGGCGCGTTCGTATCGATGCGCTTCAGAAGCCGGCCGCTGCTGAGCACGATGCCGAAATCGTCCGTCTTCTTCATGCTGTAATGCGTATCCCAGACGACGTTGCCGCCCGCAAGCCTCATTTTCCGAAAAAGCCCCCAGGAAGCGTTGTAATCGTCATAGGCCCCAGGCAGTAGATCGCCGGTGAAATAACGGTCCCCGTTTTCCCCGAGCAAATAAATGGAAATGTCCCAGTTCTTGAAGCCAAGAAACGTGTCCAGCACCTCGCCCACCCGCTGCTTGTCCCGGTGCTTCTCCGCAAGCGGCCGGTCCGCCGGCTTGGACAGCACGTCCTGAATGTCGCGGCTGCTGTAGATGTACATCGTGAGCTGCTCGATATCTTTTACAAAATAGTCCAGACTGTAATTCACCTGCGACAAGCTTTCCAGAATGGTCTGGCATACTTGCTGCTGTACGACCTGCGCCGATTTGTTATATGAAAACGTTCCCAATACAGCGAGCGGAATAATGGCAAGCGGCAATACCGCCAATAGCAGCTTGGTTTGCAGGCTGGTGCCCAGCAGGTTGTTCTTAAGTTTGTGTATCCAGTTCGCCATGTCCCCCAGGCCCCCCGAACAATCGTTTGCTAGTAATTATGGCACAAGTTGAAACCGGTTACTAGCCCTAAGGCCTACTGGAAAATGGAGGGTGGCAGGGGATGGCGGGGATGCAGTCACTATACAATAGGCTAAATCTGCGGTTGCGAGGCTAGAGGTCTGACGTAGAAGAGAGACTTTTAGGGAGAGCTCTCGATATGCGGCAAGGGCAGGCATGGAAGTTGAAAAACAAAGCGATATCCGCCCTCACACTCTTCTGCTGTCATTAACGACATGCGATACAAAATAGCCTCGGCTTTAACCAGCACCTTCGAGACCGATTCCATAGTTGGTAAATAAGCAGACCGATCATATTCAGAACAAAAGAATAAATGAACATTGATTAAAAACAATTCTGAATCTAAGTCAAGCTTAACATAGGATCGGACATGTTGGATCAGGCTCTCGACTGAAAGCTGCGGTGGGGGTAAGGTTTCGTTTGTTTTTATGTACACTGCTTGAAGCATGGTTTTTAAAGCCTCATCGGCAAGTAAAACGCTCTGCCAGTACAATCCACGTTGAAAGAAAAGTAAAGCCAGTTCCATCAACTGTTGCGACTTTTCATGCCTATTGTGCGAATTCGTTTCAAGCATTATTGAAATAAATGGGACGCTTTATTTTCATTTGAAGCCCTCCAGCTCTATGCATAAACACCGAATAAAGACTCGTTTTGTGTCTATTTATTCAAAATATACATAATCATCCACAAGTTTGTCAAGCATAAGGAAACTTATTGTGTCCTTTATGGTTTGAAATTTTACAGTTTCCTATAATGAAGCGAGGGGGTGCTCTGCTTGTTCGGAAAAAGATTAGCGGAACTGCGAAACAAAAAGGGAATCAGCCAATACGAACTAGCAGATCGGTTACAGTTCACCCGGGCTCAGTTAGCCAATTATGAACAAGGCACCAGAGAACCTGATTTCCAAACGCTCGTTACGTTAGCCGACTATTTTGAAGTGAGTTTGGATGACTTGCTTGGTCGGACGAACAACGCCGCTGTGCCAACCAACGAATATAAGAATGTTGTTTTTTTCGGCGAAGAGAAGGAAAATTTGACGGACGAAGAAGCCGAATATTTGAAAGAAAACCTGCTTCTGCTCCGCAAGTATAAAACACAATGGAACCATTCCAAAATGACATAAAATAGCCTGTCCTATCCATCTTTCCATGGCATAGGATCAGGCTATTTTTATGTATGTTTCTACAGCCCGCGGCTGCTCAATAACAGTCCCAGGTCATGCGCCATTCGTTCGTTCGCGGGTCCCGGAAAAAGTAGGCGCAGCCGGAGTCATGTCCCCACATGAGGTTGCCTTTTTCCGTCGAATCGATCTGCAGCACGAACTCGAACGACTCGCTAACCGACGTGCCGGGCTGGATAAAGCAAGGGTGGCCTCCGAGTTTAAAGCCGCCATGCAGCTCAATCAGATCATGATAGCCCTCAATCTTGCCTTCGTCTTCCAGCCGTAGGATCAACTCCGAGATGTCCTCCGGAATGTCTCCCCCATCCCAGACGGGATAGTCTTCGACCGGCTCGCCCGGCCGCATCGGAAACGGCTTCAAATGCGAGCTCGTCTTCATCTGCTCTAACGACGCCAGCTCTTCCAACGATGCATAGGTGCGGATCAGCCAGTTCGTTCCGTTCGGGTCTTCCTGCTGCGGATGCTTGGGCCCGAAAAAGATCGTGAGAAACGCAACATCCTTTAGCGCCTCGGGAACGCAATCCAGCGCGGACAAGTTCACTTGGCCCAAAGCCCACATTGGCGTTCCGTCCGAAAGCGTCGGCCACCTTTCGTCGCGCGCGGCGACCGTTACCTTGCCGAACCAAGGTGCAAGCGGGTCATCCGGCGGGCGAAAGCCGCCGATTTCGAACACGACGGCCGGCCGTTTCAGTCGGCTTTTAATTTTTTCGATCGACTCCGCAGTATCGTTCATTCCTTATTCCCCCGCTATCTCTCTTCCGTTTCGTAAACGATTTTCGCGATGAGCGGGACAGGCTGCTGCCCAACCTCGGAGCCGCTCTCGGCCAATGAAAACAACACTTCGTTAATGGAGCCATACCGCGAATCGTTTCCGTAGAGCACGATCACCGAAGGATACGGCGCTATGCTCTCCCCGAGCGAATCCGGAACCTGCGGCGCAAACCGGTCCGGATCAGAGGCATAATCTTGCTTCAAGTATCGCACGAATACCTCACGGCTCTCCTCATCCGGCAGCCAATGAATCTCCATAAAATCCTCATCGATCCAAGACAACCCGGTGCTGCTCATGAATTCGGACGGGATAGCCTCCCCATCCTCCGTATATTCCAACCGGACGAAGGCAGCAAACTCCTCTTCCGAGCGACAATTCACGCCCCAAATCGCCACGACATGCTTCATCCGATGTTTTCCCTCCCTGCTGTTACCCGTCCTTGCGGGACCGCCCGCTCTCCAAGCGGCGATTGTAATCGCTTAAGTGTTGGCTTAAACGAACAACCCGCTCGCTAAAATGATCCAGCTCCTCCAGGGGCACCTGTGCAAAAATAACGTCCGCGTGCTCGGAAAACTGCTGCCTCCAACGAAGCAATTGCTCCTTCCCCTGATTCGTCAGTTGGACATTCATAATGCGTCGGTCCTCTTCGGAACGCACCCGTTCCACCCATTGCTTTTCTTCCAGCTTATCAATGAGATTGGAGGCTGCGCCGATGGTAATGCCCAGAACCTCGGCAATTTTGTTGATTTTCATCGATTCCTTATGCTCCAGCTTGAAGATCAGCGCCACCGCGGACGGAGGAACCTCCTCCGCCGAGCTGAGCAGACACAGCGTCTGGTTCAGCTTGCGGTTCATATCCAGAAGGCTGTGCCACAACGTATTCATGGAATTCGAAGGCATAAGCGACCCACCTTAAAATCGTTCTCTTCTTTCCATACTACACTATACCTAAGGCAAAAGAAAAATTTAACAAAGACCCCGTTGACAACATCCAGGCGTGTGATATATATTTTAGCACAAATACTATTTCTAGAATAGTATTATCAGAAAAGTATTCACTTCCATTTCTCATAAGGAGGCTGCCATTTGTTATGAAGCCTGAGGCCGCAAGCCCGTCGTTTCGAGAATCGTTAATTATCCCCCTTTGGGGTCTCACCGTCCTGCTGGTCGTCATGAACACGACCATGTTCAACGTCGCGCTGCCGACCGTAGCCCATGATCTCGGGCTGACCGCGACAGCCGCTTCGTGGATCGTGACCGGCTACTCGATCCTGTTCGCCATTTCGTCCATCACGTACAGCCGCCTGACCGACTTCGTCCCGATTCGGACGCTGCTGATGATCGGCCTTGTGCTCCTCGGCATCGCCTCCGTCGTCGGCCTGCTGGCGCACAATTTCTACGGCGTGCTGGCCGCCCGCCTGCTCCAGGCGATCGGAGCGGCATCCGCGCCCGGTCTCGGGATCGTCCTCGTTACCCGATATATCCCGCTGGAGCGCAGGGGGAAATCGATGTCCGTCATTATTTCCGCGGCGTCGTTCGGCTTCGGCCTCGGCCCGATCGTCGGGGGTGCGATGACGCAGTATTTCAGCTGGAACTCGCTGTTCGTCGTGACGGCTTTGGTGCTGCTAACGATCCCTGTATTTTACCGCAATCTGCCCAAGCAGCCGTATTCCCGCATTCAATTCGACGGATGGGGCGCTCTCTTCATTGGTGTCGGCGTTACCGGTCTACTGCTCTTTCTGACGCTGCATCCTTGGTGGGCTCTGGTGCTCGGACTGCTATCGCTGGCCGCCTTCTGGATTCGAATTCACCGGGTCGACCAGCCTTTCCTGCAGCCCTCGCTGCTGCGCAACCGGCCATACATGAACCTGACGGTGATGGGATTTGTGGCTTACGTGCTTCATTTTGCCACGTTGTTTCTCATGCCTCTCGTGATCATCCGCCTGTACGGACAGAGCCCCGCCATCACCGGATTTCTGATTTTCCCCGGGGCGATTCTGACCGCGCTGCTCTCGCCCCGGATCGGCCGCTTGATCGACCGGGTGGGAAATTCTCCGGTCATCCTGGCCGGACATGCGACGCTGCTTGCCGCCACTTTCGTTTTTGCGCTGCTCTCCACGCAGTACTTGTACGCCATCACCGCAGCGTACATGCTGATGAGCGTATCGGTGTCCGCGATCGGATCGAGCGTCTCGAACGAAATGTCGCGCATTCTCGCAAAGCATGAGGTCGGCGGCGGGATGGGCATGGCGCAGCTGACGCAGTTTTTCGGCGGCGCGCTCGGCGTGGCGCTCACCGGCGCTTCGCTCGTCTGGCAAGCGTCCGCTCCGCTGCAAGCCGCTTACCGGAACATCTTCTGGGTCATGGCTGCGGTCGCTGCCGTTTCCCTGCTCGTCTCCCTAAGCTACGTCCGCGCCAGCCGCAAAACGGTTCCGCTGCCCGCTGTCGAAGAAGCCGCGAACGCCGGATGAAGCCGTATCTGTTATTTCAATATCCAGGCGAGCCTCTCGTTTTCTCTTGTTGAAAACGGGGGGCTCTTTCTTTTTCCCAGGTCATAAAAAAATTTAAATTTCGCCAGGTCGATTTAGCAGGATTTGTGTCATTTTATGTCGAACTAGTGAACTGCTCATCTAATTGGCATATCATGCCTGAATAAACAGAAGCGGAAGGTGTTCCTCGCGTGGAAAAATCAACAATCATCGGCATTATTCTCGCAATTATCGCAGTGGGGGTGGGCATGGTATTAAAGGGGGCAAGCCTGTCCGCACTAGTCAATCCGGCGGCGATCCTCATCATTTTCGTCGGAACGGCAGCAGCGCTCTTTATCGGGTTTTCCCTGGAAGAGATGAAATTGTTTCCGAAATTAATGAAAATTGTGTTTACCGAGCAAAAGACGATCTCGAAGATGGAACTGATCGACATGTTCACGGACTGGGTTGCGATTACCCGCCGCGAAGGCTTGCTGGCTATGGAAAGCAAGGTGGAGGAAATCCCCGATCCGTTCTTGCGTAACGGGATGCGGATGATCATCGACGGAAACGATCAGGAGTTCGTTCACGACGTATTAATGGAAGATATACATACGATGCAGGAGCGGCATCGGACGGGCGCGCAAATTTTTACGCAAGCCGGTACCTACGCACCG
The DNA here is from genome assembly GCF_027925525.1 of Paenibacillus tyrphae. Lineage (GTDB taxonomy): Bacteria > Bacillota > Bacilli > Paenibacillales > NBRC-103111 > Paenibacillus_G > Paenibacillus_G tyrfis_B. The sequence goes on along the minus strand of NZ_BSDJ01000010.1, from coordinate 225,508 downwards.
ACCCTCGGCGTTCTCGGGGCGGTTGTCGGTTTGATCGCGGCACTCAGCAACTTGAGCGAAATCGAGGCGCTCGGACATTTGATCTCCGCCGCCTTCGTCGCTACGCTGCTTGGCATCTTTTCGGGGTACGTGTTATGGCATCCGATCGCAAATAAGCTGAAGCAAAAGTCGAAGAAAGAAGTGGAGCTGCGTCTAATGATGGTGGAAGGACTCCTTTCCATTCAGACCGGCATTTCCGCAACTGCCGTCCAACAGAAGCTTATGGTCTTCATTCCGACGTCCCAGCGGGAAAAAAATAACGACGATGCGGTGAAAACGGATGAGTAAAAAACGACAAGAGCATCACGAAGAACACGTTGACGAATCGTGGCTGATTCCTTACGCCGACCTGCTGACGCTGCTGCTTGCGCTGTTCATTATTTTGTTCGCCGCCAGCCAGACGGACCAGAAGAAATACCAGACCATCATGCAATCGTTCAACTCCGCCTTTACCGGCGGGATAGGACAATTCAACTTCTCGAATCTCATTCCGCTGACGACCGAGCCGAATATTGACCAAAAGAAGTACGATCAGCCGACTAATCCGGCGACGCCGAACACTTCGGGACAACAGCAGAAGCAGCAGGAACAGCTTAACAGCCAAATGGCGAAGGAACAGGTTGACCTCCAGCAGCTGAAAGAAAAATTGGACAAGTACATAGCCGAAAACCAATTGTCCACCCAATTGGAAACGAAGCTGACCGAAGATCTCCTGATGCTCACGATTCGCGACAACGCCTTGTTCTCGTCCGGATCAGCTACGGTCAAGCCGGAGGCGAAGCAGCTTGCGGGCACGATCTCCGAGATGCTCGCCCAATATCCGGATTATCGGATCGAGGTCGCCGGCCATACGGATAACGTGCCGATTCGAACCGCGGCATTCGAAACCAACTGGGATTTAAGCGCCAAGCGTGCTTTAAATTTCATGAAAATTTTGCTCGAAAACGATAAAATCGGTCCGGAGCGCTTCCGCTCTATCGGATACGGCGAGTATCATCCGATCGATACGAACGATTCCGAAGCCGGCCGTGCGAAAAACCGCCGCGTCGAAGTCAGCATTCTGCGCAGCGTGAAGCCGCCGCAAATGATTGACGCTGCTGCGAAACAGCCGTAGCCACTACGCTATCGCCGCAGCCCAGTTGAAAAGAGAAGAGCCCAACCCGCACGCTGTCGGCGTACGGATCGGGCTCTTATTCGATTTCGGATTACTTGTAGATCTTGTTCAAGATGCGGTACATGAACACGGCGACTTCCGCTCTCGTGGCGTTACCTTCCGGATTCAGCGCCTGGCCGTCGCCTTGAATCAGACCTTCCTTGACCATCCCGGCCAGACTGTCCGTCGCATAGGCTGCGACCTTCGCACGATCCGCGAAACCGGCCAACGCCTCTGCGCTTGCGGTCATTTTCATGTTTCTGACCGTGCCCAGCGCTCTTGCCGTGATCGTAAAGATATCCTGGCGCGAGATTTTTTCTTTCGGATGAAAGATCCCGTCGCCGGTTCCTTCAATGATTTTCAGTTCTTTGGCCGTGCCCAGCGCTTCGTAATAATAATCACCGCTGTTCACGTCTGTGAAGTTTCCGGTCACGGATGCTTTCAGCTCCAGCGTTCGAACGAGCATCGCGACAAAGTCCGCTCTCGTCATGTTCAGCGCCGGGGCGTACGTGTCCGCATCCATCCCCTGGATGATGTCGCGCGCCGCCAAAGCCTCGATCGACGGTTTAGCCCACGCATAAGCTGCAATATCGGCAAATGTCTTATCGACAAACGCTACGGCATATTTGCTAAAATGCTTCACTTCAAACCGCACCGTTCCTGCTGCCGAATCGTAGATGCCGCTCGGCACCGGAAGGATACGACCCGCCGCATCGAGGTAGCGGATAACAATGCCGCCCGGTTTCTCCAGCTCCTTCGCTGTCGGTTTATACGGAATGGCAATCCGTACGACCGTATCCGGGTTGTTCCATGCGCGGAATGCCCCTTTTTCCCTAACCTCCAAATTGACGATCGGGCGGCTGCCGACTTCTTTCCGCGCCTCTTCGCTTAGGGAAGACGGGTCCTCTTTACTGATCACCAAGCTTACGAAGTCGGTATCCGCTATATTCTTGTCCTTCAGGAAGTCCGAAGGCACGGTCACGATGCCGATAGGCGTTACGATCACGAACTTGTTGTCCGGCGCCGTCTTCGTTACCGATTTCTTAGGCAGCGATATTTCCACGTGGTTCGCGTTTTGAGCGCCTTTCACCTCAACACGAACCACTTTAGCGCCGTCGGAGTCCGACCTAGCTTCCTTCTGTGCAAGCTCCAGATCTTCCGCACGAATCTCGACTTTCGCGGTTCCCGCTTCGATCTTCGCCTCAACGGAGATGCTGCCTTGCGTTACTGTAGCCGTGCCCGGCTTCGTAGCCGGAGGCTGCGTATTGGCGCTGCCGGAGCTGCCCGACGTTGCCGGCGTGCCGGAATCTCCGGAGCTTCCGGAATCCGAGTCGTCGGATTTATTCGCTTCTTTTACAGTGAGTTCGAAGCTGGCAAAGATCTCAGGCTTCTGCTGGCTAATGGCACGGATAGTTGTAGATCCCGGCTTCAGCGCCGTGACCAGACCTTGGTCGGTGACGGTCGCCACTCCGGACCAAGCCACATCGTATACGGCCCATGTGACCGATTTGTTGCTTGCATTTTCCGGAAGCACGGTGGCCGTCAATTGCAGCTTTTCTCCTGCTTTGAGTTCCGCTTTTACTTTATCCAGCTTTATTTCCGCGACATCCACAACAGGCTCTGGTCTGTCCGCTTCTTTCACGATCAGCTCCAGCTGTGCGTACTTGGTCGTGTCCATCTGGCTGGTCGCGCGAATGGATACCGTTCCTGGATTCAATGCGGTAACCAGACCTTTGTCGGTGACATTAGCGATTCCCGCCGGACCGTCCACCGACCAGATGACGTTTTTGTTAAGCACGTTCTCCGGCAGCACTGTTGCAGACAATTGCAGGGTTTCTTCTACTTTCAGCACCGCAACCTCGCGATCCAGCCTAACCTCGCTAACCTGCGGATTGGTCGGCTTGTCCGCTTCTTCCACCGTCAGCTGGAAGTCCGCGTATTTCGTCGTATCCACTGCGCTCATCGCGCGGATCGTCGCGGTTCCAGGCGCAGCCGCCTTAACCAAACCGCTGCCGCTGACAGTGGCAATCCCTTTCGACGATTCCCCATATACGGTCCAATAGACGGATTGGGTTACATTCGCCGGAAGAACCGCTGCGTTCAATTGAAGCTCTTCGCCTACTTTCAATTTTCCGCTCATACGATCCAGCCGCACTTCATCCACGCGAATCACAGGCAAGCGATCCACCGTAATGACGCTGTCGGCGTATACGTTGCTCCATACGCTTGTCGCCCGGACGACGGCACTGCCTAAATTTTGTGCAGTCACCAAGCCGTCCGCGGTCACCTTAACAACATTGTCCGCAGAAGAGCTATAAACGGACCACGTTACGCTCTTATTGCTGGCATTGGCCGGCAGCACGGCAGCATTTAATTGAACGCTCTCGTTCACGGCCAGATTGACCTTCGGGTTATCGATCACAACCGACTGCGCCGGAATTTTGAGCAGTCTGAACTGATCAACCACGCGGTCGTTAATCGTTTTGACGACGAATTTCATCTCATCCCCGTCGATCTCGGCAGCGACGTACATCTGCACCTGCTCGCCGTCCGTCGCCTTCTGCCAATCTCTTGCCCATACTTGGTAAAACTTCGGACCTGACGACCCGCCGACGATATACGTCGTGCCTTCGCCATCGGCGACCGGCTTTTTGTCTTTCATCGGATACGTCCGCACATACACGTGATCATGACCGTTCATGACCAGATCGACCTGGAACTCGTCAAAAATCGGCGTCCAAGTGTTGCGGATATGCTCGGAATCGTACATGCTGCCGAACGGTCCACGGTGGAAAGCAACGATCTTCCACTTTTTGTCGGTCGCAGCCAAGTCTTTGCGCATCCATTCCTTTTGCTGCTCGAAATCATACTCGCTGTTCAGCACCACAAAATGGGCGTTCTTGTAATCAAAGGAGAAGTTGCTTCCTTTGAGACTGTCGATCCCGTTTTGCGGGTGGTTGAAGTGAGCCAGGTAATCTTCCGTTTTCCGCGTACCGGTCACTTCATGGTTGCCGACGACAGGCACGACGGTCGTTTGCATCAGGATGCCTTGAGCAGCATTGAACCACATGTTCCACTCGTTTTCCTTAAAGCCGTCCTCGACCAAGTCGCCGCCCTGCACGACGAACTCCGTATCCGGATGATCGGTCATCGCTTTTTTCAAAATATCTCCCCACAGCTTGAAGCCCGCTTCGTTCGATGCCTGCGAATCTGCCAGGAAAATGAACTTCGTGCGTTCGCCCGAGGCAGCCGCAGTCTGAAGCGACCCTTTCGGGCTGTAGTTGCCATGACCGTCGCCTACACGGAACACATATTGGGTTCCCGGCTCCAAGCCGTTCGCAATCGCCTTATGGACTCGAACGGTTCCCGTATCCGTGGTGTTGAACAAGTAGCTGCTGCCGGTAAACCGTTTCATGTTCGGTCCGCTGAAACCCGTAAACTCCGATTTCTTCACGACCTCGACTACCGTATCGCTCGTAGCTGGGTCCGTATGCCAGGTGAAGGCTTTGGAGGTCGTCGTGTCCGCTCCCATCGTCACGCTGACGTTGCTCGGAATCGGGCTTCCCGCCAGCTTCGATACTTTAAACTTCGAGATCGGGCTGTAGGAGTCGCCCTTGACCGCTTGAAGCTGATACTCCTTCACTTCGGAAGTAAGAGCTCCTGTAATCAGCGTACCTTGAGCGTCAGTCACACCGATTTCGGCACCGCCAACAACGGTTACTTTCGCTCCTTCGACCGGAGTTCCGTTCTCGCCGACTACCTTGAACGTGGTAGACATCCCTTGAACGACGCCGTGCTCATCCCAGCTTAGCTGCAAATGATGCTTAATGGCCGCTTCCACCGGCAAGCCGAAGAAGCCGAAGCTTGTATCGCCTTTATCTTTAAATGTAATGGCTCCCGTTTTAAAAGCAATTTTGACCGTATCCTTCGCATCAGGCTTTATCCGGTATTGAATTTGGCCAAGCAGATCCTGGTCGGTCAACCCTGCCGTATAAATGTCGTTAAAATTCAACTTTACGGCACCTGTGGCTTCATCGACCGTTGAGACGAGTTGGCCTTCCGCCAGCTTGCCGCCTTTCAACACGTTCAATCCGTCCACCTTCGCCGGATCGAAGCCAAATTCCATCGTTCCGCCCTTGATATCCGCCGCTTTCAGCGCTTTAATATCGACGGTGTACGTATTTCCTGCATAAACGGTCGTCGGAGCGTCGTAGACAATCTTCGACGAGCCCGTATCTACCGTAAATGTCCATTCCTTCTCCGTCACGTTGCCGGACAAGTCTCTAATCTTGATCCTCGCCGAGTGAAGCCCGTCTGCCAGCGGCACGTTCGGCGTATAGTGAATTTGTCCTTTCGGAGGATACAGCGTATGCTGCACCAAGACACCGTCGACATAGAAGCGGATTTTATCCGGGTCGATCAGTGTCGTTGCCGGATGTTTCACCGGATCGTAGCCGTAATCTTCGCCAATCGCCTCGATTTTCGGCGTATTCGTCGTGACTGTGCTGCCTTCCGCAGGCTTGAAGTTTTTCAACACAGGCGGGTCCATGTCGTCATTGGTCGGTCCGTAAACCGCCCGGATTTGGTCGATGTAGAGGACGCCCGCTGTCTTGTTATCGTTTTTCGTTTCCATGTAACGCACAGGCTGATCCATGCGCAGCGGCAGCGGACGCCCCTTCGGCACGACAGCCTCCAAGTATCGCCAGCCCGTAAAATCGACGCCGACCGTCTGGTCTACGTAATCAATGCCGACGGCCGATCCGTTACCGTCGCGGATTTGTCCGCGCAGCCAATGCTTTTTGCCGTCGCCATACACCCACAGGCCGATTTTCTCCGGATAGCCCGGAATTTGAATATTGCTTTCCAGATCTTTCGCTGTTACATAAGCCCCGGAAGTCCCGATCGTTTCGGTAAAATCGTACTCCAGCTTCGCCGCTTTATTCCCTAAACGGACGAAGTCCTCATTCGTTTCTTCGCTAAGCTTCATCGTCTTGTAACGTGCGCCGGATTCGGTCAAATATTTGCCTGTGCCATTCTCGAAATCCTCCAGCACGACCGGCGGAAGTCCGACCTTGACGTCCATCGACGCTTCAACATGGTTGTATTTCACGAAAATTTTGCCGCTCTGCTCCGTTGCATTTGTCGCGGTAAACGTGCCGTCCGCATCCATGCTGCCGATCGGTCCCTCTACCCGCCATTCGAGCTTGTTGTTTTGCGCGCGAATGAGTTGACCGTTGCGGAGAGCGCTGACGCTCAGCGTAACTTTTTCGCCGGATGTGAAGGTTTTCACCGCGTCGGAGAACTTCAGCTCCGTCAGTTCGTTTACAACTTCCACTTGCCCTTTGTCCGTCAATCCGCCTGCGGTCGCTGTAACGTCAACCATACCCGCCTGGTTGCCCGCCGTAAATTTTCCTGTGTTATCGATCGTTCCGAGCGGGGCGCTCAGACTCCACTCTGGCGTTCCACCGAACGAAGCGGGATGACCGTTCGCATCCACGGCAGCCGCTTTGAACGTAACGGAAGAGCCGACCAGTACCCGCTCCAAGTTCGGCTGCACGACCAGCTTCGATGCAGCGCCTTCCGGCGTTTTGTTCACGAGCAGGAGCCCGTTTGCCGTCTTCCGCTCCGAACCGTCGGAAGGCCGGTTCAGAATTTGCCGTTTCGTTTCTCCCGGAAGCTTGGCTACGAACGTCGCAGAGCCGCCGCCGTCCAGACAAAGCGCGTTCACGGCGCCCATATCCTTCATGATCTTCGCGAGATCGTCATAAGATACGCCTTCGCTAAAGCCCGGCGCTCTGCCGTCGATTTCGATCATGATGATCGAACCGTCCGCTTTGGTGCCGATCCCGACCCGAGGGTACAAGGCTTTGTCATCGTGGGTTTGCGCCACGCCGTCCTTCACCAGCATGAAGACGCCGCCCATCGCCATTTTGACGTCTTTCCATTCGTCTTCCAGCTCGAAGCTTGCGGTGACCTCGTCGCCGATTTGAAGTCCGGCCAGCTCGGCCCGGTGGCTGCCCGATGCGGACAAAACGACTTGTCCGGCCTTCAGAGGCGTATTTCCTTTATCCTTATGAATCTCGGCCACTTTGAGCCTCAAGCTTTTGCCGCTCTTCACTTCGCCTTCCAGCACATCGAGCACAACTTCGTCGCCGAGATCGTTCGTCATCGTGGAAGTATGAAAGGAAGCGGTGTACAGCATGAGCGCTTCGCTATTTTCCCGCATCCGGTTGATGTGGGAGATCGGTATCGTCTTGCCCCCGATCGTGAGCGTCCGGGTCAGATCCGGGCTCAAGCCGTAAATCGTTGTGCCGTCGTTCTTCAGACCGAAGGCAAGCCAACTCCATTTCTCCGGCGGGCTGGTCAGAATCTCGCCGTCCCCCATAAACAAACCGAGCGGAACGCCGGTCGCCATGTCGTAAAAGTCGCCGTTGATGGCCGCAATGACCCGGTTCCCGGGGGCGTCGGCATCGTCGGCCATTTTCGTTACGCCCTGCATCCCGTACACTTTTCCATACGTTTTGCCCGGCTGCAGGTCGAGCGCTGTATTTTTCGGATCAAATTCGACAGAATGAATTTTCTCCAAGCCCTGCGGCAGCTTCATGTCCTGCCAAGTGTACTTCACACCCGGACCGAGCTCCATCTGGCGCGAATCCAGAACTTGTCCGAATGCCGCCTGGAGACTGTCCGCCGCCAAAGCTTGTCCCAAAGGAGAAACCAAAGAGAACATGATAAAAAGGTTGAGCAATAAAGCCATACTGCGTGTCTTTCGTTTCATCTCGTTTCTTTTCCTCCTCGCTGGATTCCAGTCGCCTGAACGACCTGTCCTAGTATAATATGCAAGGCAGGAAAAGTAATGAATCGATCTTATTGTTTCTGAGCCGATTTTCTTCTTAACGAAATCTTTAAAAGTCCTGTGAATACATAGCGGAACGTGCGGAATCGTTCTGGAGAAGCGTCAGCGTTCGCCTTTGTCTCCGGATTCTAACCACTTCATGCCTTATAGAATCCAAGAATCTGGAGGGCCGGGGTCCCCACAAAGTACTTGAAATGACTTCCTTGGATGGACTTCACTTTGTGGGGTGGAGCAGCGATCGGAAGAATGATCCGAGCGAGTAGCGCTCACTTATTCACTGGACTTTTAAACGCCACCTCAAATCCCAAGTCTTCTCCGGTATTCTCCCGGCGTCATATGTACGGCTTGCTTGAACACTTTATTGAAATACTGCAGCGTGTCATACCCCACTTCGCCGGCCACTTCGTAAATTTTCAAGTTCGGCTGCAGCAGCAGCTCTTTTGCCTTCTCGATTCGGACGCGATTCAAATAATTGATGAACGAATAGCCCGTATACTTCTTAATCTGTACGCTGAAATAAGAGACGCTCATCCCGAAGCGCTCGCTGACCTCGGCCAGTGTATGATCGCTCCGGTAGTTCTCCCGGATATAGTCACAGGCCCGCTTCACGTTCAGCTTCACGCTGTTATCCGCCGGCGAGGCGGACTGGGCGATCCAAAATTCGCACAGCCGCTGAAAATAGGCGATGGCCTCTTCTTCGCGCTCCCATGAAAAAGGCTCGTCGAAATTGAGCCCGTGTTTCTTGAGAACGTAGTGCCATTTGGCATAAAGCATGCGAAACAAGCCCAGCCGCTCCCCCTGCTGGCCCTCCTCGAAGCTCTGCATGCTTTGGATCATCTCGGCATGCCTCTGAATGACCTCGCCCGGCTGGAGAACGTCCAGCCTCTCGAAAAATTGCTGCGCCTGAACAAATTCACGATGCGCGGCATGGAAATACCCCACCCGCTCTTCCGCCCGCTGCAGCGCGCGTCTCAGTTCTTCGGCCTTCACCGGCTTAAGCAAGTAATCGATGGCGCCTGCTTGCATGGACTGCCGTACGTAGTCAAAACGCGTATTGTCGCTCAGTACGATCGTTACCACGGGAATACGCTGTTCGTACACCTGCCTCACCAAGGCAAGTCCCTCAAGCCGGGGCAGCATAAGATCGGTCAGGAGAAGCGTCGGCCATCCCTGCTCCATCAATCCTAAAGCTTCTCCCCGGTCACGCGCCTCCCCGACGACGATATGCCCCATCTCCTGCACCATTTTTTTGATTCTCGCGCGTTTACCCGTATAAGGCTCCACAATAAGTACATGAAGCATCGCTGTTGCCCTCCCCATCCTCCTCGCAACCAGGATCCGTTAGATATGGAGTCCGCTTGTGGTCTTTAACGTTTCTTCGGATGAATGGTTGCAGGAAGTGAGCATCTTTGTAAAATCTTTAGAATGGGGGTTACGGAAAAACCACAATGCGTGGGGAAGTTTAATGAGGATTCAGGGAAAGTGAGCATCAATGGGTATGAATCTGAAAAGCAGCTATTTCGCAAACCGGCGCATAATCGAGACTATGCAGCTGGAATCGGAAAGTAGAGTCTTGCAAATGCTGATTATCTGTAGTCATTTTTCTTCCCAAATCGCGTATTCCCCATAACCTAGAAACTCGCGTACTTCAAGAACTTCCTTGCCTTTGATAATAATTTCAATACCATCTTCAAATTCCCATTGCATACCGGCCAAAACGCTTGCTCCAAATAGGGTATCATTTTTATCATAAGGATTTCTGTAGATATAGATATCGCTTACTGAAATAAAACGTAAGATATCCCTGCCCTGGGCATCCGACAAACCATCTGGACATTTCATAGCTGGACACTCTGTTAGTACATCATCTTTCCATGCGCACATTTTTTTGCATAATTCATAGATAGTTTCGTCAGGCAGATTATTCAAATAATTTTCGATATATGACTCCGCTTCGTCTAAATTCATGTCCTCCTCTCTAAAATGGTATTCTACACGTTCGTTAGATAAAACACACAAACCAAATCCTGAAGTAGCTTCTCCGTTAGATGCGTAAATGTCTTCCGCTTTTCCAACATTATCCAAATAAAATTTTCTATTAATAGGATATTCCCTCCAAAAATATAGTTAGCGGTAACTGATGAAAACCACTTTTTCAGTAGATTCGACATTCCCATTTATCACCCTTTATTTTCGTAGAGAAAAAGCTTAAAATTATTTCTTTGAGCCCGCTCATTTCTCGAAAAACACGACTCCCCCTTTTCCCTTGCATAAAAGCTCCTCTATTAGTAGGATAAAAAAATACATAATAAAGCGCACTGAGGGTGATTCATTGCTGGACTTTATAAAGCGTTGGTTTTGGTATGACTGGATGATGTTCGTCATTCGGACCATCCTTTTCGTTTCTCTTCTTTTTACTTTGGAACATTTTTCCGAACAGCTGACCATCCCTTTCTGGTTAGGGGCTCTGTGGGGGATTGCAGCTTTTTCCATTCCTTGGCTTTGTTTGCAAAGGCACTATACGTATTACCTGATCTCGGAAATGGTCATATCCGGAGGATTATGCTTATACGCGGTCTCCCTGTTCCCCGAAGCCTACGTGGCTTTTTTAGGTCCGACTTTTATGATTGCCAGCAATAGCGCCCAAAAGTCATACCGTTGGGCAGGCCCGATGACCATCTTTGTCATCCCAGCCTTATTGGCGGAACTGTCTGAACCAAGCAACCTGATGACGATGATCCTACAATTCGGCCTCATTTACGCTGTAGGGTTTGCCTTTCAATTGCTGGTGGTGAACCATCGGCAAAGTGAAATGATTCGTGATCAATATGCCGTGCTGGAACAATATTCATCGCAAGTGGAGCGCCTGACATTGGCGGAAGAGCGAAACCGGCTCTCGAAGGACCTTCATGATACGATGGGACATTCCTTTACCTCTATTATGATGGGGCTTGAAACGTTACGCCCGGAAGTGAACACCTCGGAAGGGGCGCGGAAGCTCGAGTCCTTGTTAAAACTAACCCGCGGCAGCCTGGATGAGGTCCGCCAATATGTGCATCAGGTTGGGGCTGCGCAAGATTCGCGTACCCTTGTAGAGTCGTTGCAGGCATTGACGGCCGAATTTCAGGCGTTGACTAAAGTGACGGTTCGACTAAGGACCTTGGGCGAGGAGGATCAGGTATCCCAACAGGTCAAGATGACCCTGCATCGGTGTCTGCAGGAATCGCTGACAAATGCCGTACGTCATGGGCAGGCGGGTGAAATTGCGGTCAGCCTGCATTTCGAGGAGAAGCAGCTTCGGCTGGAAGTGCAGGACAACGGGCTTGGCACCGAAGAACTTCAAGCGGGTTTTGATTTAACGGCGATGAAGGAGCGGGCATCCGATTTGCAGGGACAGGTGCACATCCACTCGAAGCCGGGCGAAGGAACGGTCGTGACCTGTACATTGCCCAGGCAGGCGGAGCAGCAGGAGGAAGCGATCCGGCTGCTGTTGGTTGACGGTCAGCCATCCATCCGGGAAAGCCTTCAAATGATTTTGGCGAGAGAAAAAGATTTCGAAGTCGTGGGACTTGCGGAGGACGGGGAGCAGGCGCTGGAACAATGCGAGCGGCTTCGCCCTCATGTCGTTCTCATGGATTTACATATGCCCCGCATGGACGGTGTGGAAGCGGCCAAACGGGTGAAGCAAAAGCATCCGGGTGTCCGCGTACTGATCATGACCACGATTCAAGAGACCGAAAAGGCGGTTGAAGCTTTGCGGAGCGGGGCGGACGGGTATTTATTAAAGTCTTCGGAGCCTCGGGAGCTTTCCGAAACGATACGTCTCGTACATCGCGGGGTGATGATGATCGCCCAAGATGTCACCAACCAGTTGATTCAAAATTATGGGGGAGGAGCCCTTCGGGAGCAACCGGCAGAGCCGGACAAGCCGCTTCCTCCTCCTTTGGGGTTGACCCCGCGGGAGATGGATATTTTGCAATGTTTATCCAAGGGGCTTCGCTATAAAACGATCGCGGCCAAATTGTATTTGTCCGAAGGAACCGTCCGAAATTATGCTTCCACGATTTATACCAAGCTTGGCGTTCGCAATCGAGAAGAGGCCGTACAAAAAGTTTTCGGGAATCAAGGATAGATGGTTTGGGAAGACAGCACGGGTCTGTACCTTTGAAAGAAGGAACAGGCCCGTGCTTTTTTATTTTATCCGGTGCATTTGCCCAGCATGAGCGTCATATGACATTTTGTCATCTCGGCGGGGAGTTCGCTTGCGGGTCGCGGGATAAAAAACGGTGACAGAAAATAACTCTCTCCTATGACACGTTGTTTGCCATACTAAACCCAAGAGAAGGAGGAAGGGCAGTACCGAACCAAAGTTTTAGGAAAACAATGATTTTAGGAAAACAATGAGAGGGAGAACTAACGATGAGAAAGATGAAACCCAAGTTGAATATGGCGGCACTATTCTTATGTGCGACGACCTTGATGACGGCATGCACACCATCCGATGAAAAGCCAGAATCGGCACAGGCGGTGGAAAAAACGAACCTGAATGGCCCGCAGGATGCCAAGGAAGTAGAGGCGTTTGCCGATCCTTTATTTGCAGAAGTAATGAAAAAACACAATGTTAATGGTTCGAATTTCGTTGTGGTCAAGGATGGAAAAGTATTGGTAAATAAGGGATACGGCTATGCCGATAAGGAAAAGAAAACTCCTGTCGATAAAAATACCGTCTTCCAAATCGGTTCCGTCACGAAGACATTCACCGGGCTGGCCGCAAATCAGCTTGCCGATCAAGGGAAAATTAACCTTCATGAGGACATCCAAACGTATTTGGGAGGAATGAAGATTCCAAACAAGACCGAAAAAAAACTGACCATGTTTGATCTGCTCACGTACACGACCGGATTTGATTTTCCGGATATTGCTTCTTACTATTCACCCGAGTTTGCAAATAAAGACATGCCGATGAAGCAGTTCATCCTGGATCATATGCCGACGGTGGTCCGGCCCCCCGGTGAAGCTTATACGTACGACAACTTTGGTTTCTTGCTGGCAGGATATGCGATAGAGAATGTAAGCGGCATGCCGTTTCATCAGTATATGGACAAAAATGTGTTCAAGCCGCTCGGCATGAATTCGACTAGCGTACGCCTAACCCCGGAGCTTAACAATCGCATGGCCGCTCACTATGGTCTGACTGGTGAACTCGTTCCAATGGACTGGAATGCCCCAACCGACGGGCCGCAGGGGAGCATCATATCGACTGGCGATGATATGTCCAAGTACTTGACTATGCTGCTGCAAAAAGGAAAATACGGAGACAAACAGTTGGTAAGCGAAAAGACGGCCGAGCAGATGCTCACGTACCAGGTGGTCGCCGATAAAAGCATTCCGCAGACCACCGTAGGGGGATTCGAAGGCTACCGCAACGAACTGGCGAATGGCCAGCGTGTCGCTATAAAAGGCGGGAATGTAACGGGCCATCAATCCTTGATCGTAGTAATACCCGAGAAGAATACGGCATTTTCTATGTCGTACAACAACGAAACAGTGATGATGAGTATGGACGTGTATGAGGCGTTTATGGACCATTATTTTCCCGAAACAAAAACACTCGAGAAACCTGTTTATGTCAATTTGGATGAAAAGGATGCGGAAAAGTACGTAGGACTGTATCAGAATACGCGCTTTATGTTCTTGAAATCGAAATTTTCGTACGCCGACGGGAAATTGCAGATGGAGACAGGAATGGGCAAGCACACCTTCAAGATGATTACTCCACTGCTGTTTGAAGACGAATCAGGCAACAAGCTAGCGTTTAAAAAAGACCATCGCGGATCGATTGAATATTTTTATTACAATACTATGGAGGGGAATCACTTTGTCTCGGATTCGCAAAAAATCCATGGGAAGCAGCCGTTTTCGGATGTAGCGGAGGGTAGCAAATATAAAAGCTTTATTGACGATTTGCACGCCCTGGATATCATGGGTGCGAAATCAGGCAGCCGCTTTGAGCCGCAGGCAACCATGACGCAAAGCGAGTTTGCCGACGTGCTGCTTCGTGCCCAAGGATGGTATGGGATCCCATGGGCCTTCGATGGCATGAAGAGACAACTGCAAACCGGTTTCCCTTCCTTTGATCCGAATGCGATCATTACAAGGCAGACGGCAGCGGTCATGATTCAAGCCCTGAAAGAACTCAAGCCTGCGTCCAAAGTTCAATTGAGCGGTCAAACGGATGCGTCGGCGGTTGAGGCCGTTACTGCACTGGTTTCGCAGGGCATTATCGATCCGGATACAACCGTACAGGCGGATGGCAGCGTCGATTTCCGTTCCAACCAGCCTTTGCTTCGGCAGGAGGCAGCCGCACTGTTGGATAAAGCGTTTGGCCATTATGCTTTACCGCTCCCTATAAAATAAAGCGTCACAGCCATGCCGGTATGTTTGCAAGCGGGGTCCGTCATAATCCATCCATTGATTATTGCGTGCCCCGCCGGCAGCGGCTCCATCCCTCTACTCAATTATTTCAGGAATGACCTCAGCTTCGCGAATACAAATTCAGGCTGCTCAATGTGCGGGGCATGCCCTGCGTCCCCAACGACAAACTCCTCGAAACTGCCGCCTGCTTCCTCATACTGTTTAAGAACGCAGCGCATCTGGGAAACCATGGGCTGCGGCGGATACACCTCTTCGCCGGGCCAGCCTTCAACGTAGCCAAGCTTGCCTAAATACCCAAAATCAAACCATGAGCTGTCTGACACGATCGCGTCGTCTGCGCCCCGGATCCATAGGATCGGCCGTTTAGGTTCGATATGTATAATCGGCGAAAGATTGACATACTTGGGCGACATCGCATTGTTGATCCCCTCCGCTCCCGGAGCTACGCCGGGCCAATGCTCGCAAGTCTCAAAGGCGCCAGGGTAATGAGCGTCGCCAATGCGGGTGGACAGCATCGCGTCCAAGTAACGCTCCTCCCGCTCGCCGCTAACGCGAAACGGCGATTTAAAATAAAACTGATTCAGGATATTGCGCGGGCTGTTCGGCTCTCCCTCGCTGCGGTCTTTGCCGCTGAGGCAGGCGACAAACTGCGGGTTTGCCGTTCCCCCGCCCGAACCGGCGTAATTATCGTAACAAGGCGTCCCCCTATCGTCCTTGGTGCCGCCAAAGCCGTATGGCGAAAGCGGGGACATCAAAACGAGCGAACGAACAGCCGCAGGATGATCGATGGCAAGCTGCATGGCAATTCCTGCTCCCAGCGACCAGCCCAGTACATGTACGGGTCGACTCATGCCGAGAGCATCCAAAAACGACTTCAAATCGTCGGACCAATCGCGCAGCCCCCGCGTTGCATCGATAGGAAGCGCTTCCGTTTGACCGTATCCGCGTAAATCCGGAGCAAGCACCCAGTACTCCTCGGACAATGTACGAAGGGTCTCGTCCCAGAATAAATTCGCAGAAACGTTGCCATGAATAAGAAGAAGCGGCGGATTTTCAGCGCTGCCCGCAGATAAATAGAAAACATGCAAGCGGTCGGTTTGGATCGATTCAGGCTGTAAAGTCGTTAGGGTCATGCAGATACCTCCTATGGATCGTTAGTTTTGTTTGAGCCACTGATCAATCTGTTTCACAGAAGCAGCCGCCCAGCCAAGCTGCAAATGATTATGCTGCACCGTGACGTTGCCGGCGACATTGCCGATACCTTGCACCGCTGCCGCGCTTGCAATGAAGACGACGCCATCGCTCGGGCCCGTGTGTTCGCTGTGAATCGCCGGAATGTCATTTTTATCTCCCGACAGCAAATAGGTCTGAATACTGGCCGGAATTCCCGCATTCAAAATGGGTTCAACCAACGATCCCTGCTGAATCGCAGCGTCGATCCCGTTGCTATTCGTAAAGAATCCCTGACCGCCGTAGTAAGTCGTATACCAATCCTGCTCAAGCGCAGGAAGCGGATATTCGTCTACCCATTTGCCAAGCATTTGCTTTTGCCCCGGGAAAAAATTGCCTGACGCTGTATTGTAAATCGACAGCTCGGGATGGTTCCTCGATATCCCCCAGCATACCATTTGCGTGTGCGGAGAAGGCGCATTGACAACACCGCCGCATTCAGGGAAAATGCTAAGATTATGCGACCAGCCATGGCGGAAGATGTAATCGAATCCCTTGTTCGGATTGCCGACCAAGACCAGCTTGCGAATATCTTGGCTGTAGCTCGTGCCCCCCGCTTTTTTGACAGAGGAAGCATACATCCGCGAAGCGAAGGCGCCTTTGCTCCATCCGATAACATCGACTTTGCTTTCGCCTGTTACGTTTTGGATAATTGTAATCGCATCGTGAATTTGTTCGGCGCTGTAATAGTTGTCCCCTTGCTTATGCGGAAAATTAATCGCAAACACTTTGTAGCCTTTGCCGACCAAGTCCTGCATCATGCCGGTGCCAGGACACGATATTGCGCCGCAGCCGTAGGACCCAAGCTCATTCGGATTCGCCCAAGCGCGATCCGCGTTATCGTTAGCGCCATGCACAAGCAGAACCGGCGTTTTTACCGGATTGGTGTCGTACCTCGGAGCGTAGTAAAGCAAGAAGCGGCTGGAATGCGGTTTTTTCACCCCTCCGAAAAACGTAAGGCGTTGTCCGTCCTGATCGCCTCGCCCATCTTGGGGGTAGTCCTCGGCAGCGAACATCGGATTGTTGTCCTTCCAACGTTCCACCTTGCTCCATCCATTGCTAACCGTTGTAAACGTCTGCTCCAGCACCAAATTGGATGCTGCTGCCCCTGCAGTTCCTCCTGCAACTTCCGCAGCCCCCGCGGCTCCCGCTTCCTGTGCTCCGCTCACTCCGGCGTTAGGTACGAGCAGCGCGCAGACGATCAACAGCGCCGTTGTTACCGATGGCAACCATCTTTTGTACATGTATCCAATCTCCCTTCATGGCGACTGTTCACGCATATCCAAAAGTCACAGCCGCACCGTGTTTTTATGCGTCCCTAAACGCATGGCTTCATCATAATTGGAAGCGGTTGCATTTCAGTTGCAGAAGACGGTGAGTGCTTGTTTAGGCTTGCTTAGATGACTAAACCTCCGTTTACTTCCAGTACAGTGCCATTGACGTA
This sequence comes from Paenibacillus tyrphae, assembly GCF_027925525.1. Lineage (GTDB taxonomy): Bacteria > Bacillota > Bacilli > Paenibacillales > NBRC-103111 > Paenibacillus_G > Paenibacillus_G tyrfis_B. The sequence goes on along the minus strand of NZ_BSDJ01000010.1, from coordinate 208,351 downwards.
ATCCGATTCGGAGGAAGCAAGAAATAAGTACGCATTCGCGACATCCATCGGCCGCCCAAGGCGGCGGAGCGGAATTTTCTCCAGCATCTGCTGAACCACTTTCTCCGGCATGTTTGCGACCATCCCCGTCTCAATAAAGCCAGGGGCAACCGCATTGGCCTGAATGCCCTTCGGACCAAGCTCCTTCGCCCACGTTTTCGTCATTCCTATAATCCCCGCTTTGGCCGCGGCATAATTGGTTTGCCCGATGTTGCCATGCACGCCTACAATCGATGCCGTACTGATAATTTTCCCGCTTCCGCGTTCGATCATCGAATGGACCAGCGCCTTGGTACAATAGAAAACGCCGTTCAAATTCACTTGAATGACCCGATGCCACTCCTCTTCGGTCATTTTGGCCAGCGTACGATCCTGCGTAATCCCCGCGTTATTGATCAACACATCGACCGCACCGTATCGCGCCAGCGCTTCTGCCGCCATTTTGGTGACACTGCCGCTGTCGGATACGTCCACTTCGATAAAATGCGCATCCGCTCCCTTTTGCAGCAAGGCCTGAATCGCTTCCTCCCCCTGTTGTTTGTTATAATCGGCTATAACGACGCGCGCTCCCTCCTGTGCAAAAAGCGCTGCTGTCTCTCGCCCGATGCCGGCGGCTCCTCCCGTAATAAGCGCTGTTCTCCCTTGCAGTCTCATGCTTATCTCCTCCGTTCCATAAATTCGGCTACAACCTGGCAGAGCAGCACCAGATTGTCCACAATAGGCGAATGGCCTGTATGATCCATTTCCCTGTAAACCACATGCTCGCCCAAATCCTCTACCAATTCCTCCGTCATCTGACGGGTGACGACTTTATCTTGGTTCCCCCATAAAACAAGCGTTGGCATCGAAAGGCGTGCCGCATCGCCGCTGCCGCCCCCTGCTTCATGATCCTTGGCGCTCATATTGAAGCGATTCATGGCATCGTAGACATCCAGCAAATTTCTTTGCGTCAGCATGTCGTTCAGATACGTCTTGTACCGGACTTCATCCGGCTCTTGGATGACGTACACTTGACGATTCCACAAATTGCGCAAAAATGCTTTGTCCCGGTGATCATAAGCCCGCTGCACCAGCTTCGTTTTGTCCATTTCGGCAATTTCCGCTCGGGTGCGAAGCCTTCTCGCCCGTACTTGCCCAGACTGCTCATCCTTCTCTTCCGCGTGGTAACACGGATAGCCTCTTGTTGACATGGACGCCAGTAAAATTAACGCCTCGACGTACTGCGGATACGAAGCTGCGAATTGCATGGCGACTCCGCCGCCCATCGACCAGCCCATCAGCGTGAATGAAGTGAGGTTCAGCCCGTCAACAAACAACCGAAGATCATCCGAAAAATCAGCTATGCTGCGGACCGGCACATGATACGTAGAAACGCCGAAGCCTCGCAAATCAACAGCAATCAGCGTATGAGACGGCTCAAAGCTTTCCATAAACAGATCCCAATGCACGGATGAAGTCATATTGCCGTGCACGAGCAGCAGCGTCCGGCCGGTCGCCGTTCCGGCGCCTCTGCGCAAACGGTAGGCCATCGTTTCGCCATTAGAGAGCTGTAACGATTTGAATTCAATTTCCAGCATCGGCTTCCCCCCATCGGATCGTCGTCGCCCCCCATGCATAGCCGATGCCGGCGCTAATCAGAACAACCACATCTCCATCTTTTAGCTTTCCACTGCTTGCAGCTAACTCTAAAGATAAAATTTGATCGAACTGTCCGATATGGCCGAATTCGTTCAAGTAAATGGACTGATCGTCGGATAATCCCAACTGGCGAAGCACGTAATCATGAGCGGATTTCTTCATGTGCAGCATCGCCGCATAGGCGATGTCCTTTTCGGTATAACCGCTCTTCGCAAGCGATTGCCGGACCGCCTCCAAAAAGTAGCCCATGGACTTTTCTTCAAGGCGCTCTTTCATCCGCTGCGGATTCGGAACATGGAAAAAATGCTTTCTCTCCTCTATCGCTTCGAGCGTAAGCGGATGCTTCGTGCCGCCGGTCGGTACGATCACATCTTCGCTAAATGAGCCGTCCGTGATCAAATGGCTTGCCAGCACACGATTGCGCCCATAGTCGCGCTGTAACAGGATCGCCCCTCCGCCCGCTCCGAGGTTAAACATAAATGACGTATGCCGATTGCCGTAGTCAATCAAATCGCCATTGCGGTAACCGCCCGCCAAGAGTACGGTGCGAATCGAACGATCGGCGATCATCATGCTCTGCGCCACCTTTAAAGCCATCACCGTCGTGCTGCAGCGCATACCGACGTCAAACGCCCAAGCGCGGGTCGCCCCAACCTCCTGCTGAAGCTTCATAGCCGCTGTCCAAACGGGATACTCCTTGTGTTCTTCGCCGATGTAGATGACCAGATCAATGTCTGCCGGATCAAGCTGAGCTCTGGCAATGGCCAGCCTTGCCGCACGAATTCCCATCTCGCAGCTGTGGTCATCGGCTCCCGGCACAGGCTTGCGGAGAATGCCGAACTTATTCTCGACCACGTCCTGCGGCACGCCGGACAGCTCGCTAATTTCCTGGCTTGTCTGGAACGTCTCCGGGATGTACATCCCCGTACTTACGATACCTATGGGTACTGCGCTCGTCATCATGATTCGCTCCACTTCTGTTGTGTCATTTTGGCATATAGCTGTTTTGTCGCCGGCATCGGTTCCACCCCAAGCTCCGACTCCAGCGCCTTGCTGCATCGGGCATACCATTTAAGCGCTTGGTGGCGGTTATTGTTGCTATAGTGGCACTTCATCCCCAAGCGATACGCTTCTTCCCAGCACGGATCTTTCTCGATAATCCGCTCGCACCAGCAAATGGCCTTATCGAAATCGCCCTGAGCCGCATGAAGCTCCGCCAAACGCTGCGCTCCTCTCAAGAACAGCACTTTCAGCCGCTCCCGCTCCTGCGTGCACCAGTCTTCATATCTTCTCTCGGGGATATACTCTCCTGCATATAAGCTTAATGCTTTTTGCAGCATGTCTATGGCTTCCTGACGATCCTTCGCATCCAGGCCGTGCCTGATTCCATTCTCAAAGGCGGCGGCATCAAGCTCGAAACCGGAAGCAAGGCTCAGCCCGTACAAAGTGCCGCTGCGCTCAACGAAAAAGGGGGCGGCTCTCGCCTGCCGCTCAGGCTCCAATGCCGTGTTGAGCGCATTTAGCGCCACTTTAAAATCGCGATAGGCCGCCTTATCGTCCAGATCACCCCAGAGCAGCGCCATCACTTCCTCTTTGGGCAGCATGTGCTTTCTTCTTGTGACAAATAGCTGAAAAAGCTCTTTCGCTTTGCCGCGCTGCCAATCTTTTTCCGTCACTTCTCTATCCCCAAGCATCACTTTAAAGCCGCCTAACGTCTGAATCCTCAGCGTATAGCCGGGATGGTACGTCAGCTGTTCGATTCCGAGATCGGACAACAGTACGGAGGTGTAGCTGATGTCCAGCTTCTTCTTGTGCGCTTCCAGCAGGATCGGAACAAGCTGCCTCAGATCGCGCGGGCCGAATAGCGTACGCTTATGCAGTAAAAACTCGTAGCCGCCTTCTTTCATCAGCTTCAGAAAACGCGAAGCGCAGCGATCCCGCAAATGCTCCCTCTTCGTATGGTACGCAAGCAAACATTGCCACAGCATCGCCACGGTTATCCCGTACCCGTCGCCGCACGCCTGAAAGTCCGATTCGCACAGGGCAAGCCTTTCCGCTGCATCTTCCCATCTGCTATCGCAGACGGCGGCAATGCCCATGCCAAGCCGAATCCACGCGGATAACCAGAGATCGTGCGCTTTCTCCGTTTCCAATAGCGCCTGCGCCCCGTACTCCATCGCAAGCTCTGTCGCTCCTTCACGACCGTACAGCAAGCATAGCCCCATCCAAGGCTCCGCTTTTCCTCTGGAAACTTGAAGCCCTTCCATCATCTCAATCGCTGTGCGATAGCAAGTAAGAGGCAGCCCCAGCTCATAGCGCGGCAGGAGCAGCGCAGCATTTCCCATGCGCATCCATCCGCAAGCCTCCATGTAAGGAGCTTTGCCGGATACCCCCTGCATGATGCCGCGCTCCGCCCATTTCTTGGAGCTTTCCGAGTTGCCGGCCAACGCTTCGATAAAAGACAATAAAACCGACGTTTCACGGTGCGATTTGGGCAAGTGTCCGTCTGCTGCCGCACCTTCATCGCAACGCAATTTCCGCTCCAGCGCTTGGCGCGCCTCCTGCAGACGGCCGGAACGCAAATGAAGCCGCGCCTCCAGCACATGATCCTGAAAATCGGCTTGCAGCGCCTTGCATCTTCGGTACCACACTTCCGCTTCCTTTAATCGTCCGGCATTGACGAGATTTTCGCAGATTAAGCTGTACAGACGAACACTGCCCTGCTCTGACACTCCGTCAGCTTCCATCACGACAAGCGCCTGCTGCAAAAGCTGTTCCGCCTTCCCCGGCTCGATCGTATCGAGGAAAAGATGGGCTTTCCGCTCAAGGGCCAGATTGGAAGCGGAGGAATAGCCCGCTTGCACAGCCAACTGCTCGCCCTTCGTGTAACAAAAAATGGCGCGCTCATATGAATAGCGGTACCGATGCACGTCCCCCTCATACATCCACACCATGTAGTAGCGGTCTTTCAAAGGCTTGGGAAGGCGGGCGATGATCGCGAGCAAATGTTCAAGCTGGCCGAGCCTAAGCAGCTTGTGGCCTTGTTCATGAATAGCTTGCGCGACTTTCTCGTACTGCTCCAGAGCGCACAGATGATCGATCATTTCCAGCCATTTTTGTTTGCTCTCGAAGTAATCGGCGGCACGCTGATGAGCAAGCGTATACTGCTGCGGTTTGGCCTGAAGCTGCTGCCTGACAAACTCGCGGAACATCGGATGATAGCGATAGCCGGTATCGGCATAGGCCTGCAAAAACAGCCCCAAGCGCTCGATTCGCTCGATCATGTGCCGGGAATGAAGAGGCTGCAAGCCTAGCAACTCATCGCACAGAGCAGGCGCAAACGTTTCCAGCACGCAGGTTTGTTCAACAAACCCGCGAACCGCATCATTCTGGTGCCGCCACACTTCCAGCATCAGATATCGATGCAAATCGGCCGACGTATTTCTGGCGGCAGACATCTGCTGCCACATCGAATGGATAGCCGTAATCCAGCCTTCCGTTTGCCGGTAAATTTCCTGAATATCGCCCTCATGCAGCAAAAATTCATAAGCATCGGCAAACAAGGTTTCGATCTCTTCCATGCTGAATGCAAGGTCATGCTCCCCGATTTCCAGCAGATTTCCTTTCACTTTCAACGTCGCAAGCATATCCCACGCCGGATGGATTCTGCTCGACAGTATGACATGGACGTGATGCGGCGCGTACTGCACAAACATTTGCATCCAATCGTCGATTAGCGGATGATGTGCCACATGGTGGTAATCATCGATCACAAGGATCACTTCCTGAGATAGCGCCAAAAGCTCATTCACGAACAAAGAGCAAAGCAAGCGGACACTCTCTTGCGATTCGCAACCGCATACCTGTTCGTTTACCGTATTCATCCATCCGTCCGCAAAATGCGGATGGTTTGTCCGAACGGCATGGATCAAATATAGGACAAACGTGACCAGTTGCCTGTCTTCCGCGCCTACGCTGTACCAACAGCAAGCTGTGGCTTCGACTTGGAAAAAAGCAGAGAGTGCTGTGCTTTTTCCGTATCCCGCACCGGCGTAAACAAGCGTTAACGGGTGCTGCTCGCAGCGCTTTAGCTTTTTGCTAAGAGTCGGCCGCAGCAGTATCGTTTTTTTGAGCGGGGGAGGTATCAGCTTCGTTTGGACAATTGCCGCAGACATCGCTTTAATCAACCGCCTTTTACAACCGAATATGTCTCCACTACATTTCTTGGCACATTTGGCAGATCCGTTTCTTATCCACTTTGCCTACATGTGTTTTGGGCAGCTCCTGCATAAACAAAAACCTTTTAGGAATCTTATACTTTCCGATTCTGCCCATGCAGTAATTCCTCAACTCCTCATCAGTAAGCCCATGATTCGGGTGCAAGGCAACCGCCGCGGCGACAGATTCCCCCCATTTGGGATCGGGAAGGCCGACGACTGCCGCTTCTTTAACCGCGGGATGCCCCAGCATGATCTGCTCCACCTCGACGGGATATACATTTTCTCCGCCTGTGATGATCATGTCTGTTTTACGACCTACGATGTAGTAGAAGCCATCCTGATCCCGCCGGCCCAGATCGCCTGTTCGCAGCCAGCCGTCAACAAAGGCGGATTGCGTCGTCTCCGGCTGATTCCAATAGCACTGGAACACATGCTTGCCGCGCAGCCATATTTCGCCCACGTCTCCAACCGCCGCTTCGCAGCCGCTGTCTGACACAATTTTCACCTGCACCAGCATCATCGGCTTCCCGACCGATCCCCGCTTATGGACGACAGCGCACGGGTCCATATAAAAATTGTTCGGCCCCGCCTCCGTTAAACCATAGCCTTCTTTGAACGTCAGCCCCTTGCTCTCGAAGGCTTCGTAGATGGCAATCGGGCATGGCGCGCCGCCGGAGAGAAACGTGTGCACATGCGGAAATTGCGCATGCGCAAATGCAGGCAAATCGATCATCATCCGGTACATCGTCGGCACCATCAGCACGATCGTGCAGGCATAGCGCTGAATCAGTTCCATTAGCGGCTCCGCCCGGGATTCTTTGCTTACCACCACGGTGCCGCCGGCGTACAAAACCGGCAAGCAAAGCGCATTAATTCCTCCCGTGTGGAACAATGGCAGTGACGTCACGGTAACATCGCTTGCCGTCAAATTCCAGCTTACAATCGTATTCAACATGTTCCACAGCACCGATTGGTGCGACAGCACGACACCCTTAGGTTTTCCGGTCGTTCCGCCGGAATAGATCATCATGCAGCTTTCTGCCGCTTCATCGTCGCGTTCCGCTTCCAGATGTCTCAGCGGAATTGCCGCGCTGATGATGCCCTCGTATTCCACTCCGCCTGCTTGCAGCGTGATTGGAGCGGACAGGCCGCACGCCAACGGTTCCAGTTCACGATGGTACAACAAAGCCTTCGGTTTGCAATCGCTTACAATAGCGTTTAATTCGCTGCCGGATAAACGCCAGTTCAGCGGTACGAATACGGCGCGCAGCTTGATGCACGCAAACAGCGCATCCCAGCAGCAAAGATCATTCTGCGCAAGCACAGCGACACGATCACCGGGTGCTACGCCTGCCGCTTCCAAATAACCTGCCAGACCACAGGCTCGTTCGTTCATTTGAGCGTAGCTCCACGATTCTCCTGTCTCTGCGTTTATGGCCGCCGTTCGATGGGGAGTTAAGGCACTTCTGGCGGCCAGCCAATCCATTGAATCCTTTCTCATATGCTCGACCCCTATAGTCCATGATCTGTCCATTCATTTGTACTATAGGAAGGTTACAAAGCAGTTACAAATTTGCGTAAATGAGGGGCTTGAAGTGGGCTCTGTCTTAATCGTAATGATCGTTCTACTCATTGATAACTGAAGCAGAACATTGTATGTATTCAAGAATATTTCTCCTGTAAAATTATACCTCTATGAGATAATTTATGTATATAGTGGACCTTAAAAAATCAACTTAATTCTTTATAAAGATACCTACCTAACCGTAAACAACCCTTTTTCGTATGCTAGAATTTTCCTTGTTGTAGGATATTCGAGCGGAAAACTACAAAGATACGCCAGCAATAACCTACTCTCATTTATATCCCACTAAGTTGGCATAGTGCCTTTTCTAGCCTTAAATAAAGTAATTCTGTTTGCAATTCAATAGTCATTCGGTGAAGGCTCGAAACAATGTCTTCCACCGCAAATTTATGTAATGGTCTTATTTGATCGCTCGCCATGTTTAAGACGGCCATGGTGCAAGCTTCGTACGTTTGAATTTGCTGCATCAGTTCCCGTTCCTCGGCATCCAATCTGTTCATGAGGGTAACTTTCATATTCATATCTTCACCTCTCATAAGATCACCCGATGCTTGTCGAGTTCAACGTCAGCATCATATGGGTACATCCTGCCATAAAAACTGCTATATTTCACATGTATTCTGGTGAACGCTTTGCATTGCTCCTGACAATACGCTTCGGTGTCTTTCCGTTGATACGATAAGCTGTAACCACTTCTTACTTGACCCGCTGTGAAGACTCGAACATAACCGATCACATCCATTGAAAATTCCCTCCGCTACAGAAATTTAGAATTTTGTAATCACTAGGAATGACAAAATGTATTATTTAATGAATACATTTTATATCATCTAGCCGATACAATCAATACATTCTTTCTTTTACCGTCTTTTCATCTTATAATTTATGAAAAGATGTTCGGAGAGTAGGTAGTAACATGGCAATTAAGGTTCGGTTAAAAGAAATACTCGAACAAAGAGAAATGTCTCAGCGTAAATTAGCAAGAAAAACAGGATTAACACCAAACACGATTAATCACTACTGTTCTGAAAATATTGACCGCGTACACTTAAGTACATTAGACGCAATATGTAAAGCGCTAGAAATTGACTTGCATGAATTACTTGTTTTTGAAGACGACAAAGAATTGCATGAAGTATAATTGTCGCAACATTTCATGCGACCAAAACAGGTTTTCGCGATATACCCAAACATACAAAAAGAGCAACCCTCTCACCACTTTAACCATGGTTCGGAAGATTGCTCTCAGATAACAGTGAAATAGCAGTTACATGCAAACTAATAAAAATCCCCTTACAACTACGGCACACGCTCCACCTTCACGGCACACAGCTTAAATTCCGGCATCCTGCTGATCGGGTCCAAGGCGTCGTTGGTCAGCCGGTTTACCGACAGCTGCTCCCCCCAATGAAAAGGCACGAACACCGTACGCGGCTGGATACCTTCCGTCACCTTCGCTTGAAACACCAACGAGCCTCGACGGCTCGTGATCCGGATGCGGTCCTCCAGACGCAAGCCAATCTTTTGCGCCAGCCAAGGATGAATTTCCGCCACGGGTACTGGCGCTTTTTTGTTCAGTCCCTCGGTGCGCCTCGTTTGCGCGCCGCTTAAGTAATGACTCGCTACGCGCCCGGTTGTCAGCACATACGGATAGTCGCGGTCGGCCGGCTCCGCAGGCATTTTGGGCGTGATGCCGAACAGTCTGGCTTTCCCGTCGGGATGATGGAAGCGTTCCTGAAACAAATAAGGCGTACCCGGATGCTCAGGTGCCGGACAAGGCCAAAATATGCCCTTCTCCCGCTTCAGCCGTTCATACGTGATGCCGCTGTAATCCGCCTTGCCCCCGGCTGTCGCCATAGCCAATTCATTAAAGACTTCCTCAATGCCGCCATAGCGAAAAAAAGCCCCTCTCCCCAGCTCTTCTGCCAAGTTGCATAGGACTTCGTAGTCCAGCCTGCTGTTCCCCGGCGGTTCAAGCACCTTTCCCCGGTGGAACACTCGGCCTTCCAAATTCGTCAGGGTGCCTTCCCCCTCCAGAAACGAAGATCCGGGCAACAACCAATGGGCATAACGTGCGGTTTCGGTCTCGAACAAGTCGATGACCACAAGCAGCTCCAGCTTCCGCAGGGCGCGCTCGACCATCGAATTGTTGGGACTCGATACAACCGGATTGGAGCCGAGTACGATCATCGCTTTGATTTCGCCTTCGTCGATTTTTTGCAGCATTTCGTAGGCAGAGACGCCCTTGCCCGGCAGCTCAGTCGGGTCGATCCCCCACACCTTCGCCACATGCTCGCGAGCGGCCGGGTCCTCGATCAGGCGGTAGCCGGGAAGCTGGTCCGCCTTCTGTCCGTGCTCGCGGCCGCCCTGTCCGTTCGCTTGGCCGGTCACCGCGCCGTAGCCGCAGCCGGTCCGGCCGATTTTGCCGGTGATCAAGGCCAGATTGATGTAATTGAGCGTATTCTCCACGCCGTTGACCTGCTGCTCCAGTCCCCGCGCCGTAAGCACAATCCCCGTTTCCGCCTTGGCAAATCCGCGGGCAATGGTGCGAACGACGCCTTCGAGAACGCCGGTCAACCGCTCGACATAATCCGGCGTATAGGCCTTAACGGTCTCGACAAGCTGCTCGAAGCCGTGCGTTCGCTCGCGGACAAACGATTCCGCGTACAGCTTTTCCGCCACGATCACATGAAGCAAGCCGTTGACGAATACAGAGTCAAAGCCCGGCTGCAGCCGCACGTGAATGTCCGCTGCCTTCGAGGTCATCGTATTGCGCGGATCGACGGTGACGATCGTGGCGCCGTTCTTCTTGGCCGCCAGCAGGTAAGGCATCATAGTCGGCTGGCATTCCGCAATATTCGTGCCGGCGAGGATAATGTACCGCGCGTGCGGAATTTCATGAAGCGGCATCGTCATGCCCCGGTCGAGGCCGAAAGCCTGATTGGCGGCAGCCGCCGCCGAGGACATGCAATACCGCCCGTTGTAGTCGATATATTTCGTTTTCAGCGCCACCCGCGCAAACTTGCCGAGCAGGTAGCCGACCTCGTTGGTCAGCGAGCCCCCGCCATAGACGGCAACCGCGTCGTTGCCGTATTTCGCTTGGATACGACGGATTTGCCCGGCAATCTCCTTCAAGGCAGTATCCCAAGATTCCGGGCGAAGCCCGCCTGCCGCAGCGCCTCGCGAAACGACAGACTCAAACCGGTCCACCCTTCGCAAAGGCTCGGTAATCCGTTCCGGATGAAGCACATGCTCCAGGGCATTAAGCCCTTTCTGGCACAGACGCCCCGCAGCCACCGGAAAATCCGGGCTCGGCTTAATGACCAGGCCCGGACTATCATCGCTGGGAGTCAACACCATCTGGCATTGCATACTGCAAAAGCAGCAGTGCGATGACCGACTTTCCGCCGTGCTTGTTTTTGCGGCTGTTTCCCCGCTCGCCGCTGCCTTCGTACTTAACAAATCCGGCGCATTCGCCATCGTCGTCGCACCCCCGTGAACATCACATCAGCCGGCCTTTTCTGCCGGTGCCGGAAACCCGATATAGACGGCTCCATCTTGTATTTTGGTCGCATAGGTGCGAACGCATCCCGTATCCGGCGCCTGAACGAGTCCGGAGGAAAGGTCGATCCTGCGATCATGCATCGGGCAGAACACATGCTCGCCGCAGACAATCCCTTCCGCCAGAACCCCATTCTTATGCGGACAACGGTTTCGGATCGCTTTGACGCTGCCGCTGCCAAGCCGGAACAGCGCCACTTCGTCGCCCTGATAACGGACCGTCTTCCCGGTATTGACCGGCAGCTCCTCGTATAAGGCCGCCCAGATCCAAACGATGCTTTCCCTTTCCTGTGTTACGCTCATGCGCTTCTCCTCCTTACAGCTCAACGACTTCGTAGAGGTCTTTTTGAATTTTCTCGCTTTCGATCGCTTCTTTCCAAGGGTCCTTCGTGACCGACAGGGTGATGTCCATTCGCTCGCAGAGCGCTTGGCGCTCCTCCGCATTCTCGACGATCTGGCGGATGCTTTCGATGCCGACCCGCTTGACCCATTCGCTGGTCCGTTCGCCGTAGTTGGCGTTCTCGCGGTAATATTGCAGGTACGCCTCCGTATACTCCACGACTTCATCTTCCGTCTTCACCGTGGTCAAAAGATCCCCAGCCCGCACCTTCACGCCGCCGTTGCCGCCCGCATACAGCTCCCAGCCTCCGTCGATGGCGACGACGCCCAGGTCTTTAATAACGGATTCCGCGCAATTTCGCGGGCACCCGGACACGGCCATCTTCACCTTGGCCGGCGTGTTCAGCCGTTCGAAGCGCTTCTCCAGCCGGATGCCCATGCCCATCGAATCGGCGGTGCCGAACCGGCAATAGTCCGCGCCGACGCATGTTTTGACGGTACGGAGTGCCTTCCCGTAGGCATACCCGGACGGCATATCCAGTTCCTCCCACATGCGGGTCAAATCCTCCTTCTTCACGCCCAGCAGATCAATCCGTTGGCCGCCGGTCAGCTTCACCGTCGAGACGTTTAATTTCTCCGCCACCTCGGCGATCCGCTTCAGCTCGGCCGGACTCGTTACGCCGCCATACATCCGGGGCACAACGGAATACGTGCCGTCCTTCTGGATATTGGCGTGCATCCGCTCGTTCACGAACCGGGAGGCACGGTCATCCTCGTAAACAGTCGGATGCACCATACCCAAGTAATAATTAAGCGCAGGGCGGCACTTCGAGCAGCCCGCCTCCGTTTTCCAGCTGAGCACGTTCATCACCTCTCGGACGTAGCCCAGTCCTTTCTCGCGAATGGCAGCCACAATCTCTTCCCGGGAGTGCTCCGTACAGCCGCACATCGTTTCTTTGACGGTCGCGCTATCGTAGGAATCGCCCAAGGTATAGGCCAGCAGTTCGCCGACCAACGGCTTGCAGCCCCCACAGGAACGTGAAGCGCCGGTACAGTTCTTCACTTCCTCGACCGACGTCAGCCCCTGCTCCCGGATGGCCGAGCAGATCGCGCCTTTGCTGACACCGTTGCAGCCGCAAACGATCGTATCGTCGCTCATCGAGGCGACACCGGAACCGGCGCTCCCTCCCGAATCGGCGGAATCCCGAAGGATGGATGCCTTCTCCATGCCGCTGATGTCGGAGCCGTCGCGGATCATCTGTATCAGCCGCGTGCCGTCCGACGTATCCCCGAACAGCACCGCGCCGATCATTTTGTTGTCGCGGATCACGACCTTTTTGTAGACGCCCGAATATTCGTCGTGCACGCGGATTGTCTTACACCCCGCGCTCTCCAGAAATTGACCGCCCGAAAATACGTCCACGCCGGACACCTTAAGCTTCGTGTACACGATCGAGCCTTCGTACGGAGCCGTCTCCACCGCCGCCAAATGCTTCGCAAGCACCGCCCCCTGCTCATAGAGCGGGGCGACAAGGCCGTATACAACCCCGCGGTGCATCGCGCATTCGCCGACCGCATAAATGTCCGGCATGCTCGTTTGCATGTAATCGTTCACGACGATGCCGGGATTGACTTCGAGCCCGATCGACTTGGCCAGCTCGACGTTCGGGCGAATCCCGACGGCCATGACGACAAGGTCCGCTTCCGCCACGCTGCCGTCCTTGAATTTGAGTCCCGCTACCCGCTGGTCTCCGACGATTTCGGCGGACTGCTTCTCCAGCAAAAAGTTCATGCCCTGCGCTTCCAGCGCCTCCTGCAGCAGCTTGGAGGCCGTACGGTCCAACTGGCGTTCCATCAGCATATCTCCGATATGGACAACATCCACCTTCATCCCGAGGTTCAGAAACCCTCTCGCCGCTTCCAACCCGAGCAGCCCACCGCCAATAACGACGGCTTTCTTGTATTTTCGGGCCGCATCGATCATCATCTCGCAGTCGCGGATCGTGCGGTATGCCATCACGCCTTCCTTGTCCGCGCCCGGCAGCGGCAGCATGAACGGATTCGAACCGGTGGCCAGAATCAGCTTGTCGTAAGCAACCGTAACCCCTTGGTCGCTCGTGACCATCCGCGCCTGCGTATCGATGCCCGTCACGGTATGCCCGGTATACAAAGTGATCCCGTTCTCTCTGTACCAGTCCCAAGGATGAATGACGATATCCTGTACGCTGGAATCGCCCGCAAGCACGTAGGACAGCAGAATCCGGTTATAGTTTGGATGAGGCTCGCTGCCGAAAATCGTAATTTCATAGTTGCCCGGAGCCAGCTTGAGCAGATGCTCAATCACGTTGACCCCGGCCATTCCGTTCCCGACGAGTACGAGCTTTTGTTTGTTCGACATGGAGCAATCATCCTTTCATTAAGGGAATCAACGACTTACTGTACAGGAACTTCGGCTCCTACCGCTTCCCTGTGGGAACTGTGGGACACGCTCACTTTGCCGCCTTCTCCGATCCAGGTGCGTTTCCAATGGCCTTGGACCACCGCCACCAATACGACGCACGAAAGCGCGATGACGCTTAGGATCAGAAATCCGGATGCAAAAGAGCCGGTGGCGAGCTTCAGGTTGCCGAGAATTTTGGGCAGAAAAAATCCTCCAAGCCCTCCGGCCGCGCCGACAATGCCGGTAACGATCCCGATCTCCTCTCGGAAGCGTTGGGGAACGAGCTGGAACACCGAGCCGTTGCCCATGCCCAGACACATCATGGCCGTGAAGAGCAGCGCCGTCGTTACCGCAAGTGGCGGCAGGGTGGAGAGGCCCGCCATCAGCAGAGCGACGACTCCGTATAGACCCATCAGCATCCGGATTCCGCCGATCTTATCGGCCAGCCAGCCGCCGACCGGACGGAAGAAGCTCCCGCCAATGACGCATAAGGTAGTAAAATCGGCGGCTTTCACCGGAGACAGCCCGTACTGCGTATTGAAAAAGATCGTCAGATAGGTGGACAAGCCGACGAAACCGCCGAAGGTCACGCCGTACAAGAGACAAAACAACCAAGCATCCCTTTGCTTCAGCACCTTCCTGTAGTCGGTCAGCTTTTTGGGCGCGGGCTGATCCGGGCTGTCTTTCGCCAGAATCGAAAACACGATCAACGTCAAAGCGATCGGAATCATCGCGATCCCGAATACGACGTGCCAGTCCCCATAGTACTGGGCGATCCGGTTCGCAAACAGCGTTGCGAAGATCGTCCCGCTGTTCCCCGCGCCGGCAATCCCCATCGCGAGCCCCTGATACTGCGGCGGGTACCATCGGCTCGCCAGCGGCAGGGCAGCCGCGAAGCTGGCTCCGGCAATGCCGAGCAACAGCGCGATCGCATACATCTCGCCGATCGTATCCGCAAACTGCCAGCCCCACCATAACGGGACGAGCGTGATCCCCAGTCCAATCTGGCCAGTCAGCTTCGGCCCGATTTTATCCGTCAAATAGCCGAGCACCAGCCGCAGGACCGACCCGCCCAGAGTCGGCAGGGCCACCAGATTCGCTTTTTCCGCGGCATTCAGCTCGAATTCCCCTGCGATAATCACGGCGAGCGGTCCGAGCAAAACCCAAACCATAAAGCTCATATCGAAGTACAAAAACGAACTGAACAACGATCCCTTGTGCCCGCTCTGCCAAAAGCCTTTGCGTTCGATCATATGGATCTCTCCTTTTCCCTCGTGCCGTATCTCTCTTCAAGCGATGTGACAAAGACGACGAACCGGACGCACGAAGACGGAACAGCTCATCGGCCTCATTGCCATGCAGCCGCGTCATCGTAGCCGAAACACAAAAAGCCTACCCCTGTACATTCGTTCAGGGATAGGCCTCGTTGCCGAAAAATTGACACGCCGTTGTGTCAAAAAGAACCGGGTAAGCTTTATGGGATTATTATAATTTGCACCGTCTCGATTGTCAATAAACATGACGCTAAAAATCAAAACCGCTTATAAAAAATAACAACATCGACATATTTAAAAGTTTTATGTTATATTATTGTAATATTAACTAACATTTTTATCGAAAAATCAACATAAAAACCTTGATGGAGGCAATTTTATGTTATATTCCTTTTTACTCATCGACGGCTTTGAACCGGAGCCCTCTTCCTCTCTATCGCCCGCTGAATCCGGCCTGCCCTCCGGTCCTTCCGGCTTGGAAGCGACGGCCGCAACGATATTGCAAGATCTCGGCTTTCGCGTAGAGACGGCTTCTTCCTTCCACGAAGTTCAGTTTCTGGCTGGCAAAGCCGATGCCGTGCTCTTATACGTGGCCCCCCAACAAGTTGAGCCGTGGCGCCAAAAAATTGCCTCCGTACGCAGCCTTCCTCTGCTGTGGTGGTGCGACCGCCGAACGTTTCCCAGCCACGAATGCAAACTGCCCCCCGGCATCGACGGCCTGCTTGGTCCCGGGATGAGCGCCTTGGAAATTCACTGCGCGCTGCTGCTTGGCTTCAATCAATATGGTCAGCGGACGGAATGGCAGCGGGAACGCGAGCAGCTCCTATCCCGGCTGGAAGAACGGAAGTGGATCGATCAGGCGAAGCGGATATTGTGTGAGATCAAAAGCATTTCGGAGGCGGAAGCCTACGAATTTCTGCGCAAGCAAGCCATGAACGAGCGCAAACGGATGTCCGACGTAGCTTCCTCCATCGTCAAGGTGTACCAGTTGCTGCAGGACGGAAATCAAGGAAGCCGCAAGCGATGACCGCTGTCTTTTAAGACACCAAAGCTTTCAGCACTTTCCCGATCGAATCGCGGATGACGTGAGTCGCCCGGCTGTCATATGGCGTAGAAGACTGGTTGATCAGAACCAGCTTGTCGCCGCCATATTCTCCGACCAGCGCGGCAGCCGGGTTGACGGTCAGCGACGTGCCGCCGACGATCAGTACGTCCGCTTCCGCAATATGCTTTCTCGCCTTCGACAGGATGTCCCAATCGAGGCTTTCCTCGTACAGCACCACGTCAGGCTTTACAATTCCACCGCAGGCATCGCAGCGGGGAACCATCGTCTCGTCGCTTGTCACGTGATTGAGGTCAAAAAACTTGCCGCAGCTCATGCAGTAATTCCGGTGCACCGACCCGTGAAGCTCCAGCACATGCTGGCTGCCCGCCATCTGATGCAGCCCGTCGATGTTCTGGGTGACGACGGCCCGAAGCTTTCCCGTTTGCTCCAGCTGCGCCAGCACCTCGTGAGCCGCGTTCGGCTTGGCTTCCCTGTGGACCATACACGCACGGTAAAAGTCGAAAAATTCCGCCGTACGCTCCATAAAAAAACTGCGGCTCAGCATGACCTCCGGCGGAAAAGCATGCCGGGAGGTCGTCTGATACAGCCCCGTTGCCGAACGAAAATCGGGGATCTGGCTCTCCGTCGAAGTCCCTGCTCCCCCGAAAAAGACAATGTTCCGGCTGTCCGCAATCCACGATCTGATCTCTTCAACCGCCATCTCCAGTCCTCCTTGATTCCTGATTCACACCGCTCCATCCGCCGGAAAACGGAGCCCGATCTGCTTGCGGGCCTCGTCCATGATCGAGATCGCAGTCAGCGAATTGGCATGCGAATTCGTTGCAGACTCCAGCTTTCCGGCTTGCAATACGTCGATAAACTCCTGCACTTCGTAAACCATCGATTTGTCGCTCTGCGGACGGGTCAGCACCTCAATCGAACCGTCACGGTAACGAATTTCCACCTGCTCCGGCTGATTGATTTTGTCGATGACGAGGGTACCGTGCTCACCTTGAATTTCCGTCGGCGCGTACGAATTGACAATCTTGGAATGCGTCAGCACCGCTTCCATCTGCCCGTAGCTTAGGAGCAGGCTTCCCTGCCCGTCCACGCCGGAGTCGAGCAGCAAACCGTTCGCCTGAACGCAGTCCGGCTGACCGAACAGCACGACCATCGGATAAATGCAGTACACGCCCAGATCCATCAGCGACCCGTTGGACAAGGCGGGATTAAACGCATTGAGCACCGTCCCCTGCTTATAGGCGTCGTAACGGGAGGAGTATTGACTGTAGCTTGCCGCATAGCGGCGGACCGGACCGATTTTGGGCAAATGCTCCTGAACGGCACGGAAATTCGGCATCAGCGTCGATTTTAACGCCTCCATCAGCAGTACCCGGTTCGCCTTCGCCGCGGCGATCATCTCCATCACTTCCGCCCGGTTGGAAGCCAGCGGCTTCTCGCAGAGCACGTGCTTCCCGTGATTCATCAGC
Source organism: Paenibacillus tyrphae (assembly GCF_027925525.1). GTDB lineage: Bacteria > Bacillota > Bacilli > Paenibacillales > NBRC-103111 > Paenibacillus_G > Paenibacillus_G tyrfis_B. The sequence goes on along the minus strand of NZ_BSDJ01000010.1, from coordinate 190,720 downwards.
AGCACGGCCTGCTTCGCGTGGAAAGCATTCGGGCTGGCGATATAGACGGCATCGAACGCATCGCTCCGCGCCATCGTCTCCAGATCCGTGAACTTGTGCGGGATTTCGAATTTGGCCGCGAAGGCCTCGACCTTCTCCTCCGTCCGCGAATAAACCGCCGTTAAGGCAAACGCCTCGCACTCCCGCGCCGCGCGAATAAACTCTTCCGTAATCCAGTTCGTTCCGATGACTGCAAATCGTACCATGTTTGATTTCCCCTCGCTGTGTAATCTGTCGTCATGCCTATCCTTCTATTGTATAGGAGGATCGCATGAGAGGCCAACTGAAATTTCCAAATTTCCATATTGAACGGATAGATGTACAAAATTAGGGTAAAATATCCATAAAATCTTACGTTAAGGAGCCGCCATGATCAGCAACCGCGAACTGAAGGGACAAATCGAAGAATTGACCGAGCAAAACCAGTTTCTAAGCGACGAGCTGCAGCAGATCAAAAGCTTGCTTGAAAGCAAGTCCAACAACCAAGACCAAAGCTCGAATCAAGGTAAGGGTAACCAGGGAGAAGGGAAAAATAACAACGGCTCCGACGCATTGTTCGAGATGGCCAACGATTTCATCAAGCTCAAAAAGCTGACGAGCGACCTGCAAACCAAGATGCAGGAATATGCTTCCAAGCAAACCCGTGGCTCGCAATTAACGGACGAGGATGTCATCAATCTGATCATCAATATGATGAACGGGATGATCGATTGGACGATCGACTTCGTGTCCAAACAAAGTCAATCGCAAGGACAAGGGCAGATGCAGTAAGCGAAAAAGGAAAAAGGGCCTCCCCCGGGAGAGCCCTTTAATTCCATACCTCGCTAATCCCTGTTGACCGATCCTGCACGCTCGCCGTTGCCGGCTTATCTCGCCGTATAGCTCCCCCTCGTATTTTGCAGAATGTACAGCTTGCGATCCTCAACGACAAACTCCACATATCTCGGCGTCCGGTAATAGCTTTCCAGTTCGACGAAAAATGCTTTGAGCTGATCGTACGCTTCAGGGATATCGTCCCACAATTCGCGCAAATCTTTTTTCCTCTCGATCGGGGTTAGGTTCAAATATGCTCCCGACTGCCGCATCAGGTATTTCCCGAAATCGCCCGCTTGTCCTGTGCGCGGGTTCCGGGTGTAGGCCCTTCCGCTGCAAGAATGCGCATTCCAATTGGCATACACCATTTTCTGAACGATTAGCCAGCGGTTGAAATGCTCCTGTCCCGCTTGCTCCAGCTCTTGAAAATGCGCATAGATCCGTTCGATGTAGTAAAGCAGCTCGTCAACCGCGCTTCCGAACGGACCGTGCGACGAGTTCCGGGCTGCTGCGCCGGCAAGAACACTGCCTTGAAATTGCCGCGCTTGCATGGCGTATTCTTCTTGAAGAAGATCGGCGAACGCATCCGGCCGCTTCGCTTGTCCCTCGGCTTGGGCCAGTCCGATATTGACCATGGACTCCGGCAGTCGTACGTCGCCGTTCTTGTCCCCGCATCGCAGAGAAAACAGCAAAGGAGGTTTGTCCGATTCGAAACGGCCGATGTTTTGCCCGATCCGGCGCTCGAGGTCCGACAGATGCGATGTCAAGGCAGCGCGAAGCCCCTGCGGAACGGCGCCCTCCTTTGCGAAAACGCGGTAAGCTTCCGGAAGGATAATCAGGCCCGTAGGCACACGGGCTCCGAGCTGCGTTGCAACGGACAAGCCTTTTATTTTCTCGTCCATATCGCTGCCCGGGAGCCGCATCGTATCCTCCCAATGGACGACGTACTCCTGGACTTGTATATAATTCGCCCCCTTTAATCATAGAAAAATATTTTAATTTTTACATAATATTACTTATTTTATTTATATGCCTAATTATAAGTCTAGGTTAAAGCTTTGTAAATATTTTTTATAATACGCCTGTTAAACAGGGTCCGTCTTCAAATGGGGATGCCGGCTAGAATACTTCAATTTCACGGGTTGACAATCCACAGAAAGATTGGTATCAATTCAGATATGGAGGCGGGTATGGATTTATGAGAAAAGGTGAACTGACAAAGGAGCAAATCATTCAAAAGTCGGCGGCACTGTTTAACCAACAAGGATACAATGGCGTGTCCCTTAATGATATCACCGAAATGACCGGAATTAAGCGTGGAGGACTGTACCGTCATTTTGCAAGCAAGGAGGAAATCGCGCTGCTGGCGTACGATTACGCATCGGAAGTGGTCAGGAACAAATTTCTGCAAGCGCAGGCCGGCAAGACAACGGCGAAAGACAAGCTGCTCTCCTTTTTTGAGGTATACGCCGACGTCGTCCATAATCCGCCCTTTACAGGCGGGTGCCCGATGCTCAATACGGCGGTGGAGTGCGATGACGGACATCGCTTGCTGCGCGAGAAAGCTCAAACCACCTTTCGCCATTTTTACAGTGCAATCAAAGAAATATTCGAGCAAGGGATCCAAAACGGAGAGTTCCGATCCGATCTGAACATCGAGTCGACGGCCTCCTTTCTGATATCGGCTTTAGAGGGCGGCATCATTCTTAGCAAGCTGGAAGGGAACAGCAGTCATGTTCGGTACAGCATGGAGAACATGGTCCAATACTTTGAGCTAATTGGCTTGAAAAATTAAATCAAAATTTCCGAAAAAATCCGCCGCTTTGGCTATCAAAGAGGCGGATTTATTGTTATAACGCCGCCAACAACAAAGGGCGATCGTTCACAAAACTTCGAGATCACGCCAATAAATAGCTCCTTGTGGCTATTGATGTATTTTTTTCGTGTGCTACCCTTAAAAGAGACCGTTCGGAATCAAATCCACACCGCACGGAACACTCGGGATGGAGGAGTATACATGAAGCGGACCGTGAGCCGGAAATTGTATATCGCATTAGTACTTGTAACCGTCGTCTTTATTGTTTATGTACTAGGCAAAAATCTGGTGTTCGACCCGCAATTAACCGAATTTTTAAGCCATAAGACGAAGCTTTCTTCCTCGTTCGTCATGCCGGCATGGCTAACTGTCGTACACGTGCATATTATTTTCGGCTGTCTTGCGATGATTACGGGAGTCGCCAATTTCTCCATGCGGCTGTTGAAACGAAACCGTTTGCTTCACAGAGTGAACGGAATTGTATACCTTGTTTCCGTCATTGCGGTCATCTTTACATCCGGTTATTTGGCGCCGCATTCAACCGGAGGGAAAGTGAACAGCATCGCCTTCAATCTGTTGAATATCATCTGGCTCGTTTTTTCGATCACCGCATTTATCGCCATCAAACGCAGAAATATAACATCGCATCGCAAATGGATGGTGCGCAGCTATGTATTTTGCTTTACGAACATGCTGACCCACATCCTATTGTTCGCAGGTCATGATTGGCTCGGGTTCAATTACGAGGCAAGCTATACGTTTGGCGTATACGGGAGCATCGCGATCAACCTGAGTGCGGCGGAAGTTGTTAACCGCCTCATCTTCAAAGCGCCGATCAAGCTTCTTCCAAACGGTCTTCCTGCTTTAGACAGATGAAGACTGGCGGGAGAAACTTGCGAGGATAACCAAATTTATTTTGAACAAAGTGGAGGGACTTATGAAACAGCGTAAAGTGGGCATTTTTTTGTTCGACGATGCAGAGGTATTGGAAATCGCCGGACCGTTCGAGGTGTTGGCCGTAACCTCCATAAACCGGGGGAAGCCGGATGAATTGAAGCCTTTCTTAGTAACTACATTTTCCGAATCCGGGCAAATGGTCACGGCACGAAACGGATTGAAGGTGGTTCCGAATTACAGCCTTGAATCCGCACCGGATTATGACATTATTGTCATACCCGGCGGACTGGGAACTCGTCGCGAGCTGCATAACGATAACGTCATCTCTTGGATTCGCGGCAGGATTCCTCAAGTCGAGCTCATGACTTCTGTCTGCACGGGAGCTTTCTTGCTCGCGAAAGCAGGTCTGCTCGATGGAAAGCAAGCAACGACTCACGCAGCGAGCATTCCATGGATGAAGGAGAACTTCCCTGCGGTGACCGTACTGGACCATGTGAAGTTTGTAGACGAAGGAAACGTGATCAGCTCTGCCGGGATTTCGGCGGGGATCGATATGGCGTTTCATATCGTGCGCAGATTGCTGGGAGTTGATGTCGCTAAGGCCACGGCTAAGCATATGGAGTACGATATTGATTTCGTATGACACTGGAGGTTTGATTAAAGCCCGAAATGAACGTTTCTGTTGTAAGGAATTCGGACCATTAAATTTGTTGGAGGACTCGTTTCAATGAATAAAATCTCATGGTTGTTCTTGGCTGTTATTTTCGCAGCTTGTCTTGCTTCTTGCAGCAGGACACCGGAACCGGCGGCAAATATGGGGCAGGCTGCCGCAACCACTAAAGACCCGGCCTCTGCCACACAAACCAACTTTTACAGTTTCCAGGACAGCACAGGAGAGCAAGTCGCGCTGCCTAAGAAACCGGAGCGAATCGTGGTTCTCAATACGGAAGTACTTGAATTGTTTTACCAACTGGGAGGTAAAGCCGTGGGGCGCGCAACCGCACCTGGGATCATGGTTCCCGAAGCCGCAAAAGATGCGAAGGAAGTCGGCGACATCAATAACGTAAGCCTCGAACAAATCATGAGCTTGAAGCCGGATTTGGTCATCGGGCAGCCCATGTTCCATGCGAATCTCAAACCATCCATGGCATCCGCCCATATTCCACTGGCGCTAATCAAAATCGAAAGTTACAGCGATATTCAAACCGCAGCCAAGTGGGTCGGCAACATGACCGGAAACGAAGCCCAGTCGCTTGCGGCTCTTCATAAGACGGATAAGAAATTGCAGAATATCGTTGCGAAACTCCCGGGCCACGGTCCCAACTACGCTGTGGTTACAATCATGCCTATGGGAGTCTTCGTGCAGAAATCTTCCTCCATAGCCATCGATATGGCGAATATGCTGAAGATGAAGAACGTCGCCGACGGCTTGCCTTCGGGGAATATGCCAAGTTCGGCCCCGTATAGTTTGGAGAAGCTGGTCGTTCTGGATCCGGACTATATTTTTCTTCTTGTTCATGGCACGCAGGAGTTCGGCAATCAGAAGCTCAAATCGGATTTGGAAAATAACCCGGCGTGGAGCTCGCTTCGGGCGGTAAAAGAAAAGAAGATGTTTTTCCTGCCTTCCCCTCTGTTTGTAACGAATCCGGGATTGCATATCGATCAATCTTTGGAGACGATGGCCAAGCTCGTCTACCCGGATACGTTCCCTGCAAAAGAATGATAACAACCAACCCCTGGAAACTGACGATCATTGCTTTGTTTGCCTTGAGTGCCATCGGCGGCACAGCCTTCAGCTTGTCGGCCGGCGCTGTAAATATAGGCTTGGCAGACATCTGGGATGCGCTCCAAGATCCTGCGGCGTCTTACCGGGATGTGATCTGGAATATTCGCTTTCCCAGAACACTGGTCGCCGCATTGATCGGAATCAACTTGTCTCTCTCCGGTGCCATATTGCAAGGCGTGATGAGAAATCCGATGGCGGACCCGCACATCATCGGTGTTTCTTCCGGGGCGGGACTTGTCGGCATAGCGGTGCTAATCTTATTTCCTTCTTACGCCTATTTATTGACGCCCGCCGCTTTCCTTGGCGGAATCGGTGCAGCGTTGGTGATTTACCTCTTGGCCTGGCAGGGAGGAGTTAGCCCCGTGCGGGTTGTTTTGGCGGGGGTAGCGGTGTCGGCCTTCTTAAACTCCGGAATCTCCGCTTTGCTCACGTTTTACAGCGATCGGGTGAATGGAGCGCTTCTGTTCATGGTCGGGGGACTGGCGACTCGGAGTTGGCCTCATGTAACTCTGCTGACCCCTTACACGTTGCTAGGCGGAACGCTTGCACTCATCGGGGTCCAAAGAATGAACGTCTTGCTATTGGGCGATGCCGAAGCGAGGTCATTGGGGCTGCGTGTCGAAGGGATGCGCCTTTATCTGCTCGCTGTTGCCACGTTGCTTGCCGCCAGCTCCGTCAGCGTCGTGGGAATGCTGGGATTTGTCGGGCTTACCGTTCCCCATGCGGCACGACTGTTAATTGGAAGCGATTATCGGTTCTTGCTTCCAGCCTCCGCCTTGCTTGGAGTGACGGTTTTGACCATTACGGATACGCTGTCCCGCATCATGTTCGCTCCTGTAGAGCTTCCATCCGGTATCTTGATGGGGGTCCTCGGTGCCCCCGTGTTCTTATGGCTGCTGAGAAGGAGAGGTGCTTAGGAATGTTAAAGGCTGAACATCTCGCGATCCGATATGGAGACTCTACGATAATTGAATCTCTTGATCTTGAATTGAAACAGGGCCAAGTGACCAGTATTATCGGACCAAACGGCTGCGGGAAGAGTACTTTGCTTAAGGCGTTAGCACGTCAATTGCCGAGATACGAAGGAACCGTTTATTTAGACGGCAAAGATGTCAAACAGTGGCAGGCAAAGCCATTTGCACGACAACTGGCTTTCTTAATGCAGAGTCATGAACAGATCGGGGATATAAGCATCAAAAATCTCGTGTCATTCGGACGCTTTCCCCACAAAAACCTCATGAAGAGAATGAATGAGGATGACCTGCACATTGTGGACTGGGCCTTAAGCTTAACGGGGATAAAGCATCTCGAGGATAGAACCGTATCAACGCTGTCGGGAGGGGAACGGCAGCGGGCGTGGATCGCCATGGCCCTTGCTCAACAACCGGGTATCCTTCTGCTTGACGAACCGACGACCTATCTCGATATTTGCCATCAGCTTGAAATCATGGAATTGGTTAAAGTACTGAATCGTACATACGGCCTTACGATCGTCATGGTTTTGCATGACTTAAACCACGCCTCGTCTTATTCGGATCAAATCGTCATGATGAACAAAGGGAGCATTTTTGCGTACGGCGTGCCAAATGAAGTTATGAATGAAGGTTCTATAGGCGCTGTATTCGGCGTGCGTGCAAAGATTCAACCGGACCCGGACAGCGGAGTTCCGTTGATTCATTCCATGATGTTGATGTGAGGTTGAAGCTTCCCATCCCGCCTTAGAGGGATGGGAAGCTTCTTTCTTTACAGGTTTTTCGAATAACAAGTTTCGCTTCAACAATTCGGATTCGGGAGTCTGTTACTTGTTCGCAATCATTTGGAGCAGCGGAAAAAGCTATCACTTCGGCAAGCTCGCTTCTTCATTCGGACCCGACAACCGTTTGTCTCGATCATAGGCAAATACGATCATCGACGCGCCCAAGATAGCGCAAATCGTATACATCAAGGAATAGGAGGAAAGATCCGCGACCGGGCCCATCACGACGCCTCCCAGCGAAACGCCTAAATCAGCCATGGCAATAAATAAACCGATTAACACATTGCGGTTCGCCTGCGGCAGGACAAAGGTCAAATACGTTGTCAGCGTCGGATAAAGGAGTGCTTGAGCCGTTCCCATTAAGATGGCGCCCGCATAGAAGAAGATAGCGCCCCCTGTCATCGAAAAGCCTACACATTCCGCCGCTGCCGCGAGCAGGAGCATCATCCCCATGATAAAAGACGAATGCCATTTGCCGTCCGAAGGAATTTTTTTTCTTAAAACAAAACGAGCCAACACCACGGTGCCTGCCTGAAGCATGAGGTAAATTCCGGCATTGCCGCTTTTTAATTGCACCGCGTAAAGCGGGATAAAGGCGGTAACCGCTCCAAATATGATGGAAGCGACCAGCATCAAGACGCTGCATTTAAATAAATGCGGATTTTGTACCAACTGGCCAAAGGACTTAAACATACTCGCTCTCTGCTCCGCAGGGTTTGAAACAGGCGGGGCCGCTTCTTTTTCCATTTTGGCACTGTAGCCAAAAGCCCCCGTAATCAGGGCGATGGTTACCATCGCTGCGGTAAAATAATTCGTGTCCCCCGATTGCCAAATGCCCAACGCCAGCAGAGGACCAATGATACCCGGAATATACGAGAATAAAGAGTATAGAGAAATTCCTTGGGAGCGATCCTTCTCCGGCAGCGCATCAATAATGCCGATCTGCAGCGCCATTGAAAAAAAAGCGGTCGACACGCCCTGCAAAATACGCGCAACCAAAAAGCCGCCCAACCCGGTAAACGTATACAGGATTAAGGCAAAGCCGTTGATCATAAGAATAATGCGCAGCACCCGGATCGGCCCGTGCTTCTGAATCATATGGCCCGCCCACGGCCGAAAGAACATGGTCGTAAATAAATACGCCCCCATAATGAAACCGACCGTTGTATTGCTGGCTCCCAGCGATTCCCCTCGCAACGGGATAATCACATTCAGAATGGAATTGGCGCTAAAATAAAGCAGGGTTAATACATATAAACGCAGAAAAGGCCAGGATAAAGCTCCGCTCACAATGTTTTCTCCTCCTAATACCAGTTAAGCCATGATCATCTGCAATAATTTTTTGGCATACTCTGACCGAACGTCTTTTAATTGTTCAATAGGGGCCATCTCTTCGATTTGACCGTTTCTAAAAATAACGACTCTGTCGCAAATATAGGCGGCGGCCTGAATATCGTGAGTGATAAAAATATAGCTCATGCTGTACATTTTTCTCAAATCCTTTAATAATTCAAGCACTTGCATTTGAACGGACCCGTCTAGGGAACTGATGGCTTCATCGAATAAAATACATTTCGGTTCGGATGCGATGGCTCTCGCAATGCACACCCTCTGAGCCTCTCCGCCGGACAACTCATGAGGATATTTTGTTCGATAGGACGAACTCAAGCCAACTTGATGCAGCAGACGATCCATCTTGCTTCGATCATCGGTTCGAACCTTTCCTAGCAGGGTTAAAGGCTCCTTAATAGCTTCTTCCACCGTAAAAAACGGATTAATGGAAGAAGTATAATCCTGAAATACAGCGCTGATGTTGCCTACTCTCACCCTTCGATCCCGTACACTCTTTCCCTCAAAAAAAATGTCGCCGCGATCAGGCTTTTCAATCCCCAGGATCAAACGTCCCAAGGTTGATTTGCCGCTTCCGCTTTCTCCGATAATCCCGAGACATTCCCTAGGCATACATTCGAAACTGACATTCTTTAACACGGTTTGCCTTTCTCCGGAAAACAAACCGCCTTTTCGGTAAGATTTTTCCACACCGTCAATGCGCAGCAATGTTAACTCCTCCCCATGATTCTTTTAAAGTGATGGTTCAGCGCCAGTCTAGTGGACACCAAATGTTGGGTATACTCATGCTGCGCTTCCGAGAAAATGGTTTGGGTGGCTCCTCTTTCCACAATTTCTCCATCCTTCATGACCAGAACTTCATCGGCCATTTTTTGGACAACGCCTAAATCGTGAGAAACAAAGATCATCGAGCAGCCCATTCGCTCCCGTAATCGAATCAATTGTTCCACCACCTCAAATTGCGAGATGGTATCCAGTGCCGTTGTCGGTTCGTCAGCGATAATCACGTCCGGCTCCAATACGATAGCCAGCGCAATCATCACCCGCTGCAGCATTCCGCCCGATAGCTGGTGCGGATACTTATTCATCAACTCCATCGGATTTTTCAGCATGACGCTTTCCATCGCCTGTTTCATTCTGGCTTCGATGTCGTTCTTACTCCAGCCGAAATGCTCGACAAGCGTCTCTCTCAAATGAACGCCGATGACACACGAGGGATCGAATGCGCTCATGCCGTTCTGTACAATCATGCACAGCTGTTTTCCCCGCTTCTTTCTCATTTCTCCTTCCGGAAGCTCGGTTAAGTTCTCGCCTTTGAACACAACGTCTCCGGATTGGCGAATCCAGGCTTTATTCAATCTCATGATCGCTCTGCAGGTCACGGACTTCCCGCTTCCGCTTTCCCCTACAATGGCCAGACAGCTTCCTTGTTTTAATTGGAACGAACTGTTGGCAATCAACACTTTCCCGGTGACGCTATCCCATAGCTTCAAATTTGCAGCTTCCAACATATTCATAAACCGGCTAAGCCACCTCTTTTCCTTGAAGCTTATTGTGCGAGGTTCTTAATTTAGGGTCCAAAGCAACCTGGAGTGCATCTGACAAAAAATTGATCGCCGATACGACCACAATGATGGCTAACCCCGGGGCTAACATGAGCTCCGGTCTTGAAAACATGACTTCCCTTGCCTCGTTCAACATCATGCCCCATTCGGCAGCAGGAGCTTGAACGCCTAACCCGAGGAACGAAAATCCCGATACTTGCAAAATCGTCGAACCGAAAGAACCGCTTGATATGACGGCAATCTCGGCAAATGTAACAGGAACAAGGTGTCTATAAATAATTTGGATATCGCGGACACCCGATGCTTTGGAGAACTTGACATATTCCGATTCGGCATATTGCATAACGGACGTTCTGATTACCCGGGCAAACCACGCCCATTTCATCAACACCAAGGCAATCAATATATTCTCAAGTCCCACGCCTAAAATCCCGACGACCGCCAAGGTCATCACATATCCTGGAAAAGAAAGCATCGTATCGCAAATTCTCATCACAACGGCATCCGTTTTGCCTCTAAAATAACCCGCTATAAACCCCAGAACAGCCCCGATCAAAATACACAGGACCAATGCCACGAACACCCATAACACGCTGGGGCGAATTCCATAAATTAATCTGGATAAAATACATCTCCCCAGGTGATCGTTGCCTAACAGATATTCCCACGATGAAGCTGCATACCGGAGTTCCATGTTGACCTCCTCCGGATCATGCGGCGCGAATAATGGGGCTCCTATACCAACCACAATGGTTATAACAATGACGCCTAAAGATAATGCGGCTAACTTATCTTTAAGTAAATGTTTGAATAGTGTCATTTAGAGATCCTTTCTTAATCTGGGGTTCATCGCCGCATTCATAATATCCGACAGGGTGTTAAACAAAACAAAAGCCGCCGCCAAGACAAGAACGTACGCCTGAATTATCGGAAAATCTCGGCCAAGAATCGCTTTAACGCTCAGACTCCCCAGCCCCGGCCATGCAAAAACATTTTCTACCACGACCGTACTTCCCAATATCATGGGGATCGCCATACAAAAGACGGAAATGGCGACCTGCAACGAATTTCTTAAAATATGCATCGTAATTTTGTTCTCCGGCAAGCCGCATGCTCTCCCGTACAGAACATAGTCTTCATTTAACTGGCTTAACATCGAGCTTCTGACGATTCTGAAATAAATGCCTGCATAACCGACGGCGATCACAATAACCGGTAAAACATAGCTTTTGTATGAATCCATCCCGCTGGTGGGCAGCAAATCCAACTTCACGGAAAAATACCAAATCAATATCGCCGCAAGCCCATAGGACGGCATGGCCGTGAGGAAAAAGGAAACGCCTCTGACCGACTTATCCGTCATTTTCCCTTCTTTCATCGCACAGATCACGCCTAGCCCAATAGAAAGCGCAATAATGACAACTACGGAAACTAACGTTAGCTTTAACGTATTCAGAAATGCCGGGCCAAGCAATGACCAGACCGGTTTTCCCGTGACATAGGAATGCCCGAAATCCAACTGCAAGCATGCCGTGATCCAATCGAGATAGCGTATCAGGAAGGGCTTATCCAGCCCCAGCTTTTCTTTCGTCTGCGCAATTAATTCATCCGTGATTGTGGGAACACCCTGCGCTTGCAGCACCACTTCGGCCGGGTCCATAGGAGATAAATTGACCAGAACAAACGTCATAAACGAAATGACTACAAGCAATGGAACGGACAGGCACAACCTTTTCACGATGTAACTTCCCATCGAAAATCTCCTCTGCTCATAAATAAAAAGGGGAGAGCATCCCCTTTTATCCTCTACTCAAAGTGCATTTGCTCAAAAGGCAGCTCATACTGCGTTTGCTTAAACGAGATGCCCTTTAAATGCTTTGGAGCAACGACAGTCACACTTCCATTGGTAATTGGAATAAAGACGGCTTCGTCATGAACCATGGTTAAAATATCCGCATACAACGATTTTCTTGTTTCCTCGTTCGCAGATACCATGACTTCATCGATTTTCTTGTAAAGCTCGTCCGCTTTCGCCATGCCTTTTGTCGTATGTAAATAAGAAGATTCGGACGTAAAAGCGGAGATTGTATTTTGCGGATCGTACGCAAGTCCCCACGTTTGATTAAATAACAAATCGTAGTCGCCGGTTGATCTTCTCTTGGCGATGGATGTCGACTCCTCGCCGACTAGGTCCAGTTGGACCCCTATCTTTTTTAACGAATTTTGAATAAATTCCGCCTGCGATTTTTGGGAAGAAGAATTGACATCGTAGTACAGCTTCATGGACAATTTGCTTCCGTTTTTCGTTCGGACTGCGCTGCCGTTCTCCAAACGCCAGCCCGCTTCTTCCAGAATGTTCTTGGCCTTGTCCAAATCAAAGCCCCGTTTCTTCAAATCGACGTTCGCATAATGGACGTTGGGCGAAAATAACGTATGAGCCGGCGCTTCAACACCGTTAAAAATTTGCTTGCTGATGGTGTCTCTATCGATCGAATACCAAATCGCTTCGCGAACGGCGGTTTCATGTACCGGATGATCGGCTTTACCGCTATTGGCTACGATCACTTTCGTATTCATCGCTTCGCTTCTTACCATCTGGTACTTGCCTGAATTCACCAGCGTATTCATAGCTTCCACATCGAGACTGTCGGTCCCCCGATCATCCGTAAATACAAAGTTCACTTCTCCCTTTTGCAAAGCTAAAAAGGTCGTCTCTCCCGCCGGAAGAACTTTGGCCATAATTTTCTTCACTTTCGGCGGGCCGCCCCAGTAGCTCTCATTTGCTTCAAAAGCGGCATATTGGTCGACTTTATGTTCCGTGAGAATATAGGGTCCCGTTCCTTTGTAGCCATTTACGCCGTCTTTTGTTTCCCCGTTGATCAAATTTTTGGGCGAGATGAATACGTAAGGCCGGGTCATCGACAATTCAAGCAATGTCGGGTAATAGGGCTCGGATAAGACCAATTCAACCGTATACTCGTCTTTGACATGGCAGCTCGCTATTTTTGTCGACAGCTTGATCCAGGAATGCTTTTTGGCATTATGCTGTACGGCATCGATATTTTTCTTCACCGCTTCGGCGTTAAACGGCTCCCCGTCATGGAATTTCACATCTTTTCTCAGATGAAAGGTGTATACTTTTCCATCCTTCGAAATTTCCCACGATTCGGCAAGCCATGGTTTTATCCCATCTTTCGTATTTTCAACCAGCGATTCGTACACCATTCCTTGGGCCGGCATAGAACCTGCGTATAAATGAGGATTCATGTCGTTTATATCTTTGGCGGTTGCATACACTAACTCCTTGCCGGTATGGTCCGAACCCGTGTGCGCTTCTTTTCCGTCGCTGCAGCCGGCAAGGAGCATGGCATACATAACGACGATTAAAAAAAACAGCTTTCTGATTTCCACTTTGTTTCCCCCTACAATAACGGCTATTTCAACGCTTGGATTCCCATGCTTTTTCCGATTTCGCTGCATATCATCTGCAAATCCTCGGCAAAGCTCCGGACGACAAAGGCATCGGACAACCGTTCGCCTTGATGAGCTTGCGCGGCCTGTTCAATTTTGCTTTCGTAGGTCCGAATGAACTTGTCTATGGTGGGGCACTTCGAGCCTACATATTTTGCGATTCCTTGGATGATCTTGATCCGGTAATAGTCTTCCTTCGGCATTCTTGGGATGTCCCACTCCCCTTCCCTGTTGACAAATAGGGTTCGAATGGGAACTGCGGAAAAGTCGAAATATTTGCCCTCCTGATCCGGCTCGGAGAACGGGTCGATCAACAGCGAGGTATAACGAATATACAATAAATATTGTTGATGTATCGTCTCCAGATCGTTGAAATTGTCGATATCATGACGCGATAAGCTCTCTAATCTCACCGGATAGTTGTCATCCGTCATAAATTTAAGCAGATTAATGCCTTTCATATTCATGGTTTCGATCATATCCGTAATCTCTTTCCATTGGGCTAGCATATCGCGAATCAAGTATTGTGTGATGGGTCCTTCAGGATACATTTTATACACATACTTCTTGGTCCGGACTTCTCCAAATATGACGCTGAGCGAAAAATCGTTCATAAACAACGGCGGGTGAACGTAGAGCGATATATTTCTTGTTTCCGCGTCTAGGGGAGCTGGCATGACTTCCAGAGCGATGCCCAATTGTTCGTATAGCTCGCAAAGCGTTTCGACATTCCGGGACGGATGCCGCGTCGAGCCGATAAAAAGCTTTTTCTTGACCGCCGTTGTGATGACATGATTGGACGGTCTGTCATGCATCCACCGCGTATCGCCCAAGTACGTCGAAAAACTGATGATTTCCGCGTCCGAATCAAGGCCGTGCATGTAATTGCGGATTAAGCTGTTAGAACCGAACGTCGGAGAGACCAGAACGATACACTTGATTTGTTTTAAAAGCTGCTCATCGATTTGCTTTAAAACCCCGATATAGGCATCCGTTGTGACGGACAAAATCAAGGTATCCCATTCCCCCGTAATGGTTCTGTACCCGTGAAAAACGTGATCGACGAAGCATTCGCCTTTCATTGCCCGGTGCTTTTCATTTTGAATGTCTGCGCGAATGAAACGGTTATTTTGCTGAAGGGCGGTAAAAAACGATTCCGAACGGACGGATTGTCTCCCGACGATGCCTACGCAGCCATTCAACCGATTTTTTAAAATAACGGCAAGTTGAATCGATACAGGACCCGTTCCCAACACTAACACTCGCCTAAAATCGCTCATCATTCATCCAAGCTCCTTTGCTGCAAAAAAAGTAGTTTAAGCTTTGGCATACAATGCAATATCGAACACATGATCCGGACGCAGTACGGTTTCAACCGCCTCCCACTTCCGCCCGTCCACTGCTCTCCTCGGGTAATTGAACAAAGACTTCAACCGATCGCCATATCTCATCGCCACAATCACATGTTCATTGGTTAACGCATGTAATTGATCCAACAGGTCGTATTTATTTTCAACCGTCGAACTAAAGATGATATGGGTCGCGTCTTTCGTAAAATCAAGATTTTCGACGAACGTGTTTTCCAATCTGATCTTCAATCCTTTTCCCAATGCACCGACAACTCGTGATCCGAGTTCGATCGCCTCATCGTCAATGTCGATGCCCACCACCTCTGCTCCTGTCCGCTTGGCAATGAGTAACGGCGTCATCGGAAACGAACCTGAGCCTATCAGCAATACTTTGGATTCGGAAGTCACTTGAAAACTGCCAAATTCTTGTTCAATGCAGGCTTCGATATTTTTGAAATAATCGGTGATCCCGGCCTGCCCGTCCAGCAGCTTCAGTGCGCGGTATTTCTCCATAATCGCAACGCAAAGGGCCGAGTTTTTTCTCACAGCCTCCACCAGTTGTTGAAATCCGCCGGGCTCTTGCTGTTCCAGTTGATCCCAAGCTTCTTTATTCCTCTCGTTGGTTATGAAATTGGAATAATCATTAATGATCTTCTCCAACTCTGAGCTATGATGGATGGTACGGTCATATTTCCCCGCGAGCTCGATAAAATTTTCGGAATATTCCGTCAAATGTAACTGTAAGTTTTCCGTCGCATTCATTCGTTTCTCTCCCTATGTAAGTGGCTAAATCTCTATAAAGGCTTTACCTTGCGCTACGATTCCGACCGAGCCTTCAATGGCCAGACTCGTCAATTCTTCTTGATCCCAATCGGCAGTCACGCGAATCGTGCCGCCGGGCTGCCTGATTTGCGCAGCAACGGCCCCTTTATTTTTCCAAGCCAGATAGGCTCCTAAAGAAGCTGTACCCGAACCGCACCCCCTTTCCCATACCATACTGTCCAGAGACGGTACATAAATGAGCGGTGCCATTTCATCCGGGCCGGACTTATACAATAAAATGCCGATCAAGCTGGACCCTAAAGTTACTCCAAGCAACTTGGCTAAAGCTTGCGCCGTTTTTCTCACCGTTTGATGGAATTGCTCCACTTCAATGACGATATGAATATAATCGTGATATCTCACAATCACGATATCCAAATCGTGACCATCATACGTTATGGTTGTCCGTTCTATCTTTTTCGGAAGAGGCATCGTCACTTGACAAACATATTCGTCTGCAGTTCTTCTCACTTGACACATGACGAAATGATCCGTTCCCGAAGCTTCTAATACGATTTTTGTCACATCATTAGGCTTAAGTCCTTCTTCGGCTGCAATAAAAGCGGCCAGTGCCATGCACGCATTCCCGCAAAATTCGCCTCCGGCCATTTGCAGACGAGCAGCAGCAGCATGTTTAACCGGTTGTTCAATAAACCCTACTTGTTCGGCATACACGTTGTCGTAAGACATAAGCTTTGAAGCAATGTGCTCATGCTCTTCAACCGGATGATTCGTTTTAACAAGAACCGTCATATTTTGCGTAGGGTTAAATTTTATAAAGTCGATTTCCTGTCTCATCGCAACTATCCTCTGGCTATCATTTTGATGTAGCGTTTCTATTGCTCCGTCAGCTTAATTTGTAATAATTACTATTAATGATTCAAGGAAGATTATACCTATAATGCAAGACAGCGTCAATACTCATTCTGCTTTTTTGTATCGTTCGCGAGTCGTTGCCTATGCCGGGGACATAGCAAAGCGCATGCCGACCATCGGCATGCGCTTCTGAGAAGTTTTTATTGTTCTTTAACATTTTCCACATATTTTTTGAAATTATCTAAAATTGCTTGCCATCCGGCTTGTTGCATCTCGATGGCGTTGGTCTCTTCCGCTTCGAACGATTCGACGATTTTCGTATCGTTGTCTTGGCGAATAAAGGCGATCTTCACTTTTCTACCGTCGGCGATCGTATAGGAGATGCTCTCGTTGATGCTCACCTCGTCGTATACTCCGCCGAAATCAAATCCAAAGCTGCCGTCTTTGGCTTCCATTCTCGAGACGAATTTCCCGCCGACCTTCAGGTCATTCTCGGCGAAGGGCGTGTGCCAGTCATCGGAAGCCTTATTCCATTGCGTGATATGCTTCGGATCCGTCCAATACTGCCACACGCTTTCGACGGGAGAATGAACGATGGCTTCTACTGTTATCATTACCGGTTTACCTGTTCCCATTACATATCCTCCATAAATGGTTATTCTATTTTACTTACAACTATTATAGCATGTAAGTGGCAGCTGGATTTCTTTTCACTTGCTAACTTTAAGGAATGTGATGAAGGAAGTGTTGGATGACCGGACTCACTTCCAGTCAACTGCACCGATTCTTCGATTCAGATGAAATACATCATAACGCCTTCGCTTAAGGCTGTGGTGGCTCTACCCCGATAGTCCCGGGTAGCTCCTTCGTACTCTTTCGTAAGATCCCTTATGTCCTGATAAACTCCAAAGGTAGTTTACCTTGCTCCTCAACCCTCTTCGCTGCGAACCTAAACCGCGTTCCCGAGCCGCCATAAGGTCTTGGCCGATGTGGTGACCGCCGACACTCCGGCGTCAAGCGCGTTGCGCACTTCCGAGGCTTCCTGCAGCAAGCCTCCGGCCCATATGGGCACTCCCGCTTTAGAGACCACATGCTTCAAAATATGGGAAGGGACGCTCCCGGGAAGCACCTCCGCGTAATCGGGGTTCGTCTTCTCCAATTGCTGCAGACTCATTTCCAACGCGATCATATCAAGCATGAAAATCCGCTGAATGGCGATCAGCTTTTTCTTTTTGGCGGCCTGCACGACTTGACTCCGGGTTGAAATGATGCCCGCCGGCTTCACCTCTTGCGCCAAAAATTCGACCGCATGCTCGTCCGCCTTCAATCCCTCGATCAGATCGACATGCAGGATCATCTTCTTGCCGAACTGTTCCGCCTGCCGAACGATCGATTTCACGCGTGCCAGATGCGCATCCAGCAAAATCAAATATTCGTGATTCGATTGCAGCAGCTCTTCGAAGTCTTTCAGATGCCTGACGGCTGGAATAACGGGCTGGCTGATTGTACGCATGTCGGACCCCCTCCTTTATCGTCAAATGTTGATGATGAGAACTGAATATCCCCAATGCCGAAATGACCGTTCACGATGCCATTCACGCGCCTCACGAGCTGATGTTTTCCACTTCAACGGCAAACACGTGATTCAATTGTTTAACGGCATAATAGATCGACGCCGTTCTCCGTTTCTCCGGAGCAGAAACGACCATCTGGACCTGCTGCCCGTCTTCGCCGATATCTTTGATTTTCATATGCTTCACTTTCATGCCCTGCGATTCGAACTCGTCAATCAGCCGGGACATTTCCCGGTTGTTGCGGACGACAATCGTCACCGACCAGTCGCGCTCCCGCAGTTTGCGCGGACCGAGCAGCTTGATGAACTCCGGAAGCAGGTTTACGGCCGCAATAATGAGCAAAACCGCGGACAGCGCTTCCTCGTAGAAGCCCGCGCCCGTCGCGATTCCCAAGCCCGAAGCCGCCCATACCATAGCCGCTGTCGTCAGACCGGAGATGACGTCGTTGCTTCGCCGCAAAATGACGCCCGCGCCGATGAAACCGACGCCGCTGACGATTTGGGCTGCAAGCCGCAGCGGATCCATGTTCGTATGGCCGGGAACCGAAAATTTTTGCACCGATTGGATCGAAACGATCGTGATCAGGCAACTGGCCACCGAGATGACCATGCTCGTTTTAAGCCCGAGCGGCTTATGCTTGAGCTGGCGGTCGATGCCGATCAGCAAGCCCAAAAGCAATGCGATGAACAGTTTCAGTAACGGATCGTAGGGCATCCCGTTTCCTCCTTGCCTAGTGGGCCGTTCCGCTCATATTCAGACCGATCACCCCGACGATGATGAGGCCGATAAACATCATTTTCCGGATGGTAAACACCTCATCGAAAAACATGATCCCGATGGAAACGATCAGCGCCGTGCCAACGCCGGACCATATCGCGTACGCCGTCCCGACCTCGAGTTTTTTCAAAGCCAAACTGAGAATCGAAAACGCTAGGCTGTAAAACACGAACATCAAAATCGAAGGGACGGGCTTCGTCAATCCTTGCGAAAACTTCATGCTTGTTGTACCGGCCACTTCGAACAGTATGGCGAGCGACAAATAGATCCACTTCATCCTAACCGCCTCCTCCTCTCTACTATGCTGGGATCTTGCCATCCCGGGTCCGATGACCGGGAGGATCGGCCAACCGTTGCCTTCATTTCATGACATCAGGCACATTCGTAATAACGCCGTCAAGTCCTAGCCGCCGCATCTCCTTGTACCACTCAGGGGAATTGGCCGTATACGGATAAACGGCATAGCCGTATTCATGACAGCGCGCGATATATTCCGCGTCGACGAACGAATAGTCGGGATGCATGCTGCGCACCGCAAATGGCAATCCGGCAGCGTACCGCCAAGGCTCGATCAGCCGTGTCGCAAACAGCAGGCCGAGCTCGATGTCCGGATTAAGCTCCGCCGTTTTGCGCAGCGCGTAATGGTCGAAGGAGGAAACGATCACCCTGTCAACCATGCCAAACCGTTGGATCGCCTGCACGATCTTCTCTTCGATGCCTTCGTAATAGTACGGTATATGTTTGATTTCCAGATTGACGATCAGCTTCGTGTCGCATACGAGCGTCAGAAACTCCTCCAGCGTCGGAATGCGTTCTCCCGCGAACGACTCGCCGTACCAGCTTCCGGCATCGAGCCGTCTGAGCTCGTCCAGCGTGCAATCTTTGATCAGCCCTTTGCCGTTCGTCGTGCGGGACAGCTCTTCGTCGTGACATATGACGACGTGTCCGTCCTTCGTCAGCTGCAGATCGAGCTCGATGCCGTCGCTATCCATCTCCAGCGCCAGGCGAAACGCCGCCATCGTATTTTCCGGCGCATAGTTCGAAGCTCCTCGGTGAGCGATAATCATGCGCGATTTCCTCCGTTTTTGAAAAAATGACGGGCTGTCCGGACGTCAGTGAGTTGACGCCCCCCGGCACAGCTCCGTCGTTTCGTTATTTTTTCGCGTTCACTTTGTTACTTTCTTCCAGCAGCTTGTTGATTTTGCCCGCAAGCGCGTCGACGATCGATTGGGGATCCTGCCCGCCGTACAGCTTCTCGATCGATGTCGCCACTTCAAGCCGCGCTTCCGGAAATACAGAAATTAGCGCGCCTTGCGTCGCCGTCGACGACTTCGAGTTGTGCAACTGATCGACAGCCGTCAGGAATTGCGGATATTTCGCATACGTGTCTTTCAACGTTTTTTGGTCGTAAGCCGCCTTCGTAATCGGGAAATAGCCGGTATTGGACGCCCATTCCGCTTGCGTCTCCGGTTTGGCGACGAATTTCATGAAGTCCCAGGCCGCGTCCTTCTCCTCTTGGGCGACGCTTTTCATCATCCAGAGCGAGGCTCCGCCGATGACGACGCCTTGCGGCTGCTTGCCGTCCGGAACCGGCAAATAGCCTGTCCCCACCTGAAACGGCGCGTTCTGTACGTTGTAGGTCGTATCGCCCGTCGTATCGAGATACATCGCGACTTTCCCGGCCTGGAACGCGGCGAGAATGTCATCCCATTTGCGCCCGTAGTTGCCGAGCGAGCCGTCTTTGTTCATGTCGTCCAGCCATTTGAAGATGGCAAGCCCTTCCGGACCGTTGATAAGCGACTTTGTCGGCGTTCCGCTGCGGCCGTTTCCTTGATCGACGAAATCGGCGCCCTGGTTGGCGAGAAGCTGCTCGATAAACCAGCCGTAGATGAGGATCGCAAACCCTTTTTCATCGCCCTTGGACAGCTTTTTGGCCGCTTCGCGAATTTCGCCGAACGTCTTCGGCGGCTGCTCCGGGTTGAGCCCGGCCGCTTTGAATTTGTCTTTGTTGTAGAAAAGAACGGCGTTTGACGCGTTGAAAGGAAGCGAATATAGCTTGCCGTCTACCTGGTAGTAGCTCAGAATACCCGGCTCCAGCTGGGAAATATCGTATTTTTCCTTGTCCATAAAATCTTGCACCGGTTGGATAAAGCCGCTGTCGATCATATATTTCGTACCGACTTCGTTGACCTGCACGATGGTCGGTGCTTCCGCCGTTCCGCCTACCGATTTCAGCTTTGTCAATGCTTCCTCGTAGCTGCCTTGAAACACGGCTTCGACCTTCACTTTGTTTTGCGAGGCGTTGTACTTATCGACGATCGTCTGCACATGCTTCCCGAGATCGCCGCTCATCGCGTGCCAGAACGTCACCTTGATTTTACCGTCGTCCGATTTGCGGGCTTCCGTTTTGCCGTCGGAGCCGGCGGAGTTGCTACATCCGAAAACCGATACGACAAGAGCGAACACCAGCAGCAGAAGCATCCATTTTTTCATGCGTTGTTTACCCCTTTTTCGATTGGATTCAAGTTAGTTGGTTTATCCTTTTACCGCCCCGGCCATCAAGCCGCGTTTCAACTGCTTCAGACCGAGGAAGAGGAAAAGCAAGGTCGGCATAAGGACTATGACGACTCCCGCCATAACGGCGGACCAATTCGTGCTCGTCTCCTGGGAAATCATCATTTTGAGCCCGATCTGAACGGTGCGGACATGGTTGTTCGTCGTCGTCAGGAGCGGCCACAGGTACATGTTCCACGTCGTCAAAAATCCGTACACGCCCAAGGCGCTGACCATCGGCTTGGAAAGGGGCAAGATGAACGATACGAAAAAGCGAAATCGTCCGCAGCCCTCCAATTCGGCCGACTCCTGCAAATCTTTCGGAATGGTCAGGAAATGCTGCCGCAGCAGGAACGTCCCAAAAGCCAGCGCGAAGAAAGGAGCCGACAACCCTTGATACGTGTTGAGCCAGTTCAGATGCACGACCGTCAAATAATTCGGAATCACGATCGCTTCCCACGGAATCATCATCGTAGAGATGAGCACCATGAAGAAAACATGCTTGCCCCGAAAATCGATAAACACGATCGCAAAAGCGGCCAGGCTGCAGACGGCGATTTGTCCAACCATGACCGTCGTCGAGACGATCAGGCTGTTCGCCATAAATGTCATCAGCGGCACGGTATGGATCGCCCTCAGGAAATTGTCAAAGGAGAGCGATGTCGGAATGATGTTGCCGACCAGCAACTGGTCCGATCTGAGGAAGCTGGCAAGTACCGCATACAGAATCGGGAAAAAGATCAGCAGCGCTGACAAGCCGAGCAGCACGTACAGCATGACGGTTTTGAACGTGGATTTCATTGGTAGTGCACCTTCTTTTCTCCGACTTTGAACTGAACGATCGTTACGAGCAGCACGACGAGAAACAGGAGAATCGCCTGCGCGCTGGCCAAGCCGAATTTGTAGTGAATGAATGCGTTCTGGAAAATCGAGTAGACGATCAGGTTGGTCGATTCCGCAGGTCCACCCTGGGTCAAAATATCGATCTGCCCGAACGACTGGAACGAATTGATAACGGTTACAATTATCACGAAAAACAGGCTTGGAGAAACCATCGGCAGCGTGATCCGGAACAGCCGCGTCCAATAGTCGGCGCCGTCGATCGTCGCGCTTTCGTAGATATCCTCCGGAATGCCCTGCAGCCCGCCGAGCAAAATGATGAAGTTGAACCCGAGGCCCATCCAGATCGAGGTGACCGCAACCGAAAAGAGCGCCCAGTGGGGATCGGTCAGCCATTTGATCGGCTCCGCCCCGAACCAGGAAAGCGCATGGTTCAGAAAGCCGACGCTCGGATGAAACAGGAACATGAAGATGGTGGACCCGGCAGCGACCGAAACGCCGATCGTCGAAGAAAAGATCACGCGGAAAAATTCGATGCCGCGCAGCTTTTCACTGGCAATGACGGCCAGAAACAGGGCGAGCGCCACACCGACCGGCACCGTGTACAGCACGTACAGGAAGGTCGACTTCATGCTCGTTCGGAAGCTGTCCGACGCAAGCAGGTCCGTGTAGTTGTCCAAGCCTACGAACAATACGGGCTCGCCCTTGGCGTTCGTCGCGAAGAAGCTATAATAAAGCGTTTTCATGATTGGATAAAAAGTGAATACCGTCATTAACACGAGCATGGGACTCAAGTACAGCATGCCCACTCCAAAGTTGGCCATCGCTCTTGATTTGACCTTCCTCGGTCTAGATCCGCTTTGAACAACATGTTGCGATACAGGTACATCCATTTCGTAAAAGCCCCTCCTTTTCGTTGAAAACAAAGAAGACCGATCGACAACGGCAGCGCTTCCTCATTAAAGCGTTTCGCCATCTCGTGATTCCGGTCTTCTCCAAGTCTGCAACCGTTTTATTAACTTGTGAGACTCAGTATAAGACAACCGCCTTGAGAAATCAATATGAAAATTCAATATTTTTTGAATATATTATTTTCAGCCTACTAGCCAAAATATTTCTCCGAACGTTATAATGGCAATAAACCCTTATTAAAAGTGAATTTCGGCTGTTAAAACAGATCGTGCCACCTTATAGAAGTATTCAATATTCAATTTTCATTGTTCGATAAACACGAGAAAACTTTTGCATTTTCCGGAAAAACCGCCTTCGCCATAGAGGAAACCGCGAAATGTGGTATATAATGAGCGTGAGTCCAATATTTTTTGAACGAATCCAACGATGCAAGGATGTGTTCGAGCATGGAGAACAGTTGGTCGGAGAAACGGCTTCAGCTTAAGGAGAAATTCATCGACGCGATCGCCGATACGATGGATTTGTATGGCATTGTGCCTTCCGTGGCCAAGCTGTACGGGATTATGTTTTTTGAAGATGAGCCGATGACGCTTGAGAAAATGAAGGATGTCATGGGGATGAGCAAGAGCAACATGAGCTACGCCGTACGTGCGCTGGTCGACTCCAAAATGGTCGTTAAGCTGGATAACAAGAAGGAACGGAAAGATTTGTACCAGGCCGAAAGCAACTTCTATACGGCATTCCAAAATTTTTTTGCGACGAAATTACAGCGCGAGATGGACGTGATGGTCAATGCCATCGGCGAGGTCACCCCGGAGCTGAAGGAGCTCATTCTGCACATCGATACGCCCGACGACGTGCGAAAGCAGGCGTTGAAAGACTTGCACAAGCTTGTGCACGCGACGGAGTACTACGCATGGCTGCAAACGTTTATCGAGCAAATCAATGAAGGGGAAATATTCCGCAAGAAAGCGGACGGGGACAGGGATGCGGATGCGACGAACGGCGGTAAATAGCGAACGGGTAGAGGAGCAAAAATAGAAAAAAACCATGGGACCCGGTCATCGCCAGCAGGTGTGCCATGGTTACGTTTGTTACATCGCGTGAACCTGTCCTCGTCCATTATTCCGCCACGATCTAAATGATATCTTTTTTTCTCAAGCTCGGCCTTCCATTCCTCCGGAGCCGGCTTGTTGCATATCACGGTATCGACGTCTTTCAGATCGCAAATTTTGCAGAACGTGTTCGCGCCGATTTTCACGTCCGTTGGCATCCGTGAAGAAGTGGCTAATATGCAGTTCAACGGATCACACGTACAATCGCTTTTAGCTTGGCTCCGCTTTAGGAACCAGTTCTTTATTTTGCTCAATTCCTTTGATCTCATCGTAGTAGACGTTTAATGTTTATTCCAGTAAGTTTTTCATCTGAGATTGTTCATAACGTGTCGAGTGCGAAGACTTATCGAACAGCTACATTGGTACGGGGCTCTATGCCTATTGGATCGGAATCTTTGAGGCTTCGCGTAGAAAACGAGTATGGGATAGACGTCATCTTCCGCTAATCCAGGCCGACTATCGAGAAACCTTCCTTCAAACATCCAATCGATATTTCGAACCATAGTCATCGGCAGTCGCGTATCAATGATGATTCCCCAGTCGATTCCTTGCTCCTGAAAATCACTAACTACCTTTACAGTTCTCACCACTTCTTTTCCCCCTGCTGTTCCGATATTTCCAATGTCCTTGCAAATTCAAGCGGATATTGCTCTCTTATATCCACAACACGATCCATCCAATTTAGTAGCATCAAATATCGATACTCGACTTTCGACAAAGTGTGATGGATTCTTCCAGTTTTCCAACCTAGATCACGAGTGAGATAACCGTCCCTTTAAAAAAATAAATAAACGCCCCTACCATGGTAGGGGCGCGTGATGTTGTAGTATTCGCTGTGGTTCCAGCTTATCTCTCACTAAAAATTCACTTGTGCACCTTCGCTTCAAAACTTTATTGTCAATTTTAAAACATATTTGGCAGCCAACAATTATTGAGCTGAATGCGTTTCATTGACAAACCACTACATAACGTAATAAAATATTTTTACGTAAATATATATTTTTATAAAGGTGGTGGCTTCATGAACCTGTTAATCTTGGGCGGTACCCGGTTTTTGGGGAGGGCTTTGGCGGAGACGGCGCTGGAGCGGGGGCATACGTTGACGCTCTTTCATCGCGGCCAGCACAGTCAAGACGCTTTTCCCCAAGCGGAGCACATTATTGGGGACCGTGAAAGCGGGCTTGAACTGCTGCAGGGCAGAACGTGGGACGCGGTGATCGACACGTGCGGCTTTGTTCCCCGCGTCGTACGCTCCTCGGTTGAACTGCTGAAGGATCGTGTAGGACATTATACGTTCATTTCGTCCGTATCGGTGTATGAGGATCTAACGCGGTTACATGTAAAGGAAGACGCCCCTGTCGCAATTCTTTCCGATGAAAGCACCGAGGACGTGACGCAGCATTACGGCGCGCTCAAAGCGCTTTGCGAGAAAGCGGTCGAAGCCGCTATACCCGGCAGAGCGCTGCACATCCGGCCCGGACTGATCGTCGGCCCGCACGATTATTCGGACCGCTTCACGTACTGGCCCCATCGGATCGCACAAGGGGGAGAAGTGCTTGTGCCGCCAAAAGAAGGGCGTATTCAGGTGATCGATGTGAGAGACCTCGCCGCGTGGATTATTGACTTAGTTGAAAAGCGGACGGTCGGCACGTTTCATGCCAGCGGCGGCGACTTTACGATGGAGCAGCTCGTGGACGCGTGCGCCCGATTCAGCAGCCGTCCTGCCGAGTTCACCTGGGTCACCGAGCCGTTTTTGAGAGAGCAGCAGGTCGGCCAATGGATCGAGCTCCCTCTCTGGCTGCAAAGCGACAGCTTGATCGGCATGTTCGCCATGGATAATACAAAGGCATTCGCTTCCGGACTGACGACCAGACCATTAATCGATACGGTTCGCGACACCCTCGCATGGGATCGAAGCCGACCACCGGAGGAGAAGCGCAAAGCCGGACTGGAGCCGGCCCGCGAGGCGGAACTGCTCCGCTTGTGGCGTAGCAGAGATGCCGCGGCTTTCGGGCCACAATGAATTGAAACGCTTACAAAATGGAGGATCTTTCGTTCGGGAGGCAGCCGCAGAGTCGACAAGTAATATCGGCGGACAACACCCGTGAGGCGCGGCAGCGTGCAGCGGAAAAGCACGCGTACCGCGGCCGCGGAGTTACGAGCAGCCGTCGTGCTTCGGCTTGTAATCGCTTGGGGCTTGGCCGGTCCACCGGCGGAACTGCCGGGAGAAGTGGCTCGCGGATTGGAACCCGAGCCGCTCGGCGATCTCCGTCATCGGCAGGTTCGTCGTCACCAGCAGCTCCTTCGCCAGACTCAGCCTTCTTCGGCTGACGTACTGCTTGGGCGATAAGCCGTACACCTTGGAGAACAGCTTCGAGCATTGGCTGCGGCTCAGGTGAAGCTCCTCCGCCACGGCGGAAATCGTCGCCTCTTCATGAAAGCTTCCAGCCAGCCGCTCTTCGATCGCATGTGCGACATCGATCGCAAATAAAGTAGCCTCCTTGGACGAGGCTTGACCGGCGTGCGCATCCCGCTCCCGGATTAACGCAAGCACATCCCGAACGATGAGCAGCGTGTACGATTGCAGCAGCAGCCGGTCCTCGAACCGGGGATTCAGCTCCTCGTGCCAGGACACATCTCCATGCGTATCGGGAGCGGCGTACTGCCGCATCATTTCTTCCAATTCCTGAACATAGAACGGAAGCTTCCCGCGGCTCGCAGACCCGGACGGAATATGGGAGTAAGGCGCAGCTCCGAGCACGCTCCGCACCTCCGCATCGTCCAAGTCGAAGTGCACGTTGAAGAACCGGTAATGCGAGCTTGCGGCTGCCGCGGATTCGTGACGGATGCCCGATTTGATCAGCAGCCAGTCCCCCGGACGAAGCGTCAAGGAGGTCCGGTTAATTTCGTGCACCGATTCCCCCTCCAGGCAGCAGATCAGCTCATACAAATGATGATGATGCCGCGGGTACCGCCAACCCGGCGGCTTGATGCCAAAGTGACAGCCGGTCACCTGCAGCGTCTGTGTCATATTAGGAAAATGGAATAAACGGTCCATGCCGGTGACCGCTCCCTTCTGGCCAAATCCACGCTTTTCCTCAATGTAACACGTTTCGCAGGCCGGTGTCATCTTGAAACGGGTTTGCAAAGATTCCCACAAAACGTAAAAGACCGGCGCCAACCCTTGACAGGTCGGCACCGGCCTCATTCATCGTTACCTTATTATACCGTTACTTGCGATACCGGTCCAAGCTCCGGCCGATCCGTGAACGTCAGCTCCCGCTTCTCCATTCCATGAAGCTCGAACACGACGATCTCGTTCTCCCCTTGCCGCAGCAGCGGCGCAGGGATATACAGCGTCTGCTGCGGCCCGCGCTTCCAGTAGCGGCCCAGATGGAAGCCGTTGACATACACGATGCCCTTGTTCCAACCATCGAGGCGCAGGAACGTATCCGCCGGCTGCCCCTCGATCGGCAGCACCGCGCGGTAAAAGCCAGGGTATCCCGGCTCCGCTTCCTTCCCGTTAAAGCTGACCGGGGCTACGTCCTCCAGCGGCAGCGGATAGATGTTCCAACCGAACAGGAACTGGTTGCCGTGGCGGATGCCTTCCGTGATACCTTTGCGGTCGAGCATGAACGGCCCGTAGTTGATCCGGCCCATATTTTCGACCAAAATGCGCAGTGTCGCTCCGCCCTCCGGCACGGCGAACGCTACCTTTTGGCTCGGGTCCCAGCGCTCGATTACACCCATGAATTCGTCGTTCACATAAACCAACGCCCGATCACGGCAATCCTGCAGCACGAGCTCCCGTTCCTCCCGCGGCCCGGAGATGAACGTTTCGTACAGGATGAACCCGTCGTTTTGTCCGACTGCCTCCATCGGCTCCGGGCACGTGTGGCGAACCGGCTCCGACAGGCTGTCCAGCTGCCCGAACAGCGAGGCCGCTTCGCGAACCGGCACACTTCCATAGGCGGCCTTCGGAATCGGGTGCGGCAGCTCCAGCGGCGGCAGCTCCATGTAGCGGGCCAGCGTTTCCCGCACCGCGTAAAACTTATCCGTCGGCTCGCCGGATTCGTTCAGCGGCACATCGTAATCGTAGCTGGTGATCGTCGGCTCGTAATGATCGCGCTCCGGACAGTTCGCCCCGCTCATATAGCCGAAGTTCGTTCCGCCGTGGAACATATAGAAATTGACCGAAGCGCCGAGACGGAGCATATCGTCGAATACGTCCGCTACGTCCTTCGCGTCCCGCGTATGGTGCTGCTCGCCCCAATGGTCGAACCACCCGTTCCAATATTCCATGCACATGATCGGTCCGTCCGGCTGGTACTTCCGCAGCATCTCGAACGCTTCCTCCGCCCGGGACCCAAAGTTCACCGTCTCCAGCACGCCGGGAATCATGCCGCCCTGCAGCATGAAATGCTCCGGACCGTCGGAGGTGAACAGCAGCACGTCCATCCCCCGCTGCAGCATCGCATCCTTCAAATAAACCAGGTACGCCCGGTCGTTGCCGTAGCTGCCGTACTCGTTCTCGACCTGCATCGCGATAATCGGCCCGCCGTTCGTGCACAGCAGCGGCTTCAGCAGCGGAAGCAGCACATCATAGTACGCGTCGACGCGGTCAAGATACGGCCGGTGCATACAGCGCACCCGCATACCCGGATCGGCGAGCAGCCAAGCCGGCAAGCCGCCGAACTCCCACTCCGCGCAAATGTACGGGCTTGGCCGAACGATCACATGCAGACCGACCTCGCCAGCGATCTCAACAAAACGAACCACGTCCGCCAGCCCGTCAAAACGGAACTGGCCCGGCTTCGGCTCGTGAAGATTCCAAGGAATATACGTTTCTACGGTATTGAAGCCGCAGGCTTTCAGCTTAAGCAGACGATCCCGCCAATACTCGGGCACCACCCGAAAATAATGAATCGCACCGGAAACAAGACGGATCGGTTCCCCATCCAGACAAAATTGCCCGTTTTGCACATCGAACGTCGCCATAAGAGCACCCTTTCTGCATTCGGTATTCTCCCTTTATCTTAGAACGTTCGCGGACAATACCGAATAGCCAAAGCGTCCGATTATTTGACCTTTTTTTCCGTTGGTTGGGTGTTGTGGAGGGCTGGAAAGGAAACAGATATTCTTGCCGCTGCATTATCTTTTGGATACCCACGAATACTTCTTCGCTACGCGACGAAGATCTTTTTTTCCGCATTATTCGTTCGTCTACGCTGAGTACAATATTCATTCGGAACCGGGTAAGGAAAAGAAAAACCTTGAGGACTACTAACCTCAAGGTTTGGAAATATAACTAGCGCTATTAATCTCTACTAAAGTATTCATCAGAGAACTCGCCGTCAATATTATAATCCACATCATAGTAGAAAAGTCGAATCCCTGTCTTCGGATGAACCAAATGAAGGGATATTCTAAAATACGGATACTCTCTGTCATTGTTATTCACAAAAATATTTGTGCAGTTGTATTTTATTTTCAAGTCTGAATATTTTAGCCCTTTTGGTAATTCTCCCTCCGCATCTTTGAGGGAATTATTGTCGCTATTTTGTATTAATTTTTCAAGAAGGTGTTCTGTATTTCTTTTCAATTTCTCGAAATCATAACTATCATTAAAAATCTGCTCAATGGATTTCAAATTCACGGCTTATCACCACTTTTCTCATCGTTTTCCATCCGTCATATGATCAAAAACCATAGCACCATTTTCATCAATTCTTCCATATATTCTTACATGATTTGGCGCACCTACAACTTTTATTTTGTGAGTATAGGTATAACCTTTATGCTTAATAATTTAGTTGCTCGTTAGACTTATTATCCCGTCTGCCCCTTCGCGCGCTTTAGCGTAGCCCATATCTTTTGCCTTGACAAACTTTTTATCTAGTTGCAGCCTTTTTAATTCATTATAGATAGGAGTAGAAAAAAAGATCCTTGAAAAAATTATTCAAGGATCTGATTATAACTAGTATTTCACCTGAGGTCACGCACAAAGTCATTTATTTTTGGTAAAACTTCTTCCTCAAAGGAACCGGGGGTCACTTCGATAACTTCCATGTGAAAATCAGATTCTGCCTCATAGTAGATCAGTGCAAAGGAATAATTTCCAAAGCTGTTGTTTTTCTTATGCACTAAACACTTAAAATAAACTTCGGTTAAATCAATAGCTCCAATAATTTCTTCTATGGTTTGTACGGTATACCATGAAACTTTTACCAATGGATTTGATTTTAATTTATCAGTTTCCATATCAAACCAAGTATTATTGACAAAAACTATCTTATCTTTAGTAAAATTATAAACATGTGGATTAACTTCAGTTAAAACTGTTTCGTAAATAAGAGATTTAACCTTTTCGATTACTTCTTCAGCTACTACTATATTTCCTGACAAAAATTCATTCAAGATTGATTTTTGGTCTCCCTTCACACCATAACCCTCTTGTAATAAGGTAATTATTTTGTCCGTTAGACCTATTTTAGTACTTTCATTATGAAACAATATTGTATTGTCGAGAAATGATTGATAGTAGTAATTTTTGTCATTTTCAACCATATCCTCATTCCAAAAGTATGGATCGGCACAAAAAGCTTCAAACAGTAATTGTTCGTCAGAATTTTTTGATTTAAAAAGTAAAAGAAGATTGGCTAGGTTTTCTTTGCTTAAATTACCAATATACTTAATCGTATACCTGCCGTCGTTTCTTACGATTTCCATACAATTGTACTTATCCTCCATTAAATCATTTTTAATCATTAAACCACCAATGAATATTCCCTAAAGCATTTTCTAAATGGATATGGTCAGGATGAATATTTTTACTTCGATAACCATCTCTTTGACCTTTTTCAAACCTACCAATTAAAGTTCCTTCTTTATCGTACGCTTTAAAAGAAATATATCCATCGTCTCTTCTGAAACTCTCTTTTATTGATATTTGATTTTCTTTTTGAAAAAGTCCCCATGATTTACCTACCGGTCTCCAATCACCTGTTTGGGGAACATGCTTCTTTGTAACCCCGCTGGCTGCTTGACGAATGTAAAAACAATTAGTGTTATGCACCCAAATCCCAAGGTCACTGACAAAGTAGGTATGGAACTCATCCACCGTCATGTTGTAAACCGTGACGTGCTTATGCTCCAGTTCGATACTGTCTACCTCGAGTGTATGCCCATCACTCTGAACAAGCAAGTCACCGGGCTTGAGGTCTTTGACGAACGCCCACCCCTTACCTTCTACCCAAAACGGATGATTATAGGTCGATTCAATCGTCTGACCACCCACATGAATCTTATAAATCTCATCCGTCTCATGGTTGAAAGTAGCCGTAACCTCTTTATACGCCACTTCTCCGGTTTCGTCAGACTTGGTAAGAACCTTATCTCCGACCTCAATGTCTTCGATATTTTTCTCCCCTTCGTCTGTGAGAACCTTCGTCCCGGCGGTAAAGCAGTTGCACCCGCTGATCAGCTTCTTGGCTGTATTTTCCGCTTTTTTCATCCATGGCCCCATAAACAAGCGCTCAAGCTGCTTCTCCGCGGCGATGACGCCTTTGGTTGCATATTTGCCCACGTGCTTCAATCCCGGAATCGGGACCAGGCTGAGTGCACTTCCGATACCTTCCGCCCAGCGGTCGCCTGTAGACAATCGTTCGCCTGTTACGAAGTTAGTGCCCAAGAATGCTTGCTGGAAGCCTTTGAGCGTACCTACCCACGGCACCGCATCGACGAGGAAGTTGCCCCCCTGTAGCAGGAAGGATGAATCACCATCCCGGCTCAGGCCAAACGGGTCCACATACGAGACTGGGTTACCGTTCACATAAGCGTACCGGTTTAGCGTCGAAGCTTCGGAGATTGTTCCGGTCAGTACGTCGCGATTGATAAAACGTTTGATCTCCGGCTGGTAATATCGAGCCCTCATGTAGTACAAACCATTCGGGTCCGTCATGACCCCGTCACGTCCGTTGTATTGGAACGGGTTGTCTGTGTTCCCTTCGTGCTTCAACGTTTCCCCGTACGGCCCATACGTATAACGATCAGTCACTTGTCCCTTGGCGTCGGTCAAGGCGATCGTACTGCCGCGACGGTCGTAATGATATGTCCGATATTCGCCCGGCGCTTCTTCCCGGCCGATCAGTCCCAGACCGTAGACATAGTAAGCCTTGGCTTTTCCTTGGTCGTCCTTCTCCACCAGCACCTGCGGCAGCCAAGCATTCGGATTCACGACATACCGCGTGGTCTGTCCGCCCGAAGTCACGGCAATACGCTGGTTCTCGGCATTATAAGCGTAGCTTACTCCGCCTGCTGTAATCAACCGGTTGCGTGCATCGAAACGATACTCCTGCATCGTCCCGCCGAGTGGGCCCCAAATCATGTTCCCGTCCTGATCGTAGGTCACGGGATTTCCGTTAAACGTCGCAAGGCGGTTATCCGACGTATATGTCATGGAAATATTTCCCGAAACCATGCCCGGAAGATTCGTCATGGAAGCATATGTTGCCGAGGTGACCGTTCCTGCCGCGCTTCGTCCATACACGGCCGCCGTGACTTCTTGTGCGCGCTGGGTAGCCGCTTCATTGCGTTCTTGAATGACGTTGCCCGCTTCATCGTAATCGAATTGATATCGGCTGATATAGCTGCCGTCGGCGGCGCGGTCCCACAGCTTCCTCAACTGACCGGCTGCGTCATAATCCCGGGTTTCCACGCTGCCGTCCGGGCGGGTGGTGGTCAGAAGACGGCCGTTCGCATCGTATCCGTACGCGGTTTTCCGTCCTGTCCAGTCCGTTACTTCCGTCAATCGGCCTGCGGCATCGTACGTATAAATTACTTTCTTCCCGTCCGGATAGGTCAATGTCGTCAATTGGCCGATTTCGTTATAGCCGTATTGCAGCACGTTCCCATCCATATCCGTATACTTGATCACCCGATCGAGTTTATCGTATTCCCGGGTAGCCGTTTTCCCCGATTGATCCGTAACGGCCGTGATGTTGCCGTTCGCATCGTACGTGTACGTCACAGTCCCTTCGGGGTCGGTAAACCGGTCGAGCCTTCCCGCTTGGTCGTAACGATAAGCCGTAGCTTGTCCGCGTCCGTTCGTCTCTTGTTCAAGCCGTCCGTTCGCATCGTAAGCATAGGTATGAGCATGGCCTGCGGCATTCGTCTCGCTGAGCAACCGCCCTGCTTTATCATAGACGTACTTCGTTTCATTGCGATTCGGGTCAGTAACGCCGGTAATTTGGCTGACCGCGTCAAAAATTTGCGCGGCTTTGCCATGCTTGGCGTCGGTAACCTCGACCAGACGGTTCAACTTATCGTAGGCAAGCTGCGTCTGGCGTCCTTTCGGATCCGTCCACTGGGTTAGCCTGTTCAGTGCATCGAACTGCTGCGTGACTTTGCGGTTCAAAGCGTCCGTGATGGTGATCGGATTGCCCTGCGAATCGAACTCCACCGACCTGATTTTACGGTTCATCGCATCATAGACGGCGATCATTCGATCCTTGACGTCGTAATCGTAGCGGGTGGATTCGCCAAGCGCATTAGTCGACCGTACCAATCTGCCCTTCGCATCGTAAAAGTACAACGTGCTTTGCCCAAGCGCATTCGTTTCTTTCACCAAGCGGCCTTCGCCATTGTACTCGAAACGGGTTTCCTGGTTCAGCGCATTTTTCACACTGGTAAGATTTCCGTTGCCATCATAGAAATATTGCGTCACGTTTCCTTTGGCATCCGTTTCCGTCAACGGGTTCCCCATCGGATCGTACGTGTACGAGACCGTCTGTCCTGCCGGGTCCGTCACGCTGAGCACTTGGTCGTTCGCATTATAGATTAGCAACGTCTCTTTGCCGTCATTTCCCTTGATCCCGACGACGCGACCCGCGGCATTGTAAGAGTAAGTGACCTTATTTCCTTCCTGATTGGTTACGGAAGTAAGCAAACCGTTAGTGTAACCGTAGATCGTTTGTCTGGACAAGGCGTCGGTCGCTTGAGTCATCAACCCGTTCGCGTCATACGCATAGGTCGTTAGATGACCTTCCGGATCGGTGACCCCGATCAGTCGGCCTTTGGCATCATAATGGCTGACGATCTGCTCGTTCTGCGGATTGGTGACTGTGAGCAGGTTGCTGTCGTCGTCGTAGGTCATGGTTACTTTCTGACCGGATGCGTCTGTAACGCTGAGCAGGTTCCCCCTGCCGTCATACGCAAACGTATCCGACTTGCTCTCCGCATCCGTAACCTGTGTCCGGTTGCCTTCGCTATCATAGGTGTAGCCCGTCTCCTGACCCAGTGCATCCCGGACGCGAAGCAGTTGGTAATTCTTGTCGTGGGTCAGTATGTTGATACTGCCTTCACGATCAGTAACCGCGGTAACGAGGGTACCGTCTTTTTCGACATACTCGAACTTCGTTGTACGATGCCCTGCAACGGCATCCTGCTGCGCAATGATCCGGCCCTGGCTGTCGTACGTGTTGCTGAATGTCCGAACGCCTTGCTCCGTTGCCGTGAGAATGCGGCCTTTATCATCATAGCTGTATACCGTTTCCTGACCTGCGGCATCGGTGATTTTCTCCAATTGGCCTTTCGCATCGTAAGACAGCTTCACCTGGCGCTGGAGCGGGTCCTGCACGACAGCAAGCCGTCCATTGACGTCATAGCTTAGTCCGATTCCTATACCGGATAGCGGCTCGGTTACCGAGGCCAGCTGCCCGGAGGCGTTATAGTTAAGCGATAAAGCTTGGCCCTGCTTGTTGCCCAAAGAGAGTAAGCGGCCTGCTGACGAAAATTCATAGACGGTGCCATCCTTGCGGGTCAAGGTATAAGAACCGTCCGCCCGGCGGACCAGCCTGTCCAGCTTCACGGCGGCTTCGTCGGAGACGTAGAGCCCGCTGCCTTTCGAAGTGAACGTATTTTTACGATTCGCGTTCCAATGAACGCTCAGCTTACCATCGCCTGTATCCTCCAAGCGGATGTCGTACAAATGCCCCCAGCCCGGACCCATCACGCCCGAATTCAAGAGCAGGGAGTAATACTGTACCGTAAACGGCACATCTGCGGCACCATGTGCAGTAAGCAGCGTGCGTTGGATGATTTGCGCACCGGTTGCCGTATCGATCGGATCGGCATGCAGGGATTGCGTATCATATTGCGAAGGAT
Organism: Paenibacillus tyrphae; assembly: GCF_027925525.1. Taxonomy (GTDB): domain Bacteria; phylum Bacillota; class Bacilli; order Paenibacillales; family NBRC-103111; genus Paenibacillus_G; species Paenibacillus_G tyrfis_B. Next base: position 155,306 of record NZ_BSDJ01000010.1, on the reverse strand, counting down.
CCAGCTTGCGGATCTCTTCGACAGCGCCTACGCCGGAGATCGGCTTGTCGGCCGTCTCGAATGCAAAAGCATCGGCAGGGCCGAATACATCCAACTCGGCTGTTCCGGTATTCAGGATACCGTAACGCACACCAGCTGGAATCATGAGCGGACTTACGCCCGGATGCTGTGTTCCGTCTTCTTTCACATAAGTGAAAGAGCCTCTTACCGCAATCGATTGCGGGCTTCCTGTCCGGTTGGCCGCTTGCATGCTTAGACCCGGTGCGACGGATGCCGAAACAATCGCCGGCCCACTTCGGTCGGTCATCTGAAGCGTGTCGTACGGTCCCCATACCGTCAGATTCGCAGCTTCCGTGTTCGTGATAGCCGCCCGTTTACCCGATGCGACCGTTAAAGCATAGCCTTCAAAAGCTTTTTGATACGGCTGAATGCTTCCGTTCTCGTTCATGACGGCATAGTCGAATTTGCCGCTGGTACGCAGGCTCGTTCCAGCCGTTGTCGCTGCCCCAGCTTCGAGGCTTTGGCCGGAGGCCAACGTCTTGACCATCAGTGCCGGATTGGTACGGTCCGTTATGCGGAAAACGTCCTTGGAGCCTGTCACCACAATCGTCTGACTATCCCGGTTAGTGATCGCGATCCGGTGGGAAGCGACAAGAGGAATACTCCCAAAAGTACCTTCTCTGTCGTAGAACGTGATGTCCCCGGAGCCGTTGTATTTAACAACGTCAATAACGCCGGAAGCTTTGACGCTAAATTCTCTGGAGGAAATGTTAACGGCTTCCATGCTTTGGCCAGGGGCCAGCTCTTTCATAAATGCGACAGGGCCGCTGCCGTCATCGACCGTCACCGCATCGAAAGGAACGGCGATCTGAAACGGCGCTTTATCCGCGTAAGCGATCACGATCCGTTTGAACGGGCTAAGCGAAATGCTTTTTGGATTGGCTCCTTTTACAAAAGAAGATACGCTGCCGTCCGAATTGTAAATCGTATAATCGGAGACGCCCAAGACATCGATATAAATCGAGGCTCCCGTCACGTTCATGAGCCCTACGCTTTGACCGAAGTCAAGCGTCCGGATATAGAACGCCGGATCGGTACGATCGGTGACCCGGAAAGCGTCGTACGAACCCTTTACCCGAACGGATTGTGCATCGACGTTCGTCAGCACGACTTGTCCGCCCGCACTGACTCCCCGCACAGAGGCAGCAGAGCCCCGTCCGTCATACTCGACGTTTCCGTTGCTTTTATAAATCACATAGTCGTGCTTGCCATTGACTTTAACTGAGAAATAAGAAGCCGCATCGTTTTTGGCAGCTAGCGTCTGGCCCGGAGCCAACGTCTTGACAAACGAAACCGGCGTCGCCCGATCTGTGATCCGGAACATGTCAAACGGACCAAAGACCTCCAAAGCGTCCAGCTCGGCATTCATAATCGCAATGCGTTCGCCGGGGTTCACCTGCTTGCTCGTATCGTTGGAGTCCTGAACATACGACTTGACTGGACCAGAGCCTTCGTATATGGCATAATCGTGCGTGCCTTTGATGGAGACCGTCGTATAGCCGGTTCCCGTAAGGGCAGCTTCCATGCTTTGTCCCCGGGCTAACGTTTTTACAAATAAGGCCGGGTCGGGCCGGTCGGAAATTTGAAACGCATCGTAAGACCCCTTCACGGTCATGCTCTGTGCATCGGCATTCGTCACAACGAGCCGATCGCCGGAGCCGATTCCTTTGCTGCCTTTTGGAACCGCCCGTCCGTAATATTCCGGCAAGCTCTTGCCTTTGTAGCTGGCATAGTCGTAAGCGCCGCTCATCCGAATAGAGAATGACGTTCCCGCTCCATTAAGGGCATGGATGGTTTGGCCGGGAGCCAGCTGTTTAACGAAAGAAACCGGCGTCGCGCGGTCGAATACCCGGAAAATATCGTAAGGGCCGTTCACTTCCAGAGCCGGGCCCTCCGTGTTCATAATGGCGATGCGCTCGCCTGGATCCACCTGCTTGGAACCGCTGCCGCTATCGCCTGAATACGACTTGAGCGCTCCGGCAGCATCGTAGATCCCGTAATCCGATATCCCGTCCGTCGTGATCGTCGAGGCTTTCAGTCCCGTATGGACCGCCTCCATGCTCTGTCCGGCGGCTAACGATTTCACGAACAGCGCCGGCTCCGTGCGGTACGCGAGCTGAAAAGCATCATACGGACCCTTGGCCTGAATCGTCCCGGCATCGGCATTCGTTACGATCAATTGATCGGAAGAGCCAACGCTCCGGTTTCCTGCCGGTTTCTTGCGTCCGTACGACCCGGCCTCGCCTTTGCCGTTGTAATTCGCGTAATCATGCAGCCCTGTCAATTTGACGGAATACGCTACGCCGGCTAGATTGACCGCTTTCAACGTCTGTCCGGAACTCAACGCCTGAACGAACGTCACCGGCGCGGACCGGTCGGATACCGTAAACGCATCGTAAGGACCCCATACATCGATAGCAACCGTGTCGGTGTTCATCACGGCGATCTTTTTGCCATGGGCGGTTAATACCGAGCCGATCGAATTATCGTCCGAATAGCTGACCATCGGGCCGGCGGACGACGAATAAGTGGCATAATCGTACTTGCCGGTCATATGGACGTAATAATCTTTGGCCGTCACATTGACGGCTTCCATGCTTTGCATCGGCGCAAGATTTTTTACGAACAGCGCGGGATTGACCCGATCCGCGGTCTGGATAACGTCGTATGGTACCGATACCTCCAAGGCCGAGGTACCCGAGTTGGTAAACGCCACCTTACGGGATGGGCTCACGGTAAAGGTTCCTGCCGCCCGTTTTCGGCCGGACGTCGTCAGGTCGTCGGAATCGGTATAATAAGCGTAATCGTACGTGCCCAGCGTCGTGATGTCCACGCTTCCCGACGAAACGTTCGTCGCTTCCATGCTTTGACCCGGCGATAACGTTCGGATCGTCAGAGCAGGAATTGTGCGGGACGTAATCTTGTATGCGTCGGAAGAACCGGAAATTTCCATCGAGATTCCACCTGCGTTGGTGATGGCGATCCGTTCCGAGGCTTGGTTGTACATGCTTGCAGCGGTCGATCGTCTGGCATAGCTCTGCAGGCTATCTTTGCCGCTGTAGCGGGCATAATCGTATTCACCGTTTAAGCTCAGATAGAACGGCTTCGCAGCCTGATTCAGCGCATCGACGCTTTGGCCCGGAGCGAGCACCGTTTTAAACGTAACAGGCTGCGCACGGTCAGCGAAGGAGAACGTCTCGTAGGGGCCGAAAACCTCGGATGATTCGCCACCTATGTTGGTAACGGCGAGCCGTTCCAAACTATCTACCGCCTTATTCGCCGTCTTCTGGGTCCGGGCATACGAAGTAATGCCGGACGAATCGAATAAGGCGTAATCGTAGGTGCCTCCAACCGTCACATTCGCCGTGTAGGCCGTCGGATTGGAGACTTCCAGACTTTGTCCCGGACTCAGCATGCGGCTGGTAAGCGCCGGATGATTCAGTTCAACGACGGAGAAAGCATCGTACGGCCCGGCAACTTCGACCGAGGACGCACCCGTATTGGTCACATTCAAGTAATTCGCCGCTCCGATGGCATTGCTGCTCAGCCGCTGATTGCGTCCATAGGCAACGACCTGACCCGTACCGCGATGTTCCGCATAATCGTATGTACCGCTTAAGCTGACATTAAAGCTCTTGGGCGAAGTATTGGTCGCCTTCAAGCTCTGTCCCGGCGACAGCGTCCGTGTAAAAGAAGCAGGCTGCGCACGGTCGGCAAACGTGAAGCCGTCATACGGTCCGGACACCTCGTAAGCCTTGGAATCCGTATTGGTCACGACCATCCGTTTTCCAGACGATAACTGTACGGTTCCCGAAGACTTTTTCCGGGAGTACGAATTTACCGCTCCGTCCGCATCGTAAATCGCGTTATCCGACAAACCACCCACCGCCAGGTTGAGCGTTCTGGGCGACACGTTGGCTGCTTCCAAAGTTTGTCCCGGCGTCAACGTTTTATAATAAACGGCGGGAGTTGTGCGTTTGGAATAATCGATCGTTTCGTACGGGCCCCATACCTCATAGGCCTTTTTATCCCGGTTGGTTAACGCAATCCGGTTCTTGGCCGAGAGCGTCAGTTCCCCGACGGCCTTCCCCTTTGTATACGTAACGACCTCGCCGGCATCGTCATACTTGACGTAATCGCTGATCCCGCCCGCCGTGACGCTGCTGCTCTTCCCCGTCGTATTGGTGATATCCAGGCTGTCGCCCGGGCTCAGCCATACCTTCTTTAATGCGGGTGTTGAAGAACTTACGATTTGGTAAGGAATCGAATTGCTGGACAGGGTAATCGACGAAGACGACGTATTCGTTAGAACGATCCGGTAAGTCCCGGACATGGAATACGACGTCCCTTTGTCGGAAGTTTTGTAGTCGGATACGGCCCCATTGTCGAAGTATCTGACATAATCATGCCCTCCGCTAACTTTAACAGACGCCATAATGGAACGGCTGTCAGGATAGGCCGTAATGACTACCGAATTGCCGGGAGATAGAACATAAGACACCGGCTCGGCATAAGCTTCCTTCTCCCAATAAAGGAAGCTTGCAGCTAACAAAAATAAAGCGCAAACGATCCGTCCGATTGAAAACACAGGGTACCCTCCGCTATCAAATTAGAAAATGCTCCTAGGATGCATGCAGACATCCGCTTTGGTCTAACGCGGTTCAAAGCGAATGTGGTCCCAGCTTACCTGGCCGCTCCCGCCGGATTCGGAGAATGCGAGCTCAAGCACAATCCGGGCGCTTACGGCTTGCGAAGGCGAATGTACTGCCTTCTGAAACGAAATCCAGCCCAATGATGAGGTATCGGATACGGCTGCTTTTGCCGTCTCTATAACTTTCCCGGCTGCATCCAGAAATTCCACGCTGGCTTCCACCCGGCCGTTTGTTAATGAATCAGCCTTGAACTGTCCTTGCAGCGAGAACTCGTTATTCCCGTTCACGCGAATCTCTTGTGACAAACTCATGCTTCCGGATCGGACTGCCGTTCCGTTCATCGTCTGAACATGATTCAGTGCGTAAACTTGTCCGTATACGCTTGTTGTAACCACGTCGTAGCCGGCCTGAAGCCCGGGTGAAAAAGTAGCGCTCCAAGCTTCGCCAACTCCGCCGACGCCAACAGCCCCCTCAAAGTCGCTGTTCACAAGCGCAGGCTGGGTTACCGTAAAAGCTCTTGGTACAGGTGCGGAATGACTCTGCTCCACGCCAGTAAGATTACCGGCTGCATCATAAGAATAATTCAGGGTCTCCCCGCTATCTGTCGTTGCCGAAATTAATCGGTTCAGCTCGTCGTACGTATACGAAGCAGCCATAACCGGTGTCGCCTGCAAACCAAGTATCATCCATAAGCAGAACAAAACTGTCCGTAATTTACCATTCACAGCCAAATCCTCCTTCTGATCTAAGCCTTAAGATATATCCCGCGTGCTTTTTCCCGGTCCGTGTCTTATCTGTGCGAACATTGCCCCTTCTCCCCCTCGTGCCAGCGTACCGCCATCCATCAATGCCATGAAATTTGTCGAAAAACCCTTCCATAACTTAACCTGCATAAACAAGGAATTTATAGGCGGCCAGTATTATATTAACATCCATGTCGAAATTCCAAATGCTACGAATCGCCTATTTTTTCCATGGTAATTGTAAACTTTATCACCTTTTTACCTTCCCTATTGTAAAAAAATGTCCACAATCCATCCCCAATATCTGGATAACTTTTATTTCCTTAGGATATTCTATAAACGATCACCTCCAAATTTCGACAAGATTCACATATTGGGACTTGACATGGGGGCGTGTTTAAAATATAGTAAACCCATCGGAATTAACCTTAACTGACTCGTCAGTTAAGTGGAGAGGGGCGATGGAAGCTGCCTGCTTTACCGGAACAACAACAAGATCAGGACCGCCGTCAGCAGCTGATGGCCGCGGCTCTCGACTTATTTGCCCGCAAGGGATATCACGGCACCAAAATTTCCGACGTGGTCAAAGCCTCGGGGGTGTCGCAAGGCACGTTCTACTGGCATTTTCAAAGCAAAGAACAGCTCGCGCTGGAGTTAATCGAAGGCGGCAAAGAGAAGCTGATCCAAGTCATCGAGCAGGGCTACCGCAAGCACGCGGGTACGGTAGACGACATGGTGAGCTCGTCCGCGCGGCTGCTAACGGATCTATTCGCATTCGCCGACCGGAACCGGGATCTGATGGCACTGCTGCTTATGAAAGGCCAAGGGGCCGATCCGCCGGTACGGGAAGCCGTCTCGCAGACCTGGATCGCGTTCGAGGAAGCGTTCAAAAACAACATGGAGCGGGCCATCGAGCTCGGGATGCTGCCGGGGACAAACGATTTGTCGCTGCGGGCCAACATTCTCGTCTGTTTAATTACCGGCGTGCTGTCCAAATGGCTGTTCGGACCGATGCACGACGTCGATTTCCAATCCACGTATTCGCCGGCGCAAATCGCCGAAGAAACCGCCAAGTTCGAATTCCGGGGCTTGCTCGGATAACCTATAACCCATCTACGAAGACCCACAAGGAGGCAACTGTTATGTCTATCAAATTAAGCAAATTTGTGAAATCCGTTTCGCTGCTGAGCGTTCTTGCGATCGCGCTCGCGGGCTGCGGAAGCAAGCCTGCCCCGACACCGGATGCGAACGCCGGCAAGAAACCGGCCGAGACGACAACCGCCGCTAACTCGCTTGAGCAAATCAAGAAAGCCGGTAAAATCCGTGTCGGGCTCATGGGCACCTATGCTCCTTACAACTTCCTGAACGACAAGCACGAGATCGACGGCTTCGATGCGGACGTTGCCAAGGCGGTAGCGAAACGTCTGGGCGTTCAAGTCGAATTCATCACCGGCGAATTTTCCGGATTGATCGAAGGGCTGCAAAAGGACAAGTACGACGCGCTCGTGAGCCAGGTCACGATCACCGAAGACCGCAAGAAAACGATGGACTTCTCGACCCCTTACGTGAAAAACGCCGTAAACGTCATCGTCAAGAGCGACAACACGACGATCCAGAAGCTCGAAGACTTCAAAGGCAAAAAGATCGGCGTCGGCCTCGGCACGAACGACGAGAAATATTTGCGCGACGTCGCGATGCCGAAGGTCGGTACATTCGAAATCGCCACATATAACGATGTCATTACGTCGCTGAAGGACCTGAACGTCGGCCGCATCGACGCGACGATCAATAACGTATTCGCCATCAAGCCGCTGATCGAGAAAAACCAGTTCAAGGTCAAAGCGGTCGGCGATCCGATTAAAGAGGATTTTGCCGGCATCGCCATCCGCAAAAACAACCCGGAGCTGCTCGATGCGATCAATAAAGCGCTGGCCGAGATGAAGACGGACGGCACGTTCAAAGAGATTTTCCAAAAATGGTTTGGCGTAGACCCGAACTTCTAATCAGCGCGGACCGGGAGGATGCACGGCATGGAACTGGTTTTACAGAACTTCCAATTTCTATTAACGGGCGCGTATTATACGCTGCTGATCACGATCGTCTCGATGTTCTTCGGACTCATCATCGGGATGGTCGTCGCCATCGCCCGCCTCAAAGGAAATTGGCTCATAAGTAATCTGGCCAAAGGTTACGTGTCCATCATTCGCGGAACCCCGATTCTGGTACAGATCTTCATTATCTATTACGGACTACCCGACTACGGGATTACGCTCGGGCCGCTCACAGCGGCCTTTATTTCACTTAGTATCAATATCGGCGCCTACTTGTCCGAGACGTTCCGCGGCGCTATTCTGTCCGTGCCCAAGGGGCAGACGGAAGCCGCTCTATCGCTGGGCTTGACGCCCTGGCAGACGATGCGGCGGGTGGTGCTACCACAGGCGGCCCGCGTGGCGATCCCGCCGATGGGCAATACGTTCATCGGGATGCTGAAGGAGACGTCGCTCGTGTCCGTCGTTACCGTGACCGAGCTGCTGCGCTCCGCCCAACTGCTGATTGCGCAGTATTATGTCGCGATGCCTTTTTATATCGCCATTGCTATTATGTATTGGGTGATGAGCATGTTCTTTTCGTACATTTTAGACCGCATCGAATCTCGTTTGTCAAAAGCTTATTAAGGGCGTGTGATCTGCATGATCGAGGTAAACCAACTCGGCAAAAGCTTCGGCGATCTGGTCGTCTTCCGCGACATCAATCTACATATCCGCTCCCGCGAAATCGTGGTCTTGGTCGGCCCGAGTGGCTCCGGCAAAAGCACGCTGCTGCGCTGCCTGAACGGACTGGAGGAGCCCGACGCCGGCTCGATCCGGGTGGGCGATGCGGCATGGGCCGCTCCCATGGACGCGGCAAGCAAGAAACAGGCGATCCGGCACATCCGTACGTTAACCGGCATGGTGTTCCAGTCGTTCAATTTGTTTCCCCATATGACCGCTTTGGAGAACGTGATTATGGCTCCCACGATTGTTAAAAAGATGAACCAGAAGCAGGCCGTCGAAATCGGAGAATCGCTGCTCGCCAAGGTGGGATTGCTCAATAAAAAGAATGAATATCCTTCCCGGCTATCCGGCGGCCAGCAGCAGCGGGTCGCAATTGCCCGGGCTCTTGCCATGCAGCCGCAGATCATGCTGTTCGACGAGCCGACATCCGCCCTCGACCCCGAATTGACGGGGGAGGTGCTGTCCGTCATGAAGCAGCTTGCGGCAGAAGGCATGACGATGATCGTCGTCACCCATGAGATGAAGTTTGCGCGGGAAGCGGCGAACCGGGTTATTTTTATGAGCGACGGCAAAATTCAGGAAGAAGGTACGCCGGAGCAATTTTTCGTCCAGCCGCAGACGGACCGGGCCCGCAAGTTTTTGCGGCAAATCGAAGGCTCGCCGGAGACGGAGTAACGAGTAAGATTCGAAGGAGTGGACATTGTGATTCCGAGCAAAGCAGAGCATTTGAAGAACGTCGCGGAGCGGGCGCGGGCGATTATGGAGAGGGAAAATGTGGAAGCACTCGTGGCGTCAAGCTGTGAAAATTTCTACTATTTGTCCGGCCACCCCAGCACGTTTATGTATACGCTGCGCATGAACGAAGTCGCGCTGGCCGTGATGTTCCGTGATCCAAGCCGCCGCACGGTGATCATCATGAACGAATTTGAGGCCGCAGGCGTTCCGGCGGATTTGCCTGGGTGCGAGCTGCGCACGTACCCGACCTGGGTCGACGTCGACGATCCGCTCGGATTGCGCGGCGGCAATTACGAGGGGCGGCGGCCCGTGAACCATCAAGTGCAGGAGATGTTCGGGCTGCTCGGGCAGGTGCTGGCCGAACACGGGATCAATAGCGGCAAGGTGGCCGTGGAGCTGAACTCCATGCGGTATCCTGCCGTGAATGCGCTGCGCGAAGCCGTGCCGGACTTGGAATTCACGGAAGCCGGAGCGAGCCTGACCGAGCTGCGCGCGCTCAAGACGCCTTGGGAAATCGCGCAGCTGCGCAAAAGCTGCGAATACGCCGAAATCGGCATCGCCGAGACGATCAAGGGAATCCGGGCCGGCAGCTCGGCCGCCGAGATTGCCGATGCTTTCCGGCTCGCACTGCTGACCCACGCCGACGGCTCGCCCTCCCGCTTCCACATGATTTCGGTCGGGGCGCATTTTGCGCCTGCGCATATTTTCGATACGCGTCCGGGACAGCCGGGCGATCTGATCAAATTCGACGTCGGCGTCGATGTGGCCGGCTACGGCTCGGACATTGCACGCACGTTCGTACTTGGCTCGCCGTCCGATACGGTGAAGCGCATCTACGGTGCGCTGCGTGCCGGACACGACCGGCTGCTGGAGCTGATCGAGCCCGGCATGCCGATGAAGCACGCTTTTGACGAAGTGATGCCGCTGATCCGCCACTCGGGCCTCCCGAATTACAACCGGGGCCATCTGGGGCACAGTGCGGGACTGAGCCTCGCGGCCGAGGAAGCCCCGTTCCTGAGCCCGTCGGAGGAAACCGTCTTCCGTCCGGGCATGGTCATCTGTCTGGAAACGCCGTACTACGGCTATGGTGTCGGCTCGATCATGATCGAGGATATGGTGCTGGTGACGGACAACGGCTGCGAGCGGCTGAACAAGCTGTCGCGGGATTTGATTTCGTTGTAGATGAAAAAAGGTCAAAAAGACGCGTTTACGTTGTTCTGAGCTTGTTGGGAAAGAGTTCAACTTATGTATAGAGGTGTACGAGGGGCGGGGTATCCACTTCCGACCGCTGCTCCACCCCACAAAGTGAAGTCCAGTCAAGGAAGCTGAATCCGAGTACTTTGCGGGGACCCCGGGTCCTCGGGAAATTTGATTGGAAGCCGCTTGTCAGCGGACATTTCCCGAAGACAAAGGCGGCCGCTATCGCTTCTCCAGTGGATACCCCGCCTCCGTATGTTTCTCTAAATCAGTTAAAACCTCTTTCTCAACAAGCTCCAGATATGTACACGCTGTCTTTTTGACCTTTTTTGCGTAGGTTTATGGACTATGGCTTAAAAAATTGCTTGACCGTCCCTTTGCCGCCTTCGACCTCGATTTCGGCATACGCTCCGTTGATGAATGTCATCTGCGGCGGGACATGGCCGCAATCGATATCGTAAACAATAGGGACCTGCAGCTCCTCGGCCAGCTCTTGATAAACGTCTTCAGCCGTGTAGCCTTCCACCGGCTGATTAGCGCTGCTGCGGCCAAACAGGATGCCGGAACAATGCTCAAACCAGCCGGCCAGCTTCATTTGCACTAACGACCTGCGCAAATCGGTTGTGGGCAGCTCGCAATTTTCCAAATACCAGACGATAGGGTCCTCATAAATAAAACGCTTTTGGAAATGCCGCACGTCACCGAACGGGGTGCCGACCAAATGTCGGATGATATCGATGCAGCCGCCAAGCAAACGGCCTTGGAGGTTCGCTTTTGCCCCGGACACGGTTTTCCAATACGTAGGCTCAGTTAAATGGTAGATGCACGGCGAAGGGTCGGCGTGTTTCCATTCCTTCTGATACTTCGGCGAGGAATGCTGGAGGACGGATTCGTCCGTTTTCGTCGATAAGACCGCTTGCCACATGGCGGTGGTTTCGTCAGAACATTCGCCTCGCAAATCGACCAGATTCGTTCCGTGAGCCGTCGCCAGGCCGGTTTTTAAAGTGACTGCCAGCAGCAATGCGCTGACATCCGAATAGCCCAAAATCCACTTGCTCGGCAACTGTTCGAAATCGATGTACTCGAGAATCTCGATCAGCAGCTCCCCGCCCCAAGGCGGAATGATCATATCGATCGCATCATTGTTCATCATGGCGTTGAATTCCTTCGCGCGGACTTGAGCCGGCGCGGACTTAGCCTTCTCTTGCGTCCACACCGTTTCTCCGCAAACGACGTCAAAGCCTCTGCTCTGCATGCGGCTGCACGAGAGCTTGAGTAAATCATGCAATGCCGTAGGTACCCCGGAGGACGGGGCGGTTACGCCAATCGTTGCTGCTTCTTTGAAAACCGGGTAGTTCATCGTAAGTCCCCCTCTCCCAAATTACACGATATTACCAAAACTAGCTTTTTGGAGCAACCGGAATTTCATCCTTTGGTTTATCCAGCTCGGCTTGCGAGCGGGCCTCGATTTGTTGCAATGCCGTTTCCGCCGTACTCTTACCTTTTAATAACTTCTCCATCTCCTCGTTGATAATCGAATCGAAGGTCATCAAAAAATGGTCGGGCAGCTTGTCGAAGTTCTTATACATCGATTCGTTCGGCGGGATTAATTCGTAGAAAGCTTTCACGTTTCGTTCCTCTTTAGGCATAGCGCTCAATCGGGCAGGTAAAGCTTTCAAGGTCGATTTGGTCATAATGCGGGCGAAGGCATCGCTATTCACGTATTCGATGAACTTCCAAGAGGCCACAGGATTTTGAGAGTTTACGTTGACCGAAAAAATTTCATTCACTGACATGGAATTGCCGCTATTGGGATTGCTCCGATCAACGGGCACCGTAACCAAATCCCACTCAAAAGGGAGCCCTGACATCGTACTTAGTACATCGACGAAATCAACACCTTGAATCGTCATGGCGATTTGCCCATGTAAGAACGGATACTGCTGCTTCAGCACATCATCTCTTTTGCTTCCCGGAGACGGGCTCTGGCTTGAGGCCAGGTCAGCCTTATAAAAATCCCCTTTCTGAAACGTCTCCGCAACCAGCTTAAAAATTTTCGCCCATTCGGGCGTGTTCAAGGTCATTTTCTTCGACTCAGGGTCCAAATATTTCAACCCGTAGCTGGCGCCAACCGTCGTTGCGAATATAAAAGGATTCGTCAGATGACGGCCTTCCAAACCGTAGACCGGGGGATCTTCGTTTTGTTTTGAAAATCGTTGAGATAACAAAATAAGCTCGTTCCAGCTCATTTTATTTTCCGGGAACGGGATGCCATACTCTGCAAACAGCTTTTTATTGTAAAAAACGGCTTCACAGTTAAAATAAGGAGCGAGTCCATAAATTTTGCCGTCCCCCGCTCTTTTCAGATACTCCAAAACGCCCGAATAATAGCCTTTCGTATCATAGGCGTCCTTTTTCATATCGGCGTCCAGCGCTTTGAGCTTGCCGGAACCTGCGTATCTTTCGAATTGCTCCGAATCCAACAACAATACATCGGGATTGTGAAGCTGAACGTAATCGTCAAAGGCTTTTTTATTATCCTGCTGCGGCTTGTAAAGTCCGTCCAAAGGAAGAACCTCAACCGCGAGATCCGGATATTTGGCGCTGAAAAGATTCCCATAGTTTTGCATAAAGCTGTTTTTGCTCCAATATACGACCTTGATCGAGCCCGAGAGCTTGTCCTGTTCTCTCGTATCAGACATCCAGGTGCAGCCTGTAGCAGTGCATGCCAGTCCGCCGACGATGCCAAGCAGCATAACCTTTTTCAAAACCATCTACTCCTGTTCCCCTATTGAAATCTAAACCTGTTTTTCAAAATGCATCCAAACCTATTCTACCATTTTATGGTTCAGTATCTCAAAGACAGTTGCGAAGTGGCATAAAAAAAGATCTTGCCTCCATATAAGAGACAAGACCTTTTCTCTATATCGTTTTAGTTTGCGCTGTTAGCGGAGTCCGCAGAAACCGCATCCTTGTGCTGTCCCGGCTTGCGGTCTACGAATTTGCCGATCGCATCGTCCAGGTTCGATTTGATTTGGCTGATGAGCTGGTCGCGGCTAATGCCTTTGTCCTGCGCGATTTCAGCCAGCGATTTGCCTGCTTTCATCGCGTCGGCGAGCTCCTGCTGGGTAATACCCAAAATCTTCGTCAGATTCTCGGGATTGCCCATCATCCCGAAAGCTCCTCTTTCGCCTTTTTCGCCGTGATGACCTTCCAGCTTCGTCGCGGTCACGGCTTTCTTCAAGTGATCTGCCAGATTGGCTTTACGCTTGTCCGCTTGATCCTGCGTAATCTTGCCCGCGCTCACCGCATCGTCAATCGCCTTCGTTTCGGTGTCGGTCAGCTTTTGGATGAAGGCGTCTTCCGTCAAGCCCCCTTTTTCCTGCGCGATTTGCGCCAGCGTTTTGTTCTGCTTCAGCTCGTCCTTTAACGTTTTCTCATCCAGGTTAAGCAGCGTGGCCGTTTCTTTCAGAATGTTCACGCCGCGGAAGCCGTGCTCTTCCCGGCCGAAGCCGCCCTTGCCGAACTTCCCGTGCCCATGTCCCTGCTGCGCGCTATCTGCGGTTGTGCCGCTTTCCGTGGTCGTTGTTGCTGCATATGCTTGAGTGTAATATAATCCGGCTCCTCCGAGAAGAAAGCCTGCTGCAATAGTTCCTGCCATCAATTTTTTTCCGATTGTTTTCATGGTTTCCTGTCTCCTTTTGTTTTCGAATGTGTGTTTCACTTACACTTTGAAGTATAGGCGCTGTACATTAATGGAACCTTAGTTTGGGCTGAGCGTTGGTTGAGCGTAAGCTGAATAAATGCTGAATATGGAAAACAAGCCGGACGTTACCTCGCAGTAGGTAAGCACCGGCTTGTTTTGAATTTATTTATGGAGGATGTTCCAGACCAAGTGCGCCACTTCCGCCCGCGTCGCCTGTTCCTGCGGGGCGAACTGATTCGGCTGCCGCCCCTCGACGAAGCCGAGCTGGGCCAGCCCGGCCGCTGCCGCTTTCATTCCGTCCGGCATCGCCGCGTCGTCCACAAACGGTGACTTCGCTGCGACGGGCAGCGTTTTGCCTGTTTTGTTCTCGTACAGCCATTTGGCGAGGAGCGCCAGTTCCTGCCGCACAACCGGGGCTGCCATATCTTCGCCGCCCAGTCCGAGCTCGGTCCATACCGAGGCGTGTGCTTCCCGGGCCGATGCCTTGGACACCATCTCGCCTGCCTCCTTGCGAGACAAGCCTGCATTGGGAGCGAACCGCCCTTCGCCCGCGCCGCTCCTGACGCCTGCACCGGTCAACCCTTTGACCGCGGCATGTGCCCAATGACCGGACGGTACGTCGGCGAAGCCTTTGACGACGATCCGGCCCTCCGGCTGGACATGAATCTGCTTCAGCTTGGAAGCATACGCCGCAAGCAGTTCGAAATCCGTTAGCGCCTCCCCCGCTCCTACGAGGGCTTTTGCTTTTGCAAACATCGTGTAATTGTCGCCGCCGGTGAACATATAGTTGGACAAGGCCAACGTATAGACGGCATCTTTATCGATCGGCTGTCCGCCGATTCGAACGTTCCGCACCCGCTGACCGGAAGGCTTGTCCGCGTCGTATTCGTAGGCAATGCCAGAAACCTGCAAAAAGCCACCTGCCAGCTTCTCCACGCCCGACACTCCGTTTTCGAGCGCGGCCAGCACCATCTCTCCGGTCGCTTCCACCTTCACAATCTTATTGCCGAAGGGCAATATCGATTTGGCGTCCTTTAAGGTGAAATCGCCTTTTTTGGCGCTCGCCCGAATACCGCCGCCGTTTGCAAAAGCGATGTCGGTCCCGTAATAATCGCGGTACGCGTCGGCAATCCAATTGCCGATAGCCGTTTCCCGGAAGCGGGATTCATGGTTATCCCCGTAAGGCAAATCTGCGGCCAACGAGGCCACCTTTTTGCCCAGCTCCGCATCCAGCTTGGCCTGGTACCCGGCAGCCAGCTCAGCCAGCGGCTTGTCCTCTTGAACGGTTTCGTCGACTTTCAAAATTTCATGCGATAAACGGATCGACCCGTCCGTTTCTTTGTTCACGATGAGTCGAATGATCGATCCCATATTGCCTTGAGGCGAGAAAATGAGCCGGATGCCGCCGTCGACCTCATGGACGAACGATTTCTCTTCCGCTTCTTCCTCGGTAAAAATCGCCCGGATGTCGGGGACGGCCGCCAGCAGCGCTTTATCGTCCGCAACCGGCTCCTGCGTTAACGCCACGATCAGATCCACTTTTGACTGTTTCAGCTTGGCCACCGCTTTTTGGGCGGATTCGATCACGTTCAGGCTTTTAACCCGCTCGTCCCGCATCGTCGTTTCCATGGCGCTGGTCAGGCCGAGGATGCCGATACGGATGCCTTGCTTCTCCATGACAACGTACTCCGGCACTTGAGCGAACGGCTTCCCGTCGCTTCCGGTCAAGTTGGAGGAGATCCACCGAAAGCGCGAATTGCTGATCAGCTCCAGCGTATTGGGGACACCTGCGTCGAAATCGTGCTGCCCAAAATTCGCGACATCGACCGGAATCCGGTTAAAGGCTTCCACCATCGGATGCCCTTTGAAAACGCCTCCGAATAACGTGCCGCCGCCCAGATCGCCGCCGAAAGCGACGATTTTCTCACCCGGTACGCTGTCCACCAGCGTCTTCACCCGGGCTACACCGCCGCGGGTGCCGAGCTTGTCGGTCACCGGACTGATTTCGTGTCCGTCGTTGAAATACAGCAAGGATACGGATGGACTGCCGGAAGCTTCCGCCCGGACACTGGAGATACTGCCAATCCATGCAGGAAATGCCAAACCAACCGCCAGCAGTGCAAAGCCGAAAGAACGTGCCGTCTTGTTCATGCTCCACCTCGTTGTTTAGAAGATTATGCCTGCCTCTCGTTGAACCATTATATTATAAAACCGCTTGGGACAAGGTTAAGTTTATATGAAGGCTCGCGAGCCCGCGGAATAAAATCCGCCGGCAAAAGCCATGATATCGGTAAAGGAGGGATTTCCCATGAATATTATGGACGGGATGGACGCAGCCCGGTACAATTCGGCGAACCCGGACGATAAGACCAAAGAAAAGAAAGCCGAGGAAGACCGCAAAGAAATGCCGGCCCAAGTGCTGAGAAACTTGAACAACAAGTGACCGCTTGAAGGAAAGAAAATGAAAGGGAATTGCGCTATGATCCCCGATAACAACAAGACGGCAGACGGAAGTGCCGCGGATATCCGAAGCCTAGAAGTCGATTCCGACGTCAATAACGATCCGAACCGCGAAGCGCTGCTCGACCAGTCGTTTCAGAGCTTTTACGAGAACATTAAGCAGCAGGTTCGGGCGAAAGAGGACATCACCAACGTCCCCGGGGAATCCGTCTTCGACGCGGCGGTCAGGTTGGACGAGGTGACGGAGGAAGCGGAATAAGCGACGAAGCAAACCAAAAAGCTTCATCTGGCATGCCCAACACGGCATCGTTAGATGAAGCTTTTTGGTTGTTGTTTTTCGGTATAACTTAGTAGAAGACCCTAAATAAGCCCTCTCAATGGATTGATATGCAAAAAAATCAATGCCCGATTTTCGGCGGTATTTTTTTTCGAAAGCGATATAATCATAATGGGTTCCGTAAGGCATCCATTGAATCTGAAACTGCATGATTTAAAGGAGGGGCAGAATGATACCGGCCGATCTAAAACTCGTGTATTACCGGGCGCTTATCGATAAAAAGTCCGAATATGAAGGCATCTTCTATGTCGGCGTCAAGACAACCGGCGTGTTCTGCCGACCAACATGTCCGGCAAGAAAACCCAAATTTGAGAACTGCGAATTTTACGAGACGGCAAAGGAAGCCCTTCTGGCATCATTCCGACCCTGCCAGCGCTGCCGTCCGTTGTCTCATCCCAGCCATGTCTCGGAGCTTATTCAAAAGCTAGTCAACGCAGTGGAAGAAAATCCGGAACGACGCTGGACGGAAGAAGACTTCCGGAAATTATCCGTGGATGCTTCAACGGCCCGCCGCCAGTTCAAGAAGCGGTTCGGCATGACATTTGTCGAATATGCAAGAGCCCGTCGAATGGGAATCGCCCTGAAGCATATCCGGGCGGGCAGCGCGGTCATCGAGGCCCAGTTGTCCGCCGGTTACGAATCCGGCAGCGGCTTCAGGGACGCGTTCTCGCGCATTATGGGTGCAGCGCCTGCCCAGTTGGGCAATCAACCGATTTTGAAGGCATCGTGGTTGGATACTCAGCTTGGCCCAATGATCGCAATCGCTGACGATGAAACACTTTATTTGCTCGAATTCGTAGACCGCCGGGGCTTGGAACGCGAGGTTGAACGTCTGAGAAGAAGGACAAAATCCGCGGTTATTCCAGGCAGCGCACCGCCAATTCGTTCGATTGAGAGTGAGCTGGAAGATTATTTCGAAGGCAAGTTAACGGAATTCAACACGCCGTTGAGACTACTGGGATCGCCTTTTCAGAAGAGGGTATGGGAACAACTGCGGGAGATTCCACCGGGTCAGACGACTTCCTATGCGGACATTGCTGTGGCGATTGGAAAGCCAGGCGCTTATCGCGCCGTAGCCCAAGCGAATGGCGCCAACCAACTGGCGATTGTGATTCCATGTCACCGCGTTATCAACTTGAATGGCGACTTAGGCGGTTATGGAGGAGGTATATTGCGAAAACGATGGCTGCTAGGCCATGAGAAGAAATGGTCCACGGAGGAGCAAACAAGATGATGAAAATCATGCAGTCGGGCAAATGGTCCGTTTTATTTGTGGTCACGCTTGTATCATTTATTACCAATCTCGACGCGACGATCGTGATCACGGGTCTGCCGCCGCTAATGGAGAATTTGCACCTTTCGATCGGAACAGGGATGTGGACGATTACTTCGTTTTACATCACAAGTACCGTATTCCTGCTTCCTTCCGGCCGATGGTCGGATATGCTCGGAACGAAACGTGTTTTTCTATGGGGGTTCGCTTTGTTTACACTTGCTACTGCACTTTGCGGTATGTCAAGCTCCGGCGAAGCGCTGATTGCAGCTCGTCTGCTGCAAGGTACCGGCGCCGCTATGGCGATGGCGGCATCCACTCCGATCTTGATACGGACATTTCCGCCCAATGAGCTCGGGGTCGCTCTCGGCATCAACAACATCGCATGGGTGACCGGCTCGCTCATCGGTCCAGTTCTCGGGGGCGCACTGATCGGCGAGTTCGGATGGCGCTCCATGTTCTACTCGGTCGTTCCGATCGGTGTCATCGGTCTAGCCGCCGGCATCCTCTTTCTTAGAGATACTTTTACGGGTGAGAAGGTCAAGACTGACTGGCCCGGCCTATTGACGTTCGGGCCCGGGCTGACCGCCCTGCTTATCGCCTTGTCTGAGGGTCAGACATGGGGATGGGCATCGGGAAAGACACTCGGGCTGTTCGTAACAGCGATGTTCCTGTGGATTGCGTTCGTATTCATTGAGATGAGGGCGCGGTATCCGTTGTTTCATCTGAGCCTCCTTGCTTACCGGAACTATTCGATAGGACTCGGGATCACGATGAGCTACTGTATCGGTTATTTCGCCGTCACCATTCTTCTGACGCTGTATTTGCAAGGTGCTCAAAATCTCAGTCCATTGGAATCAGGACTCATGCTAATCCCGCTGTCCGTTCCCCAACTTTTCACAGCTCCATTCGGAGGCAGGCTGGCCGACCGTTTCGGCCCCGCAAGAATGATTCTACTCGGGTCGTTACTGATCGGCCTCGCGCTCCTGATGCTTGGGCAGCTCGGTCCCCAACTGTCGAACATGGCTGTCGTCATCCCGCTTATGATCATTTCCGCCGCTACGGGACTTTCCTGGCCATCGCTTGCGAAAGCCGTATTATCGGCCGCTCCACAAGAGCAAGCAGGTTCCGCATCCGGGATGTTCTGGACCGTATACAACATGTGCCGAGCAATCAGCCAGGCGCTTGCACTGGCCGTTGTGCAGTTGGTCGCCAAGTCCGATGTCGCTTCGAGACTGTTATCCGGGGCGGGAGTTGAAGAATTGGGTCATCAATCAAAGGACTCTCTGATCCATGCTTCGAACATCGGTTTCCGGTTCTTCGCGGTCTTTCTCGCACTCGCGGTCGTGCTCGGAGTATTTCTTCTGCGGCCGCAGAAGAAGACCGCAAGTGAGTCACGAGCATAAGGAGCGAGATGGGTTTCATTGAAAGTTGCTGCAAAAATCTGTTTTCGAAACGCATGCCTCTCTCGGCTTTTGTTAAGGCCCTGCATGGCGGGTGGTCAGCCACATCCCCATTGCCCGCTTCCAATGTACGGCATTATCGTCGTTTTATATTTTAAGCTAAAGCCTTGACCTCGAGAGCACTCTAGGTTCTATACTTGAAAAATCTCGAAACCTGGAGGGATGGTCTGGTATGTTGAACGTGGAAGGAAAAGTCGTTATTTTAACCGGAGCCTCGAGCGGTATCGGCGAAGCCACGGCCAAAGTGCTTGCCGCTAACGGAGCCAAGGTTGTACTTGCCGCTAGACGTGAGGAACGCTTGCAGCATCTTAAAGCAAGCGTTGAAACACAAGGCGGCACAGCCGTCTTTAAAACGACTGACGTTACTTCTCATAAGGAAATGGAAGAGCTTGCGCAGTTTACCTTCGACACCTTCGGACAAATGGATGTTCTGATTAACAACGCAGGGATCATGCCGCTTTCTTTTTTGCACGAAAAGAAGGTAGACGAATGGGATCGCATGATTGACGTAAACATGAAAGGCGTGCTTTACGGTATTGCTGCGGTTCTTCCGTATATGCGGGAACGAAAACAAGGGCACATTATTAATGTTTCGTCCGTGACGGGACATATCGTAAGAAAAACATGGGCTGTCTATTCGGGAACAAAATTTGCCGTCCGGGCGATTACCGATGCTTTGCGGCAAGAAGAAGCCGAAAATAACATTCGCACAACGATTATTTGTCCCGGTGCCGTATCAACGGAGTTGGTACATACCATTTCGAACGAAGAAATTAAAAAAAGTATAAGCGATGCATTGCAAATTTCATTGCCGGCCGAAGCCATCGCCCATTCGATTCTATATGCGATTTCCCAACCGGAACATACGGCTGTCAATGAAATCATTGTAAGGCCGACGAACCAGGAATTATAATGATATTACTACGATTGCTCACCTTGTTGCAGGTGGGCCTTTATTTTGAATAGGCTTCAACAGGAGGGATTAACGATGAGCTACACGATCGGTCAAGTGTCGGAGCAAACCGGCTTATCCATTCATACTTTGCGATATTACGAGAAGGAAGGCATTATGCCGATCGTGAACCGCAATGAAAGCGGCATACGCCTGTATGAAAGAAAAGACATTGAAATGCTCGAATTTATTTGTTGTCTTCGGGCGACGGGGATGTCCATTTCGGATATCAAGGAATTTGTACAGGGAAACAAGACCATCGACCAACGTATCTGCCTGCTTGAAAAGCAAGGAGAAAACGTAAAATCGCAAATCGATCGACTGATGTCGTATCAAGCCATGATTCATCGTAAGATCGATTTGTATAAAGCGATGAGGTAGCCAGCGTAACCCTGCCGAACGTTTTTGCGATTAAGGCGGCTGTACAGACCTTACGCTTCCCGGACATCCGCCTGACCCGAAGGTCAAACGGATGTTGCCGGTTTAAGCCGAGAAGAGCCCCCTCCTCTATTCGATTACTTCGCCGCCAACGACGAGATGGCTTTGGGCGTATATAAGGATCGACCAAGAGATTTTTGAAAGATATGCAAAGCAACTGTTAGACTGGATTGACAAGAAAGGATTTCCTTGGCGAAGCAGGGGGATATAAAGTGAAACTGTAGAAAAACAACCAGATGACGGTTTTCCTATACCGTAATATGGAATTTAACGAAGAAAGATTTTACTTATGTATTCAGCTTGCTTGTCATTACACTCTTTTCCAGTCTCAAATGCAACAGCTCCGTTTGCAAATCGCTGCTGATCGTATGGATTAAGCCGACCACATCTTCGACCGTGTGCAAATGAATCGAATCCGAATGCTGCTCAATACAACCGAGCACGGCGGTAACGCATTGCTCGCACGTTGCGATTTTTTGCGATAACTCCTTCTCCTCTACCAATAAATGCTCGTACTTATCTGCAAACTCGTTCTCCATGATTTCACCATCTTTTCGGAGTAATGGACTGATTTTTAGTCCCGATGACGCACATTGTAGCAGATCGTAAACGATAGGGTGGTACGTCATTACGTAGCGAATTCACAAAAAGATAGCTGTTTAACAATACAGCAGCCGCACGGACTCGATTTTTTGTTTCATATACGTTATGGCTTCGATAGGTCCCGTTATTTTCACATCACTCCCGAATTGCCAGATAAAGTCCACGTAAAAGCTCAAGTCCTCTGCAGCGATCCGGATGTCGGCATACCCGCTTCCGTCCTCATTGCACACGATATAGGGAGCGATCCGCGAATTCGATTCCAGCAACCAGACGCCTTTTTTCGTCAGCTCCAGCCGGAGCACCGTTTGTTCCTGTTGGTCTTTTCGGGGCTTATCCATTAGCGTCTTCTGCGTGATATCATCCCGGCAAGGAATCGATTCATTGATCGCGGCAGACAGAATCCGATCTGCTCTAAACTGCCTGATTTCTTCCCGTAGAAAGCAAAATGCGGGACAATACCAGAAGCCGGAACTCGCATAGAGTCCGATGGGCTGAATATTGCGCTCCGAAACGCCGCTGCCGGATTTGTATTTGATGGTAACAACGCTGCGAATCATAATAGCCTGCAGTAAGGTTTGGAGAACCTCCGGAGACATCCATCGATAGGGACTCCAGAACATGATCCTGTTCTTTAAACGATCAATCTTCTCTTTTACATCCGCAGGTAAATAGTGGTAAAACTTGCGAAGCGCGGAATCTGCTCCCTCGCCAAATGGCAGTGAACTAAAATAATCCAAAGATTGGCATGCAAAAAACATCGCAATGGCTTCGCCTTCAGAGAAACTGATCGGTGGGAGGAGCCTTTCCTGGAGCAGCCTATAACCTCCCCCTCTTCCTTGGACAGAGTAGATGGGAACACCGAGCTCGCTTAGTTCCTGCAAGTCCCGCGTAATCGTTCGGCTGGACAGTCCGTATTCATCGGCCAACTCCCGGACAGTAAATGACTTGCTGGCGTTTATTCTCATCATCATTTGGATTAGCCGCTGTGACTTCTGCAATACCTTCCCTCCTCCATGTATTATTTTTATCTTAGCATATAAATAAGCCATAATTTGTCGTATTTAAATGCTACATTTAACTTGTAATCATCTTAACCGGCAATGGAGGAAAAGAAGATGTCCATTCAAGAAGGCACTCAAGAAAAGATAGGTTTCGTTTTCCTTAGCGGAGCGGGACTGGATAGCCGTATCTGGAGCAAAGTTGTGGATGGACTTGATTATCCTTATCTGATGGCCACTTATCCTCGAAGACAAGATTCAATGGAATCGCGGAAAAAGCTTTCTCTAGACGATTATGTTACTCATGTAAAAAGACAAGTAGACGAATGGGGAGCTCGGAGGTTCGTTATCGTGGCGCATTCGCTTGGGGGAGTGATCGGTCTTCGGCTTGCATCTGAACGAAACGATCGTTTAGCAGGCTATATCTCGGTAGGGGCAGCGATTCCGAAAAACGGCGGTTCCTTTTTGTCCGTGCTGCCATTCCCCCAAAGAATGCTAATCTCAACCATCTTGCGAATCATCGGTACGAAGCCGCCGGAAGCGGCAATTCGTGCGGGATTGTGCAGCGATCTTTCAGCAGAACAAACCGCGGAGATCATCAAAGGGTTCACACCCGAGGCCATACGCGTGTATACGGACCGAATCAAGGTATCCCTGCCGGCGGTTCCAACGTTATATGTAAAGCTAACCAAAGACAAGGAGTTCAGTCCTTCTTTGCAAAATAAAATGATTTCGAACCTTTCCCCCCAATGGGTACGAAGTCTGGACACAGGGCACCTGCCCATGCTTAGCGATCCGGATGGGTTAAGAGCTATTTTAGAGGAATTCATGATAAATGCGAGGTCATAAAGGTAATGGATATTTCCAATCCTTTTGTAAAGCTGGATTTCTTTGAAGTCGATCAAGGTCGTTGGCCGGATTTTGAGAAGCTTTTTGAACGTCGGGGCGGACCAAAAAATTGCTGGTGTATGGTTTGGCGCGGGAAACCTGAAGATCGGAAAACGAAGGTAACCAAAAAAGCTGCAATCCGGAACATGGTTCAAGAACATTCCCATAGGTATCTTGGGATATGCGGGCGACGAGCCCGTAGCATGGTGCTCCATCGCTCCGCGTTCAACTTATCGTGATCTCGGGGGGATTATACGAAACCAATGAGAATCCCGATCATGTTTGGTCTTTGGTTTGCTTCTATATAGCTCGTGAGTTTCGCGGACGAGGGGTCATGAAACAACTGCTTCAAGCGGCGGTTGAACATGCGAGGCAAAGAGGTGCAGCCGTTGTTGAAGCTTACCCTGTTGCCCCCGATTCCCCAAGCTATCGTTTTATGGGATTTGTTCCGCAATTTAAAGAGTTCGGCTTTGTCGAGGTGGGTACTGCGGGAAGTCGGCGTCATGTCATGCGTTTCATGCTGCATTCGTTCACCGACTGCCCCATTAGCACATAACAAATTATTTCTCCGGAATGGCCTGCGACAGCGCCCGAACCAGATTGAGCAGCGATGACAAGGTGTTCGTATCCGTCACGCTGCCATCCGGTCCGATCATCTTGCTAACGAACGGAACGGCAAGTGACGCTTCGTCCGGGATAGCCGCGCTCATCATCTTGAGAGTTAGTGTCAGCGATTGCAGCGCTGTAGCGCCGCCATCCGGATGCGGAGACGCGCTTACGACCGCCGTCGGCTTGTTCACGAACTCGCCCGAGGATACGATCCAGTCCAGCGCGTTCTTGAGCGTGCCCGGCACGCCCCGCGCATATTCCGGCGTACAGATCACGATCGCATTCGCCGCTCGCAGCTCCTCCCGCCATTCGCGCACCGCCCCATGCCAATGAGCTTCGTCACCGTCTAAGTCCGGACTGAAATGCGGTAAACTCGCGAGCCCTTGATACATACGAAACTCCATACCGGCGGGCATCATTCCTCCGATGATCGAGAGCAGCCGTGTATTAGACGACTGCTCGCGCAAACTTCCGGATATTCCTAGCACTACTAGACTTCGTTGCTTCATTCAGTCCACCCTCTTTTCTATTCGGTATCCGCATTATAAACCATATCATTAATGTCATAGTCAATGGGACCATAAATGAACATCCGCTCCCCGGTCATCAAGATCTCGGGAGCTTTTTTCATATAGCAAGAAAAAAACTGGACAAATCGCCGTGCCGCATTTATATTAACATTATGAATATGAATAATGATTATATCATCAAAGGAGGCTGCGCCGATGCAGCTGCAGGCCAAGTATGTGGCCCTTGCCCTATTAAGCAAGCGGCCGATGACCGGGTACGAAATCAAAAAAAATTTTGAAGGACCGATCTCCTTTTTCTTCGAGGGAAGCTACGGCAGCGTCTATCCGACGCTCAAAAACTTGGAAAAGGAAGGCTGTATCGAGAAACGCACGATTATACAGGAGGACCGCCCGAACAAAAACGAATATTCCATCACGGAGGCCGGGCGGGCGGTTCTGGCTCAATATTACGAGCAGCCGGTCGAGGAAGATAATGTACGTTCCGATGTGTGCATGAGGCTGTTTTTTGGCGGGAAGATGGACGAGGGCGAAATGCTGGATTGGATCGGGCAAAGCCGCAAGCAGCACGAAGCGAAGCTGAGCATCCTTCAAGGGATGCATGATCAGTATCATCAGCAGATGCCCAAGCATCAGCTGCTTTCTCTTACCATCGGCATTCGCTATCACCAGGCCAAAATCGATGCCTTATTGGAATGCGCAGCAATGCTGGATAGTCAACACAAGGAGGAGAAGTGAACATGGGAGCGTTAATTTTTTTGCACGTGCTTGGGGCTGTGCTGTTCCTCGGCAACATCATTACGGCGGCGTTCTGGAAGCTGTCGGCGGAGCGCGGTCAAGATCTGGCCCACATCCGGCGGGTGGCGCGCAATGTGATGCACGCCGATTACTGGTTTACGCTGCCCGGCGTCATCCTGCTGCTCGCAACAGGCCACATCATGGCCGCCTTGAACGGGTATTCACTCGCAGAGCTGAACTGGATGACGGCGTCGGAAGGCTTGTTTGTGCTCAGCGGCTTAATCTGGGGCATTCTCCTCATTCCCGCCCAACGGAAAATGATGAAGGAAAGCGTCGTTGCCGAAACGGAAGGCGCGCTTACCGCTGCGTATCGGAAAGCTTCCCGTACATGGGATGTGTTCGGCACACTGGTCATCATCATCCCGCTGGTCGTGCTGTACTTGATGCTGGTTAAGCCGTTTTGAGAGAGGAAGCGGATCTTATGGAGATCATGAGGTTAGAAGACGTTATTGATCTGCCAAACCGCGGTGTGGTGCTAAAGATTAGTGTAGATGAAACGGATCCTTATAAAATTACAAAATTAAAGAACTTGATTGGTTCAAAGATAGCCGTAAGTAATGTAGACGGGACAAGCTTTGAATATGAGATTAAGGATGTCAGTGTGTCTTTTTCCATTGCCAATTTTCCTCTTATTGGGTTAAATATTAGAGAAAGGGTGGACATAGAGAGGATAAAGAAAGGTTCAACCATACAATTCATATGAGTTCTAATATGATAGGGTAACAGTTTTTATAGGGCGGAAATCCGCCCTTTCGTTTATTCCTGTTCTCTTTGAAGACCGGCTAAAACTTTATTCACAAGCTGATCGGCTTGCCGCGTTGTTTCCGGCAAACGATATTTCGGGGAGAGCTTTAAGATCCATTCGCAAGCCGTGGCTAAGGAAATGCGATGACCAATGGACACGAAAATAGGTTTAACATGATCCTGAGTTCTTAACACAGCCCCGATCACCTCCCTATGATCAACTAATGGAGAAGAGGAACCTCTTTTTACTTCAGGGTCTTGGAACTCCCCTAATAACTTCGTTTTTCCGCATCCGATGGTAGGAATGTCGAATAGAACTCCCAAATGACTCGCTAATCCAAATCGTCTGGGGTGAGCCATTCCCTGACCGTCGCAGACGATGAGCTGCGGAGGGGTTTTTATTTGCTTGAATGCTTTGAGCAGAGGAGGAATCTCCCTGAATGAAAACAAACCGGGGATATATGGAAAATGAACCATGTCTTCCACCACAACCGATTCTATGATATGTAATGAACTTGCTTCTAAAATAACGATTGCCGCGATTAATTTGTCACTATGTTCGCTGTACGCTACGTCTACTCCAGCCACATAATTAACTTCTTTAAGTTGATCTTCCTTTACGATTTTTAAAGACAACTCTTGTTGCAGTTTGACTGCATCCATTTCAGATAAATTCCATGCATGCTTCACTACCGGTTCCATGATCAAGCCCCCAAGAAGTTTAAAAATTCCAATCGGTTTGCAGCAAAATATTCCTTAAGTTATTATAACCGATTAGTACTAAGGGGACGGGTAATGTTGGTGCGAATTTTAATCCAAATTCCAAAAAAAATTAAAAAACATGCTCAAGATATTTATGAAACTTCAAGGGATTTAGGTGTTCCAGTTAAAAAAGGGGATAAAGAAGGGATGAAAGAGTTCATTTTATCAATTGTAAATGACTCAAAAAATCTCGCAATTCGAAACCTTTTGAGTGGAATACAATCGACTCTGTAGACGCTTTTGTTCAGGGTGATGCAGTTGTTTTAGTTAATCGAAATACAAACGAACTATTGACTTTCTTAAATAAAAAAGGAGATCGTTTATCAAGTAAGTTAAAATCCGAATTAGATTTGATTAGAGAGTGAGGACGACTATGAATAACTATATAATATCTTTTACAAAAAAGTTTGATTATTTTTTCGAGCAAAAAGAAATTTCCAATATGATTTATTTACATGATGAGGATGATAATGAGAGATTAGACCATGTCCTTTTCCTTGAGAAAGATAATGGTGATGTTATAGGCTTGTATATAAAAGGCATGAATCCGTTAATCTCAGTGAATAGAATTTACGATTTGGATGATTTTAATTTATTTGCTAGTTATGAAGGATTAATTGAATGCAAGGAAAATATTAAACTCAAAATAGAGTATATAGGTTTGTTTTTTAGCACTCAATACAACGAATTATTGGGCTTCTATTTGGCGAATAACGATGCCTCTAGTTCTATATTTATATTATTTTTACAAGATGAAATTTATATGGAGAAGGATTGTAGTAAATACGAAGCTAGCAGAATGCTTGAAAAAAGATATTCGACTGAAGGTTTTATAACTTACGAAAAAAAATGTGAGACTGACTGGAAACAAGAAAACTTCTAACAGGGTCTGTCAACATATTTTTGTGTAAGCCCATTTACAACCCCAACAATAATCTACGGCATGATGACAGCGTTCCGTCTCCCCGAACAAGCAGAAAACAGGCAAGCTAATAGGTGGTATCGCTAGTAGTCTTAGCAACCGCCGTTACTTTTTAGTAGATTGGTTTTACAACATAGGGGACGGGTAACGCTGATAATGCTTTAGTAACCTCATGTTGATAATAGGCCTGTAGATATTCACTTTGGTGTAAGTGAAAAAAAGCTCTAGAGAAGCTGGATATGATAATAAGATAAAATTATTTGCAAAACACTAGAAGAACAGGAGGCAAAAATGAAACGGGTATTCTACATGAAAACGAGGGAACGTGTTCCAGGAGATGAAAAAAATATTTACCTTGATAAAATTGGAGGGGTACCAACTCATAAACCTGAAAAAATTCCCTATTTTATTTCGAAGATGAACAATATGGATTTGTAATGCAAATCTATTGCGATAAGGAGAAGTTTCCGAATATTGAAGGGGTTTTATGTTGGCAAATATATCAAGATGTTAATGAAGAAGATATTCCAATTATTGTAGAAGTACCAATTGGTGCAGAATTGAATAGTAATAATGAAGGTATTCCTATTAATCGATTAAAAGAGCGTATCATATACTATGAAGAAGGGCTAGAACCAGATGTATTAGAGATTGGTCTTGGAATTTATAGTGATGAGGAAGAGGATAGGTATTTTTCATCAAAAATAGGTGGTGCTATTCCAGAAGATTATATGAGTCCTGATTTTGAATATATTGGACGAATGTATGAGAGTATTTATGATGCTGATGACTACGGCTTGAATTTTGGTATTGAAGTTTTAAATCTGGCTAGAAATCATAAAGGGAAAATGGAATCAATATGAAAAACTCCCTTTCTTACGTGCATTTTATATAAAAAAGAAGGAAGAGTTGTCTATGACGAGAATCGCTATAACGCTTTTATCTGAAAGCGCTAGTCATTTGTTAATGACTATCAAGAAACATACGGGTTTAGATCTATCAGAGATTAAAACTCGTATTAGTAATATCAATCCTCTTATGGAAGTTGATTATGTGAATAATAATGAGATGGAAAAAATGAAAGATTTAGTCGAAGATTTAATTCAACATAAAGCGAACTTCAAACTTTTTGAACATGACGAAGATTACAAAGAAGAGTTACCGCTTGAATACTTTATGAATAGCTTTAAAATGGCACGACAAATTGCAGAAGATAGAGAAAATCGTTAAGACACAAGGATAGCTGCTTTCGCAACTGCTTGTATCGTGCCAATTATACTTTCTTCAGGTTCCGGATAATGACCATGATCGACAAAATCAAACAGACCCATGCGGGAATGGTGGTTGCAACCGGTTGATTTGCCCGAAAAATATGGGCATGAATCGCTCCTAACAAGAGAATTACCAATAATGCGCCTGCCCCAATAGCCAACCGTCGGTTCCGGATACTGGCAATCAGCATTATACCTCCAATCAGTTCAAGAAATCCGGTTACTGACATGAACCACAATGGGTATTGGTAGTGCTGCCAATGCTCAACCTGAAACGGAACACGTAACAGTTTTATAATGCCCCCTGTAAAAATAAAAACGGCCAGAATCACTTGCAAGACTTTAGCTATGATTTGACTTCACTCCTTTGAAAATGTTGTGCATAGGCACCTTCATTTGCAAGCATGCCGCATAACAAGTTCTCTCTTGATTATATCTTCCCCGGTGCCAGGAAAAGCTCGATGCGGATTAAAGACTCTACCGCTATCAATACCCGCTTGGGAACGTCTGTGCTTCTACATTAGGTGTAAGGCGGGTTGAGTCAACCCAGCTCGTGTAACAATCGTGCTCACTTTCGTTTCGTGAAACAAAAAAAATACGCACAACCAATATCAATTATAAATATTACTCAAAAATAACGTTACTTTCAAATAATATTTTTGGATTCGCCGATTAATAAAGTGGTGGAAGTAACTATTCCGAATTATATCCGACCGTACACGGTATTCAGATCAACGGCAGATGCCCGTTTTATGAAGCGAGACGCATCGTATTTGCGAAAATATGGGCTGACCAAAATGCGACTTTCGAGCAGGACACGCCTGGCAACGAAATAACACCGCGCCAACGGCAATTGAAGCAGTGGCAGACGACCTCTTTACGAGATGCCAGCTATTTGAACGACGAACCTCTCTAACCCGCAAAAAGAAACGCAAACCCGGCGACTCCAACCTTGCCAGGTTTGCGTTCTTTACTTTCTGCTTATTGATCCGCCGAACGAGCCCACCGCAGCAGCAGCACGGCCGCTTCCGCCCGTGTCGTATGCTCCTGCGGCGCAAAGCGCCCATTTTCCCGCCCTTGAACGAACCCGTGCTGCCGGGCGGCGGCAATATAGCCCTTGGCCCAGACGGGAATATCCGTCGCATCCGTAAACATCGAGAGCTCCGCTTCGGGCCCTGCTTGCAAGTTAGAGGCGCGAGCCGTCATCGCGGTCATCTCGGCCCGCGTCACTTGCGCATCCGGACGGAAGCTTCCGTCCTCATACCCGTCAACGATCCCGCGCTGTACG
Organism: Paenibacillus tyrphae; assembly: GCF_027925525.1. Taxonomy (GTDB): domain Bacteria; phylum Bacillota; class Bacilli; order Paenibacillales; family NBRC-103111; genus Paenibacillus_G; species Paenibacillus_G tyrfis_B. Next base: position 125,106 of record NZ_BSDJ01000010.1, on the reverse strand, counting down.
GCCATCAACACAGCTTCGGCGGCCCAAGACGGAATGGCTTCCTGATCCGCGAAGGCTGCCGAAGCAGGAGCTATCCCCCCCGACTTGTCGATTCCCTTAGCCCGGACCAGCATCGTGATGAACTGGACTCGGGTGACTGGATCGTTCGGCCGGAACGTTCCGTCGTCGAACCCGTCGACGATGCCACAGCCGGAGGCCTCCGAAACCGATGACTCCGCCCAATGTCCGGACATATCGGTAAAACGCACCTTCGCCACCGGGGCGCAAGCTGCCGAAGAACCGGCAGGCTTATCGGGTACAGCGGGCTGTCGGTCGGGCACTGCCGGCTTCTGCGGCACTTTAGGCTCCTCGACAGGAGCCGGGCCGCCTCCACCCGCATTCCCCCCGGAGGAAGAGTCCGACGGCTGCTCCGGGGCAGCCTCCCGATGAACGCGCACCGTATACGTCCGCACAGTTTGCCCGTCCGGCGCCGTTACCGTAATCCGAATCGTTGTTGCCCCAACCTGCAAGGCAATCGGCGCAGATGCTTCCCCGCTAAGCGTCACCTTGCCGTTGATCGAGATCCGAGCGTTCGGGTCATAGACCGACGCCGTCACTGTCGTACTGCCGAGCGAATGGCCTACGCTCGCTTCGTATGCGGTGATTTCACTGTCAAATGCCGGAGACAGCGCCGCATCGGTCAGCCTTAGACCGGTTAAGCCGGCGCTCGTGCTTGGCTTGCGGGTGACCTCCACCGTGTAGGCCTGCGTGCTGACGCGGTCTTGGGCAGTTACCATTATCGCGAGGCGGTTGACGCCAACCTGAAGCTCGACCGGTTGGGACGGCTGATGGCTCGCCACTTCTCTGCCGTTAACGGTCAGCAGCGCATTCCGGTCATAGACCGATGCCGTCACCGTCATGCTCGTCACCCCATGCTCGACAGCCGCTTCATAATGAACAATGCCGCTATCGAACGCCGGGCTCAAAGTTCCCTCTGATAACAGGAGCCCGTTCAAGAGGACATTGGAGCTCGGCTTCCGGTGTACCATCACCGTATACGACTGCGTCGTGACTCCGTCTTGCGCGGTCACCGCGACCGTTATCGGGTTGGCTCCCACCTGAAGCTCCACAGGCAGGACCGCCTCTCCGCTTGCAAAAAATTGTCCGTTGATGCGAATCGAGGCTTCGCTGCTCGCCGCCTTTGCCCGCACCGTCAGCGCATAGACGTCGTTCGTAACGGTCGCCGTATAGCGCGTCATCCCACCTTGGAATTCCGGAGCCAGAGCTGCGTGACTCAGCGTCAGCTCGCTCAACTGCACTTCGCTGGAGGGCGATCTCGTCACCAGTACGTTGTAGAGCTGAACCGTCGTTCCGTCCTGCGCCGTCACCTGAATCGTGATCGTCTGGGCTCCGACACGGAGCCGAAGCGGTCCTGAAATGGCTTCGCCGTCCTGCAGCACCAGAACCGAGGCGTTTCCGTCGACAGGAACGGCAGTCACCGTAGTTGCCGTCACCGAAAACGGAACTTGTGCCGTGTACCGGTAAGTCGTCCCGGTAACCGTTTCATTCAACGTGACGTCGCTGAGCTGCAAGGTTTGCAGTAATGCATTGTCCGATACGACCGTGAACGTATGGCTCGCGGAAAACGGTCCCGCATTGCCGGCCGCATCCGTCGCCTGCGCCTTCACAGCATGCGTACCTACAGCCAGGCTATCCGTAAGCGTGTAGCTCCACTTGCCTCCCGCGTCGGCAGCCGTTTCCGCCAGCGGCACTTCGTCTACGTACACGCTCACCGTGACACTGGCTTCCGCCTTGCCCGCGATAGTCGGCTTCGACCGGTTCGTCACGGCGCCGTTAGCCGGGTTTGTCACGACAGGCGCCGGAGGGGCCAACGTATCTACCGTGAACCTGATCTCCGCGGATGGCGGACTAATATTGCCTGCGGCATCCGTTGCCGTCGCCCTAACCGTATAGACGTCATCGCCGAATACGATAGGCGGAATAAAGGTCCAACTGCCTCCAGCATTCGCCATCACAGTGCCTGCCGGACTTCCGTTTACGACCACACGGACGGTGGCATAGGCTTCAGCAGTTCCTCGAATAACCGGCTTGCTTTGTTTCGTCGCCGTACCATCGGCCGGAGCAAGGATAACCGGAGCCGCGGGCGCTTCGGTATCTACCGTAAAATGCACCGTCGCGGACGCGGGACTAATATTTCCCGCCGCATCCTTCGCCCGTACTTTGATCGCATGCCTGCCATCCGTCAGAGCGTCCGGTAGCGAATAAGACCAGTTGCCACCGGCATTTGCCGTCCCTGCTGCCGTCTCGGTTCCATCCAAATCAATAATAAGAACTGCCCCCGCTTCGGCGGTCCCGGAGATCATCGGCCGGTTGCTGCCTGTGATGGCCCCGTCGGCTGGTGTAAGGATAACCGGGGCGGCCGGAGCTTGCGTATCTACGGTGAAAGAGACCACGGCGGACGCCTGACTGACATTCCCCGCCGCATCCGCTGCGGTAGCTTTCAGGCTGTGCGCACCGTCAGCCAAATCCGTAGGCCACAGGTACGTCCACGTGCCGCTGCCGTCTGCGGTCGTCGTGCCGACCGGAGCCGCGTCCAAATACAGCGCTATGGTCGCGCCCGCTTCCGCCTGACCGGTAATGACCGGCCGACGGCTATTGATCCAACCGCCGTTGACCGGTGTTCCGATCATCGGCGGTGCCGGAGGCTGCGTATCGATGGTAAACGATATTTCCGCAGAAGCCGGACTTTCGTTGCCTGCGGCGTCTTTCGAAACCGCCTTGACTTTGTGGACGCCATCCGCCAGCGCGGCGGCCGGAGTATACGACCATCGGCCGCTTCCGTCCGCGGTCACGGTCGAGCTCGCCCCACCGTCCAACGTGATATTCACGGTCGCATTCGCTTCAGTCGTGCCGGTCACCGTCGGCTTGTTGTTCGGAAGAACCGCCCCTGCCAATGGCGCCGTGATGATAGGGGCCGCCGGAGGCGTCCGGTCGATGCGAACGACGGTCCAGGCAATAACGCTGGTATTCCCGGCATTGTCTATCGTCCTTGCGCTCACCGTCGTCTGGCCTTCGGCCGTAATCGTCACCGGGCCCGCATAGGCCGTCCACGCGAGCGTCGTCGCTCCTGACAAGCTGTATTCCGTTCGGTTCACGCCCGAGCCGCCGCTGTCCGTTCCTCCTGCGATCGTTACCGTGACGTCCGCATTCGTCCAAGAACCGGCGGATGAACTAAGGGCAGGAGCCGTTGGCGCCGTCCGGTCGATTTTCACGATAGCCGAGGCTATAGCGCTTATATTCCCCGCATTATCTATCGTCCTCGCACTTACCGTCGTCTGGCCTTCAGCCGTAATCGCTAACGGGCCCGTATACGTCGTCCATGCGAGCGTTGTCGCTCCCGTCAGGCTGTACTCCGTTCGCTTCACTCCCGAGCCCCCGCTGTCCGTCCCTCCTGTGATCGTCACAGCCACGTTCGGCGCGGAGGTCCATTGCATGGTCGCCGGACTTACTGTCGGTACGGTCGGCGCTGTTTTATCCACCTTCACAACAACGGTGTTGGTCGAGCTCATATTTCCGACATTGTCCACCGTTCTCGCGCTCACTGTCGTTTGACCCTCGGCGGTAATCGTCACCGGGCCCGTATAAGCCGTCCAGGCGAGCGTCGTCGCTCCTGACAAGCTGTATTCCGTTCGGTTCACGCCCGAACCCCCGCTGTCCGTTCCTCCTGTGATCGTTACCGTGACGTCTGAATTCGTCCAAGAACCTGCGGATGCGCTAAGGGTCGGCCCCGTCGGGGCTGTCCGATCGATTTTTACGACGGTCGAGGCAATAACACTTATATTTCCCACATTGTCTATCGTTCGCGCACTTACCGTCGTTTGACCCTCGGCGGTAATCGTCACTGGGTCCGTATAGGCCTTCCATGCGAGCGTCGTCGCTCCCGTCAAGCTGTATTCCGTTCGGTTCACGCCCGAGCCGCCGCTATCCGTTCCTCCCGTGATCGTCACCGTGACATCCGAGTCGGTCCATGAACCTGCGGATGCGCTAAGGGATGGCGCCGTCGGGGCTGTCCGGTCGATTTTGACGACGGTCGAGGCGGTAACGCTCGTATTCCCCGCATTGTCTACCGTTCTTGCACTTACCGTCGTTTGGCCCTCGGCCGCGATCGACAATGGCCCGGTGTATGTCGTCCACCCCAACGTCGTCGCTCCCGTCAAGCGGTACTCCGTACGGTTTACGCCCGAGCCGCCGCTGTCCGTTCCCCCTGTGATCGTCACCGCGACGTTTGCCGCAGAGGTCCATTGCGAGGTCGCCGGAATAACCGCCGGAGCCGTCGGCGCCGTCTTATCAATGGACACCACGGCAGTCCCGACGCTGCTGATGTTCCCTGCGTTGTCGATCGTTCGCGCACTTACCGTCGTTTGGCCTTCGGCCGTGATCGTCACCAGACCGGTATACGTCGTCCAAGCCAGCGTCGTCGCACCGGATAAGCTGAACTCCGTACGATTCACGCCGGACCCGCCGTTATCGGTTCCGGACGTAATCGTTACCGCGACATCGGAGGCCGTCCATGACGCTGCCGAAAGCTTGACTACCGGCTGCGTCGGCGCCGTGCGATCGATTTTGACGACGGCCGTCGCGATTGGGCTTATATTGCCTGAGAGGTCTATCGTTCTTGCGCTAATCGTGGTTTGTCCGTCATTCGTAATGGTTATCTTGTCTCCATCGTTGTAAGGCGTCCAGCCGAGTGTCGTCGCCCCGGATAAGCTGTACTCCGTACGGGCGACCCCGGAGTCCGCATCCGTGCCCGGCGTGATCACCGCCGTTACGTCTTGTGTGCTCCACTCGGGGCCCGGGCCGCTAATCGCCGGGGCCGTAGGCGGCGTAAAATCAAACGTGAGCTTATATACGTTCACATTGGTTTCCCAATTCTCGTCATATCCGCCCATAGCATACACATCATTCCCGAATACCGAAAGTTGGGCATTGGTCAGCTGTCGAATCGTAGCCGTATCCTTTGTCCATTGGTTCGTCGCCGGATCGTATATATAGAAATACTTTTTTCCCATCACCAGCACTTTGCCGTTCGGCAGCGTCACCTGGGCATGGCGGAAAAACGTGTCGCCTTCAAACGGCAGATTCCCCGCCTTGGTCCACGTATTATTCGATGGATCGTACAAATAAGCATCGAAGCGGTAGACGTAATGGCTCTGCCCGCCGGTAACGAGAACGCGTCCATCCTTTAGCGTGCTCTGTGCAGCATCGTAAATGGGATAAGGATAAGGAGCCGCTTCCTCCCAACGATTCATACCCGGATCGTATACATAGGCCTGATTATACATCGTGCTGCGGTCCATTCCCGACCAAATCTCGTTCGCACCGCCTACGATAAGCACCCGGCCGTCCAGCAAGGTGCTTTGGGTGTTTCCGAATATACTCCCTACCGGCAATGACGCGCCATCAGACCAGGTATTGGAGTAGGGGCTGTAAATTTTGGCCACGTTATTGTAAACGTATCCTGTCCCCGGGACGAACTTCGACCCGCCTGTGACAAGCACTCTTCCGTCCTTCAGCATGCTTTGCTTGTGATAAGAAAGCTGCAAGGGCGGCGCAAGCGAAGTCCAGGACCGATCCGTCGGGTTGAATGTATAGGAATACCGCGCAAAAGTAGACGAATTTGCCTTTTGCCCCCCGGTCACCATGATGCGGTTGCCGGACTGCACCAAGCTGGATGTAACGCCCGAAATATTTTCCGGCAAGTTCGCCGAATCCGGCAATGGTTCCATCATGACTGCCGCATGCGCAAGCTGACTCCCCCCTGCAAACACGCTCGCCAAAAAGACCGCGCACCAGAACAGTCTCCGTAATGTGATATGGATCAAACTCGAATTCACTCCTTCGAAAGTTCCTTGTTACTTTGGGTCCAAATAGTTACATCTAGAGTACCAAATGGAATAACCGAAGGATATTAACTTTGGTTAACTCCGAACCGTTAAATTTTTTATCGAGATCGTGTTGTTGTATAATTTTTGGATGAAGAGAGGTCCTTATGAAATGAGGTGCTATAAATGAAATCGTTGGATGAACTGATTGACGAAACGGAGTCCACATGGCTGGAAGTGCAGGACTGGGTTGCCAAGGCTGCCAATACCGTCGAAATTTTACCCGCGAATCCGCACGAAGCCGCAGAGGTACTGCATCAACTGCAAGTGACGACCCGATCCGTCTTAGGTACTGTTGCGTATTATACCGGCGGCATCCTCATCGAGAACGGTTGGCTGCGCATCTTGGGTTCCGGCAGTCGACGGCTGCCGAGGAATTTGATCACATGGAATGAAATCGGCGCCGATGGAAAAAGCACAAGACTTCCTTCATCGTTCTTGATCGCCGACGACGTAGTAGGCGGCTTTTTTGCGCTGAACGGCGGAGCCTTCGAGGGCAAACCGGGAGATGTATTTTATTTTGCTCCCGATACCTTGGAGTGGGAAAGTCTGGATATGGGGTTTTCGGATTTTTTATATTGGGCTTGCTTTGGCGATGTGCAAAAATTTTATGAGACTTTTCGGTGGGAAGGCTGGGCAGAAGAGATTCGGCCTATCGATGGAAATCAGGGAGTGTCGATTTATCCGTTCCTTTGGACAGACGGCGCCCCTGTTACCGATCGCGCCAGATCCGTCGTTCCGATCGAAGAACTATGGAATATTTTTTTAAACGATAGTAAACTTAAATGAGAAAGTTCGAATTGGATAGGATTCCATCGAAAATGGGGCGTGATCGCTTGTGAGAAACTCCCTCATCCTTGGGCTGGGTTACTTGCTCGTTGTCGCACTGACCGCTATGTTTTTGCAAGACCCCGCCATATTTTATACGTATGCCGGGATAGTCGGGCTGATTTTTACAGGAGCGGCAGCCATCCTTACAGCTTCTAGCGTAAGCGGTGATCGGGCGAGGGCCAACTATTGGATCAGTACCGCCAAGGATAGAGCAGCCAGAGGGAAGTGGGCAACGTACTGTTTTATGATCGGATTCCCTAACCTGCTTCTGGCCGCCATCGTATATTTCAGTTCGCTGTAAATCGAAAAAAAAGCCGTGCAAGTCCTTCTACCAAGGACCGCACGGCTTTAAACCCATCAGCGGATCGGGATCCGCATTTCCAGCTCCTTATAAAAATCGATTTGCGGCATCGTATAGGTCGTCAGACGAACGGGCTGCTCTTTATCCAGCGGCGAAAACTCTTGTACGTACGAGTAGGCCTCTCCGTTCTTCCCGACGAACTTCAAGCTTTTGCGCTCCAACGCCTTTCCGTTCTGGACAAGACCGATGAGCCCCGCCTGATTACCGGGAAGCGGCCCGGTAATGCCACAGCTCCTGCATCACCTGACGCGCCCCTTCCACTGTCTTCGGATCGAGCTCCGTCTCCAATTAACTGTTCTGCTGCAAAAGCCTTCTGCGGCACCTGCGCCGCCGGAATCGAAGCCATAAACAAGCCGGCCGCCGCAACCGTTGTTGCGATCAGGAATACACCCCATTAGAGTGTTGGCGGTCTCCGTTTGGTTCTCGGCGGCGCAAAATTTTTTTCGCCAGGTTTTCTCAGGATGCAAAATTTCATGCTCCGACGACTCTTTTAACATTTCAAATTTTTGCCTTAATTGTTTTTATCAAGTAGAATAGTTCCGTACCTTATTCGCGCGAGGAGGCCGATGTTCTTTTCTTATTCGACATGTCATATTTTATTAGTTGAGAGATTTTTCTGGAGGCGGTGATCCTGATGTCCGATCCGAACGAATTCGGGTCCCAATATTTCGAGAAAATATTAAATATGGTCGACGTGGGCGTCCATCTGGTGAACCGGGAAGGCACGACCGTCTTTTATAACGACAAAATGGCGGAGATCGACGGCCTTGCGCGGAAGCAGGTGCTGCATAAAAATATTTTTCACGTCTACCCTTCCTTAACCCACGAAACGAGCACGCTGGCCAAAGTGCTGCAGACCGGACAAGAGGTGCCCGAAAAAATACAGACCTACGTCAACGTCACGGGCAAACGCATTACGACCATCAACCGCACGTATCCGCTCTTCGATAACGATCAGCTTACGGGCGCTCTGGAGGTCGCCAAGGACATTACCAGCGTCGTCCAGCTTCACGACCAGATTCTGGACCTGCGCCACCAGTTGTACCAAGCCAAGCAGAAGGACGGCAAAAAGACGGGCGCGGCCCGCTATCATTTCAGCGACTTAATCGGAGAGAGCCCGGCGTTTCTGGAAGCGGTTTCTACAGCCAAAAAAGCGTCCCGCACCAGCTCTCCCGTCTTCATCTGTGGGGCTACGGGCACGGGCAAGGAGTTATTTGCCCAGAGCATGCACAATGCGAGCGTCCGCCGCAATCATCCGTTCATCGCGCAGAACTGCGCCGCCGTACCCGGCGACCTGATGGAAGGCATCATGTTCGGCACGACCCGAGGCGCGTTCACCGGAGCGGTGGACCGTGCGGGCTTGTTCGAGCAGGCCAGCGGCGGCACGCTGTTTCTGGACGAGATCAACAGCTTGGATCTGCTGCTTCAGGCCAAGCTGCTGCGGGTGCTGCAGGACGGCATCGTGCGGCGAATCGGTGGGACGACGGAGCAGCAGGTGAACGTCAGAATCGTGGCGGCGATGAACATGGAACCGCAGGAAGCGCTGGAAAAGGGCATTTTGCGGCAAGACCTCTTTTTCCGGCTCAATGTCGTCAACCTGCAGCTCCCGCCGCTGCTGCGCAGGCAGGAGGACATTCCGCTACTCGCGCAGCATTTTATCGAGAAGTTCAATCCGATGTTCGGCATGAAAATTACGGGACTGGCTCCGTCGGCCATGCAGCGGTTCATGGCTTACGCCTGGCCTGGCAACGTCCGCGAATTGGGGCATGCCATCGAATCCGCCTTCAATATGATCGAGCCGGAAGAGGAGATCATCGAGGATCGTCACCTGCCCGCGAATCTGCGGGAAGTTCCCTGTCCCGTGCCGGTTCCCGCTCTGCGGAAGCCGGACCTTACCGCGTTCCCGGCAGGGAAATTAACCGACCGGATGAAGCAGATGGAGCGGGAGGCGATCGTCGACGCGCTCAAGCGTCACGGGTACAACATCAGCCTTGCCGCGCAAGCGTTGGGGATCAAGCGGCAGGCTTTGCAGTATAAGCTGAACCGGTACGGGATCGCGAGGAAGCCGTAGCGGTGGAATTTTGTCGGCGTGGGCACAGCATCTCCCAGTACTGGCATGGTTTTTGCTTATACATTAAGTGAAAACGATCAATGGAGGTGCTCTGGATGAGCGTACCGATGATGGACCCGCAAAGCAAAGCAAATGTTCCCCCTCTCAGCAGCAAAAGGCATTGGAAAGACGTCGAACTGTGGAAAGACGTGACGGAGGAGCAGTGGAACGATTGGCTGTGGCAATTGACGCACACGATCCGCACCTTGGACGAGTTGAAGCAGGTCGTCAATTTGACGCCCGAGGAAGAGGAAGGCGTGCGCATTTCGACGCAAACGATTCCATTGAATATAACGCCGTATTACGCTTCGCTGATGCACCCGGACGATCCCCGCTGCCCGATCCGCCTGCAGTCGGTGCCGATCTCCGCGGAGCTGCTGAAAACGAAATACGACCTGGAGGACCCGCTCCACGAGGACGAAGATTCCCCGACGCCGGGCTTAACCCACCGTTATCCGGACCGTGTGCTGTTCCTGGTCACGAACCAATGCTCCATGTACTGCCGTTACTGTACGCGCCGCCGTTTCTCGGGCCAAGTGGGCATGGGGGTACCGAAGAAGCAGTTGGACGATGCCATCGACTACATCCGCCGTACGCCGGAAGTCCGCGACGTGCTCCTGTCCGGGGGCGACGGCTTGCTCATCAACGACAACATTGTGGAGTATATATTGAAAAATTTGCGGGCGATCCCCCACGTCGAGATTATCCGGATCGGCACGCGGGCTCCGGTCGTCTTCCCGCAGCGCATTACGGAGAACCTGTGCAACATCCTGAAAAAGTACCATCCGGTATGGCTGAACACGCATTTCAATCATCCCTTGGAAATTACAGCCGAGGCGAAGCAGGCTTGCGAAATGCTGGCCAACGCGGGCGTTCCGCTGGGGAATCAGGCGGTCATTCTGGCGGGCATTAACGACAGCACGCATATTATGAAAAAGCTCATGCACGAGCTGGTCAAAATCCGCGTCCGCCCCTACTATATTTACCAATGCGATTTGTCCGAAGGCATCGGCCATTTCCGTGCGCCCGTGTCCAAAGGGCTGGAAATTATCGAGGCGCTGCGCGGCCATACCTCGGGCTATGCCGTCCCGACCTTCGTCGTCGACGCCCCCGGAGGCGGTGGAAAAATCGCGCTGCAGCCGAACTATCTGATCTCGCAAAGCCAAGACAAAGTCATCCTGCGCAACTATGAAGGCGTTATCGTCGGGTACCCGGAGCCGAAAAATTATGTCCCGGGCCGCGCCGACGAATACTTCAACGAAATTTACGGCATCCAGCAAGCACCGGCAAGCACGGGAATTATCGCCCTCATGAAGGACGAAAAATTCAACCTTGTGCCGGAAAACTTGCACCGCATCGGCCGCAGAAAATCGTACGAGGAAGCTTCCGAGCACACCTCGCTGAAAGACCGCAGGCAAAAGCGGGATGAAATGAAGGAAAAGCTGATCAAAGCGGTGAAGCAGAAGGAGGATGCTTCGAGCGCAGAGGCGTGAGGCGTTGGCGATAGGGGGAGTTTTGGTGGCTCCCCCCTTGAGGCGCTATGTAGGCGGGGGCTGTGCAAGGATTTTGGCGCGCGGAAGGGCTGTGTGGTGAGCATGTTGCACCAGTCGTTGTTTTTCATCAAGGCCTCCGGAGTTCCTCCACGCACCGCCCTCCCGGAACGCGTTTTGTTGTAGTACGGCGGGTGATCGTCCTCTCGCGAAAAACGTCCGGGCAAGCGAATCAGCCCTCGTGCATCCACTTAGGGAGCGTCGAGGGCTTTATTCGGGCTGCGCGGGCAGCAGGCACGTCCCTTATCTCAGGTCAACCCTTGCTCGAAAATTTGTTGATCCGCGGCGCGTTCATCAGCTCTTCGTAACGGAACTTGCTTCCTAGCGTGGAGAAATCGTTCAAATAAAGCGCCTCTTCGATTCGCTGCGACATGCTTTCGGTCACATATTGTCCGCAATTAGGACAGTCCAACGCCGGAGCTTCCAGAATCTGCACCGCCGTCTTCCCGTCCGGCGCCACCCAATAGCAATCTTTTACACTCTCGCGGATCGACTCCGCATCGCACCACATACATTTCATTGTTTGTTCTCTCCCCTCTCCAGGTTGTCATTATTTTTACCATATGGTATATAAGCAAAGTTGATGCCAACTTAGGATTGGGGACGAAATAACCTTATAGACCGGGTGGAAGCTGTACAAAGGCGCAAAATCTTTTGCACTTCGCCATCATTTTGCAGCAAAACTTTTTGTCCACCAAGGGAGCGGACTTGATCCTCTCTCGCATTGACCCTGTTTTTGCTTTAAACTTTAGGGAGGAACCGCTCGGGTGAAACGGATTTGCGAAGACAGCTTTCCTGCGGAAAGCTAAGCCTATGCTTACGAAGATAGTTTTCCTTTGGAAAACTAAGCTCATGCTTACGAAGTAGCTTTCCTGAGGAAAGCTCTGAGGAGGAAAAACATGCTGGAAGAACAAGCTTACTATACGAATCAAATCGAGCAGGGATGCGATTACGAGATGCATGTTTGCCTCGATTTCTTTAACAAAAGGATACGGGTGGACGATTACCGGGGAAATATCGATGCTATTTACGGGCGTATGTGCGAGCTTGCCGGCCAGCACGCGTTAACCAAAGCCTTCGTCAAGTCGCGCGAAGAAGATTGGTCTGCCTTTTTATCCAAAGGGTGTATGCTCGAAGGGATTTATAAGGGCTATTTTCTTGGCAGCGATGCCTACTGTATGGCCGTCTACTTCGATCTGGAGCGCCGGACCAGCGATTACTGGATCGAGGAAGATCAGATTCTGGGGCAAGTGCTTCAGCTCCCCTTGAAGCCGGAACGCCCGCAGATCCCCGCAGACTGTACGCTGCGTATTGCCCAGCCGGAAGATGCCGAGGCGCTTGCCGCTTTGTACGGCCAAGTGTTTCAGACGTACCCGACCCCCATGAGCCAGTCTGGGTACGTTGAGAAGGTCATCCGGGAGGGCACCGTCTTTTATCTTGTGGAACAAGCGGGCCTGCTAATCAGTGCCGCCTCGGCGGAAATCAACGAAGCGTACCGCAATGCGGAAATTACGGATTGTGCCACACTTCCGGCTTACCGCAAGCTTGGGCTGATGAGAGTGCTCATTTATGCTCTGGAAGAGGAACTGCGCAGCAGGAAGATCTATTGCGCCTATTCGCTGGCGAGAGCCCTTTCGTTCGGCATGAATGCCGCCCTCGGGCAGACGGGATACCGTTACTACGGCCGACTGACGAAAAGCGTCGAGATTTACGACAAATTCGAGGATATGAATCTGTGGGTGAACGACCTCAGGGAGGGAAGGACTTAGCGGAAGCTAGGCCTTCCCTTTCATGCGTTCGTGGAATTCGGTACAATCAACCCTGTAACCAAACCCGAGGGATTATGTGAGCCTGATGATATCGGTGCTTTCTGGACAGGCCATTCCCCGCAATCGCCCGCGTCAGCCCCTGAATAGTTCATGTTCCATTCTAAGTATTATCATGCTCTGTAAATAGCTTTAATGTATCCCCGCCCAAGCCTGCATAGGGTTATCGTATTCTTCCACAACCGTCATTTCTTCAATTGTACGCATGTGATTGTTCGACACAGCCTTGAGAGCTTCCACCAAAACAAAACAACTAGGGTAGCGGCTACAAACTTCCGACCATCTCATACCGTATCCCCTCTCACCTAGGCTCCATCCCCAAAATCGATTGAGCCTAGTCTACATGCTCCTTATCCAGCTTTCACGTGAACCTAACCACGTCTACGCTTCTTAAAAGCGGACTTTTCGTTTTCGAGATACATTCGACAGATATTTACATTTTCCTGTATCCGTGTAAAATTATTAGAACCATAGTCCTTTATGTCCTATAGTGTATGTATCTTCTTCCAGCTTTGGAGGCCAGCCATGAGTCAAACTACACTGATTGTCATCATTATCGATTGTTTGTTCATAACGATTGAAGCCATTCTATTAGAGATGTTCAAATCACGCCTAGAAGGTCCGATTGCGCAGTACACGAAGAGTTGGAATCAAGCTCGGGGAAGAAATAAAAAGAAAATTAAGAACTACAGGTTTCATCAAACTTACAACGCCTATAATCAGATCGAAACCCAAGAATTAAAAGAAATCCGTATCTTACTTAAATCGTATGATACTGAAACAACGTATTTTCAAATTGCTGTCGATCTTTTCGTAAAATTTATACTACCTGTGGGTACTTTTATTTTAGGAGTTTTCGTTTCCACTACAAATAATTTTCTTTCGATTCAAAGCAAAAATGGATCTGCCTCGTTATCTGATGAAAGCAGCATTAACGAGTTATTTTCATCGATTTTTGGATCTTTTACTCCAATCGCTGTGATTGTAACTTCTTTGTTTTTGCTATCTATCGTACAGAATTGGTGCAAGCATTATCGGAAGAAGCGGATTACACAACACTTATTAATCATTGATCAGATTTTGGAGGATAGGGAAGGTTAACGTGGTCTTCACAAGAAGCCGTGTTCCGCTGCTTCTCGAATTCTAAGTCAGAATACGATGATATGACCATTTAGGATCGTCCTCTATCTTTATTGATAGAAAGTGCAAAACTTTATTTATTCGGAGCAGGAGCAAAAGCTTTTGTACACATTCCTCATTTGGTGGACTTGTGATGAAGCTATCGTAATGACTGGCAAGTTCAAGGATAGAGTTTAAAAATAGCTCCGTATTTTAGTAGCAGCTGTAATTTTTTTATCTAATGAAGCAGCGTAAACTTCATGTGAAGCCCCCACCAAACGCCATAAGCCTTGTGCCAGATAGTTTATTTTGGTTTTTGGAAACCCAAGCAGTGAAGTAATAAGTTGATCATAGATAACGTTACATACTGCTTCAAGTAAATGACATTTCCCTTTTATATCTGTTTCCGACATTTTTTGTGCAGGATAATGCCGTATTTTAACCAGATTATCATGATTTGCCTAGTTTTGCGGAAAATAGTGTATGATCAAATCCAAGAAGGGGAGGTGATCACGACTACGAAATAAATTAACACCCGCTTACTAAAAGTGCATTAGTCTCGACACACGGAAAAGCTGTGCAGCAAGCAGGAGAAAACATTAAATGGGAGTGATTAATCATGAAATTTGGTAAAGCAATGTTGTCGGTTGGTTTATTAGCTTCTTTGATTGCCACGCTACCCACATATGACGCTCATGCTTCACAAGGTACTGCATCATATACTGATTCTAAATCTGTTAGTACATCAAGTTATACCAGAGAGTACAAAAAATTACGTGTTGGAACAAGCTTCAAGATTCCTTCAACCCACGTAAGGCTGGAATTTGATTTTGGACAGGTCGATGTAAAAATTTACAGCACTTACACGAAAGTTACAGGCGTAAAAGCGGATGAATATCCCGTTCTAGTTATCGATGAAGACAATCAAGTTATTTACGAGGTTACAGTTTACTAATTTGGAAAAACGTAAAAACAGAGGTAGATCACAATATTGGGATCTGCCTCTGTTTAATTCAAGCCTCTGCTAAAACTTTTCGCCGTCTACTCTGAACCAATGATGATGTTGAACTGCTTTCAGAGCGGTGATTTCAATCGGTTAAATATCCGACGCTTGATGAATACTTTTGCTTTTTAGACCTTCCCCTACACCTACCGACTCCGGTTAAACACCACGAGCTTCAACTCCGTCAATTCCTCCACCGCATACTTGATACCTTCGCGTCCAACGCCGCTTTCTTTCACGCCGCCGTAGGGCATGTGATCGAGCCGGAAGGTTGGTATGTCGTTGATCATGACGCCGCCCACATGCAGCTTATCGATCGCGTTCATAGCCGTGTGCAGGTTGTCGGTATAAATCCCTGCTTGGAGCCCATAGATGGAGTGGTTGACCCAGTCTACCGCTTCCTCCACCGAGCTGACCTTGTTGATCAGCACAATCGGGGCAAACACTTCCTTGCAGGACACTTGCGCGTCAGGAGGGACGTTCAGTAGCACCGTCGGCGCAAGAATCCCGCCTTCGGCCGTTCCGCCCAGCGCCACGGTTGCTCCCTGCTGCGCGGCTTCCTGAATCCATTCCACAGCCCGCTCCGTTTCCCGTTCGGAGATCATCGCGGACACGTCCGTATCGGCATCCAGCGGGTCTCCAAGCTTGAGCTGCTTGGCCGCTGCGACGAATTTTTCGACAAACTCGTCATACCTGTCCTCCAGGACGTACACCCGCTGCAAGGAGATGCAGACTTGGCCTTGGAACGAGAAAGCGCCTGTGACACAACGAGCAATAATGGAATCGATCCGGGCGTCGCTGTCCACGATAACGGCGGAGTTGGAGCCCAACTCCAGCGTGACGCGCTTCAATCCGGCTTTCGCGCGGATGCTTTTGCCGACGGACGGGCTTCCCGTGAATGTAATGACATCGACGCGGGGGTCTTCGACGATTTTATCGCCGATGACTCTGCCGGCGCCGGTGACGACGTTCAGCGCGCCGGCCGGAAGTCCGGCTTCCATGAACAGCTCCGCGATGAAGAACGCGGATAACGGCGTCTGGCCCGCAGGCTTCAGGACGACGGTATTGCCCGCGGCGATGGCCGGGCCCAGCTTGTGGGCGACCAGATTCATCGGGAAATTGAACGGGGTAACCGCCCCGACTACGCCCAGCGGCTCTCTTACGGTATAAGCGAAGCGACCTTCCCCTCCGGGAACGGCGTCCATCGCCAACGTTTCGCCGTGAATCCGCTTCGCTTCCTCGCCGGCCAGCTTATACGTCTGGATCGTGCGGTCCACCTCGATCAGAGCGGCTTTGATCGGCTTGGCGGCTTCCAGCGCGATGAGGCGGGCTGCTTCTTCGCGGCGCTGTTCCAGCAGGCGGGACACGGTTTCAAGAATGCTGGCCCGTTGGTGGGCCGGCATGCTTCGCATGACCGGCTTGCAGCGGACCGCCGCTTCGATCGCCAGCTCGGTCTCCGCGAGATCGGCCGAAGCGATGTCGGCCAGCTTTTCCTTGGAGTACGGCGAGTACAGCGGGGTGTAATTTTTCGTCTCAACCCAGGTTCCGTCGATGAATGCATGCTTTTTCATGAAGTAAATCCGCCTCCTTATGCGATACGATCAGTCCGCCTTGCCTGCGCCAGCCGATACGGCACTCAGCTCCGCCATAGCCTCGCTAATAATGTCGAGCCCTTCTTGCAGCTGCTCCTCCGTGATGACCAGCGGGGTCAAGAAACGGACAATATTGCTGTGGACTCCTGCGCCGAGCAGGACCACTCCTTTTCGGTAACAAGCTTGCAGCAAAGCTGCAACGAACTCTTTCGCCGGCTTGCCGGTGTCCGGATCGACGAACTCCACGGCGCACATCGCACCCAGTCCGCGAACGTCTCCGATGATTTTAAACTCATCCTGCAGCTTTTGGAAATGACTGCGGATCGTGTCGCCGATAACCCGCGATTTTCCCGGAAGGTCTTCGCGCTGCATCATCTCGATCACGGCCAAAGCCGCTGCGCAGCCGAGCGGGCTACCGCCATAGGTTCCGCCGATTTCGCCCGGGTTCGGGGCGTCCATGATCTCCGCTTTGCCGACGACGGCGCTGATCGGAAGACCTGCGGCGATCGACTTGGAAAGCGTGATGAGATCCGGCTCGATATCGAACAGCGTCGAAGCGAACATTTCTCCGGTCCGGCCGAAGCCGGTCTGAATTTCATCGGCAATAAACAAGATACCATGCTTCTTGCAAATCTGAAAGACGCCCTGCACGAACGATTTCGGCGGGACGATGAAGCCTCCCTCGCCCTGCACCGGCTCCATAATGACCGCCGCCAGCTCTTCCGGGGCGACCTCGGTCAGCAGGAAGTCCTCGAACTGCTTCAGGCAAAAATCCCCATACTCCTCTTCGGTCATCGACGCGGGACGTTGGTACGGATAAGGGAAAGGCGCTTTATAGATCGCCGGGGCATACGGCCCCATCTGGTATTTGTACGGCTTTACTTTGCTCGTCAGGGACATGCCAAGTAGGGTCCGGCCGTGGAAGCCGCGTGTGAACGAGACGATGCCCGTTTTGCCCGTATATTTCCGGGCGATCTTCACCGCGTTCTCAACCGCCTCCGCGCCGCTGTTCAAGAGCACGGCTTTTTTCGCAAAATCGCCCGGGGTGATCTCCGCGAGCTTTTCCGACAACGCCACATAAGGCTCATACATCCCCACATGGAAGCACGTATGAATGTATTTTTCCGCCTGCGCCTTGATGGCGTCTACGACCTCGGCCGGGCTGTGGCCCGCGTTGATGGTGCCGATCGCGCCGACGAAGTCCAGGAACACGTTGCCGTCCACATCGTACAGCAGCGCCCCCTGCGCGCTCTCGACAAACAAAGGATGGTTGTTGCCGACTCCCTTGGATACCGTTTGCTGTCTGCGTTCCAGAAGCGCTTTTGTCTTCGCTCCCGGCAATTCGGCTGCCACCGATACGAATTTTCGTTGGGCTGTCATTGGTTTGTTCCCCTTTCGGCTTGAAAAATTAACCGTTCGTTTCGTCCAGTCCGCACCAATCGATAAGCGTCAAAGCAATGATTTCCGCCGCTTCCGTCACTTTGTCCAGCTCGATATATTCGTTCGGGTAATGAGCGACTTCCGTAACCCCGGGCCCGAACACGATGGCAGGCGTCTTGCCCGCTTGGGTCAGCAGACCGCCGTCCGTTCCCCACGGGGACGCTTCGATGACCGGCTCCGCTCCGGCGACCTTGCGGTACTGCTCCGCCAAGGTGTGCATGAGCTCATGCTCCATCTCCATGGAACCGGGAATCCAGCGGGCACCGAACCATTCCAACACCGGGGCGTGCTCCTTAAACCACGGGTCCTGCTCGGCAAGCTGCTCCAGCCACTGCTCCATCTCCAGCTTCGCTTCCTCAATCGTTTCCTCGGGCGAGACGCCCATCCGGCCTTCCAAACGGACGAGATCGGGAACCGAGGACGGCCAGTTGCCGCCTTGGATGACCCCGATGTTGATCGGGATCGGAATCGGCGTATTTTGATACAGCGGATCGGTGATCCGGGCGTTGCGCCGTTCCTCCAGCGCTTGAATATGGCGAATGACGAGCATGCTTTTCTCGATGGCGCTGACTCCTTCATACCGGGTGCCGCCGTGCGCCGCCCGGCCCTTCACTTGAATCCGGAACCACATCGAGCCCTGCTGCTTCGGAAAAATACGCATATTCGTCGGCTCCGGGATGATCGCCGCGTCGGCGTGGTAGCCCCGCATCACGGTCGCGAGCGTACCGGCTCCGCCGCTTTCTTCCTCGACGACGCTCTGAAAGATGACGTCGCCTTTCAGCCGAAGGCCCAGCCCTTGGATCGCTTGGATCGCCAGCAGCAGAGAGACGTTGCCGCCTTTCATATCCGTGACGC
The DNA here is from genome assembly GCF_027925525.1 of Paenibacillus tyrphae. Classification (GTDB taxonomy): domain Bacteria; phylum Bacillota; class Bacilli; order Paenibacillales; family NBRC-103111; genus Paenibacillus_G; species Paenibacillus_G tyrfis_B. The sequence goes on along the minus strand of NZ_BSDJ01000010.1, from coordinate 106,477 downwards.
CGCGGCCGTACATTTTGCCGTCTCGGATCGCGCCGCTGTACGGATCGTCCGACCACTGCTCGCGCTCCCCCTCCGGGACGACATCAATATGGCCGTTCAGGATGATCGACTTCCCGCCGCCGGACCCGCGCAGAATGCCGACCACATTCGGGCAGTTATCGAAATCCGGCCGCGAGGAGCAAAAGTACGGATGCTTCTTCAAAGCTTCCACGTCCAACTCCCATACGTCGACCTCTAAACCCATCTGCTGCAGCTTCTCGGCGACCAATGCCTGCGCCGCCGCCTCATGGCCCTGCGTGCTTGGCACCTGCACCAGCCGCTGCAGGAAGGCCATACCTTCCTCGCTGTTCGTGCGCATCCACTGCTTAATCCGTGCTTGGAGCTCTGACATGTTTCTCCTCCTTGTGCGGAAGTAAGGTGAAAAGGTGATTGCTGCGCGTGCGGATCATTCTTCCGATTCGCTCTTGTCCCCGGATTCTTTCATCCAATAACCCCTTTAGAGGTTAGAATCCGGAGACAAAGGCGACCGCTACGCTTCTCCAGAATGATTCCGCTCGCTCCGCTCCTTTTTTCACCGAACCCCCAAAAAAATCTAAACCTACGCCTCGCTCACGTTCTCGTAGATCACAGCAATGCCCATGCCGCCGGCCATGCACAGCGTCACCATGCCGTACTTCACGCCGGACCGCAGCATTTCGTGCATCAGCGTCACGGTCAGCTTCGCTCCGGTAGCGCCTACCGGATGCCCCAGCGCAATCGCGCCGCCGTTGACGTTCACCCGCTCCGGGTTTAGCTTCAACTCACGGATGACGGCCAGCGCTTGCGCGGCGAACGCCTCGTTCAGCTCGATCAGCCCGATGTCGTCGAGCGTTAGCCCCGCCTTGTGCAGCGCCTTATGGACGGCAGGCACCGGCCCGATGCCCATCACGCCCGGATCGACTCCGGCGCTGGCGAACGCCTTGACCTTGAGCAGCGGCTGGATGCCCGCCCGCTCCGCTTTGCTGCGGGACAGCAGCAGCACGGCGGCTGCGCCGTCGTTCATCGGGCAGGCGTTGCCCGCGGTGATCGTGCCGTCTTGCTTGAAGACGGCAGGCAGCTTGGCGAGCTTCGCCAGCTCGATATCTTCCCGCAGCGACTCGTCCCGGTCGAAGAGCCGGACGCCTTGCCGTTCCTGAAGCTCCAGCGGCACGATTTCGTCCTTGAACCGTCCGCTACGGACCGCGTCGGCCGCCTTCCGATGGCTTTCGAACGCAAACTGGTCCTGCTCTTCCCGTGTAATGCCGTACTGCTCGGCTAATCGCTCCGCAGTCATGCCCATATGCTCATTCCCCAACGAGCAGGTCAGCCCGTCGGCGAGCAGTGCGTCCTCCATAGTGACATTTCCGAATTTCGTGCCCCAGCGGTTTCGGACCAAATAAGGCGCTTGGCTCATGCTCTCCACGCCGCCCGCAATGACGGCTTCCTCTTGCCCCGCCGCAATCGCCAGCGCTGCGTTGGTGATCGCCTTGAGGCCCGAGCCGCATGCTTTGATGACGATGTGCCCCGGCACCGTTAGCGGAAAACCTGCCCGCTGCGAGCTGATTCGGGCCGAATTGAGCCCTCCGCCGTGCACATAGCCGTGGCCGAAAATGACTTCGCCAACGTCTTCCTTCGGCAGCGCCGTTTTCGCCATCAAGCCCGTCAGCACTTGACGCCCCAGCTCGGTGGCGGGCACATCCCGCAGCGACTTGCCGAAGGCTCCGACCGCCGTGCGGACTCCCGCCGCGATAACGACTTCATTCATCACGGATTGCCTCCCTTATTGAATCGTGGACACGACGGACGGAACGATCAACTCCGCTTCCGTCTGCCGGATGACATCTTCTGCTGTGAAGGGGGCCATCACTTCCCGCAAAACAAGTCCTTCGTCCGTCACTTCCATCACGGCCATTTCGGTAATGATCATATCCACGCAGCGCGGCGCGGTTAAAGGCAGCGAGCACTGCTTCAATATTTTCGACTCGCCCTGCTTGTTCGTATGGTTCATCAGCACGATGACCTTGCGCGATTTTTGCGCCAGCTCCATCGCTCCGCCCATCCCGGGCACCCGTTTGCCGGGAACGATCCAGTTCGCCAAATCCCCGTGCTGGCTCACTTCGAGCGCGCCCAGAATCGTGATGTCGACATAGCCGCGGCGGATAATCCCGAACGCCGTCGCGCTGTCGAAATACGATGCGCCCGGCACGATGGTCACCGGAAAGCCTCCGGCATTGCACAGCGCGGGATCTTCACTCCCCTTGGCCGGGCTCGGTCCTGTGCCCAGGATGCCGTTTTCCGCGTGAAAAAACACTTGGATCTCCGGCGGCACATAATTGGCCACCAAGGTCGGAATCCCGATGCCGAGGTTCACGAGCATCCCGTCTTGAATTTCCTGCGCCGCCCGCCGGGCGATCCGGTAACGGCTGTCTTCTACTCCCACGCCCATGTCCAGTTCACTCCTTGACTCGGTATGACCATATCGACATAAATCCCCGGGGTGACGATGCATTCCGGTTCCAGCTCGCCGAGCGGCACGATTTCGTCGACCTCGGCAATGGTGTAATCTCCAGCCATCGCGACAAGCGGATTGAAATTGCGGGCGCTTTTGTCATAGATCAAGTTGCCGTACGGATCGGCCTTCTGCGCGTGCACGATGCTGACCTCGGCGGTCAGCGCCGTTTCGATCAAATACGGCTTACCGTCCAGCACGATCTGCTGCTTGCCCTCTTCGGCAATCGTGCCGATGCCGACATCGACGAAGATGCCGCCCAAGCCGACGCCTCCGGCGCGGATGCGCTCGGCCAGCGTCCCTTGCGGGCTGAACTCGACCTCAAGCACGCCCTCGTTCATGAACCGGCCGGCGTTCGGATTGGAGCCGATATGCGAGACGATGACTTTTTTGGCCCGGCCCGCCGTGATCAGCCGTCCGATGCCGATATCCGGGAACGCGCAGTCGTTGCCAATCAGAACAAGATCGCGCACGCCTTTATCCAATATGCCTTGGCACAAGGACGGAGGATTGCCCACGCCTCCGAAGCCCCCGTACATCAGGGTCATCCCGTCGCGGATATGCTGAAGCGCATCCTCCAGCCCGGCGACCTTGCTTCGCTTTTTTACAAGCTCCATGCGTTCTCCTCCTATACCGCCGCTTTATTCAAATGGCCTTCCGCCCGAAGTTCCTCTTGAACCTCAAAAATACTTTTTTCCAATATGCTTACTAGGCTATCTATTTGTTCTGGGGTAATAATTAATGGCGGAGAGACGATAATCGCGTCTCCGGCCGCTCCGTCGATGCCGCCCGATGCCGGGTACACGAGCAGCCCTTTGTCAAAAGCGCGCTTGATGACCCGCGCCGTCACGCCGAGCGATAGCGGGAAAATCCCCTTCGTCCGCACATCCGGCACGAACTCCAGTCCAAGCAGCATCCCTTTGCCCCGAACGTCGCCTACAATGTCCAGCCGCTTGGCCATCTCCTGCAGCTTGCCGAGAAGATACTCGCCGTTCACATCGGCCGCACGAACCAGATCGTGCTTTTCCATATAGTCCAGCACGGCCAGGCAAACGGCGGCGGATTGCGGATTGGCGCTGTACGTATGGCCCGCCATGATCGACTTGGACCCTTTCAGAATCGGCTCCATCACCTTATCGCTGACCAGCGTCGCCGCCATCGGCGTGTAGCCTGCGCTCATCCCTTTGCCCAAAGCGACGATGTCCGGGGTGACCTCCCAATGCTCGATGCCGAACTTCTTGCCGGTTCTTCCGAGCCCCGTCATCACCTCGTCCGCGATGAAGAGAATGTCGTATTTGTCGCAGATGCGCTTGATCTCTTGATAGTAGCCCTCCGGCGGTGTTACCGCTCCTCCCGAAGCGCCGATGATCGGCTCGGCGATAAATCCGGCAATATGCTCCGGCCCGATACGCAGAATCGACGTTTCCAGCTCCTGCGCGCATTTCATGCCGCAGCCGGGATGCGCTTCCTTCAGCGGACAGCGGTAGCAGTACGGCGCGGAAACGGACGGATAATCCTCGAGCAGCGGAATGAACCGCTTGCGCCGCAAAATATTGCCGGACATGGACAAAGCGCCCATCGTAATGCCGTGATAGCTCATCCAGCGGGAGATGAAGCGGTTTTTGCGGTCGCGGCCTTTCTCCTGCCAATGCTGGATCGCAATCTTCATCGCCGTCTCCGTCGCTTCCGAGCCGCTGTTGACGAAAAAGGACCAGTTCCAGCGCCCCTCCGACCATTCACTTAACCGGCGCGCAAGCTCTTCGGCCGGCTCGCTCGTAAACTGGGCGCGGTACGCGAACGACACTTTTTCCGCCTGCGCCTTCATCGCCTCGACGATTTCCGGCACCCCGTGGCCGATGCTCGCCGTCACCGCGCCGGAGCAGCCGTCGATATACGTTTTGCCGTCCGTATCATAGAGATAAATTCCTTGTCCGCTGGCCACTGTAGGGTAGTCGTAGTCCAGAATCGGCTTGATCAAATGTGTATCCGTCATGTCGGTTCCCCTCTTTACGCTTGTGTTAAACCCAGCCTCTCCAGCGCATGGCTTCCGCCATTTTGCGGAGGCCTGCCATATAGGCGGCCAGCCTCATGTCCACCTTGCTTTCCAGCGCGATCCGATGGACCCCGCGAAAAGCGTTGACCAAAACGTGATCCAGCTTCCGATAAACTTCCGCTTCGGACCAATAGCAGCCCTGGTTGTTTTGAACCCGCTCGAAGTATGAAGCGATAACGCCGCCTGCACTTGCCAGCACGTCGGGGACGAGCAGCACGCCTCGGGAGGTGAGAATTTCCGTAGCCTTCGCAGTGGTCGGCCCACTTACCGCCTCGATGACGATTTTCGCTTGAATGTCGGCCGCGTTCTCTTCCGTAAGTTGGTTTTCAGCGGCGGCCGGGATGAGAATGTCGCAAGCTTGGACAAGCAGCTCCCGGGTGGAGATCGCGCTTGCGAACAAATGGGTGACCGCGCCGGACGCATCCCGTTTTTCCAGCAAATAATCGACGTCCAGACCGTCCGGGTGGTACAGAGCGCCGCCGGCATCCGCAATCCCTACGATCTTCGCTCCGGCGTCGTGCAGAAATTTGGCTAGATAGCCTCCGGCATGGCCGAACCCTTGAACGATCACCTTGGCGCCTCTAAGCTCCACGCCGGCCGCCTTCGCCGCTTCACGCAGCACGATCGTCACGCCTTTGGCCGTCGAGGACTCCCTGCCCGCCGAACCGCCCAGCACGAGCGGCTTGCCGGTAATAAAACCGGGCGAGTCGAATTCGCGGAGACGGCTGTACTCGTCCATCATCCAAGCCATCATTTGCGCATTCGTGTACATATCCGGGGCCAGGATATCCTTCGTCGGGCCGACGATCTGGCTGATCGCCCGAACATACCCGCGGCTCAGCCGCTCCAGCTCGGCGGCGGACATCGTGCGCGGATCGCACTCAATGCCTCCCATGCCCCCGCCGTACGGGAGGTCGGTCAGACCGCATTGGATGCTCATCTCCATCGACAAAGCGGTTATTTCCTCAGGCGTTACCGCAGGATGCAGCCGAATGCCGCCTTTGGTCGGTCCCACCGCATCGTTATGCTGAGCCCGGTAGCCCGTGAATACCCGGACGGAGCCGTCGTCCATACGTAGGGGAATGCAAACCGTCATCAAGCGAAGGGGCCGCTTCAACAGCCCATAGAACGATTCCGCGCAGCCCATATGCTCCAGCGCCTTCTTGATGAGCTGCTGCGTTCGCTCCAAGACGTTTGGTTGTTCCGTTTGCCGAACCGTATCGACTGCCATCGTTCCACCTCCGGCCTCTGCGTTATGGCTTCGATTACTTGTAGTTTAAACCAGCTAAAGCGCTCGATCTATTCGACCGACGAATCCAAAATGAGCGCGCTTTTTTATACATCAGGTATAAATTCCAGCTTGCCCGAAATGACGGGCCGTGATATAACTGACTCAAGCCAATCCGCACAGAAAAGAGGATCATTCCTATGGGAATTAGCATTCAAGAAGCGATCCAGCTGCCCGTGATGTCGAAAACGAAATTGGTCGCCGGATTCGACGGCATGAACAATATCATCAAATGGGTCACGATCGTCGAAGTCATCGAAGACATCGACCGGCTGCAGGAAGGCGAGTTCCTGATTACGACCGGCTTCGGCCTGATGGAAAGCGAAGAGAAACGCAGCCAGTTCCACAAGCTGCTGTCCAACAAGAAGCTGTCCGGCGTTGCGATGTACACCGGCTTTTACTTGCGCGAAATTCCCCAATCGTTCATCGACATTGCGAACCGCTCCGCCCTTCCGCTGCTGGAAATCCCGACGGATATCAACTTTTCGGTCATTACGAAGGCGATTCTGGAGCAGATCGTCAACAACCAGTTCCGGATGTTCGAGCATTCGATCAACATCCACAAGGAATTTACCCGTCTGGTTTTGGACAACCAAGGCATTCAGGCGATCACCGAGACACTGTCGCGGCTGACGGATGGCAGCATCGTGCTGTTCGATGCGGATGCCTCCATCGTCTCGGATCGGATCGTTCATGACGCGGTCCGCCGAATCGGCCAGGATCGGCTCCTGCTCTTTTCCGAGCCGTTGCAGCCGCCTTTTGAACAGCAGCTTCTTCACTTAAACGGTCATGAAAGCGAATACACAATTTCGCTCTATCCGGTCATGGCGAATCAGACGAACTACGGCTGGATTGCGGCTATCAAGGATAAAGAACGATGGAAAGACATCGACCAGATCGCGGTTGAGCATGCGGCCACCGTGTATGCGATTGAATTCCTGCGGCATAAAGCGATTTTAGATACGGAAATCCGTTTTCAAGGCGAATTTCTCGATCAAGTGTTAAGCAAAAATTTTACCAATAAAGCCGAAGTGATCGAGCGCGGGAAAAAGCTGGGCTTCGATCCGAGCGGCAGCCAAGCCGTGCTGCAAATCAAGGTGGAGAACCTTCCGTCCGACCTCGAACGCCGTGCGCTGGACGATATGCTGGACCGGCTGTATCAGGTTGTGAACCAGACGATGAGCAAGCATAACCGCCAGCTTCTGCTGCGCAATCGGCTGGACGGCTGCGTCGTCCTCATGGGAACAGGGAGCAAAGGCACGGCTCCCGAAGCCGCAGAGGAAGCGTCGCTCCTGGCCGTACGGGACATCGCCGACAAATGGAGCGCGTTCTACCCCGATTACCCGCTGCGGATCGGCATCGGCAAAAGCTACGCCGATCTGGCCGACTTGGCCAAAAGCGCGCAAGAAGCGCACCGGGCTCTCGTCTTCGCCAAGCTGCTGCACAAGCCGAAGTCCGTCGTCCACTATGACGATCTAGGACTGTACCACTTCCTGATCCAGATGCAGGAACTCGGCATGGACTTGCGGCAGTTTGCCGAGGAGCAGCTCGGAGCCTTGATGCAGAGCAAGCGCCAAGGGGCCGACCTGCTTCAAACGCTGGAAACGTACTTGTACCATAACCAGAGCCTTCATGTGACGGCGGCCGAGCTGTTCATTCACCGCCATACGCTAAAATACCGGCTGAACCAGATCGAGAAGAAAACCCGGCGCAATCTTCAATCGTCAGAGGACCGTTTGAAGCTGGAAATTGCGATCATGGCCTACAAGCTGACCGTCTCTTCCGAAGAGCTGTAGCGGGCGCGCGGCTTGGCGCTCGCTTCCCTGCTTTTCGCTTTCGCGTTGACATCGAGTCTCGCTTCCAGCTTGCCTACCACAAACGTAAAGAGCATAACCAGAGCCAAATAATACAACCCTGCCACCACATACGTTTCGAGCTGCTTGAAATTCGAGGCCGCTTCGCTTAACGCCGCTCCCCACAAATCCGACATGCCGACGTAAGCCACGAGCGACGATTCCTTCAAGCCTAGAATGAACTGGTTGCCAAGCGGAGGAATGGCAATTTTGAACGCCTGCGGCAAAATAATTCTGCGCATCGCCTGCGGATACGTCATCCCGAGCGAGCGGGCCGCCTCCATCTGACCCCGGTCGATCGATTGAATCGCGCCGCGGAAAATTTCCGCGATGTAAGCGCCGCCGTGAATTGCCAGCGCGAACACCCCCGCCCAAAACTGCGACAGCAAAATAATGTTCGATATGCCGAAGTACAGCACGGCGATCTGGATAATGAGCGGCGTGCCACGGATTAACGTAATGTAGAATTTCGCTACGGCGTTCAAGACGCGGCTCTTCGACAGCCGGAAAAAGGCAAATACAAGACCGATGACGCTTCCGAGCAGAAGAGAAACAAACGTTATGCGAACGGTCAGCCAAGTCGCTTTCAGAAACACGTCGTAACTGGACAGCAAGATTTCGATCATCGGGTCACCTCATCTGAATATCGTTTCGTTACTTTTGCAAAATATTTTTGCCGAACCACTTCTCGCTCAGCTTGTCGTACGTCCCGTCCTTCACCATTTCGTCGATGGCCTTGTTCAATTGATCCAGCAGAGCTTGGTCCTCCTTGCGGACCGCGATTCCCATTTCCTGCATCGTCAGCGGCTCCCCTACGGCCTTGATCGCCGTGGCGCTTTCCTTGATCATGCGGAAGCCGACCAAATCGTCCGTAATGACCGCATCCACCCGCCCTGTCGGCAGATCCAGCAGCGCCGTCAGATCGCTATCGTATTCCGTAATGTTGCCTGCATCCGTCCGTTCGGCAGCCAAGCCTTTGAACAAGCTGGCCTTGAGCACGCCGATCTTCTTGCCTTTTAGATCGTTCGCGGATTTAATCGTCTCGTTCGTCTTGGCGACGAAAATTTGCGCGCCTGACCGGTAGTAAGGCGTCGTGAAGTTGACCGTCTTCTGGCGTTCCGGCGTAATCGCCATACTGCCCAGAATCGCATCGTATTTCTTCGAGAGAAGACCGGGAATGATCGTTTCCCACGGGTTCGTGACCGGCTCGGCCTTCACGCCCATTTTCTTGGCCAGCTCGCTCCCGAATTCGACGTCAAAGCCGACCAGATTGCCGTTTTCCTTGTAATTGAAAGGCTTGTACAGCCCGCTCATTGCAAAATGAAACGCTTTCAATTGTCCGGAATCTTTACCGTCGGCAGACGGGGTATTGCCTGTCGAAGCACAGCCGGCGAGCAGCATAGCCCCTACCAGCATCGACAACAAGGAAACGATCAACCCTTTTTTCATCACACATTCCTCCTGTAAGTTGGTCTTAGGCTGCGTTGCTTTTTATTAAAGGATGCTGCGCAAAAACTGCTGGGCCCGCTCTGTCTGCGGCTGGACAAAAAATTGTTCGGGATGGGCTTCCTCCAATATTTTTCCGTCGCTCATGAAGACGACCCGGTCGGCTACCTCGCGGGCGAAGCCCATCTCATGGGTGACGACGATCATCGTCATGCCTTCCTTGGCGAGCTGCTTCATCACTTGGAGCACCTCGCCGACTAGCTCGGGGTCCAGAGCCGAAGTCGGCTCGTCGAACAGCATCACTCTTGGCGCCATGGCGAGTGCCCGGGCGATGGCGACGCGCTGCTTCTGCCCGCCGGACAGCATGCCGGGATAATCGTGCGCCTTATCCTTCAGCCCCACCTTGTCCAGCAAGTCGTAGGCGGTGTCGATGGCTGTTTTCTTTTTGAGCTTCTTCACATGGATCGGAGCTTCGATCACGTTCTCCAGTACCGTTTTATGGGGAAACAAATTAAAATGCTGGAACACCATGCCGACCTCTTGCCGGATCTGATTCAAGTTCGACTTGTGAGGATCGCGCTTTTCCCCGAAAATATAAATTTCCCCGTCGTCATAAATTTCGAGGAAGTTCAGACATCGCAGCAGCGTGCTTTTGCCCGAGCCGCTCGCACCGAGCAAGACGACGACTTCTTTTTCCTGTACGTTTAAATTGATGCCTTTCAGGACGTTAACGGAGCCGAATGACTTGACCAAGGTGTTAACTTGAATCATGGATTAACCTCCTTGCGGGATAGTCTATGTTGCGAAGAAAGCGCATTCTTTTTGTCTTGCAGCTTGTCCTCAAAAGTTTACCTGGTTAAATAATAATATAGAAACCGCTTACAATCTATTCGCCGATAGAACGAAAAAAGCTTCCCGCTTTTTATACGTCATGTATATAAATCATACCCGATTTCGACGGCCCGATGCTGTGGAAACCGTTGGGAAGGGGTAAAAAAAGAGGGCCGCCGAAGCGACCCGCTGATAAACCTATCGATTATGCTTTCCCTGCGCTCTTGTCTCCCAGCAGCGAGTTCAACTGCTCCAGCAGGTTGCCGCCGCCGGTGAGCGAAATCGTGCCGATCTTCTCGCAGATTTTTTCCAGGAACTCCAGCTCCTTCAACCGGTACAGCGTCTGGTTCTCGTCCATCAGCTTGGCGGTATTGAGCAGGCTGCGCGTTGATGCCGTTTCCTCGCGGCGGGTGATCAGATTGGCCTGAGCCTTTTTCTCGGCCAGGAGCACCGTGTTCAAGATGTCCTTGATATCGCCGGGCAGGATAATATCCTTCACACCGGCCGATACGAAAGCGACGCCGTAATCCTCGCTCTTCTCGTTCAACCGGGACAGCACGAACGCCGCGATTTCCTGCTTCATTTTCAGAAGATCGTCCAGCTTCAAGGTGCCGATATATTCCCGCAAAATGAGCTGCAGCTGGATATACATCTGATCCTCGAACGATTTGATCTCGAGCGCGCGCAGAGGGTTCACGATTTTGTACTGGCAGACAAAATTGAGCCGCAAGGTCACCTTGTCCTCGGTCATCATTTCCTGGCCGGTCATGTCCATTTGCTGCTGGCGCAGGTCAACGGTCTTCACCGTGACAGCGGTAGGCCCTTTCCAGAAATAATATTTGCCGGGCTTGAGTTCTTTTTGCATCACATGGTTATAAAACAGCACGCCCGATTCGTAGCTCGCCACCTCGTACGTCTGACAATACGCCATCAGTCTGGGCCGGACCGCCAGATCGACCTCCGCAGGCAATTCGGGCTGACGGATGTCCACCCGGACATAAGCGTGCTTCTTCAATATGTTCCAGAACACATATCTTCCGGCCGTCAGCAGTCCGGCGAATTTGCCGTCCTCGTAATGCAGCACGTATTCGTGGTCTTGCACTTCGATGACATCCAGCTCCCGCAAGAGCTGATCATCGTGGAGGAACAACTGCAAGTCTTTCCCCTCCACTGCAAAAGGCTTCGTTATATTGAGAACAACAACCGTCTCTTCGGTAAAAGCTGAGAGGCGGTACGTGCCGGGCTGTAAATATTTTTCGTAGCTTCCTTTGCGGAACAGCAAGCCACGCTCGTCGGTTTGAATGGTTACTTTTTTAAACATGGTAAATCCTCCTTCAACAGCTCATACCTAAGCTGCCTTTCCTTAGTTGGTGACCTGCGAAAGGAACCCTCCTGCGCCCCTGGCGGAATCCCGCTTAAGAACGGAGGAGCCGGGGCTTCCGGCCTTGGGGTTGACGAACTTCGGATCGGCTCCATTGCAGCCTTTCTCCCGTACACCGTCTCCTTGGCGGTTGCCTTTCCGGTTGCTCCGTCCGGTATCCGCGGATTGCAAAGCCCGGACGCAGTGTGCTGTGGAAGCCACTGAGGGTTCCTTTGAAGGTCACAGCATGTCATTTTCGCTCGATTGAAGTCGAGTGCTCCCCACGGAGCTTAATCGTCCCACACGATTTGGGATTCGAACCCAAAATAATGGCAGATTCATGCCGGATCGGCCGTACAGGATACCGGCGCATAGGATGCGCGGGCACTGCGGGATTATAGGAAATCCCAGCCTCGTTACGCCTTCCGTACATCAACCTAAATGTATGATAGAGCGTCTCAGACGCGTACCATCGTTAGTTCCCCGTTCCCGCCCTCGCCGCTTTGTCTGAACCAGCACCCGGTCGTTACTATTACAAGAACCGGTACGCTTGTAAGATGTTCTGGGCTTGAATCATATAATGCAGGAATCGAACCTGCCGGACATGGCCCCTCACATCCACCAGGGAGTCCAACTTGCCCAGTTGGCGGGTGATGCTCGCCTTCAGACAAAAGGCTACCAAACTAACACGGATGATCGTTACTTACAACAGCTCGGTTTTCCAGTTCATTTCCTGAATGCCGGTATCCAGCTCCCGGTAAGCTTTCGAGTACTGGTCGACCTGCTTTTGCAGCTCGGCAATCTGAACCGTCGGAATAAATTTCACTTCCGACCTGCTGTACCGGTCCTGCTTAATCGCCGCGGCATTAATGACCTCTTGCATCATCGTTCGGCGAATCCCCAGAATATCTCGCTTCGCCAAAGCATCGGCAAGGGTAACTCCGTCGTGCAGCACCGTCTGGGCGTTCGTCCGGTTGATCGCGGTCATCAACGACTCCAGCTCTTGCAGCGTGTCGTTCATTTCTTGGAACAAATTCGTCGGATTCTCCGGCGGGTGCTCTCCTTCCTGCACCTTCGCACTGCGGTTCAGGCGGACTTTCAATTGTTCGATGCGCTTTTGGCAATCGGCTCTATTCATTAGAGCTTCAGCTAATTTCATCGTTATCACCTTTTTAATCTTTAGGATGGCAGCGCCTTTGTGTATCTTATCTTCGCTGATTTGCGGCGAAACGAACATGGCGAAAGTATTACGACGGGTGGAAAGTTTTGCATGAAAAAGAAAAAAGACCGGGGCAGCAGCTCCGATCTTATCATCAAGGGAAACGAATACGGGATTTTAATGCAGTTTTTTATTCAACGCTTCGATCTCCGCCTCCGATAAGCCCGTTACTTCGGCAATCAAAGAGACGGGCAAGCCTTTTTGCAGCATATTTACCACAATTTCCGCTTTCCCTTCCGCCCTTCCCCGAGATTCCGCATAGTCTAGCGCAGATTGCTCGTCAAGCAGCGCCTTTTTCCGCATCTCATACAACGCTCGAGCTTCTTTATTCTGGCTTAAAAATTCCAGCGTCGTCATCGCTTTTTTCAGCCCTGGTGTATCCATGGCTAGTTCCTCCCATCGCTCTCGGGGTGCGCCGTCTATGAACATCAGCCAATTCACCAGCCGATCGTCCATCTTATGCGGCTTCAAACTAAGCTTCGGCAGCTCCATAAAATGAATTTCGATATCGTCAAGCAGCAGCTCGCTCGTATGATCTTCACGCAGGTGATAGATGTTGTGAAACCGATCGTTCGGAATTTGATTGAACGTCAAGATATTGATCGAGATGACCTTCTTCAAGCTTTTGTAAAACTGACCTTCCCCCAACTGCTCTTCGTACATCTTCGCCGCGTAATATAAGCTGCGCTTCGGCATGTCATATTTATTGCTGACCTGAATTTCCAGATTCACCTGTTTGCCGTCCTCGTTCTGGGCGCGGACATCCAGAATGGCCTGCTTGTCGGTCAGTGCATTTTTATCCAGCTGCGGATTGAGCAAGGTCAGGCTGACGAACGGCTTCGGCTCGGTTTCCCGCAGCGCTTCGTTCAGAAAATTCAACAGCACTTCGTCTTTATTTTCTTCACTGCCGAAGATTTGTTTGAACACGAAATCAACGGACGGTTCCAATAGTTCGGTCATTCGTTCTCAGCTCCAATGGCTTGCTCTACGCCGCAATTTTCTACTCCCATTATACCACAAAAGAGGCACAATATAGACAGATAAGCAGCCTACGGACCGCAAGGAATACCTCATAGCCCGCCATCACACAAGCTTGCCAGAACCGGCTCCGTCCCTTAAAGTCTAGGATCGATTTCTTTCTCCCGGGCCACTTCAAACAGCAAATTAGCGACGATTTCGTTATACGTCTCATGATCCGGCGCGATTTCATCGAACCGCACGGAGAGCATCTTGCTGCCGAGTTTATATTCGTTCATCGAAGTGCGAAGCTTCGAGTGAATGTTTTTCTGCCTCATCAGCTTGCCGTACTTGTGCGGGAAGCGGTAATCGTATCCGTAGATGATCGATAAATACTCCGGATTGCGGACCTTCATATATGGGACCGACCGGCCTTCCACGACCTCCGGCTTGATCACGACGCCTTCCATATGGTTCCCGATAGTTAACGTCGCAAAGTACTGCTCCGCCTTCTTGCGGCTTTCCGGCTCGGACAGATCCAGCATAACAAACTCGTCATCCGACAGAAAGCGGTACATCTCCGAAGTGCTCCAATCCGGCAGCCACTCCTCGCCGCTATCGTATACCACTTTCAACAACGCAAAAGGCTTGTACTCCAGCTCCCCGTCCTCCGCATACAGCTCCAACTGCTTCTTATACGTTTCATAGGCGGCCGCATGCTCCTCCAGCGGCACGTACGTCTCCAAAATGTCGTGAACATATTTATAGTTTTGATACACACTTGCCCCGTATTTGTCGCTTAGGGCGGCTTTCGAGAGATGGAATTGGTCTTTTTCAAACCCGCTGGCGCGGTATTCCTCCGTCAGCTTGCCGAAAGCTTGTTCAAAACCGTTGCGCTTCAGAAAATCCAACTCGCTCTCCAATGCCTTCTCGATCGGCTTGAACTGCCGCTCGATGAGTCCGTCCCCGAGTGCCTTCCACGGCATCAGCTCCCCGTCCAACAGCAGCATAGAGACGCCGTTCTGCTCCATGTATCCGCCGAATTTTTGCAGTAGCCTATCGTAAATGCCAGTCAGATCCACCTGATTGATCTTGTACCCGTTACGGCTGACGGCAAAGCACTGCTCCCGGTCTTTATACAAATAAATGTTGCACCGGGAGCCCATATATTTCGGCTGCAGCACCACCTGATGAACTCCGCGCTCGGCAAAATAATCCAATCCGCGCTGCAACGACTCCAGTTCGCCCGCAGCCACGTCCTTATCCGCCGGGGACATTGTTCCCGAGATAAAGTTGATCTTGTTGCGCGATACATAACGCAGTCTGCGAATTTCCTCTTCGCCAAGCTCCTGCACGGAAACCTTTCTCTCTTCCCGGAACAAAGTCGGAAGCTCATCCGTCATAACAGCCTGCCCGGAATTGTAGGCTTTAAAGAATGGCTTGAACGAAATGCTGACCGAAGTCAGCGCGTTCCCATGCACGCATCCCGTATCGAGGTGAAGCTTGCTTTTGATCCGGAACGCCTGCTTCGCCGCAACGTGCCCGAACACGTGGTACGGATGATTTTTCACCGCTTCTTCGTTAAGAAAAGCCAGCTGCTCCTCCAGCGGCGCCTCCCGGTTGATGCGGAAGCTGCGCTGATGACGCGTCGAATTCGCATCCAGCTTCCCGATATATTTGTTCCGGCACGGGGCATGGGTCACGTAGAAGGACGCTCCCTTGGTGCCAATCGACCGGTAAAACGGCTTCGAGATAGAAACAAGATGATTGAACTTCTCCAGCAGCTCCGCATCGCTGCGCAGCACTTCCGTCGAGTCGAAATACGTCCGCAGTAGCTCTGAATCAGCCCCCTGAATTTCGCCCCGCAAATATTTATAGACGAAATTCTCGTGATTCCCGAGGACGAATAAGAAATGCTCCTGATTATCGTACAAAAACTCCACGATCTCTTTAGTACGCTTCCCTTTGTCGATCCAGTCGCCGGCTAGTAGCACCTTCGTATTCCGCACTTTGTCCGTTACGGCCAGCTTCCCCGCTTCCAGCTGGTAGCCGTAGCTCAGCAGCAGACCTTGCAGTGCATCCACACACTCGTGAACGTCGCCGACAATAATGACCTTTTGATCCTGCGGAAGAATGGTCGACAAATACTCCTCTTGATCTTCAATGACGACTCTGTAATCGGGATTAGCCCGTCGCTCCGTTACCGAGTAAAAATCTTTGGCGCGCACCTTATGAATTTTGGCGTACTTTTCCTTAGCCAGCGAACCGAGAACGTCTTTTCGCAGCCGGTTAATGTGGCTGGTGATCAGCTTCTTCGACCGCTCGGAGGCGTTATAATCTTCCCGCTTGCGGTAATCGAACAGAATGACCTCCAGATTATAGTTATTCTCATGGGCAATCTCGCGAACCTTCGCCCGAAAGTCCTCCGACAATCCGGTCGTATCCACGATCACGAATTCCGCATTGACGGGATACGAGGTCACCATATTCAGCTTCTCGAACAACAGATGAAACGCCTGCCCGCTCGCCTCCAGCATCAATTGGTCGTATTTATCGTAGGCAAAACCAAGAACCTCTTGGCGAATACTGTCGGAAGAAAGGTATTGGATGTTGCTTTTAAAATGTTTGGACTCGTCCTCGAACCGCAGCCCGGGAATCAGCACTTCGTTGGCGAACGTCGTTTTCCCGCATTCCGTCGATCCGATCATCATAAAAACGGTGTGAACCTTCGTTTGGATCTCCATTGGCTAGGCCCCCTTTTTCTTGAGAATGACGCCTTGCGTCGTCTGGATGCTGTTGACCCCGTCTCCGACGGAGACGAATTCATGGTGCAGGCCCGTTTCCCGGATGATCTCCAGAAACCACGCTTGGAATTCCTGCTGCCCCATCTCCCACTTGTGGTCGTCGTGACGGAACCCGCTCAATTCGTAGAACGGATTGAAGTCCGAATTCGGCGTCGTGATAATAAAATGCTCGAAATCCACCTGCTTGCAAATCCGTTGAATCAGCGACTTGGCCTCGTCCTGACTCATATGCTCGATAACCTCCGTCAGGATGACATCGACCTGCTCGCCGTTGTACTCCTCCAAGAAATGATCGATCGAACGAAACGTGACCAGGTTGTCGAGCTCTCGCGCTTGCGCCTTGCGGCTGACCGATTCCAGCAGCTGCTCGTCGATATCGACGGCATAGTAGCTGCCCTCGATCTTCGCGGCAAAAGGAAGCGCATAGAAGCCTTCCCCGCAGCCAACGTCCAGGATCGATTTATTAAAAGGCAAAGCGCCGGCGATATAGTTTCTCCGTTGAAGAGCGGTACCTCCGTAATCGAATCGAATGGCGTACCGGCTTGTTTTCTCAAGCTCGCCTTTATATTTCTTGAACCGGTCCCTGGAGGACAAGAAATTCCGGACAAACAAGCTGCGGATGTAGAACGGCGCGTCAATCGCTTGAATGCTCTTAATGTATTTGTCCAGAATGCTATCGGAAATATCGATGTTTTCGTTGCCGAACATGGACAGGAACAAGCACAGCACGCTTACGACATGCAGCAAATGATGAAGGCTTTTGCGCGTCGTAATCGTGAGCGAGTAGCTTTTGTGAGCGTGATGCTTGATCTCAAACGTAAAATCGGTCAAATGCTTTTCAAAAAACTCGATGTACCGCACCAGCTCGATATGGATCATGTTGATATGGAACGAATGCTCGTAGCCTTCGACGTCCTGCTCGTCCTGCGCTTTCAGCGGCGCGGAAAAAAATTCGTTCAGCGCATTCAGCGGAAATAACGGCGTATTATAGCGGGATACGTTCAAATATTCAAAATCCTCATGCTCGTGCTGCTTATAGGAAATCTCATTGTCCGCATCCTTAAAGTACACGTTGTAGGTAAAGTCGTCCGTGTACCAGCCGTAAGCCGTCCCCTTGCGGATCGAACGGAGAATCATGCCGGACTCCGGATTTTTTTTGATAATAAACGAAAGCTTCGGGTTCGTGGATCTCACTTGAATGATCGCCATCTGCATCTTCCCCTTGGAATGAAATTGTGTCCGGTCGTAGTTAAACACAAAAAAGACCACGGACTCAGAGGTCCATGGCCGGATTGGATAAACGAGCCTGATGTCAACTTGCTTGAAGTCGGCATAAAGCTTCACTTAAAGACAGACCGGTAAGGCCGATGAGGGTACACTGCTGCATATGCTGTTGATGAAATGTGTTGCACTGGTCGTGTTATTGGAACTGAAATAAAACTTTTGATTCTTAAGCACCCTCATCCGACCTCCTTCGACAATAGTTAGTGAAATCATACGCGGCGGTCCATATTTTGTCAAGAAAATCTCTAGGTTTTAACATTTTTTCGACTTGATATTGACAAAGGATGCCGCCGCCGTTATATAATGTCATTATGATATTATCAATTAGCTAATATCGAAGCGCCGGCAACAGTCAAATCTTAAAGTGAAAGCGAGAGCTGATAATGATAGAGAAATTTACGTTTTTTTACCGTACTGAGTCCCCCTTTTCTCAATGGCATCCTTCACGATTTATCGTGAATGGAGTGGAGTTTAACTGCGCAGAGCAGTACATGATGTATCAAAAGGCGATGCTGTTCGGGGATCAAGAGACGGCAGCTAAAATATTGAAGGCCACGACGCCTAGCGAGCAAAAGAAGCTGGGCCGCTTGGTCCGGAACTTTGACAAAGATCAATGGGACAACTACGGAAAGAAATTTGTTTACGACGGCAACTATGCGAAATTTACGCAGAATCCGCACCTGCTGGAGCGACTGCTTCAGACGAAAGGAACAACCTTGGTTGAAGC
Source organism: Paenibacillus tyrphae (assembly GCF_027925525.1). Classification (GTDB taxonomy): domain Bacteria; phylum Bacillota; class Bacilli; order Paenibacillales; family NBRC-103111; genus Paenibacillus_G; species Paenibacillus_G tyrfis_B. The sequence continues at coordinate 88,128 of NZ_BSDJ01000010.1, read as the reverse complement.
AAGTCCTACGGACCGGATCTGGGGAGTAGGGCTATCCGAAGACGACCCGAGAATTCGAAACCGAAAAACCTGGCAGGGCAAAAATGCGCTGGGGCACATTTTGACGCAGCTACGCGAGAACCTGCTGAAGGAAAATCAAGAAGTAACCTGAACAGAAGGAACGGAGTGAATAAATATGAACGCATCTACCCATAACAGAGAAATTAGATCCAAGATCGCCAAAGAAACCTTAGATATTTTGGAGCAAGGCTTCTACACCAGCCCCTCCGGGACACAAATAACAATCCGGGACGAAGTGAAGACGGCCATTACGAAATCCGTCCTCTATGCGCCCGATCGGCTGCCGAATATCTTGAAGGAAGCAAGTACCGTCAACGATCGCATAGGGATCACGCCTCACATTGAGGTGATGAACGAATCGACCTTGGCAGCGGCGCAACGGCTCGTAGCGCAAGAAGGGGTCGCGGAGACCGTTTGTCTAAATTTCGCTTCCGCCAAAAATCCCGGAGGAGGCTTCCTCGGGGGAAGTCAGGCGCAGGAAGAGAGTCTGGCCCGCTCTTCCGCCTTGTATCCGTGCATTTCCCAGATGTCCGAAATGTACGACCATAACCGGAGCCTCAAAACCTGCTTTTATTCCGACTATATGATCTACTCTCCGAAAGTGCCGGTATTCCGGGAGGATCGCGGCAGCCTCCTGCCGGAGCCTTACTTGGTTTCCATGATCACTGCTCCTGCGGTAAATGCCGGGGTTGTACGGGAGCGCGAACCGGAAAATACGGCAAAGATCGATACAGTCATGCTGGAGCGGATTCGTTTCATTTTAGCGGTTGCGGCTGCCCACGGACAGCGCGCCATGATTCTCGGCGCCTACGGATGCGGCGTCTTTCGGAATAACCCGAAGGATATCGCCCGCCTTTTCAAGCAAGCGCTCATTGACGAAGGTCGTGCCGCCTGGTTTGACCACATCGTCTTCGCCATCCTGGATAACTCGGCAGACAAGCGGACGTTGAATGAATTCAAAATGGCATTGGAGCCATAGCAACTTTTTTCAATGATGATCGTTTATTTAGGTGAGATACCATAAAATGGGGTGAATGGATGAAAACATTGGACGGCCTCTAACTTCCCAGAAGGAGGTTAGAGGTTATTGAGCCGAAGTGTAAAAAAATCCCCTGTATGGAACGATCACTACACACCCGGTACACGTTGGGCCAAGCAGCAAGCCAGTAAAGCGGTGCGCCGTTATGACGATGACATGCAGAATGGAAAATGGTACCGAAAACTATTTTGCTCTTGGATCATTTGCGACTACAGATTTTTCAAAACACGGCAGCAGGCCATCCATGAATGGGAAACTTCTCCGTGGCCCCGGGACAAACAAATGTCCCGAAAAGAAGTCATTCTAGATTGGTTCAAATCTTATAGAAGGAAGTAAGCGAAAGCGTCGGCTCGGGAAGTGTCGGCGCTTTGCTGCATACGATTTAAAACGCATACGCTTTTTGCGTGATCGTGCGCTCGCATTGTTCAAGCTCGTCTGCCGCACGGTGTAAATAATCGATGCATCTTCTCAAATCCTGGTTATAGCCCACCTTATAGTCGATCCAAGTTACCGATATGCGCTGCTGCCAGTCTACAAGACTTGCAAGCGTATCAAGTCTGCGGTCTACATGGACGATCTGGCTCTGAACCGCTTGTAAGCGGGAAGCCAAATTTCTGAGCTCCATCATGTTCACGCGAATATCCTCATGCTGTACGCCGGATGATTTCCACGTATGCCAAGAATCCTTGACAAACCTCGAAACCCTGCTGACAATATCATGCACTTCGGCATACACCCGCTGCTTAAAATCGTGAAACCTCTCTTTCATGACGGCTCCAAGTCCGGCCTGTTCAAACAAATCGTCGAACTTGCGCGTCGCCCACGTTTTGAACTGAACGATCTTCTCATCCACAACTTCCGCAGCAATCTGGGCAGCTGTTACAAACGCAGTAGCTACAAACGTAATTTCTACAGCTTTGAGCATCGCTCCTACGGAAATCATCGTTTGGGGAACGTTAGTGACCGCTAAAGCACCTGCCGTTTTCAATAATTGAACCGTATCGATATCGCCATTCCACACGGCAAAAATGAGCTCCACCGTTTCGTACAGCATCGGGTTAGGCAGCTTTTGAATCCCTTGCGTAAGATTGGACAGCATTCGATATTCAAAAGCTTTGCTTTGGACATTGTCCCTTGTTAAAGTACCCTTGTCGTTCACAAGATACTTAAGGGCATGATGGTCCATATTGAATAAATCAGGCAGCGTTCCTTTTTTGGCTGAGGTTTCAATCATGATCGGCTTGGTCGGATTATAGAAAAGGGAAGACACGGAATCGTATCGGTTCTGAAATTCCTGAATTTTGCCCCTCATATGCTGGATTGAATGTTGATAGGTCATGGTAAAATCCTTGTTAAAGCCAGGGGCGTTAAACGTAGCACAGTTGACTATTTTTTGTTGGATTTCACCAGTCGCCGTTAAGGTTGCATACAGTGCAAGGTTCCCCCCGAGAGAATGACCCGTTACTGTGATATTGTTATACAGCTTCGCCTGTGATTCCATGTACAATCTGGCTTTATGCTGCTGGACGCTTTCCTCTTCATACGAAGTTGACGCATTATTTTTCCAATCGTTCCGAAACTCTTTTTTGGCAATATCTTCGCTTCCCCGAAAGGCAAACACCGCTTGCCCGGGCTCCGGCTCGAACGTGTACGCCACGAACCCTGTTGCCGCATTATCGTCATCGACATGGCTGATTTTCCAATGATAATATTTCGAAGAATCCTGAGATAAACTTTCGATTGCATGCTTAAATGCTTCAAACTGTTCTTTTGTTTTAAAATGGCCTTCAACATCATGAAATGATGACTCCAGCTCTTGCTTGTAGGTGTTTACGAGTTCACCTACGGTAAGCGCCCCGGAAAGCAAGCTTTTGTTTAAATCCGTATGATTTTTTATATTCAAGTACACCAGTTCTGAAAGTATCGCTTTATCTGCCTCGGTAATGTTCACGGTCAATGGTATCCCCCTTCCTTATGATTTGGTATACTCCCAGTCAAAATGACTCAAAATCTCTTGCACAGAATACACCTTTTTTGCATCGAAAATTTTGGCAAACGTATACGTATAACTCATTTCTTTCCGAGTGTAATAATGAAGTGCTTCGCCCACCGTATAAAACTCCGTGCTAACATGCTCAAAAGCGGACGGTTTTAAATAAAATACCGAAATAAACCCATGCTTAAATTCTTCTAAGGCCAGTATTCTATCTACCAATTGGTCTACTTTTTCCGCTTGGCGTTCTTTGTCAATATCAGGCCCGCTTTTAATAAACAGATCGACGGCTAGTCCATTAATCTTTTCGGCCTTAAAATACTCTTCGATACTGATGTTTTTGTTATTCAAATCGCGGGCCGGAAAAGATAGGCCTCCCGAATCCAGATGCGTCTTGACCCAGATGTCCTTCTGCTCAAAAACTTCTTGAGATACCTTGATCATCTTTTCATCGAATTTATCGGCCATAATCATGTTCATATAGTTGTCCCATACTTTGCTAAAATCCTTCGTGATTTCGGCTCTAAACCGATGCCGTGGGGAATTTGGGGGATACGCCTCCGCTTTGATCGTATCGGTTGAAAATATCCCTAACCCATATCCGCCTCCGACGTTTTCAACCACGAACTCTTCGCCATACTTTTCATTTAAATACCGCGACATTTTGTCTTCCGCATCCTTGTACTTCTGACCGCAGCCCATAAGCGTTACAAGCGATAGCACTATCACGATTCGAAGCACCAGCCTTCCATTAAAGTTCATTTCCCGCTCCGTACCTCCATGAAAGCAAAAATTGAAAACGGATTGTTTTCCCGTTATCTCAACCGATACAGCATTTGAATGACCTCTCTGTATTCATTTGAAATCTGTGTCAATCTTCTGGAGCAATAGTCTACGCTAATTCCTTTCAAACCTTTTAATTCCAGCGCTACGCTTTCCAATTCCCGTCTGATTCGGTTGAGTTCTTCAATAATGGCGGTTGCTTCCCGATCTGCTGCCGCGTTCATGCGCATCCCTCTTTGTATCCCTAGATTGTAGACGACGGAGAGCGACAGGAACTCCCTGTCACCCTCCATACGAATCAGATCCTACTTGAATTGGCTGGCGTTGCTGTTAATGGTCGTTTCGGTTGCATCGTAGTTCGAAACCGTATTATCCAAAAAAGCCGCATAAGAGTCCACAACCGCCCGATAATCACTGAACTTTTGGGCATTCGTATTGAATTTGTCCTGGATGGTTCGGGAGGCATCGCTATCCCATGAGCTCGTCAAGCCGTTCATTTCTTTCTTAATTTCTTCGAGCTTGGCGGTCAAGCTGCCGTTCAGTGCCCGGATCGTTGCCGCGGTTTGCGTTACCTCTGCGGTAGATATGCTGATTCCTTCGATAGACATCGTAGTCGGCCTCCTTAAAGGGATAATTAGTTCGCTAATTTTTTGGCGGAGTTCGCAATTTCGGTTTGCGTCGTCCGATACGTTTGGGCGCTATGCTTTAAGAACTCGGAATATTGCTCCATCAGCTTTTTCATATTTTCAAAATCGTCGCGGAATCCTTCGATTTGCGTTGTATAAGCGACGTTATCCTGCCCCTTCCACGCATTGCCCATGGCCTTAACTTCGTTAAACAGTTGATCGTACAAACGCTGATACTCGGCGGCATGCCCATCCATGTTTTTAGCTGCAGCTTCCAGCTTAGTGGGATCTACGACAATTTTTCTTGCCATACAAATTTTCTCCTCTCGGTAATAAAGGTTTTATATTAACATCAGCCGAGAACCGTGATGAAGCCCCGATTCTTGAGCTGACATGCCAATATCCAAAACGGACCCACTTGTTCTCTCACATAAAACCGTATCGCGGGTCGGAGCAAAATAACCGTTAGATAACTCGGCGATCGCCCCCGTTAATAACGTCTCGACCTCCCAAAGCTTGGTCGTGAGAGGGATGTATACGTCATAGGTTCTGGCTAGAGCCGGTACAAATACTTCAACCAGTATTTTATCCATCGGAATCGTCCTCCTTGAGATGCAAGGGCGAAGTCACCAGCTTCATGAGGACTGGCTTTCCGTTCGTCACGATATAGCCGAAGTCGTCTCCAATATCCTGGTACAGCTCGCTTGTGAGCTTTCCGATCTTGAGCTGGTATTGATCCGCTATGCCGTTCCCCAGCCAAATCCCCTCATTGGGGATCACTTTCGCCTTAAACCAAGGTTCGTAGGATATGGACGAAATCGACGAGACGCGTTCACAGATAATGAAATTCACCTGATACGCCGCTTCGCCTTTCTCCAGTAGAACCCGGAGCTTATCTTTGGAATCCTCGGAGATTCGTGAGTTCAAGCTTGTCAGGGAGTGAACGATCCAAGTCTGTTTGGCAAAGGCCGGAACCGGTTCGCCGGCGGTCATCGCATCCTTGTACGTATTGTTGCGGTGGACGAGGCTATTAAATAATTGTGCAACAACTTGGTCCCAATCCGTTGGATTTCCGTAATAGGTATAGGTTTTGAACTCGTCATCCACCAGCTTGTTGTCCGGATCGATGACGGCAACTTCGGCTTCCGCTTTAGCCGATACGACCTCGGCCAGACCTTGGACAAAGCCCGCATTGTCGTTATTTTGAGACAGCACAAGCTGGATGTAATGCCGGTCAAAGTGAAAGCAGGCCGTCTGCAGACTGTTCTTCTCCACGCCCACCGGAGTTTTCCCGGCCCTGCCATACCTTATTTCATCCATCAAGAAATTCGCATCAATGAGCTCAGGTAGAATCGGAATTCTTCTTGCGACCGACTCCGTCCACCCGGCGGTGTACTCTTCACCGTACTTGCGAATATGCTCGAAGCGATTTTCTACATCGCGATGCGTGTGTGCGATCTGAAATTCATATACCCGATCGGATTTCATAATGCCTCTCCCCTTAAACTTGGAGGGGTAGGCACCTTCCACATGACCGAGCACACTGGAATAGTCGGCGGCATCGTTGAGCTGCAGCACATACAATTGCTTAAAATTTTGCAAAACCCGGTACCGGACCGCGCCTGTATTCAATGCGGACAAGATAAAGTAAATTCCGTACTTCAAGCCCTCCCTCGTTAAATAGGCCATCGCTTCTTCCTTGTCCTCGAACAGCTCCGCGAACGCCGAATAGTTATGAACGACAACGACAATGGAAGGAACGGCAGTTTGTGCCGATCTCATATAGGATTGGTAATCGCCGCCACAATCTGCGAACCGCTTTTTCCGATCCGCGGTCTCTTGATACAGCATCTTGAACAAATTATTGACTTTCTCCGCTTCATGCGAGAGCACGACATCGCCCACATGCGGCGCTTTGGCGAATACGCGCAAGGTCTCGGAAGCGAAATCCAGAATGTATATATGGAGCTCGGACGGCGGGTGCTCCTCCATCAGCGAATATAGTAGCGTGGTCAAGAAGGTCGTTTTCCCGCTTCCCGCCGCACCGTAAATCACAGCATTTCCTTCCTTGGACAGTGGAAATGTCATCGTAAACTGCCGCTGGTTGGCAGGGTCATCCATTTTGCCAATCACGGGATTCAACACACCACGGCCTTGCTGCGAAGCCTGATGACTCTCTCTGAGCTCGTCAAGAAAAATGAATTCCGGAAGCGGGTCCAGCCAGAGGGGACGGACGCTGATGCGTTCTTCCGTGGCGATGGCCGCTAAGTAGCGGTTCACCTCGTCCAATTGCTTGGTCGGGTTATGAAACTGTGTCTTGCGCTTATCGATTTTGACTTGTTTCACGATACGTCCCAGGTTATCGATGACGGTCACGCTCTCATCCCTGGCTTTCTCAATCCGATCCGTCGGATAATAAGGCGCCCCTCCCCAAGCGGATTGACCAAGCTCGAACAGCTCGTTGAAGCCAACCTGGACGTAGAACCGCCCAGTGATGGACAGCTCGGCCGCATCCGGCCTTTTGATTACGTCCATACTATCGGCTTTCTCCTGTACTTTGAGACAAATGCGAAACTTGCTGTTGCTCCAAATCTGATCATCCACCACTCCGGATGGCTTTTGGGTTGCCAAGATCAAGTGAATGCCCAAGCTTCTGCCGATACGCGCCGCGCTAACCAACTGCTCCATGAACTCAGGCTGCTGCATCTTCAATTCCGCGAACTCGTCCGATATGATAAACAAGTGCTGCAACGGCTCCATGACTTTCCCGTCCCGGAACAGCCTCTGATATTTGTAGATATCCATGTTGCTCATGTTTAACCGCTTGCTCGTTTCGCTAAAAATCGCTTGTCTTCGCTTTAGCTCACTTTGGATGGAAATCAACGACCGCTTAACCGCCGCACCGTCCAAGTTCGTAATCGTTCCCGCCAGATGAGGCAAATTCGCAAATGCGCCGGCCATACCGCCGCCTTTGTAGTCGATCAGAATAAAAGCAACCTCATGCGGATGATAGTTTACGGCGAGCGAAAGAATGAACGTCATAATAAATTCGCTTTTCCCGGAACCGGTCATCCCCGCTACCAAGCCATGCGGGCCGTGATATTTCTCATGCAAGTCCAAGTAAAACCGTTCGCCGGTCGTATCCACCCCGATCGGAGTTTGGAGGGATAAGGCAGGATCATGATCCCGCCACCTTGTCAGCGCATTCAGATGCTCGACCTTGCCTACCTCGAACAAATCCAGAAACGTCAGCATGGCAGGCAGCGTATAGCCCGCTCCTGAAGTATCCAGTTGAATATTGGCCAGTTGCACGGCAAGCTGGAGCTCGTCCTGAATGGTATACGGATGAGGCTGAAACGCAATATGCTTCCCGGAAGTATCGTCCTTGTCATATATTTTCGAACGATCTCCTTCAAACTCCACGACCAGCGAGCACTCTTTGGGCAAGTTTTTCAACTCGTCGTACAGATGGATCACGCTAATGCCCAGATTGTTTTTGCGCTTCCTGATACCATTCATCATCTCCGCCTTGCCAGCCAGGCTCTTATCGATTGCGAAGATGACGTAGTGCGGCACGACCTCCTTAAGCTCTTCCTCCGAAGTGATGCCCTCTCTTCTGGCAATTTCTTTTTCGAAAAAGACCGAGAGCTCCTTTACCTCGCCCGGCTCCGTCGCAATAAAGCGAATAGACTTATCGTCGCTCCAAACGTGAGGCAGCCATTTCGCGAACTCCCACGTTTTCCCTTCCTTCTTGTCATAGATAAACACAAACTTTAATTCATCATAGCTATGGAGCGCCGCAAGCTGGACGATTAACCCTTTGACCGCATCGATAACTTCAACTCTCGTGCCGATCATCCCGCTAATCCAATCCTCCGTTAGCGAAAACGGTATAGGAACCTGTTCCAGCATTTTCGGCTCCTCCATGAGCCGATACAGCTCCTCTTGAAGCCCGTCGTCTTCGAGAGAGAATCTTCTTTCCGAAAATTTCAGCACAACCTGAAGCGGCACATTGCCCAATCCAAGGCGAACCTTCAAAAAATCGTTCTGTCTACGGGTTCGCTCCCATAGAGTACGCTTGCGCAGCTTGATTCGCGAAACGCACTCCTCTAGAGTAACCAGATTTTCATGCAGAACTTGGCGCTGGCTTTCTCCGGCATCCCGTATTTTCTGCCGAACCTCTTGAATATAAAGCTTGTACTTCTTCTGCCTGATACACTCCTGCTTGAGTCTCTTCTTAGCTTCGTGCCGTCTCGTTAAAACGGGCCACAGAATCGTACCCAGCAGGACGCTGAAGGACATGACAAGAGTAGGCATCGCATTCATGATTTTGCCGTTGGATTGCAATGCGTTATGCAGAGAATACAGCCCGGTGAACAAGGAGGCCATGCCCATCGTAATGGACGGACCGAGCATGAGCATAAGCGGAGTTTGTTCCAGATTCACTTGGGGCGGCGGTGCATCGATCTTGATCTCGACACGGTCGATTTCCTTGATAAACCTTGGAGAACGATAAAACAAATCGCCTTCCGGCAGCTCTTCGTCGATCCCATCCTCCGTATTTGGAACCGCGGGATACGGTTTAACGCATGGTCTAAGAACATTGGGATTACAGCTCACTTGGCCGTCCGGATTATTCAAGGCCATAAATCCGCTGCCGACAATGATCTTCAAGCCGATGATGTAGATCATATCTCCCGGTTTAAGGATTCGTTCCGTCGTCCGCTTCCCGTTCACAAACGTTCCGTTCGAGCTGCCCGTATCCCGGATGGTTACGGACGTTTCGGAAACGAACAGCTCCGCATGAACGGAGGACGTATACCTGTTCGCGTACCTGATCTCGCAACCGTCCGCACGACCGATCTTTATTTTCCCTCTACCGGGCAAGCTGTACCTTTGGAATACTTTACGGTCGGCAGACACCAGTTCGGCGAACAAAATCGCAATTTCATCCGTTTTCTTCAGAAGAATGCTATAGATGGTTCGGGGCTCGACGGCAAGCTCCTTTACTTTGCGGCTGCCCGCATCCAGGACGACCGCATGCTGATTCGACTTCAGAATCCATTGGCCTGCCACGCCTTCGACCCCGATCACCCGTTCCTCATACCCCAGAAGGTTCGTTTGAGTGACCCAATACTGCCCGGACTTCTTGTCAGGCAGTAAGCATGTATGGATTTCATTTTCCTTTAGCAAGGATAGCTGCATGGGTCACTCTCCTTCTTTCGACGAGATGAGCAGACAAAATTTTACAAAACCTTCCACTCCAGAGCACAAAAAAACCGCCCTATCCATGGTTAAATACACATGAATAAGGCGGTGCTTCCGCTTTCGATCATTGGTTGTATAGTATCATTTTCTCCCAAATTCTGCAATAGAGATTTTTATTCGACGAATTTCAACGAACAATCTTTAGATGAGCTTGTTTTTGGCCATCGATTTCAACCTTCACCTTTAGGGTGGAAGGCTGCTTTTTATCCAGATGGCACAGAAATTAATAGAAATTTTATACAAAAACCGACGTAACGGCCGCGAAACGGGCTGGAATAAGAAGGAATTTACCATTGGATTGTCGAATTGATTTTATTCTGAAAACCATATCCAATATAAAAATAGCATAGCCGAGGGGGCTCGTACGATGCGCTGGACTGTCAGTAGAAAGCTTGGTTTGGGATTCATTACCATGTTGCTTCTAACTACCATCACCGCCGTTCTTGCTTTAAACCGAATGATGTTTATCCAAAACCGCGTTGAGCAGGTTACCGAAAACTCGATGCCAAAGGTGAAAGAAATCAACCGGATTTATTTTGAGACAGAGCATGTGCTTAATCTGGTGTTCCGCCACAAAGACAGTACCGATGCGGCAGCGCGCAAGACCCTCGAGGATGAAATCGGCGCAAGCTACGCCTTGGTCGAATCGACCGTGCAGCAGTATGAGTCCCAGATCACAGCCGACGAAGAACGGAGCAACTTTACTTCCTTTAAGGGAAGTTGGGACGAATTCAAAAAGAACACGCAAAGAACGTTAGTCACCAGCCGCAGCAACCCCCAGCAAGCCATGATCCTGATCGATGCCGGCCACCGTATTTTCGACGAAATGCAGAAGCATTTGACCAGTCTGGTCGAATGGAACCACAAGCAGGCTGAAACCTCCGCACTGGAAGCGAAAAAAGCATATAACGATAGCTTGATATGGGTGTATGTCATTCTCGGGATCAGCGTAGCTGTCGCCTTCGGAATCAGCGTGTTGTTCCTCCTCCTGATTGCCCGCCCGCTGCGTCTGGTCACCGGCAGTATCGTACGGGTCGCGGACGGCGATCTGACCGTCTCGCCGCTGTCCGTGAAAAGCCGCGATGAAATCGGCCAACTGGCCGACGCTCTAAACCGCATGGTTCGCGAGCTTCATTCGGCGATCAGCCGCTCTTCGGAAGCTTCGCACCAGGTCACGCAGCTGGCCGATTCCCTAGCGGCCGATGCCAGTCAGACGACGATCGCCGCGCAGCAGATTGCCGACGCCTCCCGTCAGGTCGCCGGAGGAGCGCAGGCACAGCTGACGACCTCGAAAGAAACCGCCGTCGTCATGGAAGAAATGGCCGCAGGAATCAGCCGGATTTCGGAGGCAACCTCGGACATGGCGGAGCAGTTCCAAACGACAGCAGCCAATGCGGTGAAAGGCACGGAGTCGATGGACGAAGCGGAAGAGCAAATGAACGCCATTTCCACCACAACCACGCAGACCTCGGAACGCATGGAACGGCTGAGCAAACGGTCCGACGAAATCGGGGGCATTGTGAAATTGATCTCCGAAATCGCTTACCAGACGAACTTGCTGGCCTTGAATGCTTCGATTGAAGCGGCAAGAGCCGGAGAAAGCGGCAAAGGCTTCGCGGTTGTCGCCGCCGAGGTGAAGAAGCTGGCGACCCAATCCGAAGCAGCCGCCAAGGATATTACCCAGCGCATCCGCTTGATTCAAGAGGAAACGAAAGAAACGGCCGGAGCGATCCGCGACGTTACGGAGCAGGTCACGGCAGGCATCCATCTGGTGAGCGACTCGGGCCGCAGCTTTCGGGACATCGCCGCTTCGCTCGAGCAGCTGAACGGACATATTCAGGAAGTGTCCGCCACGGCAGAAGAAATGGCAGCGACCACGGAGCAGATTACCGCCTCGGTCACATCCACGGCGATGATCGCCCAGACCTCCAGCGACAGCACGGAAAGCGTCGCCGCCGCTTCGAACGAGCAGTTCGCTTCGATGGAACGCATCTCCGGTAGCGCAGAGTCGCTTACACTGCTTGCGGGAGAACTTCGCGAGAGCATTCGCCGCTTCCGGCTGTAGGACTGTTCGCAAAAAAGCACCTGCTTATGTAAGCAAGTGCTCAGGCCAACCTATAATACTTCCGCCAACATGGGGATCGCATCCTGCGCTCCCAAACGGGTCACCGCAATGGACGAGGCGCGCTGGGCGATATCCACCGCTTCGTCCATGCTTTTGCCGGCGATGATCATCGCGGCCAGCGTGCCGGAGAACGTGTCACCGGCCGCCGTCGTGTCGATGGCTTCAACCTTGCGAGCTTCCTTGTATACGTTCTCCGTTCCGTTATAGTACACGATGCCCTTTTCTCCGAGCGTAATGAGCGGATAACGAATCCCTTTGTCCCGCAGCTTGTTCAAAGCCTCAAAAGCATCGTCGGTGCTCCGGATCTCAATCCCCGTGTAGATGCGGCATTCGATTTCGTTCGGCGTAAAATAATCCACGCCCTGCAAAACTGCATCCTCGATCGGAACCGCAGGCGCCGGATTCAGGAAAATCGGCACTTGGCCTTTCACCAAACGAATAACTTCGTAAACCGTCTCCATCGGAATTTCCAGCTGCAGCATGATGGCCGCAGCCGAAAGCAGCTCCTTCTGGTATCCTCGAATATAGCCGGGAGAGACTTCGCTGTTGGCTCCGCCGTCGAGAATGATGCTGTTATTTCCGTTGCATACGGTGATGGCTGCCACGCCCGTCGTCACGTTCGGCTCGCGCTTGAGGAAGTCCGTGCGCACACCGAAGCCGCTAAGCCGATCGATAAGGGACTGGCCGAAAATATCGTCGCCCACCTTCCCCATAAACCACGTTTCGGCGCCCATCTTGGCGCAAGCGACCGCTTGATTGGCCCCTTTGCCGCCGGGAGCGAGGAAAAATCCGTCGCCCCGCATCGTCTCCCCGATTTCGGGAAGACGGCTCGTCCGCATGACCATATCCATATTTGCACTGCCGACAACCATAATTTCCATTGGATTCCGCCCTCTTCGTTACAAATTCACCGGACCGGACTTTTAGAGCTCCGTGACCCGGATATTGCTGTAGTAGGTTCTCGCTGCGCCAAGGGTGCTGACTCCGTACATGCCATAGCCGAACGTACCGTCCGTATGCTGCAGGACTTGCTCCCCGTTGATGAACAGCGTGATGACCTGCCCTTGCACCGTCACCTTGAGTTCATAGTTCTGGCCAAACTGCCAAGGGTAGCTGGCTCCGGTCAGTTTAGTATAACCGAAATCGTTCAGGTAGAGGGAGACTTGATCTTTGCCGTCAAAGCCCGCGTGATACCCGCGCATCGCTCCTTGAGCGCGAACCGCCACCAAATGCGAATCGCCGATTTGCGGATTCAGGTCCAAGGTTACGGAATAATCCATGGCAAAATAGTTGCCCGTATACGCTTCGCTAGGCTCGGCGGTCATCAGATACATCGAGCCGTCCACCAGACTCCAAGCACCGTGATTATGGGCAAAAGGCGTCACGCAGCCAAAATCGCCCGACTGTTTATGGAAATCGATCGTATAGTCCGCTTTGCCGGAAATCCGGAATTCGTCGATAAAAATGCGGCCCAGGCTTTTCGGCTTGCGCGTCGAATACGATTCGAGCACGATGCCGACCTCGTCGATCAGCTCGCCTTCCGAATCGGGAATGACGAACTCCACCTCGATCCACTCTTGATTCACGAGCTTGACATAGCCTTGGACGAGCTCTTTCTTGCTTTTGTGCAACCGGACGTAAGGAGCAATGCCCATCGTTTCGTTGCCGCCCCATTGATCCAGATAAATATTCATCGATACTTTCTGGCCCGAGTACGCTCTAGGCGCAAACGTCGGCGAATACCGCTCGTCGCTGAAATCGGCGCGGGTGTAGTAAGGCTTGTAAAAGACTTTCGACTTCTCGCCGCGGGTCATGCGGTCAAAGATAACTTCGAGTGAGCCGGTTCCGCGGAAAGCTTTCTCCGCCGAATGCCGCGCCTGGCAAAAGAACGGATCGGAAACCCGGATATTGTGCGTCGAGCCCGGCAGTTCGAAGTCAAAATAAATGTCGCGGTCCGTAAAGCTGTCGACGATTTCCTGCGGGCACGGCTCCTTCGCCAGACGGTAGCCCAGAATCGTCAATTCCTTGGCATACGTAGGAATATCCAAAATGTTCAGGTAGCCGGAGATACCCGACATCACGATAGAGTCGTTGATCGGCTTGCGGTACTTGTCCGCGATGCCTTCCAGGCCGCATGCGACGCCGAGCACGGTGCCGACGTTGCCCGCATTGCAATCGGTATCCCAGCCGCACATCGTGGCGATTTCCACCGTCCGGTTGAAGTCGCCCTGACCGTAAATCATCGACAGCACGCAGACGCCGCCATTTGGAATAATATGGCACACGCCGGTATATTTGTCGTAGCCCCAGTCTCTTTCCAGCATATCGCGGCAAGCCCGGAAGTCGTCCGGCTGCTGCGCGTGGAATTCCAGCACCGCTCTCGACACTCGCGCGTAGATGGAATCCGCCGGAATTTGAGCGAGCCCCGCTTCGATAATCTCGCGGATATCCGATGTTTCGAACGCTCTGGAGATCGCCGCGCAGAAAAATCTTGCGCCCAGCACGCCTTCGCCGTCGTGCGATACGCGAGCCGCAGCTTCGCCGAAATCGGCGGCTTTTTTCGGATTGCAAGGGTTGACCAAGCCCCACGTATCGATGAAAATTTGCCCGCCGATCTGCTCGGCGATAATCAGCCCGTTCTGCTCGATCGAGCCGGATTGCGGGGCCGGAATTCCTTTTTTCAGGTTGATGTAAGCCGTATGCTCCGTGCTGACACCATAGCCGCCCCACCAGAACATCCCGATCCCTTCGCGGGCGTAGTTCAGCCAAGCGCGAGCCACGTCGTTCGGGGTAATATCGCGGTCGACTGCGTCGTCATACAAGGCCCGCAGAAAATAATACGGACCGTTCGCGTCGTCATCGGCCGCGAAGTTTTTGAATTCCTTCACGTAGTCCGTAATCTCGCCATACGTATTTTTGATCCGCTCATAAGTCCAGATCGTCGGCTCCACCGGCGCGCCCAGCCTTATGCCGATATTCATGCCCAAATAACCTGCGTAAACTTTCTCTAAATAATTCGAAGGAATCATGATTCCGTGCACCGCCTTTAAAAATATTGAGCCTGATAAGCCATGTCAATGGCAAGTCGCTGCGCGAGCGGATCGTTCTTCCGATCGCTGTTGTCCCCGGATTCTTTGATTTGATAACCCATTTAGCTGTCAGAATCCGAAGACAAAGGCGACCGCTGACGCTTCTCCAGAACGATTCCGCTCACTCCGCTGCCCATCTACCGGACTTCCAGAGCCTTCTGTCTAAAATTGTTCAATTCCAGATCCTCTTGAATAATCGCCGCTGCCGCTTCGGTAAACCGGTCGCAGCTCCCCGCCATATCCTGCTTATTCACTTCTTCCAACACCGCGATCTCATCGGCCGGGATGGCCCGAACGCCCTGCATCGCTCCCAGAATCGCGCCGATCATGACGCCGATCGAATCCGTATCGCGGCCGGAGCTTACGCCGTCCTTGACTGCCTCCAGGATATCGCCGTCGTGCAGGACCATGTACGCCAGCGCCAGCGGCAGCTCCTCGATGGAGAACAACCGGCTTGGCGTGTAATGATTCGAGGGGATGCCGACTTTATCGATGCTCCGGTTGACGTCGTCGCGCATCGGAGAATAGACCGCCATCACTTCGTGTAAAGCATGGACAACCTTATCGCGGTCCGCTTTATCCGCTTGCAGAAGCAAGGCCTTCTCGCAAAGCGCGTAAATGGCCCGCTTCGTACCGTCCTTGGCGTAATACACCGCGGTTTCCGCCACATCATGGACCGTGACACCCGGCTCGAACGCCTTGGCGACGCAGGAGGCCATCACGCCCGCCGCTTCCAGCCCGTAGCTGATTTGGTGGCCGGAGGCGAACAAGATCGCTTCGTCGTACGCCCCTTTCGGGTTGCAGGCGTTCACGATGCCGACGGGAGCGATATACATGGCCGCTCCGCAGTTGACCATATTGCCGTAACCGCCCTCGCGGGGCTCGCAGTTCGCAAGCACATGCCGGTTGAAAATATGCTTCTCCGGATAAAACAACCGGTCCAAAATAAGCGCCTCTCGGCCGAACTCCGGAATGTACCTCGGCCGGAAAGCAATTTCCTTCACAAATTCGTTCGCCATATCATAGGCGTCCAGATGCCGCCGCTCCGTGCAGTACACGTTCATCAGCGCCAGCGTCATGAGCGTGTCGTCCGTCACGATGCCCTGGCCGCGCATTCTGCCCAACCGCGTCGTTTCCGGCCAATCCGCTTTCCACCATTTCGTCTTCGTCGTTTCGACACGGCCGTATTTCTCTTTAATTTGACCGTAGGTCATTTTCTCGACAACCGCGCCCATCGCATCGCCGTACGCCGTTCCGAAGACGACGCCTTTCACCCGATCCGCAAAAGACAGCATCGGTTCCTCTCCCCTCCGCAGGAAGTGCGAGGCCTCCGCCCCGCACTTTACCGGCCGTTTATTTTATCGTTTGGTTGGCGTAATCCGTCATTTCCTTGCCGCCTGCGGCGTTCCAAGCTTGCACGAACTGGTCGAAATCCGCGATCGTTTTCTTGCCCGTCACCACGTTGGCAGCAAATTCTTTGTACAGCGCGTTGCAGGCGTCCCACTTGGCTGCAAGCTCCGCAGGAATAATGAAGCTGTTGTCTTTTTTGGACAGCTTGGACATCATATCCAGCGATTTCGCCGCCGGCTCGGACAAGTAAGGCGTCGACGGATCGAACTCCGGCTTGAAGTTCACGGTCGACTCGACGAACCGCGGATACCACTCGGCCGATTTGGCCGTCAGCTTGATTTTATTGTCGACGACGGTGTATTGATTGCCTTCGATGCCGAGCTTATCCAGCAGTTGGCCTTTCGGGCTGGCCAGGTACTCCAAGACGGCGAAGACCATCTCTTTATTTTTCGCCGTTTTGGCAATTGCGAAGCCGCGGCTCTCCTTGCTCACGTCAACCGGGGTGTACCCCTGGCCTTTCCCTTTTGCCGGCGGCAAAGGCATTACCTTCGCAGCAGCTCCGTTCTGAGACGTCGATTTGGTGTTGTACAGGTCGATAACTTTTCCTTGCGTCCCAGCGATAACCCCAACTTGGCCGTCGTAGAACGCTTTTTCCTTCGTATCCCATTTTTTGGTCAGGAACTCGGGATCGAGCAGACCGTCCTTGTACAGCTTCGCATAAAACTCCAGCTTGTCTTTTTCGAAGGAGGTCGTTTTGCCGAATGCGTATTTGCCGTCTTCGCCCTTCAGCCAAGTGGAGGTCAGTCCAAACGCTTGCCCGAATGTGGCGTCAAGCTCGTCGAGCGTACCGGCTGTCGTATACGCGAATTTCGCGCCGTTCTTATCTTTCAGCTCTTTGAAGAAGCTATAGTAGTTGTCCACGGTCGGGTTAACGAGCAGCTCCTTGCCCGAGGCCGTCTTGTCAAACCAATCCTGGCGCACGACCGGAACCGAGCTGCTCGTCGGCGACAGCCATACCAGATACGGATAGTTTTTCGTTCTTTCCTGGTTGTACGGGTTCATAGATGCTTTCACGTGCGTCGATTTCTCAATGAACGGCGTCAAATCTTCCAGAATTTTTTGGGTGACCGCGAACTGGTAGTCGCCGCCTTGGAAATAAATCAGGTCGGGAATATTGCCGCTCTGCAGCAGCAAGCCCAGCTTCTCGGAGTAGGTGCCGCTCTGCACGGGCACGAGCTGCAGCTTCACGTTTTTGCCTTCGGCTTTCATGCCTTCTTCGATGCCTTTGAGCAATGGATCGTCGGGCTGCAGGTCCTTGTCTACGATCGTAATCGTGACCGGCTGGTCGCCGGACGGCGCCGCGGCCGAACCGCCCGGAGCTGTCGAATTGCCGGAGCTGCACGCGGTGGTGATGACCAGCAAGCTTGCGGCAAGCAGGGTGAACGCTTTTCTCATTTCTATTTCCTCCCCAATGTCTTGTGTTGTTTATTCTTTGACGCCGCCATCCATTACTCCGCTGGTATAATACTTGAGAATAATAGGATAGAGCATAAGAATCGGAATCATGGCAATAACGATTGTAGCCGCTTTCAGCGAAGAGAAATCAAGCTGCGCGATATTGTTGTTCTTGAGCAGATTCGCTGCGCCGACCAGCGTCGAAGTGTCCCGCTCCACGACGAATTGTCTAAGCAGCACCTGCAGCACCGTGTTCTCGCGGCTGGACAAGAAAATGCTGGATTTAAAAAATTCGTTCCACTTCGCAATCGCGTAGAACATCCCGATCGTCAGCAGAGGTATGCGCGCCAGCGGCATAACGATCCGGATAAACAGGGTCATGTGCCCGGCCCCGTCGATTCTAGCCGCTTCCAGCAGGGACTCCGGAATTTCCTCCAGAAAACGCATCATAATAATCAAGTAGTACACGTTGATCATCCGGTACAGCACCATCGACCACAGGCTGTCGAGCAAATGCAAATCCTTCATGACCATATATTCCTGAACGATCCCCGGCTCGAAGATCATGATGATGATCAGAAAAATCATAATCGGGGTTTTGCCGACCAAGTTTTTTCGCGTTAAGACATAGGCCGCAATCGTCGTAAAAAAGATACATAAGCAGGTGCCCACGATAGTAATAAACAGCGAATTCATCAGCGCTTTGCCGACAATCGGATTGCCGAGAACGACTTGAAAATTGATCAGCGAGAACCCTTTGGGCAGCAGATCGTAGCCTTTCAGCTGATTAACCTGGTCCGGATGCGATAACGCTCTGGCAAATATGTTCATGATCGGCACGAACATCGTTAGCGTCAGCAGCGTCAGTATCAGCCCGATCAGCAGTTTGAAAACGGTTATTTTTTTGCCAACCATCTTGGCTCCCCCTTACCATGCGCCTTTCGAGGTCAATTTCTTCGATATGAAATGAGTGGACAGCACGAGCACGACGCCAATCAGGCTCTTGAACAGGTTGGCCGCTGTAGCGAACGAATATTGCCCGTTGATCAAGCCGACACGGTAGACGTACGTATCGATAATATCGATCTGACTGTTGACGGAATCGTTGGTGAAGTTCAGTACCTGATCAAGTCCCGCATTCATAATGAAGCCGACATTCAGGATGAAAATCGTGACCATCGGAACGTACAGATGAGGCAGCACGACTCGGGTGACAATGTGCCAGCGCGACGCTCCATCGACATAAGCCGCTTCGTACAAGCTGGGGCTGACGCCCATGATCGCAGCCAGAAAAATAATCGAGTCCCAGCCGATACTGCGCCAGCCTTCGCTGGCAATCAGCACCCACCGGATGCTTCCTTTGTCCGTCAGGAAATCTTGCGGCGGAAAGCCGAGCGCCTTGATCAGATCGTTCACCGCCCCCGTGGACGGGGACAGAAATTCGAACCAAATGCCCGCGATGACGACCCACGACAGAAAGTGGGGCAAGTACGAAACGACCTGCACCGCCTTGCGGAATTTGCCGTTCGCGAACTCGTTGAGCATCAGCGCGAACAGGATCGGAATCGGAAAAATTAGAAACATTTTCATCGCGCTAATGATTAAAGTATTGGCCAGTACGTTGGAAAATATGGGCGTGCTGAACAGCTCGCGGAAATATTTGAGCCCGACGTACACGTTGTCTCCAAGAATGCGGTATTCGTAAAAGGCCAGCTTCATGCCGATAATCGGCCATACATGGAAGATGACGAAATACGCGAGACACGGGAGAAGCATGAGATAAAGCACTTTATCGGCCCATATTCGATTCAGCTTCGAATACGCTTTCATCCGTTACACCTCCTGACGGATCACAAGTTGATCTCCAGTTCCATCAGCGGCGCGTGCTGCTGCGCTCCGTACACGTCCCGGTCCAGGAAGGTGCCTGACGAAACTTTTCTTGCAAACGTAATTTTGAATCCGAGCGCCTGATCGAAGAAGACGATCTGCGTAATGTTATGTTGCTCAATATTGTAGAGCCGCGATACGAGCTCTTTATTGATCAGGCCTTGCTCTTTGATTTTGTAATAAACGGACGGATCGTCGAACAGCACGTCAACCGTAATTTCAAAGGGGCCGCTGTTTTTGCTGCGCAGGACGGCCGCCGCATCGAATAACTTCATATTTTACACCTCTTCATAATCGGTCCGGAACATTTCGAATCCGTCCGAGACTTCCATCAGGTGGTAAACGGAAAACTCGTATACCGCGCCGAACGGCACATCACTGGGCGCAAACGGAAACGCCAAATTCCCCGCCGTCGCTTTTCTTCCTTCGTAGCCGTAATGCAAAAAGGTCGATCTCACCGAACTGCATACCGCATTGGCCAGCTCCTGCGTCTTGGCGACGACCTCGAACACGATCCCCAGCTCATGCGCCGGTTTGCGCTGCGGTTCCAGCTCGCCCAACACGCCGTCGAGTCCGTAGTTGATAAAATGAATCTTATAATCGTCCGGCGACACCTCGCTGTAATACTCGCGCACCTGCTGCTTGACCAGCTCTTCGACTTCTTCTATCTTCGCAATCAGCAGCGGATCGCGGACCCCGGCGACGACAAACGTCCGATAAGCCACCTTCATCGCGCCTTCCAGCTTGATCTTGTAGACCGGCGTCTCAGCGATTTGACTGCCTCGCACTTCGACACTGCCGTCTCCAAGCTCGGTAAAGACACAATGCTCCAGATTGAGCACCAGGCCAGGCCCGTGCAAAATGTACGGGTGATCCTTCTCATAAAACGTGTGCGCCGCCACCGACACCGCCGTACATTTACGGTTCTCATTCAGCGGCTGCACGATAAACGAATCCGCTTTCAAGGTACCAAGCATGCAATCCTTCGTCGTTCCCGGCTCGGCGGAAAGCGCGGCGCACTCCAGAATTTTGCCGAGATGGTAAGCAAGCGCCGTATCGTAGCCATGGTGCATAGCGACAGCCGCAAAAGGCGACGGGTCGTACGCGCGGCCGCAAATAATAATGTCTGCCGCTTCCTCCAGCGCCGCAACGATCGGTTCGTGCCCCATCTGCGCCACGATGCGGTCGGTTGCCGCAAGCCGTTCCGGCGTCAGCGGCGCAACGGTCAGGCCCAGCGGCTCGCACTTGCCAGCTTTCAGCTTCGCCTCCACCACCTCGTGGGGAATATCCGCCCAGATGGTCGCTACCTTGATACCGCGAATCCCGTGCTCTTCCAGAATCTCCAAGACGATCGACCGGGTCCATTCCACATGAACCTTTGCGCCGCTTCCTCCGGCTGACCCGATGATGATCGGAATGCCTGCTTTGACGCCTTCGGTAATGATGATTTCGAGATCCTTCTTGCAGGCCTGCTTGCTGACAATCGCCGTGCCTGCGCCTAATTTATGAGGTCCCGCGTCGGTGGACCCGGCATCTACCACAATCGCATCCGGGCTGCAAGCCATCCCGTTCATAAAGGAGGACTTCGGAAACCCGTAGCCCAGCATCCCGCAAGGGGCCAAAATTTTGAACTCGTCCTTTGCCATATGACTCCTCCGCCCTATCCGCTAACGGTTATCTGTATTTTCCACCATCTCACACAAATTTTGGATATTGGGTAATTGGGTGGTCCAATTAAAACGTCAAAAGGATGCTGATCATCCATTTGACTCCGTTTTGTTCGAAGAAACATTTTGCTTCACCTGCTGGAGATGGTGCAGGAGCGCCGCTTTGGCTTTCGCCGGATCTTTTTCCTTGATCGCTTGAAGAATGGCGTAATGCTCCTTGTACACTTCGCTTTTGCGACCGGGGATATCGACCGTCTTGGTCAGTGTTTTTTGCAAAAGATCCATGTGCAGATCGATCAGATTCACCAGCACAACATTGTGTGTCGCTTTGGCGATCGAGAGATGGAACGCCTGATCGGGATTGACGGGATCGTCGGAGTTGCTGTCGATCGTCCCCCAGCGCTCAAGAGCGCTTTCAATTTCCGCAATATCCTGCTCGGTGGCCCGTATCGCCGCCAGCTCCACAATTCCCGTCTCGAAAATTTCCCTTGCCTCCAGCAGCTCGATAATCGTCGCCCGCTCGATATTTTCAAGGATGCGCTTCGTATCCTCCGCCTTCGAGAGGTTTTTGCTGAGGAAACGGCCGCCTCCCGGACGGGTTTCGATCAGTCCCTCCCGCTCCAATATGCGGAAAGCTTCGCGCAGCGTGCCGCGGCTGATGCCGAACGCCTGGGCCAGCTCCCGTTCCGTTGGCAGGACGTCCCCCGGAGCAAGGTTGCCTTCGAGAATGATATTTTCAATCTGCTCAATGACATCTTCATAGACCCGGTGGTATTTTATTTTCTTAATGGTCATTGTCCGTTACCTTTCCACGAATAACGTTACTTTCGGATAATTGGATCACCCAATTGCCCACACCTTTATACTAAGCCCAATGATTAGGCGTGTCAAGAAAAGTTTAACGGCTCCAAAAATCAATCATTGACAACAATCGGACGGCTGGAGTATATTCGAATTACGAATTAACGTCAATATAGCGACAAATTGTAAAGGAGAGATTGATGGTATATATAGACAATTTATTGCAAATTAACGAATATATAACGACAATTTATGCAAAAGACTCTTTGCACAAACCGGATAGGAGGCTTAATCTGCATGTCTAATGCCATCAAACAAATTATTACGCACATTGTCGAGGTTCCGCTAACCCATACCTGGGAAATTTCCCTGTATTCGGCAACAACAAGACAGCACGCTATTGTCGAGGTGATTCTGGAGAGCGGTATTCGCGGGTACGGCGAATCCTCCCCTTCTCCGGCATTTATGGGAGAAACCGCGGAAACGGTCAAATTGGTGAACGATCGGTATCTGGCTCCGCCTCTGATCGGATTGCCGGTTGACGAGATTGCGTGCGCGCATGCGAAAATGAATCAAGCTATTTACGGCAATTCCGCCGCGAAATCGGCGATCGACATCGCCCTCCACGATGCGTGGGGCCAAGCCTTGAATCAGCCGCTGTATAAATTAATTGGCGGAACCGCGCGCGAATCCGTCCCGTTAACGTACGTCGTAGGCATCAAAAGCAACCGGGATGCTTACGAGGAAGCGATGAAGCGAATCCACGAAGGCTTCGGCGTCGTCAAAATCAAAGTCGGCAGAGATCCGAAGAGAGATATCGAGCTCGTCAACCTGATCCGCAAAGCCATTACAGATTCCGGCAAACCGGCCAAGCTGCGCCTCGACGCCAATCAAGGGTACGACGTCCCGACCGCCATCCGGGTAATTCGTGAAATCGAGGAAACTGGCGAAGTAGAATGCGTGGAGCAGCCGGTCCGAAAATGGAACATGCTTGGGGTCAAAGAAATTCGCGATAAAGTGAAGACGCCGATCATGATCGACGAAGCCGTATTCGGGCCGGAAGACGCCATGACCGCCATTAAGCTCGGGATCGCCGATGTGATCAATCTGAAGGTTTGTAAAGTCGGGGGCATCTATCAATCGAAAAAAATCGCCGCGATGGCGGAAGCCGCCGGAATGACGTGCACGGTCGGCAGCAATCTGGAATTAGGCATCGGCATTGCCGCAAGCGCTCACTTTGTAACCGGTACGCCCGTCGTCACGTATCCGAGCGATTTCATCTGCGGAGCGTATTTGCACGAGCACGATCTCTTGAAAACGCCGATTCAACAATTTGTGGCCGAGGGGCACATGCGCGTCACAGCCAAACCCGGATTGGGAATTGACGTCCGAACAGACTTGCTAAAACAACAATGAAAACGAAGAGGTGATGGCGTTGAACATTTCGATGGAGCGTTTGCAGCAGGACCTGAACAAGTATGCGGAATTCGGACGCGATGCGAACGGAGGTATGACCAGGCCGAGCTTTTGCCCGGCCGATTTCGAAGTTCGGGCATTATTCGTGCGGCAGCTCGAAGCGATGGGGCTGACGGTGACGATCGACGGGGCAGCCAACATTTGGGGCACGCTGAAAGGAAACGGGCAAAAACAAGGAGCCCTTGTGATCGGCTCTCATCTGGACACCGTTCCGAACGGCGGAAAATACGACGGCGCTTTAGGCGTATTGCTGGCCAAGGAAATTATCCGGACGATCATGGACCATAAGGTCAGCCTCGACCACGATCTGGAGATCGTTTCGTTTACCGCCGAAGAGCCGAACGATTTTAACCTTTCCACGATGGGAAGCCGCTGTTTTACGGGGAAGCTTTTGCCTGATCATTTGAAAGAGGTTACAGATTCGCAAGGCTATCGGTTGGCAGAGGCTTTTCTTCAAGCCGGCGGAGGACTTGATAAATTCCCGGAAATGAAAACGCTTCAAAAATATAAAAAAGCCTATATTGAGCTGCACATCGAGCAAGGCAAGCGCTTGGCCGCAAACAACATGCCGGTGGCGTCCGTAGACAAAATTGTCGGAATTTACCGCGACAAGATCACAGTCATCGGCGAAGCCAATCATTCCGGCACCACCATGATGGAGCATCGCTGCGATGCGCTGACGGCGGCCGCGGAATTGATCCTAATGGCCGAGAACGCCGCCAGAAACGATGAAGGGGACACGGTGTGCACGGTCGGAAAGCTGGATGTGATCCCGAATGCGGCCAATATTATCCCCGGTAAGGTGGAATTTATCCTTGAGGTGCGGGGAGAGACCCGCGAAGACATCAGGCGTGTCGTTGCAGCCATTAAACAAGCATGGAAACACGTGGAGAGCAAACGTCATATCCAAATCAAAGAGCAAAACATCCTCGATCAAGCCCCCGTCCGATTGGACGAAGAGGTGGTCGCTCTGATCGAACAAGCGGCAAGCGACAGAAACGCGCCCTTCCTGCGGCTCGCGAGCATGGCCGGACACGACGCCAGCCATATGGCCGATATTTGCAAGGCCGCCATGATCTTTGTCAAAAGCCCGAATGGAAAAAGCCATTGCCCGGAAGAATACAGCACATGGGAAGATATTGAAATTGCCGGAAACGTCATGCTGGACGCCGTCTTGAAGGCCGATCGACACCTGGGTTAAAGCATACAACAAGGGAGGTTTTTATCTATGATCCAAAGCCCTTCTCTTCTCGGACTGGTTCCCCTGCTCTTATTTATCGGTTTAATTTTCATCCGATGGAACCCTATTGCGGCCATTGGCACCTCCATCATCGTGGGTGCCCTCATGAGCGGCGCAAGCTTAATGGACGTCGCTACCGTCATCGGCAAAAATGGGATGGCCGATTTTATCGCCTATATCGGCCTTGTCGTCCTGGCCGGCGGCGGCTTGGGAAAAATCGCCGAAAAGACAGGCGTCGCCCGCAACATCGTACGCTTTATCATGAACAACGTCGGGATCAACACGCCGAACAAAGCGATGATCAGCACCATGATCGCTTCCTCCCTGCTGGCCGCTCTGTTAGGTACGCTGGCCGGGGCCAACGCAATCGTCGCTCCCGTCCTGATCCCGGTGGTAGCTGCAGCCGGCCTGTCCTCCAGCGTCGTGGCCATCCTGTTCCACGGCGCGGCCGCAGCCGGGTTATTGCTTGGACCTTTCACTCCGCCTATGGTAACCTTAATGGAGCTGACAGGCTTAACCTATCCCCAGGTGCTTCTCCATGCAGGACTTCCTGTCGCCGTCATTATATGGGTCGTCACCTTTGTCTACAGCAAGCGAATCCTGAAGAAGACTCTGCTTTTGCATCCGTATTCCGATAACGACATCAGCGCGTTCCAGCAAGAAGAACAGCCCGATGCCAGGACGCGAAAAATTACGACCCAGGCTACCGTCGCCTTTCTCATCACCTTGCTCGGTTCCATTGCCTACGGAATTGCGATCAAAGGAGGGTCTACGTTTACCATCGTCGTCATCTTATTAACGGCGCTGATTACCGGACTCGTCGGAAGGCTTACTCCCAATCAAATTGCCGATACCTTTGTCGAAGGTGCCAAACCGCTTCTGTGGATCTTTATCCAGTTTATCTTGTTTACACCCTTCATCTACTTCACTGAAAAAATGGGCGGCTTCGAAGCCCTCAAAAATTTGCTGCTTCCTTACGTAGAGCACGGCGGACAAACGACGATGATCATTTTGAGCACACTCGTGAACATCACCGGTATTCCGGGAGCCGCGGTAGCGCATTCTATTCTCATGCATAAGATGTTCCTCCCTACCGTCACGGATCTGGCTATTCCGATGCCGGTCTGGGTGCTCGCTCTCTTGGTCGGCTCGCAAATGCCGTTCTTCTTGTACCCGACCGGGGATGCGCTCGGCTCTATGGGATTGGCCCGTTCCAAAGACCTGAAAAATGTAATCGTTTTCGGTGTCGTCGTGACCGCCGCCGTCTTTTTATTCATCGTCGTGCGCGCGCTCTTCTTATAACAAATGGAAAGTGATGATCGCTATGAACTTTAACCAGCTTGAAGCCACCATACGCCAAGCCGCATCTTCGGTAGAAGGCAAAGTGGGAATTGCCGTCGACACGGCCGAGGGGCAAATTCGCATCCATGCGGACGAGCCGTTCCCTTCCGCCAGTTTGATTAAAATTCCCATTCTGCTGGAAGCCTATCGGCAAGCGCAAGAAGGCAGGCTGGATTTGCATCAGCCTTATGCCATACCTTCCGGAGAGCGCGTGGGCGGAACGGGCGTAATTCATCAATTATCCGGCACGCTGCGCCTGTCTTTGCAGGATCTCATGGCCTTAATGATTATCGTTTCGGACAATACCGCGACGAATATGATTATCGAGCTGATCGGCATGGAGACCGTGAACAAGCTATCAGCCGTTCTGGGATGCGGCGCAACCGTTCTGGGCCGGAAAATGCTCGATTTCCAAGCCAAGCGGAACGGGAAAGACAACTTCACCTCAGCCCGCGATATGATTATTTTCCTCAAAGAAATCGTCGACGGAAGCACCTTGAAGCAAGAGGCTAAAGACGCCGCGCTGCAGTTGCTGCGGAATCAGCAGTTTAATGCGAAATTGCCCGCCCGGATAATCGGCGGCTTTTCGTTGGACAAGCCGGTGCTTGCCCACAAAACGGGCGAGCTGCCCGGAACGGAGCATGATGCGGGCATCCTTCAGGTGAACGGGAAAACCGCCTACATCGCCGTCCTCACCACCGATCTGGTTGACAATCTTCCCGCGCAGCAGGTAATATCAACAATTGGGAAGGCCGTTTTTGATTATTTAAACGAATAGTTCATTCTTAAGCCCCTGGAATTCTCAGGGGTGTTTTGACTATATGGCGATACGATTTGGAGGATGGGGCATGGTGATCAAAATTGCCGTTATCGGGTCTGAAAAAATGGCGGATAAAGTACTCCGCTTAAACAGCCATGCCAACGTGCAAATCCGCTCGCTCATTTATGACAAGCCGGAAGAGAGCGCCAAGCTGGTCAAGATGGCGCAAAATGACGACGTCCTGTTTTTCACGGGCCCTTTTCCGTATTTTTTCGCTAAGGACGAGATTGAGAAACAGGGGATTCCCGCCGTTTATATCCCGCTGGACGAGCTGGTGTTTACCGTCTCGCTCTATTACATCAGGGACACGCTCTGCATTCATCCGGACCGGTTATCGATCGATATCCCATACCAAGAGGTCGTCCTGCATGTGTTGGACGAGCTGAATATCGACGCCGCCCGGATTTATATCAAAGAGCACGAGCATTATCGTACCGACGAGATTGTAAAGTTTCATCACGAGCAATGGAAGGCCGGAAACGTCGATTTTGTGTTGACCTCCGTCCAATCCGTGCATAAAAAGCTGGAACAATTAGGCATCCCCAGCTTTCGCATGATCATTCCGAAAAAAAATATTCTAGACACGCTTCAGCACGCCGTCGCCAAGGGAGAACTGCTGTTAAGCCAAGCGTCCCAGATTGCTGCGGGCATCGTTCAAATCGACTATCCTGATGATGCGCAGGCCGCGGATACGGAACTGCATGCCAAGCTGCATGAGCTGCTGCTGGACTTGGGGAAAAAGATGAATGCTTCGGTGAAACGCATCGATGACCGCACGTTTATGATTTACGGAACGAGAGGCGGCATCCGGCAAATCACCGGGAATTACCACGTATTTCCTATTCTGGATCAGTTGAAACCGCTCACGCAGGCCAGCATCCGCTTCGGCTTCGGTTTCGGCGTCACGGCGCTCGAATCGGAAGAGCACGCCCAAATCGGCTTATATCATGCCAAGAAGCATGCGGGCCACGGCGCGTACATCGTTACCGAGAATAAAAAGGTCATCGGGCCGTTACATCATAAAACGACTAAAACCTTTCAGCTTCAAAGCGATGATGAGCACATCCTTACGGTTGCCAAGCAAACCGGGATCAGCGTTTCCAGCATTACCAAAATCATCGATTTTATCCATCTGCGTCACAACCGGATTTTTTCGGCGTCCGATCTGGCTGACTATCTGCAATTAAGCAAACGGAGCGCCGAACGCCTGTTGAAGAAGCTGGTCGATAGCGGCTATGCCGAAATATCGGGCGAGGAGCAGCCGTACCAGAAGGGCAGACCGCGGGCCTTGTATAAAATTTTGCTGTGACCCTTGATATCGCTGGCAAAAAAAAGCCAAGCCCGAACTAAGTTCGGCTTGGCTTTTTCGACGATCCTCCGCCCCAAAGCGCCTTCAGCTTATGCGCCGAAAGCTTCGGCTGGCGGTCGCGCGTGAACACGCCCTTGCGGTTGACGACGACCCGCGAAGGGGTCTGGCTTGTCTTGAAATCGGCGAACGACCATACGTGAGCTCCGATCGTGTATGGTTTTTGCCGGATGATTTCATACTGCCGGGTAACCATCTCCGCCTGATATTCCTCGGAAAACACCTCCGGCGGGTCCACGTGCACACCGGCGACGGCGTCCGCTCCGAACTCCGTCACGATCACCGGCTTGCCGAGAACCTCGTAGCAGCGGTCCAGCTTCTCGCTCAGGATGCGGCAGCCTTCGTCTAACCGGCCGGCCTGCTCGTACCAGCCGTGATACCGGTTGAGGCTGACAAAGTCGTAATGCTTCAGCGCGACGTCCTTCTCCACATCGACGCAATTGACAATCGTAACCGGCCGCGTATCGTCCAGCGATTTTGCATGGCTGTACAGCGCTTCATAGAACGCATCAGCCTCTGGGGCCAACGTATCTCCTTCGTTCGCCAAGCTCCAGGCGATAACGCACGGGTGATTGACATCGCGTTCGATCATTTCCGTGATCACCCGTTTCGCTTTATTCAGGATAGCGGTTCCCTTGTAATGGCTGCGAACGAACCCGACGAAAGGCGTTTCGCCGATAACCAGCAAGCCGTGCTTATCAGCGTAGCTCAGAAATTCGTCGCTGTACGGATAATGAGACGTGCGAACCGAGTTCGCTCCGATCCAGTTCAGCAGGTTGAAATCTTTGGCGATGACCGCGGGAGAGATGCCTTTGCCCAGTACCGGGAAATCCTCGTGCATGCCGAAGCCGGTGAGAAATACCGGTTTGCCGTTCAGCAAAAGCTCGGTGCCCCGAATCGACACGGTCCGGATGCCGAACGTTTGCACGTACTGATCGATCGCTTGGCCATCCCCGTCCGTCAAGCGGACCTCCAATTCGTACAGGAAGGGGTCCTCCGGACACCACAGTCTTGCCGCCGGAACGGTAAAGTCAACATCAACCGAAGGCCCGTCCGTTCCAATCTCCACGGACGAACGGCATTGCGTGCCACGTATGCTAACGGTGCAAGCTCCTCCGAAGCCTTCGCTTAGACCGACATGAGCTTTGACTTTGCCGTCCGTGCCGTCGATCTCCGTCGTAATCCGAATGTCGCTGACAAAGGACATCGGAGTCGTAAACAGCGTCACCGAACGATGAATGCCGCCATAAGGGAAAAAGTCGTAGTAGTTGTTCGGATACTGTCCTTTGAATCCGACGATCTGTTCGTCCTCCACGTCTCCCGGCGGAAGACGGTCGGCCGCGATAGCGGCGTCTACCCGGATCGTGATCCGGTTCGGGCCGTCCCAGCGGACATGGTCGGTAATCTCGAACACGAACGGAAGGTGAGCGCCTTCATGCCGGCCGACTTCGGTCCCGTTCACCCACACGGTCGACAAGTAATTGGCCGAACCGACGCGCAGCCAGATCCGTTCCGAGCGAAGCTGTCTGGAAAGCTCTATCTCCCGTTCATACCAGCCCGTGCCGAAAAAGTACATCAAATCCTGAAATTGCTCGTTCCAGCTGGCCGGTACCCCGATTTCCCTGTCGGCCGGCAGTTGAAGCGGCCATCCCCGTTGTTCCCCGTCATCGTTAACGTCCGGTGCAAACTTCCAAAATCCGTCTAGCGAAATCATCGCTCTGGAACTATTTGATTGTGGATACAGCATACGTAGTTGCTCCCTCCGTCTTCAAAATCATCTCTGGTCGCATTCCTACGAACCATCGTAGCACGGAGCGCCTGCGAAAGATTTGAACGATTTTTACCGGATGTGTACATTATTTTGACTTGTTGGCACGCGGAGGCAAGCTAACGTACGGCGATCTCGTCATACACCTTGTGATGGATGACGAGATTCGCATTTTCCGCCGTCTCGGTTACCCGTTTACCCAACTGCTCTTCGGCGTACTTCCATTTCAGCCGTTCCTGGACATCTTCAAATCGAAGATCCCCGCCCGGTGTGCGCTCCGTACATTGAAGGACGAATACCGATCCGGCCGTTTCGAATAATTCGCTGACTTCGCCCGGCTTCAGCTTGCGGACAGCAGCGAACACCTTCTCCTCTTCCTCGCTGCTATCTACAGCATAGGTCGATTCGTCGAAGGTTCTTTCCTTCACCGACGCATTTACCCCAAGCTGCCGGACAACCGCATCGGCCTCCTTGCCGCCTGCCAGCCCGGATCGGATGCCGTTCATCGTCTCCATCGCGACGCTTCTTGTTAGGGAACTGGAGCCATCACCGTTTCCAAAAGCCAATTCAACAACTTGCGTACGAATACGGTCGGGCTTCTTCAGCTCCCCTTTTTTTCGCAGGTTTTCGTAAGCGGCATGCAGCGCCTCATTCGCGGCCGGAGCCTCATGGTTCACAGCATAATCAAGAAGCTGCCGTTTGATCGTATCGTGAACGTGGTTGAAATAGGCGATCTCGCTATACTCGCGGGGCCCGAATATAGGCTGGCCCTTCTTCACGGCTTCAGCTCTCCTTTTGTTTTCCTCGGTTAACCTCTCTTTAAAGCCTCTGTAGCTGACATCGTCCGTCAGTCCGTATTGCTTGGCCAGAAGCTGCTCCGTCTTTATGATTTTAAGCTTTTCCAGCGTTTTTTTCTTCGCCATCTCCAACGGAATTTCACCGTTGAAGCTTTTCGTCCAAAATTCCGCACTATCTTGCGCGCCGTATTTTTCATGAAAATATCCATACACTTCCGCTACGCGATCTTTCAGAACCATCTCATATTCGCCCAAAACAACAGGTTCCCCATTGATCGTCAAAACCTCCGCATAAGCATCGCGGCCGGACCGCTGTCCGAACAAGAAGAACAAAAAAACAAGCAAAGCTGCAAGCAGCACAATGACAAGCGTCATCCGTTTCTTCATGTGAAAAGCCTCCTAAAAAATCATCAAGGAAATAGCAGAGACTGCGTCATTCCGTCATCCAAGCATCTGCTATTTCCCGATGATCCTGACAATTCCTCTAAGCAAGGGAGGTTATTGCGTCAATACGAGCTGCGGCTTGTTGCTCGCGGCCTCTTTGGTATTGAAAGAAACGTCTCCCTTCGAGCTGGCCGCACCTTCGTTCACCAGCAAGAATGACACGAGCTTGTCCGACATCTGGCTGTTCACATAGCTTGTCACATCGAATTCATACCATGTCCCGACGGTATTGCTCATGACGGCGCTGCCGAGGAGCGTTGTGCCCGCCGGGGCGTTGTTCCAGGTGATGCCCGTTTCGCTCCAGCTTTCATCCGCGGTGCCGTATAATTTCACCGTTCTTGAAGCGTCCGTATTAACGGCCGGGACATACAGCTTCACTTTGGCAGAAGCTGCGCTCGAACCGCCAAAGGTTCCGTAATTGAACTTGACATAAGCTTTTCTGGCAAACCCGGACGCATCGGCTTTGACCATCATCGTCGCCTCTGTGCCGTAATTCGTACCCGCGTAAGCTCCGTCCCTGACATAGGAATCGGCAGTTGGCTCATAGCTCACCGAAGGCTGGATCGGACCGCCCGACGCATACTCGAAAGCGCCGATATCCGGATTGCCGTTGTATAGAGCCGTGCCCCAGAAATCTCTGCCGCCGTTATTCGCCACAAAGACCCCGCTGTTAATGAGCGGCGACGTCGGCTGAAGCTTGTAGCCGCTCAACCGGTTCGGATCGTTCATATTGATGTTCGTTTCTCCAGCCCCAGGGTTGACGAGCTGCGGGTCGGCCGTTATTAAACCGAGATGCGACGCGGGACCGTTGATGTCGTCGATGGTTGCCGGGTAGAAGCTGTTGTTTTGGAATACGGCCGACGTGCTCCATGCCTTTTCCGCAAACTTCGTAATCGTTCCATCCGCTTTAATGATATTGTTATAAAACTTGACCATATTGGAATCGTTATCAAAAACTTGAGTCTTCACGTTGGGCCCCACATAAATGGTATTGTTGTAAATTTCGTTTCCTGGGCTGGTGCTGTGATAAAAGAAAATTTCCTGGCCTGAACGGTAGCCGTCGTTTTCACTGATGTTGTACCTGAACTTCAAATTGCTTGCGCTGGGCATGACCAACACGAGTCCGCCGGAGTTATTGTGGCTGTAGTTATACTGGAAGACGTCTCCGATACAGTTGTTGTCCGAATCGAAGGCTTCCCCGTCGTTGTTGCCGCCGCTTCCGCCGTACACTTCGTTGAACTGGACGACAGCTCCCGTCGTATAGTGCGTCCATAGGCCCGCGTAATTGCCGGAAGACGTTTTGCTATGGTTTTTCACCGTGTTGTATTCGGCCAAAGCGCCGGACAGCACTTCCGCCAGTACCATGCCGTCTCCCCATACTTCTTCGACGAAGTTGCCCCGGAATACGACATTCGTGCTAATCTTCGGATAGCCGTTGCCCGCATCCGATTTCGTGCGGATCCCTTCCTTGGTTACATTGGCGACATGGTTGTTCTCCACCAGCACATCGTTAAATCCGGCCTGCAAGCCTACCGTAGCTTTCCCGTCTTTGTCGATATGCGTACCGAAGAAGATGATTCCGCCGCTGTTTTTGTTGCCGTTCACATCCGAATTCACATCGTGAACGTAGCAATTTCTCACATAAATATGGTTTTTCAATCCGGATTGATTGTTGTACACCAGAATACCGGCTCTTGAGGATACAATGGAAGAGCTAAAATTGGTCACCTCAAGGTTGTTAATTTCCCAATATTCTTGGTTGTACAGCATGACGGCGCCCGATGTGTTCGCGGGATAGCTCGTGCCCGCTCCGTTAATAATCGGCTTGGCGCCGGTTCCGTAGCTGTCGATCACAATCGGATTCCCGCTCGTTCCCGATCCCTTCGGCCACAACTGGCCGGTCCAGACGCCGCCCGACTTGAACAAAATTTTATCGCCCGGCTGAAACGTCGTGCCGTTGACTTTGGCTAAAGTTGCCCACGGCGCGGAAGAGCTTGTTCCGGTGTTCGTGTCACTTCCGCCCGCCGAATCGACATAGTAAGTTGTTCCGGCCGCATGTGCAGGCTCGGGAGCGACGTACAATACTCCTGCTATGTGCAGCAGCATGGCTATGATAAGGAAGACAGCAAAGCTAGATCTTATACGGGGAAGGTTCATTACGAAATACCCGCCTTTCATCTAAAATAATTTCCTGCGGTCAGCGAACGCTATGCTCAAGAAAGCGCACTCATTTTCATCCCTCCGTTTCCGTCCGCTAACCCCATAGTATTGGGCATGGCCCTCCCCGAACAGGCACGATTTACACCACTTTTACTCATTTTTTAATCCGTTTGCCCAGGGCCGGACGTATGACAGCAGTCTCATCCTTTCCTGGACGAACGGTACAAGCTCGGCAAAGCCCCGGTATGGGCCTTAAACAGCTTCGTAAAATAATTTTTGTTCTCGTACGAGAGCATGGCGGCGATCTCTTCGACGGTTTTGTCGGTCCGTTCCAGAAGCTCCTGTGCTTTCTCCATCTTGGTTCGGGTGACGAACTCGACAAAATTTTCTCCCGTTTCGCGTTTAAACAGCCGGCTCAAATAGTTGGGATGGAGGTGCAAATGCGCAGCTGCCTCCTCAAGGCCGACCCGCTCCTGCCACTTGCTGGCGACAAACCGCTGGCATTCCAGCACCTCGCGGCGCTTCGATTCCTTTCTGATCCTTCCGGCGCACTCCACGGCTTGGTTCAGAAAATGCTGAAGCCACTCGCCCAGCTCCTGCAGGCTCGCTAGTTCCATGACATCGTGATGCAGAAGCCCTGAGGCAAAGCTGGTTTGCGTCATCTGAAGAGATTTCAGCCGCAAGCGGATCTCCAGCACGATTTTGAGCGTCCATTCCTTCACTTCCACAGGGTGAAACCGGTTTTCACGCATAATCCTCATCCATTGACCGACGGTCGCGGCGATCGAGTCTGTTTTCTCTTGCAGCACAAGCTGCCGGAAATCCTCCAAAGCCGGCACATACTGAGCTAACAGCTCGTCCCCCAAGCCTGCGACGGGCAGCGCCTGCTCCATTCGCCCGACCGATCCATGCGGCATGTAAAACCGTTCCTTTCCCAGTCCGATGAGCGCCGCGAGGTTCTCCTTAAGACGGAGCGGCTCCTTGCAAGGCAGCCCGATCATGAACGAATAAGACACTTTCGCATATTGAAGCAGGCACTTCTGCTGGGCACGAAGCATCTCCTCCACCCGCTTCCAACTCCCGATACGATGTTCGGAGGAAAAAGGAAACAACAACAACAGCTCTCCCTGCTGGTAAGGGAATACCTTGCATGCTCCGGAACCGAGCGCTTCCGTCAATATATTCTCGGCCGTATCCCGCAGCAGCTCGGGCGAACGAAACCGCGCGACCGCTTCCCGGGGACGATCGGGAAAGGCCAGCACCGGCACCCACTCCCCATGGGAAAAGTCGATCCCGTACTCCTGCGCCCGCCACTCCCATTCCTGGACGTTGAGCAGGGGGCTTTGAATGGTATGGAGCATGAAGGCCTGCCGAAGTAGGCTGTCGTTCTGCTTCACCTTCGCTTCCATGTCCCGTTTCGCGGCTTCGGAGCTTCTCTCCGCATCAAGCGCCTCACTCATCTGCATCAGCAAGTCTCCGATCAGCCCGGCCGTCATCGTTTCCTTCAACACATAATCGGTCACATGAAGCTTGAGCGCTTGCTGGGCATAATCGAATTCGTCGTGACACGAGAGGATAACGACCTTGAGCCCCGGATGCAGCGCTCGCATCGCCCGGATCAGCGCCATCCCGTCCATTCCCGGCATCCCGATATCCGTTACCAGAATATCCACTTGCGATGCCCCGGCAGCGGAGAGCGCTTCCTCGGGATCTTGAAAGCAGCCGCCCAGCCGGCATTGAACCGCTTCCCATGGCAGTGCTTCCTTCAAATAGTGCAAAACCGGCAGATCGTCGTCGACAACAAAGACGGTGTACATCCCCTACTCCTCCTCTCGCTGCTGCGGAATGATCAAGGTAATGGTCGTGCCTTGCCCTAGCTCGGAATCCATAGTAAAAGAACAACTCTCCTTATAGATGAGCCGCAGACGCTCGTATACGTTCCGCAGTCCGATGCCCGACAATCCCGCGGACGCCCGTTCCTTCGCTTCGCCCTCCCCCTGCAGATCGGCGCGAAGCTTTTCCAGCCGCTCCTTCGAGATCCCGACGCCTGAATCCGCGATCACGATGTTCAGACGTCCGTCTGCCAGCAGGTGCGTATGAATCGTGATCGTTCCTCCTTTGCTGGCGAATCCATGCAAATAAGCGTTCTCAATGATTGGCTGCAGCACAAACCGGGGCACTTCCGCCAGCACGGCGTCCGAAGCGACCGATACCTTCAAATGAAGTAGGTCCCCGAGCCGGACGTTAATCAGCCGGACATACTGCCCAATCATCTCGATCTCTTCATGCAAGCTGACGAACTCATTGTTGCGGTTAATCGTCATTCTGAGCAACGAAGACAAAGAACTGATGAGGTCCGCATTTTCCGCATCGCCGCGGAGCAAAATTCTCATGCGGATCGAATTCAAAATATTAAATAAAAAGTGCGGATTGATTTGAGCCTGAAGCATGGCCAGCTCCGCCTTTCGTTTATGCTCTTGCTCGCGGATGATGCTGTGGACCATCGTCTCGATCCGGTCCAGCATCCGGTCGAAGACAACACCCAGCCGGCCTACCTCGTCCCAGCCCCGGATACCGGACCGTTCGCCCAGATGCCCGGATTCGATGCGGACAACCGTCTGCGCCAGCCTTCGAATGGGGGTGGTCAAAGCGCCTGTCAAATAGAGCAGAACTCCGGCGAACACGATTAAACACAGCGTTTGAATGAGAAAATCGATCCGGCGAATCGCCTGGATCGGCTTGGACGCTTGCTTGTATGGGCTCATGCTCACGAGCTGCCAATGCGGATTGAGTGCTTCCGCGATGAGAAGATTGGCTTCGCCGTCGACCTCGATCAAGCTGGCCTGTCCTTCGGAGGGCAATTGATCGCGAAACGGAAACAGCGTGCCGATGCGCTCCATCTCCTTGCCGAATACGATCCGGCCTTCGCGATCCGTAATGAGAAGCGTCTCTTCCTTCTTCGAGCTTGAAAACAGCTTTTGCAAAGCGGCGGCATCCAGACTGACGACAGCCACCGCTCTGAGCTGGTCGCCAGAGCGAATAGGCTTGGCGAGCGTAAGGACATAAGGGTGGCGGACGCCGTCCGGATTCGGCACATAGTTCTGTTCTCCGCCGACCCAGCGGGTCTGATAATGCGCCAATTCGCTCGTTTCTTGGTACCACGGCTTGCCGAACAACTGCTTCGGGTCGAAGTCAAAGCTGCTGTAATTGGCCCAAAAGTCCCCATTCGGCAATAGAATCGTCAAATACAGCGGATCGAAGGAAGCGAGAATGGCGTCCAGCCTTTTGTTCAGCTTCAGCTTGGTTTGAACGATTTCGTACGGCTGGCGGACCGGGTCCATCCGGCCGAGTTCAGTAACGAATAAATGCAGGTCCGGATCGAATTGCAGCAGGTTTAAAATATACAGCATCCGATCGAGTTGATTCACCACGTACTGGTCCACAATTTTTAACGATTCTTGCGAATTGCGGGTGACTTGCTCCTTCATCACGTCCTGCGTAAACCAGTTGGAAACAAAAAATGAAACGACGGCCGGCAGCAATAAGCATACGACGATGCCCGCCATCAGCTTGCCGCGCAGCGAGAGCGCTTCAATCCAAGTCCGCATAGGGAAGCTCCTCCCCGAGCCGAAAGTGAAAAGGAGAACATTCGTCCTCCTTGCCCTCATCTTACCATAGCTTGGAAGCCAGCGGTCCGTTTCTCATTGCCTATGGCAGCACAAAAAACGCCAAGCCGCAAAAAGATCGACTTGGCGTCTTATTCGTCATATTGATGAAGCATGGCCTCTTCCTCGGCCGCGCTTTGCAGATCGTACGCGTTGATGCTCTGGATCGGATAATACTCCTGATCCGCCAGACGCATCGCTTCCTCCCGAAGGAATTTCGGCGAGCCTTCGTTCTCGTCGTCATAGACTAGCAGCAGACCGTCGGAATTGCGCAGCAAAAATTGATCCCGCGCGCGAAACTGCCACGGCCCGCTATATTTGCTTTTCGTGACGCTGTTCACATAGTCCGCGCCCGCCAGCACCTGCTGGTAAACGGCCTTCTTCTCTTCGCTCCAGTTCTCCTCCTGCTCGAGGAACGGGGTAATGACGGCGAGCTTCAGCTCAAAGCCCTGCGACTTCATCTCGAGCGCCGCCTCGGCCGCCCACAGCTCCACGCCCCATTGGCCGCTGACGATCACCCATTCGAGCCCTTCGTCCAGCAACGCGGCGAACCGGCTTTTCAGCGCCTTCTTAATAATCCCGATGCCGGGATGCTTCAGCGAAAATATCCCAAGCTCCGACGCCTTATAGCCCGTTACAAGCAAGCTTTTCACGGTAACAGCCTCCTTGTGACTTGTGCAGCGGTTATTTGAACCATCCTTTTTCCTTAAACCGCATGATCGCCTCGATCCGGTTGCTGACGCCGAGCTTATCCAGAATGACGGAAATGTAGTTGCGGACGGTTCCGGTGGTAATATACAACTGACTGGCAATTTCCTTCGTGTTCTTCCCGTCAGCGATCAGGTGCAGCACTTCCTGCTCCCGCTCGGTCAGCGGGTTCTCCTCCCCGTCCGCCTCATCGACCAGCTCCGATGCGTAGATGCGCCGGCCGGCCATGACGCTGCGGATCGAATCGGCCAGCTCTTCGCTGGGGCTGTCTTTCAGCAAATACCCGTGCACCCCGGCCTTCAGCGCGCGTTCGAAATAGCCGTAGCGGGCAAACGTCGTCAGGATGATCACCTTGCAGCCGCAGCCCTTCAGCTCCTCGGCCGCTTCCAGCCCGCTCTTCCCGGGCATCTCGATGTCCATGATGCAAATATCCGGTTTATGAAGGCGGACCAGCTTGACCGCATCCTCGCCGTGGTTGGCCCGTCCGACCACCGTCATGTCCTCTTCCAGATCGAGCAAGGAAGCCAGCGCGCCCAGCAGCAGCCGCTGATCCTCGGCAATGACAATGCGAATCATCCCCTCGCCTCCTTTTCCGGTTGTTTGAAGACATTCGGCACTCTGATCACAATCATCGTTCCCGGACCCGGACCGATCTCCAGGCTCCCGTTCACGAATTCGAGGCGCTCCTTCATACCTCCCAGCCCGTTGCCCCGCAAGCAGTCCGGATGCTCCGCCAGACCGCATCCGTCGTCCCGTACCTGAACCACGAGCTCCGTCCGCGACGGCTTGATGGCAATCCAGCATGTGGATGCGCCGCTGTGCTTGACAATATTGGTAACGGCTTCCTTAATGCACATGCTGACCACATTTTCGTTCAGCAGCGAGGTGTTGGTCAGCTTCGGGCTGCCTTCCACAACAAAACCGATCTGCGCCGCTTTCAGCATCTGCTTGACCCGAAACATTTCATCCTCCAGCCGCGTGCCGCGCATCTTGGTGACCATCTCCCGCACTTCCTTCAGCGCGCTTCTGGCGGTCTGGTGAATGTCGTTCAGCTCGGCTTGGGCGCGGCTCGGATTTTTGCCGATCAATTTCCCGGCCAGATCGCTTTTTAAGCCGATGAGCGAGAGCTTCTGGCCGAGCGTGTCGTGCAGGTCACGGGCGATTCTTTGGCGTTCCTCCAGCTTGACAAGCTCGGAGATCTTCTTGTTCGCCACCTCCAGCTCGTCTTGCAGCTTCTCCCGCTTATTGCGGTTGTATGTGTTCACCGGCAGCAGAATGACGCCGATCAAGCTGACCAACACAAACGGCAGCTGCGTAATAATGACCGGATTTTGCGTCACGAAGCCGTAATTGATCGAGACCAAAGTGCTGACCAGATGAATGGAATACAGCGTGAAAAATCCGACCCGATGGTGGATATTGCCGATAAAAAACGCCAGAAAGAGCGAGAAATACACATAGCCGAACAGCAGACTCATCGTAATGGAAATGCCGATCTGCACGCTGGTCCAGAAGTACACCAGCCATCCTTTGGATACAAAAGTAAGCACATAGCATATAAAAAAGCCGATAATCATCGTAATGCCGACGACCACTTTATAAGTCGATGAAGAGCTGAAAATGAAATAAAACGGAAGAATATAAAAGACGACCCATACATAGGGGCTGAGTCCCGTATTTTTGTGAATAATTTGAATCCACTTGCGCATGGCGTCACCCTTGTCTTTTGAAACAGGCTTTTATTTTCCTTGCAAGCTCGGACTGGGGCTTTTCACCTGGCTGGCCGCCGCCGGCTTGCGGAGCAAAGGCTTGATGTCTTTAAAGCCTACAAAGTTTTTGCGATTCTCGTCCCACAAGTGGAAACGAAGCGACTGCAAGCTGGTGCTGATCGTAAGCGTCGTAACCTTCTGCAGCTCGGGAGTGGCCTCATGCGCCTTCTCCAGGTTATAGTTCGGTACCTTCGGACTCAAATGATGCACGTGATGAAACCCGATATTTCCGGTGATCCACTGCAGCAGCTTCGGAAGCTTGTAATATGAGCTCCCTTCTACGGCCGCTTTCACGTAGCTCCACTGGTCCTCATTCTCGAAGTAGGATTCCTCGAATTGATGCTGCACATAAAACATCCATATCCCTAGCAAGCCGGAGACGAAAAAGACCGGGCCTTGGACCAGCACAAAAGCCTGCCAGCCGATCACCCAGATCAGCAGCGCATACAGAGCAACGATAGCCAGATTCGTCACGTAAGTATTGATCCGCTCTTTGCGTCTCGCTCCCTTGCGGTTAAAGCGGTATTGAAGCAGAAAGACGTAGACCGGCCCGACGACGAACATCGACAGCGGATTCCGGTAAATCCGGTAAGCGATCCGTCTCCATAGCGGAGCGGCAACGTATTCGTCCACGGTGAGAATCCAGATGTCCCCGACGCCGCGCTTATCGAGGTTGCTGCTTGTGGCATGATGAATCGAATGGCTGTTTTTCCACTGCTCATACGGACATAGCGTCATCACACCCGTGATATTTCCGAGTATATCATTAGCGAGCCGGCTTTTGAAGAACGATTGGTGACAACAGTCATGGAAAATAATAAAAGTCCGGACCACAAAGCCGCCGGCCACGATGGTGAGAGGAAGCGTCAGCCAGTACGAAACGGACAAGCTTGCATAAGCCGCATACCAGAGCAGCACCAGCGGCACCAGCGTGTTCACAAGCTGCCATAAGCTTGACTTCGTATCGGTTTTCTCAAAGGGACCGACATTCTTTTTAAGATGAGCTATATTCGCTTGTTGCATTCGTTTATTTCCTCCTCGATAGGACGCGCGGGGAACGTTATAGAACGTCGGACGCAGGTTTTCTATCCTCTATTATAGAGAAAGCGTCCGGCAGCCTGTAGTCATAAACGTCAGATCGAGGGTATGACAATCGTCATATATCACTGGGTTTAACTGGAATTTGATACAACCGTATAGCCAGATTTAAGGAAGCGTCGAGCTCTCTGATTTTCGCAAAAGCCGGTTCGAGCGTATCGACGACCTCATCGATAAACAGATCGATATGGAATTTCAAGGTCGTTCCGAGCTGCCTTCCGTACGGCGTTTCCGGCGGAAACGCAAAAGGACGCAGTTGGATCGTATTCCCGCCCCTTGCCTGGTCCCTGACAAACCATGAAATAAACTCTAGAGCGACCAAGCCCTCTTCGGACCGTTCGATCTCAAATTCAAACTGGAGGAACACCTCATTTTCCAGTCCGCCGTTGGTGCGCCTTAAAGTGGCGTGGGGCAGGTGGGCATAATCGGATAGAGACAGCATTTCGCGGTCGATCGGCTCCAAATTCTCCACGTGGCTTTCTACGCTGACCATTCCTTTTAAACGCAGTAAAGTCTCATGAAAATTGTTGACATCGATAGGGTAATTGCTCATGTGATATTCCTTCTCTCTAAGATGATGAATATAGATTCGACAGCGGGACAACCGATCCTTTTTCGCAAAAAAGCTACGCCAATTGGAAAACAGTTCCTGAAGTCCCTATAGACCGACGGTCAGTCATATGGTAGTATAACCTATAGACTGACGGTCAGTCTATAGGAGGTATCGGTATGAAACGAATTGTTAAAGATCCGAAGACGCGGCGACAAGAGATTCTCACGGTTGCCGGAGAGCTGCTTAGACATCACGGATATGCAGGGACGACCGTAGAAGCGATTATTCAGAAGGCCGGCGTGGCAAAAGGGACTTTTTACTACTACTTTAAATCGAAGGAACAAATTCTGGACGCGCTTGTTCACGAACTGGTCGACCGGCTTTGCGAAACCTACCAACAAATCGCGGACGACCCTGCGATGGGCGTGATGGATAAGCTGCGCCACATGCTGCGGGGACAACATCAGCTGGCGGTTAACGAAAGCAAGTTGATGGAAGGGCTGCACCAGCCCGAGAACCGGGAGCTTCACGAGCGGATTAACGTCGAGATTATTGCGAAAATATCGCCGGTATTAGCCCAAGTCATCGAACAAGGCAAACAAGAATCTCTGTTTGATGTGGAGCATCCTTTGGAAACCATTCAGTTTCTTCTGGCGGGGTCGCAATTTTTGCTGGAGTCCGGCCTCTTCCACTGGAATCAAGAGGAACAGACGAGACGACTTAAGTCGATGCAGGCGATGATCGAGAGGTCCTTAGGCGCGAAGCGGGGCTCCTTTTCGTTTATTTAAGCGGGGGTGCGGGAATGAACGTCCGGGACGCAGCGTTTCGAAAATTTCTTATCGTTTGGGCGGGGCAGCTCTTCTCGGCGATCGGGAGCGGACTGACGGCTTTTGCGCTGGGGGTCTTTGTGTTTCAGAAGACCCAGTCGGCCATGGACTATTCGTTGATCATTCTTTTCAATTTTTTGCCGTCGTTTCTTATGCTTCCGTTCACCGGCGTGCTTGCCGACCGGTTCGACCGCAAGAAGATGATGATCCTGGGGGATGCCGGGTCGATCATAGGTATCTTGTTCATTTTGTTCGTCATGATGTCCGGAAACGTGGAATTGTGGCACATTTATTTGGGAGTCGCCTTAAGCTCGGTATCCACAGCGATCCAGACCCCCGCGTATAAAGCCGCCGTCTCCGATCTGGTGTCCGAAGAGCTGTATTCCCAAGCCAGCGGGCTTATTCAGTTGGCGGGATCGGCACAATATCTCATCTCTCCGATGATTGCCGGGTTCCTGGTCAGTGTTTTTGATATTAAGCTGGTTCTCATCCTAGATATCTTGACTTTCGTGATCGCCGTTGCCGCCGTGCTGGTGATTACGAAGCGCGAGGCTGCCCCGCGAAAGCAGGACAACGGGGATTTTTTCAGGGATCTGGCCGACTCCTTCCGCTATCTCCTCTCCCGAAAAGGGATTCTATGGCTGGTTGTGCTAACCTCCATGGTTTGCTTTTATATCGGGTTGCTTCAATCGCTGTTCGGGCCGATGGTGCTGGCCTTGGCCGATTCGAGGACCTTGGGGATCGCCCTTTCCTTATCCGCAACCGGAATGCTGGTAAGCAGCCTGTTGATCGGCGTATTCGGCTTAAAACGAAGCAAGGTGTTCCTCCTCTCCCTGTTTCTCGCGCTGGCCGGTCTGTTCTATGCCCTGATGGGTCTGTTCCCGGCCGTTGCGATGATTATCGTGTTCGGGTTCCTCTTTTTCGTCACGCTTCCGTTTGTGAATACAAGCCTGGAGGTGCTTATCCGAACAAATGTAGATAACGAAAACCAGGGCAGAGTATGGTCCATGGTTTACGCCATCTCGCAAGTGGGCTTCATCCTAGCCTTCGGGTCGGCGGGTTTCTTATCGGATTACGTGTTTAACCCGCTGCTTCTTCCGGACGGGGCACTGAGTCAAACGGTCGGGCAGTTCATCGGGACCGGGCAAGGCAGAGGCATCGGCTTACTGTTCGTTCTTTCCGGGTTGTTCGTTGCTCTCCTTGGTCTGATGATCGGGCGGGTGAAGAAAATCAAAGCGCTGGAGTCAGACGCAGCCGGGGAAGCAAGAGCAGCCGATGTGTCTGGCTGAGCGGCGGGACCGCGTCCGGCCAAGGCAGGCGCACGGGAAAAGCCGATGCGGCATTCAGGCTATCTGCGCCTGACGCTTCATCGGCTTCTAGTATGCGATGCTGTTATCCCTCGTTCTGTAAAAAAGAAACGCCCCTTAAGGCGTTCCAATGTACGTCCGGTCAGACAACGAACTCCGACATAATCGTGCTAATATCATAAGGCGTTACGCCCCGGTCCACCGCAAACACCGTCTTGGCCTCGTCCGCACGCTCTACCATGCGACCTCTGGCCGTTGCGTGCAGCGTGAACAAATCATACAGGGTCGGCTTCGTCAGCGTGGTCATAGCTTTGCCCATCAGGACCATCCCTTTTTGATTGCCCTCGACATTGTTATAGTAGTACGGATGCTTCTTCAAAGCCAAATCCGTCCAGATCACGGTTCGTTCCACCAGGTCCAGAATGACCGGAATAGCAATCTGAGTATCAGCGGTGAGATCGATTTTATCGACCACGGTCGAAGGCTCGAACGCCTCCCCGGTCTTCGGGGACTGCCGCATCATCCAACCGGCATAGCATTCCGGCAAGTTGCAATAGGGCTGCTCTGTGAACGAATTCAGCGAGGCGACGATGAATCGACCGCCATACCGGACGATCGAAGGAATATGCAGATCGATAAACTCGCAAGCGCCTTGAGGAGCCGATGTAATATCGCCGCTATGCGCGGCTTTGTATTTATCGGACCGCAGATTCGTATACGAAATATGCTCCACGTACTGCCAATTCTTATCATACATCACCGCCGACAAGTCGATATCGACACGCCCTGTATG
The DNA here is from genome assembly GCF_027925525.1 of Paenibacillus tyrphae. GTDB lineage: Bacteria > Bacillota > Bacilli > Paenibacillales > NBRC-103111 > Paenibacillus_G > Paenibacillus_G tyrfis_B. Next base: position 43,853 of record NZ_BSDJ01000010.1, on the reverse strand, counting down.
CTTGCCGCTGACCATCCCTTCCTTCCACCAGAGGAAAAAGCGGATCGTATCCCCCTCCGGCATCTTAACCCGGCTGCCTCGAACGATTGTACGCAGCGCTTTGCTGGCCGACCGCTGCGAGAACGGCATCAAATACTGCTTCAAGCTTTCGTCGATATAGACGTCTCCTAGTGGCGGGAGCTCCGAGAAGCGGCGGATTAAGGCACGTCTGCATGTGTCGACCACCGCTTCGCAAGCATCCGGATGAATACCCGGCAGTATATTTGGAATGGCCATGGCCTTCGCCACATTTCCTTTTGGGAAAAAGGTGCGCAGCTCGCGCATTTCCTGTCGATGGCTAAAATGAGCCATGACCTGCAGCAGCACCGGTGTGGACGCCTGATCAGCGACCTCGGCGAATTGGTCAATCATTTGCGCGCTATCCTCGGACAGCCGCAACAGATGATCCAAGCGTCGGGCGAATTCGCCCGCGCGCGTTTTCAGCAAAGCTGCCGCGAGCAGCGTATCCTTCCGGCGAAGCGCAAGCTCCACTTTTCCGCCAAACGTTTCGTACGGTTTATCGTTGCGGAGAATATCGAAGGCCTCTTGGCAGCGGGCATACCGGTTTTTGTATTCGGTGGGATGCAAAATTTCTCCAAGACGTATCCAGCGATGCTTATAGCGCAGCATATCTTCGACGATATTGCCGCACCGGTCCAGCAGCCCCAGAAGCAAGCGCCGTTCGGCGCGTTTGAATTTGCGGAACTTCGTGTTCGCCGCCAGACTGACATCCCCATCCGAAAGCGCAGCAGCCAAGCGCAGCACGTCCGTTGCAGTCTTCACGTATTTTCCGACGAGGTCAAGGCTGGCCTTGTTGTACTTCAGCAGCGCACCGACCACAAAGCCCACATTTTCTTTCAAAGGAATCTCATTCAGCAGCACGGCGCTCAGATCGTCGTAGGCTGCGATGACCCACTCGATATCTTCCTTGTCTTGTTCGGAAATCGAGCCGTTCGCCGCGATGAGATTGCGGATCGTTTGATCGAAATGTTCCGCGCTTCCCAGATCGATGATTTTCAGATCCACTTGATCCAGCAGCGGGATTCTCTCTAGGGCTTCGTGCTCGGGCAGCTCAAGGGTGAGGTAGTGATAGATGGCGTGCAGATACAGCTCGGCTTGGCTGAGCAGCATCACTTGCTCGGGAAAATTGGGGTACATCGGTTTGAAGTTCACATTCGCTCCCAGAAGCGATTTCAAGTCCGCCACAAGCTGGTGGTAGAACGCCGTGAACTCTTCGATGGACAGGGTGCGAAGGACTTCCATTAACGATCTGGAGAACGTAAAGCCCAGGTACTCGATATTTTTCAAGGCAGTTGCCATATATTTATCGGGAAGCGCATGACGGCCGGGTTGGACGATGACTTTTCGGTTTCTTCTCAGGTAAATGACGTTTTTCATTATAAGACTCCGGGAAGCAAAGAATTCGGCAGCCCGGATGCCTCCTCTCCATAACGGATGGATCGTCATCAGGAAATTCGCATCTCTAATATCAGGGTTAGGTAGAAGGAAGAGATGCGATAGCCTGATGATGGTCAATCGCTTCAGGAAAGCCGCTACCCTAATGTCCAATGGTTAGTAGAAGGAAGGATGGCGATAGCCTGAAGAGATTTTCCCGGAAGTTTCGCGCCTTGCGGCGTTGACTTCCTGAGGATGATTATTCCATAGTTTGGAGCACCCGAACAGGGTGAAAGTATTACGACAGTGGGGTTGGGTGCATCATTTCTTGTTCCAATAACGGGATAGACCACTAAGAATTCAATCATTGTGAAGACGCATTACGGTAACATGTACGGGGGCAGAATGGGGTTTTAGAAGGAGATATCATAGGGTAAACAAGCTGACGCCAGTTTAGTTTTGACGCCAGCTTGCTAAGGAGCGAATTAAGTAATCTGTTCTCGGATTTCTTCGGGGATTGTTTTAAGGAAGAATTCCAGTTGTTCAGGCCTGATGAATTTTAGCATCTTCTTTTTTTGTTCAATGCTTAAGTCCGGGTTACAAAGTGCGGCTCTAACTCGTTCTTGAACCGATCCTTGGATGTCACTTCGATATCGTTCAATCTCATTGTTCACCACTTTGTCTCCTTTGTTCATTATTTACAGTAGGAATCAATGGTGTCTAGCAATATCTCAACATAGCGCCTATAGTCGAACCATTTCTTATCGATATGGATTTCTGTATCATCATCAATCATTCGTAACGCTTCACGCGGATTTAAGATATCATATCTTGGCTCATAAATTTCGGTGAAGGGTGGTCGTCCATTTACATCCATAGGAATGATAGGTTTTGCCCCTAGCAAATGTGCCTCGTATAATGCTAAGGTTAAGCTTCCTCCGATCGTTACTGAAATGGCAGCCTTTGCCTTGGACAGAAGTCGGTAATACTCTTGCTGGGGTAACTTCCCAACTTCAATGCCCAAATCCCTCCACAAGCTCACAGGGTAATGGATCTGCGGTTCAACAGGAGAGGTAATCACGGTTCGGTACCCCTTATCTTTGAGTTCCATTGCCATTCTAACCGATAGGTATGGTTGATAAAACTCATTTAATCGCCCGGGAAATACAACTAATTTCTCTCGGTCTTTCGTCGGTTTGGTTTCATCAATAATTGCATTAATCTTCTCATGATCATATGGGAAGCCGGCTGCAATAACTTTAACGGAACTGTTAGGACCCGTCGACCTTTCTCCCCATTCCAACATCGACGGATTGGTATACAGAATGGCCTTACAAGATGGGTGTTGAAAAATCCATAATGTCTCCGGATCAACGACATTGGTAAAAGGATTCCATACGTCATGCTCCATAATAATGAGATGCTTTGGCGCAGGCTTAGCCTGACGAACCAAGTCGAATAATGTATACCTTGTAATCAAGACCACATCATCAGGATTTTCGGGCAAATCCGGACTGAACCTAAAATCAACTTTCGCTTCCTGAAGTCCTTTTCTTAATCCGGATAAATAGTTAGGATACCATGCTGTTTTGTCGGTCGGATCAACGAGTATATGAATCAAGGTCCTATCTTCCCTTCGTAGTCCAAAATGCAAAGCCCTGATTAACTCATATCTTAATTATAATTCAATGGAAGTGTCAAACGTTTAAAATTTCTAGAAAAGCCGAGATTGGAACTAGTCTTGCTTTCTTTAACGACAAGGATGAAAAACTAGGTCAGGTATGAGGGTTTATAGCGGCGCCCCTCATAATTCGCTCCTCGCCAAAGCAGCAAAAAAGAGGGGGCTCGCCCCTCTTAATGTAGCTGGAATTGTTAGAGCAACCATTGCTCGCAATTATTAGCCATCTCCTGCAATTCATTTATAAAAATACCGGCATGGTATCCGTCGCAAACCGCATGATGGACCTGCAAAGAAACGGGTAGCAAAATTTCGTCGGCTTGTTCAAAATATTTGCCGCACGTCGTAATCGGCAGCAAATACCGTCCATCCGTATAAATATTCAGATTGAACCCGGTGAAGCTAACCCAGGGAATACATGAAACATTGATCGTATTCGGCGGCTCATTTCCTTTTGCGGATAAGCCCTTCACTTCGCCATACTTACTCATATCATCCAGATAGTTTTGATAAAACATATCGAAGTCGTTCGAAAAATCGGTCCACATGGTAGAAAACGTTTTGTCATCTTTATGAAAAAAGGTAAAGCTGGGCAGCATCTTTTCCCAATACCCCAACTCCCCTTCTTTATTGAAACAAACCCGAAATTCGCGATGCGTATTCACCGTTTTTGTAACCATATAAAGAAACGCAGGATAAAGCTTAAGACCTTTTGCCCGAAGGGTTGGGAGCAATTTAGTAATGTTCAAGTTGGCCGTTATGCTGAATGTACATCTGGTCACATTCATAAAATGCCCGAAATACGCCCGTCTTTCCCATTGGTTCATATCGATTACCGTAAAGTTCAATTGGATAACCTCCTAAAATAGTAAATTGCTTATTTTAGGAGGCTAACTCGCTTGCTCGTTTCATATTACCATTCCCTTCCTCGCTTTAGGGCTATTTCCACGCCCATGACATAAGTATATAGCTATATTTGATGGATGGAAACGGCATCAATAATTGAAATAGAAAAGTACCAGTTCAATAACATTGGGAAGGTGACTTGATCTCTGATATTCATCATAACCGTGGCAACAAACTGCATAGATTCCCTGTCGAGTCAGCAGTCGCTTCGCCGATCATCATACCCACAGAAGCTCCATGTCAAGCCGCAGCACCGTAATTTGCTAGATCGATTTTGAGAGCTTACGAAAATTCTTGACAGACTCTCCTGGGGTTCGCATTTACAGCCCCATAATTTACTATCCCACTTTAACGCTTAATTACTCCCTACTAGTACCCCAACACCTTCTTTATTACTTGTATCCAGTCTTCTCGCAGTTCCTTGGTAATCGCTTCTTGGTAAACCTTTTTTCTTGTTTCCGACATCGCCTTTGGTAAATCCCCCTGCATCCTCCCAAGTGTCTTCGCATCTTGCTTAGTAAGCGGACGGCTCTGAGAATGCACATGTTCCTTGTAGGTAGCAGCATCCATACGCATGACCTGTACATCCCCTAATGTTTCTAAATTCATTTGCATTTGCACGCCTGGGAGGTCAAAGTCACCGGAGTAATGAATCGTACAATTTGGATTAAATTCAATACATTTCACAATAAAATGTTTAGCCGCAGCGCGTGCCTGCCCTGATATACATACAAGAATCGGAAAATGATCGGGAACTTGTTCAAGCGACATCCCGCTTGTCTCCAAAAAATGAACGGTTTCATCTACTAAAAACGAAAACACAGATGGATTCTCAAAAACATACAGGTCAGCAGGTTTAAACCAACTTTGACTAGCATGCAGTTCACTTAAGTTCAGTGTTCTAGCTGCTGTTCCATAATGCTCATTCGGTATATACGCATGCACATACGAGCTTATATCGTCTGCCATAATACCTGAAACCCGATAAATATATCTGCGCTTCATAAAATCAGGAACCAGCAAATGATCATTCCCTGTTATTTGACCGCTCTTTAGTTGTCGGGTGTGGATGTCGTCTAAAGCATGCCATAATAATCTCCCTGCCGGAAATTGCATATCAAAAGCATGCGAGTCACTTTCTGTTATAAATTGCGCGAATATTGGAAGGTATACCCAAGGGACACTCCCCCCTATTTTTTCCAACATTTTGTCATTTTCAACAAATAGATACCACAATGCTTTTAAGCAATAAAATATCATTTCGACGGAATCGGTATTTGTTCGCATCGTATGCTGGACAATTCTGTAACCGGATGCTTTTCCATCCTGCAGCCTTTGAAGCCAATTAAACGTTTTGCCTTCTAATGTTTGATTAGCGGCACTAAATCCCATGCGGCTCATAAAAAGACTGCTGGCCCGCTCAAACAATGTGTGCCATGCCTGCTCCTGCAGCTGCCGCCGCTCTACATTAGTCACCAAAGGCATACCGTATAACACTTCATGCAATTCGGGGATATCCAGTTTATATCCCTGTGCGATCTCCTCAGCAAACACTTTCAAATGAACTTCAATCGTGGAACCTGGCCGAATAAACCGCTCTAACCGGCTGCCAAAAAACTCTTGCAGTCTTGTGGCTTCATCATTCGATGCCACCTTGACGTTAACCTTTCCTCTTACCCCGTTTTGCCCCCTGTATTTCTTAAATACGGCTTCCAACAAATTGGACAACAGCGGATCACTATAGTACTGTTTCGCTGATTTCCTGGCTCTTTCCTCCATTATTAAAACGCCTCACTTATGCTTACTACCGGAATCACTTTTCGACAAGTGTCCGCTTTTTTCCATCCCAACGATAATGGAATAACGTAATTGTATTCGAATCTTTGGGCCGATGAATCTCATAAATCGCTAGGCGCGGAACCGAATCATAACATCCCCAGAGCACTTGTGAGGTCATCATATAATCAAAGCCCATATCGGTCAGCAACAAAAACATGTCACGAATATTGGCATCATCGACACCAGCAAAAGCTTCATCCAACGAGATAATTTTCGGCGCATCTCCGCTAGCATCGCTATATCGGGAATACGTAGCAGCCAGCAGCGGAATGTACATCGACATTGCTTTTTCTCCGCCGCTCAGTACATTAAACTTATCGTCTTTTAATTCCTTATAGGCAAGCTTATCCCCTTTGCGATACAACAATGTAAACTTAAACCAAGTGCGGTAATCAAGTAATTTATAAATATAATCTCGAAAAGTCCCTTGCTCTTCATCGGCGCTTTGTTTAGCTAGCAAAATTCGATTACGGAAATGGGCAATAACCTGCTCGACTTCTGCATCATCCAAACGATGTGAATCTCGCAGCAATAATTCCACTAACGTTCCCGTATCCCAATCGGACTCAAATTCTCCCGTCTTTGCTGTCCATTGCAAAGACAACTGCAGACCACTTGATGTATCTCGCTGTTTCATAAGATCATTCATCTGTGCAACCCAATCTTTGGCCCGATGAATCCGAAGCCGAATCGCCCGACCGACACTGCGTAAAATAATTTCCTCATATAGCTCCCGGTCTTTCTCCGTCAGAAGCACCTGCTGCTCTTGCTCCGAAGCTCGCACTTCTTCCAACAGTTGCGTTAGCGATAAGGGATGCAGACGATCTTGCTTAGACGTGATTATCACTCTCCCGGATGCAAGATACTCACGCTCCAAGACATAGTCTATTAAAGAGCCACGAGTTATAGAAAAAGTCTCCTGAAGATCATTAGAAACACGATCCTTTGTTACGTACTCAAACGATGATTCATATTCTTTTACGATTTGCTTACACTGCCTGCGAACTGCCTTCTCATCCTCGTGATGATTGGCAAACTCCCTCCATCGCGGAGTAAGAGAAAACTCAAGCTCCGTATACCAAAGCTCCAAGCCCCTTTCCATCTGGGCTTCACATTGCTGCAATTCCTTGGATTGAAATTCCAGTTTTACTCTCGTTTCCGCTAAAGCGCTCCCAAGTTGCTCTTTTTTCCCTCTTAAATCATCCATTGCTTTTCGTACATTAATCTTTAATTGTTTGAGGTGCTGAATTTGCAAATAAACAGCTTCAATATCCATTTCCTGAATAAGCTTCCGTAGTTGTTCGGTCTGCGCCGCATATTTGCGTTCACGTTCCTCAAACTCTCGCCGTTCATCATAATCGTCCTCTAGCAAAATTAAAATATCCGCTAGCTGTTCTTCATAGCTGGCATGATTTCGTGTCATTTCTTGCACACGTATTAAAGTGGAGGACAACTCTGAGACTAGGTTCCCATACGCTCCGCATAGTTCAATGGCTTCGCTAATCGACTTCTCCTGCTTTAAACCTGACCACGCCTCTGTTAGTTCGATCAGTTGCAATTGAATTTCTTTCTTAGCTGCCACCTTTTCTTTGTACCAAGCTTCCACTTTCTGCTCTTGCTTCATCACCTCAGCAAGCCGATAGGAAGTCTGTAACAACGTGTCCATCTGAAGCTGTAGCTCTCCATCTTTCGGAAAAGCATCTAGTTCATTACGCAATTGCTGCTGTTGTTCTCTATTTGCGTGCAGGTCATTTTCAACATTATTAATCTGATCCAGAAGATGTTGTTTTTCGGTCTGCAAACGCTCGATTTCAAGCTGCTTCGTACGCAATCGTGTCTCTGTACCAATGTACTCTGCCCGGCTTTTCGACAAATTTCTGCCCATCAACGAGCCTAGGCGGAAGCTGCCATTACGGTTGACATGCATATTGCTGTTAAAAGACATATTGCTTATTTCTCCCCGCGACCATTCAATACTGCTCAGTACCAGTTGAATATCCTCAAGAGATAACCCGCTATTTAGCGGAGGAGTTCCATACAACACATCAGCAAGTGTACTTCCTTGCACGGGGTTAGGCTCAAGCCAAATCTCCTCAGCATTGTCTTGATGCCATAGCGCGAGCTTCCCGCCTGGAACAATCCAAGCATCTAAAAGCCCGGCTTGCACTAACGTTTCTTCCAACTGCGCTCGGTCACTTTCAGAAAGAGAAGAATGAAATTCACATGCCGCATAAAGCGGCGCTCCCATTTCAGCCCCTCTTTGTTGCCGGGAGAGAAGCCGTCCGGTCGTTCTAGCTGGCTCTGGTTCTCTTGAAGCCTGCCATTGTTGTATTTCCTGCTCGATTCGATTACATTCTGTGTTCAGCGACTCCTGTTGCTGTTGCAGCTTTACCTGTTGTCCGATTAAATCGTGATTCTGATGTTCAAAAGCTTGGATGACCGGCTGTCGAACAAGATCGTATTGACGCTTCAGCGGTGTTAACATAGATACAGCCCGCAAACATTCCCGTATCAGTTCGCTTTCCAATGTTAATTGATTCAACTGCTCATGCCAACGCAACAGTTCCTCTTTTAAGGTCTGTTTAAACCCTTCTAATTCATCTTCTTCAATTGAATATTGTCCCTCTAACAAATTCCGCTCTTTATGAACTTCTCCCAATTGAATTTCAGCTTCTGCAACGGCTTTAGCAGCTTCATTCACCTTTCTTGCCGCCTCTAAGGCTGCAGTTAACGCTTTTTTATGGTTGTCGAGGTCTTTTTTCCAGTTAACTGTCCAACGTTCATCTCCTTGCATGCCACGCTGCCATAAGCCATGATAAATGTCATGCTCACGAAATTCCATCATCCGGGCATGCTCTTCAAGTTCTTCGATAATTTGAAGCTGTACAGCTGATAATTCAGATAATTTCCCATTTAAAAATGAGATTTCATTCCGTATTTTTTCAGATGTTTTAGTATTACTGTTTATCCGCTCGCCGATGCCCTTTAGCTGTTTTCGCGTATCATTTAACTGGCCTTCCGACACCTCCAGTTCTCTTTGTTTCTCCATTACTTCACTTCTATTAAGAACCTCAAGCTCCATTTCGGCTTTTTCTAATTGCTGCCGATTTTGCTCTAAGACATCTACGATAGCAGCTTCTGCTTTCTCGGTTTCCTTTTTTTGAACATCCAAAATATGAAGCTCCTGCGATAGATCATCCTTCACTTTCAATAATTCCAATAAACGTTTAGAATATGTCTGGAGCAAAAAATTACAATAACGATCATACTGGTCATGCAGCTTTTCGATTTCTATGCGATGTAACTGCAATTCTTCCAAACGATCTGTAATTTGGTCCATATCCTCCAAAACATCGGTGAGCGGATTCAAGTCGGCATCATGCAATGGCGGTAAAGCTCGCGTCAAAATCTCATACATAGAGGAAGGTTTAAAATCTTTTGATAACTTGGGGCTGCGCAATTCCAATAGCAGTTTCAATAAATCCTGATAGGACTCTACGTCTTGAAAACCAAACAAAGCTTTATTGACCATGTCCCGATAGGCGCTTTGCTCCTGCACGACCTGACCGCCCTCGCCGATCACTTCCTCCAGCCTTTTTCGATTCAAAGGCGTTTTTGTTTCTTGTTCCAGCCAAAGCTCGCGATCATACAACCAGCAGTCATAATTAATTCTCCGGCCGTCATCCAGCAAAAAACCCCAAAAGCCAATTTGCGTTACCCCACGACGCGCTCGCACACCAATACCGATCGTTTTGTATAGCTTTTTTTCCGTATGATAAAACTCTAGCCACAAATATCCTGTTCTGTCTGTATGTCCTTCTTCCGCATCGCCCAGCAAATAATACTCCAAACGACGATCACGGGAACCAAATGGATCTAAACGTTGCGGTCTCTTATCTCCATCTAACACAAGCGGAAGAAAGCTTTGCATCGTAACCGACTTGCCAGAACCATTTGTCCCTCTTAAAATAATTCGCCCTGCTTCAAGACAAAATTCTTCCTCATCATAATGCCAAAAATTTAAAATACCTGCCCGGTTCATCTGCCACCGTGAAGTATGGTCGACTATGGCAACCTCCACATCCGCTACGGTATCTAGCCGCATAAAACTTCCCCCTCATATCTCTAATTCAATCGGCCCATACTTAGCTGTCCAACGTCCAGCAATCGCATAAAGCACAAACAAGCCATCTTCTCCCCACTCGCCAAATCCCCACTCCATCAAATGATCGCATACCTCCGCTGCTAATTCAGGGGACTTCATTTTACTGTAATCGCTTATCCAATATTTTTTGTAATCACTTTGCAACTGAATTAATATCCTTTCAATCTCTCCTTTAGTAAGATGGATCGTTCCATCTTGCTCTACGTTTATACTAGAATAAGCAGTAGTCGCTTCATTACGGATGACACCACATACTAACAGGGCTATATCTGAAATAGATGACAGCGTAGGAAACAGCTCCGCCTCCGCAATAGGTTCCGACTCAAAAAAAACAATACCTTCACGATACCTGCTACCTTCCCAGCCAAACATCGATTTAATTTGCGTTAATATATTTTTTCGTTGTCCGTGGAAATATAACAAGTCGTCACGCCAAAATCGATCATGGACGACCGGCTCTAGTAAATAGCGGCGATAGAGATGATGCTTTCGACGCCGATTTTGTTCTTCTTGCTCCGTACCATAATCTAAAGTTTCGCGCAGTTCATCCATCGTCGTATATTCGGTAAGTGCCTTGGGAAAGTTGCGCAATACATACCGGGAATAGGAGGTACACTCATACAGCACATCGCTAGTATTGGCGTCACTTTGCGCCCAATGAGATTCTTGGCCATCAACAGCTTGCACAACGCCCATGTTTTTCAGTTTTTTTAACGCTCTCGCCATCGACAAACGATGAAAGTAATTTTTCCAATCCACTTCCATTCCTTGTTCTGACATATACTCGCGAATTTCTTTCACGAGGGCGGTTAATAGAAACTGTTCTTGCTCCAGTTTACTTTCCAGAAACCACAGCGCATAAGTAAATAAAGCATAATCAAGCGGCTCGCGAAATTCGCGAAATCCCATCCATGGATACGCTACTACAGGAGCTTTATCCAGCTTGGCTAGTTTGGCATTTACAAACAAAGAATAACCTGCAAAATCCATAAACCATTGCTTCAACTCAGGTTGTTTCTCTTTTATCCAGTAGTATAGTTGCGGATCATGCTCCTTTGTAATCCAAGGACGATTCAGCAGCGCATTCATACATGCGATTTTTCGATTCTCATGCTCAGCTTTATCGACAAGATTCGTTCGCCGTCTTTTCTCACGATTTGGCTTGCCTATTTTTATATTATCCATTTTATTCCCCCTCCTGTTATTCAGGAAAATTCTAAACTTCTATCCAATGAATCATCTCGTTCCAAGCATCACTATTGGCAACTTCAAACTGAAACTCATAGTTCAGCAGCTCCAGTTCTCCATCTTCGCATCGTAAGATCGTTCGCTCTTTATTGGGCGGCTGCTTTAGCTGGATTCTAACTCCTTCTGGCGTATAAAAAAACGATGTAGAGGCAGCTGTACATAAGCCGATCCATTGCAAAATTTGCAAACGTTCCGATACAGACACGGTATCGAACTCTGACATCCGAATTACTCTTTTTTCTACCATTTGAATTACAAAACGCAGCTCCTGTTTATGGCGTTGGATATATTCTTTTCTCAGCACCGCTTTCTTTGCCGATTTATCTATGACCGAATCTGTGTCCAAACGTTCATTCTTCTTGCGGCTCCGCGATCGTAAAGTAATTTCGTTTGGCGGTTCATGCCACATCGACATCTCTGAGCTATCCGATTCCCGATTATCTTGTCCCTGCAAATGCCGTGTCGGAAAAAGCCCAAATGCATACGCGGCCAGCTTGTGAGCGGAATTAATATCATCGCTTCGATAAAAACATTGACCCAAATAATCTAATTCCTTTCGTCGACTGATCGTTGATCGTTTACGCTCCTGAATGCGGATCGCGCTGCGCACCATCTTGACAACCGCTTCCTTAGAAGCTGCTTCTAATAGCGCAAGCTCGCTAGTCGAGCCCGTCTCCCCGATAAACCACCTTTTTAAACCATTCCACTTCTCCAATAACTCCTCAAAATATTGCTCTTTCGTCACCATTTCTTCCACCTTAGGAATACGCCATTCATCTTCAACAACAGCATGAAGAAATAAGTCCCTTACCCCTGCTTTAATTTGTTCCAGATTACCTTCTATCTTGAACGAACGTCGCTGTAGCGCTTGTACGAAATCCCTTAAATACTGCGTAATGGAGTCCTTATATAACAAAAAAGCATCCGTGGCCATCAGCTCCTCTGCCTTATTTGTTTGAAGGCTCGCTATATAATCCACAGATGTCTCATGGAGCCTCTGAAACGAATTGTATAAACTGTTCCATAACTCCAGCGCCTGCCCCTGCTCGTATACACCCGCATGTTTTCGTATTCCGAATAACGTATCGGCAATCCAGTCGAAAAGTGTTGGCTCTAGCGAACCTCCATATCCGTGAACCTTCTCCAAACTCTCCAGCAAACGCTCAATCTCAATCGAATAAGGGGTCAACAGATATTGGTATTTTTTTCGTAAATACTCCTCAACCGTAACCGACCTGCCGCCATCATGGCGAGAGCTTAAATTGCCCCACTCCACTAATTGCTCCAGGTCTAGCTGGCACTGCTCTAACGTGTAATTTTTATGCAACTGCCATGACATTACACCTTCGAAAATTTGCTCTGGCTTTAGCCAATAGTTGAGCTTTTGATATTGTTCATACAAAAAACGCATGATCGCGCGATAACGAGTCACATTGTCGGCATTCACATATTTCAACTCCGTGACACCGCGTAATGAAATTAAGCTAGGAATTTTACTCAAGCGAACCTCCTGAAAAAGTAAGAAATATGAGGTAACGTAGACTGGGGTTATTGGGGATTGCCAGCATGCAAAGACTGCAACCACTCGATCAAAACAGCCTGTGCTTTAAACTCTTTGTTTAAATTACAATACACGATCCCATTAAGGTCAGACGGGATTTTGGCCTGGCCCCGTCGACAAATAATTGTTCTACCTCTGCCCAACTGTGAAAAAAAGATACCGAACTCCAGAACAACATTGTCTCTCGGCTGCAGTGCATAATCATTCCTATACCATACCTTATCATCTTCATTGAAAATCAATATTGCCGCATCAACGTTCAAGCTAATGTCGCGCAAGCTATCCAGTGCATAATTTCCCAATGGAAATAATCCCCGCTTGTTCCACGGCAGGGGCTCATGACTTTCTTCCTCAATAATCATCGCTACTTGTCTCAGATCTGTTAGCGATTGCTGCGAGTTCGAGCTTCCAATGAAAATTTTCATCTACCACATGCTCCTCCTAATCCGTGCCACGCCTGCATGTCAGATTTTAGCTAATCATAACCTAAAAACAATCCATAGTCTACCATATAAAGTTTTAAAGCTTATTTTTGGAAATTAACTGTTGTTTTTCTTTTGAAAAGAAATTAAACTTTAAATATCTAAATATGGATGGTGAAAATCAGTTATGGAGGAACTACTTCATATAAAACCGTGGCTAGAAAAATGTGCGCATCAAAAAAGTCTTCTCGAATTGAGGGAAATACGCAAGCTTCTCCAAGACACACTCAAGCAAGTCGATCATTCACTGGAACAACAGGATCCAAAAGCCCGCGATCCGCATAAACGCTGCCCCAAGTGCCAATCTAGCCATGTGCGGAGGCATGGAACTGCTCCATTGGTGCGAATTTATTGCCTCGATTGCAGCAAAGCTTACGTCGTAAATCGGCAGCCGCTTTATTATCGAAGGAGACATCACAACACGATTCTTGACCTCATTGTTGAAATCCACACGACGAACAAGAGTTCTACCGAAATTATCCAGCACCTAGGAATATCCTCAAAAACCTACTACGTGTGGAGAAAAGAAATTCTCTCCGTTTTCCCGCAGCTAGAATCTAAATTCAAAAATAGACGAAAAAAGTAGCCTTTTCTCAGACTACCACCCTATCTTTAACCCACAACCAGAAAAATATTTGGTTAACCGGATTTTTCGACTAACCACAAATAAGGAAAATATAATAGCGAAATTTATGCTGTTCACAGAGATTTCGAATGCGTTCTACCGTAGGTTCCGTATCCTCCACTCAATATGCTGGTTTCCATCCATAGTAAGTTGCACGAGAAATCCTTAACCATATACAAGCTTGGGATACACTGCCCTCCCCTCCAATGGACTCCTTCCATGGGATCACGCTTTCCAGTTCCTTGTACTTTAGCACGTCGAGTTGCTGTTTCAGAAACCGGTTCTCGGCTTTCAACTTTTCGATTTCCGACGCATACTCAGGGCCTTTGCCGTTGCTATACTGTTTACCAAAATGCTGCTCCAATCGATGGCTTTTCCCACTACGATACCATCTTATCCAAGTCTTAAGTTGACGTATATTCAGCTGCTCTATCACTTTAATAGAATTCCTGCCAATCTCATCTCAATGTCTATCGGGTAACTGACTCTGGTGGACAAAAACACCTCCAAGGTTGGCCATATCTTATGACATGGTCGCATTCTCTTGTAGGTGTTATTTTGTCTCGCGCCAAGGGTCAGTCCCCATCGGATTAACCTTTTTTTCAATGCCCATTCTAAGAGGTGCACTTCAACTATAAGTAGGGGCTATTTGACGTTTAGCACATATTGACATGCCTACTGTACCGCCGATCAAGCCGCTGCCGATAAGTTCCAAGGATGGCGGGCAAGCAGACAAAAAACGTTAGGATAATGTTCCTCCTAGCGTCTTTTCCTTTCATTTAAGCTGTGCTTTTTTGCTTCTGCACGTATTTGCATCAATTCCGCAAACACTGTATCAGTCTATAACCCTTAGAAATCAATGGATTTTAGGCATCTGTATTACTTTGTTCAAAATGAATCCTCCCTTTAGCCACTCTATGTACCATTTCACGGATAATTAAAGTCTTGCTACGCATCCCTTATTTTCCTCGTTTTCTTACTCAACTTTTCATAGCAAAACAATATTCAGTTTTGTAATATATCCAGGGAGCAGGATCGGGAAAAAGGCAAGGCTAAACAGGCTAAACAATTGAGAAAAGCCATGAGAAAATTGATTGGGAAAATGATTGGGGATCGATTAGAAAGGCTTTTGGATGGGAATTAGCCTAAGAAACACATAGCAATATCAAGCGTTTCTAGTGCCGCGGCGAATCGTTTTCCATCTTTTGAAGTGGTGAGAAAACCGAGCGAGATCAGGACTATATGCCTGAGTTACGCTCGGCTTGAGGTAAGATTGAGGCTATGTTGGGACGATGAGTCTGCTCATGCTACGGCTTTCTACAGGGATAGCAGGAGTTTATTTGTTATCTCACAGGTTTATTTTTTTGGTTACACTCTTCGTACGATTAACGCGACCTTTTCCACATGCACCGTATGCGGGAGCATGTGAGAGTTGTTTGGATTCTGTGTTAGTTGATTAAAACCCTTGATTTATAAGGGTTTTAACCAACTCGTATTGTTCGTTTTGTTTGAGTTTTATTGGTTGTTGACGATGTTCGTCAACAAGTCGTCAACATACTATCTTCCCTTTAATAGGCCTTCCTATTATTGAATCACAAATTCATCTCTATTATCCCAATTTGGTTACCTTTCACTCGAAGACTTTTCCGCCAGATTATCTCCAATAAAAATCCCCAGATAGTTACATCCCTTTAAAGATGAGTTTCTCCCTTTGAAAGCAAATATTCATTCAATCCCTTTTGACGCAACTGACAAGCTGGACATTCCCCACAACCATCAGCAATAATTCCGTTGTAGCAAGTAAGTGTTTTTTGTCTAACATAATCAAATGCACCTAATTGATCTGCTAACTCCCATGTTTGAGTTTTATTTAACCACATTAGTGGAGTCTCAATAACAAATGGATAATCCATAGCTAAACTTAGTGTTACATTCAAAGATTTAATAAATATATCCCGACAATCAGGATAACCACTAAAATCTGTCTCACAAACCCCAGTTACAATATCCTTAGCGTTTATTTGCTTACCGAGCACAGCAGCAAAAGACAAGAACAGAAGATTACGTCCATCAACAAATGTTGTTGGTAGTTTTCCGTCTTCATTCTCTATCTTAATATCATTTCGAGTTAATGCATTTGGCGCTAACTGATTTAGAAGTGCCATATCAAGAATATGGTGCTTTATATTCAAGTCTTTACAAATAGCAGCGGCACATTCGAGCTCTAGGATATGTCTTTGACCGTAGTTAAAAGTAACTGCTTCTACTTCATTGTATCTGTCAATAGCCCAAAATAAACAAGTTGTGCTATCTTGTCCACCACTAAAAACAACAATTGCTTTGTCCTTTTTGATTAACATTTCACTTCTCCCTTACAAAAACAAACATAATTAATTTAAAGCGTATGATACCCTTCTCTTGAAAACCATTCGTTATTCAAGAGTCGCTTGGTTGCAATTGTATAATATTTCGAGTTTGGTCTCCCCCAATTAATAATATTCGTTTTTGCATCTTTTGTTGTCCCCTCAACTTCAATATATCGAGGACTGATACTGTCAGAGATATGCTTCAACAAATCCTCAAGCAGCCTTCCTTTTGCACTTGTGAATTCGTGAGCAATAATAGATTCCAACGAATGAGCTTCCAGCATTAATTTATCCGGAATATACGAAACCACAATTTTGCTAAAATTTGAATCACATTCTTTTATAGCGATTTTCACAGTAACAAAGTGATCTCTTTCTGGATATTTATTGGGTATAGTTTTAAAAATTGGACTCATAGAACCGTCATCATAGGTCATAAAATCCCCACCTTTTGGTTATCCTTATTCAGCCATAACAAGAATTCCAACTCTAAAGGAATAAATTGCGGAAATGTAGATCTTATCCATTTTTGAAAAGATAGGTATTCCATCTGATAATCATTAATTCTTGACCACTTGCAATTAAAAAATTTTGGCATGTTATATTTCCTGAACTTATCCAATATTATATTATCTATTGGGATATGACAAAACTGGTAAACCTCTGTATAGCCTCCAACCCGTTCTTCCCTAAGTGCAAACATGTATTTCAACGTCATGTTAATCCACTTTTGTGCTTGACCTATATTAAATGTATAAGAATATGTGGTATATATTTGTTTCAATCCCATGCAAGCTTGATAATGCCATTGATCAAATTCCGTTAGATCTATATCCTTATCTTTTAACGAATCGATTTTTGATCTAAGAAATTTTCTACTTTCCTCAAATAATTCCTCTCTGCGTTCCAGACCTGCCATTCCATGCAACGTACGATTAAAGTCTAAATATGCTCTTCGGATGCTTGCGTCAATATAATCTTCAAACTCACCAAAATAAGTTCTTATAAAAAAATCCTCAAAATCTATAGGGGACAAATTTTTCAATGTAAACACCGTCCACTTATTGCTGCAAGATTTTTCTTACAGGGGGAATTGAAAGAACTGCTGCTCCAAGCAATTGCAATACAGATTTAACCACTACCTGACCTAATATTGCTAATGGTACAGCTTCCCAAGGTAAAAAGCCCGCACCTATAGGAGAAAGCCCCAAGATAACGAATACAGCACTATCAAAAATACCTCCCACAAGCCCACTCCACATTACTCTCAATGCAAAAGGTAATTTTAATCTACTGTAGATTTCAGTATCAGATGTTTCGGATATTGCAAAGGCCAGAGCTGAAGCATATGTTACTGCTAACGAATCTCCATTTAATACAGAAAATACCCCAGAGAGTACAAGCGCTATTAAAATAAACAAATAGGTTTTTTTCCGACCCCAGTATTCCTGTACCAAGTCCCGCAGAATAAAGGTTAATCCGATTAAGAAAGTACCTGTAGGTACAATAAAAAGTCCAAGATTTACTGGTGGAATTGATGCAGTCATAACGTTAGCAGCAACAATCGCAACTAGATAAAAAATAAGATATATCATTCTGCAAGCTCCTTTTCTTAAACCCGTCTTCTTTTGATGTATCCACAGATCATGTCAGCATAATTTTGATTTATACCATTAGAGACTAAGGCACGAGGTGATACATCTAACAAATCTCTTAAAGAATTAATGCCCATTTCCTCTAACTTCTTAATAGTCGCTTCACCTGGATGTGATTTCGCATTTGGATAAAGCTTTTTAATCCCTCTTACCAATTGTCCCAGCGAAGATTTATATTTCAAATTAGGGAGTAAAGCATAGACCAAACTTTTGTTTCGCCTGAAGGCCTTTTCTACCTTTCTTGTATCCTCGAAAGAAGCGTTACATACAGACTTTAAATGATAATAAAAATTTTTAACCTCAAAGATTTTTTCAAGAGATGCAAGTAACCAAAGTGTTACATCTCTTAATTTTTCCTCAATTTCTTGGACTTCAATAAGATACCTTGAGTTTATATCCTGTACAGAAACTCCCTTGGATAAATCATAAATGAGCATAGCTAGGTACGTGGCCTGATGAACCTCTTTTATAGCATCCTTTTCCTTTAACTTTCGATTATCAATACAGACAGATCCCCATAATGCAACAGGATCCGTCGAGATCCACTGTCTAAATAAATACGATTTTTCACTAATTGGTAATCGTTCCATGTAGCTAGTAATCTTTGATTCTATATCTTTGCTATACCTTACAACCGGTTTTAATTCGTCACATGTTAAACAAAGTAGAATGATGCTATCAATTGCAGTGAATTGTGCTAAATGATTTCCATCTGATTGGTTTTGTATAAGATCCCGAATCAGCTGACCAATATTCGCCGCGGCTATAGGGGGTAAGTATGCTTTTGAAGACACTTGCCCCAATTTAGTTAAGCTGTATTCTCCAGTATCATCATTGTAATATGCCAGTTTCCATTTAACTAATAGCTTTAACTGCTCAATAAGCATAACTTTTAGATAATTTCCACCCCACGAATTTTCTAAGAAGCCTTCAATATTCTTCAAAGAAGTCGGTCCTAATCGATGTAAAAGACCAATGATTTGGTGAGTTTTTCTATAATCATTCTCATTGTTTATACGCCAATTACTTCCATTCTCTTCATTATAAAATTGCGATTTAACTTCAGGATAAACTTCATTGCGTAATGAGCTTTCCAATTCTTCTAAATTACCATCGGAGTGTTTACAAAACACGACTCCAACTCCGTTATTATCACCTCTTCCTGCCCTGCCCAACATTTGCATGATTTCGGAAGTATCTAACTTCTTAACACCTGGAAAAACGATGTCTCTAATGATTACATGAGATGACGGTAAATTAACCCCCATGGCTAATGATGTGGTAGAAACAACAACCCTTACTTTTCTGGATAGAACAGCCTCCCTTACTGCATTCCTACTAGCAAAGGACATATTCGAATGGTACCACGCAACTCCATTACTAATAACAGCTGCCAAGTCACTACCTTTATTTTTACCTTGTAACTTTGAGATTTGTCTTGCTAATTTTTCTGTCGTATCTGTCCTATACACAAAAACTAATACAGAATTTCCTTGGTCCTTTAATATCTCTTGAATCATTTCAATTAATATCGAATCAGAGCTATCTCCCTCATCTAAATAAACAATATTTTTGTCCAATTGAGGATATCTTTGACTTAGAGAAATAACTTTGCAAGGTTTTAACCAATCAGCAATTTCTTCTGGATTGCCAATAGTTGCAGATATTAGCATGATTTGGGGTGAATTTTGCAAGCTTTTAAAAAAGGTTATCAGCATTTCAAATGTTGCCCCTCTATTCCGATCTCCCAACAGATGAGCTTCATCTATACAAATAATTGAAACATCTTTAAACCAAATTGCATTTTCCTTGACACGAGAAATAGCATCTAGTCTTTCAGGTGTAGCAACTATAACTTCACCACTAAATTTTCGAGTATCTGTCTTTGGTCTATCGCTATAAAATTCATCGTTTTGTCTGTAATCACCCGTGGCAATATTTACTTTTATTTCAGGGCCTCCGCACCGGGATATTGAATTACATATGTACTTGAGTTCATCTACCTTCTCCTGGGCTAAAGCACGAAGTGGCTCCACTATTATTGCTTTAAATCCTTTTTGGGCTTCTCGAAGGGCAACAAGATAGGCGAGTAGAGATTTTCCACTGTTTGTTGGAGTACAAAGTAGAATGTTTGTCCGTAGCTCTAATAATTCATTTGCAAAAATAGCTTCTTCTTGTGCGGGACGTAAAGAGCTATCCCCTCCAAAGAAGTCTATTAATGCATCCTTTAAATGCGAGGATACTTGTATATCCGACAATTTTGAGGTTGGTTTAGCAAGACTGGTTCCTGAAATACCACAATGGATCTTTTTCATAATTATATCCTCATGAAAGTAATTTTTTTAACGACGAGTATAAAGACTTAAATTCCTCATCCGGTAATTCAAAAATCATTTGGGAAAGCTGCTGCTTTTTAGAGTATATCCCTGAGATGTTATCATCTAAGAAAAAAGGGTAGGTCCTTATATCTTTATCTAGAAAAAAGTAATTATTTAAAAACAGTACTAATGCCTCTAGTTTTTTACCAGTAGGAACACTCTCCCCTGAACACCATCTCCAAACAGTAGAGTGATTAGCCCCAACAAAATCCCCCAATTCAGATTTTTTTCCGTGTTCTAATTGGTTAATTAAGAAGGAGATATTTTCTTTTACTATGCAAACATTATCTAATTCTAATAAAGATCCAAGTATAAAAGTTTCCTCATCCACATGAAAATATTTAAGTAAGAGGTCCTGCTGCGCTGTAGAGAGTTGTTTTCGCCCTTGCAAAACAGCCATAGCTTCTGACTGAGGAATATCTACTATCTTAGCTAATACATCTTTTGTAGAAATCTTCCTAGATCTTATTTCATTATTTTCTTTCCATATCAAATACTTAATGTTGTGGATTATCACATTCTCCATCTTTGGACCTCTACTAGGCATGGAATCTAGACATATTATCCTCTAAAATATATAATAATACAAAACATTGCATTTTGGAATACATATGCAATGTTTATCGATAACAAAAAATGCAAATAGTCTGGGTGATCTAATTGGAACTGAATACATTTTTTCCACCTCAAAGAGAAGTGATTGAGTATGGGTTTCTCGATACTAGTTTTCATTTCTTGCTAAACATGCCAACAGGGACTGGAAAAACCCGACTTGCAGAAATAGCAATTCAAAAATGTATCGAACGTGGATTTAAAGCTATATATGTAACCCCATTAAGAGCATTAGCTGATGAAAAGTATCAGGAATGGAGAAGCAAATTCCAAAATAAAAAGGTTGGAGTTTTTTCAGGGGATACTATTAAAGTAAGTAAAGGTACATACAAAGATTCTGACGTACTTATCATGACCCCCGAGCGTTTGGATGCTTGTTTAAGAAATTGGCGTTCACATTGGTCATGGATCCCTGAAATCGACCTTCTTATTATTGATGAGATTCATTTACTTAACGATAGTAATAGAGGTCCTAGGTTAGAAGGAACCATTACCAGATTTATTAGGCTTAACCCTTTTACCAAAATAATCGGGTTATCTGCGACAATGCCTAATGTTGAAGAACTTTCAAATTGGCTTGATGGTGTCCATTACTCAACATCATGGAGAAAAATTCCTGTTACAAAATCCGTGATTCGTTATTCAAACCCAGTAGAAAAACTAAATTTATTGTTGAACGAGGTAAAAGAAACTGTAACAAACAAAGGAAAAGTATTAATTTTCGCTAATAGCAGATCGAGAACACAATTTCTTTCTGAAGAATTAAAAAATTCGGGAATCGACGCTGCACATCATCATGCAGGACTAGCTTCAGAGGAAAGAAAAAAAATTGAATTTAACTTTAGAAACGGGGCAACCAATGTCTTAGTTGCAACCTCTACATTAGAGATGGGGTTAAATCTTCCTGCACGTAAAGTAATTATCTTTGATTCAATTGTATTTACTGAACGAGGATTTTCTGAATTACCTGTATGGAGCTTTATGCAACGATCAGGAAGAGCTGGAAGGCCCGGCTTAGATACTGAAGGCGAAGTAGTATTAATGGTCCCAAAATGGGTTAAGGATGTTAATAAGTATCTAAATGACGAATGTGAACCGATTAAGTCAAGTATGAATAATTCCAAAGCCATAGCAGAGCAAATACTCATTGAAGTATCTGCTGGTTATTCTAAAACATTAGAGCATGTCGTTAAGGGATTTATTCCCTTAACTCTTTACCATTTACAACATCCAGAGAATAATATTAATAAAACCATAAACTCATTATTTTTATCAGACATGATATCAATTAATCATGAGGAAAAACATAATGATTCACCAATATTAAAAGCGACTAATCTAGGAAGATTAGCCGTAAAATTAATGTTCTCTCCTGAAACCATTATCGTTATTAATAGATTTTTCCAAGAAATTAAGGACCCTAATTTCTTTGATTTATTGCTTGTAGCAACCATGACCGATGAATGTTCACCTATTTTACAAGCAAATTATGAAGAATTAGATTATCTAATGGATTTTCTCAGCCAAACTCCTAGTATATTAATGAATTATAATTTAGAAGATATAAGGAGAATATTTGGTGATAGAACAATGCCCCGTATTCTTGCCGCGGTAAAAATGTCAAGTATACTTCATCAATTGGTTAATAATATTTCTAAAGCAAAATTAGTGGATGTTTACGATCTTTACGAGTACGATATTGAGCTGCTTAAAGAAAGTACTGTTAGAATTTTAGATGGAATGTCTGCAGTGTTCCAGTCAGTCTCTAAAAAGGAAAATAACACAGAAGAAAAAGATATACCAGTAATTTGTAGAAAAACTTCTTTGCTCTCTACAATGATTCATTACGAGCTAGATTCAACTACAGTAACACTCACAGAAATAAACGGCGTTGGTGGTAAAACGGCTAAGGTCTTGAGTGCTCATGGAGTAAATTCTATTAATGAAGCAGCCCAACAAAGTCCTGCTTTTATGGGAAAAATTAAAGGGATCGGGATAAAATTAGCTAAAAGAATTGTAGAAAGTGCGAAAGAAATAATTAATTCAAAGGATGTTTTTTATTTTACCGAAAAACCTCTGGATAAAAAAATTGTGGATAAAGATTACCAACAGCTTGATCTCTGTCCCTATCGTTTAAGAAGATCATTAGAGTTAAAAGTAAGCGGTTTGGATAATAACATTTTTAGGATTACTGGAGGAAGAGAAGAACACCGGGTAAAAAGAAAAGCTGGGGATCTTATTTGTGATTGTATTGACTATGAAAGGCATCAAAATGATTGCAAACATATTCTTGCAGTAAAACGAATTTTGCTGGATAAGTCCGTGATAAAAGCAAGTAAAATAATGAAAACAAATACTGATGACTCTATCCGTTCAATTTTGCCAAACATTTGGTTCAATAATTGTCGAAACGACTAATGGAGTGATAACTTTATTTATGCAAAACAAATATACCTATAGTATTGAAAATGGAAAACGCATCGGGATGATACAAACATCCCGTGGAACAATAAAAACGCCCAATTTTTTTCCTGTAACTACATATGGAGATAAATACCCATTAGATAAATTAGTTCAACCTTACCTAAGAAGATTATCCGATTGTATAATGGTAAGTTATTATTATGCTAAACAAATGCCCACACGACCAAATATACCAGTTTTTATTGACTCCGGTGGATTTGCTAGCTTATTTGAAGGTTCAGAGATCCTTCAACACAAAGGATACTCAACAATTAAAACAAAAGAGGGGGACGAGATCACCCCCCTTGATCTACTAGAATTCCAAGAGAAAAACGCGGATCTTGCAGCAACACTTGATTTTATTATTCCACCAGGGCTAGATTTGGTTGAAGCAAGAAAAAGACAAAAACTAACTATCGAGAATGCATTATACGCATTAACTCGGAAAAGATCTAAGTCGCTATTTCTCTATGCATCTCTGCAATGTTGGGATGAAAAGTCTGCACGAATAGCAGCCAAAGAATATGCATCTTCAGGATTTGATGGTATTGCAATAGGTGGGTTAGTACCAAGAATACGAGATAAGGACTACCTCTATAAAATTATCTATGCAGTTCGAGAAAGTGCCCCGGATTTGGCAATACATGCATTTGGAATAGGAAATCCTGAAACTGTATTAAACCTTTGGAGATTAGGTCTGGATAGTTCCGACTCAAGCTCATTCGTTCGTAACGAAGTCAATAAAGAAAATCCATTACCTTTTAGATTATTTATTAGTAAAACACATTCAGGCCCAATGACGCCTATTACTAATGCACTATCGAATTTATGGTTATTAACTGAAGAGACAAGATTCCGGTATTTTCAAAACCGGCAGGAAGATTCCTCATCTCATATAACTGAAACTAAATCGGATAATTTGGGCCCCTAGAAAAACGTAAGTTCTAATTATAATGTAAAAAAAACGTTCTTTTAGGAACATAAATTGAGTGTGGACCTTCCTCATTGTTCCTGCCTTGATTGAGATTTTTTTATACGACTTGTTGATTAAGTAAATGCATTTCGTTAGGGTAAAATACTCCATCCGCACCAACTTTAATAAAATTATTTATGTGACGTTCTTTCCAATCTCCGTCAATCACTAACAAAATTTTTTTAAATTTAGGCTGTGCAATATATTCATCGCCAGTTGAATCGAGCTTCACTTTTAACATAGCGATTCGGCCCATTAATTCTTTCATCTTATCGTTACAATGTCCTTTTGATGCGGACTGCCAAATAATAGCAGTCGACTTTGAAAGGATAATTCCAGTTGTAGCTACCCCACCATTTGTAAATTCCGTAAGTAGAGTTGGAAAGCGGGAAAAGTATTCAAATGTACTTGTTAAATTTGTTTCAATTATTAACTTAAGTGGATCAAAAGATGCCATCTTATATATTTTATCCTCAAACAATCCTCTTAAATAAAATTCGGACACGTTCGAGCTATTATTAGCTAGCCAAGTTGCAC
This sequence comes from Paenibacillus tyrphae, assembly GCF_027925525.1. GTDB lineage: Bacteria > Bacillota > Bacilli > Paenibacillales > NBRC-103111 > Paenibacillus_G > Paenibacillus_G tyrfis_B. The sequence continues at coordinate 18,931 of NZ_BSDJ01000010.1, read as the reverse complement.
CTATTTTTTTTAATTTATTTATTAATGCGTTTGAAATCCCACTTAGAATATATTTGGCAGGAAGACTCTCCCTAGATATGTATTTGGGAAGCACAAAATCTAGAATTGAACGTTTTCCTGGGACTAGTAACCCTGACTCTTTAGCTAAAGGAGTATATCCATATCCTTGTTGCTTTCCCGAATGAGCTTTGATGATAGTCATAATATAGTCAAATAACCACGCGTTTTCTAAGCTAATATGATCGCCCAAAAATCGATTTGGGTGGTAGAAACATTCTTCTAATGCCATAACTAAGCCTTCATTTGTACTTAGCCTATCAAAATGCTCCAAAACGAATTTATGAAAAAGAGTAAAGTTTTTTGTACTGTTGATTAGATGGCATGTATTTTTTAAAGCTATTGATGAATTTCTAGATAACTTCCAATATTCTAATATCTCCTCGACTGAAAGTAAATTTATCAGATCCAGAATTTCTCTATCACTAATAATAAATCCGTGCGTTCTATGATCTACTAACTTGCACATTTTAAAGTACTCAGGTACTTCAATGGGTTTTTCCATTTTTGCTGCATTAATAATGTCCCTTAATTGACTTTCGCTTTCAATAGGTAGCAATCTTCCAAGACCTCTTCTCACAGAGGTTACCATTACACTTGGTGTCCGCGATTCATCCTTCTTTTGCAATATATTATTGTATACGTCAAACCACCTTTTTGAAACCAATGAATGGGTCGTTAATTTTTCCAAATCTCCTGCATACTCTTTAATTACTTCAATCATTTCATTATTGCTAATTATTAAACGATGTATATATTCAATTCGATCAGCTATATCAATCTTATTTTTTATTATTATTTTTGTAATTTCCTGGCATATCGAAATCAAACTTCCCCCATACTTTTTATCTTCTAATTCTATAAACCCATCAAATAACTTTTTAGATACATAAGACAATTGTCTTTTTTGCCCTGAATCAAACATGATATTCCCTATAAAAATATTTTTCCCCAAAGCATTTCTAGCTTCAACAAATTCACCAATATTTCTCCAAAACTTTTTTTGAGAAGCACTCTCAGCATTTGTGTGAGAAACAAGAAACAAAACTCTTGGTTTATCCTTATCATAACCTATCGTAATATCTGGAATAACACTTACCCCATTGGGACTCTCATTCCAAAATAGAGTTTCATTTTCTTTAATAACATCTGTATAATATTTAATTGCAACTAATGTTACGACCTCATAAATATTACCTAGAACCTCATCTGCCATATTAATCTCCCTATTCCAAACTTACTTTCATTATAATTAGTCCTTCTAGTGTTTTTGTGTATCAAACGAAGGGACTTGTATCGGTAAAGGAACATCTCTATAACTTGCACTCAATATTGCCTGGCCTTTACTCATTACTTGTAATTCTTTTTCAAATCCATACAAGTCTGCCGAAGCATTTTTAATTGCTTCTCTTCGTTCGGTTTCATTACCAAGAGCTAAAGTTAGCTCAGTATTTAATTGTGTTAGTATACCCTCATCAATAGCTGTTACTTGTTGGCTAATCACAGATAACCCAATTCCAAATTTCCTGCCCTGCCTTGAAATATCTCTGAACACACTCCCAAACTTCATTCTTTGGGGATTAAGAATACTTGCTGCTTCTTCTATTACTATATTTATAAAAGGCAATTCTTCGACCTTTGTTAGCTGTCCATTTTTTATATAGGGCAGTTGACCATTTTTTAGGGAATTCACTATTTGTTGCGCAAAAGATCTTAATCCTGTGGAACTATCCGAATGGCCTAGCGCTGAGCAAATTTCCTCCTCTAATGATTCAATATTTCTTGCTGACTTTAATGCCCTTCTAAGTGTGAACAAAGTCCTCGCAACAACGGTAGTTAAAAGAAATTGCTCAAGCTCACTCATTAAAGTCGTATCGACAGTTAAAATACGCCCGCACTCCAAAGAACAGATTATATCAGACAACATAGAGTCATAATCAAATCCCATATCTTGGTCGTAGGGAGTAAACAATTGGGTCTGCTCTTGCCTTAAGAAGCTTAATCTTCTTTCAACTGCATGTATGGTCCCTTGTTGAAAATTACCGCCGTAGTGAGGGTTATCTTCATCAATATTACCTAAGAGTAAGAGACCAATCCACATCTCTCCATGAAGACCAAAAAACATATTCGTAAATAAAGATTGCTGTTCCGTAAATTCCAATATACTTATTATATCTTGAGGGGTAATATCCGCCCTTGAAAGCCTTATTTTGGATTTCCCCTTTTCCTCATTAACATTTTTTAAAGTAAGGTAATAAAAGGGTTCTACTAACTGATTCCACTCATCTGAATTATAAGACGATACAATTTCCTCAATCCCACCCCTTATTCCTGAAGGCCACCTGCAGAATTCGTCATGTGGATCTATTGCAAATAAACTCACTTTTTGCCCTTGCTTTTTCAAATTTACTTGTTCATTGTATTTATACATAGACTCGATTAAAACCATCATTAAATTACTCTTACCGCAACCTGTTCTTCCAAATATACCAAGATGATGTGATAAAGAATGAGGTGGCATATATACTGGTACATTGGATAGAGCTTTTTCGCCTGCTAATAGATGTCCTACAAAAACCCCATCTTGGCCAAGCTGAGAACCTAGTAGTTCTTTTATGACTTCAGAATTATGTTCTGTAACTAAGTATACATCTGTTAAATGTTCTGGCAGTCTTCTTGGGCGATGAAATTGCCATTTTCCACTTTCATCCTTTTGTGAATATCCTAATAACATACCCTTTAGTTCAATAAGTTTTTCTTCATTTAGATCATCTGATAAATAAGAATCAGGCATTGTTAGTTTGTTTCTAGCAACATCGCCCATATCGATCGTTCTATTCATTATATTGGCATATTGTGCTGCTCTAAAAATATAAAATCTTTCGTATCCTCTTCTGGAGGGTATAACAAATAAATCCCCCACAGCAATATCCTCATTACGGGCCATAATTTTAAGTTGTGTTGTATCACTTTCTGATAATACCCCGAACTTTGATCCCAATTTTTCAATAAGCTGTTCCATTAAAATATCCCTACCTATGCCCAGTTTGTAAACTTGCATCAATAAAATTACGCCTACTAAGTCCTATTCTTTCCGCCGCGTCAATTACTTGCTTACGAAATGCCTCTCGTTCTGCTTTTGTTAAACTAACGATGTCATGGCTTGCTTTAATAGGGTATGGATAACCAAAACAACGTTGATCGTGACTAGCAAAATCAAGATCTCTAAATAATTGTATCTCGTTATTTTTCATCGTTTGTTTGTTATCGTGTTTTATATATTCGTTCCAGTAGGCTTTATCCATATCTAAACGGAGTGGGGGAGTTGTTTTGTGTAAACGAAATATATAAGTTATGGCACCAATTGGAGGTATAGATCTTTTTCCAAGAAATTCGGGTTCCCATTCATCTTCTTCATGATTTGGAATCCTAAAAAACCAATGTTCATTCGAACCATTATTCAATATTTCCGCCTCGATTTTTTCCATATGAGGTAAATTGTGCGATTTCGAAACCGCAAAAAAACCAATCCCCTTCTCAGTAGCCATTTTACAACAATATCTTTTTAATACTTCAAAAAATAAGCCTTCATCACTTTTTATAAAAGGTAGTGTTAAAGTATTATCTGTTAATATATAAGTAGGACAAACCCCGGATTTTAATAAAGAAATTACCGAGCATAATTCGAATGCAACCATAATTTGTACTCTAACATTTGCGGCATCATGAGCTGCAGGAAATATTAACTTATTAACTAATTCATTAGCTGTATAAGTTTTATTTGTTGCTTTTCTTTTTAAGTCTAAATATCCACTTTTGGAAATTACTTCTGCCAAATCGTCACCAGATATATCTTTAAAAAATTTAATGAATTTTTCATTCTTTAAATCATTATCCTCAGGTAACCATAAAAATTCCAAAAGTGCATTTATAGGTAATTCCTTTTCCTTCATACGCCCTTCTGACAAAGCTTCATATACCCTTGTTGTTGCTGTTACAAGATAAACAAATGAATCGCCATATGTAACTACAGGAAAGTCACCTGAACTATCGGATCCGCCCATTGAGAATGAGTGATCCGGGTACTTACAATGTTCGAAGTAGGTCATATAATTTGATAATAATTTCTTAATATCCTCTTCATAAACATTGGTCTCATAGTTCCAGTCTTTTAGTTCCCTTACAACGCTCTCTAATTTTGTTTTCATTTCTTGTCTTAAGTGCAAATCATATCTCACAGATCTTCCTCCGTATCCCTGCTACCTTGTTTGCTAGTTAAATTATAACATGTATAGTTCTTTCAACCTATATTTTTACAGAAAAAGAGAGTAGGAATCTACTCTCTCACAAGGTAACTTCTTTAAATTTTTTATAGAAGACATAGGTGTTATGAAAGCCCCTTCGACGATTGCGGTTATTTCCCCGAAAAATAATTACCTCAATACCAACTTCTTTACAGATCTTACAATCACATTTTTTCCAAGGTTGATCCTCTAAAACCTTACGGTACATATTTGTATGGATTTCTCTTCCATCCCCAATTAACTCATCATAAGCTAATACAGCTTCTAATGTGGTTTCTAGAGTTTCTTCTCCCTTATCGTATCTTCTAAGCATACTTAAGGCATTAGCTTCCAATTTTCTAAATTGGTCTGCTGTCCCTCTTCCCTCTTCTATCATTCTTTTCACTCTTACACCATGACCATCAACCGGAGGAACCCTAATTGCTGCATAGTTAGTCCCTTCAAGCGAGAAGTAGTTACTTCCTGAACCAAGCCAAGCTCTTCTTAAGTGGCTCGCCGAATCAAAAGCTGTTGCACCTAGCTTTCGAAAAGTTTCCACTGCATCTAAACGAGCCACGCCAAAAAGATGGAGTTGTAAATAATCTGGAATAATTGGCGCTAGCTCTCTTAACATATCGATAATTTGAGTAGTCTGGGACCTTGCCAGGCCTCCTATAGATATATGGCGATATCCCATGTCTATTAAATTTGATACTGAATTCTTATATGACTGAGGATCCCAGCCCTGAGCGACACCGGAAGGAAGAAATGTATAATTCCCTTCTTTGTGTTTCTTAATAAAGTCAGCTGCATTTGTTTCTGTTATTTTATACCTCCGCTGTCTCTCTATGGGATCCTTAGCATAGTCTCCAACTATAAGGTGATCGATTGATACACCTAAGTTAAATCCTAATGATTCATAATAATTTAATATCTCATCTGTGCTATAAGGAGGATCTATTTCATTGATATAGCCAAACGCCCCACAATCCCCCATTATAGGACGATCAGTCGGATACCTTAAAAAAGAATGCACACCCATCTCACCAATTTTAGTTTTTTTGCTCTTATTTTCTTCGACTTTTACTTTGGAGATCAGTATTCCATCGTAGTTTGAAAATCCATATATTTCGTGAGCATAGCTATCATGAAGGTAGGGATCCCTTTTTTCCACAGATGTGTCAGAAATAAAGTCATAGTTGGGGTCTACTCTATCATCCCATTCAGGAATAAAGTAAACCATTGGTAGGCCGTAGTTTTTAGCATAGTTCTCTTTCGAGACAACGAATTGAACTTCCTTTTTCTGTATCTTTGTGTTTTTCGGCTTTTTATTTGTCTGTTCTATTTCAGGAAATAGTGATATTTGTGCATCTTCCTTTTGAAATTTGGATAGTTTCGGAATAAATATTGATGGATCCTCGATAATTTCATTTATATAATCTGGTCCCTCGTTGACCCATTCTTGGGCCAGTAACTTGAACAAATATCCTTTAAGTCCAACAAGACCATAGCTAAATGATTTTGCGTGTTGTTGTCCAACCTCAACGAAATAATACGGCAGATTATTAGGTATATATCTTTTACTCGTTTTACTTGCTAAGAAAATCAACTTTCTTTGCAAATCATTAATTTTCATCGGAAGTTCCAATGCGCGAAGATAACCGTCCCCTAATAAGAAGAACACTACATCGTAATTTTCAATAATGTTTTCTAAATCCCTATGTACGTTTAGAAATTTAGACCATTCGATAATTTTTTGCCCGTTCATAGTATTAAACGTAACTTCGTAAGGAGCGATTACTTTATCTTCATGAATGAGACCATATCCTGCCGAGACAATATATAAATCTAATATATCATGACCATACTTATTCCGAAGATTATTGATCCCTTCCATAAGTCTTAGATGTTGCAAACCTGTGTACATATCTTTAGCAGGTAAAGATAATGCTTCGAGGGCTTCTTCTTTATTTTCTAGGCTTTCCTTTGACTTAAAATCATCCTCTAATAATTGTAAATCTGTTGTTACTTTTTTTTCACCGGTACAAGATGAAATGACTAAAATTTTTCTCATGGTGGTGCCTCCGTTAGCTATTCCTTTATAATAAATTACTGCAATTTATTTTCGCGATATATTCGACTCATCTTCCTATTATATTGCAGGCTTCTACAATTAGTATACGTTTAATTGTTTCCTATAGAGATGAGAAGCGCAATGTAAAAGGTGGACAAAAACAATGATAGTAACTCCTCAACCAAATGTGTTGGTAGAAACAGAAGGACTTATACATGATCAATGGCAGAGTAGCGGCGTAAAGGTATCGGTGGGTCCGATATTGCGGGATTTGCAGACTATCCAAGTAAAAGATCCATTCTTTATTTTGAAAAATGTAGGTCAAGCCCCCAACAGAATCATCAGGTGGGACTGCTAATGGGCATCTTTATTACATTGATACAAACCCTCCGGAATGTATATGATTTCTTCCCAAACTAATTTACAAAATTAATGACAAAGTGTTATCTTTTTGTTGTTTCCTCTGGCATTACCAATTCTATGTCATCTAGAAAATCTATCAAAAATTTGATTACTATTGCATCATTCATCAAAAAAAGTTCCCTTATTTCTTTATACAATACCTTCCCTCCATTAAAACTGGCTATTATCGCTACTACGGTAATACTAATTGCCATAAATGCTATAGCAGCTTGTTCAATGGAGGTTACATTCTTCTGAAATGTGAATTTCACAAATTCTACCCAAACCGGCCCTATAAATGCCAATAATAATCCTGGTGCAAGTAATGTTGGTAATTTAATATTGTTCAGTTTTTTATTTAACATTTCTCTTAGTAAGACAATCTTTTTTTCAGAATATAGGTTATTTTTTAATAGGTAGTCACTCATCATTTTAATTCTCATATCTTCAAATTCTTTTGTTCTCCAAATCTTCTTCTTTGATTGAATACTATATTTATTTTTTAATAATTGCTTTGCTGTTCGATTAAAAACTATCAGAGATATTACGAGAAATAAACCAGAAATTATAAAATACCATATAAAAGGGGTGAATCTTACTACATCAATAAATAGCGAAATACAATTAGGTAGTAATAATATACTTGATAGTAAAAAATTGAACATTAACAATCGAACTAAGAAGTAAGTAGTTTTCATATATTTAAATACCAAACTGTAAGAAGTGACTTTATTCCTATAATAATAAATAATACTATCTACCAAAATACATCCTCCAATTTTAAGTATTAATTAGTCATTTAATCTCCTTCTATCACCTATAAAGAATATCACGAAATTAATCAATGACTTATTTATAACACCATGTAATTATCTCAACGAACTTAACATCAGCAGGAGCAAATTCAAACCTCCCAAGCTCTTTTGAATACACCCATTCACACTGATCATGATCGACCAAAATTAATTTACCACTCACAAATTTCGCCCTATGTGCATGCAGCCGAATATGCGTCTCACCATAATAATGGTCATTCACACCAAACGGCTCATACGGTTGAATTTCAATATTCATTTCCTCCAGCAGTTCCCGCTTGAGGCATTCTTCAACCGTTTCATTCTTCTCTATCTTGCCACCTGGAAACTCCCACAATCCTGCTTGAGCTTTACCCTTCTTACGTCTAGCTATTAGAATCTGGCCATGTTCGTTTTCAATTATAGCCGCAGCCACCTCAATCATCGCCTTCATATCCCCTATCCAATTGCTTTATTTGCCACTGGCACTAATTCCGGAGGCATCTCTTCCTTCAATCTCCAAACGAAACTCATGGGTTTATTCCCTTCGTGCCTTACATACTCGGCTTCTCCTAAGAAGACAAAAGGCGAAGTGAAGTTATTCTCCTCTTTATATTCACGGACAAATAATGCAATTTTATTTCCCGTCTGTTTATGTTGAATATAGCGTTTGGCCGTGTTGGTTTCTTCTGAAGTACGACTCTGTGTTTGCCAATGAAAGAGACGCTCATTAATGGCGTAATCTTCATACAAAGTTGACGGGGAAAAGTCTTTGTCGGATTTATTTAGTGTAATAAAGAAAATATCCGTTCCCTTATCCTCAAAATACTTCACGCCTTCACGAAAAGCCGGGGCCTTCTCTTCATTCCAAAAGCCGAAGGCCGCCAGCACTTGATCCGTTGAATATGTACAGTGTAAATCTAAGGGACATATGTATGGGAACTCATTCCTTTTATCGACAAAGTTAATATGTGTGTAATTATATTTAAGTATTTCAATAATTTCTTCCTTAAACGTGTTACAGGAAACAATGGACTGAACAGCGTGATGAATGTCCAGGTACCCCTGTTTTCGGGGCTCAGATCGATAGAAGGTATAGTAAAACATATTCAGCATCAAACGTTCTTCTTCTGTTTGTACTGGCTTTCCTTGCTCAAGATACTCGATTAAAAAGCTTAAAAGTCTCCGGGAGTTCATGCTTAATAAAGCCGGAATACGTTTTGTCAGGTACTCCCTATTCTCAAACTCAAATGGCTCGATTAAACCCGCTTCAGCCATCAAGCCTCGGAATGTTCGATTTCCATTACGCCCACCGTAGAAATCATAAAGGCTCATACCGTGATATCGGGTGAAATTTTCTAGCGTTAGGCTCAATCCGGTATCTTCTGCAAAATATTTCAGCTTATTAACCAGGCTCTTCCGATTAATTGTGGTTTGCTTCAGATTTCTAAGGATGTATTCTTTAGCCTGTTTCTCAAGCTGAATGAAGCTTCCGCGTGGTAGGCTCGAAAACCCATGCTCGACGTAGTGCTGAACGGAATGCTTTGTTTTGCCTAATATAGCTCTAAACTTCTCTTGGAAGCTATATTCTTTATGAGCCTGTCCAATAAAATCAAGAACCGTTAAGCATTCTTTGCCATCTGCCAAGCGAAGCCCACGGCCAAGCTGCTGTAAGAAAACGGTCAAGCTCTCTGTAGGACGCAAGAATAAGATCGTGTTGATCCCCGGTATGTCTACCCCTTCATTGTACAGATCAACAACGAAGATCACCTTGACGTCACCCGAAACTAATCTCCCTTTAGCAGAATTACGCTCCTCATCACTAGACTTTCCGTGCAACGCAATAGCGGCAATCCCCGACTCATTGAAAACCTTAGCCATATAGAGCGCATGCTCTACACTCACGCAAAACCCAAGTGCTTTGGCATCATTTAAATCAGTTACATATTTCTTTAAGCTATTTAGAATTTGATTCGCTCTAATTTTATTATGGGTGTATAAGTTCTCAAGCTCATTCAGATCGTATCCGCGTCTAGACCACTTGACCTGAGTTAAATCCACGCTATCCGTCACACCGAAATAATGAAAAGGACAAAGCAATTTACGATCAATCGCATCCGTTAGCCGAATTTCAGCCGCAATGGTGTCATGAAAGTAATGCAACACATCTTTTCCATCCATTCGCTCAGGGGTAGCTGTCAATCCTAATAAAATTTGAGGCTGATAAAATGACAAAAGCTTTTGATAAGAGGGCGCCGCGGCATGGTGAAATTCATCAACGATGATATAATCATAAAAATCTGGCGTTGTTTTTTCAGCAAGCTTTAATGTATTAAAGCTTTGAATACTGATAAACAGATGATCAATGGAATCGGCTTGATTATTTCCAACATGGAGCTCTCCGAAATTCAGATCTTTCAAGATAAACCGAAATGTATCCAGACTTTGCTTTAGGATCTCCTCGCGATGAGCAACGAAAAGTAGTCTTGCTCTCTGATTACGACTGGCAAATCGCTTATAGTCAAAAGCAGAAATAACCGTTTTCCCCACGCCAGTAGCAGCGACCAACAGATTCCTCATTCTTCCGTAAATGACTCGCTGAGCCTCAAGCTTTTCAAGAATCTCTTTTTGGTAATCATAAGGGGTAATATTAAATTGGAAGGTTAGTAGATTGCCTTCCTGTTCCTTCTTTTTGCCGAGTGCTTGCTTGAGAAGCAATTGATGCTCCTGGTCTAAGCTAGAAAAGTTCTTAAATTCACGGTCGTTCCAGTAGCTCTCGAATGTCGCCTCTATCTTCTTAAGGACGTCGTAGGAATCCTTCTCCGTAACCTTTACATTCCACTCCAAGCCACTCGTGAGAGCAGGATTTGATAGGTTTGATGAACCCACATAAGCTGTAGTAAAGCCTGTGTCTCTTTTGAATAGATAAGCCTTTGCATGTAGCCTTGTTCGATCCGTGTCATAAGAGATTTTAATTTCTGTGTTAGGCAGCTTGCTTAATTCTATGACGGCCTTATAATCCGTTGCTTCCATATAGGTCGTTGTGATGACCCGTAAACGGCCCCCATTTGATGTGAACTCCTCTAACTGCTCCATAAGGCAACGCAGCCCGCTCCACTTGATAAAGGAAACCAATAAATCAACCTGATCTGAGGTTATGATCTCCGTTTTTAGTTCACTCATCATATTGGGTTCCGAATGAGCCCCCGTAAATAATGAGCTTTGGGACAATGGAGTTGTAGGCCTATTAACCTTGTAATCCTTGATGCTACGAATGTGGTTCAGCTTGGAATATACGTAGGTTAAAACCTCACCCCGCTCATCAAGCTGCCATTCTCTTAACTCCTCGTTCCCAAGAGTATTGCGAAGGGTTGCAATAAGTTCATTGCAAGTCCGCACCTGTAAAAGTAGCGCATCTTCATCATCACTATTTTGTTCACGAATCATTTTCAAAGCTCTTCGGGTCACTGCAGCTAAATAATTTGATAGTTGTTTCCTTGCTTCCTCTGGATCAAGTTGTTCTATACCAATTTCGTATAGCGAAGGATCCAAGTCAGACAACTGTCGCCTTGTAAGATTATTGATAATTTGCTCGTACAGTCCCTGCTTCATAAAGCACCTCATCTGCCTTGGAGTCTACCTAAATAAACGATTTTATACATGAAGACCCCGTCATTACTGAAGGGGTCCTTGCTTTTGCTCTTTACGTTCAAAGTGATGGTGAAGTCTATAAAGGCAAATTTCTTTAGTCCAGCGGTACAGGATAGAACGGTGCTCGGGGGCGGGCTCAATTCTTAGACTAAACACCCCATCTTCGAAGCGGGTCATACTACCTTTAGCCGAATTCCACTTCGTCATTGGCATACGTTCAATAAGCCGGCTAACCCCGGTCTCATTATACTCCCAAAGCCGGTTCGAGTCCTTATCTGAGAAATCGATTCGTCTCCGGTACTCCTTTTCCATAAGGAAACCGTGAAAAAATGGCGCTACCTCTTTAGGGTAACAGACTCCGCCCAATGTTCCAGCCCACGTTCGAGCATATAAAGGAGAACAATCATTTTATAGCTCTTTGTCATGACAGTCTTTTCAACATCACGGACCCAAGCTTCGTATTTATAATATACTTCCTCTTCTTCCTTCGTTAGGTATTCGGCCCAGTGAAGAAAACCAACATAAAAACCAAATTAATTCCTATATCCTCATATTTTGGAACCCCCATAAAGGTGAAGCTCTAATATTCACCTATAGGTTAAGAAAAAGTGTTTCCTCTCTATTTTTTATTTCTTCTTCTACTAACTCTTTATATTTCAGTGCTTCAAAATAGTCCAGGGTGAATAAGGCTCTGCTTTTATATCTTCCAGCAGTTCTCCTTTCACCGAAAGTCTTTTTTACTAATGACATTCTTAGCTGAAGTTCATAATCTGATATCTGGTCTATTTTTGTTTGCTCCCACGAAAAGGCTGTGCTCTCCTCTATTATTGAAACACCATCACCATTTACATGTTTCAACAATACACTCTTCTTGCTCATCAATAATCTAAAAATATTCTCAATTCTCGTTTCTTTTACAAGAAGATAGCTGCCCATAGAGCCTTCAGATGCTCTAAGTAACTTGTAGTTTTTTACATAAGGCATAGAATTTTTATATAATCCAACTATGGAATCAAGTTTTTCTTTAAAACTAACTTTTCTACCAAATTTCAAAATATCTGTATTAAATATAAAAATTCTATTAAAGATCATCTCCAAATATTCTAACTGTACCCTTTGTTCAGAAGGGTTAATACCAGAAGCATCAACAAAATTAATAAATTGATTAATAATTGGGTACACGAATACTTTATCAAATAGTTGTCTATCAATTTCATAATAAAAATCAATCATATTTAGATAAAGTGTAAAGTTTCTACTATTGTAGATATCAATAAGGATTTTCTCACGTGTCTCTTGATAATCTATAAAATTGGCTGCAAAATAGTCCATAAAAGATTTATGAGCCCATTTATATCCTAAACCTATTTTTGAAAACAGCGGTACCGTTTCAAGTAGGTCTTTTAGAATGTTTTCTTCTTGTATTTCATGAAAATATGGACTGTTTTTTGCTTGACTTATTAATTTAATTATTTTGCCCTTATCATAGTCATTTTCGTTTTCTCTCAAACATAAAAAGCCTAGTTTCATAAGAATTTTTTGTAAATTCCCACTTGATAAGCCACTATATTTTTCTCTTTTATAACTATCTTTTGATAAATCATGAAGTTCATATAAAGCATCAAAGACTTTTCGATATAAATCAATTTTTAAAGATGGGATATCTTTTTTATGCTTAAAGGTTATATACAAAAATGAAACTAACATAGGATTAGCCAAAAAAGTTTCTAAAGTCGAAAAATCCCCGTCTTCTGTAGATTCAATTATTTGATTTATTATTTTTTCAGATAAATTTAAACCCGTTATTTCGTCACATTTTGTAATCAACTCAAAGGCTTCTTCTTTTTTCAAATCTAATATTTCAAACTTTTGGAACTGACCAAAGCTCATTAATGAATCATCCGGCCTTGAGGTAAGGAAGAAAATGTTATCATTTGCATTTGAAACAAACTGTTTTAAATTTTTTGTAACTGCTTGTTTTTGTTGGAATGGAATTTCATCATAACCGTCGAGGAAAAAGATAAAATCCCCTCTGTTAATTACTTCTAAGATAAATTCTTTACTGTGCTCAGTTCTAATTTTATTTAGATTTTCAACAATATAATCAATAATATCCTTATCACCGGATAAATTTCTAAGCTCAATAAATATTGGGATTCCTAAATTGTTCTCAATTGCTGATATAAACATTTGCCTCATCAAAGTTGATTTACCCATACCTGCCGTATCTTCAATTACTATTTTTTTATATTTATTAGCAAACTCATTGGGGAAATTGTTTAGTATTACAGATTCTCTTCTCTCTTCTGAATGAAGCGTTAGTGGTACGTAAATTTGGTTGATTTTGATTTGTTGTAGTCCCAACGCAATAATATTTACAGAGCTCTGCTCTTCAAATGTTTTAGTAATGTAATCTGCAAAAACTTCAAATATGAACGTTTCTAATTTTTCATTAATCTCATTCTGCATCTTAATACTTTCAAGCTTCGGTTTTAACCAAGTATTTATTATGTGTTTTACAGGTTCAACTACGATAGTCGATGCAGCCGTTATGCTTACTTTCATTAAAAATTCGTCCATACTTTTTCCTCCACAGATTTATTAGTAACAAGATTCGACCCACTCATCCAAATTCCTCCATCGGGGTGAGATGTTTCTAATATATCTAGAAAAGAAAACCCACCATATAGGTGGGATGCGTCACTGTATTTTTTAAGATGATCTCCCATAAATTTCATATTCCTTAATAAAGAGTTGGAAGTAATGCTCATTAATGGTTAACAAGCGTTCTCATGTGGCAGTGCTGCTACACTGTTCAGTCTGATCTTGAAGGTAATTTAATGGCAAACTGAGCATGAAAAGCAAGATAATGCAAATCGTTTCTCTGAGAAAAACCAAACAGTTGCATTATTTAGTGCGCTAAAAAAATGATCTATCCATTTTAACGGAATTCAAAAAGAAACTCTTAAGTTTAGATCAAAATCAAATCATACTTGTTAATAATATAATCCCGATATACTGCGAAAATTATTCTATAAGCCCTACGTTGTGAAACAACTTAACACAAGAAGCGTAAAGAAGAATTCCCTATCATTAACGAAGGAAATAATCGCTGTACTAAGAACTAATCTACTCCGACCAACAAGATATAACTTTTCCGAAGATTACCTGAATGTACTTATAAGAACAAAAAAGCAAGAAGATTAATACCACGCCATCATCTGTTTTTTGTCTTATGTGCTCTATTACCTTCCGTTCGCTTACAGTTTTACGGCAAATTTACGGCAACTCGCTACGAACGCCTCTGTTATAGCCGATCTACAAGCTCTGTACCAGTCCTCACCAACAAAGCCACCGACTCCACATGTGTTGAGGCGGTGAAAGGGATATATCCCAAATGCCGATACTCATTGTCCCATACTGTATAGTATACTGCTAAAATTCAAATATGGAAATGAGCTTGCAAGCCAAAACAGAGCAACGGGTCGCAGAACGCTTCTCGGACAATCCCTTCCCAAATCTCCAAAAGTGTGTTGAAATTTACATTAAATAGGAGTCGTATATATCCGATATAAGTAAGATAAGGACTCGGTTCAAATGGTAATTTAATCATTGCTTGGAATGATGTAATTCATGAAGCATATGGACGCAAGTATTTAGATGGAAACCAAACAGGGCTTGAATTTTACCGGTATCGATTGGTGAATACTTTCAACATTTATTTTAGTTATATAATCATGACTCCGGTTACGATACAAGAAACAATATAAATACAAATCATTAGGTAATAATCTAAATTGCTCATTCTCGGAATCATATAATTCAGTAAACACAAAACACATCATACACCAGATTCTGCGTCACCGCAGACACCGCCCGCGCTAAGCGTTTGCCACTTCTGCCTTCACAGTTCGGGACTCTCACCCTATAGACTGCCCCCATGCTGGCGCACCACAAAAAATCTCCCTTTTGTTAATTCCAAAGGGAGATTTTCCATTTCATTTACTTAACAAACTCTGTTACAAATTTTTTGAATATGGTGGCCACTGCTGCTCTGTCGGCATTTGCCTTTGGTGCGAATGTGTTTCCGGTAATTCCGCTTGTCACTGCATCCTTCGCCCAATTGCTCACTGCATTTGCATCTGCAAAGGCTGGCTTGTTTGTGCCTACTAATTTAGTGCTCTTGTATTCAATAAAGCTATTGATCATCACAGCCAATTGCTCGCGAGTGATAGGTGCACTTGGATCAAATTTTCCATCTCCTACACCTGACACAATCTTATTATCAGCTGCCCAGGCAATACGCTCGCTAACCCGCCTTTGAAATCACTGATCTCTCTGCATCACCGCTTGTTACTGTAAAATCGAATATCGGTCTGTCCGCAATCCGCTCTTTGGTAACTCCGGACACTGAAAGCGTGCCCGAATCAACAACGCTAGCAGATATCTTTACATCGGCCTTAGCCGCTTCGGCAATTGTTTTTAGAGTTATAGCATCAAACGTGATGGTTGCAATTGGTGATTCAATTACTAATGTTTCTACCCGAGCTTCGGCTAATGCTCTAATCGATTTGTTTGGAATCATCATTTCAACTGTCTTGGCATTTGCAGCAGCTTCTACTTTAATTTTAACAGTGGTTTCTGTTGGATTCTCTTCCACGAAAGCAATTGCTTCTGCTAATGCTTGTTCAGTTAAAGCTGCTGTAGCTATGCTACCTTTAGAAGTTTGTGTTAACACGGAAGTAACGTTGATTCTGTTCTGATCTACTTTCGGTGTGCCTGGTGTTGGAGTTATTGGTGTTGGATTTACTGTTCCATTGTTGCTGCCTCCATTTCCGGGGTTATCAACTACACCTTCTTTATAATCTGATGCAATAGAACCTATAGATAAAGAGCCCGATTTTTCGCCATCCTTAAATCGATACACCGGTCTTTGACCATCTTTAGTAAAACTTGCCTCTGCAATTGCAAATCCTTCATTATTGGAACTAATATCGACACCACTTGGAGGCAATACATGAACAATATCCGGATTTTTCTTTCCATTGATTGATATTTTTGCTGCACGGTTATTATATCCATCATCTGCAACAGCCCACAATACTTTTTCATAGGTATCATAGTCAAGAGCCATTGCTCCACCAATTTTTCCGTCAATATCAGCAATTTGTACAGAACTTCCATCTTTATTTAGAACATAGGCATATACATGACCATTATCTTCCAATGCCACAAAGAACACACCATTTGAAATTGCATTTGGATATTTAGTTGCATCAAAAACTTTATCCGTATTTTGGTCATAAAGCTTACCAACAACATTTGCGTTTGATACCCATTCTACAGCTTCAATCCCCATATTGGCAGAAACCTGTGGTAATGAAGCTGTTAAATCCCACTGCTGTAATGCAACTAAATCGTTGCCTTCTTTATGTGGATCAACTTTCAAAATCATATTAAAGTTAACGTCCTTAACATTATTATCACGTTCAGAAGCGATATAAACAAACCCATCTCCATCTACTGTAATTCCTTCTGCATCCGGACCTGCTGCTTTTACATCGTGTGCATCTTTTTGGAATCGAACACGCTTACCTTTTTCAAAGCCTTTTGCAAAACTTAACTCTCCATTTTTTGAAACGTCTAAAACCCAAAACTTACCTGTACCATTGTCAACCGCATATAATTGGCCTTTAAAGAAATCCAACCCTGAAGAATCTTTTAAAAATGTTGGTTTATGATCAAAAATTACAACTTTACCGTTACCTGGCCATTCAACAACAGGGACATCTTTAAATTTATTACGTTCGTTAGGGGTTGCTTCTTTTGTATTTCTATACTCAGTTCCAGTTAAATCAGGATACAATCCCCAAGTAGGATTTGTATGATCTTTCCATGTTGTGCTGGCTATTAATCTCTCCTTTTCAAACAGACGTACAGAATCATTCTTTCCAAGTCCAAAACCTAACATTTTCTCTGTCAACACCAAGAACCCATTTTTTGGAATAGTTGTGCCTTTGGGGATAACATATTGATGTGTATCATCACTGTCTTTAATTACTATTCCCGAAATATCTAAAACTTTTCCTGTTGGATTAGCAAGTTCTATCCAATCATATCCACCCTTTAAGTCATTTGACTGTATTTCATTTAATATAACTGGATTTGTTATAATATTTGCTTTTCCCTTAGTCGAAGTGGGAAATTCCATAAATTCGCCTGTTCCATCTGGATATCTTCCGAAAGATGCCAATGCTTCATCGCCTTTATAACTAGCATGCTCAGTCCATGAATATTCATCCAGTAACTTCCCTGCCTTGTCATATAAACGAATAGAATCTCCTGAACCAATACCAATTGCTGCTGCGAATTTACCTGCAACATAAGCATCTGTCTGATCATCATATACTTGACCATCCGTATTTGCATCAACTACAAATAATTCACCTGCTGGCAGTTTTGTTCCTTCCGCAAATTTCCAACGATGGTCATCAGAATTGTCACGAATTTCATAACCAGAAAGATCTATTTCTCCTGTTCCTAGATTAATAAACTCTACCCAATCATCCGGTGAAGAATTAATCTCATTAATTATTACTCTATGTTGAGGTAACTCTTCTTTTTCTACAATATTTAACTTACCTTTGGTTGGTTCCTGATCAATAAATTCTCCTGTACCGTCTGGAACCCTTGAATATGTACCAACTGCATGAGCTGATGCCTGTACATACTGCATTGGAAATAATACCATGGATGCAATAATAAACCTGTTTAACATACTCATTGCTATTTTCCTGTTTTTCATTTCACCGCTCCTTATTCATTTTATGATTTTATTAGACACTTGCGAAACGCCACAATCACATTTGGACTCGGAAACTAAGCTTTATTCCGAACGTCATGGTAATAATGGGGCATCATGGTAAGATTCAAATGTACTTTATGTAATAAGTTTATTAATTCTGCAATCACTTTATTCCACCTCAAAAGAGATGGTGAGCCAATTGCCGATTATAGTGTAATGTATGCCTTTCGAGAGATTGATATAATGGATATGTTACAGCTTTCCCCAATCGTTCTGTGATGGCTCGTTATCTGAATGTAATTCACGGAAAACCGAGGTTTGGCGCATGATGATAACACTAGCATTGATAACAGGAATGCGTAGGGGCAAGCTGCTGGGGCTGGAATGGAAGCATGTAGTCCTTTGGCGGTTAACGTTCGGAGCAGCGGCGCTTGGGTGAACCAACTGTCCATCAGCACATAGTCGGCGGCAAAGCCGACAAACAGTGCTCGTTCGACCATGTCGGCGACAGCATCTGGCTTACGGGAAAAAGCTTCTATCCGGCGCTTATAGCCCTGACTACGCTTGGACAAATGCTCGTTCATCTCGCAGATGCGGTTCACAAGCTTAGCGGAAGAAAGCATGACAAAGTCGATCGGCGCAAAGCTGAAACCATCCGACCAGCCAAGAGTCAGCATATTGAAGCCCCTGGTAAAGCGGCCGGTTGTATGATCGAACACGCGGGCTAAGAGCTCGGCTTTCTTGCTGCGGTTACGGCTTAAGACGGAATCGTCGACGATGAAGACACGCGTGCGCGAAGACGAAATGAGCGACTCGAAGTGCAAAACGATTTTCAAAGCAAGACTGTGAAGAAACTTCCGCCAGT
>NZ_BSDJ01000009.1 GCF_027925525.1 Paenibacillus tyrphae | reverse complement strand
TAGGCGATAGGGGTGGTATCTACGATAACCGTCACATGCGAGTTGCCGCTATGACTGACGGTTTGTTCCACTCTACTCATTTGCTCTCCTCCTCTCTCGCGTTGGTCTATTTATTCTATGATCTATAAATAAGATTCGGACGTGGCAAATATCTGAATATACTTAAATTCCGCTAGACTATTATCGATACTATTGCGATCCTTATGTCTCACGAACCCAAATATTGACCGAATGATTTTGTTGAATCCATCGTAAACTACTCATGGTTAGGGGCATTAACCCATCATGGTCTTAAGGAGCAATCATATCAATCATGAATGGAAAAATGTTTGGAAGCTGGACAACGATGTCGATTCTGGCGTTAGCGGCAGGCGGAGCTGTCGCCTATGCCGTGGCAAGACGCAACGGAGGCCGCAGAAACGTATTGCAAGGCGTACGAGGTTTTCGGTAATTCCGATAATAGGCTTGACCTCACCTATTCCGGTGAGGTTTTATTTTGAGTTTGGGCTTGGCCGAAAAAAATAGCTCGTGATAGAAAAAGCATTTGAGGAACCGTTCGAGAACCGTGCAGTTATAATCATGGCGTTGAAACAATTGCGTATTCTGCTCCTCGTTACGTATAAACGCTCCCTTGTCATACCATTGCATAAACCTGTTGCATAAAGGTTGGTACAGCCGCGGCGCGAATGAAAACGTAATGGAATTCAACTACTTTCAATGTAGTCACGAAGTATAATGTAACCTGACGGATTGAAAAAAATCCAAGTGGAAAATACCTTACGCCAAAAGACGCCTCATCCTGCATGGGATAGAAGGCGTCTTTACCTTAGTTTTTCTGCTTTATGACCCGCGCCGGAACGCCGACGGCCGTACAATCGTCCGGTAGGTCGCAGACAACGGCCGCTCCGGCTCCGACGACGGACCATGCTCCGATCCGGATGCCGTCGATCACCTTCGTTCCCGTGCCGAGGAAGGTGCCGGTTCCGACCGTCACGTTCCCGGACAAGGTCGACCCCGGCGCGATATGGCATGCGGTGCCGATCCGGCATTCGTGATCGACCGATGCGTTCGTATTGATGACGGCGTAATCGCCGATATGCGCTTCCGCGTGAATCACGGCGCCGGCCATCACGGCAATTCCGCTTCCGAGCGTTGCCGATTCGGCGATATAAGCGCGCGGGCTAATGGCATTGACGAGCCCGAAGCCGGCCTCGGCCGTCTGCCGGCACAGCTTCTCGCGCAACCGGTTGTCTCCGATGGCGACGAAGGCGTGCCGGACGCCCTCCTCGTACAGGCGCGGCAGCACGGAATCGTCGCCGAGGATAGGAATGCCCGACACTTCGGTACCCGGCGCTTTGGTTGTGCAGCCTGCCAAGCTTACCGTAGGATCGGACTTCAGAATATCGATGACGACTTTGGCATGCCCTCCGCCGCCGATAACGACCACTTTCCGTACCCCCGTCATACGGAATCTACCTCCTTGCCTTCAGCCGATTCCGATCACCGCTGAATGAGGCTTTGAAATAACCCGTAATATTCCTGCGCCACATTGGACCACGTACGCTGCAGCGTTCCCCGGATGGCGGCTTTCTCTTGGACAACCAAGGAACGGCGGTTTTGGTAAAGCTGCGCGATGGCGGCGGTCATCTCGGGCACTGAGTAAGGATCGAACGTCACGAAGGCGTTCATATCGCTGATCACTTCTCTGGCGACCTCGATCCGGCTGATCGCTACCGGCGTATCGACGGTCAAAGACTCGAGAATCGGGAAGGGGCAGCTTCCTTCGAAAAGCGTAGGCACGATCGTTCCCGCTGCATACTTATACAGCGAAGGCATATCGCCGGACGGGAGTCTTAAGTACACGATGCTGTTCAAAGCTTCATGATCCCGGCACCGTCCCAGCACGTCGGCGATTTCGTGTTCCAGCGGTCTGTGGTGGTAATGATCCGTCAGAACGAGCTTCAGCTTGGAAGCCCGGCCTTCGGGGGACTGCCTGTAATTCAGAAAAGCCTCCAGCAGCCGGTCGTGATTTTTATGCGCCCGGATGATGGAAGGGAACACGAGGTACTCCCCGTACAATTGATGCTTGCTGCGAAAAGCTCCTTCGGCCAACAATCCCAGATTGCGGTATTCCTCCACTGGGGCGGCCAATCGGATTACCTGCGTTTTATGAAGCGGGAGCTGCAAGTAACCGAGACCGTCATAATTTTGAACGTAGGCCGAGTTGAAGACCACTTTAACCGCTTTGTTCGCCATGGCATGAACGATTGCGTCCAAGCCTTGAACCAATTCCGGATGCTTGCGCACGTACAGCTCCCGAAAATGCGTGTACACGAGGTCGTGAATGCATAAAACAACCGGACGCTCAAGCTGCAAGGCCATATCCATCCCTACATAAGGCACGCACCAGACATCAACCGGGAGATGTTGGTTCAACCAGGGGACGCTTGAAAAATGATGCATAAACAGCCGGTTCGGATAGAGCGAGGCGAAGGCTTGGAACAATTTCTCCACTTCCTCAAAATTATGCTCCGTCGTGGCCACGTGGATCATGACGTCCGGAGCGTTCAACAGCAAGCCTTCCGTCAGTCGGACGACAAAGCGCCCGATGCCTTCCCCATCCAGATGAATCTTTGGCTGATACCCGAGAAATATGCCGATATGCTTAAAGGATGGCGCATGGGGCGGCAGCGGCGCAGCTAGCGCGGGTACCGCATGTATTTTCTCCCGAAACTCTCCGGATTCGATAAAGCTGCAGAGCAGCCGGACCCGGGACAAGCCGAGCGAGAGATGGTGAATATGGCTGTGAAGTCCCGGCAGATCGGGCTGGCGCAGCAGCAAGTCTTGATATAAGCAGTACACGAATTCCACATCGGTCACATGATTAATCCGGTGAAAAATACCGATGAACGTCGTATGGGGATATTTCGCCGGCGATTGGGATGGGCTGTACAGACGTTCGGCTTCACCGCTTTGCAGGAAATAGATCAGGAAGCTGGTTTTCGGTACGCCAGCGTTCAGCCCGTTCAAATGCGATTGAAAGCCTTCCGGATCGGCATCCCGGAAAAACAACTGCCGGTACAGTTCCCAGATGAACTCCGCGCCTTCCAGCAGCAGCAGATTGCGCAAAATGTCCGTAAAGCGGAGCGCCGGCGCTTGCTTTAGCTTTTCCGCAAAGTGGGCGCTGCTCAATCTTAAGTTAATAATGTCCATGCGACAAACCTCCCTTACCATAAATTTTCTTGCCGTTACAGCAAGCTGAGATGGGCCAGGCGCTGCTCGATCAAACGGCCGACGGCAGAGGGGGAATACCGGGTGCGGATCGTCTGCTGTCCGGCAGCAGCGACCTGGCTTCGCCAATCGGGATGTCGGACCAGATTGCGCATATGTCTGGCCGCCTGGCCGATGTCGGGATCGGCCCATACTTGATGGGCGCCGTAAGGTCCGTGGTCTGTTCCTACTTGTACAAGTTTGTACCCGACCGTACACGAGTTTTCCGGAGTCATGAAATCCGTATTCCCCGACCAGTCTGTGCCGATAACCGGCTTGCCCAGATACATGGCTTCCGCCAAGCCGAGGCCGAAGCCTTCGGCGCGGTGCAGCGAGACGAAGCTGTCGGTGCAGGCGATCAGGGCGTTCACTTCATGACGCGCAAGCGTGCGGTCCATAATGATAATTTGAGGGAAGCCGTCAACTACGCGATGCAGCAGGGCCATATCTTCCGGCTTCACTCTCGCATTGTTCACTTTGACGAGGAGACCGGCCGACGGATCGTCCCTTTCGAAAGCCGCCTTGAACGCCTCAATGACGGCAAGCGGATTTTTCCGTTCCTGAAAGCTCTGCGTGTCGTACATGGAGCAGAACAGAAAGCGATTGTCCGGCAAGCCAAAGTAGGCCCGGTTCATCGCCGCATTGTAAGCTACTTCGATGCCGTGCGGGATATGGATGACGGGAACCGGAGACCTTTTGGCAATATTGGCCGCCACATAGACCGAGGGCGCCCACACCTCCTGCAGGAACCGGAAGCCGTCGGCGTAAAAATCGGGAAGCTCCGGAAGCTCCCAATGCCAGTAGCCGATATTGTAGCGCCCGTGCAGAAGGGAAGCGCCAAAGTGGTCGACGACATGCTTCAGCGTGTTCCCGTTGACGTGGAAAATGTTCACGTTATAGGCGGGGCCCTGCATTTCTTTATGCGCCCACGTCATATCTTCGTTGCGGTAGTCTCCGTATACGGGACAGTTCAATATCCCGAACGGAATCCTCGTCGTCTGCAGCGCCCGGGCAGCTAACCGGCCGGATTCGCCGATGCCGGTCTCCGCGCGGATTAAGCCGACCAAATTCACCCCGGCGGCGGGAGGAGCTGCAGCGGACGGGGAAGGAGGAACGGCTTTGGTCCCCTTAGGCCGGCGGGCACGCAAGGATGAGAGCCGCTTTTTTCGCTTGCGGCTCGCGACTTTTCGATGCTGACGAAGACCTGCACGGCTTCTCCGGCCCCGTTTCCCGGCAGCTTGCGGCGCCTTTTTGCGCTTCGGCTTCTTGGAGGCTTTGGATGAAGCCCGCTTGTAGCCCCGAGGGCCCGAAGCGCGTCGGGTTTTCTTCTTTCGCATGTCTTTCATCTCCAGACTGGATTGGATCTGTTGGCTGCCCCTTACGGGAAGGAGCGCCAATAATTCAGAAGGTCTTTGAGCGTGCGGTCCAATGGAATTTCCGGTTTCCACCCCGTCGTCTCATGGAATTTCCGATAATCCCCCAGCAATATTTCCACATCTGACGGACGCAGACGGGCCGGATCGACCTTGACCTCGATTTTTGTCTTGCTGAGCGCAAGCAGCTTCTGGAGCATTTCATCGATCGTGATGCAGGAGCCGGAAGCGATGTTGTACGTTTCCCCGGGCACGCCTTTCTCCAGCGCCAGCCAATACGCGCGCACGACATCCCGGACGTCCGTAAAGTCCCGCTTGGCTTGCAGATTCCCGACATAAAGCACGGGGGGCTGTTTGCCTTTTTCGATATCGGCGATTTGCTTGGAGAAGTTCGAAGTGACGAAGTTTTCACCCCGACGCGGTCCCGTGTGATTGAAGGTCCGGGTGATGACGGTGTTCAGGCCGTAGCTTTTGTAATATTGATAGCCCAAAAACTCCTGCGTCACTTTGCTGACGGCATACGGGCTGAGCGGCCGAAGCGGGTTCGTTTCCTTGATAGGCACCTCGTAGGCTTCGACGTGACCGTATTCCTCGCTGGAGCAGGCGATTTGGATTTTGCAGTCGGGCTTGATCCGCCGGACGGCTTCCATGATGTTGATTTGGCTGGCGGCGTTATTGTAGATCGTGTCTACCGGAGAGTTCCAGGAGGTTGGCACGAAGCTTTGGGCAGCCAGATGAAAGATCCGGTCCGGCTTCACGCTGGCGATCATGGCTTCGACGGAAAAAGGATCGCGCAGCTCGCATT
Source organism: Paenibacillus tyrphae (assembly GCF_027925525.1). GTDB lineage: Bacteria > Bacillota > Bacilli > Paenibacillales > NBRC-103111 > Paenibacillus_G > Paenibacillus_G tyrfis_B. The sequence continues at coordinate 273,154 of NZ_BSDJ01000009.1, read as the reverse complement.
CGACCAATTCGACCAATTGAAGATCCTTTAAATGCTTGATGTGATCCAGTCGGCTTCGCTGGCGGATCGTTCCTACGACATCATGCTCCTGCAGCAGATACTCCGCCATATGGCTGCCGACAAAGCCGGAAATCCCGGTAATAAGCACCTTCATAAGTTTGTTCTCCTCCTTTAACGTTACATAAATTTCTGTGCGTCCTTGATATGCTGCTCGTGGGCTTTGTCGCATACGAGCAGGCCGTCGGGGGTCGTGACGATGATCAAATCTTTGACTCCGATGACGACGGTCTTCAGGTTCTCCGTATAGACGATGCTGTTGCTCGTATAGAGAGGAGAGGCGTCTCCCATCACGATGTTTCCTTGGTCATCCGGTTGATGCACGCGTTCCAGCGAGGTCCAGGAGCCGATATCATCCCATTCGAAATGAACGGGGATCGTATAGATCAACGAAGCTTTCTCCAAGATGGCGTAATCCACGGATATTTTGGGCAAGCGCGAATAGACGTCTTCCCACTGCCCGCCGCATCCTTCGAGCAGCGTCCACATGTCCTTTTGGCTGCGGCTCATGTAGTGGGCGATGGTCGAAGGCTTCCAAATGAAAATGCCGCTGTTCCAGTACACGTTCTTCTGCTCGATCAATTGCTTGGCCCGCTCCAGGGGGGGCTTCTCGATAAAGGCTTTCGCCGCAACCGCCTGCCCCTCTGCCGTCGGCTCTTCCGTCACGATATAGCCGTATCCGGTTTCCGGCCGGGTCGGCGCGATCCCCAAGGTAACGATCGAATGGCCCGATCCGGCAACGATCTCCGCTTGCTTCAGCGCTTCCCACAAGCTGTTTCCTTCCGGGATGTATTGGTCGGACGGGGTCGTCACCAGAACCTCGTCTTCCCCTTTTTGCAAAAAATGCAGCGCCGACAAAGCGATGCAAGGAGCCGTATCCTTCGGTTCGGGTTCCATAATGAGGTGTTCCTGCTTCAGCTCGGGAAGCTGCTCGTGAACAATGCTGGCGTATTGCTTTGTCGTCACGACATAGATGGACGTGCCCGGCACATACTGGAGAAATCTGCGGTACGTTTGCTGCAGCATGGTTTCTTCGGAGGTTAGGGAGAGGAATTGCTTAGGCTTCGATTTGACGCTGCGCGGCCAAAATCTCGTTCCTTGTCCGCCAGCCATGATCATGATTTTCATCGGTCTCATCCTCCTTATGCAGTTGATCATTCCGCCTCCGATTAATATATTGGGGCGGGCCGGTTCATCGGAACGTCGACTGTCCCCCGTACAATCGTACAAATTACAAGTAAAACCCCCGATAAAGGAAATGGGCGGATTGAAATACGGAGATGTAATGTTTGGCAATATCGTCCCAGGAGATCGTCGGGTCGTTCATGCCCAGGACAGTGGATTGCTTGTAGCGCGCGTAGTTGTCGGCTAGGCTCTCCATAGCGCGGGTCATATCGTCCGGCGACTCGGGGTTAAACCAGGCCACCTCCGCGCTCCGCCGCACCAGATGCTCTCGCATGACCGGGATGTCCGAGCATAAGACCGGCGTTCCCATGCTGAGCGCCTCCTCCACCGGATAGCTGCCTCCTCCCTCGGCAAGGCTTGGCATAATCAGGGCGTAGGCGTTCCTGATTAACGGAGCGACCAACTGATCCAGCACCAGCCCGAGCGGGAAGACATCTTTATCGATTTGGAGCCCTAATCTTTTGATTAGCGAGACCAAGGTCGGAATCGAAGCCAGCTCCGGCCAGTGGGGCGGAACGCTCCTTAGCATCTCCGTATTGTAGCCGATCAGAAGAAGCGGGTGCTGGCTGCGGCGGGAAAAGCGCGAGTAGGCGAGCAGCAGATTGTAGTGGTTTTTGTGCGGAGAGGTGTTGGCCGGATAAATGAAGTAGGGAAACGGGTAGCTCTTGGCGAGTGCGGAGTCCAGCGCCGGATTCTCGAAAACTTTGGACGGCGAAATCGCATGCGGAATCAGGAAGGTCGGTTGGCAGGCCGGACCGAAATGTGCGACGAGTCGCGACTTCACATATTCGGAGGAAACGACGACATGTGTGCTTCTTTCCAGCCAGACCTTAGCTTTGTCCCAATGCTCGCGAACGACCGATCCCGGCGTGAACGGCGGCACGTAATCGAAGATGGTGGCATCGTGAAACGTAATGACGGTGGGCTTGTGAAAGTCGACGAATGCCGGGCCGTGCGGCCAAAATACGTACACGACGTCGCAATCGGCAATGTACGGATGATTCGGGGTGTTCCTAATGTCCTCTTCGCAGTATACAACGCTAACTTTGGGATGCTGCTGCGCGTTGATTCTGTCCTTAAAACCGGTCTGAGCCGACAGGACGACCCGGACAAATTGCACGGAAGGCTGCCGGGCAAGCGCCGTCGCCAAATTCGTCAGCAGCCTGCCCCCGCCTCCGATGGAGAACATGTAGCTCCATATCAAGATTTTCATTCCGCGATCTCTCCTTGAGAACAAAGTTTGTCAGGTTTGTGTATTCGTATGTACTAACATATGGGATGGGCCTCTTCATCGGCACGACGGATGTCCCAGCCGGAATAATTTTGTAGAGACCCTAATTTTCGCACAAATGAAAACCTGCCATCGATGGATGACAGGCCGCCGGTGTAGCCGGAAAAATTTTCGTCGTACAGAACAGAACAGGCGTATAACCTTGCCAAGCTTTTACCCATATACTGGACCAATGAAATGGTTAATGGGTATGCAAATAGGCTGCATATTGCAGCGGACGCTTATAAACCGCGTCTTGGCCGGAGAACTGGTCATAGATCTCTTTCTGCGGCTTTCCGTTAACTTCGATGATCCACAGCCGCTCGTCGTTGTCCAACGCAAAATCGACGCTAAGCTCGCCCAGATGCAGGCCGGTGCCCGACTCTACGGTTTCCGCGGCTCTTAGACTGATTTCGCGTATCGATTGAAGGAAGGCGTCAGCCTTCTCCTGCGGGTACAAATGGCGAAGCACTTCTTCGGACAAACAAATTTGGGCGCACATGCTCGTATTAAAGCAGCCTTTGTGAGCGACCCGACTGACGATGTTCGTTACTGACCATACGCCCGACTCGTCTTTTTGAACAAGCGCCCGGATATCGAAAACTTGTTCATTCCATTGCTGCAAATCGACCCCTTGCTGGATGAGGTAACGGGTGGACCCGAGAAGTTTGTCTAGCTTTGTTTGGCATTGCGGAACGTCTGCAGTAATAAATTGCGGCAAAAAATAATGCTTGCTAATGTGAATTTCCCCAGACTCTTTCGCTTCTACACGGTGTACCCCTTTCCCTTGATATCCGCAGCAAGGCTTTACATAGAGCACTTTATGAGTTCCCAGCAGCTGTGCGACGGTCTCCCGGTCGTAAAGAACGGTTTCGGGCAAATACGGAGCGAGCGGTTGGCTTAGTAGCTTATAGATCTCGTATTTGTCGAACCGGTTTTGCTGGTTGAAGCATTTGTTGCTTCCGATGGCGGCCTCGAGCCTTTGGAGGGTTGCCTTTTTCGTCGTGTAGCAGCGGTTATATACCACTTCGGGGAAAGGAAACCGGTGCTGTACCCACTTCCAGTTCGAATGATGAAGGCCGAGGATGCTTTTCCGTTTCCAATCAATCTCGGACGGCGTGAAACAGAATAGCCTCATATGGGCCGCTTTGCAGGCAAGATATTTTCTTAGAACATACTTCCTCTGCTTGGGGTTCGCGACCATGATGCCGAAGGTTTTGACAGTACGGCTTTTTTTCTTCATACGCGCTCTCCTTTATCGCTATAAAGTGAGTTGTAAACAAGGTATGTAGCCGCATTGAAAATGCATGGACAACAATACAATTGGATAGAAAACAGGCATGTGCAGGAGACAGCAAAAAAAAATCGGGATGATATGGGCGCTCGCCCTGTCTAAAGGCGGATGCGGTGAGTACATTGGTTGTGAAATCAAAAAGGAGAGTGAACACATATGGGTAGAATACCGGGCCCTCCAGGCCCTCCAGGACCGCAGGGTCCACAAGGACCGCAAGGACCACAAGGACCACAAGGACCGCAAGGTCCGGCTAGGATCACCTCATTTGCTTTTCTGTGCAGTACGGTAGACCAAACCATTGCCGCAGCGCCAACCCCGGGTGGGCAAGGCGGGGTCGTCTCGTTCAATAGTTCTCTTGTCAATGGCACGGCGGTCAGTTTTACCCCGACCTCCACAATTAACATTCTCGAAACCGGCATTTATCACATCAACTGGGAAGTGTTCCCGACACCGGGCAATAACGCGTTCGGATTGTTCTTTGATCCGGACGGCGCGGGTCCGGCTCCGGCAACCCTGGTCCTGTGCAGTAACTATGGCACCAACGCAGGAAACCAGCCTTACACGGGGCAGGTCGTCACTAACTTAACGGCCGGCGGCGTACTGACGTTGAACCGGATTGACAACACAGGGGCTCTGACCCTGCAAAGCACCATCGGAGGCGGCACGCCGGTAGTAAGCGCATCGCTTTATATCGAGAAGCTAACCTGACGGGTGGACTGAGAATCACGCGCCAGACTCCATCGATACCTGCAAGGAAGAGTATAAGCGGCGTTTCCGCGTAGAGCGGGGCGCCGCTTATTGCTGCCGTGCAGCATCAGAAGAGCTTGGCAGGCCGTTCGGCAATCTGTCACAAAAAAGAGGTTGATTCCTTTCCCGCAGAGTGCTATATTTTATGTGTAACCGGTACCACATACTTGATCATGTGAGAATTTTATTACTTATAAAATGCAATGGCATCATCGGAAATTTTTTTTAATCCATATGTAACCGGTACCACATAGTAGGGGTGAAGAAGTATGGCAACCATTCGGGATGTAGCCAAGCTGGCTGGCGTGTCCGTTGCGACGATTTCCCGGTACTTAAACAAAAGCGGCTATGTGAATGTGGAAACGGAGCAGAAGATCAAAAAGGCCATCGAAGCGCTGAACTACGAGCCGAATGCGGTGGCCCGGGGATTGGCCGGAAAGAAGACGAACACCATTGCCTTAATTCTTCCCGATATTTCTAACCCCTTCTTCCCGGAGCTGGCCCGGGCCGTCGAGGATGTAGCCTCGATGTACGGGTATACGGTCATTTTGTGCAACTCCGACGACGAAGGGGTCAAGGAGAAGTCCTATATTGAAGTATTGAAGAAAAAATATATCGACGGCATTATTTTTGCTTCCAATACGCTGGATTCCGCCGATGTCGAGCAGATGACCAAGAAAGGCATCCCCGTCGTCTGCCTCGACCGGGTGCCGCCGAAGCAGTCGTGCAGCGTGGTCCGCTCCAAAAACCGGGAAGGCGCGAAGCTGGCTGTCGAGCATCTTCTGAGCATGGGCTGTCGGAAAATCGCCCACATCTATGGCCCGCAGGAATTCATTACGGCCAAGGAGCGGCTGGCCGGATACGAGGAGTCCGTGAAGCATTTGGACTGGTATTCGCCGACGTTTATGATTCATGGAGACTTCCGGATCGAAGGCGGAATCCGGGCGACGGAGCTGCTGATGGAGCGTCATCCCGATGTGGACGCCATTTTTGCCGGGAACGACCTTATGGCGGTAGGCGCACTCAAGGCGCTTCACCGGATGGGCGTTCAAGTGCCCGGGCAAGTGGCGGTATGCGGCTTTGACGGCATCGGCATGACGGAGATTACGCAGCCGGAGCTGACGACGGTCGCCCAGCCGATCTATGAGATGGGCGCGCTCGTCTCGCGGATTTTGATCAAGAAAATCGAAGGCACCCTGGAAGCGGATCAGACGTACGAGCTGGACGTCGCGCTCGTGCCCAGAGAGTCGACCTTAAGGAGGAACGAACATGCAAGCTCCTAAAATCGTTGTTATCGGAAGCTTGAATATGGATATTGTTATCGAAGCGGACCGGTATCCGCAGCAAGGGGAGACGATGCTCGGACACGGCATCCGTTTTCTTCCCGGAGGAAAGGGCGCGAATCAGGCCGTTGCTGCGGCTCGGCTGGGCGCGGCCGTGACGATGGTCGGCGCGATCGGTACCGACGGCTTCGGGCAAGAGCTGCTGCACGCTCTGCAAGCCGAGAGCGTTGATACGAACGCGGTGCGGGTCGCGGAGCAGGCGGCTACGGGAGTCGCCAGCATTTACGTTTGTCAGGGAGATAACAGTATTGTCGTCCTGCCGGGCGCAAATCATACGCTGCTCCCCGCGCATATCGACGCTTGCCGGGAAGTCATCGCTGCGGCGGACATCGTGCTGCTTCAGATGGAAATTCCCGTGGATACTGTAGCGCATGCGGCTCAAGTGGCGAAGGCGTGCGGGCGCACGGTCGTATTGAACCCCGCCCCGGCACAGAAGCTGCCGGAGGAATTGCTGCGTAACGTCGACTATATTACCCCGAACCGGACGGAGCTGGCCTTGCTGACCGGGCGTTCCGCGGAAGGCAGCCAATTGGAAGCCGCGATGCGGGAGTTGGCCGGCATGGGCGCCCGGCACGTAATTACGACGCTCGGCGCGGAAGGCTCCGCGTTTATGGCGCAGGAGGGCACGCTGACCCACGTTCCCGGGTATGTCATGGAGGTCGTGGATACGACCGGGGCTGGCGATTCGTTTAACGCAGGGCTGGCTTATTCGATTGCTTTGGGGCAAAGCTTAGAGGAAGCCGTATCGTTCGCGGCCAAGGTTTCGGCGCTTGCCGTGACGAAATTCGGGGCTCAACCGGGGATGCCCACGCTGCAGGAAGTGCTCGATTTTAACGGGCGAGCGAAGGGGAAACCATCATGAAAAAAATCGGAATCATCAATAGCGAAATTTCCGAAGTCATCAGTAAATTGGGCCATACGGATACGATCGTGATCTGCGACAGCGGGCTGCCAATCCCCTCCCATGTGCGGCGGATCGATCTGGCCTTGAAGCAGGGCATGCCTTCCCTGCTGGATACGCTGTCCATCGTGCTCGAGGAAATGGAAGTGGAGGCCTCGTTCATCGCGGACGAAATGGAGCGGGCCAGCCCGCAGTTCAAGCGGGAGCTGGAAGCCGTTATGAAGGGCATCCCGGTTCGAACGGTCAGTCACGAGCAATTGAAAAGGCTTACGCACGAAGCGAAAGCGGTTATTCGGACAGGCGAATTTACACCATATGCAAACATCGTTCTGCAGGCCGGCGTGATCTTTTAAGAAAGGAGTGGCCGTCATGACGACATACCTGCTGGAAATGAACGACATCAGCAAGAGCTTCCCGGGCGTCAGGGTGCTGGATCAGGTAACGTTCAACCTGACCGGCGGGGAAGTGCACGCGCTGATGGGGGAGAACGGCGCGGGGAAATCCACGCTCATGAAGATTCTCGGCGGCATTCACCGCAGAGACGGCGGAACCGTGATCCTGAAGGGGACGCCTTGCGAGATCACTTCCCCTTCCATGGCGCAAAGTTTGGGCATCGCCATGATTCATCAGGAATTGAACTTAATCCCGCATCTGACGGTGATGGAAAATATTTTTCTCGGGCGGGAATTTACTTACGGCCGGAGCGGGATGATCAACTGGGGCAAAATGAGACAGGAATCGGTTCGCTTCTTATCCCAGCTCGGCTTGTCCATCGATCCCGGCATCATCGCAGGCGAGCTATCCGTCGGACAGCAGCAAATGATCGAGATTGCTAAAGCGCTTTCCATGAATGCGGAAATTCTCGTCCTCGACGAGCCGACGGCGGCGCTGACCGACCGTGAGATCGAAGCGCTCTTTACGGTGATCGAATCGCTCAAAGCCAAGGGTGTCGGGATGATCTACATCTCCCACCGGATGGAGGAAATTTTCCGCATCTGCGACCGGGTCACCGTCATGAGAGATGGGCATACGGTAGGGACGGACCGCGTAGCGGATACGAATATCGACAAGCTGGTCAAAATGATGGTAGGCCGGGAAATCAAAGACCGTTTTCCCAAAATCGACGTTGCCGTCGGCGAGCCCAAGCTGGAGATCAAGGGCTTGTCGCTGCCGGGCAAACTGCAAGACATTTCCTTTGCCGTGCGCAGCGGGGAAATCGTCGGCATCGCGGGTCTGATGGGGGCCGGCCGGACCGAGCTGGCCAAAGCCTTGTTCGGGGTGACGCCAGCCCGCCACGGAGAAATTCGTGTCGACGGCCGGCCCGTTGCTATCCGCAAGCCGGTCGATGCGATCCGCGCGGGCATCGCGCTGGTCACAGAGGATCGCAAGGACGAAGGGCTGTTGTTGAACTTGTCCGTGAAGGATAACATTTCGCTGCCTAATTTGAAGGACGTTTCCTCATTCGGGTTTGTCAGCCGCAGCAAAGAAACCGGCATCTCGGACCGGCTCATCTCGCAATTGCTGATCAAGACCCCGAACGGCGAGCAGAAGGTCGGCTCCCTGAGCGGCGGAAATCAGCAGAAGGTCGTGATCGGCAAATGGCTCGAAACGAATCCGCAGGTGTTTATTTTGGACGAGCCGACCCGCGGGGTGGACATCGGCGCGAAGAAGGAGATCTATGATTTGATGAACCAATTGGTCTCCCGAGGCGTGGCTATCCTGATGATTTCGTCGGAGCTCCCGGAGGTTCTCGGCATGAGCGACCGCATCCTGGTGATGCACGAGGGCCGGATTGCCGGAGAGTTCGCCAGAGGGGAAGCCACGCAGGAAAAAATTATGCACTGCGCGACAGGAGGAGGAAAGCATCATGCAAACGGAAGCGAAAGCGGGCGGTAAGCGGGCAGGCAAAGCGTTCAGCCTGGGTCCGCTGCTCGGACTCGCCTTAATTGTCGTCGTTTTATCGGTGATCAATAGCGACTTTTTGACCGTTACCAACATTTTCAACGTGCTTCGGCAAATTTCCATCAACGCCTTGATTGCGTTCGGGATGACGTTCGTTATTCTGACCGGAGGGATCGACCTTTCCGTCGGAGCGGTTCTGGCGCTGTCCAGCGCGTTTACGGCAGGTATGATGGCCTCCGGCATGAATCCATGGCTGGCCGTGCTGATCGGCCTCGGCTGCGGGGCGGTGTTCGGAGCCGTCAACGGCTTGCTGGTCACCAAAGGGAAGGTCGCCCCCTTTATCGCCACTTTGGCGACCATGACCGTCTATCGCGGCTTAACGCTCGTCTATACGCAGGGCCGGCCGATTACGGGGCTGCACGAAGATTTCGCCATCATCGGGAAAGGGTATTTTCTCGAAATTCCGATGCCGATCGTTTGGATGGTCCTGACCTTTATCATTCTGTTCATTATATTGAAATATACGACCTTCGGGCGGCGCGTCTATGCGCTGGGAAGCAATGAGGAAGCGACTTGGCTTTCCGGAATCAACACTTCCAGAATCAAAATTATGGTTTATTCGGTAAGCGGATTATTGGCAGCTTTAAGCGGAATTATACTCACCTCCAGACTCAACTCCGCACAGCCGACGGCAGGCACCTCTTACGAGCTTGATGCGATTGCCGCGGTTGTTCTCGGAGGAACCAGCTTATCCGGCGGACGGGGCTGGCTGGTGGGGACGCTGATCGGTGCCATGATCATAGGCGTATTGGACAACGGTCTGAACCTGCTGAACGTTTCATCCTTTTATCAGCTGGTCGTGAAGGGCGCCGTCATCCTGGTTGCGGTGCTGCTGGATCGTTCCAAAGCCGCCAAATAAAAAAAGCAAAGGGGAAAAGTAACATGAAAAAAATGTACATGGTTCTGTCGCTCCTGCTGGTATTCGTCATGGTAGCCGCCGGCTGCTCCACCAAGTCCAATCTGGAGGGCGGAGCGAAGACGGCCGAGCCGAAGAAAGAGGGAGGCGCCGCTTCCGGTAAAACAACGATCGGCCTTTCCATCTCCACGCTCAATAACCCGTTCTTCGTGACGTTGAAAGAAGGCGCCGAGAAAGCGGCGAAGGAAGCCGGAGTCGATCTGGTCGTTGTCGACGCGCAGAACGACACCTCGAAACAAATCAGCGGCATCGAGGATCTGATCCAGAAAAAAGTAAGCGTCATCCTCATCAACCCGACGGACAGCGTGGCGGTCATTACGGCGGTGGAGGCAGCTAACAAAGCCAACATCCCGGTCATCACGATCGACCGCGCGGCGAACGGCGGTCAAGTCGTCTCGCACATCGCATCCGACAACGTCAAGGGCGGACAAATGGCCGGCGACTACATTCTTAAAGCGATCGGCGGCAAAGGAAACATCGTCGAGCTGCAAGGCATCGCCGGAACCTCGGCAGCCCGCGACCGCGGCAAAGGCTTCCACAATGCCGTAGACGGCAAAGACGGTGTTAAAACGGTTGCTTCCCAGCCGGCCGACTTCGACCGCGCCAAAGGGCTGTCCGTTATGGAAAACATCCTGCAAGGGAATAAGGACGTTGCAGCCGTATTTGCCCACAACGACGAAATGGCGCTGGGCGCGCTGCAAGCGATCCAAGCCTCCGGCAAAAACATCGTCGTGGTCGGCTTCGACGCAACCGACGATGCGGTGAAAGCCGTAAACGAAGGCAAAATGGCCGCGACGGTAGCGCAAAAGCCGGCAGCCATCGGCGATGTGGCCGTAAAAACGGCCGTGAAGGTATCGAAAGGCGAGAAAGTAGAAGCTTCGATCCCTGTTGATTTGGAGCTTGTTACGAAAAAGTAAGGCATGGCGTTTAGTTAAAAGACACGCTTTATAATGGAAAGAGGACGATCCCGGGAGCGGAGCAAAAGCCGCGGGATTTTCCTCTTTTTTTGAATGTCACGATCATTTTGATAAATTGATTTATAGAACTATTCCTCTTTTAAGTCTTTCCCCACTGGCTTAGTTTGCTCTGGAGGTTAAAACAAATTAGGCACAGACACAAATATGACTGATAACAATCTAAGTACCTATACCAAGTTGCATCCCTATAAAAGTCGATAACATGACGCTAAGTAATGCCTTTGTAGACTTAGGTATGGATTATACTGCTTCAGCGACTCCGCAAGCACTAGTAACGCCTGCTTCTGGCGCTGAGCATTTTTAGTGATCACATTAGATACCGGCCCGGCCTCTTATGCCATATGAAGTGAATGAGTATACGCCCGCGACGAAATAATATGACAAATCCCCACCAACTTTTGACTGGCGGGGATTATTAAATATCTTACGAATTCATTAAAGAAAGTTTATGTTTGAGCAACGATGTTAATTGGGAACTTTTTCAATTCTCCACTCTTGATCGGCTGCTCCAAATACACTATCCCATTGAATAGCATACCTGCCATTATTTAAATTTGCGGGATAGCCCCCTGCAACACCCATTGATTTTTGACTGTTGTTATTAATTAATCTGTAGCGTCCGTTTCCTGTATCCATAATGTTCCACTGCTGGTCAAGAATCCAGCTTCCAAACGGCCACTCGATGATTTCTTTACCGTTAGCATAGTTATTATTATAACCGCCGGCTACCGACATAACCTTATTGCTCTGGCGGTTAGCTATTTTGTAAAAACCGTTGCCCAGATCCTCTATTTTCCACATTTGATAGTACTTGCTGTTATCCCCAATATCCCATTGTATGATATTTTCTCCGGTGCCATTTAAAAGCTCTAAGGCTTTTCCACTATTTTGGTTAATGATTCTATAGTATGCGTTCGAATCAAACTTTTGGGGTCTTTCATTGCTGTCAATAACGACATCCATATATTTAGTAGCTGTCCCAGCGTAGTTATTTTGAGCGGAATACAATCTGAAGGCTTTTCCAACGCTCATTCTATCCCTTGCGTTGCTGGCATCTACAGGAAAGTTATACCATTGTATTCTGCTGCTGTCAGCAAACTTTCCTTTCCACTCCCAGTCTTGCTTATTGAGATCACTTGCAGTCGCTATATTTCCGCCGCCGTCGTTAATAATCGCCATGTATTTATTCAAATAACTATTCCAAAAAACAACTCCGCTATCGGTTACGTTTCCCGGAAGAACGACGCTATCAAGTCCACCAAGTCCCGATTCGCTCCATGTGCCGTTATAAAATTTTTTCCATGACCCTGGTGCCATTGCTGAGCCGATGGGGCTTCTTGCTACTTTGATTTGCGATTGCCTGTTATCCTGATTTTTGGATAGCCAAGCCGTTTGATAGTATACATAAAAATATCCACCCGCTAAATCAACAAATAGTTTATGATCTCCCACTCCGTAATAATACGATTCTCCCGGATATGCATTGAGATCGGCGTATGTTGGATATTGACTTGTTATAATGTCTCCTTGGTAATTCCAGGTTTGTCCTTTGTCATCGGAATAAGCAACACCAATTCGGCGGAAATGCTGAATGGAGCCTGTATATCCCTGTTTCCTCCAACTGTTGTAATTAAACTCAACATGAACGGTCGTGTAAAATCTTCCGCTTTCAGGTACGATCCATAATCCGCTAAGCCAATACCGATCGTCTCCATTGGGTCTAGTGAACCCATGTGACGCGGCATTAAGTGTATTAAAAGAGTATTGCTCCACCAAATTATCCATGTTGGTTCCTTTAAAAACATGCCAAACGCTGGATCCGTCAGCGTATATAAACCAAAAATTCCCTTGGGGGTCAACAGCAATTCCTGGATCGGCATCGATATTGTTAAACTTGCTTGTTGTTACATCGGGCCCTAGATTTATCGAAGTACTAGCAAATGTGGAGGCCGAAGAAAACAGAAAGGACAGCAGCAAAAGAAATAAGGTTAAAATATATTTTGTTTTTTTCAAGGTCACTCTTCTCCTTTTAAAGAATTCTGAAAAACATGGTGCTTAAGCAAAATAAATCATATCTATCATGCCTCCTTGTAACAAGTTGACTTTATTTAAAGGAATAATAGGCTAATAATATCTAGTGATTCTATGTTATTTTTCTATTTCCTTCCTGATAAATCTAATTTTATAGGATAGTAACAGGGTACAAAACATTCGTGCACCACTTCATGTCAATAAAGATTACTTCATTTTGAAAGATAGATAATCTAAACCTCTTCAGCCTGTATTCTACTTTGATGTTGGCATCGATGGACTATTAAGGTGGGACCGAAAACAGAATAATAAAACCTGAGAATAGCCAGCGGTGATCATTTTTCTTTTTACATTACAAGAAGTGAAAAATTTCCATCGTACATTCGCCATTTGTTGGCACAGTTGTTGGCACAGTATATAAACAAATCTTCTCAAGGGATATGCATGAGCAAAAAAAGAGTGGAAATGGACTTTGGGAGTCATCCACGTATGATCATTCCGTTGCATAGAGAGTCCGATGATTTGGGTATCCCTGGTATTTTCGTGAAAAATTAACGTAGTATTCAGGACACTAGTTCGGTCACAGAGAAGAAAATTAAAACCAGATAGTCAAAGATAAAAACATGAACTAAGAAACGAGGAAAAATTTTGCTTTGCTTTAAGTAACGATACCAGTGGGGTATCATCCTTTTTTTCATCTTTCCGGGATCACTCCTCTTGATTTATCACTAAACAAATTCTACCGAATTATAAGAACATATAAGTTTTTTTAATTAATAAAACATATATACTTATTATCTGACTTATATGTTTTGTCTACACTAACTTACAGGGGGTGTGGACGACTGTGAATGTTCTACAGAAGACGGGGTCAAGAATAAAAGCGATTCGAAAGTTCAATGGACTTTCACAAGAGGCTTTGGCAGAAAAAGCAGACCTGCACTACGTTTATATTGGAGGTATGGAACGCGGGGAAAGGAATATCAACCCTGCGAAACCTCGAAAAGATAGCACAGGCTTTAGATGTTGAGTTACATGAATTTTTTAGATTCAATACTCCCGATACAGAAGACGAAGAGATTACAGCGGCAATCCTCGCTACAATTGAATGCAGGAACACGGAAGATAAGCGGAGGATTTTACAAATAATAAATTTGATACCGGGAGGACAAGACGAAAGAAAGTGTTCAACGGACTCAGCGGCAAATAAATGAGAAAAATGGTCCCCGCCAGTGACGAACTCGAACTGGTCTGGGACTATTTTTATTTAATCCGGATTTACATTTCGACGAATTTGTCTCGAAGCTTGCGACTTATCGGTATATAATGGATACGGAAACGGCGACGGGTTAATATAGGAAGAAAGGCGATGGAATAATTTTATGTCGATGCGCAAGCTAAAAATATTGACGATCCTGCTACCACCTCTGGTCATTGGGGGATTCGAGTATATACGTCACGATTTTCTGCTGGACGTGCTGTCCATGGAGACGGGCAATTTCTACATGACGCTGCTTACGCTGCTGCTGTCGTTCTTGTTCGGCAACTGGATGTTCAACCGCATCGAGGCTATGAACGCAAAGCTGGCCGTTGAGCAATCGAAGCGGGCGGTATACGAGGAGCGCGAGCGGCTAGCTCAGGAGCTGCATGATAATATCGCGCAAATTTTGTTTTTCCTGAACGTGCAGCTAAAGAAAGGGCAGATCGAAGAGGCGCGTTCAGCTGTATCCGAAATCGACCACCATCTGCGGCAGGCGATCTTCAACCTCCGGACGGCACCGGAGGAGGGGGCCGATTTCGGCTCGCGCCTGCGGACATGGCTGGAGGAATGGAGCGGCATGAGCGGCATCGCCGTCAACCACCGGATTACGGTTCCAGAGGAAGGGATATCGCCGTCGGCGGAGGTGCCCTTGTTCTCCATTATCCGTGAGGCATTCACGAATATTCGCAAGCATTCGTATGCAGATCACGCAGAGGTGGAGCTTGGTCCGACTGAGGACGGGCGAAGCTGGAGACTGCGTATTGCCGACGACGGGAAAGGCATGGAGGGCGATGCCGGACAGCGGCCGAACCGGTACGGGGTATCGATTATGCGCAAGCGGGCGCAGGAGCTGGGAGCGGAGCTTGAAATCCGGGCGCAGGAAGGGCAGGGGCTGGAGCTGATCGTTACCGGACCGCTGCGGGAGGTGAAGCTGTGATGATGAATTACCGGGTGCTGATTGCCGACGATCATCCGTTAGCCCGCCGCGCCATCCGCTCGCTGATCGACGGGGAGGCCGGCTTCGAATGGGTAGGGGAAGCCCGCAGCGGCGCTGAGGCCGTCGAGCTGTGTGGACGGCTGCTGCCGGATCTGGTGCTGATGGATATTCAGATGCCGGGAATGAGCGGCCTTGAAGCGACCAAGCGGATTAAACAGCTGTATCCGCACATCCGCATCGTTATGCTTACGGTGTCCGACGACGTGGCCGATCTGTTTACGGCCGTAAGGCATGGGGCGCAGGGGTACCTGCTCAAAAACATGGACCCCGACGACTGGATCGCCTACTTGCGCGGTTTGCTCGATGAGAACAGCGAAATTTCCCGCGGCATGGCGGACAGGCTGTTCCATTCGTTCCGGTCGACCGGCGAATCCACGACCAGCGACATCGGGCCGGGCGTGCTTTCCCATCGCGAATGCGAGATCCTGAGCTGCGTCGCCAGCGGGCAGAGCAACCGCCAGATCGCCGAGACGCTGATTATTACGGAGAACACGGTCAAGAACCATATCAAGAACATTTTGTCCAAGCTGGCGCTGGATAACCGGGTGCAGTTGACCGCTTATGCGGTGCGTCACGGATTGACACAGATCGGACAAAAACAAGGGGGAAAATAGCCCGGTCGAGCCATTCTTTCGATAAGCGGTTTACGATAAAGTACAGTAGGATAAACTGACTGCTTAAAGAGAAAGGGGCTTTTATTTATGAAAAAATGGCATTTTGCGCTCGCGCTCGGACTGCTCGCTTCCATGCTTGGAGGAGGCTTCGCCAGCGCGCATGTGACGGTGCTGCCGAAAGAAACGACGCAGGGAAGCTATGAGAAATTTGCCGTTCGGGTGCCGACGGAGAAAGACATTCCGACGGTAAAAGTCGAAGTGAAGTTTCCACTGGACTCCGTATCGATCTCCCGCTTCGAGCCGAAGCCGGGCTGGAAATACGAGCTGACGAAGGATGCGAACAAAATTACCGGCGTGGTGTGGACAGCTACCGGCGAAGGCTTGGGCGCCACGGAATTCGGCGAGTTTTACATGCAGGGGAAAGTAGCCGATACCGCTACCGCGATTACGTGGAAGGCGTACCAGACCTACAAAGACGGCAGTGTCGTCGAATGGGTCGGCGCCGACGGCTCGGACAAACCGGCTTCCGTGACGAAAGTGAACGCAAAACCGACCGGAGCCGGAACGGACAGCCACGGCCATACGACGGCGCCTGCGACACCGGCGGCCGATAAGGCTGCATCCGAAGCTCCCGCCGCGTCCCAAACGCCGCTATACTTGTCCATCGCGGGCGTCGTGCTCGGCGCCGCAGCTCTGATCGTTTCGCTGATGCGCAGAAAAGCTTAGCCGTCAACTATCTGACGGCTATATGCAAGGCCCGTTTCCTTCGTTCCGATAGGAAATGGGCTTTTTGGCTTGTCTTTTCCCCCGAAAAACGGTTAAACTGGTGAAAACGCCATTCTAACTACACCAAGTCAAAAAAAGGAGACAGCCATAGGATGCCGTCAAGAATTTTGAAAGAATTTAAAGAATTTGCAATTAAAGGGAATATGATCGATCTGGCGATCGGGGTGATCATCGGAGGCGCGTTCGGCAAAGTCGTCACGTCGATCGTTAACGATCTGGTCATGCCTCCGGTCGGGCTGCTGCTCGGCAAGGTGAATTTTACCGATCTGTATATTCGTTTGGACGACAAGCCTTCTTCGACTTTAGCCGAAGCCAAGGCAGCCGGAGCCGCAACATTTAACTACGGATTGTTCCTCAGCACGCTGCTCGATTTTCTGATCGTCTCGTTCGTCATCTTTATCGCCGTCAAGCAGATCAACCGGTTCCGCCGCAAAGAAGAGGCCAAGCCCGACCCGAAAGAAAACATGAAGGAATGTCCGGAATGCTTGTCCGAAATCCCCAAAAAAGCATCCCGCTGCAAATACTGCACCGCCGTTCTCGAAGCTCCGGCTGCGGAACGCGCTTAGCCCCCTTACAGCTCCGGCTGCGGAACGCGCTTAGCCCCCTTACAGCTCCGGCTGCGGAACGCGCTTAGCCCCCTTACAGCTCAGACAGCCTGTGCTCCTGCTTGAAATCTTAGGGAGCCTGGCTTTTTTCTTAAGAAATAATTCAGAAAAACCTCCATTTGTTCTAAAGATATTTTGGATATCCTAAGTACATCACATTCCATTGGACGAAACAAACGGACTCTTATATTCGTTTTAAAAGTAAGGTAATGAAGGGTAACAAGGTTCGAACAGCGTCTAAATGGTTAAATTTAGAGCAACAAGGAGGGCAATACATTCATGAGTTTCCACGCCAGCGTTCAAGAAAAGGTGCTTTTTTTAAATAAATTTTTTCAATCTCCCCGAGAAATGGGCAGCGTTACGCCCAGCTCCCGATTTTTGGCCCGGGCGATGACCAAGCATGTTCCTTGGGCTAAAGCGCAAGTTGTGGCGGAACTCGGAGCCGGAACAGGCGCATTAACCCGGTTCATCCGGCAAGCCAAGGGGTCGCAGACGAAGGTGCTGCTGTTCGAAAAGGAACAGGTGCTGAGGGAGCAGCTAGCCGTACAGTTCCCGGAGTTCTCCTGTCATGCCGACGCCTGCAGTATGGGGCAAGTGCTGCATCAGCGGGGGATCGAGGGACTGGATGCTGTTATCAGCGGTCTCCCGTTCTATAATTTCCCGCAGCAATTGCGCGACCGGCTGATCGAACAAATCACGTCGTCCCTCAAGCCGGGCGGCCGGTTTATCGCGTTTCAATATTCGCTGCAAATGAAGTCCCAGCTCGAACAATACTTTGACATCGAGACGATCCGTTTCGTTCCGTTTAACTTTCCTCCTGCATTCGTGTATGTGTGCCGAAAACCGGGGGGAACACCGCAATGACTTACGATACGCTGATGCTGTGGATCGGGCAGTTCGGGTATTTGGCTTTGTTTTTCGCGCTGTGGCTCGGCATTGTAGGGATGCCGATTCCCGACGAAGTTATCGTGATGACCGGCGGTGCAGTAACGGCCAGCGGCCTGCTGCACCCCGTTCCCGCCTTTCTTTTAACCTATCTTGGCGTCGTATCGGGGTTATCGCTCGGATACGTGCTCGGCCGGTACGCGGGCACTCCGGTATTGGAGCGACTCCGGAAAAAGAAGAAAATGGATAAAGCGATAGAAATGTCGGAAAAGCTCAATCAAAAATACGGCAGTCTGGCCTTGATCATCAGCTACTTTTTCCCCGTTGTCCGCCACGTCTTGCCATACCTCGTAGGGATGAACAAAATGTCCTTTCGCCGCTATGCTCTCCTTTCCTACACGACGGGGTTCGTATGGACTCTTGCCTTTTTCTTCATCGGACGGCTAACGGCCGGTCACGCTCAAGAAATCGGCATGCTCATCTATAGTTACGGGCTTAAGCTGCTGTGGATTCCGCTGGCGCTTGCTGCCGGATGGGTCCTTATCAAGCTCGCGCAGCGCAAAAAATTGCAGGAGGGCGGTTCAATTGGAGCAGGCGAACAGCGTATTGGTAGCTGACGACGATCCGGATATCCGGGATATTATTCAAATTTATTTGCGGAACGAAGGCTACCGCGTACTGGAAGCCGAGGACGGAGTGCAAGCCTTGAAGCTGGCCGAACGGGAAAAGGTGGACATCATCATTTTGGATATTATGATGCCCCAGATGGACGGCATTCGCGCGTGCGTGAAAATCCGGGAAAAGAGTGACGTTCCCATCATTATGCTGTCGGCCAAGGGCGAGGATCTGGACAAAATCACCGGCTTGTCCACGGGCGCGGACGACTACGTCGTGAAACCGTTTAACCCGCTGGAGCTGGTCGCCCGGGTCAAGGCCTGCCTGAGACGGCAGCACATGATCGGCAAGAAGGCGGAACGCGGCCGGGTGGAGGTCGGCGACCTTGTCGTTGATCCGGCCCGTCACTTGGTGTCGGTTCGCGGCAAAAAGGTCAATCTGACGCCGATCGAATTCGCGATACTGGCTCTGCTGGCCAAAAACCGTGGCCAAGTGTTCTCCGTTGATGCGATTTATGAGCAGGTATGGAAAGAAGGCGCTTTCCATTCCGACAATACTGTTATGGTGCATATCCGCAATCTCCGGGAAAAGATCGAAGACATCCCGCGGGAACCCCGGTATATTAAAACCGTATGGGGAGTGGGCTATAAAATTGAGTAGGGTGCGTTTGCCGAAATGGCCGTTTTTGGTAACCCTTCGCGTGAAGCTGATGCTGACCTTCGTCGGATGCCTTATGCTGAGCACGCTAGCCTCGACTTTATTGGAATGGGGTTACCAGGAAATTCAGCCGAACGATTCGGACAATTACGATTCGATCCGAAGGACGGTGAACGAACGGCTGGACAACCTCGACAAGAAGTGGGCGGCCTTGAGCGCAATAGATTCGGATGAACGGACGGCGGCTTCGCTGGTGGAACAGGCCGGACAGGGAGGCAAGCTGAGAGCATACGTTTCGGACGAGTCCGGACGTGTGCTTTTTCGCTCTTCCGAAGCCTCGGAGAGCAGGCTCAGCTTGTATGAGCTGCTGATGTCGGCCAAACAAGCGAACAACAGGCAGCCGGGTGCGGCGTACACGGCGGTGCTGCCGGCGCAGTACCGGGGTCAGGCCGTCTATTTGATCGTTTCCAGCAAGCTGGTTCCGCAGCCGGGGAATGCGTACGAGACTAACGAGGTATGGTTCAAATTTTTACTGTTCATCGCTCTGTTCGTGCTGTTCTTCTATGCTCTAACATGGCGCAAAATGAGGCAGATTCGGTACATCAACCGCGGATTGAACGAAATCGCCCACGGCGAGCTGTCCGTGCGGCTGGCGACAAACAGCCGGGACGAGCTTGGCTTGGTCGCCGCCAATATCAATTCCATGGCGGAGCAGCTGGCCCGGCAGCAGGAGAAGGAGCGGCGCCTGGAGAAGTCGAAGATGGACTTGATCACGAACGTTTCCCATGATCTACGGACTCCGCTAACGAGCGTTATCGGGTATTTGAACCTGCTCATGAATCCTGCGCAAACGGATGCCCCTGAGCGGGAACGGTATTTGACTAGCGCTTACAATAAAGCCAATCAGCTGAAGAAGCTGATCGACGACTTATTCGAATACACCCGGCTTTCCGGGGGAGAGGCCAAGCTGGAACGGCGAGAGATTGACATTCACCATTTACTGGAGCAATTGGTCAGCGAATTCGAGCCGATTGCGGAGCAGCGTCAGATTGCCATCGAATGCCGGCTCCCGGAAGCCCCGTTGTATGTTGTTGCCGATGCGGAAAAGCTCGTTCGCGCGCTGGACAATCTGCTGATGAACGCCGTTAAATATTCCGTCGCTCCCGGCCGTGTGACCGTGACGTTAGCGGCCTATCCGAAGCGTGCGGCTATCGAATTCGAGAACGAAGGCCGGCCGATTACGAAGGCGCAGGAGGAGCTGCTGTTTGAGCGATTCTATAAAGCGGACGAATCGCGGAGGGGGGACTCATTGCCTGACGGCGCGGGACTCGGGCTGGCGATCGCGTATAACATTGCCGAGCTGCACGGAGGACGGCTGACGTTCCGGCACGAGCAGGGACGGTTTGCTTTTCGCCTGGAGCTGCCTCTGAACGTGTAATGCGGGAAGCTTCTTCGCCGGATGGGAATATTTTAACAAGCGGAAATTCCGTATGTTCTTATTGACTTTACATGAATAATTTTGTACACTAACAACGTTTCATCCATTGGATTGAGAATGTTATTTTAATTTCATAGAAACACTTCTTATCAAGAGAGGCGGAGGGACAAGGCCCGATGAAGCCCGGCAACCGTTCCTTAACAGTTCGGAAATTCAGAACTGTAGGAAATCAGGTGCCAATTCCTCCAGAACCGAAGCCCGGTTCTGGCAGATGAGAGGGACATGAGTTAAACCGCTAACCCTGTACCTCGTCGTGCAGGGTTTTTTTGCGCAAGCGAACGCGCCCGTTTAACCGAACAAGGGCCGTTTATTCCGGGGAGGAAGACGATTTGATTCATTTGAAAGGCGTTATGAAAAACTACGATGTCGGGGGCAAACAAGTTACGGCACTGCGGAATATCGATTTGACGATCCGCAAAGGCGAGATCTTCGGCATCATCGGCCATTCGGGGGCAGGCAAAAGCACGCTGATCCGCACGATCAACATGCTGGAGCGCCCGACAGCCGGGGAAGTCGTCGTGGATGGCGTCGAGATGACGAAGCTGGGTACCGGCAAGCTGCAATTGGAGCGGCGCTCGATCGGGATGATTTTTCAGCATTTTAACCTGCTGTCGTCCGCGACGGTAGCCGATAATATTGCATTCCCGCTGCGGCTCGCCAAGCTGCCGAAGGAGCAGATCGCCCGCAGGGTGGAGGAGCTGATCGGACTCGTCGGACTAACCGGCCACGGGAGCAAATATCCGGCGCAGCTGTCGGGCGGCCAGAAGCAGCGGGTCGGTATCGCCCGCGCGCTGGCGACGAATCCGAAGGTGCTGCTGTGCGACGAGGCGACGTCGGCGCTCGATCCGCAGACGACCGGCGCGATTTTGTCGCTGCTGCTGGATATTAACAAGCAGCTCGGGATTACGATCGTCCTGATTACGCACGAGATGAACGTGATTCGCACGATTTGCGACCGTGTGGCGGTCATTGACGGCGGAGAGATCGTGGAAGAGGGACCGGTAACCGACATGTTCCTGAAGCCGCAGCATCGGACGACCAGAGAGTTCGTCGCTCAAGTTTCCGATGTGGCTGCGATCGGACTGGAGACGTCCGGGAGCGCTGGGGCAGGCAATCGGACGCTTGTCCGGGTGACGTACATCGGCGAGCAGACGTACCAGCCGGTACTGTACGAAACGATGCGCGAGACGAACGTGCCGTTCGTCATCCTGCAAGGGACGGTATCGAAGCTCAAGGATACCCCTTACGGACAGCTTGTCGTAGAGCTGCAAGGGCAGGAAGGCGGCGCGGAGCAGGCTATCGCTCTGCTGCGAGGCCGCGGATTGGATGTGGAGGTGATTCAGCATGGATGAACTGCTTAATCTGGATTGGGGAGCGATCGGAGAGGCGACCTACGATACGTTGACGATGCTTGGTCTGTCCATGGTGTTTACCGTGCTGATCGGTCTGCCGCTCGGCATCATTCTCTTCGTCACTTCGCGGGGGCAGCTTCTCGGGCAGCCTGTGGTGTATGCGCTGCTGTCGCTTGTGGTCAACGTGCTGCGTTCCGTGCCGTTCGTGATTTTAATGATTATGCTTATCCCCTTCACCCGACTGGTTGTCGGTACGTCCCTCGGGGTATCGGGCTCGATCCCGCCGCTCGTCATTGCCGCGGCACCGTTCTTTGCCCGCCTGGTGGAGACATCGCTGCGCGAGGTGGACCGCGGCGTCGTGGAAGCCGCGCAATCGATGGGCGCGACGTACTGGCAGATCGTGTCGCGGGTCATGCTGCCCGAAGCGCGTCCGGGTTTGATTGCCGGGGCGACGATTACGGCGGTCACGCTCGTATCGTATACGGCCATGTCGGGGGTTATTGGAGGCGGCGGTCTGGGCGACCTGGCGATCCGCTTCGGCTACCAGCGTTTCCAAACGCTCGTGATGATTGTTACCGTACTTCTCCTGCTCGTGCTGGTTCAAATCCTGCAGTCACTGGGCGACCGGCTTGTCCGGAAGTTTCAGCGGAAATAAGGATTTTTATATACAAAGCAATCGATACTATACTATACAAAAAGGTGGAGGAATCTTACTATGAAAAAAATGATGATTACCGCATTGTCCGTCGTGATGGCCTTCTCGCTGGCCGCTTGCGGCACCAAGCCGGCTCCGGAATCGGCAGCTTCGCAAACAGGAGGAGCGACCCCGGCTCCCGAGAAAAAAGAAGTGACGCTGAAGGTCGGCGCAACCGCCGCTCCGCATGCGGAAATTTTGAATTCCGTCAAAGCGAAGCTGAAAGAGCAAGGCGTCAACCTGGAAGTAAAGGAATTCACCGATTACGTACAGCCGAACGTACAGGTATTCGAGAAGCAGCTGGATGCGAACTTCTTCCAGCACACGCCATATCTGGAGCAATTCAACAAAGACAAAAACATGAATCTCGTTACCGTGACTGGCGTTCATATCGAGCCGTTCGGCGGCTACTCGCAAAAAATTAAAAAGATCGACGAGCTGAAAGATGGCGCAACCGTTGCGATTCCGAGCGATCCGTCCAACGGCGGCCGCGCGCTCGCGCTGCTGGAGAAAAACAACCTGATCAAGCTCAAAGAAGGCGTTGGCGTCAAAGGAACAGTTAGAGACGTCGTCGAAAACAAGAAAAACCTGAAGTTTAAAGAGCTGGAAGCCGCTATGCTGCCGCGTACCTTGGGTGAAGTCGATCTGGCGCTCATCAACACGAACTACGCGCTCGAAGCGAAGTTGGTACCGACGAAGGATGCGCTGTTCATCGAATCGAACGATTCCCCGTATGTGAACATTCTCGTATCCCGTCCGGACAACAAAGATTCCGAGGCGATGCAGAAGCTGGCTAAAGCACTCACGTCCGAAGACGTCAAGAAGTTTATCGAAGACAAATACAAAGGCGCAGTCGTGCCTGCATTTAAATAAGCGATAGCGGTAAGCTGAGCGGGGCCTTCGGGTCCCGCTTTTTCGTGCTGTCCGCCAACTTGAAATTATCCGCGTGAAGTCGTATTCTGCATACGAATGGATTGGGAAGGGGAAAACCACCCGATGAATACGTCAACGAAAGAAACAAAGCTCTTGTACGGGGTTAAAGCCGCTGTGCTGCATGTCCGGGATTTGCCCGACATGGCGGCTTGGTATGCCGGGCTTCTGGGCATGCCGCTCCAGCCTCTGGATGACGAAAAACCGTTTTACGAGTTCGACATGAATAATCGGGTCAATCTGATGCTGGATGATCACCGCAATATGCAGGGGTGGGAAAATATCCGATTTGCATGATGGGAACTGCGGATATTGAAGCAGCCTGCGCATACGTTCAGGAGAACGGGATTTCGATCTCTCAAGATGTGCAGCATCCCCATCCCGGACTCGCGTATTTTCATATTTTCGATTCGGAAGGCCAGTGCAATCGGAGTGGATCAATCCCAATCCGGTGAGGTCGACCGTTCCAGATCACCCGATCCAAAACCACATCAGCAGCGTCGTGATCCCTGTGACCGATCTGAAAAGAGCGACCGAGTGGTACGGCAAGCTGCTCGGCCAGCAGATCAAGCCGATTCGTCAGGATGGCGGGCCGATTTATTGGTTCGATATGCCGAACGGCACGGGAATTCTGCTCGACGATAACCGCAACAACCGAGATCTTGCAGCACTGCCGACGTTTATGCTCAAAGCTGCGAATATCCATGAAGCTTGCGCGTTCGTTCGGAGCTCCGGCATGAAAATCGTCCGAGATGTGCAGTTCGACCATTATTTTATCGTCGAGGACCCGGAAGGTAACGCGGTGATGATTTGTCTGTAATCGGTGCTTCCTCTGATTTGTCATGCGTTCGAGGGATTTGATATAATTGACATAATGATATTATCGATAGCAGAGGTCGTGACGCATGCAAAGCGAAAGACAGCCCTTGTACGTGCAAATTCAGGAGCACTTCAAGCAGCTCATCTCCTCCGGCAAACTGGCCGACGGGGATCGGATTCCGTCCGAGAAGGAGCTGATCGCGAGGTTCAACGTCAGCCGGATTACGGTAGCCAATGCGCTAGCCCAGCTTGCCAAGGACGGCTGGATTTATCGCATTCCCGGACGCGGCAGCTTCGTCGGCAGTGGAGAGGGCGCTTCGATCAGCCCTCAAGCTGGCAGCATACAGGCCGAGAAGGGAGTACAGGGTGCTGCGCCCGGTTCCCCTACCGATCGGACCGCGGCCGGAGTACGCAGAATGATCGGCCTTCTCATCCCGTCCATGGCCGACTATTTCGCGCTGCGGCTGGTGCAGGGAATCGTGAACGAGTTGAACGATACCGGCTATTATCTCGCCACCGTCCTGACGCACAATTCCAAGGAGAGGGAGCGGGAAGCGATCGTCGAGCTGACCCGCATGGGGGCGGCCGGCTTGATTATTTTCCCAGTCGATGCGGAGACGTATAACGAAGAAATATTGGCGCTCAAAATCAACAAGTTTCCGTTCGTATTAATCGACCGTTACCTGCCCGGGGTGGAGACGAATTTCGTCTGTTCGGACAGCGCGCTTGGCGCCAAATTGGCCGTCTCGCATCTGTGGGAGCTCGGGCACCGGAGAATTGCCATCTGCTCGGACTCGCCGCTGCCGACGGTATCCGTAGACGAGCGCATCGCCGGGTACATGGAGGCGCTGAAAGAGCAAGGAGCGATGATCGATCCTTCGTTGATCTTGACGGACTTTCGGATCGACGACGACCCGCTGGACGAGCAGCATCCGCTGTACCGGCATTTGCAGAGCAAATCGGCCACAGCTTATATCGCGCTGAACGCGAAGCTTGGCATTCACACTGCGATTCTCGCCCGGCGGCTCGGGCTTCGCATTCCCGACGATCTGTCCATCTTGACGTTCGACGATCCTTCTCCAGGGCTGGAAGAGCCCGGACGATATACGCACGTGGCCCAATCGGAAGGGGAGATCGGAAGCCGAGCGGCGGAAATTTTGATCCGGCTGCTGGATCGCCCGCAGGACAAAGACAAGGACAACGGGCAGTACACGAAAATCATCTTAAGACCGGAACTGGTCGTAAGAGGGTCAACCGGTCCCATAAAGCCATCCTAGCATTCAGCGAATCCGTGGCAGACTGCGCTGCGGGGGCGGAACTATATTAGCACTAGCTGTCTTCTTTATCATGTGTGTTTGCAAGCCTCGGTCAAGATTCATGCTTGGCGGGGGCTTTTTGCCGTGTGTGTGTAATTCAAATTTTATAGCAAATATGCATATTGATAATATATTTGATATATCGTACATTGAAGGTATATCTTAACGATAGAAAAGGAGAACGGACATGAGATTCGTACAAGAAAAGCTAGAGCGTCGCATCAACGAATTGGCGCACGCCAGATACCGGGATCGCTTCCCGTTGACCGGCATTCGCATTGTGGAGCAAGCCTCTTCCCCGCAGGAAGCTCGGGAGCAGGCAGGAGCACCGGCATCGGTCGGCATTCGTTGGGGAGGACGCGATCAGACCGCTTGGTTCGTGGGCACGCTGACGTTCCCGGAAGCATGGAAGAATCGGGACGTCGTAGGCCTGATCCGGCTCGGCAACACGGGCGGAGGCAATTGCAGCGGTTACGAGGCGCTCGCTTATTTGGACGGGGAGCCGGCGCAGGCGCTGGACCGGAACCATGGGGAGCTGTTTATCCCGACCGAAGCCGTCAACAAGGGCGGCACGGAGCTGATCATTCAAGCCTGGAGCGGCTTGACGCCGCCGGACGCGGGACATCAGCCGTTCGATCACCGGATCGATGAGCTGGACCTCGCTTGGCTGGACCCGGCCACGGACGATTTGTATTATACGGCGCTGCACGTGCTGCAAGCGGTGCGCTGCCTGGAGGACCGCAGCAGCGAGAAGCACGGCATGCTGTCGGCGCTCGATGATGCGTTCCTGCTGCTGGATTGGCGCGCGCCGGGCTCGGACGCTTTTTACGCTGGGACGGAACAGGCTTTGACGCTGCTCAAGCAGCGGCTGGAAGAGCTGCCGCGCGGGACAAGGCCACAGGTGACGGCGGTCGGACACTGCCATATCGACGTTGCTTGGCTGTGGAGATTGAAGCATACGCGCGAGAAATCCGCCCGCTCCTGGTCGACCGTGCTGCAGCTGATGGACCGCTACCCGGAATATATCTTTTTCCAATCCCAGCCGCAGCTGTACGCTTATTTGAAGGAAGACTACCCGGCCATCTACGAGAAAATCAAGCAGCGCGTGGCAGAGAACCGCTGGGAAGCGTCCGGAGCGATGTGGCTGGAATCGGACTGCAACATTCCTTCCGGCGAATCGCTTGTCCGGCAGCTGCTGTACGGCAAACGGTTTTTCCGCGATGAATTCGGTGTGGACAACCGGATTTTGTGGCTGCCCGACGTGTTCGGCTACAGTTGGGCGCTGCCGCAAATTTTGAAGAAGGCCGGCATCGATTATTTTATGACGACCAAAATCAGCTGGAGCCAGTATAACCGCTTCCCGCACGATACGTTCCATTGGCGGGGCATCGACGGTACGGAGCTGCTGACCCATTTTATTACGACACCCAACAACGACGGCAGCTGGTACTACACCTACAACGGCAACGTGACCGCGTCCAGCGTGCAGGGGCTATGGGACAACTATCGGCAAAAGGAGCTGAACGATCAACTGCTGCTCGCCTACGGATGGGGCGACGGAGGAGGCGGACCGACCCGCGATATGCTGGAGGCGGCGCGGCGCTTCGAGGACATGCCAGCGATGCCGCAGGTGCGTCAAGGCCGGGTGGAGGAGTTTTTCGAAGCGCTCGATGACCGGGTATCGGATCACCCGCGGCTGCCGTTATGGGATGGGGAGCTGTACCTGGAATACCACCGCGGCACGTATACGTCGCAAGCCTACAACAAGCGGATGAACCGCCGGATGGAGGCGCTGCTGCATCAAGCGGAATTCGTCAACAGCCTTGCGATGCTGCTGAACGGCGAGCATGCGTATCCGGTTGAAACGCTGCGGAAGAGCTGGATCATTACGCTCCGCAACCAGTTCCACGATATTATCCCGGGCTCCTCGATCGGCGAAGTATACGAGGATAGCCGGGAAGAGTACGCGGAAGCGGAGCAATTGGCGGTCGCGGCTTTGGAGCAAGGCACTCAAGCGCTCGCTGGCGTTCGCGGGCAAGATGGAGCTGCGGCGGAAGAGGTTGTCGGTTATCGGGTGATCAACCCGTTAGGCTGGGAACGGTCGGCGCTTGTGGAAATTCCTTTGGACGCCCTTCCAGCTACTGCCGGGCAATTAGCGTGGTCCTTGCCAAGCGGCGAAGCGCTGGAAAGTCAGGTTGTTCGCGGCGCCGACGGACAGCCCGTCTCGATGCTCGTTCATACGCCGAACGTTCCGGCATTAGGCTATACGACCATCGTCGGCAAAAGCACGAACAGCGCTTCGGCGGCAAGCAGCGACGTGTGGAGCATTGGCGACCGCCTGCTGGAGACGCCTTATTATCGGATTGAGCTTAACGGAAGCGGCCAGATCGTATCTCTATACGATAAACGGAACGCGCGGGAAGTGCTCAAGCCGGGTGAAGCGGCCAACGTGCTGCAGGTGTTCGAGGATAAGCCGATGGCGCACGACGCATGGGATATCGACATCTACTATCAAGAGAAGAGCTGGACTGTCGATGAGCTGACCGAAGTCGTCGTGGAGGAGCAGGGGCCGCTGCGCGCCGTGCTAAAGCTTGTATGGCGTTACCACCGCTCCGTCATCGAACAGAAAATGACGCTGTACCGCGACCATCCGCGAATCGATTTTTGTACCCGGGTCGACTGGCGCGAGAAGCAGCACCTGCTCAAGGCGGCGTTCCCGGTTGACATTCGGTCGACAAAGGCGACGTACGAGATTCAATTCGGCAATGTCGAACGGCCGACGCACTGGAACACGAGCTGGGATTGGGCACGGTTCGAATCGGTGGCGCAGCGCTGGGTCGATCTGTCCGAAGGGGGCTACGGCGTCAGCCTGCTGAACGATTGCAAGTACGGCCACGATATCCGCAATCATGTGCTGCGTCTCAGTCTCATTAAGTCGGCGGTATCGCCCGATCCGGAAGCCGATCAAGGGCTGCACGAATTTACGTATTCGCTGTATCCGCATAAAAACGGTTGGCTGGAGGCAGATACGCACCGTCAGGCGTGCGAGCTTAACCTACCGCTGCTTCCGGTGCGATTGGCCGGAGCGGCACATGCGGACGGCCTTCCTGAGCAGTTGGGGCTGTTCTGCGTCGATGGTTCTCATGTCATGATCGATACCGTGAAAAAAGCCGAAGACGACGAGACGTTCATCGTCCGTTTGTACGAGTACGGCGGCATTCGGGGAGACGTCCGGTTTTGCGTGGATGCGCGGATCGGGGAGTTCGTCTCTGTGGAAGAGACGAACCTGATGGAGGAGCAGCCGCAAGCGGTGGAGCACGGTCCGCATGAGGTAAGTCTGTTCATGAAACCGTACGAGATCAAGACGCTCCGGATCGCTCTGAAAGCTTAGCGCGAAGCCCATTTTTAAGTACGAACGCACCAGCAAGTGCTGCCTTTCATAAACTGAATTTGACTGTATCCCTAGACCTTGTAATGAAACCAAAACCCGGGCAAGGAGGGGTGACACTTTGAAAGGCAGCGATCACAAAAGTAAATTTTTGCTCACCAATCGCGAACGTGAGGTCTTTGAACTGCTGGTGCAAGACAAAACGACAAAAGATATCGCACAGCAGCTGTTTATTAGCGAAAAGACAGTGCGGAACCAT
The DNA here is from genome assembly GCF_027925525.1 of Paenibacillus tyrphae. GTDB lineage: Bacteria > Bacillota > Bacilli > Paenibacillales > NBRC-103111 > Paenibacillus_G > Paenibacillus_G tyrfis_B. Next base: position 243,795 of record NZ_BSDJ01000009.1, on the reverse strand, counting down.
ATTTCTAACGTCATGCAGAAGTTAAATGTCAAAGGCCGTTCGCAAGCAGTTGTCGAGCTGATCAAGCTTGGGGAACTGCAGATTTGAAGCATTCGCGAAGCAACCACACCAGCCTTCTTTTTCCGCTTTCCTTCCGGGGAAGCGCGGGAAGAGGGCTATTTGGTTTTCGAAAAATTCATGCCATATTAATGTGCGATTTTACATAAATTTGGAGAGGGAGATGGCCGATATATACAGAGGTGCTTGAATCAAGCCCACGTGAATCGAAAGGAAGCAACTTATGCAAAGCAGATTTTTCAGCCATACGATGAAATGGTTAATAATTATGGTATTCTTGGCAGCAGCGGTAGGCTGCGAGAAGTCAACGGCGGATAAACCGGAGGCACCAAAGAAAGACGCAAGCAATCAACTGGAAGGCACTAAACAAAATGCGGAAGCATCGCAACCGCAAGCTCAAGCTCAAGCTCAAGCGCAAGCGCAAGCGCAAACCCAAACTCCATCCCAACTGCCGTCCGAGCCGCAATCCAAGTCTCAGCCCGAGCCACGGCAGACTGGGGCGGCGCAAGATATCCGTAACCTTTCTTCTCTCATTCCGGCCGGAAAGGAACTCTCGCTTCGGAGTAACGGCCAGAAGGCCATCGCCCGCGGAGATCTCAACAAAGACGGAATTGACGATCTGGCCATCATCGTAGAAGATCCCAAGGATTCCATGACGGAAAGGGATTTAATTGTATACTATGGAAACGCTGCGGGAGCTTACGAACAATCGATCTATGCCAAAGAAGCCATTTTGTGTAAAGACTGTGGGGGGTCTTCGGAGAGCCGTTAGAGGAGCTTTCCATAAAAAATAATACGCTCCTCTTTGGTTTTCACGGAGGGTCAAGCGATCGGTGGTATTCGAAGTACCGCTTTCAATACCGGGACCGGGACTGGGTTTTAATAGGCTATACGGGCGGAAGCTACCATACGATGGACGTTTATCAGGGGGAGGAAGAAGACATCAATCTGTTGACCGGAGATTTTGTCCTCAAAAAAAGCGATAAAAACGATCCGGCCGGCAAGCTGATTCAAACCGAGAAGGGGAAGCGGCCCAAACGCAAACTTGTCAAGCTAAGCGAGTTCAAAGGGAAGATTTACGATGAGACAGTCATCGAACGTGTGGAAACAGATAAAGGCAAATCTCTTTCTCACCCGACAATTCCAGGCTGCTGTATGCTCGTGGTTTGGAGGGACTTCCCTCGATTAAGGACCGCCATGTTGACGGAGGCCGCATAAGCATTATGGTGCTGGATCTCGGCACAGGTAAGGAGAAGATCGTAAAGCAGGGTACGGAAACCGTCGATTATGATTTTCCGAGGTGGGAGGACGATCATCAAATCTCCTATACGAAGACAACAAACAGCGTAGTCCATGGGAAACTTGTCCAGACAGATACTAAAGAAACCATGAAGCTCGAAGAATAGCCCCGACAAAAAATACCCTCATCCCGCAAAGGATAGAGGGTATTTGCTCGTTGTAAGTGGACTGGTTGGTTTGGTTCGATCAAACTTCCATAATAATCGGAAGAATCATCGGCTTTCTTCTGGTTCGCTCATATAAGAATCGTCCAAGCGCATCTTTTACATTTGATTTTATCGTAGACCATTGGTTCTCATTCTCGTGAGTTAATTTGTTGATCGTATTGGACACTATGCGGCTTGCATCGTCGAGCAAGCCTTCCGATTCGCGGACGTATACGAAGCCGCGGGAGATGATGTCGGGTCCGGAGAGGATCTTGCCTTCCTGTTTGCTGATCGAAACGACAACAATCAGGATGCCGTCTTGAGACAAGTGCTTACGGTCTCGCAGGACGATATTTCCGACGTCACCGATGCCTAAGCCGTCAATGAGGGTGTTGCCTGCAGGAACTTTGCCGCGTTTGCGGGCTGCGCCGTTCTGGATTTCAACGACTTCGCCGTTGTCGACGATGAAGATGTTGGCCGGGTCGACGCCGACCGCTTGCGCCAGCGTGCTGTGCTGACGGAGCATCCGGTATTCCCCGTGAATCGGGATGAAAAATTTCGGACGCATCAGATTGATCATCAGCTTCAATTCTTCCTGGCTGGCATGTCCGGAAACGTGCATGCCCGTCAGCGAGCCGGAGCCGTAGATAACGTGGGCGCCGAGACGGAACAGCTCGTCGACCGTCCGTCCGATATTTCTTTCGTTCCCCGGAATTGGCGTGGCCGAGATGATGACCGTGTCTCCGGGGAGAATTTCCACCTGCTTGTGGTTCGAGCGGGCCATCCGGGTCAGCGCCGACATCGGCTCGCCCTGGCTGCCCGTACATAGAATAACGATGCGGTCAGCCGCATATTTATTCACTTCGTTTGGCTCAATCAGCATGCCGTCCGGAATATTCAGATAACCGAGCTCGGAGGCGATGGTAATCATATTGACCATGCTGCGTCCGATGACGACCAGCTTTCGGTTCGAAGCGATGCCCGCTTCGATGACCTGCTGAAGCCTGTGCACGTTGGAGGCAAAGGTGGACACGATCACCCGCTGGCGAGCGGTTCGGAATACGTCCTCCAGATTGACGCCGACGCTTTTTTCCGAAGGGGTGAACCCTGGACGCTCCGCATTCGTGCTCTCGGACAGCAGGGCGAGGACGCCTTTTTTGCCGATATCCGACATGCGGTGAAGGTCCGCATATTGGCCATTAACGGGCGTTTGGTCGAATTTAAAATCGCCAGTGTGAACGACTGCGCCTTCGGGGGTATCAAGCACGACCCCAAGGCTGTCCGGGATGCTGTGATTCGTTTTGAAGAACGAAGCAACAATGGTGCCGAACTTTAATACGGAATCCGCGTGAATTAACACCCGTTCCGTCGAACCCAGAATCCCGTGTTCTTTTAATTTTCCTTCAATAAGTCCCATCGTCAGCTTGCTCGTATAGACGGGCATGTTGAGCTGCTTGAGGATATAAGGCAGTCCGCCAATATGATCCTCATGACCGTGCGTAATGACGAGCGCCCTGACTTTATTCCGGTTCTCGATCAGATAGGAGATATCCGGTACGATAATATCGATGCCGGGCAGCTCCACATCCGGGAATTTCGAACCGCAATCAATGACAACAATATCGTCTGCGTATTGTACTACATACATGTTTTTGCCAATTTCGCCTACGCCGCCCAAGGCAAAAATGGACAACTTTTTTTCTGAACCAGCCAAGTTAGACCTCCTCGATGGAATTGACGACGAACATACAAATCAAACTCAAAAGATCCGAACCAGTCACTTGCTTTTATTATAACACAACTCTCGGAAAAAAAGTAAATGTTGGACGAACTCGACACCAGAACATGCTACGGGTCAAAGAGAGCATGGCAAATGCCGGCGCTTTTGATACAATGGAAGGGAAATACAGCCATGCGCGGCACAAAAGACGGAAGGGCTGTACATTAGCCGTTATTCCATATCATTCCACGTATTCAAGGAGGAATTCTTATGAGTGAGCAAGCATCCGGATTGCGGCAGCAGCGTTTCGAGCAGCCGATTGACGCCGGACTGACCCTTCGGGGCGAGGTAACGGTACGGGAAGCGGCCAACGAAGGGCCATTGCCCGTCGTGATCATGGCGCACGGCTTTAAAAGCTTTATGGATTGGGGCTTTCAGCCTTATGCAGCCGCCGAACTGGCCCGCCGCGGATATTACGTCGTCCGGTTTAATTTTTCCTGCAACGGGGTGAACGAGCGGGATTTCGACGAGCTGGACAAATTCGCCGTGAACACGTACTCCCGCGAGCAGGCGGATCTGGCGGTCGTCTGGGAGCTGCTACAGGAGAAACGGCTGCCCTTTGCGGAGCAGGCGGATACCGGCCGGGTTGCCTTGCTCGGCCACAGCCGAGGGGGCGGAAACAGCATCTTGTTTGCCGCGGAGCACCCAGACGTGCAGGCCGTCGTTACGTGGAACGGCATCGCTTCGGCCGACTTGTTCGACGACGCGTTCAAGGAAGAACTCGCCCAGAGCGGCGTCGCCTACGTGGCGAACGCGCGGACGGGGCAGAACATGCCGATTCGGCAAACATTCTACGATGACTTGAAGCAAAATGCGGAGCGCTTCGACATTACCGCGCAGCTCGCCGGGCTGAAGACACCGGTGCTGTCCGTACAGGGCGACGCGGACTCCGATCGGCTGAAGGAGGGCTTCCGCAGGCTGCGCGAGGCCGCTCCGAATCAAGCTTTCGTGACAATTGCAGGGGGGACGCATACGTTCGGTGCGGTTCATCCGTTTGCCGGAACGACCCCGCAGCTGGAGGAAGCGCTCGAAGCGACCGTGCGTTTCCTAGACGACCGGATGCGTGCTACCGGTGAAAGGGGCAGGCAAGGTTGAACGCAGAACGAAAAGCCGGGACATCGGTCCCGGCTCCGTCGGATTTTTACGGACAGCGGATTCTTCCCGCCGTACGCAAGCTGAAGGACCTGGAGCACTTGCTCGCATCCTCCTATGTCTGGATCGTTCTGCTGGACAGCCATGTGTCGCAGCTGATGAGCGTCGCGCACCTTGTCCGACAGCACAAGAAGCAGCTGCTGGTGCACGTGGATTTGATACACGGCCTGAAAAACGATGATTACGCCATCGAGTTTTTATGCCAATCCGTGCGGCCGGCGGGCATTATCTCCACCCGAAGCAGCGCCGTAGCGACGGCGAAGAAGCATAAAGTGCTCGGCATTCAGCGGCACTTCCTGCTTGACTCGATTGCGCTCGACACGACCTACCGGCTGTCGGAGAAAGTGACGCCCGACTACATTGAAGTGATGCCGGGCGTGATGCCGCATATTATCGCCGAGATGCGCAGCAAGCTCGACATTCCGATTCTGGCCGGCGGATTGATCCGGACAAATGAGGATGTCGAGCTTGCGCTGGGCTCCGGTGCGGTAGCCGTCACCACATCTCGTAGGGAGCTGTGGGATGCCTATGCGCCGATATAACGGCTTGCCGGGACCGGGCGATTACTCGGAAGCGGCAGGCGTCGCCGCATCGTGTAGCAGCACGTCCAGTCGGCGCAGATGCTCTTCCGCGACCTCCGGCGTCCAGCCGAAGCGCTTCGCCATGTAAGCCGTCGCCGGCTGCTTCCAACGCTGTGCCCAAGCGATGTCGAAGTACACCGCGCCTGTACGGCGGACGAAAAAGTCTTGCGGCGTCGCGACCATTTCCTCATCGATGCCGTAGGCAAGCGAAGCCAGCACATCGACCGGCAGGCCGGCTTGCTCCGCTTCTTCGCGCAGCAGCGTGCAGCGCTGGAAGACGCGGTCTGCGTTGGAGCCATAGCGCTGTACGATCGACTCGGCCTGCCGCTTCGTCAAGCCAAGCGCTTCGCCGTCGCGTACTTTCGTTTCCGCAAACGCCTTGAATTGCGCGGAGCCGCCGACGTCCCCGCCGGACAGCTTGATCCGGTCCGTCGAACAGCCCGGATACGAAGCGCCGCCTTGCTCCTGGAGCTGGCCTGTCACCAGGTTGACGATGCGCTCCGCCATTTTGCGGTAGCCGGTCAGCTTGCCGCCGGCAATAGTAATGAGACCCGAAGGAGCGATGAAAATTTCATCCTTCCGCGACAGCTCCGACGGCGATTTGCCGTCTTCGTGAATGAGCGGACGCAGCCCGGACCAACTGGACTCGACATCGGCCGCCGTCAGCTTGAGGCTCGGGAACATGAAGTTCGCCGCCGTCAAAATATAATCGCGGTCGGCCGTCGTCGTCCGCGGATGAACAATATCGCCACTGTAGTTCGTGTCGGTGGTGCCGACATACGTTTTGCCGTCGCGCGGAATGGCAAACACCATGCGGCCGTCCGGCGTATCGAAGTATATCGCCTGCTTGAGCGGGAACCGCCCGCCGTCGATGACAAGGTGCACGCCTTTGGTCAGGTGAAGCCGCTTGCCCTGCTTCGAGCCGTCCTTTTCCCGGATCGTGTCGACCCAGGGTCCGGTCGCATTGACGATTTTGCGGGCAAAGATGTCATACGTTTCACCGCTCAGCATGTCGACGACGCGCACGCCCTTCAGCTTCCCGCCTTCATAGAGCAGCTCTTCCACCTTCGCATAGTTGACCGCCAATGCGCCGCGGTCTGCAGCAGCTTTCATCGTTTCAATCGTCAGCCGGGCGTCGTCCGTGCGATACTCGACGTAATACCCGCCGCCCTTCAGTTTGTCTTCGCGGAGCAGAGGCTCGCGCCGCAGCGTCTCGGCTTTGGACAGCATGATCCGGCGCTCGTTCCGCTTGACGCCCGCCAGCGAGTCGTAAATCATCAGCCCGACGGAGGTTGCCAGCTTGCCGTAGGTGCCGCCTTCGATCATCGGCAGCAGCATCCACTCCGGCGTCGTCACATGCGGCGCGTTCTCGTAGACGATGGCCCGCTCTTTGCCGACCTCGGCCACCAGTTTGAATTCGAGCTGCTTCAAGTAACGCAAGCCGCCGTGAATCAGCTTCGTGGAACGGCTCGACGTGCCCGCGCCGAAGTCTTGCATCTCGACCAGTCCGGTTTTCAGACCCCGGGTTTGCGCGTCGAGCGCGATACCTGCTCCGGTAATGCCTCCGCCGATGACCAGCAGATCGAGCGGGGCTCCGGCCATCTCCCGAAGCTGTTCTTGTCGGTGTTCCGCTGAAAATTGCGCCTGTTTTGTCATGTGTATCGATCCCCTTTCGAAATATGCGGCCGCCCGGTTCCGGGTAAAAGCAAAAAAGAGAAGACGTGAAACAACTCTACGTCGGCACGTTGCTTGTCGCACACGCGCTCCTGAAGAGCTTGCTCACGGTCTTCTCTTGATCTCTGACCTGATTAACTTGTTAACATTATCATAGCACGAGACCGGCTTCGGATCAACCTTGACAGCGAAATCGGGCTTGTGATAGATTCCCTTTGCAACCTTTTTCCTATATATTTGCTCGGCGTTCCCGTCGTGCGGCCGAAAGTGACCGAGACGACGGCGCTCGGCGCCGCGCTGCTTGCGAGGTTTGCCGTCGGATTCTGGGCCGGGCTGGAGGAGCTGGAGCAATTGCAAGGCTTCGACCGGACGTTAAATTGAAACACCAATAAACCATCAATGGGGCCCGCAGCAAGCGCGGGGTCGTCTAAGCCGACCCTTCCAGCGATTCGCGGGTTTGTACTCGTTCATGACATGGAGTCAAGGGGGACCAGATGTGGAGCCTGACCGTTTCGATACCGCGCACCGCCCGTGGTCGCTGCCTGCGCTGCCGTGGATCATGAAGCAGACTTGGCGCAATCTTTTGTTTGCCCATTGGCCCGTTCCGGCGGAGGAGGTTCGCGCTTACGTGCCGAAGGAGCTGCCGCTGGATACCTTCGAGGGCAGTGCGTGGCTGGCCGTCGTCCCTTTCCGGATGACGGATATCCGGTTGCGCGGCTTGCCGCCGATTCCGGGAACGAGCCGGTTTCCGGAGCTTAACGTCAGGACGTACGTCACGCTCCATGACAAGCCCGGCGTTTATTTTTTCAGCCTCGATGCGGCGCATACGCTTGCCGTCAAGCTGGCCAGATGGCTGTATCATCTTCCGTACTACCGGGCCGATATGGGCGTAACCGTGCAGAACGAAACCGTGTTTTACCGGAGCGAGCGCCGGCAGGGGGGCCCCGCTTTTGCCGCGCGTTATCGGCCCGTGTCGGCGCCGTATACGGCCAAGCCGGGCTCGCTGGAGCATTGGCTGACCGAACGCTACTGCTTGTATACCCTGAACGGGCGCCGGGACGTCATGCGCTGCGACATCCATCATCGGCCCTGGCCGCTGCAGAAGGCGGAAGCCGAGCTTTACGAGAATACGATGCTGACGGGCAACGGCCTTCCGTTCATGCCGGACGTTCCTCCGCTGCTTCATTATGCGGAAGCTCTGGAAGTGCGCATATGGCCGCTCCTGAAGGCCGCTGGCCGAATGCCTTAGCCGGCGTCCGTTCGGGACGAATCCATCATAGCTCCGTAACCTGCCGATACGTTTCATTCTGAAGTGTCGGCTTTTTCTTATTTTGCTCTTTTTCAAAAAAGCAAGTTCGGAAAACGAAAAAAAAGACGCATATTTTGCCAATATCCTGAATGTTTCGTGTCTTTCCGGTGTATAATGGAATTATATGAACCTATTATAGTAAACTATATGCATATAGCTTTACGCGAGGTAAGCCAAGGAGGAAAACGGTTATGGATCAAATTTCATCTCTGTCGGAGCTGCTGGCGGAGCAGAAAGCGTCATCGTATATCGAAATCCCCGGGGCGATGTCCCGGACGTTCGGACAGACTACGCTTTCGACCACGCTTCCGATGAGCAAGCTGTTCGCCATCTACGAAGTGGATTTGGAGGTTCAGCGCTCCATCGTTCCGCAAAACTTGTCCAAGATGATGGACTATATCATGCTCTATCTGGATCACGGACAAGGCATTTATTTTCCGGGGATCATCCTCTCGGCCCGCGGCGCGGGAGAGTATGACGCGCAGGCGCGGGTCTACCGTTTGCAGGCGATCGAGAAGCTGTACGTCGTGGACGGCCAGCACCGGCTTGCCGCCTTCCGCCGCCTGATGGAAACGCTGCAGGGCGCGATGGCCCGGGCAAAAGACCGCCGGGAGTACGACCGCATGGAGGAAATCAGCGCGAAGCTGAGCAAGCTGTACGCTTTCCCGATGTCCACCATGATCTACCTGGACATCAACGCGCGTCAGGAGCGGCAGCTGTTCTCCGACATCAACAAGCTTCCGCGCAAAATCGGCGGAAATCTGGCCGTTCTCCGCGAGCAGCGCCGGTTCTATCACGTGCTGGCCTCGAGGCTGGTGGAAGATGCGCCTGTGATGAAGAATCTGCCTGTCGACATGTTTACGGAGCGAGGCAAAGGGCCGGAGTATTTGTTCTCCTACCACTTGCTGATCGAAATTTTGATCGGCTTGTTCGAAGGACGGCTCAAGTCGGCGGCGCGCAACAACGGGTACTATTTTGAGGAAAAAGAGATCGAAGAGCATTTGAAGTTGGCGGCGCTCTATTTCGAAAGCCTGCTCAAATACTTGCCGGAGCCGGAAAAGGGCGAGCTCTGCTGGACGGAAAACCTGCAGATCGCGCTGGCGATGTTCTTCCACGAGGAAGTAACGAAAACCGGCACGTTCAACAAATACGCGCTCGATTACGCGCTCAAAATTTTGCCGCATATCGACTGGAGCGCTATTTACAGCGGAGACGAGAAAGACCGTTTGCCAAGACGCTCACGCATCGTAAAAGCGTATCAGTTCGTCAAAGATTTTTACGTGGAGCACCACATGTTCCTGATCCGCGACGATTCGATGGGGCAGCAAGCTTTTCCGGGAGATAGCTCTAAGGAGGACGTCGGTTAATGGACGGTTTAAATTTGCAAATGACCATACATCCGTTTTGCGATCGGTTCGGACTCGCAACGGTTGCGATACAAGTGCAGGATCTGCTTAACTACACCACCATCGATCCGATGGTGCAGCGGAAGCTGAGCGGGGGACAACGCCGCAAAATTTCCAACTACTTGCAGGAGCGCGAGCTCGACCGCGTCTTTTTCGGTCCGGTCACCTTAAGCTTGCGCGACGTAAGCAGCTTGGCTAAGGTGCAGAATGGCCTGTACCTTCGTCCCGGCTCGAAGCTGAGCATTCTGGACGGCCAGCACCGCATTCTCGCTCTCGGCTACGTGAACGAGCAAATGCTCAAAGAAGCGCGCAGCCTGGACAAGAAAGTCGCCGCCATGAAAATCAAGCACCGGAAAGCGCCGGACAATGCGGAGATCGCAAGCGAGCTGGAGCAGCTGGAAGGCCAGGTCGAGCAGCTGGAACGCCGCCGTCTGGAGCTAATGGAAAGCGAGCTGGCGGTGCAAATCTACATCGGACTGAGCGAGGAAGAAGAGAAGCAGTTGTTCGGGGATATCAACTCCAAGGTTCAGCTCGTCAGCAAAGAGCTCGGTCATTCGTTCGACTCGATCGATCCGCTCAACGTCGTCATTCAGCAGGTCGTGGACCACAACGTCTTCTTGAAGTCCGCGGGCGTAGAGCGACGGGCTAACCTGACTGCTTACAACAAAAACTTTACGTCGTTCAGCTGGATGTACTCGACCGCAACGATGCTGTTTACCGGCAAAATGCAGCCGTCCTACGAGCTGGCGCGCCGGATCAAGCAGGACCCGTCCACGTACATCGAGATCTTGCACCAATTCTACAGCACGCTGATTCCTCTCATGCCGGAGCAGCCGGGGCTGCCGCAGTACACTTCGGCGTCCCGCGCCATGCAGGAAAGCGTCGCGCTGTATGCACACCGTCATTTGTTCACGGACGGCAAATATACGAAGAACTGGACCAATTGTCTGAACATCTTCGAAGGCTTCGATTGGACGCACGAGAACGAGCAGTTGATCGAACGATTCGGAGTGCTGGACAACGGCAAGCTGAACCTGATTCACGAAAAATCGCTGCGCAAGCATGGCAAGCTCGTTCAGCTGTTCCAAGAGCTGCACGGCGATTCGGCCGAGGATGGCGAAGCATCCGCTTAGGTAGTTTGGAAGAGGAAACCTAAAATTAGGCGTCCCTGCATTGCATTGCGGGGGCGCCTTTTTGATATGCCGTTGAGGGCAAGAGACGACGGCAAGGTGCGTTAAGCGAGGATATTAAACGTTGTATCGGGGTTAGCGGAACCCAGGAGACTGTCGATTAATTCCCTGACGTGCACTTGCCAAAATACTAATAAAACAACTCATTTTCTCTGTATTTCTCGAAAAATCTCCGTTATTCATGGTATAATATTACTACTATGAGGGGAGGCGGCAGGGTTGAAGCAGGTGCGCTACAAACAGTTGGATCAGATGTCATTCGCCGATTTGGAAGTATACTCGGTGTTACCGGAACATCCCGTCTGGAGTCGGGCAGCTGAACTACTCGATTTCAGCTTTGCCGACGAGATCTGTGCGCCACTTTACTCTACCCGTGGACCAAAACCATACGCGCCTTCACTTAAACTGAAATTGCATATTGTACAGCGTTACTACAATCTTTCTGACCGCGAAATGGAAGAGCGTGTAATTGGCGATTTGTTCATTAAACGTTTTTTGGGTTTACCGGTTAGTTTCATCGGATTCGATCACAGTACGATCGGACTTGACCAGGAACGAATGGGTTCTGCACTATTTGATGCGTGTCACCACCACATTCTCGCCCAAGCGAAACAGAAGGGGCTCTGGGGTGACAACAAGGACATTTGGCTTGTCGACTCGTTTCACACCAACGGGCACATCGCTCGGCTGTCGGCTTACCGTCTCATCAAGCAAGCCGTTCTCCGTGTACTCAGTCATCTTAAACGCGCGCACCGCGTGCTATACCGGCAGCTTGGACTGGAACTGGACCTGAAGCTACTAATCGCCAAGCTACCGGCCGATCCGACGCCCGAAGATGTCACTGCTACTTTCAGTCGGCTGGTCGTCCTTGCATACGGGCTGTTGCATTGGTTTGAAAAGGAGACGATTCGCCCCATTTTCTGGTCTTGGCAGGACCGTGACCGGCAACTCGCTTCCCTAGAGAGGCAAGCGATTCTATTCCGTATTCTCACCGAGAATACCATGCCTGGCGATCCGGATGATCCGAATGACGCCTTCCGCAAGCGCCCGCGCAAAGACCGGCCTGCGAACCAACTGCTTAGCAGCGTGGATCCGGATGCGCGAGTCAGTAAGAAAAGGTCGATCACCTATAGAGGTGACAAAATCCAGGTGGTCATGTCTGCCGCCAACGATATGGTGCTAGTGGCTGAACCGATTGCCGGCAATGAGACGGACGGAGATCGCCTGCAGGAACTGCTGGATGTGGTTCAGCAGAAGCATGGTGTGAAGCCTGCCATTGTGGTGACCGACTCCGCATACGGCCGTGGTTACCATCGTCGCGATTTGAAGATTAAGGGGATTACTTTTGCAGCACCACTCCAAGGCGTCAGCGATAACTTTACTGGCTTGTATTCGAACGAGAACTTCTCTTATGACGTAGAAGCTGGCACGGTAACCTGCCCGGCCGGGCAGGTTACCCAGAAAAAGTCCTACAACCGGAAGCTGGAAGGAACGCAGTACCACTTTCCGAAGACGACCTGCCTGGCATGCCGCCTTCGTGAACAGTGCACAGCCAGCGTACATGGCCGGAAGGTATTCATTAGCGACTATTACGACGAGTTCCAAGAAGCCAAGGCATTCAATGAGACGGAACAGGCTAAACAGCTCTTCCAACTACGAAATAGCATCGAACGCAAGAATAACGAATTGAAAAACCATAACGGTCTCGGTCACGCCCGTACCCGCACCAGAGAGAAGCGTCGCGTGTACGTGAAGGTTGTGAGCATGGTCGTTAACCTTAAGCAATTTGTTAAACAAAGAAATCCACTCACCTTGGGGTTCGTGCGGAAACGTTCCTCTGGTTTCTCGTTGCCAATTTTACCGGCGTCATGAAAAAAAGAAATTCGAAATGCTGACATTCTACACCCCATTTGCACCCGAGAATCTGCAGAAATCCCCCAATTTTCAGCTTTAACAGGGGAAGTAAGTCTAATGGGTACAATTTAATCGACAGTCTCCCCATGTGCTCTAGTCGTGTCGAAAAATGTTCATATCCCCTAAAATAGGGCTGTTAGCGCACCACAGACAGATTCGCTATTTTGAAATGCCAGGCGAATTCTGGGGGCATAGGGTACGTGCAGTTCCGCTAATTTTGGTGAAAGTCTAGGGCATCCGCTCTTGGCTATCCGGCGTCTGGCCGTCAGCATTTGGCCGCCGGCACTCGCCAGCGTCCCTCGGAGCCCTTCATCACCTGCTCCCTCGTCCCGGGTTCATGGATCCCGACACCCCGCCATCGGTACCATGTCACGTACCCGGCCCCGTCCAATCTATACCGCGCTTAGCTTGTTCACGATCAGCAGCGCCGCCCCGGTGGCGAGCGCTTCTTCGCCGAGCGCGCCTTGGCTGAACACCACCTGATATTTGGGATAATAGTATGTTCTTTGAATCGCGACGCGCGTCGCGGTATGGAAGAAGCCGGTATGGCCGCCGATCAAGGAGCCGCCCAGAATGACCTTCTCCGGATGCAAAATGTTAAGCAGGTTGGACAGCCCGATGCCGAAATAGGTGGCCGCTTGCGTAAACAGCTCGACCGTCAGTGGGTCGCCGGCCTGCAGCGCCTTCTGGAGATGGGCGAACCCGATCTTCTCCGGGTCGGGTTCCAGACGGAGCAGCAGGCTGTCACGGCCTTGCTTGAGCCGGGCTTGCGCTTGCTGCTCCAGCGCATGAATGGAAACGTACGATTCGAGCGCGCCGAAGTTGCCATGATTCCACAGCCGGGGGCCGTCCGTTTGGATGATCATTTGGCCGATCGACCCTTCCATATCCACCGCCCCATAGACGACCTGCCCGTTCGTCATCATGGCCGAACGCAAGCCGACGCCGACGTGAACGTACAGCAAATGGCGGTAATCGCGCTCCCGGTCCGACCACGATTCGCCGATGAGCGCCGTATTCGCTCCGTTGTCGAGCAGTACCGGAAAGCCGAGGCGGCTTTCCAGGAAGCCGGTGACGCTGACATTTTTCCAGCCGGCGGCGGCGAAATGAAGCGGCTCCAGCAGCATGCCGGAAGCCCGGTCCAGCGGCCCGACGGCCCCGATCCCCATCCCGAGCACCTTGTCGGCCGGAAGAGAGCGGCGATCCAGCATGGCGCGGGCTTCGGCCACAATCTCTTCCAGCAGCACCTCGGGGGTGACATCCTCCGTCATGACCCAGCGCTTGCTGTCCAGCTTGCTCAGCTGCAGGTCGAATAGAATAAGCTTGGAGTACATTCGTGATATATCCAATCCGAACACATAGGCATAATCGGGATTCACCGTATACAAAATCGGCCTGCGTCCTCCGGTCGATTCGCCGAAGCCGGCCTCCGCAATAACCCCTTGGGCCGTTAATTCCTCCAGCGTCCGGGTTAAGGTACTGCCCGTCAGCCCGCTTTTCTCCAGCAGATCGATCTTGGAGACCGTCCCCTGCTTGCGGATTTGCTCGAAAATTTCTTTATGCTTACGCCCGGCGATGCGCTGTTCAATGGCGGTTGTCATCTTTTTCCTCCGTTGCCAGAAGAGTCTTTTTCGTTTTCAACCGTTAATTATACTACAGTCCCCGATGACCCGCTATCCTTCCTTGAGAAAAACGAAGTACCGCTTCAGCGCGAACGGCAGTTTCGAACAAAAACGTGCGTTCAGGCGGGACCTTCTGGTAAAATAGGGCTTAGTTTGTCTAGGCAAGCTTGGGATAGAAGGGACGAAAGCGAAATGACCGAATGGTTCGAAAAAAGCTTCGGACGGGATTATCTGCTCGTCTATAAGCATCGCGATATGCAAGGCGCATATGAGGAAGTGCGCCGGATGATGGAGTGGCTGGAGCTGCCCGAGGGAGCGGAAGTCCTTGACCTGTGCTGTGGCATGGGGCGCCATTCGATGGCGCTGAACGGATTCGGTTTTCGGGTTACCGGAATGGACTTGTCGGAGGTGCTGCTGGCGGAAGCGAGAAAGCTGGATACCGCAGGCGAAGTACGCTGGGTCCATGGGGATATGCGCAACGTGCCGATAACCGATCAGTTCGATGCGATCGTCAATTTATTTACGTCATTCGGTTATTTTTCCGGCGATCGGGACAACGAGCAGGTGCTGCGGGAAATGTACCGTCTGCTCGCGCCGGGCGGGCGGTTCATTATCGATTATTTGAATCCGGCCTATGTGGCGGAACATTTGGTACCGCACTCGGTTAGAAGCGTCGAAGGAATCCATATCGATGAGAAACGCCGGATCGAGGACGGATTCGTGCGTAAAACGATCGTGCTGCAGGACGGAAGCGGATCAGGCGAGCGGGTCTACGAGGAGCAGGTGAAGCTGATCGGACAGGAGCGTTTCCTGGAAATGCTAGAGCTGGCAGGCCTGAAAATCGACGCCATTTACGGCGATTACGACGCCTCGGCTTATGAACCCGACCGATCGAAACGAATGATCTTTGTCGGCAGGAGGGACGTATAATATGGACGGATCGCCATCAAGCCGCCACGGGAGCGTAACGAAGCACGGCGACGTGCTCCAGATCAAGGTGCCCTTGCCGTTTCCGCTGCGCTGGGTAAACAGCTATTTGCTGCCGGGGGAGAGCGGCTGGACGCTGATCGACCCGGGGCTGCGGACGGAGGCGGCCGAAGCCGTCTGGACGTCGGCGTTTGCGGAGCTTGGGCTCGGCTACTCCGACATCGACCGCATCGTGCTGACGCACCATCACCCGGACCACTACGGGCTGGCCGGATGGTTTCAGGAGCGCACCGGCGCGCCCGTGCTGATGTCGCGGAGCGGGCTTCACCAGACGCGCTTGCTCTGGGGAGACGGGCAGCCGATGACGCAGCAGATCATCGGGCTTTTCCGGCGGGAAGGGCTGCCGGAGGAGCTGGTGAAGCCGATGGAGGAGCATTTGCAAAGCTTTGTCGCGTCCGTTTCGCCGCAGCCGGTAGTCACCGTCGTGGAAGCCGGGGAGCGCGTAAGGCTCGGCCGCGAGGAATACGAAGCGATCGAGACACCGGGGCATGCCGCAGGGCATTTGTGCTTTTACCGGGCGGAGACGGCCGTCATGTTCTGCGGGGACCACGTGCTTCCGCAAATATCCCCGAACGTCAGCTATTTGCCCGGAGGGATCGACGAGAACCCGCTTGCCAGCTACTTGGCCAGCCTGGAAGCGATTCGCCGCTATGAGGTGCGGCTCGCTTTTCCCGGTCACCGGGAGCCTTTCGGCCATCTGCAGCAGCGGGCCGACGAGCTGATCGCCCATCATGCGGAGCGTCTGGAGGCGATGCGGTCGAAGCTTGCGGAGCCGGCCACGGCGTATCACGTATGCTCGGCGACCTTCGGGGAGCGGCTCAGCCTGCACCAGCTGCGCTTTGCGCTGTCGGAAACGATTGCGCACCTGATCTGGCTGCGTGAAGCCGGCAAGCTGACCGAAAGCGTACGCGAGGGGCTTGTATTTTACCGGCAAGCGTAGTACGAATCCAATCCGCCGGTTTCGACCGACCGGCTGCCAGGCGGCATGACTCGTTTTTCGATGGAGTCGGCCGCTTTTTGATCTAGGCCGGGTGTGAAAAAACTAGGTCTGGAATAAAAAGGAAGCCATTGGGGAATAGTAGATGATCTGTAACGCGTTTTTTTGTTAACGGTTATCGGACTATTTTTTCAACTGGAGGCGGCTTCCTTTGAACATAAAGCGAATCTTAATGAACCGGGCCGTATCGCTGCCGCTCGCTGCGGCTTGCCTGCTGCCCGTGGCGGGGTGCGTCCGCTTGACGGATGCGGAGCCTCGCGCATTACAGGCGGAGGAAGCGAGGCTCGTAGCCGCAGGCATTGACGAGGGCCCCGGCGGCCTTCGCGTAACGACGGGCTACGGACCGCCTGCGTCCGGCCGCCCGCTTCAGCCATACTCGAATGCCGGTCCTCGGATGCAATCGTTTGTTTCGTTCCAGGCTGCGGCTTACCGATGGGAGCGGAACCGGCCGCCTGAGCTTGTGGCGATCGGCGAAGCCTGGGCGCGCTCGCACGGCTTCCCGGCTTCGTGGACGAGGCAGATCCGGATGCTCGGCGTGAAGCAGGGCCGCAGACCGCTAGTGGCGGTGGTGGAAGGGACGGCCGAACGGTTCGTCAGCAGCCCGGACACGATGAACGGCGGCATTGCACGGCTCCGGGAAGGAGGCTGGACCGCGGATCCGCTCCGCTTTGCGGGGAGCGCGTACGAGGACGATGTGGTCCTGCCCTACTTGTCCGCAAGTCCGGCCGCAATGGACAATATTCCCAGCCGATCGGGTGTTTCAACCCGGGCGCTTTTGTTTAAGAAACAAGAGCTTGTGACTGAGTTGACCTCGTCCCAAAGCAATCTGCTCGCTTGCATGATGGGGGGTTACGGTCTGCCGAAGCTCGAATGGTCTTCGGATGTGACGCGATTTGCTACCGATTCTCCGCTGCTGCGTAATATAACTTGCCGGGCTGAAATTGCGAGCAACGGCGATTTGAAGCAGCCCCGGCTGAACATGGTGATGCGGGTGGCGGCTTCGCCCGGTGGACCATCCGTTACCGCCGATAGTTGGGCATCGAACCTGCAGCGGCAAGGAACGGAATTGATCCGGTTGCTTCAAGACCTGCGCTCCGATCCGCTGCGCTTGGGGGAGTCCGTGCGGCAGCAATATCCTGGCGTGTGGAACCAGGACCGCTGGCGTGACGCCCTCACCCGCGCTCGAATCGATCTGCAGGTTAGGGTTACATTCGACGGAGGTGCTTGACGATGAAAACAAAAAAACACGCACAATGGATGAGAACGGCGGCTCTGTTGTCCGCACTGATTCTCACCGTGACGCTGACAGCTTGCAAGAAAGAGGCGGCCCAGCCGCCGAAAACCCCGGATCCCACTCCGACGGAGCAGACGACACCGCCGGGACAAACGACTCCACCGGGGCAAACGACCCCGCCAGGCCAGTCAGGACAGACGACGCCGCCGGGTCAGACCGGTCAAGGCGGAGAGGCGGCCAAGCCGCCGGAGGAAGCTCCTATCAAGATGGGTCAGCTTCAGTACAGCGAATTGGAGCGGACGACCGTCGCCACGACGGCCAAAACCGCCGGCGTTCCGACGCATTATTTGCCGGAGCGGGGAGCCTCGGACGATAAGATCGATCAGATGGGCACCAGCGCCAAGCTGCTGACGCTGAAATATTACAAGATGACGATCATGGAATCGCCGGAAGAGATCAAGCCGAGCGGCAAGGTGGAGTCGAAGCAGGAAGTAAAGCTCCGCAACGGAACGGGTCAATGGATCACGGCTGACGGGCACAAGACCCTGCACCTGAAGCTGGACAAGACTTATATTGCTCTTAGCTCGGACAAGCTGTCCCAAGCAGACCTGCAAACCGTAGCCGAATCGTTGGCGACATTGAAATAACCGATAGGCGTTAACCAACGGATTTACAATCAAAAACGGCGCTCTCCTCGGAGAAGCGCCGTTTTCCATTACGTCTGCGTACTTTCCTTCTCTTTCTGCTTGCGGTGGGCGATGCGGCTGCTGGCGGACGCCGCAATAGCGCCGACGATATCGTCGAGGAACGTGTGCTTGTGCTCGCCGCTCTTATCGTTCAGCCGCCCGACCAGCCCCGGCTTGATTTTGTCAATATATCCAAAGTTGGTTAGCCCGATGCTGCCGTACACATTGACGATGGACAGAGCCAGGATTTCGTCGCAGCCGTACAGCCCCTCGTCGTTTTCGATCATCTCCTGAAGCGGAGACAGCAGCTTGCCCTCCTCGGCCAGCACGTCGAGCTGAATCCCCGTCAAAATGGCATTCTGCACCTCCCGCTTGCTGAGGACCTGCTCCACGCTTTCCCGACACTCGTCCATCGTCAGGTTAGAGTAATAATCTTTTTGCAGAAAATAAGTAAGCTCCGCCATATCTTCCATGGTGACGCCGCGCTTCGTCAGCCACAAGGCCGAAGCTTCGGCAACCTGCTTGCTGTTCAAGCTGTAGCTCATAGAGGCCTCCTTAGGAATCCGAGAAAAACCGGAAGTGGTTTTTACCTTGCTGCTTCGATGCATACATCGCCGTATCGGCGCACTGCAGCAGCGTTTCGATATCATGCCCGTCCTCGGGATAGCAGGAAACGCCGATGCTGCTCGTAATGCTCATCGTTTGGCCGTTTAGCTCGAAAGGCTGGTTTAGCGTCTGCGCGATTCTGCCGACGATCTTGGCAACATCCTCGCGGTGCTCAAATTGCTGCACCAGCACGACGAACTCGTCGCCGCCCATCCGGCAGACCGTATCCGGCTCCCGGATGGAATGCGAGAGACGGGAAGCGGCCATGGTCAGCAGCTCGTCGCCGGTGGCATGGCCGTATGTATCGTTAATGCGTTTAAAATCATCGAGGTCCAAGTAAATGACGGCCAGCTTATGGTGGTAGCGCTTCGCCATATTCAGCGATTGGCTAAAACGGTCTTGAAACAGCCTGCGGTTCGGCAGTTGAGTCAACGGATCGTAGTAAGCCAGACGGGTCAGCCGTTCTTCCTGCTTTTTGAACGCCGTGATGTCTTTGGCTGCCAAGGCGGCCTGCCATCCCGAAGACTTGCATGCTAACGGATATCCTTGGCCTTCAAGCCATACGAGAGCTCCGTCCGGCAGCACGGCCCGAAACGTCATCGCGAACGGTTCGCGCTCTTGAAGCAGCCGGCGGCATGCCTGCTGCAGCGGAAGGAGATCGGTTTCGTACACCCAGCGGAACAAGGCCAAGCCGTAGTTGGGTTCCGGGGACAAGCCGACCGGCGAACCGGTCTCGTCCAGTACCCACAGCCAATCCGGAGATTGACGCACAACGGCCCGATATAGGTCGTCAGGCACGAAATCATGAAGACGGTTTTCCATGGGAAATCACCTCTTTTTGGAAAAACACATCTATATTATAGGCTTTTAGTACCGTACAAATCAAGGATATATCCGTCCAAAGTACCATAAACGAAATCGTCCTCCGAATCGGACAAATTGGTGTCATAAACTTGTCTGCCGCCCGTATACATAAAAGTAAAAACGGACAACACCCAATACCAAGGAGGAACACGCAATGAAACAATACAAATGGATACGATGGGCCGCCGCTGTCGGAATGGTCGCTCTGCTTGCCTCCGGCTGCTCGCCTTTGGGAAAGAAGGAACAGTCGCAGCAAATCGATCCTCCGCCGGTCGGAGCGGACGCCATGGCCACAAGCGGCAAAATGTCCCAAACGGTTACCAATCCGATGCAGGTGACGGTTTACGCCAAGGATGAAAAAGGGTTCGTCGCTCCGATTGCCGTTCAAGTCGAGAAGACCCAGGGCGCCGCCCGCAAGGCGCTGGAATACATGGTGGACGGCGGTCCGGTACAAGGACGTCTGCCGGCCGGATTTACAAGCCTCCTTCCCAAAGGTACCGAAATTAAAGGCATTAACATCGTGGAAGATCAAAAACTGGCTATCGTTGATTTTTCCAAAATGTTTACGGATTATAACTTGCAGGACGAAAGAAAAATTATGGAAGCCGTCACCTGGACCTTGACGGGCTTTCCTTCGGTAGAGAAAGTGCAGCTTCGCGTCGAGGGCAAGCCTTTGAAAGAAATGCCGGTCGGCGGCACGCCGCTGGACGAACCGCTGACCCGGGCGATCGGAATCAACGTGGAGAAGCCGGGAAGCGTCGAGTACGGACAATCGACGCCGGTTACGCTGTATTTTCTAAATCAGAATCAGGAAAATTACAGCTATTACGTGCCCGTTACCCGGCTCGTCCCAAGGACGGACAACGTTTCGGAAGCGGTCATCCGGCAGCTTATTGCAGGACCGGATCAGAAGAAAGGTCTGGTTGCCGTCATGGCTCCGGGAGCCGAGCTGCTCAAGGTGGACAAAACGGACGACTTGATTACCGTCAATTTCTCGGACAAAATGCTCGGCCCGGATAAAAAGGCGCCTGCCGAAGCGTTGAAAGCGGTCGTCTTGTCGCTTACGGAGAATACGAATGCGGCCGCCAAGGTGCAAATTCTCGTGAACGGCGACGCCAAAGTAAGCGCAACCGATAATCAAAGCTACGCGAAGCCCGTATCCCGGCCTCAAACCGTGAATCAGCTGAAGCTGTAGCGTCATGCCTCATAAACGAACGCTCCTTCCTGTGCGGCCCGCTTCCGGAAGGAGCGATTTTTCGTTTCCGCAGGCCCGTTTGGTTTTCCTGAGGCGCTCTGGTACAATGGGAACGTGAAAGCCAAAAGGAGGAAATGAGACTTAAATGAGAAGCGACGGGAGAAGAGTCGATCAGGCGCGTCCTGTGAAAATTACGACCAATTACAATAAACACGCCGAAGGCTCGGTGCTGATCGAAGTGGGAGATACTCGGGTCATCTGCACGGCGACGGTGGAGGAACGGGTTCCGCCTTTTATGAAAGGGCAGGGTAAAGGATGGGTGACGGCCGAATACTCGATGCTGCCCCGGGCGACTTCGGTCCGCAATCAGCGCGAAGCGGCCAAAGGCAAGCTCGGCGGACGTACGATGGAAATTCAGCGGCTGATCGGACGGGCACTGCGTTCCGTCGTCGATCTGGAAGCGCTGGGCGAACGTTCCATTACGCTGGACTGCGACGTGATTCAGGCGGACGGCGGCACACGGACGACGTCGATCACCGGCGCATTTGTCGCTATGGCGATCGCAATGGATAAAATCGCGCGGGAGCGGAATTTGAGCCGGTTCCCGATCACCGATTTTCTCGGTTCCGTGAGCGTGGGCATTATTCAGGAGCAGCCGTGCCTGGACCTGAACTATGAAGAGGATTCTAAAGCGAAGGTCGATATGAACGTGGTGATGACCGGCCAAGGCAAATTCGTCGAGGTGCAAGGAACCGGAGAAGAAGCCCCGTTCTCCCGGCAAGAGCTTGACGCGCTGCTGGCGCTGGCCGAAACGGGCATCCAGGGCATGATTCGGGAGCAGGCGCTGGCGCTTGGACCGATTGCCGAACGCATTAAGGGGGCATCCCATGCGGCTCGGAGCTGAGGTCGTCATCGCGACGACAAACGCTGGTAAACTTAAGGAATTCGAGAAGATGTTCCGGGAGAAAGGCATCGCGGTCAAAAGCCTGCTCGATTACCCGGAGATCCCGGACATCGTCGAGGACGGAGATACCTTTGCGGCGAACGCCTTGATCAAAGCCAGAACGGTGGCCCGGCGACTCGGCGTTCCTGCGGTGGCGGACGACTCCGGCTTATGCGTGGATCGTCTGAACGGCGCACCGGGGGTATACTCCGCCCGGTATGCGGGCGAGCCGAAGGACGACGCCGCGAATAACCGCAAGCTCGTCGGCGAGCTGGACAAGCTGGAGCCGCTGCCCCGGCCGGATGACGCGGCTCATCCCGAAGCGCTCAGCCCCGCCCGTTTCGTCAGCGCTATTGCGCTCGTAGATGCGGAAGGAACGCCGCTTGCCGAAGTCGAAGGGACGTGCGAGGGCGTCATCATCCGCGAGCCGCGTGGCAGCGGGGGCTTCGGGTATGATCCGTTGTTTTACGTCCCGCAGCTCGGCCGGACGCTGGCAGAGCTGACGCTCGAAGAGAAAAATGCGCTCAGCCATCGGGGGCAGGCCATCCGTAAATTGTGGGATTTCCTGGCCTAAGGAAGCCGTATTGCCATTATCGGATCGATACTTTGTAATGGCGCAGCCAAGTGTCGACTTGGGCCAAATAAGCGAACAACTGCGGCCCGGTCATCAACTGGCCGAACCAAGGCAGCTGAAACCGGCCTTCGGCGTCCTCTGCGAGGATGCGGATTTTGGCCGTATCGATAAACGGAAGCAGAGGCGAGGAAGGGTCGTCTAAGATGTCCAATACCCAGGAGCGGACGGCGGTCAAATAGTTCGGATTGTGCGTTTTCGGATACGGGCTTTTTTTGCGGGCCAGCACGTCTTCGGGAAGTATGCCGCGGAGCGCTTTGCGCAAAATGCCTTTCTCCCGGTCGCCGGCCGTTTTGACCTCCCACGGAATGTTCCATACGTATTCGACCAGCCGGTGATCGCAGAACGGCACGCGCACCTCAAGGCCGACCGCCATGCTCATCCGGTCTTTGCGGTCGAGCAGCGTCGGCATAAAGCGGGTGATGTTCAAATAGGACATCTCCCGCATCCTGTTTTGCTGTCCGTTCTCGCCGGCAAGACGGGGCACTTCGGAGAGCGCTTGGCGGTAGCGGTCCTGAACGTATTGGGCGGGCTTCACCCAATCGACGAATTCGGGAGACAGCAGGGCGATACGTTCAGGGGTCGCAAGCGACCAAGGGAAGGTTCCGGCATTCAGCGCTTCCTCCCGGTGAAACCAGGGGTACCCGCCGAAAATTTCGTCGGCCGCCTCGCCGGATATCGCCACTGTGGCGCCTTTTTTAATTTCGCGGCAAAACAAATAAAGCGAACCGTCCACATCGGCCATTCCGGGCAAGTCCCTGGCCAGCACGACGGTTCGGAGCGCCTCGACCAGTTCCGGCGTATCGAATTCGATCGCATGATGTACGGTCTCGAGGTGTTCCGTCATCCGCTTGATCCAAGGCGCATCCGCATTCGGCTGAAAGGCGCTTGCTTGGAAATGCCTATCGTTGTCGACATAGTCGACCGAATAGGTGTGCAGGGCTCCGAGCCCTTGCTGCGCATAGTATTGTGCGGCAAACGTCGTTAGAGCACTGGAATCGAGACCGCCGGACAGCAGCGTGCAGATCGGCACATCCGAAGCGAGCTGACGGATCACCGTGTCCCGTAGCAGCTCGCGCACTTTGGCGGCCGTCGTCTCCACGTCGTCCTCATGCGGCTTGCTTTCCAGCTTCCAGTAGGCGCGTACGCTTAGGCCGCGCGCATCCATGACCATGCAGTGACCCGGCTTCAGCTCCTGCATATTTTTATAGACGCCGTGTCCCGGCGTGCGTGCCGGCCCGATGGCGAAAATTTCCGCCAGCCCTTCGCCGCTGATCTGAACCGTAAAGTCCGGATGCGCCAGGATGGCCTTCGGCTCCGAACCGAACAGCAGCCGGCCTTCTGTGTAGGAATAGAAAAGAGGCTTGACGCCCAGCCGGTCGCGTACGAGGAACAGCGTCTGCTCTTCGTTGTCC
Organism: Paenibacillus tyrphae; assembly: GCF_027925525.1. Classification (GTDB taxonomy): domain Bacteria; phylum Bacillota; class Bacilli; order Paenibacillales; family NBRC-103111; genus Paenibacillus_G; species Paenibacillus_G tyrfis_B. The sequence goes on along the minus strand of NZ_BSDJ01000009.1, from coordinate 220,107 downwards.
CAGATGGCGAAGGCGAAGATACCGTTGAGCCGGTCGACGCAGGCTCGGCCCCATTCGACGAACGAAACGAGCAGCACCTCGGTGTCGCAGGTGGTGGCGAACCGGTGGCCTCGCTGCTCCAGCTCTTTTTTTAATTCGGGCGCATTGTATAGCTCGCCGTTATAGACGATCGTTATTGTATTATCCCCGACTTTCCGGGTCATGGGCTGGGCGCCGCCTGCCGGATCCATGACGCTCAGACGGCGGTGGCCGAGCGCGCAGCGGGGCGTGATCCAGCTGCCGGAGGCATCCGGACCGCGCGAGGCGAGCGTATCCGTCATCGTCTCGAGAACGGACGGATACTGGGTCAAATCTTTGTTCCAATCAATCCATCCCGTGATTCCACACATAGCTTTCATCCTCTCCGGTCTTCCAGAATCTGTCGCTCCCACGAGGGGTCCAAAGATGACAGCAAGATGTTAAAGGTTATGCTTGGCGGGAGCGGATGATGTCTGTCCGGACGAGGCGCGACGTGGAAAACTTGATGAAAAAATGGACAAACGGCCGAAGAAAAGTTACACTTAGCGTATAGGTGTATTTTTATAACAGCCTGCGTTTTGGAGACCGATGTATAGAAAGCGTCGGTTTTGTCTCACGCTATAGCTGGGAGAACGATAGGCAGGAAGACAATTGATCAACAGGTAAAGGTGGTTCATCATTAATGAAAAGAACGTTCTCAGAACAGCAGAAAGAATACAAGGAAGCCAAAGAAAACTTCGAGAAGGCGAATAAAGAATTTGAGCAAAAGCTCGCTACGACGAAAAAACTCGGTAACGTAACTCCGGAAGTGATGGAGCAGCTTGTCGGCGATACGGGACTTCATATTGCATTGAACCGGCTCGGTGCGGCGGAAGCCGCGCTTCTGAAATGGTCGCACGAGATGATTCAGAACGAACGCGACTATTTGCAAAATAAAGAGCAGGTCGATCGCATGTACAGCTTCATCGAACAAAATCCGCACATTAAAGCGCAGCTCATCCAAGCCGCGATGAAAATGGAATAGATTTCGGAATATGGAACGCTAAACAGCGCCTGCATAACGGGCAGCCCGGATGCCGTGGTTATTACGCATCCGCGGCTGCTTTTTTACGTCCGCATAACGCGCTTCCGAATCCGGCATTCTAATTTGGAATGGACAGGTAAGCGGGTCGCGGCAGGAGATTTTGCTTTCGCTTCTTTTTTGGGGTACACTGGCATTCATAAAGAAGCTCAGCAAGAAAGGCGGTGTTTCATGAGCGGGCAGACCAATGACAATGTGATTCTTTTTCCGAAAACCGTCGAATTTTACCAGTTCGAACTGACCCGGCTCCTTGAAGCGGAACGCTACGGAGAAGCGATGAAGCTCCTCCGCTTTTTGCTTGCCTGCCAATCGGACGACGACCGGGCGCGGGAAGAATGGCGGTCCTTGCTCGATTGGCTGCAGGTCATGTTCCCGGATCTGGCACTGGGGCAGGAGGACGAAAGCGAAGAGCTCAGCGAAGCGGACCTGCTGCGGCAGCATATACACGCCAAGGGCGAGCAGAAAGGCGACTATGCGAAGCGGCTGCTGGCCAGCCTGCGGGAGCAGCATGCCGTGGACAAGCAGCTGCTGGCTCTGGATCAGCTCGCGTTCTTGGAAGACGAAGGGATCGACGAAGAGCTGATCGGGTGGTTGAAGGAGGATGCGGGGCGGCATCCGCTGATCCAGTTCAAGGCGCTGCAAACGCTCAAGAAGCGGGGCGCGACGGGCAGCGTAACGCTGCATAAGAACGGCGAAGCGACGGTCGTCGAGATCGAGGATACGCCTGCGTCCTTCGACCAGTTTCCTTCGCAGATTCAAGAGATTATTAACCGCGTGCAGGAAATCAGCGAGACGCAGCACCCGGCGCTCTCGTATTTTGCGTCGGAGACGTGGAACGAATTTTTGGCGTTTATTTACGGAACTTCCGCTTACCGGCAAATGCTGCGGCAGGACGCGGCCTGCGTGGACGTATGGGCGGCGGCGCTGCATCTGACGTTGCTAGAACAAGTATTTGAAGGCGGGGACAAAGCGGAGCTGCTCGAATTGTACGGGATTACGTCGGATCTGGCGTTCCAGTGGGAGCAAGCTTACCGGATGATGCAGCAATTTGCCGCAAACGTATTCACCCGGAGATTATAAAATGGCGCCGCGGGACGATTTCCCGACGTTTCCGCGTTAGAAGCCTTGAAAACCGCATTTATTACGGTTATAATATAGTGGTTATATCGGCGGGCTTGTCCGGGTTGTACCGCAACTCCGCCAGAACGTGACAAAATTGCGATGGATAATTTTTGGAGGGGAAAGCATAAAATGAAAGCAAGCTGGGAAAAGATAGAGAAGAACGTAGCCGTTCTTGATATTGAAGTGGATGCGGACCAAGTAGCCGCCGCTCTGGACAAGGCATTCAAAAAAGTCGTAAACAAAGTAAACGTTCCGGGCTTCCGCAAGGGCAAAGTGCCTCGCGCTATTTTCGAATCGAAATTCGGCGTGGAAAGCTTGTATCAAGACGCTCTCGATATCATCGTGCCTGACGCTTACATTGCAGCTGTTCAAGAGACGGGCATTCAGCCGGTGGACCGTCCGGAAGTGGACGTCGAGCAATTTGGCAAAGGCCAAGTTCTGAAATTCAAAGCGAAAGTTACCGTGAAGCCTGAAGTCGAGCTTGGCGAGTACAAAGGCATCGCTCTTGAAGCTCCTTCCGTCGAAGTAACGGCCGAAGAAGTGAACGAAGAGCTGGAGAAGCTGCAAAAGCGTCATGCGGAACTCGTTCCGGTAGAAGCAGGCGCAGCCGAGAACGGCGACATCGTCTCGATCGACTTCGAAGGCTTCGTCGACGGCGCTCCTTTCGAGGGCGGCAAAGCGGAGCGTTATTCCCTTGAGCTTGGCTCCGGCAGCTTTATCCCGGGTTTCGAAGAGCAAGTTGTCGGCCTGGAGAAAGACGGCGAGAAGGACATCACCGTAACTTTCCCGGAAAACTACCATGCGGAAGAACTGAAAGGCAAAGAAGCCGTTTTCAAAATCAAGCTGCATGACATCAAGCGCAAAAACCTGCCTGCACTCGACGACGAGTTTGCTAAAGACGTGAGCGAGTTCGACACGCTGGACGAGTACAAAGCGGATCTGGAGAACAAGCTGAAAGAGCGCAAGCAAAGCGAAGCCGACCGCAAGAAAGAAAACGATCTGGTAGAAAAAGCTTCCGAAACTGCCCAAGTGGAAATTCCGGAAGTTATGATTAACGACGAAGCGGAGCAAATGGTGAAAGAATTCGAAAACCGTCTGCGCACGCAAGGCATGAACATCGACATGTACTACCAGTTCACCGGTCAAAGCGCCGAGGACCTCAAAGGTCAAATGCGTTCCGACGCCGAGAAGCGCGTACGCAACAACCTCGTGCTTGAGGCGATCGCGAAAGCGGAAAACCTTGAAGCGACAGAAGAGGAAATCAACGCCGAGCTGGAGAACCTGGCCCAAATGTACGGCCGTTCCGTTGACGAAATCCGTACCATCTTCGCATCGAATGGCAATTTGGGATCGCTGCTGCAAGATATCGTCAACCGCAAAACCGTGAAATTCTTGGTTGACAACAGCAAAACGGCTTAATTCGGAAATTGTATAAACGCGAACATACATGCAAAGGCACGTGTACATCCATGCGTGCCTTTGTTTTACCTTAAATCGCGTTGACGGTTTCCGTGAAACATGCACATAAGAAGTACATAAGCATAACATAATAAGCGTTACATAAGAAGCAAACGAACCATTACATATGCGGTACATAATGAAATACATAGGCGGCGGCAAGGCGGTCCTGTCCGGCAAAACATACGTTAGCGGCCGCAACGTTTGTTCGTATCGGGCAGGAAATGACTTTAGTCTTTAAACGTGCTACAATGTTTTGAGTAAGGCTGAAAGTGGTTTGCATTTTATGAAGTAAAGGGGTTGGGACGATGACTCTGGTACCTATGGTTGTGGAACAGGAAGGCCGCGGCGAACGCTCTTACGATATTTACTCGCGTTTGCTGAAGGATCGTATTATTTTTTTGGGCAGTGCGATCGATGACGACGTCGCCAACCTGGTTATTGCCCAGTTGCTTTTCTTGTCGGCGGTAGATCCCGAGAAGGATATTCATTTGTACATTAACTCCCCCGGCGGTTCGGTGACGGCCGGTATGGGTATATATGATACAATGCAATTCATCAAGCCGGACGTTTCGACGATTTGTGTCGGCATGGCCGCCAGTATGGGGTCCCTGCTGCTCACGGCAGGTGCCAAGGGCAAACGCTACGCGCTTCCGAACAGCGAAGTGATGATCCATCAGCCGCTGGGCGGCGTCCGCGGGCAGGCATCGGATATTAAAATTCATGCCGACTGGATTATCAAAACGAAGCAGAAGCTAAACCAAATCTATGTGGAGCGTACGGGGCAGCCTTACGAAAGAATCGAACGCGACACAGACCGTGACAATTTCATGAGCGCCGAAGACGCGAAGGCGTACGGTCTCATTGATGCGGTTATCACTCGCAGTGATCTGACTTAGAAAAGGAGTGATCCCATGTTTAAATTTAACGATGAAAAAGGCCAGCTCAAGTGCTCGTTCTGCGGCAAATCCCAGGAGCAGGTACGCAAGCTGGTTGCCGGGCCCGGCGTTTATATATGCGACGAGTGCATCGAGCTTTGCACGGAAATCGTTGAGGAAGAATTGGGTCACGAGGAAGAGCTCGACCTGAAAGACGTACCGAAGCCGAAGGAAATCCGCGCGATTCTGGATTCCTACGTCATCGGGCAGGAACAGGCCAAAAAATCGCTGTCGGTTGCCGTATACAACCATTACAAACGGATCAACTCGCAGCAAAGCAAGCTCGAAGATGTCGAACTGCAAAAGTCGAACATCGTCCTTGTCGGTCCGACGGGCAGCGGTAAAACGCTGCTGGCCCAAACGCTGGCCAAAATTTTGAATGTTCCGTTTGCGATCGCCGACGCAACGTCTTTGACGGAAGCCGGCTACGTAGGGGAAGACGTCGAAAACATTTTGCTGAAGCTCATTCAAGCGGCCGATTACGATGTGGAGAAAGCCGAGCGCGGCATTATTTATATCGATGAAATCGATAAAGTAGCCCGTAAGTCGGAAAATCCGTCCATCACCCGCGACGTTTCGGGCGAAGGCGTACAACAAGCTCTTCTGAAAATTTTGGAAGGCACAGTTGCTTCGGTACCGCCTCAAGGCGGACGCAAGCACCCGCATCAGGAATTTATTCAAATCGATACGACGAACATCCTGTTTATTTGCGGTGGGGCATTCGACGGGCTTGAGCAGATCATTAAGCGCCGGATCGGCAAAAAAGTGATCGGCTTCGGCACGGACGGACATAAAGCCGACCTGAAGCCGGGCGAATATTTGTCCCTTGTGCTTCCGGAAGACCTGCTGAAATTCGGTTTGATTCCGGAATTCGTGGGCCGTCTGCCGGTCATCTCGACGCTGGAGCCGCTTGACGAAGCAGCGCTCGTCCGCATTTTGACCGAGCCTAAAAACGCTCTTGTCAAGCAGTATCAGAAGATGCTGGAGATGGATAACGTATCCCTTGAATTCGAACCGGAGGCGCTGGAGGAAATTGCGAAAGAAGCGATTAAGCGCAATACCGGAGCGAGGGGGCTTCGTGCCATTATCGAAGGCATTATGCTGGAAGTGATGTACGAGGCGCCATCCCGCACGGAGAGCTCCAAGTGCATCGTTACCAAGGAAGCCGTACAAGCGAAGATCACACCTCAGATCACCGCAGCGGACGGCCAGTCCATGAAGAAAAAAGAAGAAAGCGCGTAAGCGCCGGATATACAAAAAAACTAAACGCCTCCAATCCGCAGGACCGATGATTCGTCCCCCGGAGCGGAGGATGTTTGGCATCATGGGAGAGAAGAAAACACATGTTCCATAGAACGGAAACGGTTCCGGTTAAAGTCGGCAATCTAACCATCGGCGGCAGCAATGACGTGATCATCCAGAGCATGTGTACAACCAAAACGGCGGATGTAAAGGCTACGGTGGCCGAGATTCATCGGCTGGAAGAAGCGGGATGCCAGATCGTCCGCGTTACGGTCAACAATAAGGAAGCGGCGGAAGCGATCAAAGCGATCAAGAAGCAGATCTCCATTCCGCTGGTGGCTGATATTCACTTTGACTACCGGCTCGCTTTGCAGGCCATTGAGAACGGGATTGACAAAGTAAGAATCAATCCGGGGAACATCGGCCGACGCGAGAAGGTGGAAGCCGTCGTCAAGGCCTGCAAGGAGCGAGGGATTCCGATCCGGATCGGCGTCAACGCCGGCTCGCTTGAGAACCATTTGCTGGAGAAATACGGTTACCCGACGCCGGAAGCGATGGTCGAAAGCGCGCTGTACCATATCGGCATTCTCGAAGAGCTCGATTTTCGTGACATCATCGTCTCGCTGAAGGCATCCGACGTCCCGATGGCGATTGCCGCTTATACGAAAGCGGCCGCAGCCTTCCGCTACCCGCTGCACCTTGGCATTACTGAGGCTGGGACGTTGTTCTCCGGTACCGTGAAGAGCGCGGCAGGCTTGGGCGCGCTGCTAAGCATGGGGCTCGGTTCGACGATCCGGATTTCGCTCAGCGCCGACCCGGTTGAGGAAGTCAAAGTATGCCGCGAGCTGCTGAAATCGTTCGGGTTGATCACGAATGCCGCCACCTTGGTATCTTGCCCGACCTGCGGCCGATTGGATATCGATCTGTTTTCTATCGCGAATGAGGTGGAAGAGTATATCTCCAAGCTGAAGGTGCCGATTAAAGTATCCGTCCTCGGCTGCGCGGTGAACGGCCCGGGCGAAGCTAGGGAAGCCGATATCGGCATCGCCGGCGCCCGAGGCGAAGGATTGTTGTTCCGTTACGGCGAGATGATCCGCAAAGTACCGGAAGCCGAGCTGCTGTCCGAGCTGAAGAAGGAAATCGACATCATCGTCGAGCATTTCGAGCGAACGGGTGAAATTCCCGGAAGAAAGCATCACGCAGCGATGTAATAGGCACATCATAAATACACCCGCACAAGGCAGGTGGAGGGAAGCGAGTTACGGCTTTCCGTCCTGCATTGGCGGGTGTATTTTTACTTAATTAATGCTTGGTATCGAAAAGGATTGGGAGCTCCTCCACACCATAGACAAAAGGACTGCGGATCGGTTTAAATTCGAAATGCTCTGCAAAGCGGATATTCGTCATCCGGTTCATGATGATGCGCAGTGCTATTACAGCTTCCAACCGGGCTAAAGGAGCCCCCAAGCAAAAATGATTGCCGAAGCCGAAGGCCATATGCGGATTGGGCGTCCGGTCTTCGATAAATTGATCGGCAGCGGGAAACTTGTTTTCGTCCCGATTGGCCGAACCAATCCAGGGGATGATGAGCTCACCCTCACGTATATCGGTGTGTCCGATTCGAACGTCTTTGGTCGCATAACGGCTTAGAGATAAGACCGGGGGATAATACCGCAGAACTTCTTCGACGAAGCTCTCGATCAAAGCCGGTTGTTCGTGAAGTCTTGTCTGCAGCGCAGGGGCCTCGGCTAATCTCCGTACCGAATTCGTAATCAAATTGGTCGTCGTCTCGTTGCCGGCGGCAAGCAGCAAAATGCAAAACTCCACAATTTCCATATCGTTTAAGCGCTCGCCATTTACTTCCGCTTCCACCAATTTTGTGACCAAATCATCCTTCGGACGATTGCGGCGCTCCGCAATGACTTTCAGAAAATAGTCGTCCAATTCGTGCCGGGTCTTCTCTCGTTCCAGATACAGCTGGAGCATGTCTTCTTTGCTGCCGGATTGCGGCCCTTTGACGATCGAATCCGACCATTCTTTGAAAAGTCGGCGGTCTTGCGCCGGAATCCCCAGCAGCTCGGCAATGACGATGACGGGCAGGGGAACGGCCAGATCGTGAACCAAATCCGTCGCCCCTTCATTTGCAACCGCGTTTAATAATTCTTCGGTAATAGAGGCGATGCGCGGACCTAGTTCCTCGATCGATTTCGGAGTAAACGCTTTGCTGACGATGCCGCGCATCTGCATATGCTTGGGCGGGTCCATGCCAATGATGCTTCCGAGCAGGACAGGACCTTTAATCGGTCTTACCGAAGAGAAGGTAGTAGGGTCTTTGAGCACATTGTGCACATCTTCATAACGAAAAATATCCCAGCATTCCCTATGGGGATCATAACGTACGGGAGTGGACTCGCGGCACTGGCGAAAAAACGGAAACGGATCGATTTGCGTTTCTTTTGTAGACAATTCCTTTACCGGTGCTATAGCTTTAGGTAACTCTTTGGCAGACTCCATCCGTGTCATCCTTCCTAATAATAGACTCGTATAACAATAATTTGGTCGATAATACTATTATAGTAGATAAATAATTAAAATAGAATAATTTTACTTTATGAATTGGACATCCATTTAAGATAAGGAGTACAGGAGTACCGCCATAAAAAACAGGCTGGAGCAAAAGGCTTCTTTTTTCTTACCCTGTGGTTTATTTCTCAAAACCAAAAAACGTTCAATGACCAGAAACAAAACACCAAGTACGGCGAAAATCAACAGCGGCTGGCCTGCCAGGACGGAAGCTAGAGCGAATAGCACCAGGACGCTCATTTTCACCGCATTCGTCACGATAATCCTTAGAGCACGCCTCAGCTCAAACCGCTTCCTAAGAACCAGCACATAATAAACCAAGAGAAAAAAACCCAACCAAGCAAGAGTAAATTTCGCCAGCATCCACAGTGACCCCGTAAGCAGCCTTTGCAGCAATCCGTTCTCCCCCAAGCGTTGTTCCGTTTGGGCTCTCGATTCCCGGGCAAAATTCGGATCGTAAGCCCCGTCCAAGAGCGCTTGAATGGTCTGCGCAGACAAACCGGGGATTTTTCTTACCTCGTCCAGCTCCCGGATAAACGATTGATTGTCCCGGTATCGAATGATAACTTCCGCCTCAGCCTCTCCGATGCCTGGAAAAGTCATGAGATCGCTGATATCCGCCGCATTCAGATCGAACGCATAAAACGGCATTCGAATCGAGCCTGCCTCATCGATCGCCAAATAGCTGTGCGCATGGCTCTTGTTCAGAAGCCAGATTTCCGGGGGTCTTGCTTCAAGTTCCTTTTCACTTAGCCCCGTAGCTTCGCCTAGGAGCCGGTACAGTGCTTCTTTCTCGTCCGGGTACTCGACGGCGTAGCCATGGACGAAATCCGCCAACGGTGAATCGGTTCGATTCACATACTTATGGAGAACGTGAAATATTTTCATGTACTCGTTTTGCAGTGGGGTAAACACGGCTTTGGCATCCACGGTACGCGAAGCGTCCGCCAAAAAAGCCGAATAGAACGAATCCTCCCTATAACGGTGCTTCAAGTCGCTGGAAAGCAGCTTCGTAAAAAAAAGCGGAAACGACTCCTTCGGTAGCCAAGGCTTGCGATACGTTCCTCGGTTTGCTCTCAACATAACGAACGCCCGTATTGCGGTATTTGATGCTCTGTTCGGCAGACCCCGCAGAAGGCTGCGTCGTCGTGAAACGAATCGTTCCCTCTTTCACCCAATCGTGCCGCTTCAGCATTTCGAACCGCTGATACCAGAACGGAACAGCGGCTCGATAAAGCTGCAGCCGCATTGGCCAGACGTAGTCCTTTTCGTATCCGGCGACCATGGTCGCTGTGGTTAGCCGAGCCTGCCGGACGCTGGATTCAAGGCCGGCTTTTCTGGATTCGTCCGGCTCATGATCTAAAGAGACATTTTCGAAGTGCTCGGCAAAGCCTTCGTCAAACGCGACCCGCCGGTCCGTGGTCAAGGACACGTAATGCATATCGACCGAACGGCTTTCGGTGCGGTCCCAGTCCGGCGAAAGCAAATGGTACATGACATGGCCGAGCTCATGCGGATAAACTTGGCTCATGGAGCCCAAGTAGTCGGACGCGGCCGTGCTTTTCATAAGGTCGACATAGGGCGTGCCCGTATGGTCGAGCAGCTCTCCATTCTGCTTCAGATAAAAGCCCGTCCCGGGGAAGCCGCCTTCCCGTTCTGATAATAACAAGTAGGCAGGGTGGCTTGCCTGACGGAGTTTCGTTTGCGCCTGCGTTTCCTTGGGGCGGTTAACCAAGTTTTGAGCGAGGAAAAACAAACGTACGGACTCAGCCATAAACGAATCGCGGAATAAATGCTCCGTATTCGCATCGTCGGTATGTTCGAAAATCGGGTATTCGCCTTTCTTCTCCCCGGTATCCCGAACGATTCGGAACGGCGGGGACGGGTCCGGTCTGACGTACGATAGAAAAGAATCGGTTTCCTTAACTGAAGACTCTGCGGCTTGGGCGGCGTCGCAAGCACACATCGCCATCCATACTAGTCCTGCGCAGCATAACAGTTTCCATCGTTTCATTTGAGCCCTACTTTCTTGTCTCTATGTAAATAATTCCAATAACTATAGACGAACAAGACTGCATTTTTCCTTCAAATAGGGATATGAATTTCTGGAGCTAAAATCCAAAATTAGCAAACGCTCGTATAGGTTTTTGCCGTAATGCAAACAATGAAGTAAGGAAATACGGATAAGGAGGTGCGGGCCATGAGAAGGAAATGGTGGGCGTCCGTCACAGGATGGGTCTGTCTATGCGTCATCATTCCGGCAACCGCAGCCGGACAGTACACAGCCATCGACCCGGCGGTAGGAACGAAGAAAATTGCCGTCGTTATCGACGATTTCGGCAACGGTCAAGCGGGCACCGAGCAGATGATGGAGCTGCCGATTCCGTTTGTAGCGGCGGTTATGCCTTTTCTGTCGACAACGAAGCGTGATGCGGAATGGGCGCATAAACTTGGTAAGGAAGTCATCGTACACCTGCCAATGGAGCCGCGGAACGGAAAACCGGAATGGCTTGGTCCGGGTGCGATAACCACGAGACTTCCCGACGATGAAATCCGGCGCAGAGTCATCACTGCCATAGAGGATGTACCCCATGCGGTAGGCATCAATAACCACATGGGATCGAAGGCGACGTCGGACGAGCGGGTCATGCGGATTGTGCTCACCGTATGTAAAGAGCGCAACTTATATTTTTTGGACAGCCGGACGACAGACAAGACCGTCATCGGTAAACTGGCGAAAGAAATGGGTGTGCGCACGGCGGAAAACAACTTGTTCATGGATGATACCTACACCCGGAGTCATATTCTCAAGCAGGCGGTAAAGCTGCAGAAGCTCGTCCGCGAGAATGACAGCACGATTGTCATCGGCCATGTCGGTCCGCCGGGGAAGCATACCTCCGAAATTTTGAAGCAATCGATTCCGACTTTGCAGCAGCTTGGCGGACATTTCGTACCGGCATCTCAGTTGATGAAATAATGTTTCCCGATGCAAAAAAAAGACCGCGCACTGCCGTGGAACGGCGGTCCATTGCGGTCTTTTACTTTTTTTGCTGCTGCAAGTACTGCTCGACGCCTGCGGCGATTGCTTCAGCAATAAGCTGCTGAGACTGGTCCTCGGAAAGCATCCGGCGGTCTTCGGCGTTCGTAATAAAACCCATTTCGACGATAACCGTTGGCGCCTTCGAATATTTTAACAAATAAAACGTGCGGCTAGGCACAGGCTTGTCGCTCGTACCATATAACGCGTTCAACGCTGCTTGCACGGATTTTGCGAGTTGCTCGCTTTGCGGTTTTATTTGATGAATCACGATCGCGCCCCGTTTCGAAGAATGGCGGGCAGAGTTGACGTGCAGACTGATCATGATTTTGGGCTTGATCTCATTGCACAGATGGCTGCGCTGGGCCAAGTCCTTGATATGTCTCGAACGGCTTTTTAACCATAAATTTTCTCCGCTTAGCGCGTAATCGTCCATCCGGTTCATCAAGACGACGTACCCTTTTCTGCGCAAAGTCTCGTACGTTTTTTTGGCGACCGCCAAATTGATATCTTTTTCCAGCAAGTCACCGTAGGAGGTACCCCCGTCGATTCCCCCGTGACCTACGTCGATTAAGACGTCGACGCTCGTTATGGCGGGATTGGCAGACTTCAGCTCCGGCAAGTACAAGGATTCAGGCACAAACGCTGCCGCTTGTCCGGCTTGGAAAGTCAGGACGGTCAGTGCCAGCATTGCGGCAACGGCAAGTTTAATCGCCCGCTTCCATAGATTCGGCCCCGACATCCGCTGTCCCTCCTTTCGCATAAAATCGTCCGCAGCTTTTTGTATCACATGGTTTTAGCATTCCCCAAAAAGTTTCTTAAAGCGCAGCGATTAATGGTACCATGACAGGGCAATACTACCAATTATATGAATGCCGTAGCGGCCGTTCAGGCGGCCGTGAGCAACAGGAGGGATTAGATTGAATATCAGCGTGATTTTGATGGTTATCCAGTTGTTTTTTGCCATCGTCATCGGTATGTATTTTTGGAATTTGCTGCGCAATCAGCAGACGAATCGTTCCGCCGTCGATAAGGAATCGAAGAAAGAGCTGGAGAAGCTGCGCAGGCTGCGATCCGTCTCTTTAAATAAACCGTTAGCCGAAAAAACAAGACCGACTGCCATGGAGGACATCGTCGGGCAAAAGGAAGGGCTGCGTGCCCTGAAAGCGGCGTTGTGCGGCGCCAACCCGCAGCACGTGATTATCTACGGCCCGCCCGGCGTGGGCAAAACGGCCGCCGCCCGTGTCGTATTGGAAGAAGCGAAAAAAAATCCGGAATCGCCGTTTCGTCCGGACGCCAAATTTACCGAGATCGATGCGACGACGGCGCGGTTTGATGAGCGCGGCATTGCCGACCCGTTAATCGGCTCGGTTCACGATCCGATTTATCAAGGAGCGGGAGCTATGGGAGTTGCCGGCATTCCGCAGCCGAAACCCGGGGCGGTGACGAAGGCGCACGGCGGGATTTTGTTCATTGACGAGATCGGTGAATTGCATCCGCATCAGATGAATAAATTATTAAAGGTGCTTGAAGACCGCAAAGTATTTTTGGAAAGCGCGTATTACAATTCCGAAGACACGAATGTGCCGAGTTATATTCACGATGTGTTCCAGAACGGCCTGCCTGCGGATTTCCGGCTCGTAGGGGCAACGACGCGCAACCCGCAGGAGCTGCCCCCGGCGATCCGCTCGCGCTGTATGGAAATTTATTTTCGTCCGCTGCTGCCGGAGGAAATCGGCTCGATTGCCGACAAAGCGCTGAAAAAAATCGGATTTCCCGACTGTCCTCCCGCGATTGAGGTCGTTAAGAAGTACGCGACCAACGGTCGCGAAGCGGTTAACATTATTCAGCTTGCGGCAGGGGTGGCGCTGACCGATCAACGCAGAGAGCTGACGGCCGCCGACATCGAATGGGTTGTCAACAGCTCGCAAATTCCGCCGAGGCCGGAGAAAAAAGTTTCCCAGCGCCCGGAAATCGGTCTGGTTAACGGATTGGCCGTTTACGGACCGAATCTCGGTATGCTGCTTGACATCGAAGTGACCGCCATTCCGGCGGCCCAACCGGGGATGGGTCAATTTACGATTACCGGTGTCGTCGACGAGGAAGAGATGGGTGGCGGATCCCGGACGCTGCGTCGCAAAAGCATGGCGCGCGGCTCCGTCGAGAACGTGCTTACCGTCCTGCGTCGGCTCGGCATGCAGCCTTACGATTACGACATGCATATCAATTTTCCGGGCGGCATTCCGATCGACGGACCGTCGGCCGGTGTATCGATGGCCGTGGCGATTGCTTCCGCCATCAAACGAATTCCGGTCGACAACCATCTGGCGATGACCGGCGAAATCAGCATTCACGGCAAGGTGAAGCCGGTAGGAGGCGTTATCGCCAAGGTTGAAGCCGCTTTTCAGGCCGGAGCGACCAAAGTCATCATTCCGAAGGAAAACTGGCAGGAAGTTTTTGCGGGGCTTAACGGATTGGAAGTCATTCCGGTCGATTCTGTGGAGGAACTGCTTCATCACGCCCTGGGTATCGAAAGCGCCCATCTGGCTGCCGAGCCTCCTGCCATGCCTCAGGAGACGGTCAGCAGCGCCTCCGTTACGATTCTGCACGCCGATGCGCTCGAATAGAGCGGTTGGCGTCTCTTTGTTCGTAAGAGCGGAAACTGCGGCCCCCGATTGGTGTTTTAAAATCAATTTTGATAAAATGTAAATCACATGCATGTAAGTATAGTCTGGAGGTGCTCGCGGATGGGAACGAGCAAACAGAAATTGCGCCGCTTGCCGCTGCTTCCGCTCCGGGGGCTGCTGGTGTATCCGAGCATGGTTCTGCATTTGGATGTGGGCAGGGAAAAGTCGGTACGGGCCCTGGAGAAGGCTATGGTCGAAGACAGCATGATCCTGCTGTGCTCGCAATCCGAGGTGAACATCGAGGAGCCGAAAACCGAAGATATTTACCGGATCGGCACGATATCGAAAGTGCGGCAAATGCTCAAGCTGCCGAACGGAACGATCCGCGTGCTTGTCGAAGGCGTCGTTCGCGCCGAAATTGCGGAATTTCTGGTTAACGACGAATACTACGAGGTTCATGTCAGGGAACTCCCTGAGCAGGAAACGTCCGATCCCGAAATCGACGCGCTGATGCGCACGGTGCTGAACCAATTCGAACATTATATCAATCTTTCGAAAAAAGTGACCCCGGAAACGTTGGCTGCCGTATCCGATATTGACGAACCAGGGCGACTCGCAGACGTGATTTGCAGTCATTTATCGTTAAAAATTAAGGATAAGCAAGAAATTTTGGAAACGGTCGATGTCCGGCTGCGGCTTGAGAAGCTGCTCGGTATCCTGAACAACGAGCGTGAGGTGCTCGAGCTCGAACGCAAAATCAGCCAGCGCGTCAAGAAGCAGATGGAGAAGACGCAGAAGGAATATTATTTGCGCGAGCAAATGAAGGCGATTCAGAAGGAGCTCGGGGATAAAGAAGGACGGGCCGGCGAGGTCGAGGAGCTGCGCAACCAGCTCGCGCAAAGCGAAGTGCCCGAGAAGGTGAAGGAAAAGATCGAGAAGGAGATCGACCGGCTCGAAAAGATGCCGGCAACTTCCGCCGAAGGCTCGGTCATCCGCAACTACATCGATTGGCTGCTTGGCTTGCCTTGGGCCCAATCGACCGAAGACGACCTCGATATCCGCAAGGCCGAGGAAATTCTGAATCAGGATCATTACGGCTTGGAGAAGCCGAAAGAGCGCGTCCTTGAATATTTGGCCGTACAGAAGCTGGTCAAGAAGCTCAAAGGACCGATTCTATGCCTTGTCGGCCCTCCCGGGGTCGGGAAGACATCGATCGCCCGTTCGATCGCTAGGTCGCTCGGCCGGCAGTTCGTGCGCATTTCCTTGGGCGGCGTGCGCGACGAAGCGGAAATCCGCGGACACCGCCGCACGTATGTGGGCGCGATGCCGGGTCGGATTATTCAAGGGATGAAAAACGCGGGAACGAACAATCCCGTCTTCCTGTTGGACGAAATCGATAAAATGGCGATGGATTTTCGCGGCGACCCGGCTTCCGCTCTACTGGAAGTACTGGACCCGGAACAAAACAGCACGTTCAGCGACCATTTCGTCGAAGTGCCGTTCGATCTGTCCAATGTCATGTTCGTAACGACGGCCAACGCCATACACAACATTCCGCGGCCGCTGCTTGACCGGATGGAAGTGCTGTACATTCCGGGATATACGGAAATCGAGAAGCTGCACATCGCGCGCAATTACCTGCTGCCGAAGCAGCAGGAGAACCACGGGCTGCAGGACGGTCAGCTCGTCATAGACGAAGACGCCCTCATGAGCACGGTGCGCGAATATACGCGAGAAGCGGGCGTTCGTAACCTGGAGCAGCAAATTTCGTCCATCTGCCGGAAGGCGGCCAAGGAGATCGTCGGCGGAGCAACGGCCGTGCATGTGAAAGCCGATAACCTGAAGGAATATCTCGGCCAGCCGAAATTCCGCTATGGCATGGTGGAGGAGCGCGATCAGGTCGGCGCGGTGACCGGGCTTGCCTGGACGGAGGTCGGCGGGGTCACGCTCGTTATCGAAGTGACGGTGATGCCCGGCAGCGGCAAGCTGACACTGACCGGAAAGCTCGGAGACGTCATGAAGGAATCCGCTCAGGCGGCTTTCAGCTACACCCGTTCGCGGGTCGAGCAATTCGGAATTCAGCCAGACTTCCATGAAAAATACGATGTCCACGTGCACATGCCGGAAGGCGCCATCCCGAAGGACGGTCCATCCGCCGGCATTGCGATGGGCACGGCGCTCATCTCGGCCTTGACTAATATCCCGGTCTCGCGTCACGTCGCGATGACGGGCGAGATCACGCTTCGCGGCCGCGTGCTCCCGATCGGCGGTTTGAAGGAAAAGGCTATGGCCGCCCACCGCGCCGGCATCCGCACGGTTCTACTGCCGAAGGACAATGCCAAGGACATCGAAGAAATTCCCGAGAGCGTGCGCTCCGAGCTGACGTTCATCCCGGTTTCGCATATGGATGAGGTGCTCGAACACGCTCTGGTCAAGCCTGTAGGCGTATAATAACAGGCGTTGGGTTGGGTGGTTTTTCGGAATTTATCATTCGTTCCAGGCAACGTTAGGAAAAGTATTTTCGAGGAAAGTTTACGGCCGCCTTTGAAATCAAGTTGTATCCGCTAAGGATCATAATAGACAACTTGAATTTCAAGAGCGGTGGAGCGGAAATATTTTTCCGGCCCGGCAGATAAGAATGATTTTTACGAACTCCGTCCGGCCCAACGCCCCATCAAGAAATGAGTGAAACTTATGAAGGTCAATCAAGCTGAATTCATCATCAGCGCGGTTGGTCCGAGTCAGTACCCTACGGATGCCTTGCCGGAGATTGCTCTGGCAGGGCGTTCCAATGTAGGGAAGTCATCGCTGATCAACCGGATGATCAACCGCAAAAACTTGGCTCGTACCAGCTCCAAGCCCGGCAAGACACAGCAGTTGAACTATTACAAAATTAATTCCGATTTGTTCTTCGTCGATTTGCCGGGGTATGGGTATGCGCAGGTGTCCAAAACCGAACGTGAAAAATGGGGCAAATTTATCGAAAATTATTTGCTCCACCGGGAATTTTTAAAGCTGGTGCTGCTCGTGATCGATCTTCGCCATCCGCCGTCCAAAGACGACCAAGCGATGTATTCGTGGCTGAAGCATCACGGCACGCCGCTTTGCATCGTGACGACGAAAGCAGATAAAATTCCGCGCAGCAAATGGCAGCAGCATGTCAAGATCGTCAAGGAAACGCTGGGAGCGGACAAGTCGGACCCGGTCGTCCTATTTTCGTCCGAGCTGGGACTTGGAAAAGACGAACTGTGGCAGATCATCGAGCAGAAGATCGACTATGGCGCCGATACGGCTGCGGAGGGACAGTCTGAGACGCAGCCCGAATCCGGCGATCAAGAACATTAATACGCCTGTCCTCTAAAGGGGGCGGAAGCCAAAAAGGCTATCTCCCAATCTCCGGTCTCTTGTGCCGGTAAACGGGAATAGCCTTTTTAAACTTGATTTTTATCGCTTAAGAGCATAATCCCACCACATTCGGCTTTGACCGGATGTCAGGTCGGAAATACGGTTCACCTGACGGTCCACGACATAAATGTGCCCCTTGCTGTCTACATAGCCTCTGCCTGCTCCTTTGTACAAAAACAGCCTCGTTTCTTTCCCCTGCAGGTCCAGATGATAGTATGTCTCCCGTTCCTCCGCATCAAGCGGAATGAAGCTGTCATGATAAGCTTTAAAACGGTCGCTGTAGGCTTTGACCGTCAATCCGTCGTTGGTGGAAGCCAGCAGATCGATGTCTTTTTCCCCAAGCTTCGTGTTCATGCCACGGAGCTGTCCCGATACGTTCAGCAGCGCGAGCTGACCGTATACGTTCGGCGTCCGGCTTGTCATCCGGTCGGCCGCTTCGCTGGCGATCCAGAACGAACCGTCCGGGTTGCGGACGACGCGGGTAGGCACCTGGGTCAAATCCGGCACGGGCAAAGCTTTCCCGTCCCGAACGATGAAAGCCTCGTGCGTATAGGGCGTATAGGGAGGCGGGATGTGCAGGAAGCTTGAGACCGAGATGACGGCGAGCACCGTTCGGTCGTCGAGCTTCATGATTTCGGATTGCACGTCCAGTCCCTTATTCTCATATTCCGTCTGCGATTCGTAGAAGGCTGCCGCTTTTTCCAGAATCGGCTTGAGCGACATCAATTCGATGTTGTCGTAATAGACCGAATCCCCCAGGCGTACGGCCGTTTGCTTCGGGTCTCCGGCAAAAGGCACTCCGGGCTTCCGCTTTTCCGCCAATTGATTTACGCCAGCCTTCGCTTTGTCGTCTAACAGGGACGGATCGCCTTTCAAATCTTTATTCACCTTCAGCATCCGGTTCGACTCGGCTTCCACAAATAGAGCTTCCGTATCCTCGGCGATAATGCGGTGCAGCACCTTTTGCTGCTCCGTTGTAAGCTGAAATCCTTCCTGTGCGCCCCAATCCGTCCGCCAGCCGAACTCGTTATGCGCATAACGCCAGGTCATCGGCAAATAGGAGACATTATCCACCAGCAGCAAGGGATACGGCTCGCCGGCGTTGTTAATTGATTTTCCGTTCACATCGATAGGGAATCCGGGCAGTACGGCTTCATAACGCCGGCTTCCGGATGTTTTGTCCTTCGACTCGACCGTCGGCCGTATCCCCGAAGGACGCTCGCGGCGGTTAATCTTAAGCCCGCGGGCGGCGTCCCATGCCACTTCCAGCCCAAGGGGGACGGTTCTTCGGCTTGTACGGGGGAGCCGGAGGCAAGCGCAAGCAAGATTCCGGCGACCAGCCCACCGACCGTATGGCGTAAACGAATGCGATGATTTTTCATCGGGCGGATTCCTCCTTCGTATAATCTGCCGCCTTTTACCCCAAACTTGGAGGAAGAGACTTTGTCTTCCATCCTGAGCGAGGAGCGTCGGAGCCAATTGAACCTGTTAACCCGTTTCAGCTTAAAAAATGCGGCCGCCATCATATTAGGCTCTATCCTGCTTATGCTCGGCGGAATATATGCTTTCACATCCCTGAAGGTGGACTTGCTGCCGGATGTGGAACTACCCACGCTAACGGTGCAGGCCGTGTACCCCGGGGCATCTCCGGCCGATGTGGAAGAGCGGGTGACGCGCGAGCTGGAACGAAGCTTGAAAGCGCTCAGCGGCCTCGAATCGTTAACGAGCCAATCGATGGAAAGCTTCGCCGTGGTGCAGATGAAGTACCCGATCGGGACGGATATGGAGCTGGCTTCCCGTCAGGCAGAGGACGCGTTCAAGGGACTGAAGCTTCCCGAAGGCGTGACACCTAAAGTGACGCGATTGAATTTCAGCGCGCTGCCTATCCTGAACTTGGCCGTATTCTCGAAGCAGAGCGATTCCATTGAAGAGCTTATCGTTCAGGACATTCAGCCCGAATTGGAAAAAATCCCTGGCGTCAGCAGCGTAGCGGCAGGCGGTTTAAAGGAAAGCTATATCCGAATTGCCATCGATCCCGCCAAAGCCAAAGCGTATAATCTAACCTTAACCCAAATTCAGCAAAAAGTGCAGGGGCTATTTTTGTCCTTCCCGGTCGGCTCCGTTGTCGAGAACGAGCTGGTCATCCCGGTCAGGGTCGAGGAGCGCGCCGCAGGCATTCAGGAATTGAAGCGGCTTGCGCTCGATGTCCAGACGGGCTTTCCGCCTGTCCCTGCGGAGATCGCGCTGGAAGATATCGCCGCTGTGCAGCCGATAGAGGAAGCGTCCGAGCTGGTTCGCTACAACGACAAAAGCGCCCTAGCCCTATCCATTTCCAAAAAACAGGATGCCAATACGGTCCAAATCGCCGATCAGGCATTCGCCGTGTTGAACAAGCACCGGGACCGGATCGATTACGCGCTCGCTTTCGATCAATCGGGAGGGATCAAAAAGTCGGTCCAAAGCCTGCAGAGAGAAGGGCTGTACGGAGCGCTGTTCGCCTCTTTGGCGGTGCTTCTGTTTCTGAGGAATCTAAGAGCGACGCTCATCGCCGTCTTATCCATCCCTTTGTCATTATTGATCGCATCGATCGTCTTGAATCGCATGGATATCACCCTGAATATTATGACGCTGGGTGGTATGGCTGTTGCGGTAGGGCGGGTGGTCGACGACAGCATCGTGGTGATCGAAAATATTTACAGGCGCATGAGCCAAAGAAAGCCCGGCGAAGACCGGACGCAAATTACGCTGGATGCGACCAAAGAGATTATGGGCGCGATCACATCGTCCACCTTGACGACCGTCGTCGTGTTTTTGCCGCTCGGCTTCGTTGGGGGCATTACCGGGACGTTTTTTAAGCCGTTTTCGCTGACCGTCGTCTTTGCGCTCGTCGCTTCACTGCTTGTCGCCGTTACGCTCGTTCCGATTTTGGCCAAAGCTTCGTTCGGCCGCATCCGGGAAAAGGAAGGGCGAGAGAGCGCGCTGCAGCGGGGGTATGCGGCAGTGCTCACCTCGGCGCTGAGGCATAAATGGTCCGTCATCGCCGTTTCGCTGGCGGTGCTTGCCGGGTCGCTTCTGCTGGTGCCGAAGCTCGGATTTATTTTTTTGCCGAACGAGAAGCAGCGGATCGTCGCCGCCGGAGTACAGCTTCCACCGGCTTCCCGGCTTCAGAAAACGAATGAAATATCTAAAGATATTGAAAAGATGCTCCGCGAGCAGCCGGGCGTCTTCGAATACGTTTTTACAACCATCGGCGGGCTTGATTACCGTTCCGGTCTCAAGCAGGAGAATCGGGCGCAATACATGATGAGCGTAAATCGCTCGGCCGATATCGAAGCCGTCGTGAAGACGCTCGCGGTCAAGATGGATGCGATCGTTAAAAAGAGTTCGCCGGAGGGAACCGTAACGGTGCAGGAAATGAGCTCCGGCGGCCCCATGACCGGGACAAGCGTCGAAGTCCGGCTGTTCGGGAGCCAACCGGACCGGCTGGGGGAAGCCGCCAAGCGGATGGAGGACCGGCTGAAGCAGATACCTTATCTGCGCTCAGTCCAAAACAATTTCCGCGAAAAGCAGCGGCAGTGGACCGTCCGCATCGATCCCGGGAAAGCCGCCGCGGCAGGAGTCGACCCCCAGCTAGTGCTCGGACTCGTTGCGGACCGGACCAAGCCGGTCGAGATCGGCACGTACAAGCTGGACGGCAAGCG
This sequence comes from Paenibacillus tyrphae, assembly GCF_027925525.1. GTDB lineage: Bacteria > Bacillota > Bacilli > Paenibacillales > NBRC-103111 > Paenibacillus_G > Paenibacillus_G tyrfis_B. The sequence continues at coordinate 198,895 of NZ_BSDJ01000009.1, read as the reverse complement.
GCAAAAGCTGCAGGCCACCTATACGGCGGGCCCTGCCAATGTCGCCGAGCTGGAGCAAATGCCGCTGTTTGGCAAAAAAGGCCCCGTGCTGCTCCGCGATATCGCGGCCGTCGAAGCATCCGATACCGTATCCGCAATTCAGAAGCTGGATGGCAAGCCTTATGCCGCGGTCAGCGCGGAGCTGACCGGAAACAACATCAGTCAAGCGACGCAGGACGTCAAGGACGCGGCTTCCGCTGTCCCGCTGCCGGAAGGCGTGACGCTCGGTTTTGGGGGCGGCAGCGACGAGACGGAGAAGACGTTCAAGGATCTGGGCGTGGCGATTGCCGCGGCCATCGGGTTGGTTTATTTGGTTATGCTTGTTACCTTCGGCCAAGCGCGCGTTCCGTTCATCATTTTGTCTTCGCTGCTGTTCGTACCGGTCGGCGCAGCCTTCGGCCTGTATTTGACTCGAGAGCCGCTGTCGGTCAGCGCCATGATCGGGCTGTTGATGCTGGTCGGCATCGTCGTGACGAATGCGATTGTGCTGATCGACCGGGTGCGTCAAAACCGCGACAGCGGGTTAAACATACGCGAGGCGCTTATCGAAGCGGGCAAAACGCGGCTGCGGCCTATTCTGATGACCGCATTCGCTACCGTCTGCGCGTTGATTCCTTTGGCGTTGACCGAATCGGAGGGCAGTTTGATTTCTAAAGGGCTTGCCGTCGTTGTCATCGGGGGCTTGGTTACGTCGACGCTGCTGACGCTGGTCATCGTGCCGGTGATGTATGAATTGTTTTTTCATCGTCAGCGCCGCAGGGAACTGCGGAACAAAAGGAGGTAAAACGAGTTTTTAAGCTTTTATGCCGTCCTCCTGCGAGGAAAACGCGGAATTTTCTGATTTCCGGCGAAAATCAATGACTGCCTGGCAGGAATATTAAATAATTATGTAGTATAATGTATATAGACAATAGAATCAGGCTCACAGACACATGGTTTGAAAAAAATGAATCGAGGGATTTTTATGGCAATTAGGTTAGCGACCGAATACGTCAAAACCTGCCTGCAGCTTACGGAAGCCGAGATGGCCAAGTTCATTCGGATGTTTGTCGATCACGGAGCCTCTCTGCAAGTCAAAGTACTCGAAAACGGAAATCAAGAGGTGGTATTGCCGGACGACGCCGGCGAAGAAATCGTGCTGTCGTTCGAACGTGAAATGAACTTGTATGTATGCCGGGGAACATGCCGCATCCGCAACAAAAATTTGGTCAACCTGATGCGCAAAGCCGTAGCCGAATTTAAAGGCGACGCTGTCGTGCATCGCATTTATGCAGCATATACGATGGTCTATACGTACAAGCAAGGTGCGGTAGTCCGAATCACTGAGAAAAAGGACGCCGCGGAAAAAGTGATTTACGAATATCGGGATACCGTCGGACAATTGGAGCAACTGTTCCATAAGAATGAGGTGGAGCAGGAAATCCAAATGCTCAAAGCCCAAGTGAATCATCTGCTCGACATGAGAAACGAGATGCAAGAAGCCGCCATCCGCGAGCACATCGACGGGCGTTTGCACAAACTTACCCATCGCTTGTTCGTACTCGAAGCTTAACATATATCTTTTAGACTTCTCGATCATAGCGGAAAAAGCTCTTCCCGATCGCCCATAACAAGGGCAGGGAAGAGCTTTTTTTGTATTTTTATGCATCGAAGGGTATATTTTCCTCAGGAAAGAAGTAGCAAGAAAAAAACGGAAAAGTTGGGCTTATCCGGAGCTTCGCGGCTTACACCCCGTGCGGGCTTCGGGCATAATTTATTGTTGTGTGCCACCCTCTGGCAGGTAAATATGGCCTGTGCAAAAAAAAGGGTTGCATTTCTGTTCAATAGATGTTATTTTTATCTTCGTTGAAAACAAAATAGGAACCAGGATTCACTCAGGACATGTAATGTTGCGAGAGATTATTCCCTCGGGAAGTGAATGACGTAGGTCCTAGCGGATGAAATTTTCAAAACATTTTATTCCTAGGAAGGGGGAACCGGAAGATGGAATATTCAACTTTCGGAAGACACGTAGCTGTAGACACTTGGGGAGTAGATTTTGAGCTTCTCAACAATGCTGAATGGTTACAAGCGCAAATGGTAGAAGCTGCTGAGGTATGCGGAGCAACCGTTTTGTCGGTACAATCCAAACAATTTGAGCCCCAAGGGGCAACCGTTCTGGTCATGTTGTCGGAAAGTCATCTCTCCATTCATACGTATCCTGAGAGAGGATTTGCTGCCCTTGACTGCTATACTTGCGGTGAGACGGTAGACCCTCAACTCGCGATCGAGCACATGCTGTCCGTGCTGAAGCCGGAAGTGTCTCATGCGAAGAAACTGGTTCGCGGTATGGGTGAACTGCAAGTGGAAACACCGGCATTGAAGCAAGCTGAATTGGTAAAATAATTACAAGCGCATATACGATAACCACGGACGATTCCGTGGTTATTTCTTTTGCTCCGGGCCCATACACTCTCAAAGAGAGCTTGGTTCCTGCGGCGTCCGTCCGCCGCAGGCAGAGGAGGGGGACCCGGGTTGAAAAGATTCAGAAAAAAGCTGTTCATGTACCTGATCGTAGCCGTGCTGATCATCTGGCCTGTTCTGCAAATCGCAGAGCTGATCGGCCATAAGGCACCGCCCGAAAAAGCGGAGAAGCTGCTTTATCAAGTATCCCTCTTTCAAATGGAGCTGCTTGGCAGCTACTTGCAGGAAACCGGCAAGCTCAAGGATACCGAGGCGCTCAGCGCGCTCCGTCAAGCCGTTTACTCCGCTTCGTTCGCACACGATCATCTGGCGCTTGCCTACGGCGACAGCAGCTTGGCGAAGCTCGATTCGCTCGCCCAGCTCATGCAATATTTGCTGCGCCTCCAAGTCGGCGGCTCCCGCCCTCTGCGTGCGGAGGAGGCCCAAACCCTCGGAGACGTTTCGAAGCTGTACGCCGACCTGTACGAGGCTTACTCCAAACTGATGTCGAGCGGCGCCGACATTGTCGATTCGCAGAACGACCGTCTGATGAAATCCGACAAAGCGGTCGCCGACCTCCTGCGCAAAAAGCTGCTGCAATAATTGCCGTAGTCGTATAGGCCCGCCCGTTTCGGAGGAAACTAAAACTGGCAGCCTTAGGCAGGTCAGGGCGGTATGGTAGAAGGTAGGGCAAGGTAGGGGGAGAAGCTACCGATAGGAAAGGGTGGCGGCTGTTGGTTGAACATAGGCAAGTGAGCGTGATTTCAATCACAGCCTGCTTCAGTCAGGCGTGATAGGATGTTGGGGAAAGTTAGGGAATGAAATATGTTCTCTGGCAGAAGGTGGCTGTGTGGGATATTGGGTTCGTCGCTCGCTCCCACCAAAGAGTGTGGGAGTCGAGCCAGCGCAGTAAAGCGTGTTCAGGAGACGGTCGCTTCCTGGGGGAAGCCGGCCTCTCCTGAACAGACGCGATCCCTGCACCACAGCAGCTCTCATGCGCGTCTCTGCGCCTCCCACGTTCTTTACCCGTTCCCGCACGCCGTTAAGCGTATCCTTGCGTTAACCGGCCCCCTCTCCATAGGGAGAGAGGGGCGGTTAACACAAGGAGGAAAAGCGCTCACTCCACCAACTGCGCATCGAAGCTCGGGGGTCCAGGGGGATGGAGCCCCCCTCTCCCTGTAATAAAACTTTCAAAATTATTGTCGCAAAAACTCGGACTTGTTCCGCATCGTGTGATATAATAAATTGACTTTTACGAGGAGGAGGCAGGTGAACCAGATGCATATCGTCGTGGCGGGTTTAAATTATCGCACAGCACCGGTGTCCATCAGAGAAAAATTTGCATTCGCCGAAGGGGATTTGCCGCTGGCGCTGAAGGAGCTCAAGGAAACGAAGAGCGTCATGGAGTGCGTCGTCGTGGGCACCTGCAACCGGACGGAATTGTACGTGGCGGTCGACCGCCAGCCCTGTGCCCATTATTTGCGGGGCTTCATTGAGAAATGGTTCGGCGTACCGCGCGGAGAGTTTCAGGAGCATTTGTACGTTTACGAGAACGAGAAGGCGATCGAGCATTTATTCCGCGTAACGAGCGGTCTCGATTCCATGGTCATCGGCGAGACGCAAATTTTGGGGCAGGTTCGGGACGCGTTCCTGTTGGCTCAGCGTGAGAAAACGACCGGCGTTTTGTTCAACACTTTGTTCAAGCAAGCCGTAACGATGGCCAAACGGGCCCATTTCGAGACCGGCATCGGGGAAAATCCGGTGTCTGTCAGCTATGCGGCTGTCGAGCTGGGCAAGCGTATCTTCGGCAGCTACGCGCATAAGAAAGTGCTGATTATCGGCGCGGGTAAAATGAGCGAGCTGACCGTCAAGCACCTGTACGCGAACGGAGCCGACAAAGTGACCGTCGTGAACCGGACGCTCAGCCGGGCGCAAGAGCTGGCGGACAAGTTCCGGGGCGTGGCAAGCACGATGGACCGGTTGATGGCGCACCTGGAAGAAGCTGACATTGTGATCAGCTCTACCGGAGCCGCCGGTTACGTGCTGACGGCCGAGCAGGTGTCCTGTATTTTGCAGCGGCGCCGTTCGCGACCGCTGTTCATGATCGATATCGCGGTTCCGAGAGACCTCGATCCGCGGCTTGGCGAGATGCCGAACGTCTTTTTATACGATATCGACAATCTTCAATCGCTCGTGAACTCTCATTTGGAAGAGAGGCGTAAAGCTGCGGTGCAGATTGAGAAAATGATCCGTGAGGAATTGGCAGCCTTCGAGCAGTGGACGAAAACGCTGGGTGTCAGCCCGGTTATTCAAGCGCTGCAGACCAAAGCGGCCACGATTCACGAGGAAACGATGGACAGCTTGATGAAGAAGCTGCCGGATTTGGATGAACACGAATTAAAGGTCATTCGCAAATTAACGAAAAGCATCGTCAATCAGATGCTGCGCGATCCCATTGTCCGCATTAAAGAAATGGCTGCCGAGCGTCACGGGGATGACGCGCTGGACATGTTCACGAAAATTTTTGCTTTGGAAGAGCCTTTGGCTGAGCAAAAACGGGTGGAGCAGGCGGTACGGAAGCAGGAGGCGGAGGCGGCGCAGGATCGGATCAAGGAAGAACTGCTATCCAAAGTGCGGGCCGCGGCGCCTGCCGAAGCGCTTGACGTTCTGGCCAAAGCTTGACCGGAAAGGAACAGCATGGTCACTCAAACCTGGTTGTACGATGTCATTTTATATATTTATGCCCTGAGCCTCCTGTTTTACTTCTCGGACTTTGTCGGTCCGAACCGAAGTGCAAAGCGGATGGGGACAGGGTTGCTTTCTTTTGTATGGGTACTGCAAACCGCCTACTTAATTTACAGCTTGGTCACGCACGGCAAGCTGTCGGCGTTTTCCATGTTCGAAACGCTTTTTATTTTATCTTGGCTGCTTGTGACCGTCTCGCTGATCGTGAACCGGTTTTTCCGGATCGAGCTGTTTGTGTTTTTGGTCAACGTGTTCGGATTCGCGACATTTGCGCTTAACGTTTTCAGCCGGCCGGGGCTGGCGCCAACCTTGGCGCATTGGAACATTAACGATGAGCTGCTGTTCATTCATATTACGTTCGCGATTTCCGGCTATGTCGCATTCGTCGTATCCGCTATTTTTTCCGGAATGTACTTGTTCCTGCACCGCAAGCTGAAGGAGAAGCAGTGGTCACAGCAAATGCTGCGTCTGCCGAGCTTGGAGAATACGGACCGTTACGCGTTTGTTTCCGTAGTTATCGGAGCTCCGCTTCTGCTGCTTACGCTGTCGCTTGGAATCGTCTGGATCGCGCTTGAGGGCGATTTGATGCTGTTTTTCGATCCGAAGGTGCTGAATTCCTGGTTCGTGCTGTTGGCTTATATTTTTTATTTGTTTCAACGGTTGGTGATGAAAGCGGCAGGCAACCGACTGGCGTTGTGGAATTTGGCCGCGTTTATCATTACGCTGCTTAACTTTTTGTTGGCTAATCAATATTCGAACTTTCACCAATGGTCCTAAAGGGGGCGTAGGAAATGACGAAAGCTGGCGAAGGAAGGCTCCCGGGGCCGTCCCCCGGCGTCAAATCCTACTATCCCGCTATGCTCGATCTTGAAGGGCGGCCATGCGCCGTTATCGGCGGCGGCCGGGTAGCGGAGCGCAAGGCACGCGCGCTCCTCGAGGCGGGGGCTCACGTCACCGTCGTGAGCCCCGTTTTTACGCCGCAGCTGGAAGCGTGGGCGGCCTCGGGCGCGGTACGCGCGCTGCGCGAGCGGTACGCGCCCGGCCTGCCCGCGCTGGCCGAGGCGCGGCTGGTGTTCGCGGCCACCGACGATGCGTCGGTGAACGCGCAAGTCTGCGCCGAGGCCGAGGCGCTCGGCAAGTTCGCGAACGCCGCCGACGAAGGGGCTGGCGGCGGTTTTCTCGTCCCGGCTGCGGTCCGGCGGGGACGGTTGACGCTCGCGGTGTCCACCGCAGGCGCCAGCCCTGGTCTGGCCGCGACGCTGCGCCGCAGGCTGGAGGAAGTGTTCGGCGAAGAGTATGCGCCGTATGTAGAGCTGCTCCACGAACTGCGCGGTATCGTACAGCAGACCGTCCCGGAAACGGGTCAGCGGCAGGAGCTGTTCCGCGGCATGCTGGAGTGGGAGCTGCTGCCGCTGCTGCGAAGCGGCCGGACCGATCCGGCGGAGCTGCGCGCCGAGCTGGCGCACAGAGTGCTGCAAGATCCGACGCCGGGAGGCATTGAAGCGACTGGCGACTGGTTGCGTGTATATGCACGGCAATTGGGATATGAATGAGAAAAGTAGTACATAGCGAATACAGCGCTTCCGATTTTGCAGGGAGAAGATAAGGGGTTGACTTCACGCATGCGTACCATCGTAGTAGGCACAAGACAAAGCGCGCTTGCTTTGACGCAAACCGGACAGGTGATCGATCACCTGCGCGAGCTTTGCAAGCAGCACGGCATCGAAGCCGAATTCGAGCTGAAAAAAATCGTCACCAAGGGCGACCGCATTCTGGACGTCACGCTTTCGAAAGTCGGCGGCAAAGGCCTGTTCGTGAAAGAAATCGAGCAAGCGCTGCTTGACGGCGAAATCGATCTTGCGGTACACAGCATGAAGGATATGCCCTTCGAACTACCTGAGGGACTTGTAGTCGGCGCCGTACCTCTGCGGGAAGATCCGCGCGACTGCTTGATCACGCGGGACGGCCGTGGGCTCGACGACTTGCCTCAGGGCGCCAAGGTCGGAACAAGCAGCCTGCGCCGGGCTTCCCAACTGCAGCATTACCGCCCCGACTTGCATATTGAGTCGATCCGCGGCAATATCGACTCGCGGCTGCGCAAGCTGGAAACGGAAGGCTTCGATGCGATCCTGCTTGCCGCCGCCGGACTGCACAGGATCGGTTGGCAGGACCGCATCAGCGCTTACCTGCCGCCGGAGCTGTGCCTGCCGGCGGTAGGACAAGGCGCCTTATGCATCGAATGCCGCGGCGATAACGAGTTCGTGCTCGACTTGTTGTCCAAGTACAAGCACGAACAGACGGCGGTTGCCGTTGCCGCGGAGCGCAGCTTCCTGGGCCGTTTGAACGGCGGCTGCCAAGTGCCGATCGGCGCTCACGCGCATTTGACGGAAGGAAGCGGCCCGTCTATTGTGCTGACCGGTATGGTCGGATCGCCAGACGGCAAGCGGGTGCTGAAAGAGACGATGGCCGGAGACGATCCGCAGCAATTGGGGCTGCGGCTGGCGGAAGCTTTGATCGCCAAAGGTGCTGCCGAACTGCTTGCATTAGCTGAAGAATAGGGGAGAAGCGGTTGTGAACAAGGGTGTCGTTTATCTTGTCGGTGCCGGACCGGGAGATCCGAAGCTGATTACGCTGCGAGGCTTAGAAGCGATTCAGCGGGCCGACGTAGTTGTCTATGACCGGTTGGCCAGCCCCCGTCTGCTCAAACATATGACAGCTGGGGCGGAGAAAATTTTTGTCGGCAAGCTGCCGGACAAACATATGATGAAGCAGGAAGAGATCAGCCGCCTGCTCGTCGATTTGGCGCTGCAAGGAAAAACGGTGACCCGGCTCAAGGGCGGAGATCCGAGCGTATTCGGGCGCGTAGGCGAAGAAGCGGAGCTGCTCGCGGAGCACGGAATCCGCTTTGAGATCGTGCCCGGCATCACGTCCGCGATCGCCGTCCCCGCTTATGCAGGCATCCCGGTGACGCACCGTGATTTTACTTCGTCCTTTTCGATCGTAACCGGTCATGAATATAAGAATAAAACGTACTCCCAAGTGAATTGGGATAACTTGGCGCAAGCCTCCGGCACGTTGATCTTTTTGATGGGTGTCGCCAATCTGGAGCAAATCTGCACGGAGCTGATCCGCGGAGGAAAATCGCCGCAAACGCCGGTCGCTCTAATCCGGTGGGGCACTTGGATGGAGCAGGAGACGCTGGCGGGTACGTTAACGGATATTGTCGACAAGGTAAGAGCGGCAGGTTTCCAATCCCCGGCCGTCACCATTGTCGGCGAAGTGGTCAAGCTGCGCGATAAGCTGGCCTGGTTTGAGACCAAGCCTTTGTTCGGCCGGCGTATTCTGGTTACCCGCGCACGCAGTCAGGCGAGCGAGCTGTCCTCGCAAATCGACGAGCTTGGCGGGGAAGCCGTGGAATTTCCGGTGATCCGCACCCGGCCGCCTTCCCGTCCGGAAGCGCAAGCGGCGCGGGACGAGGCGTTAAAACGCCTTTCTACCTTTGATTGGGTCCTGTTCACAAGTGCGAACGGCGTCGAATTTTTTATGGAGCGTCTGCGGGAGCTGCGGCTTGACATTCGGGCATTGGGAAATGCCCGCTTGGCGGCGGTCGGTCCGAAGACGGCGGCTGCCTTGGCGCAGTACGGACTGCTCGCGGAGGTCGTCCCTTCGGAATTCGACGGGGACGCTTTGCTGGATGCCATCGCTCCTGAGCTACGTCCAGGGCAGAACGTGCTGCTTGCGACGGCGGATATCGCCAGAGCGTACTTGCCCGAACAATTGCGGGAGCGCGGCTTGAACGTAACCAAAATCGATATCTACGAAACGGTGCTGGACACCGATGGCGGCTCCGAGATTATCGAGCTGCTGAAGCAAAAAATGCTTCACATCGTTACGTTTACCAGCTCGTCGACGGTTACGAATCTGTTGCGCGCTCTGCAAGAGCTTGGCGAGACGGAGCCGCTCAAGCTGCTGCAAGGGTGCAAGATCGCTTGTATCGGTCCGAGAACGGCGGCTACCGCGCAGGAAGCGGGACTTCAGGTCGATTATTTGGCCAAGGAAGCGACCGTTGCTTCCCTGGTTCAGTGCTTATACAAGGAGGAGGAATAAACCATGAGTTTTCCACTTGTTCGAAACCGGCGTTTGCGCAGCTCGGCTGCGCTTCGGAATATGGTACGGGAGCATACCGTTACGCTGGACGACTTGCTCTATCCGATATTTGTGACGCACGGAACGAATATTAAAGAAGAAATCAGCTCGATGCCGGGCGTCTACCATTTCTCGCTGGATCGGCTTGAAGAGGAAATCTGCGAAATCGTTGAGCTGGGCTTGCCGGCCATTGTGCTCTTCGGCGTTCCGCACGAGAAAGACGCGCATGCCAGCTCGGCCTACGATCCGAACGGGATTGTTCAACAAGCGTCGCGCTTAATCAAAACATGGGCTCCGGAGCTGCTTATTGTTGCCGATACTTGCCTATGCCAGTTCACGGATCACGGCCACTGCGGCGTCGTACATTACGACGAGGCGAAAGGCCGCGCCGAGGTGCTGAACGACGCGTCGCTGGAACTGCTGGTCAAAACAGCGGTTTCGCAGGCGGAAGCCGGCGCCGACATTATCGCGCCGTCGAACATGATGGACGGCTTCGTTTATGCGATCCGTCAAGGACTTGACGAAGCCGGCTACGAGCAGGTGCCGATCATGTCGTACTCCGTGAAGTACGCTTCGTCGTTCTACGGTCCGTTCCGCGAAGCGGCACATTCCACGCCGCAGTTCGGCGACCGCAAAACGTACCAAATGGACCCGGCCAACGTCCGGGAAGCGCTGCGCGAAGCGGAATCCGACGTAGCCGAAGGCGCGGATATGCTGATGGTCAAGCCGGCTCTGGCGTATATGGACGTCGTTCGCGCGCTCCGCGAAAAGTTCAATTTGCCGCTCGTGGTTTATAATGTGAGCGGGGAATATTCCTTGGTGAAAGCTGCCGCCATGCAGGGCTGGGTCGACGAGAAATCGATCGTTATGGAGACGATGACCGGATTTAAGCGGGCCGGCGCCGACATGATCATTACTTATTTTGCCAAAGATATCGCTCGCTGGCTCCGAAACTAACTGCCGCCACGATACGCGATGATGAAGAAGACCGTTCCGCTATCCGGCGTTTCTCCCGGAGCGGAGCGGTCTTTTGCATAGCGGCACTGTCAAACTTTTGTCGGAAACTGTAGCCTGACACACGTTGTTACCTGGTTTCAAATAGGGCATAATGGGAAGTAGACTATGGGAGTTTACGGAAAAGAGGATGCACCAATGAGTTATAACGATACGTTTATTCGCGCCTGTCGCAAACAGCCTGTCGAAACGCTGCCCGTATGGTATATGCGTCAAGCCGGCCGTTACGACCCCGAATACCGGAAAATTAAAGAGAAATACAGCCTGCTGGAAATTTGCAAGCAGCCGGAGCTGGCGGCCCAGGTCACCTTGATGCCGGTCAAAAAGCTGGGCGTAGATGCGGCGATTTTATATTCGGACATTATGAATCCGGTCGCTTCCATCGGCATTGATTTTGATATCGTCAAAAATGTCGGTCCGGTCATCGACAACCCGATCCGCTCGGCGGCGGACGTGAACAAGCTGAAGCCGATCCAGGTGGAGCAGGATTTGCCTCATATTTTGCGGACGATTGAGATGTTGGCGGCCGAGCTGAAGGTGCCGCTGATTACGTTTGCCGGCGCGCCGTTTACGATCGCAAGCTACCTGATCGAAGGCAGGCCGTCCAAAAGCTATATCCGCACGAAAGGATTAATGTACGGGGAGCCGGAGGTATGGTTCAAGCTGATGGATAAGCTTGGCGATATGGTGATCGCTTATCTGAAAGCGCAGATTGCGGCAGGAGCGAAAGCGGTGCAGCTTTTCGACAGCTGGGTCGGCGCGTTGTCCCCCGTTGATTTTAAAACGTATGTTTTGCCGACGATCCGCCGTATTTTTGCGGAGCTGAAGCATTTGGAGCAGCCGAAAATTTATTTCCCAGGCGTCAGCTCAGGTGAATTGCTGCCTTATCTGCAAGGCATTGATGCCGATGTCATCGGTCTCGATTGGCGCGTGTCGATCTCGGAGGGCCGTAGAAGAGTGGGCTCGTTCTATGCGGTGCAGGGCAATCTCGATCCGTACGTATTGACCGCTCCGATGTCGGTCATTCAGGCGCAAGCCAAGGCGATTATCGACGAGGGCATCCAGGAACCGGGCTATATTTTCAATCTGGGTCACGGACTGTTCCCGGAAGCGTCGCTGGAGAAGCTGAAAGAACTGACGGATTTCATTCACGACTATTCTCGTCAAGCTCTGAAAGCGCAAGGCTGGACGAGACAGGAAAGCGGTGTATAGCATGAGCGTTACGCAGCAAAAACGGATCGGTGTTCTGGTCATGTCTTACGGAACGCCGGAAAGCCTCGATCAAGTGGAAGCTTATTATACGCATATTCGTCGCGGGAATCCTCCGACTCCAGAGCAGCTTAAGGATTTGACGGATCGTTACGAAGCGATTGTAGGAGGCTTTTTCCCGCTTCGGGAAAATACGGATAAGCAGGTGCAAGGGCTGGAAGCCCGGCTAAACGAGAAATACCCGGATACGACGTTCGTATGCTATCAAGGACTGAAGCATGCGTCTCCGTTCATTGAGGACGGTGTGGAGCGGATGGTGCAGGATGGGATAACGGAAGCCGTTGGGGTCGTCCTGGCACCGCATTATTCGGTCATGAGCGTAGGCGGCTACATCAAGCGCGCCCAAGAGAAGGCGGATTCGCTTGGGCTTTCGATGCGTTTTGTGAAGAGCTATCACCTTCATCCGGCGCTGATCGAAGCGCTTGTGCAGCGGGTGGAGGAAGGTTTGAACCGATTCGAGGGCGTGGCGAAGGACGATGTCAAAGTGATTTTTACCGCGCACAGCCTGCCTGAAAAAATTCTAGAAATGAAAGACCCGTACCCTGATCAGCTATTGGAAACGTCCAAAGCGATAGCCGAGCGATGCGGCATTACCCATTGGCAATTTGGATGGCAGAGCGCCGGACAGACCGGCGTGCCTTGGCTTGGGCCCGATATTCTCGACGTCCTGCACACCGTGAAAACAGAGAAGCAGGCGGAGCATGTGCTGATTTGTCCGATCGGGTTTGTATCCGATCATCTGGAAGTGCTGTACGATCTCGATATTGAAGCGCAGAAGACGGCACGGGAGCTCGGACTGCGGCTGGAACGCACCCGCTCGCTCAATACCGATCCGCTGTATATGGAAACGTTGAGCGACGTCGTCTATACACAGACCGAGAGGGATTGATACGATGGAGGAGAACCGAAGTCCGAAACATGTGGTGATTATTGGCGGCGGGATCACGGGCTTGAGCGCCGCTTTTTACTTAAAGCAAAGCATCGAGACGTCCGCTGCCCCGTTGAAAATTACCATCATGGACAAGAGCGATTCGTTCGGGGGCAAAATTCAAACGCTGAAGCGCGACGGGTTCGTCATTGAGAAGGGGCCGGATTCGTTCCTGGCCCGCAAGCTTCCAATGGTCGAGCTGACTCGCGAATTAGGCTTAGAGGATCAATTGACCGGCATGAATCCGGACTCCCGGAAAACGTATATTTTGTCCGGCGGCAAGCTGCACCGGATGCCTCCCGGCTTGATGCTCGGTATACCGACCCAAATGGGGCCGTTCATGCGCACGGGACTGCTGTCATTGGGCGGCAAGCTCAGGGCGGCCATGGATTTAGTGCTGCCGAAACGGACGTCGCCCGAGGACGAATCGCTCGGGCATTTCCTGGAGCGCAGGCTAGGTGTGGAAGTGCTCGGTCAGATCGCCGAGCCGCTGCTGGCGGGCATTTATGCGGGCAATACGTACAATTTGAGCTTGCGGGCGACCTTCCCGCAATTTCATGCGATTGAGCAGAAGCATCGCAGCTTGATCCTCGGCATGATGAAGAACCGCAAGACAGGCGGCGAAGAAAGCCGTACGCTTCCCGAGGTGGCGCGCAATACGATGTTTCTTTCCTATAAGGAAGGGCTTGAAACGATCGTTCACGGCTTAATCGATGCGCTCGACAACGTGCGGTTCGTCAAGCAATGCGGAGTGGCCCGGATCGAGCGGGCCGACGACGTATACCGCGTGATCCGCGAAGACGGTTCGGTAGAGGAAGCGGACGGGGTGATCGTGGCGCTGCCGGCTCACGGCATCTCCAAGCTGCTCGGCTCGTCGGTCCCTGAGGTCAAAGAGCTGGACCGGATCGAGTACGTGTCGGTTGCCAACGTGATTCTCGCCTTTGACGAGAAAGAGCTTGGACGCGAACTTGACGGTTCGGGCTTCCTCGTCCCGAGACGGGAAGGGCGTTTCATTACCGCCTGTACGTGGACGTCCAGAAAATGGCTGCACACCGCGCCAAGCGGCAAAGTGCTGATGCGCTGCTATATCGGGCGTTCCGGTGACGAACGTTGGCAGGACATGTCGGAGGATGAGATCATCCGCGCGGTACGGCACGATTTGAAGGAAGTTATGGGGATTACGGCAGAGCCTTTGTTTACGGAAATGACGAAGCTGATGCATTCCATGCCTCAGTATCCGGTAGGTCATCTGGACCTTATACGCGGGGTACGGCAGCGTTTGGCAGACAAAATGCCGGGCGTGCTGATTACCGGAGGCGCGTTTCATGGCGTCGGGCTGCCGGACTGCATTCGTCAAGGCAAGGAAGCGGCCAAGGAAATGACGGAGCGGCTGCAGTTATCCTCAAAATAGGTTAGGAGTGGAATGGATGAACGATCAGCGAAAACGTTCCGATGCGCGTTCGGCGCGGGCGTTCGAGGAAGCGAAGCAAGTGATTCCGGGCGGAGTCAACAGTCCGGTTCGCGCGTTTAAATCGGTTGGATTGACTCCTCTGTATATGCATAAAGGGAGCGGCTCGCACGTCTTCGATATCGACGGCAACGAATTTATCGATTACATCGGCTCGTGGGGCCCGCTCATTATGGGACATGCCCACCCGGAGGTCGTCGAAGCGATCAAACGGACTGCGGAGCTTGGTACGAGTTTCGGTGCACCGACGGAACTGGAAACCGAGATGGCGAAGTTGGTGATCGAAAGAATGCCTTCCATCGAACTCGTACGGATGGTCAGCTCCGGGACGGAAGCGACAATGAGCGCGCTCAGGCTTGCCCGCGGCTATACCGGAAGGAGCAAAATCCTGAAGTTCGAAGGCTGCTACCACGGCCATGCCGACTCGCTGCTGATCAAAGCGGGTTCCGGGGTGGCCACCCTTGGACTGCCGGATAGCCCTGGCGTACCTGAAAGCGTAGCGGCCAACACGATTACGGTCCCTTACAACGATCTGGATTCGGTACGGATGGCTTTCGAGCATTTCGGCCAAGACATTGCCGCCGTTATTGTGGAGCCGGTTGCCGGAAATATGGGCGTTGTACCGCCGCTTCCCGGATTCTTGGAAGGATTGCGGGAGCTCACGTCTTCCTACGGCAGTCTGCTGATCTTTGACGAGGTCATGACCGGCTTCCGCGTAGGCTTGAACAGCGCGCAAGGGCGATTTGGCATTACGCCGGATCTTACCTGTTTGGGCAAAGTTATCGGCGGGGGGCTGCCGGTTGGAGCATACGGAGGCAAACGGGAGATCATGGAGCGGATTGCTCCGTCAGGCCCGATTTATCAGGCTGGAACGTTATCCGGGAACCCGCTGGCGATGGCTGCAGGGTATGCGACACTTAAGCTGCTGGGAGCACCCGGCGTATATGAAGAGCTGGAACGCAAGTCCGCCCGTCTGGAAGCAGGAATGCTCCAAAATGCCCGGGAACTGAGCGTTCCGATGACGATCAACCGAATCGGCTCCATGGTTTGCCCGTTCTTTACCGACCAGCGGGTAACCAATTACGAAACCGCGAAACAATCGGATTTGACCAAGTTCAACCGGTATTTTGGTTTGCTGCTCGACTACGGCGTCAGCATTCCGCCTTCCCAGTTCGAAGGCATGTTCGTTTCGGCGGCGCACTCCGACGACGATATCGAGGCGACGATCGAGGCACATTACCAAGCGCTCAAGCAGCTATAATGTAAAAACGGACGGCACGTCCACTCCCGAAGGAGGGGAACGTGCCGTCCGTTTGTTTGTGTAATGCTACTACAGATTTATGTAAACGATCATGGTGTTTTGGCCGGCGGTACAGCCGTACCCGAGGCTGGTTGGTTAGGCATTTGATTTTGCTGAGGAGGTGGCGTCGGCGTAGTCGTCTCGGTCGATTTCTCGGTCGTCTTGGTTGGTGTGCCGCTGCCGGTTCCTGGGGCCGAGGCTCCGGCGGAGGAGTTCGGTGCGGTTCCCGTAGAACCGTTCCCGCCTCCTCCTGCCGTACCGCTGCCTTGGGAAGAACCGGAGCCTGCAGCCCCGCTGCCGGTTCCTCCTTGGCCGGAAGTGCCGCCGTTCGGCGTTACCGACCCACTACCCGTGCCCGTCGGCGGCGAATTGCCCTGGCCGCCGTCCGGCTTGCCGTGATCTGCCGTTCCCGTACCCGAACCGGAATTAGTTCCTGTGCCGGGAACACCAGGCTTTTCGGTACCCGGCTCTTTGGTTGCATTGCCGCCGGGTTTCGCGTTTTCGCCTTTCTCCGTGCCCGTCTTGCCCGTATCGTTCGTTTCCGGTTTATTCGTAGCCGGCTTGTTTGTTTCCGGTTTTGTATCGGTTTTCGTCTTTGTCTTATCGGTATCCGTCTTCGTCTTGTCCGCATCCGTCTTGGTAGACGGTGTCGGGTTTTGCTGCTGCTTGGCCTTCTTTTCGGCCTGCTCGCGCAGGAAGTCGGGGTGGTCGTAAGAGCCGCCCGCATCGATTTTGTCGATGCCGTCCCAGACGCGGTCCGCTTTAACCGACGTCGGATCGTCGTAGACCAGGAATGCATTAGGCAATCTGCGCTCGCCGTAACGGCTCGATGGCTTGGTAAGCAGCTCCCCGTCGACAACGAGCTCGGACGAGGCCCCTCCGTCCAGGTTGCCTGCATTGACGCAGCCTTCTTCCAGCAGAAGGTCCTGCACTTCCTTAAGCGTCGCGCCTACGCTGTGCGCCTGCCGTCCGTCGATAACGATGAATATAACGGTGCCGTCCGCTTTTTGTCCGACAGCCGTTCGCGGTCCGCGGCCCCAGCCGCCGTCGCCGCTTGTAATCAGAGGCTTGCCGTTGGCGATCAGACGCGGGTGGAACGAAACGGCGTCCGAGATGCCCATCTCGCGCAGCTCGAAAATATTGTATTTTCCGACGACGAGAATTCCTTCCTTGGTAAAGCCGACGATGTGCTGCGGAATGCTGCCGTCCTGATCCGTATAAATGACCTCGCCGCCGGAGATAATGGCGCCGAACGCCGCAAATCCGTTCCCGAGACCTTCCGGATCGTCGAAACCGCCGCCATTGACGCCGGCCACGGCTCCTGTACGCTTGACCATCGAGGTGATTCTCTCGCCTTCTCCGGACTTGGGAGGCGTCATGACACGAATCGTCTTTGGATCATAGACGTACATCTTTTTGCCTTGCCAAAATTTTCCTGATATATCTTCGACCTTAATCAGTTCATCGATCGAACGAGCTTTGCCCTGATGATTGCGAATTTTGATCAAGCTGCTATCCTGCTTTTCGCGCGCGGCTTCCTCGTTGAAGTCCTGCAATCGCTTGACCATCAAATCGCGCTGCTCCGCACCGACGAAAATCCATGCCCAGCTCCGGTGCTGCGTCGTAATGACCGTTTCCGCGAGCCACTCTCTGATCTGGCCTCCCGGCGGGGTCAGGAATAAAAAGCTGGACGTTAAAAAAGTCAACATTGTGAAATAAAAAAGCGCCTTTTTCCAATTACTCCAATGTCGTATCGCTTGCAGAGCCCTGCTCAATGTTTTAACCTCTCCCATGCGTAAATTAAGGCATTTCGTGTCGAATTTTTTTTGCTTTTTTCCTATGCTATTCTATCATATGAAAAGAAGATTTAACAACTTTCGCTAGATTGTAAGATCCGGCGGAATTGGCATTGTAACCGCTTTGCGTTCGCCGCAAAGGATTGATAGAATGACCATAAGCTATACATTGGAGGAAGCGCTCATGTTAAATCGGTACAGCCTATTCGGTACCACGCTCGAATTGATCGTTGTGGCGGGCGTGTTTTTCATTTTGTTTGCAGGAATCGTTCTGACGGCATGGTTGCAATGGGGACGCCGGAAGAAACGGGCAGCATCCGTAGCGGGGCAATCCAAGAGGCGTCTGCCATGACCGCATGTCGGCGCAAAGGCCAGTGGCTGGAATGGACGGCGAACGCCGTGCCTTCGACTTTCGAGGAAGTGAAGGCGTTTCTGCCGGATGCGATCGACGAGCGGACGCTAAAGAAGCTCTGGGGCGCCTCGGGCATCGAAATCCAGGGACGCCGCATTTTGCTGCGGCTGTTCCCCGAGGAATCGCTGCAATATATGCCGGAATGGACGGGGATAGAAGTATTGTTCGAAGACGACTTTTGCCTCGTGGCGGATAAACCGGCCGGGATGAAGGTGCATCCGACCCGGGAGTCGGAGGGCGGAACGCTGCTCCATGCGGTCGGCTGGCATCTGGAGTCGACAGGGCAGTCGTGCCGGCCCCGGCACATTCATCGGCTTGACGAAGATACGACCGGTCCTGTGCTGATGGCCAAGTGTCCATGGGCGCAGGTCCGATTAGACGAAGCGATGCGGGAGAAAAAGGTTGAGCGGACTTATGTGGCCCTGGTGCACGGGCGTCTCTCTCCGAACCGGGGCTGTGTGGATGCCCCTATCGGCAGGGACCGGCATCACGCGACGCGACGGCGCGTCTCTCCCGGGGGCGAGCGGGCCGTCACCCATTACGAGGTCGTGGAGTCTTATCGTTCCGCGACGCTTGTGCGGCTCCGGATCGAAACCGGCCGGACGCATCAAATCCGCGTTCATCTAAGCCATCTGGGCCATGCATTGATCGGCGACACGCTGTATGGCGGACGAAGCGAGGGCATGGAGAGACAGGCGCTGCATGGCGAGCGGCTGACGTTTCCCCATCCGTGGAGCGGCGAGAGCATCGAAGTGCATTCCCCGTGGCCCCCGGACTTTGCTGCACTGAATGAGCGATTGAAAAAATAGTAGTCATGCTCCTTCCCCTGAAGCCATATAAATTGTAGAGACGAAGGCATAGGGCCATCTATCTTTTTATGGTTATATCAGAATTTCGAACTCGCCGGAGCCGATGCGGGATTCTGTGGAAAAGGCAGGAATTACGGAGGGAGGATTTACATTGACGACGCAGCATAACGGATTACGCTTCGACATTTACGAGCGTGTGCATTTGTCCGAAGGGGCGATCGGCATTCAAGACTTGGAGGGGGTGGAGCTTGTTCCCCATATTCAGGTCATTCCGCAAGGGGACCAAGCCCTGCTTCGCGGTAATCTGTTTTTGACCGGGACCTTTATCGATGAGCTGGGCCGCAGCGATCAGACGTTGGAGCATCTGATACCGGTAGAGATTACGCTTCCGATGAACCGGGTTCAGCGGATGGAGGATATCGCCGTCGAGATCGAAAACTTCGACGTCGATCTGCTGTCATCCCGCAGCTTGAACATTACGGGAGTGCTGTCGCTCGCTGGTCTGGAGCTCGTGTCGGATGCGGCCCAGGAGGCTTGGCGGGAAACGGAAAACGAAGTGGTGTTCGTTCACGAAGCGCGCGATCCGCATACGGTTCCTCTTGCGGGGGCGACGGATGGGGCATTCGGGGACGTTTCCGGCTTTTTCGATTCGGCGGACCAAGCTCCGGCTGAAACGGAATCTTGGGAGCTGCGAAGCGAGAGGGTGGAGCCGACGAGCAAGCTGCCTGCGGGGCCGCAGGCGCAGAGCGTACCTCAGCCAGCGCCGAATGTGTTTCAGGCGGCCCAGCAGAATGTACCTCAGCCAGCGCCGAATGTGTTTCAGGCGGCCCAGCAGAATGTGCCTCAGCCAGCGCCGAATGTGCACCAAGAGGCTCAGCAGAACATTCCGCAGCCAGCGCCGTACGTGCAGCAAGAGGCTCAGAAGAACATCCCGCAGCCTTTGTCGAATGTAAATCCGGCTCCGCTGTCTGTTCAGGAACCGTCGAAAGGTCCGGAGACTTTAAAGCCGCAGGAAGCGCAAAAAACGAAAGAAGCCCCGACCGCACAATCCTTCGGTGATCTTAACCCGACCGCAACGACGGATAAAGATCTGAAGGTAGGCGTCGGCAGCAAAAAAACGCCCGAGCCGCTTTCGGCGCCCGCACCGCTTTACAAATCGTTCGGACTATCCAACTTGTTTAACCCCGGCTCTTCCCAAAAGGAAAAGCGCGATCCGGAAGAAACGTTTGGGGAAGAATCGGAGTCCGTGGCGGAGAAGGTGGAATGGAAAAACCTGCTGCTCACTTCCAAAGGCGAAGAGCAAGGATTCAAAAGGCTCCGGCTATGTATCGTGCAAAAGGAAGAGACACTGGAATCCATCGCCAAGCGCTACGATCTGAACCCTCGCGAAATCGCGCTATACAACCGCCTTGGAGATAATGAAGTATCCGAAGGGCAGATCGTGTATATCCCGAAATGAAGCCCTTTTTACAAAAATTCCCTCGTTTGAGCCAAAACAGGCTTGACCGGGGGGATTTTTGGTTATACTTGTATTGACTCTGTCCTGACTATTGTTTATCATAGTACGCATAGATGCAAGCAAAAACGCGGAAAGGGAATAGTAGACAGCGAACCCTTCAGAGAGCGGAGCCGGCAAGAGCTGGAAGGTTCCGCAGGACGTACCTGTCGAAGTCGCCCCGGAGTTGTCGAATTGAAAGCGGAAGCTCTAGATTCGGCCGGTCACAGCCGTTATCTGTTCAAGTGCCGCACGGATGAAGGGAAGCCTCCAGCTTCTCGGAACACGGGCGGAATAAAGGTGGTACCACGGAAGCGAGAGCCTTTCGTCCTTTGCGGCGGAAGGCTTTTATTTGTTTGTCGTCATTTCTCCGGCAATGGTACTGTAAGGCTAAAAACTCAAAACAAACCACAATTATGTGCATTTGGAGGTTGCAGTGATGGAAGAAACCAAACAAGCGGCGCCGGAAACGGCTATGCCGACAACCTACGATCCGAAGGAAGCCGAGAAAAAGTGGTACGACTACTGGCTCAAGGGACAATACTTTAAAGCGGGGCAGCGTCAGGATGCGAAGCCGTACACGATGGTTATTCCGCCTCCGAACGTCACCGGTATGCTGCATATCGGCCATGCGCTCGATTTTACGCTCCAGGACATTATGGCGCGGACCAAACGGATGCAGGGCTACGACGCCCTGTGGCTGCCGGGCTCCGACCATGCGGGCATCGCGACGCAGACGAAAGTGGAGCAGAAGCTCCGCGAGGAAGGCGTGACGCGGTACGATCTCGGCCGCGAGAAGTTTTTGGAAAAGGTGTGGGAGTGGAAGGAGCATTACGCCGGAACGATCCGCGAGCAGTGGGCCAAAATGGGCTTCTCGCTCGACTATTCCCGCGAACGTTTCACTTTGGACGAAGGGCTGTCCAAGGCGGTGCGCGAAGTATTCGTCCGCTTGTACGAAAAAGGGCTGATTTACCGAGGCAAATATATCATCAACTGGGACCCGGCCGCCCGCACGGCGCTTTCCGACATCGAAGTCGAATACAAAGAGGTGCAGGGTGCGCTGTATCATTTGAAATATCCGGTGAAGGACAGCAATGAGTTCATCGTCGTGGCGACGACCCGTCCGGAAACGATGCTCGGGGATACGGCCGTCGCGGTCCATCCGGAAGATGAGCGATACAAGCACCTGATCGGCAAAACGCTTGTGCTTCCGATCATTGGCCGCGAAATTCCGATCGTTGGCGACGAATATGTCGAGAAAGATTTCGGCAGCGGCGCGGTGAAAATTACTCCGGCGCACGACCCGAACGATTTTGAGGTAGGCAGACGCCACGATCTTCCGCAGGTGCTTGTGATGGACGAATCCGGCAAAATGAACGAAAATGCCGGCAAGTATCAAGGGATGGACCGCTTCGACTGCCGCAAGCAGATTGTGGCGGATATGAAGGAGTTCGGCGTGCTGATCAAAATCGAGGAACACGTGCATCAGGTCGGACACAGCGAGCGCAGCGGCGCCGTCGTGGAGCCGTACTTGTCCACGCAGTGGTTCGTTAAAATGAAGCCGCTCGCCGAACGCGCAATCGAAGCGCAGAAGTCGGGCCAAGGCGCGAACTTCGTACCGGATCGCTTCGAAAAAATTTATTTGCATTGGATCGAAAACATTCGTGACTGGTGCATTTCCCGCCAGCTGTGGTGGGGACACCGCATTCCGGCCTGGTACTGCAGCGATTGCGGAGAAATGACCGTCTCCCGCGAGGACGCTACCGTATGCCCGCATTGCGGCGGCTCGCATCTGACCCAGGACAACGACGTGCTGGATACCTGGTTCAGCTCCGCGCTGTGGCCGTTCTCTACGCTTGGCTGGCCGGAACAGACGGAAGATCTGAAGCGTTATTACCCGACCAGTCTGCTCGTAACCGGCTACGATATTATTTATTTCTGGGTCGCGCGGATGATTTTCAGCGGACTCGAATACACCGATCAAATTCCGTTCAAAGACGTGCTGATTCACGGTCTCGTCCGCGACGCAGAAGGCCGCAAAATGTCCAAGTCTCTCGGCAACGGCGTCGATCCGCTTGAAGTCATCGAAAAGTACGGCGCCGACGCCATGCGCTTTATGATTTCAACCGGCTCCACGCCGGGGCAGGACCTCCGGTTCCGCTGGGAGAAAGTCGAGCAGGCGCGCAACTTTGCCAATAAAATTTGGAACGCTTCGCGCTTCGTCCTGATGAATCTGGGCGATTTCAAAGCGTCGGATATCGATCTGAGCGGCGAGCTCGGTACGGCCGACCGTTGGATTTTGCACCGTTTGAACGAAACCGTCCGCGAAGTGACCCGACTGATCGATGCGTATGAATTCGGGGAAACCGGACGTTTGCTTTACAACTTCATTTGGGACGATCTGTGCGACTGGTATATCGAATTCAGCAAGCTGTCCTTGTACGGCAGCGACGAAGCGGCGAAGAAAACGACAAAATCGGTTCTGGCCTACGTGCTGGACCGTACGCAGCGCTTGATTCATCCGTTCATGCCGTTTATCAGCGAGGAAATTTGGCAGCATCTGCCTCATGAAGGCGAGACGATTACGCTGGCTGCCTGGCCGACCTTCGAGGCGCGTTTTGAAGCGGCGGATGCGGTGCGCGAGATGGAGCTGCTGATGGATATCATCCGGACGGTGCGCAATATTCGTGCGGAAGTGAACGTGCCGATGAGCAAAAAGATCGAGCTGCTCGTGAAGCCGGCCGGCGAAGAATCGCTGGCAATTTTGAAGCGCAACGAAGAATACGTGCAGCGTTTCTGCAATACGTCGGCGCTTTCCATCGAGCTTGGGCTCGCAACGCCGGAAAAAGCGATGACGGGCATCGTGACCGGGGCGGAGCTGTTCTTGCCGCTTGCGGGGCTGATCGACATTGCCCAGGAAATAGCGCGTCTGGAAAAAGAGCTTACTACGCTGCACGGCGAAGTGGACCGGATCGAGAAAAAGCTGGCCAACCAAGGCTTCGTTGCCAAAGCGCCGGCCAAAGTCATCGACGAGGAGAAAGCGAAGCTCGCCGATTATGCGGACAAACGGGATAAAGTGTCGGCCCGGCTGGCCGAACTGAGAGGATGAGCCATCATGAGCGAAGCACAGCTAAGCGTTAACGAAGGGCCGTTCCGGACGGCCCGGGAGGCGATAGACTGGGTTGTCCGGTTTATTCCTCTGGCGGGAATCAAGCCGGGACTGGAGAGGATGGAGCGGCTCATGGAGCTGCTCGACCATCCCCACCGGCGTCTCAAGTTTATTCATGTCGCCGGTACGAACGGCAAGGGATCGGTTTGCGCCTATTTGACCGAAGTAATCCGCACATGCGGCTATGATGTGGGAACATTTACTTCTCCTTACATTGAAAGCTACAACGAGCGCATTCGTCTCAACGGGGTCAACATCCCGGACGAAGACCTGCTGAAGGTGATCAATAAAATCAAACCGTTCGTCGATCAGGTTGCGGAGGAGTTCGGGCAGCCGTCGATGTTCGAGATCTCGACCGTTGTCGCGATCGAGTATTTTGCCCGTACTGCTTATCCCGACTTCGTCGTTTGGGAAACGGGGCTCGGCGGACGATTGGATTCGACGAATATCGTGACGCCGCTTGTCTCCGTCATTACGAATATCGGTCATGACCATATGGAGTTTCTCGGCGATACGCTGGAAAAAATCGCAGCGGAGAAAGCGGCCATTATTAAGGCGGGCGTCCCGGTCGTAAGCGCCGTGGAGCAGCCGGAGGTCGTCCGGATCGTCGAGGATGCGGCGAAGGCCAAGAACAGCACGCTTTATTTGCTTGGCCGGGAGTTCCGTTATGAAACGGTCTCGACCAAGGAAAACGAGCAGACGTTCCGGTTTACCGGCACGTTCCGGGACATTCCGGACGTTGCCATCTCCATGAACGGACCGCACCAGCTGAAAAACGCGGCAGTCGCGTTAATGACGCTTGAGGTGCTGCGGCAATATTATGCGCTGATCGTAGAAGACGAGGATTTGCTTCGCGCCATGAAAGCGGCGCAGTGGCCGGGGCGGCTGGAGATGGTATCGCAGGAGCCGCGCATTCTGATCGACGGCGCGCACAACCCCGAGGGGGCCGAGTCGCTTGCCGCTGCGCTGAAGGAGACGTATTCGTACAATAGGATCCATTTTATGATGGGAATGCTGACGAACAAGAATCATACGGGCTATTTGAGGCATATACTACCAATAGTGGATACGCTTATCCTAACCGAGCCGAATTGGCTGAAAAAGGCCGCTGCCGAAGATCTGGCCGGACTGGCCAAGTCGCTTCTGGCGGAGTGCGGGAGGCACGACGTGGAAGTGATCGTGGAACCCGATTGGAAGACGGGGCTGGAGCGGCTTAAAAGCATGACGGCACAGGACGACCTGGCTGTCGTCTCCGGCACGTTATATTTAATAGGGGACGTCCGTTCCTGGATCAAGCATCAATCCGATTCTGAAAAAGGCTGGTGAACGCAGGCGTGAATACATCGGAGCATATCCATTTTATCGGCATCGGCGGGTACGGTATGAGTGCCATTGCCAAGGTGATGCTGGAAATGGGCTACCAAGTTTCGGGATCCGATTTGGCGCAGCAGGAGCTGACGGAGAAGCTTGCGGCCAAAGGGGCGCAAGTGTTCATCGGGCACGAGGCGCAAAATGTGAAAGGCGCGGACGTCGTCGTATATTCCACGGCTTTGGCCAAGGATAATGTCGAAATGGTGGCGGCGGAGGAACTGAACATTCCGATGCTGCACCGTTCGCAAATGCTGGCGAGACTGATGAACGCCAAAAAAGGCATCGCGGTTGCGGGCGCGCACGGAAAGACGACTACGTCGTCGATGATCGCGCTCGTACTTGAGCGCTGCAGCTTGGACCCAACCTTCATCATCGGCGGGGAAATTATGAACGTGGGAAGCAACGCCAAGGCGGGCAAAGGCGATTGGGTCGTCGCGGAAGCGGACGAGAGCGACGGTTCGTTTTTGCAGTACCAGCCTGCCATTGCCTTGGTAAATAATATTGAAGCGGATCATCTGGAAAACTACGACGGCAATTTTGAAAATTTGAAAAAAGCCTATGCGCAGTTTTTGAGCCAGGTGAAAGAGGACGGCAAGGCTATCGTTTGCTTGGACGACCAATACTTGAAAGAGATGATCTCCAGCGTAAATAGCGAGGTCCTCACGTATGCGATCGAAGCGGAAGCGGATTTTACGGCTCGAAACATCGTTCTTGGCGACCGTAAAGTATCCTTCGATGTGATGCGAGGCGGCGAGTCGCTCGGAGCGATTCATCTGTCCGTACCGGGCAAGCACAACGTCTACAATGCGCTCGCTACGCTGATTACTTGCATGGAAGCGGGGGTGTCCTTCGACCGGATCGCGGAAGCGATTACCGAGTTTCGGGGGGCCAAGCGGCGTTTCCAGGTGCTCGGGGAAGTCGACGATATTCTGGTGATCGACGATTACGCGCACCATCCGACCGAAATCGAAGCGA
This sequence comes from Paenibacillus tyrphae, assembly GCF_027925525.1. GTDB lineage: Bacteria > Bacillota > Bacilli > Paenibacillales > NBRC-103111 > Paenibacillus_G > Paenibacillus_G tyrfis_B. The sequence continues at coordinate 173,517 of NZ_BSDJ01000009.1, read as the reverse complement.
CGATTCAAGCGGCCAAGGCGACCGGTAAACGGATTGTCGCCGTATTTCAGCCTCAGCGCTACACGCGGACGTACTTTTTGTTCGAGCAGTTCAGCCGCGCGTTTCCCGAGGCGGACGAAGTGATCATTACCGACATCTATTCGCCGGCGGGCGAGAAGCAGATCGAAGGCATCGATTCCGCGAAGCTCGTCGAGCTGATTCGTCAGAACAGCAACGCCAACGTACGCTATGTCCCGACCAAGGAGCAGGTGCAGACCTATTTGCTGAAGTCGGTGCAGCCCGGAGATTTGGTGATTACGATGGGCGCTGGAGACATATGGAAAGCGGCGGCCGGTCTTGCCGAGGCATTGACGAAACGCTTGGCTTAGCAGTACGAAACGAAAAACCTCCGGAACACGGGTTCTTTTGAGAACAGCGCAGCCGGGGTTTTTTTGCGTGCGACCGTTCTATTTGCGGACCGATTCTCATAGTCTAGTAATACGAAAATGGGACAAGGGAGAGTTGGCGCAATGAACAAGACCAAGATGACGTTTCGTTTCCACAAGGACGGGCAGCGGCAAGAACGGCAGGAAACGGGAAGCGGGCCGCAGGTTATCCCCCTTCGATCAGAAGAATATACCGTCGTGGAGCAGCGGGTTGACGAAAGCCGCGAGGAGCCGGACAAGGGGGACAAGCCGCAGGTAGAGACTGAAAAAATAAGAGGACCGCTGTGGACCGGACCTACGCTTAACGAATATACGACCGATTTCGGTGGTTGGCAGAGCTCCTTTGAGACCGAGACGCACCGCGTGGAACAATTGATTCGCGAAACGGGCGGCGGCCGGTCGTTCGATCCGGAAACGGGTTACGTCGAGCGGCCGGATCAGACCGGCGGCATGGAGCGAACGCACCGGCCTTATACACAGGAGGAATCGGCCTATTTCAGAAGAACCCCGGGTAACGGCTCTTGGATTCGGATTACCGCTTCCGTCGCCGGTGCGGTTGTAACGGGCGTCGCGTTCGGTTTTTTGGTTTTGTCGATGTTTTCGGGCGGTACGGACTCGGTCAAAACAACAACCCCGGGCGGCACGACGACGGCCCAGCAAGGGACAAAGGGAACCGGGGCCGGCGGGACCGCTTCTACGGGAGAGACGACCGGTAAAACGGGAGATGCGGCGGCCAAGTCGGGCGGCGCGGCTTCGGCCGCCCCGGCGAGCGGTTCTGCTATTGGCGTGGCGTTGCAGATTCCGGCGAAATCATATGCCGTTCTGCAAGGCGGGGTATTCAGCAGCGCGCAGGGAGCAGAGGCCGCGGCTGCGGATTTTCGCAAGAAAGGATTGGCAGGAGCGGTAGATGGGGGAGACAAGCACCCGGTCTATGTGGGAATGGCGGGAACCCGGGACGAAGCTCTGGGGCTGTCGCAAGCTTATCAGCAAAAAAATATCGAGGTGATTGTCAAAACACTCGATTTGCCGGCGGTGACGAAAGTCAAATGGAACGGCAAGCAAGCCGATGTGTTTTCCAATTATATAGCGCAAGGGGATAAGCTTGTGAAGCTCATCGCGGCGCAAACGATCGCTCATGCGGCCGACGCCAAGCCGGAAGCGCTTGACGACAAGGCGCTGCAGTCGATCAAGACGACGCATCAAAGCTGGTCTCAGACGGCTGCAGCTGTCAGCGACGGTCTGGGCGAAGCCGGGAAGAAGGCGCTGCCCAAAATGAATAATTCCTTGAATACGGCTGTGGCGTCGCTTGAGGAATACAAGAAGAACCCGTCCCAAGCCTTCCTGTGGCAGGCGCAAACGGCTGCCATGCAGTACGTCGTGGCGGAGAAGGAATTGCTCCATGCGGTTGCGCTTCCTTAAACCTACAGGCGGACATCCGCCGACGGGGGCGCATGAAAAGAGCCGCCCGGACCGGATTCGGTTCGGACGGCTTTTTCCGCGGGTATAAAGGACTTGCTTACTTGTCGGATGATGGCTGTTCAGGGGCCGTTTTCTTCGGCGTTGCGGCATTCGCCATGTAGCGGTCGACCAGCGCTGCGGCTTCCGCGCGCGTGATCATCCGCTCCGGCTCGAAGCGCTCTGCCGTCACGCCGTCGATCCATCCGGTCCGCTTGAGGCTTGCGATGGCGTCCGCGGCCCAGAAGCCTGCCTTCACGTCCCGGAACGGCAGCTGCTCGCCCGGAACCTGCGGCGCCTTCGCCAGCCGCTGAAACATCGCTGCCGCCTCCGCCCGGGTCACGGGCCGGTCGGGCCGGAGCGTGCCGTCGGGGTAGCCCTCCAGCACGCCGGCCTTCACCGCCCGATCGAGGGCGGCGAAGGCCCAATGCCCCGCGCTCGCGTCGCGGTACGCGCCCGCGCCGGCCCCGGCGGCTCCGCAGCTCCCGTCGCCGTAAACCCCGCCGGTGACCGTGCCGTCACCGGCGCAGGCGCTCCCTGCCGGCTTCGCCGCCGGCAGGTCGAATACCCGGCCGAGCAGCGTCGCCCACTCCGCTCTCGTCAGCATCCGGCCGGGCTCGAACCGCCCTCCGGTGCCTTCAACCACGCCTTGCGCTTTCAGCCGCAGGACGGCGTCCCGGGCCCAGTGTCCCCGGAGATCGGGGAACACGTTGCTTTGCGGCGATATGTACGCTTCAATGCCGCGGGCAATACCGAGCGCCATCGTCTGGCGCATCGAGTTGCTGGCCAGCAGCTCCGCATCCTCTGCGTTCGAGAGGAACGCCGTCTCCACGAGAATGCTCGGAACCGTTCCCATCCGCACGACATATACCGCACTGGGAACAAGCCCCTTGTTTTCCAGCCCTGTCGTTTGGACGAAGGCGTCCAGCACCTGCTGCGCCAGCTTGCGGCTCTCGGGTGTGAGCGCCTTCATCTCTTCGCTGGCAGGGTAGCTGCTCTGAGGGGAGGCATCGTCATAATAAAGCACCATGGCCCCGCGTGTGCCCGCATTAAAATACGAATTTGCATGAACGGAGACGAAAAGATCGGGCTGCTGTCCATTGGTGAAGTCGACGCGTCCCTTGAGCGAAATAAAATCGTCGGTATCCCGGGACATGGCCACCTCATAGCCCCGCTGGACAAGCAGATCCCGCAGCCGGCGGGCTATGTCCAGATTCACCGTTTTCTCCTGCAGGTCATTTACCCCGATGGCCCCGGAATCGGAGCCCCCATGCCCTGCATCGACGACAATTTTCGCAGCCGAGGCATGCCCCGGCAGCACCAGAAGGGCGAACGCGAGCAAAGCGGCCCGCATCCATGGCTTTCGCATCTTCCGGTCCACTCCTTCCTTGATCCGGCTTCTATTGTACTGGTACTTCTTGCATCCGGTAAGCGGTAAAATATTCCTTCGTGAAGAAGTCCTTTGTTAACGAAAAGTCCGCTTGTTCCTTCGCGAGTTATGGTATAATGACGTGTGGCATTTTCGAAGCGGCCGATTGCATTTTTTACGAAAGAGGTATCCTATATTTTGAAAAAGAATACGCTCACGTTCATCCTCATGCTGCTGCTCGGGCTCGTCGCCGGAACGCTTATCGGCCAACTGCTGTCGCCGTATGCGGGCTTGTCCTTTCTGACCAAATCCGTAGAGCTGACCTGGCAGCCAAAAGCCGATTTGTTGGTCATCCGGTACGACCTGAATCTGCATATTCGGCTGAATCTGATCAGCATCGTCGGGCTGGCGGCCGGCTTTTGGCTGTACCGCAAACTTTAGAACCGAAGCGGGCGGAGACGGCAAAGGCCCACTTTTACAAAATTCGAAACGAGGGACCGGTTTATGACGCTCACGACAACCAAAACCTTAATACTGGCTTCATCTTCTCCGCGCCGCCAGGAGCTGATCCGCTTCCTTCAGCTGCCTTTCGTCGTCCAAGCGAGCGATGCGGACGAAACGACGGACGCCGGCTTGACGCCTTCGCAAATCGTGGAAGAGCTGTCCAGGCGCAAGGCGCTGGCCGTAATTTCGCGTTTGAAGGCGGACGATTCCATGCCGAAGGACGGTGTCGTTATCGGGTCGGATACCATTGTCGTTTGGCATGGCGAAGTGCTCGGCAAGCCGCAGGACGAAGAGGACGCTTTCCGGATGCTTAGCGCGCTTCAAGGCACGGAACATGAAGTATACACCGGGATAGCCTGTATCGGGCTGACGGCGGACAACGCCCCGAACGGCGAAGCCGGAGGCACGGAGCTTTCGGTTACCCGTCTTCCCGGAGCGGTTTATACAACATCGACCGACCGTTTTACGGGAAGCTGTCGCATGACCGTCGGGCACAGCGTGACCAAAGTTGGCATGAAGCCGCTCACGGACGAGCAAATTCGGAATTACATCCGAACGGGGGAGCCGATGGATAAAGCGGGAGCTTACGGCATCCAAGGCTTAGGCTCCACCTTGATTCAAAACATCGACGGCGATTATTTTACCGTAGTCGGTTTGCCGATGTACCTGTTGTCCGAGATGCTGGAGGCTCACGGCATCCGGGTACTGTAGAGCCGAACGCCTTCCGGGCGTTCCGCAACGAATCGCTTAAACTTCTCCAGGAAAGGCGCCCTTTATCCGGCGCTTTTCGTGCCTCTCAACCATCATTTCCCAACAGGCCCTGGGACTGAAATCGACTCCGGTTTCCGAAGAGATATATAGGTTTTACCGCTTGGCCTGCGTACATCAGTTCGGTATTCGGCACGTTTTGTCGGTCACTGTCATTTGACAAAACATCATGCTATAATGAGGACTCGGACATCTCATAGAAAGAAGGGAATGCATGGAATCGCCCAATATGACCTTGCGCGATGTCCCCAGCGAAGACCGACCGAGAGAGCGCATGATGTTGTATGGGGCACAAGCACTGAGCAATGCGGAACTGCTGGCTATTTTGCTCCGCACCGGTACATATCAGGAATCGGCCGTTCACGTTGCCCAGCGACTGCTTCTCGAATGCGGCGGTCTCCGCATGCTAACGGACATGAGCATGGAGCAACTTACCGAAATTAAAGGCATCGGCGAAGCCAAAGCGCTGCAGATTCAAGCGGGCATCGAGCTCGGGAGAAGGCTGGCGCGAAGTACGATGAACGAAACGGTTACGATTCGCTCGCCGCAAGATGTCGCTGCGCTGCTGATGGAAGATTTGCGCTATTTGCAGAAAGAGCATTTTGTGTGCCTGTTCTTAAATACGAAAAATCACGTCATCGGGCAGGAAACCTTGTCGATGGGCAGTTTGAACGCCTCCATCGTACATCCCCGCGAAGTGTTCCGGGCCGCCATCAAGCGCAGCAGCGCTTCGATCGTATGCGCCCATAATCATCCGAGCGGCGACCCTACGCCGAGTCCGGAGGACGTGGAAATCACCAAGCGATTAGTCCAAGCGGGCGAAATTGTCGGGATTGACGTGCTGGATCATATCGTCATCGGCGACAAGCGCTACATAAGTTTGAAGGAGCTTGGATTCATGTAATATAATGAAAGAAACGGGCCGGACGGCAGGAGGTTCGGGATTAGACGAGCCTTGACCGTCAGGCCGCAAATGCGTTGCCGCAGCAGTGCGGCAGCTCCTCGTAAGCCGCATCAAACAAACCATTCCGCGTGATCAGCGCCTCAAATAGAGAAGGGAGCACCAACCATGTTCGGAGGATTCACAAAAGATTTGGGTATCGACCTGGGAACCGCAAATACATTAGTTTACGTCAAAGGCAAAGGCATCGTCGTGCGCGAGCCGTCCGTCGTCGCGATTCGCACGGATACGAAAACGATCGAGGCCGTAGGCAACGACGCGAAGAAGATGATCGGCAGAACGCCGGGCAATATCCGCGCGATCCGTCCGATGAAGGACGGCGTCATTGCCGATTTCGAGACCACGTCGACGATGATCAAATATTTCCTCCGTCAAGCGCAGAAGCAGCGCGTCTTGTTTCAACGTCACCCGAGCGTCATGGTGTGCGTTCCTTCGGGAATTACCGCTGTGGAGAAACGCGCGGTAGAAGATGCGACGCGCCAAGCCGGCGCTCGCGATGCGTATACGATCGAAGAGCCGTTTGCCGCGGCCATCGGCGCCGATCTTCCGGTATGGGAGCCGACTGGCAGCATGGTGGTGGATATCGGCGGGGGGACGACGGAGGTTGCCGTCATTTCCCTCGGCGGCATCGTCACCAGCCGTTCGATCCGCGTGGCCGGCGACGAGATGGATGAAGCGATCATCCAATATATTAAACGCACATACAATTTGATGATCGGCGAGCGCACGGCGGAGCAGATCAAGATGGAAATCGGTTCGGCACTGCCGTTGGAGCCGCCGACCCGTCTTGAAATCCGCGGCCGCGATCTCGTGTCCGGCTTGCCAAAAACGATGGCCGTGACGTCCGACGAGATTACCGAAGCGCTTGCCGACACGGTGAACAGCATCGTGGAAGCCGTCAAGGTAACGCTTGAAAAATGCCCGCCGGAGCTGGCGGCCGACATTATGGACCGCGGCATCGTGCTGACCGGCGGCGGGGGCTTGCTCCGCAATCTGGATAAGCTGCTGTCCCGCGAAACCGGCATGCCGGTGCTGGTCGCCGAGAATCCTTTGGATTGCGTGGCTATCGGCACCGGACGCGCGCTGGAGAACATTCATTTGTTCAAAACGAGAACCGGCCCTACAAGCAGGTCCAGGCGCTAAGCGCTGTCTCGGGTTGGAAGGTGTAGCCATTGAAACTACTGGGGAATAAAAGACTGCTGATCCTGATGCTCGGCCTCATCTGTTTTATTGCGCTGATGGGGCTAACCTTCGGTCAACTGGGTTATAGAACTTGGCCGGAGAAATTTATAAAGGATACCGTTGCATGGACACAGGGATTGATTTATAAGCCGATCGGCTTTGTCGCCGGCGTTTTTGAAGATGTGAACCGGCTGCGCACGCTTCATGAAGAAAATACGGTACTGCGGGAAACGTTGTCCAGATACGCCCGCGATACGACGCGCCTGAATGATTTGGAGCTGCGGAACGAGCGGCTGCAGGCGATGCTTGGCTTCACGGAGCGGCAAAAGTCGATGAACAAGTATAACTTCCGGATTGCCGAAGTGGTGACGTTCCAGCAATCGAACAAGACAATTACGATCAATTTGGGAGAAAAAGACGGTATCCGTCCGAACATGGCCGTTCAATCCGTCGAAGGCTTGCTTGGCCGCGTTATTTCGGTTTCCAATTTTTATTCCGATGTCCAGCTCCTTACCGGGATCGATGACAAAGCCGTAGAATCCAAGGCGATATCGGCAACCGTAAAAGGAAAGGAAAACGAGTCGTTCGGCATGATCGAGCGCTTCGATCCCGACAAGCAAAAGCTGATCATGACAAAGATCGACCCACAAGATAAGCTTCAGGTCGGGGACACGATCATTACGGCGGGGAAAGGGCTTGTCTTCCCGCGCGGCATTGAAATCGGCAAAGTGGTAGAGCGGTACGAGGGCGATTCCGTTACCCATGTTGCGGCTATCGAACCGTTTGCTTCCTTCAACCATCTTCGCGAAGTATTCGTGATCGAAGTGCCGGAAGGTTGAGGTGAGCCGCATGAGTCATAAAAAGTTATGGTTAATTCTCTCCGTGTTGTTTCTGCTCGAAGGAACGCTCCTTCCTTGGCTCGTTCCCGTCGCCTGGCAATCGAAGGTCCAGGTGGACCCGCATTTTGTCCTTGTTATCGTTTTATTTATCGGATTATATATCAACCGGCATACGGCGCTTGTTTACGGCCTCGTATTTGGTATGCTGCACGACTTCATCTATCATTCGCCCATGCTCGGACCTGTATCGTTCGGAATGGGCCTTGCCGGATATTTGGCCGGGATGCTGCAAGGACGCATTTATTCGAGCATTGTGATCAGCATGGTCGTGATCGGGCTCGGCAATTTGTTTTACGATACGGCGATCTACGGCTTGTTCCGGCTGTTTCGTGTCACACATACGAACCTTGAGTGGGTATTCCTTCATCAGATGCTGCCGAGCATGCTGATCAACCTGTTGTTTGCACTTGCCATTTACGTGCCGATCCGCAAGCTTTTCGAGAGTCTTCCGGTGAAGCAGACCGAGGAAATGGAATAATTTTTTTAACGCAAGGCAGCAGGAGAACGCCCGCGCCAAGCCGAATTGTATAGGCTTAGGAGGTAGGAGCGGTTATGGCGGCAGCTAAACATCATGTGACGATCAAAGGTGTGAAGGACGGATTGGTGTTTTTGCTCGATGACGCGTGCGAGTTTTCCGACGTGGTCGCCGAGCTGAGACATAAGCTGGAGAAAACGCACCAGCAAATTTTAACTGGCCCGATCATTCATGTGCACGTCAAGCTCGGCAACCGGGCGGTGACCGAAGAGCAGCGGGAGCTGGTGCGCAGTATCATCAGCCAAAAGGGCAACTTGCTTGTCCAATCCGTAGAGACGGCGGATCCTTCGCACGAGCGAGCGCCGCAAGGGACTCCGGACGTGAAAATCGTTCGGGGAATCGTCCGTTCGGGACAGACGTTTTCGCACGAGGGCGACATTTTATATTTAGGAGACATTAACCCGGGCGGAGCTATTATCAGCTCGGGCAGCATATATGTGATGGGCTCGCTTCGCGGCATGGCGCATGCGGGGGTCGACGGAGACGAAAGATCCGTTATCGCCGCTTCGCACATGAGGCCGACGCAGCTTCGCATCGCGGGAATTATCAGCCGTCCTCCCGACGAATGGGGTCTTGGGGACGCTTTCGATACGTATATGGAATTCGCTTACGTGAAGGACGGCAAAATGGAAATCGACAAAATCCATCATTTGCACAAGTTCGGCTTGAATGTACACGCTTGATGGTAAAGGAGTGGGACCTATGGGAGAGGCAATCGTTATCACGTCCGGCAAAGGGGGCGTCGGCAAAACGACGACGTCCGCGAATATCGGAACGGCTTTGGCGCTGCAGGGGAAAAAGGTCGTTATGGTTGATACGGACATCGGTCTCCGCAACTTGGACGTCGTGATGGGCCTTGAAAATCGTATTATATACGACTTGATTGATGTCGCCGAAGGACGATGCCGACTGCCGCAAGCGCTTGTGAAGGATAAGCGCTTCGACGAGCTGTACATGCTGCCGGCCGCCCAGACGAAAGACAAGCACGCCATTTCGCCGGAATCGGTTCGGCAAATTGTGGTTGAGCTCAAGCGCGATTTCGACTTTGTGATTATCGATTGTCCGGCCGGAATCGAGCAGGGCTTCAAGAATGCGGTAGCCGGCGCAGACAAAGCGATCGTCGTCACAACGCCGGAGAACGCCGCCGTACGGGATGCCGACCGCATCATCGGTCTTTTGGAAAAAGAGCCGAATGTCGAGTCGCCGAAGCTCGTGATCAACCGCATTCGTCCGAACATGGTCAAAAAAGGCGAGATGCTCGATATCGACGAAATTTGCTCTGTCCTTGCCATCGATTTGCTTGGTATCGTTCCCGATGACGAGTATGTCATTAAAGCGGCGAATATCGGAGAGCCTACCGTGATGAATCCGAATTCGCGCGCAGCGATCGCTTACCGCAATATCGCCCGGCGGATGCTTGGCGATTCGGTACCGCTGATGCCCATGGAAGAGAAGACCGGGGTATTGAATAAAATGAAAAAGTTTCTCGGAATAGGATGAACGTCAGGTGCTGCACAAGCTGAAAAAAATCGATGTGCCCATCGTAGTCATACTTCTCGCCTTCATGGTCATCAGCACGATGCTCGTGTACAGCGCGACGCTAAACTCAAGAGTCATTACGTTTGAACCGAAAAAAATAATCGTGATTTACATCGTATCCATTATTGCTTTTTTGGTTACGACCTTGATCGACTACAGGATACTTACCAAAGTCTCCTTTTATTTATACGGATTCGGCGTATTTCTTCTCATTGCCGTTCTATTGTTCGGCGAAAAGATCGGCGGGGCGAGAGGCTGGTTTTCCCTTCCGATCGTCAAGCTTGACTTTCAGCCCGTGGAGTTATTCAAAATTATTTTGATTCTAACCTTGGCGATGTTCATTGCCAGGCGCAAAGGGGAGCCGCTTGAGCTGCTTCAGGATGTCGTTCCCGTCGGCTTGATTACATTCATCCCCGTTGTTCTGGTCGCGGTCCAGCCGGACCTTGGAAATGCGATGATTTTGGTTGTCATCTTGTGCGGAATGTACTGGATCGGCAACATGAGGCTAAGCTACTTGCTGATTGGGGCACTGGTCATTGCCGGGGCTGCCTATTTGTTTTTATATTTGTTTCAGCATTATCATACGGATATTCAGCAGTTCTTCCAGGCCAAAAAATGGCCGACCCACTGGATGGACCGCATCAATACGTTTATTAGTCCGGAAACGGCCAGCAAGGACGACAAATGGCAGGTGGACAACGCCATCCGCGCCATCGGCTCGGGCTCGCTGATCGGGGAAGGGTATTTGAACGGATCTTCCATTCACAGCAACCGGATTCCCGTCGTTTACACGGATGCCATATTCGTAGTTGTCGGCGAAGAGTTTGGTTTTGTCGGAGCTTCCGTTTTGCTGCTGTTGTATTTTGTATTGATTTACCGCATGATTCTCATCTCGATTTATTGCAACCACCTCGCCGGTACCTACATTATTATCGGTATCGTCTCGATGATGGTTTTCCAAATTTTCGAAAACATCAGCATGTGGATCGGCATTATGCCCGTAACCGGTATAACGCTGCCGTTCATCAGTTACGGGGGAACCTCGCTGCTGATCAACATGATTGCGATGGGACTCGTCATGAGCGTGCGGCTGCATGATGACAAGCTGCTTGAGGACGAGTGAACAAAAATGATACGAAGCCAAGTGAAGCACCCGCCGAAGGGTGCTTTTTTGTTTATAGTTGCAGCGGCACCGAATCCGTTCGTCCCTGCTCCTTGTCCGTATATTTGCGGGTACAAGCTCATAGGATGGAGTATAGCTTGAATGCGGGAGGGGCACGGGGATGGAAACGAGAAAAAACGTCCGGGAACGCCGGTCCGAAAAAATACGCAAGCTGCAGGAAGGCGGAGGCCGCCGACCAGGCAGAAACACGGAATATGCGCACATCGAATTTCCGTCTGGAGGAGAGATTTGCGAATGGGAATGGGACCGGGATCGCTTGGGCATAGAGGGTGAATGGAGAATCCGATCCGACGATCCGCGCGGATTGCCCGGGCCTTATTCCCGACAAGAGGGGCCGCCCGGCCCGGACTTATACGTTTCCGCCGACCCGGAGGAGGAATGGAACCGCAAATGGCAGCGGGAACTGTCCCGCATGGGCCGGGAGGACGACGGCGGATCGTTTTTTCGTCCGGGCCCCCGCACCGGACGGCTTGCGGTCCGGCTGCTGATTAGCGGGATGCTGTTTGCTGCCGTATGGGGCATGTTTCTTCTCGACCGTCCTTGGGCGAACAAGGGCAAGCAGTGGGTAACCGCCGCTTTAACCGAGTCGTTCGATATGGTTGCGCTTGCCTCATGGTACGAGAGTAAGTTCGGCAGCGCACCGTCGTTTCTTCCGGCAATGAACCCTGCGAAGCACACGGAGGCTCAGAAGGTCGCTATTGTATCGAAGCATTACTTTCCGCCAGTTGCCGGAAAGCTCATCGCTCCGTTTACGCCTTTACAAGGCGGGGTGCTTGTAGAAGCGGCGGCGGGCTCGCCCGTGGCGACTATCGATACGGGGCTGGTCACGTTTGCCGGTCCGAAAGACGATATCGGATTTGCCGTGGTGCTTCGTCATGCCGACGGTATGGAGTCGATATATGGGCATTTGGAGCCGGGGAAAGTGCAGACAGGCGATTGGTTTAAAGGAGGAGAGTCGATTGGTACGGTAGCGGAACCCGCAGGGGGGCAGGGAGCGGGAACGCTCTTTTTTGCCGTTTCGAAGAACGGTAAGCCTGTCAATCCGATGGACGTGATTTCATTTGATTAGACTGAGGAGAGGCAGACCGTGGAATGAATGGTTTGGCATTCGCTACCGGTTTCATCCGCTGTTTTCGATCCTGCTGCTGCTATCCGTATGGACGGGATATTTTATTGAAACGGCAACGCTGTTCGGAATCGTTCTCATTCACGAGCTCGGACACGTCGCGGCTGCCCGGAGCTTCGGGTGGCGGATCAGGGAGGTGCAACTGCTTCCCTTCGGGGGTGTCGCCTCGATGGAGGAACCCGGCGGCGTTCCTGCCGTTCAGGAACTTGTCGTTGCTCTGGCCGGACCGCTGCAGAACGTCTGGATGATGGTGGTCGGCTCACTTTTGACTACGGTCGGTCTGTTTTCCGAGCCATGGGGCTCCTATTTCGTACAGGCGAATTTGCTGATCGCCTTGTTCAATCTCCTGCCGGTGATGCCGCTGGACGGAGGCAAGGTTATGCAGGTGCTGGTCGGGCTGTGGCTTCCATATCAACGAACGATACAGGTGACAGCTGGGGTCAGCCTGCTCCTAAGCGCGCTGTTGATCGGTGCCGCCGGTGTGCACTTGCTCTCGGAAAAAGGCGGCATTCAGCTCAATTGGCTGATGATCGGACTATTTTTGCTCTATTCCAATTGGTACGAATGGCGCAGCGCGCCTTACCGCTTCATGCGTTTTCTGGTGCATCGGGAAGCGCGGTTCAAGAATATAAGAGATGGAACAGGAGAGCTTGCCGGACCGATCGTGGTGCCCGGAAACCGTAAAGTGACCGAGGTGGTCCGGTTGTTTATGCGCGACCGGTATCATTTGGTTTATGTGCTGGACGACAAAGGGCGCATCCGTTATGTCGTTCCCGAGCACGCGGTGCTCGCTCATTACTTTGACGAAACAAAAAGAGGAAAGTCGCTTGCCGAGCTTTTCGCCTAAAGAATGTGGTACAATAGGGCCGAGGTGTTGCTGCACATGAAACGTATATTGGTGAAACGCAACGAAGAGCATACCGAGGTAGCCGTCCAGGAGAACGGCAAGCTCGTGGAATATTACAAGGGTGAGCGAAATCAGGGGCAATTGGCCGGAAACATATATATCGGGCGCGTGGTTCGGGTGCTGCAGGGAATGCAATCGGCTTTTGTCGATATCGGGCTGGAGCGGAACGGGTTTTTATATATCGACGATCTGCTGCCGGCTCATATGGATAAGCAGCCGAAGGAAAAGCCGCCCATTCATGATTTGGTCAAAGTAGGACAGCAAATTATGGTCCAGGTCGTCAAGGAGCCTGTCGGCACCAAGGGGGCTCGCGTGACGACGCATTTCTCGCTTCCGGGCCGTTTCGGCGTCTATATGCCGTTCGCCGATTATATCGGCGTATCCCGCAAAATCGACAGCGCCGCCGACCGCGACCGGTTGAAACGGATGGCGGAGCGCCATCTGCGGCCCGGGGAAGGCTTCATCGTGCGTACGGCAGCTCTCGGAGAGCCGGAAGAGGCGCTTGCGGCCAATCTTGAGGAGCTTCGCATCCGTTGGCAGCAGTTGGAGACAATATCCCGATCGGACGGAGACGTACCGCGTAAAATTTATAGCGATCTGGAAATGCTTCCGCGTTTGCTTCGCGATTTGTTCCGCGACGATGTGCAAGAGCTGGTCGTAGGCTCCGAGCAGATGCTGAAGGAGGTGCGTGGGCTTATTGCCTCCCCGCGTTCCGAAGCACTTGCCGATCGGGTCAAGTTTCGCCCTCATACCGATCCGATTGCGGAATACGGGGTGGAGAAGCAGCTCGAGCAAGGACTCAGACGCAAGGTTTGGCTGGACAACGGCGGGTATTTGATCGTAGACCGGACGGAGGCGCTCACCGTCTTTGACGTCAATACGGGTAAGTACACGGGCTCGATCGATCTGGAGCAGACGGTGTTCGACACGAACCTCGAAGCGGCCAGAGAGATTGCGAGATTGCTGAGGCTGCGCGATATCGGCGGACTGATCATAATCGACTTCATCGATATGGAAACGGAAAGCTCCCGCCAGCAGGTGCTCGAGGAGCTGATTCGGGAAACGAAGAAGGACCGGACGAAAACGGTCGTTGTCGGCTGGACAAAGCTCGGGCTGGTGGAGTTGACGCGCAAAAAAGTGCGGGACAGCAAAGAGGCGGCGGCTCTGAAGTCGTGTCCGACTTGCGGAGGCAGCGGTTTTGTTGACTATAGTCAATAAAGTGTTGCATATTGCCTACATTTTATGATAATATATCTTGGTATGTTGCTATAGCATGCTGTAACCGCGCGAAGCGGGTTGTTTCCAAGCGTTTGTCCAGCTCGGACAAACCACCTGGCTTTAGGCGAGTCTGAGACATGAGGAGGTGCAACAATGTACGCAATTATTGAAACTGGTGGTAAACAGTACAAAGTCCAAGAGGGCGATGTTCTTTACATCGAAAAACTCGAAGCAGGCGAAGGCGAAGCGGTGACATTTGACCGCGTATTGGCCGTATCCGGCGCTAACGGTTTGGTGGTAGGCGCTCCGGTAGTTTCCGGCGCTTCCGTATCGGGTAAAGTTGAAAAGCATGGCAAAGGCGAAAAAATCATCGTTTACAAATACAAAGCGAAGAAAAACTATCGCCGTAAGCAAGGCCATCGTCAGCCTTACACTAAAGTTGTGATCGAAAAGATCCAAGCGTAAGAAGCCATGATTCGGGTCGCGATAACACGGGGGCCGGGCAGGCGGATTGAACGTTTTACCGTTGACGGACATGCGCAATATGACGAACCGGGCAAGGACATTGTCTGTGCCGGCGTCTCTGCCGTAACCGTAGGAACGGTAAACGCCGTCGAAACGCTGACGGGAATTCAGCTTGGAACGCGCATGAAGCACGGACTGCTTCAAGTCAAGATTCCGGCGGAGCTCGAGGCGGACATCGACGAAAAAGTACAGCTTTTGCTGGAAAGCATGGTTGTCATGCTGAGATCTATTGAGCAATCGTATGGTGCATATATAGCGATGCAAGATACATCATCATTCGAGTAAGGAGGTAGACAGACATGTTGCAATTGAATCTTCAGTTGTTCGCATCCAAAAAGGGTGTAGGTTCCACGAAGAACGGCCGTGACAGTATTGCGAAGCGCCTTGGCGTTAAGCGTGCCGACGGTCAAAAAGTGACGGCAGGAAGCATCCTCGTTCGTCAACGCGGAACGAAAATTCACCCGGGCAACAATGTGGGAATCGGCTCGGACGACACGCTTTTTGCTAAGGTTGAAGGCGTTGTGAAGTTCGAACGTTTAGGCCGCGATCGTAAGAAAGTGAGCGTCTACCCTGTGTCGGCTGCTCCTGTAGCCGCAGCAGTGGAAGTTTAATTCCCATCATCAACGTCCAAACCCCTGGCGAACGATGCTCGCCGGGGTTTTTTCTTAGTTAAATCCGGAATATTTTGGTAAGTTCGTAAGGGATACCGTGAATTTTGCTGCACAGCGTGCTATACTGGGAGGATAAAGGACGAACCGGAACGGAGAGGGTAAGCGTGACGTCGAACGCACAAGGTCGTACCAACGATGTACAATTTTACGATGCGGCGAAGCCGGCGACGGCGTTAGGGGCCTTGCTCGATGGGCCGGATTCGGACGTTCGTTTGCTTCGGTTATTTAATCATTACCGGCATGACTGGATGAACGATATCCAAATTTTGATGGGCTACGTGCAGTTGAAAAAGTATGATAAATTGCTTCCGCTTATGGAGAAAATAAAAGAGAAGGTCAGGCAGGAGAGCTATGTCTCCAAGCTTGGGATTCCTTCCTTGATTGTGCATTTGCTTGCATTTCAGGCAGAGGTTAAAGAGCTGCGACTTGAAATGGCGCTGGAAGAAGAAATTCATCTCCAGGATCTTGTTCAGCCACAGGAAGCGGCCGATGCCGTTATGGCGCTGCTCGCTTGCTTCAGAGAAGAAGCCGGCGACTCCAAAGATGAAGAGAATGTATTTGAATTGCGATTGGCCAGAATGAAAGACCGTTTGAAGCTAACGGCTCGTTACGAAGGGAAATATGCGGCACAGCGGCTGCAGCGTAAAGAAAGATCGTTTAAGGAAATACACGAAAGCTTGGAAACGTATTACGGCGAACATACGGCTGTGTGGACGTTATGGTGGTCCTACCGGCATTGATACATAAAGAGGGTGAACCTGATGTTTGTAGACAAGGCGAAGATTTATGTTAAAGGCGGTGACGGAGGCGACGGTCTGGTTGCTTTCCGGCGGGAGAAGTACGTTCCCGAGGGAGGACCAGCCGGAGGCGACGGCGGGGATGGCGGCGATGTCATTTTCCGCGTGGACGAAGGATTGCGCACGCTGGTTGATTTTCGTTACCAGAAGCATTTTAAAGCGCAGCGCGGTGAAAAAGGCCGCAATAAAAGCCAGCACGGGGCGAATGCGGATGATATGGTCGTGCGAGTTCCGCCGGGAACGGTCGTCATCGACGACGATACGCAGGAGATTATTGCTGATCTGACGCGTCACGGTCAGCAAGTCGTCGTAGCCAAGGGCGGACGGGGAGGCCGCGGCAACACCCGGTTTGCGACTCCGAACAATCCGGCTCCGGAAATTGCCGAGAACGGGGAAGAAGGCGTCGAACGCTGGGTGGTGCTTGAACTGAAGGTCATGGCGGACGTCGGTCTGGTCGGCTTTCCGAGCGTAGGAAAATCGACGCTGTTGTCCGTCGTATCCGGCGCCAAGCCGAAGATCGGGGCGTATCACTTTACGACGTTGACTCCGAATCTCGGTGTGGTGGATGTAGGCGACGGCCGCAGCTTCGTCATGGCGGATTTGCCGGGTTTGATCGAAGGGGCTCATGAGGGAGTAGGATTGGGTCACGAGTTTTTGCGGCACGTCGAGCGGACGCGGATCATTGTGCATGTGGTGGACATGGCGGCAACCGAGGGGCGCGATCCGTTTGAAGACTGGGTCAAAATTAACGACGAGCTGAAGCTTTATAACGCCAAGCTGGAAGAACGGCCGCAGATCGTCGCTGCCAATAAGATGGACATGCCCGATGCAGAGGAGCAGCTTGCTGAATTTAAGCGCAAGCTTGCGGAAATCGGCAAAGAATTGGATATCTATCCAATTTCTGCCCTTTCCCGGACCGGTGTACAAGAGCTATTGTACAAAGTGGCTGATAAGCTGGAAACCATTCCGGAAATGCCGATGGTGGAAGAATTGGTCGAATTGTCGGAGCGTAAGGTGTACCGTCTGGAGTACGAGGAAGACGAAGACTTCACGATTCGCCGGGAAAACGATGTCTTTGTTGTCGATAGCCCGAGCATTGAGAAGCTGATCAAGCGGACCAACTTCAGCACCCATGAATCGGTTATGCGGTTTGCGCGCATTTTGCGGAAGAAGGGCGTCGATCAAGCGCTGCGCGAGCGTGGGGCGAAGGACGGTCAGACGATTCGCATCGGGGATTTCGAATTTGAGTTCGTAGAACAGGAATAGAACAACGAAAGCATCAATCGAACGTGTGATAAACATGTGAGGTTGGTGTTTTTTTTTGTTGATTAATTAGGAGGATATACGAAGGGATCGATAAAAAATAGTATTGAACTTTTTGGTTTTGGATTGTATAGTAAATATTATGTAATTAAATATGACATAAAATTATGCGTTTATAATGTTTATTTTGCGAAAACACCTGATTATCAGTCGACTTCTTGTTTAATGTCATTATAATTAACATTAAATATACCGGTTGGGAAGTCGGATCATTAGGCGGGCCTCAGTATCTGTATGCTTTCATTTTCGTCCTTAGGCCGCCTTATACCCCGTAGCCTTTCGCATATCGAAGGTTGATATTTTCAGGAGGTGATTCCGTCTTGAAGGAGTGGATCAAAGCGGTAGGTAACCGGAAGCCCGGGACCCGGAACTTGAGCTATGACGAAGCGGTAGCTGCAGCTCACGCCATTGCGCGTGGCGACTCGACGGATGCGCAAACGGCGGCATTTCTGATGGCGATGCGGATGAGAGGGGAATCGGAAGAGGAGATGACGGGCTTCATCGATGTTTTCCGCAAATATTCCTTGCCCTATCGTTCGTTCTCTCATTCGCTTAACTCCGCCGGTCCGCATAACGGACGATTGTGCTTTCCAGTGACGATTCCGGTCAGTCTGCTGCTGGCGTCCGTCGGCTTTCCTCAGGTGCTGCACGGCGGCGAATTGTTTTCCCCGCGAACGGGGCAATCGCTGAAATCGCTTCTGGAGGGGCTCGGGCTTCAAGTTGTACTTGGTGCGAGAGAATGGGAAGCGGTATTTTTGCAGCTCGGCATCGGCTTTATTTGGACGGAGCTCATGTGTCCGCCATTCGGCCGCGTGCGCCCGGTTCGGGAGCAAGTCGGCTTGTGGACCTTGCTGGATACGGTCGAGCAGGCCATGAATCCGGTTCACTCGCAATATATCGTTCTTGGGGTTCGGCATAAGACGGCGATGGAGCGTTTGTTGAAGCTGCTGCGGAAATCCGGAGTGGAAACGGCTTACCTTATACAGGGAATAGAAGGCACGGAAGATTTGCCGCTTCACAAAAGCAGCTCGATCCGCAAGGTGACCCCATGGGGCGATGAGGCAACCACGATCGATCCCGGGACGTTTGGCTTTCATGGCGCTCCTTTGGAGAAATGCGGCAAAGAACGCCAGCTTGAGCTGCTGGAGCGCATCATACAAGGGGAGGAAGCACCGGAACTGCACAACGAGCGGGAGCATGTCGTTTTTAACGCCGGGCTGCGATTGTATTGGTTTGACAAGGTCGGATCGTATGAAGAAGGCTTCCAACTGGCCCGCTCCTTATTGCAGCGCAAAGAAGCGTATAAGCTGCTGGTCAAATGGCGTGAGCTCAGCGGTATCGGCCAGAGCAGAAAGCTGTCACGGAAGAAAATGAGCGGCTGATGGACGCGGGCTGCAAAAGCGAAATTATTGAAGGGAAGGGCGCTCATCTGGGGCGCCCTCTTTGTTTTTGACGTGTGGAAGAAAGTCAGACTTGCTGCGGGTCGATGAGTTGCGTCCAATGCACGGCAGAATTACCTTCTTCGTCATAGCCGGCCGTTCCGACCCAAACGTGGGGATTCGGCCCTTCGGTAAAATAATGCTCCAGCAGTTTGCGGAAAATAAACGGGATTTCGCGGTCCAGCACTTGATGGCGCGGAATCCAATGCAGCTCCCCCTCGTCGGTCGAGCCGACGTCCCTTTTCAAGGTTTCGGCCGTGTAGATAAACTGCTGGCGCACTTCCTGTTGGTTAAGGCGTATTAAGATGTACTGCAGCCGCAGATTCGCGATATGCTCCGCCAGCAATCCGGTTTCCTCGTGAATTTCCCGGAGCACTGCACCCGCCGGATCGCCGATTTCGTGCGGCTCCAGATGTCCGCCCACAGATGCCCACAAGCCGGGGGACAGCGTCCGGTTGGGGGAGCGCTTCATCATCAGCATATCGTTTCCGTGAAATAAGATAGCCGTAGCCATCAAACGCGCTCGTATCAAGCTTCGTCCTCTCCTTTGTGCTTAACGCGGATTTGCTGAATACCACTTTATCACAAAATATCGAAAAAAGCCTATTGCGGGAACTCTGCGCTTTGCGCTATAATGTCCACTAGGTAAAAACAATCGTCTTTTTAGAGAGGACTGTTACAGTGCCGGAAAAACAAGCCGTTCAGGATAGCCGAATCGGGACGGAGCGCTACTTTTTGGTGCGTGAAGATATACTGCCCGAGGCGCTGATTAAGACGGTACAGGCCAAAGAGCTGCTGGCCCGCGGAGAAGTGAAGACCATTCACGAAGCGGTGGAGCAGGTGGAGCTGAGCCGAAGCGCTTTTTACAAGTATAAGGACGGGATTTTCCCGCTCAGCAAGCTCGAACGGGAGCGGATCGTAACGATCTCGATGGATTTGGAGCATCGTCCGGCGATTTTGTCCCGGGTGCTTGCGATGATTGCTGGCCTTGAGGGCAACGTGCTGACGATTCACCAGACGATCCCGTTGCAGGGCATAGCCAATGTTGTCATCTCGGTGGAAACGTCCATGATGGGCGAGACCGTCGCCACGCTGCTCGACAAGCTGCGCTGCCAGGAAGGGGTAAGCCGGGCCGCTTTGGTGGGGCAAGGCTAGAACTAATTTTTGGGACCATCTACTTTATGCACAATTACAATCAGGAGGAACCCTATGAAACCCGTCAAAGTTGGATTACTTGGTCTCGGTACGGTCGGTACCGGGGTCGTTCGCATCGTGGAAGGACATCAGCACGATCTGATGAGCCAATCGGGCTCGCCGATCGAGATCGCTAAAATTTTGGTGCAGGACAAAAACAAAGCCCGCAGTATCAACGTATCGTCGGATATTCTGACGGAAAATCCCTGGGATGTCATCGAGAACCCGGAGATCGACGTCATCGTCGAAGTGATGGGCGGCATCGAGCTGACGAAGCAGTTGATGCTCGGTGCGTTGGAGCGCGGCAAGCACATCGTTACGGCAAACAAAGACCTGATGGCGCTGCACGGTCCGGAGATTTTGGCGAAAGCTGCTGAGAAAGGCTGCGACGTTTTCTACGAAGCGAGCGTAGCCGGCGGTATCCCGATCATCCGCACGTTGATCGAAGGCTTTTCTTCCGACCGGATCACGAAGATTATGGGTATCGTCAATGGGACAACCAATTATATTTTGACGAAAATGAGCCAGGAAGGCGCGGCTTACGCCGATGTGCTGAAGGAAGCGCAGGAGCTCGGCTATGCCGAAGCCGATCCGACCTCCGATGTCGAAGGCTTCGATGCGGCGCGGAAAATGACGATTCTCGGCACGCTTGGCTTTCACGCTAACGTCGCGCTTGCAGATGTAGAAGTGAAGGGCATCTCCGGCGTAACGAAAGAGGACATTGCGTACGGCAAACGTTTGGGTTACGAAGTGAAGCTGCTCGGCATCGCCGAGCGTCAGGACGAGCATATCAGCATCAGCGTGCAACCGACGATGGTGAAGACGTCGCATCCGCTGGCGTCCGTCAACGGTGTGTTCAACGCCGTCTACGTCTACGGAGAAGCGGTGGGCGAGACGATGTTTTACGGTCCCGGCGCGGGCGAGATGCCTACGGCAACATCGGTTGTGGCCGACCTTGTCGCTGTCGTCCGCAACCTGAATCTTGGTGTCAACGGCCGCCGCGGGTTCATCCCGTACAAAGAGAAGAAGCTGAAAACCGACGAGCAGATCGTTTCCAAAAATTTCATCCTGCTGCACGTCGCCGACAAAGCGGGCGTGCTGTCCCAAATCACGCAAGTGTTCGCCGAGCACGGGGTTAGCCTGGAGTCGGTTCTACAGCACCCGAATGCAACGAATCCGCTTGCCGAAATCATCATTATCACGCACGACGCCAACAAGGCGGCGATGAATAAGGTGCTGAAACAATTCGAAACCATGGACGTCGTTCATGCGATCAAAAGCGTATACCGAGTGGAGGGCTAATCGAAATGAGATACATGGGATTACTGCAGACCTATAAACAATATTTGCCGGTGAACGACAATACGCCGCTGCTCACCCTGCAGGAAGGCAATACGCCGCTCGTCCGCGCGGAAAATTTGTCGAACGAGCTCGACCTCGACATTTATTTCAAATATGAGGGCTTGAACCCGACCGGCTCGTTTAAAGACCGCGGGATGGTGATGGCCGTTGCCAAGGCGATGGAAGAGGGCAGCCGCACGATTATGTGCGCCTCCACAGGCAACACCTCGGCGGCGGCGGCCGCTTATGCGGCGCGCGGCGGGCTGAACTGCATCGTGCTTATCCCGAACAACAACATTGCGCTCGGCAAGCTGGCTCAAGCGATCATTTACGGCGCCAAGGTCATCGCCATCGAAGGAAACTTCGACCGTGCGCTTGAGATCGTACGCGAAATTACGGCCAAGCATCCGATCACGCTGGTGAACTCCGTCAATCCGTTCCGGATCGAGGGCCAAAAGACGGCGGCGTTCGAGGTGTGCGATCAGCTTGGCAAAGCGCCGGACTATCTCGCGATTCCGGTTGGCAATGCGGGCAACATTACGGCTTATTGGAAAGGATTCAAGGAGTACTACGAGAACGGCAAATCGAAGTCGCTGCCGAAAATGATCGGCTTCGAAGCCGAAGGCGCGGCGGCGATTGTGCGCGGCGAACCGATCCCGGACCCGGAAACGATCGCGACGGCGATCCGCATCGGCAACCCGGCCACTTGGAAAGGTGCGGAAGCGGCAGCCAAAGATTCCGGCGGTCAAATTAATTTCGTGACGGACGAGCAGATTTTGCATGCTTACAAGACGATTGCCGCGCGCGAAGGGATCTTTGCCGAGCCGGCTTCGGCGGCATCGATCGCAGGCGTCATGAAGCTGAAGAGCGAAGGCTACTTTGAGAAGGGCCAATCTGTCGTCTGCGTGCTGACGGGACACGGTCTTAAAGATCCGAACATCGCAATCAAGAGCGTCAGTGCGGAACCGATGGTCGTACAAGACTCCGAAGAAGCGGTCATGGAAGCGATCCGCAAGCTTGAAGGTTAGGAGCGTCGCGGTAACTATGGAAAACGGCAGCAGGAGAGTGCGCGTCAAAGTACCGGCCAGCACGGCCAACCTCGGCCCCGGCTTCGATACGCTGGGAATGGCGTTGAATTTGTATGCTTGGATCGAGATGGGGCTTGCCGAGACGACGCAGATCGAGCTTTTCGGCGACCAGATGAACGGCGTACCTGCGGATAAAAACAATCTCATTTACAAAGTAGCCCAAATGGTGTTTGAGCGGGCCGGTGTCCGTCATCCGGAGCTGTACATTGCGATGTACAGCGACATTCCGTTGACGCGCGGGCTCGGCAGCAGCGCTTCGGCCATTATCGGCGCGCTGGCTGCGGCTAACGCGCTGATCGATCGTCCGTTTACCGACGACGATTTGTTTCAAATGGCGACGGAGCTGGAACAGCACCCTGACAATGTCGGGGCCTCGCTGTTTGGCGGCATCGTTGTCGCTTTCTGGGACGGCAAGCGGGCGGAGCATATCCGCATCGAGCCGCACGAACAGCTGGAAGTGCTGGTGGCGATCCCGCACTTCCAGCTGTCGACGGACAAAGCTCGCGGGGTGCTGCCGCGCGAGCAGAGCCTCGAAAACGCCGTCTTCAACGTCGGCCATTCGTCGGTGCTGGTAGCCGCCCTGTGCACCGGGCGGCTCGACATGATCGCGCGCGCGATGAAGGACGCGCTGCATCAGCCATACCGGGCACCGCTCGTGCCCGGGCTCGCCAAGATCCTCGCCGAAGCGACGGACCACGGCGCGCTCGGCGTTGCGCTTAGCGGCGCAGGTCCGACGATGCTGGCGCTCGTCGACCGCCGCAGCTCCCGGAAGGCGGAGCTTGAGGCGTTCATGCGGGGAACGTTGAAGGAAGAAGGGATCGAGGCCTCGACGATGTGGCTGAGTCCTGACCGAGCGGGGGTTCAGGCGCACCGATTGATCTCTGCGGACGGCGGACATACACTATTTGAAATGATAAAGGGAGAGAACCGGGCATGAAGCGAATATCGCTCCTCGGACCTGGAACGTACACCGAAGAATCCGCACATCATTATCTTGGTCGAGACGCTTTTGACTATGTAAATTACAAATTGATTGCGGATGTGTTCGAATCGACGGTAAACGGTGTGACCGATTACAGTGTGATTCCGATCGAAAATACGTTTGAGGGCTCTGTCAGCCTGCATGTGGACTGGCTCGTGCACAATGTCGACCTGCCGATTCAGGCGGAGTGGGTATATCCCATTTCGATCAATCTGCTGCGTTTGCCCGGCGGGCCGGGCGGTTCGGATGAGCTGGAGGCGGCTTGCGGAGCAATCCGCAAAATTTATTCCCACGGGGTAACGCTGGCGCAATGCCAGCAGTTTCTGCGTACGCACTTGCCCGATGTCGAGCTGGAGCCTGTCGGCAGCAACGGTGAAGCGGCACGCATGGTCAGAGAGCTTGGCGATCCTGCCGCAGCCGCGCTTGCGCCGCTCGGCGCCGGGGCATTGTACGGGCTGGAGACGCTGGCAGCGGGCGTGCAGGACCATCAGAATAATTTCACGCGCTTCGTGCTGATCGGTCACGAGAAGCCGCAGCTCAAAGAGACGGCCGACCGGAAAACGACCATCCTGGTCACGCTGCCGGAAGATTTTCCGGGAGCGCTGCATCAGGTGCTCTCGGCGTTTGCCTGGAGGCGCATCAACTTGTCCAAAATTGAGTCGCGCCCGACGAAGAAGAAGCTGGGAAGCTATTATTTTTATATCGATATTGAGGCTTCGATGGATTCCGTGCTGCTTCCTGCGGCTCTGCAAGAAATTGAGGCCATCGGCTGCCAAGTTCGGCTCATGGGCTGCTACCCTACGTTTTCTTACGGAACCGAAACGGCAAAAGTCTAGTCCGTATGGTACAGGACGTTTATTTAAACGGCGAATACGGCAGGAAAAAGAGTGCGAAATTTCGGCGGGATCGTCGATTTTTGTGATAAACTGGTAAATTTGAGGGAATCTGCCTGTGGCGGGTTTCTTTTTTTTGAAGTTTTGACTAGATGCAAGGGAATTGCGCTCTAACGTGATAGCAGGAGATGCCGTGGTTTCGTACCATTTTTTTCGATTTGGATGGTCAAATGCCTACTTTGCTGCATAAACTGTAATGTCATTTTGTTCCGGAGCGCCAGCGGGCTTCACGGAGCCGGTTCCGGGCCGGAAATCAAGCGGTTTTCTTAAGTCAGTACGACTTCCGCACAACTGAAGGAGGTTTACGCAGTGAAGATTCATATCGTCAAGAAAGGCGAGTCGCTCTACGGGCTGTCCCAAAAGTACGGCGTCGAGCTCGACAAGCTGATCGCGGCCAACCCGCAAATCACCGATCCGAACGTCATCGATGTCGGGCAGAAGGTGAAAATTCCTCATGCGCCGAAGCCGGTAGCCCCCCCGCCAACAGATTATTTGTATAAGCACGTTGTGGTTCAGGGGGACTCGCTTTGGAAGCTGGGCAAAGCGTGGGGAGTTCCGCTTGCGGATATGATTGCGGCCAATCCGCAGCTCAAAAATCCGAATGTATTGATGACTGGAGATGTCGTCTACATTCCGAAGCCGGGCTCGAATCCGAACCCCTACCCGCTGGCTACTCCACAAGCTCCGCTGCCTGTTGAAGCGTCTCCGATCTCGGAGCTTCCGCTCGCTCCGAATGTAGGTATGCCTAATGTGGGTTCGCAGCCGGAGATGGAAACGCCGCATATGGGACCGCTCCAGAGTTTGGGCATACCGCACGTCATGCCCTTCTCAAATATCCCGCAGCCCAATGTGACGCCATTTTCGACTCAGCCGAATATGCCGCAGCCGAACGTAGCGCCGTTTGCGGCTCAGCCAAATATGCCGCAGCCGAACGTAACGCCGTTTGCGGCCCAGCCGAATATCCCGCAGCCGAACGTAGCGCCGTTTGCGGCCCAGCCAAATATGCCGCAGCCGAACGTAGCGCCGTTTGCGGCTCAGCCAAATATGCCGCAGCCGAACGTAGCGCCGTTTGCGGCTCAGCCAAATATGCCGCAGCCGAACGTAGCGCCGTTTGCGGCCCAGCCAAATATGCCGCAGCCGAACGTAGCGCCGTTTGCGGCCCAGCCAAATATGCCGCAGCCGAACGTAGCGCCGTTTGCGGCCCAGCCGAATATGCCGCAGCCGAACGTAGCGCCGTTTTCGACCCAGCCGAATATGCCACAGCCGAACGTAGCGCCGTTTGCGGCCCAGCCGAATATGCCGCAGCCGAACGTAGCGCCGTTTTCGGTCCAGCCAAATATGCCGCAGCCGAACGTAACGCCGTTTGCGGCCCAGCCGAATATGCCGCAGCCGAACGTAGCGCCGTTTGCGGCCCAGCCGAATATGCCGCAGCCGAACGTAGCGCCGTTTGCGGCCCAGCCGAATATGCCACAGCCGAACGTAGCGCCGTTTTCGATTCAGCCACAGGGCAAGCAAGAAGCCGCATTGTCTTCCAACATAGCTCCTATACCAACTTTCCCCACAATGGAACAACAATCATTCCAAACACCACAACCGTTCCAAGCGGCATCGAACGAGGCCCCACAACCGTTCCAAGCGGCGCAGAAGGGCAAGCCGGAGCCGATGTCGCAGCCGTTTAGCGCAGCGCAGAAGCCGCAGCCGTACGAGGCGCCACAGCCGTTCCAAGCGGCGCAGAAAGGCATGCCGGGCCCGATGCCGCAGCCGTTCAGCGCAGCGCAGAAGCCGCAGCCGTACGAGGCCCCACAGCCGTTCCAAGCGGCGCAGAAGGGCAAGCCTGAGCCGATGTCACAGCCGTTTAGCGCAGCGCAGAAGCCGCAGCCGTACGAGGCGCCACAGCCGTTCCAAGCGGCGCAGAAAGGCATGCCGGGCCCTATGCCGCAGCCGTTCAGCGCAGCGCAGAAGCCGCAGCCGTACGAGGCCCCGCAGCCGTTCCAAGCGGCGCAGAAGGGCAAGCCGGAGCCGGTGTCACAGCCGTTTAGCGCAGCGCAGAAGCCGCAGCCGAACGAGGCGCCACAGCCGTTCCAAGCGGCGCAGAAAGGCAAGCCGGAGCCAATGTCACAGCCGTTTAGCGCAACGCAGAAACCGCAGCCGTACGAGGCCCCACAGCCGTTCCAAGCGGCGCAGAAGGGCAAGCCTGAGCCGATGCCGCAGCCGTTTAGCGCAGCGCAGAAGCCGCAGCCGTACGAGGCGCCACAGCCGTTCCAAGCGGCGCAGAAAGGCATGCCGGGCCCTATGCCGCAGCCGTACGAGGCGCCACAGCCGTTCCAAGCGGCGCAGAAGGGCAAGCCGAGCGAGTCAGCTCTAAATCCGTATGAAGTTGCTCAGCCGCAGCCCGGGTACCAACCGTTTCAGTTTGGATCCCAGCCGCCGCAGCCTTCGGAGTCTTTGTTCCATCAATACAATGTTCCCGCTGTCGAAGCATTGGCTCACCAGCCGCCGCAGCCCTATGGAAAAGGCAAAGAAAACGCTTGGAAGGAACCGGAGCTTCCGCCGATTCCGCAAATGCCTAGCACAGGGACGATGCCATATTTTACGGCCCCGGCAGCGCCTCCGGCATACCCGCCTTTATCTACCGGTCAGCCGCCGGTTGTTAAAAGCGGCTGCGGCTGCGGAGGGGGGCTGGCGGATTTGCCTTACGCGTTACCGCCGGAATCGCCTTCCTTTGCGCAGATGCCTGAGCAGGCTTCTTATGTGCCTCAATGGTCCCATACAGCGCCGATTTCGCTCGAGCCGCCTCTGCCGCAGCCGAATTTTCCCGGTCCGTTCCAGCCCTATGGCCACCCGGCGGACGAATATCCGCTCATGCCGTTTGCCGGTCCGGGACCTTTATTCTGTGAACCGATCGTTCCGTTCCACGGATACCCGGGGTTTCCGTCGTATCCAGGCTATGTAAGCCCTGCGGTGTCTCCGTACGGAAGCCCCTATCCTTGGGGGCATCCGCCGGTTGACGATATTGGGAGAGAAGGCGAAGAGGAATCGGGAAAGAGCGCCCCTTCCGAAAAGGCGGTCATTTCGCAAACCGATACCCGATCCGAACCTAAAGCGGCTCGTCCCCCGAAACGGAAAAAGAAGCAAAGCTCGGCGCGTGCCGCACTCAGCAGCCTGATTGAGCGCAATCGCCGGCAGGCGGTCCGCTCGGCGAAACCGAGAAAACCATTGCCTTGGCTGGGGAACTAAATAAAAAACAGCCGGAAGCTTAGGCCTCCGGCTGTTTTTTATGCTCATGTCACATCTTGATGCCCAATACGTGGTCCAGCGGAATAAAACCGATTTCCCGGCTGTCTTTGCTGTGATTTCGGTTATCTCCCATAACGAAGATATGGCCTTCGGGGATCGTCCATTTGTGCTCGCCGAGAACCTGCATCGGTTCGTTCAAGTACGGTTCCTCCAGCGGCTCCCCGTTACGGTATACTTTACCGTTTCTGAGCTCCAGGACATCCCCAGGCTTGCCGATGACCCGTTTGACGTACATATTCGGGTCCTCGCTTCCGCGAATGAACTTCAGCAGCGGGTGTTCCAGCACATCGTCCTTGAGCGTGCGCTCCCGTTCCACCCTGCTGTCGATAATAACGATATCTCCGTACTTCGGCGCATAGCGGAACGTATGCGATAGCTTGGATACATAGATGCGCTGTTCGTTGTGCAGCGTAGGGTCCATCGAATGGCCCAGCACATTGGTCGGTTGAAACACGAAGATGCCGATCACAAGCGTCAGTGCAAAAGCGGCTGCGATGGAACGAACCCACGCCCAAATTTCTTTGATTAGAGGATGCATAAACAACCGCCCTTCCTTTCCGCTGTTCGTATGCAACATAGTATACATGGAAAAAGTATAAACGTCGATCCCCATGGGAAAAATAGTAAAAAGGCTTCAGGTATTCAAAACACCACGGACAGAAGGGGATCGCCATGATGTTGCTCGGCTTTTGGAATCAGTTAAAGAAGCAATTGAAAAAAAAGCTGCGTCTGAAACGCCGTTGGCTGAATCTGGCTGTCGTTTTGCTTGCAGCCGGCTTGTTCGCTGCGGGTGCATGGATGCTGCGCGGTTCGCTATACGATAAGGGGAGCCGACAGGGTCAGGAACAGTCCGTCTTCAGCCGCGCCGTCGAAACCTATTTGCAGCCGGAGGAAGAAGTGCGTGCGATGGTAAAAGATTTGAGCGGGCAAAGGGATGCTTTTGTAAAAAAATCGTATGTTTGCGGCGAAGAGCTGCAGCGGATCGGCATTATGAACGCAGCCGACATTTTGGCTTACCACAAAGCGCATCCGTCGATGACCGTTAGTCTGGGGAATACAAACCGGGTTTATTTCATCGAGAAAGTGGACGACTTATCCCCGCAGTGCAAAAACAACGCTTATTTCGGACTGGACGCCAAAGGCAACTTGTCGTTGTTCGAAGGGGTGCCGGGGGCGGGAGGACAAAACGTGCTGCGAACGTTTTTTCAATTGAACATCCGGCATTTGGAAAGCAGCTTGCCCCGGGAGACGGTCAAGCAGCTTTATCAGGGGGTTCGGATAAGGGATTTGGCCGATTATAACAGCGTGCTCTCAACCCTAAGTGATTATGCGATAGAAGAAACGGAGAAAGCGATGCAAGTGACGCCATCCCCTTAGAGGAGAGGTGCTTAATCCCGCGCGAACGATTCAGACAAGCTCTGTCCTATAACGAAATGCGACGAAGTCCGCTGCGCCATTGGAGGCCGGGCGGACTTTTTTGCCGTGTTCATGGAAGGGATAATCTGCTATAATGGCAGGTGAATACATATGTTCGCTTCTTGCGGTCCGAGAGCCGCAGTAGGGGAAAGCGAATGGGGGAGTGCGCGTTTTGCGGATTTTAGGCATTGACCCGGGGATTGCTATCGTCGGCTTCGGGTTTATCGATAAACAAGGTCATAAGCTGGTTCCCGTTCAATACGGATCGATCCAGACGCAAGCCGGTACGGAAGATGCCCTGCGGCTAAAACAAGTATACGAGGCAACGGTGCAGCTTATCGAAAAATATAAGCCCGATGCGGTCGCGATCGAAAAGCTGTTCTTTAACCGGAACGTCACGACGGCGCTGACCGTCGGGCAAGCCCGCGGCGTATTGATGCTGGCAGCGGTCCAGCAAGGGCTGCCGATTGCCGAGTATACTCCTTTGCAGGTGAAGCAGGCGATTGTCGGCTACGGGAAAGCGGAGAAGAAGCAGGTGCAGGAAATGGTTAAAATGTTTCTGCATTTATCTGCCGTGCCAAAGCCTGACGATGTGGCGGATGCGTTGGCAGTGGCCATATGCCATGCCCATTCTTCGGGATTACAACAAAAATTGAACGGAGCTTACAAGCGATGATCGACTTTTTAAGAGGGACGGTGGCGCACCGCGAAACGGAATATGTGGTGCTGGACGTACGCGGCGTCGGCTACCGCGTGTTTTGTGCCAATCCGTATGCGGTAGGAGCCGGTAAGGACGGCGCGGAAGTAACAATGTACATTCACTACCATGTGCGGGAAGATGCTCACCTGCTGTTCGGATTTTCGTCCAGAGAAGAGCAGTCGTTGTTCCGGCTGCTGCTCGATGTGAACGGCATCGGGCCGAAGGTAGCCATCGGCGTACTGGCGGGAGGCCGTCCTGAAGTGATTGCGGCGGCCATCAGTCAGGAAAATCTTTCGTTCTTGACCAAGCTGCCGGGCATCGGGAAAAAGACGGCGCAGCGCATGGTGCTCGACCTGAAGGATAAGCTGGGCGCATGGACTTCGGCCGAGACGGACGGTTCCGGTTTTGGCTTGCTGGAAATTGCCGTGGCAGGGCCGACGACAAGTGGCGCGTGGGGCGAGGCGAAGGCGGCGCTGCTTGCGCTGGGCTATACCGAAGCCGAGGCCGATCGGGCGGGACAAACCGTCAAGCCGAAGCTAAAGGGCGACGAGACGGCCGATGCGGTGACGAAGCTTGCGCTGCAGGCACTGTTTCAGCAGTCGCTGATGAAATAAGCCGTGTGGAAGGAAGCTTAACGCGGCAGGCGGCGTCCGCCTTGGCGGACAGCCGACAGGAAGGAGAGGCATAACATGGAAGACCGCATCATCTCGGCGCATCTGATGATGGAGGATCAAGGGATGGAGTTCAGCCTGCGTCCGCGGTATTTGGCTGAATATATCGGTCAGGCCCAGGCGAAGGAAAATTTAAAAATATATATCGAAGCGGCTAAAATGCGCAAGGAGGCGCTCGATCACGTGCTGCTGTACGGACCGCCGGGCCTTGGCAAGACGACGCTTTCGAATATTATCGCAAACGAGCTCGGCGTCAATCTGCGGACGACCTCGGGACCGGCGATCGAACGCCCCGGCGATCTTGCGGCCATCTTGACCAACCTGCAGGAAAATGACGTGCTTTTCATCGACGAGATTCACCGGCTTCACCGAACGGTGGAAGAGGTGCTGTATCCGGCGATGGAAGATTACGCTCTCGATATCATCATCGGCAAAGGGCCGAGCGCCCGTTCGGTGAGGCTCGACCTGCCGCCGTTTACGCTGGTGGGCGCGACGACGCGCGTCGGGCTGCTTTCGGCTCCGCTTCGCGACCGGTTCGGCGTCGTCAGCCGGCTTGAATATTACACGGTTGATGAGCTGTCTTATATCGTCAGTCGCACTGCCGATCTGCTGCAGGTGCAGATCGTAGGCGAAGCGTCCCGGGAAATTGGGATGCGCTCGCGCGGGACGCCGCGGATCGCGAACCGGCTGCTCAAGCGGGTGCGCGATTTTGCCCAGGTGAAGGGCGACGGCATCATTACGCTCGACATTACGCAGGCCGCGCTGTCGAGCATTCAAGTCGATCCGCTGGGACTTGACGAGATCGATCACAAGATGTTGCGGGCCATCATTTTGAGCTTTCAGGGCGGTCCGGTCGGGCTGGATACGATTGCCGCATCGATCGGAGAGGAAAGTCAAACGATTGAAGATGTCTACGAGCCGTATTTGCTGCAAATCGGATTTTTGCAGCGGACGCCGCGGGGACGAATGGTAACGCCGAGCGCGTGCAAACATCTCGGGCTGCCGATGCCAAGCCGCTCTTAAGCGGAAGCATCGGCGGCTCCGTCAAGAGAGGGGAATCGGCGGTTTATGTATAAAACGAAACGGCCGCTCGATCCTGTGGGACAAGCTCCTATAGGGCGGGCGGCGCGTTGCTTAAGATCAGGAATAAAGGTGCCGGCAGCGCTGCTGCTTGCGGCAGCAATCGGCTTCACGGGACCCACAGCAGGAGGCGTGCTGCCTGCCGTTTACGCCGCAGTATCGGTGCCGAAGCTCGATAATATTCGTGTCGCTTTATTTATCGATACGGGCAAATATGTTAGTCCGGCCGCCGCAGTTACGCTGTCAGCGGACGCCGGTCTGCAGCTCGGCTTGCGCGGGGCTACCGGGGTGAAGCCTGTCCATCAAGCATCGGCAAAAATGCCTGTACGCGTCTATGCGGACGGCTATTACGCGCAGCTGCCCGAGACGGGCGACGTTACGGCAGCGCGTTCGCAGGCGCAGAAGCTCACGACTGGAGGAGCCGCTGCAGGCGTAGTACAGCGCGTGAAGCGCGGCCAGTCGGCGTACCGGGCCTATGTAGGCCCGTTCGCGACGAAGGAAGCGGCCGCGTCGGCCGCCGCAGGCCAGTCCGGCGCTACCGTCAGTGGGCCGCTGCGCTGGAGCGCGGGCAGCTTCGCCGGCGAGGCGGAGGCGAATGCGCAGGCGATAGCGCTGTCACAGGCGGGCTTCGACGCCGACGTGGCGCTGACCGAAGCCGGCTACGCGGTGTTCGTCGGCGAAGCCGCGGACAACGCGGCGCTGCAAGCGCTGAAGGCGCAGATCGCGACCGCGCTGCCGGCCGTGGCGCTTACGCCAGTGGACGCGGCGCAGAGCTACGTGCTGAAGCGCAGCGAGCTAGACATGGGCGGCGAGAACGCCGGTGGACCGGTAGCGGCCTTTGCTTTTAGCGGCGGCGCGAAACTGTGGGCCGCGGCGGCGGATGCGCAGGGAGGCGTCACCGTTCGCGAGCGGTTCGATCGCGCCTACCGCGGGGGGATCGAGGTGTCCCGGTTCAACGGCAAGCTGGCCGTTGTCAATGAGCTGCCTTTTGAGCAGTATCTCGTGTCGGTCCTCGGCTCCGAGATGAGCAAAGAATGGCCTTTGGAGGCGCTAAAGGCGCAGGCTGTCGCTGCGCGCACATTTGCGCTCAAGCAGGGGGTAAAATACCAGATCGCACACGTCACCGACACGACCACAGATCAAGCGTATAAAGGAGTGGCGGGAGAGTTCGCCGCCGCGCAGCAAGCGGTGCAAGCGACGCAAGGCGAAGTGATCGTAGATAAGAACGGGTTGATCAATCCGCTGTATTATTCCAATGCAGGGGGAATGACCGCAGCTCCGGCCGAAGTATGGGGCAACGAAGTGGCGTATTTGAAGAGCCAGAAATCTCCGGACGAAGGAGCTCAGGCAGGCAAGAAAGTGTGGTACCGGATCGTTCTGCCGAACGGCAATACCGGCTACATTCACTCCGACTACGCAAGGGCGACGGGGCAAAAAAATCCGGCGGGCTTACCTTATTACGAGTCGACGGCAACCGGTGTGAGCGTCCGGCCGGCCCCCTACGTAGACAATGCGACTAACCCGACGGCGTTCAAGGTGGACATCGGGGATCGATTCGTCGTCATCGATCAAGAGGTCGAATCGAACGCTTACTCCTGGGTCCGCGGCCCATATGATGCGGCGAAGCTAAAGGAAAAGCTTGGCGCATCTTATACCGGCGGGGCGGTAAACCGGCTTGAAGTGTCGAAGAGAGGGGCGTCCGGCCGCGCGATGGAAGTAACGGCGAACGGACAGCCGCTCAAAGCCGCTTATCCGGATTCGCTCCGTACGATGCTCGGCGGCCTGCCCAGTACCCGGTTTGATATTGAAGAAACGGGACGCTATACTATATTGGGAGCAGGGGGGGCGACGCGAAGCCAGACCTCGGCCTCTCAGTCCGTCATTGTCGCAGGCAGCGGTGGAAAGGGAAAACAAACCGACGATCAGCTGTTTGTGATGGACGCGCAAGGCAAAGTGCGGCTAGCTACGCGGGACCCGCAGTTTATTTTCAAAGGCACCGGCTATGGTCACGGGCTGGGGATGTCCCAATGGGGCGCCAAAGGCTATGCCGAGCTCGGTTATGATTACCAGAAAATTTTGCTGACGTACTACACGGGCGTCTCGATTCAGAAAGCCGCTCCTTGAGGCCCTGAGGAACGATGACCGTTCGCGCAGCATAAAAAAGTTAAACTAAATATGAAACCTACAGAAGGATGAAACGTATCATGCAAGTGGACTTGTTCGACTACCATTTACCCGAATCGCTAATTGCGCAGACGCCGCTTCCGGATCGGACGGCTTCGCGCCTGCTCACGCTGGATAAACGAACCGGGGAAATTGGCCACCATACATTTGAACAATTGGAACGGTATCTTGAGGCGGGAGACGTGCTCGTGCTAAACGATACGCGGGTCATTCCGGCCAGGCTGTTCGGAGTGAAAGCGGACACGGGGGCCAAAGCCGAAGTGCTGCTGCTCAAACAGCTCGAAGGGGACCGCTGGGAAGCGCTCGTCCGTCCGGCCAAGCGGCTGAAGACCGGGACCGTGCTGCATTTCGGAGGCGGTGCTCCGTCGGAACCGGACGGAGATGCGGAGCCGCCGCTGCTTGTCGCTACCGTCGAATCCGAAGGCGACATGGGCAGCCGGGTGCTGCGCTTCAGCTACGAAGGCATTTTTAACGAACTGCTCGACCGCTTGGGGCATATGCCGCTGCCGCCGTATATTAAAGAGCAGCTTCCGGAGCGCGAGCGGTACCAGACGGTGTATGCGAAGCATCAAGGCTCGGCAGCAGCGCCTACGGCGGGGCTTCATTTTACACAGGAATACTTGAATCGGCTGGAACAAAAAGGGATACAATTAGCGTATGTTACGCTTCATGTCGGACTGGGAACGTTCCGTCCCGTCGGGGTCGAGACCGTCGAACAGCACGAGATGCACGAAGAGTATTACGAAGTATCCGCAGAAACCGCCGAGCTGGTAAATGGCGCGAAACGAAAGGGCAGCCGGGTGGTTGCGGTGGGAACGACTTCGGCCCGGACGCTGGAAACGGCAGCAGGTGAAGATGGCATGCTGCAAGCGGGAAGCGGCTGGACCGGAATTTTCATTTATCCGGGCTACCGGTTCCGCATCGTCGATGCGCTGCTAACCAACTTCCATCTGCCTAAATCGACACTGCTTATGTTGATCAGCGCGCTCGCCGGGCGGGAGAACGTACTCGCCGCGTACCGCGAAGCCGTCGAGCGGGAGTACCGCTTTTTCAGCTTTGGCGACGCGATGTTCATTCATTAAACATAAGGAAAAATTGACCGGAAGAGAAAGAAGTGATTGGATTGGCCGTTACCTATGAGCATATCAAGACCTGCAAGCAATCCGGCGCGAGGCTGGGCCGGGTGCATACGCCCCACGGAGTGATCGAAACGCCCGCTTTTATGCCCGTCGGCACTCAGGCTACCGTGAAGACGATGAGCCCCGAAGAGCTGAAGCAGATGGATGCGCATATCATTTTGAGCAATACGTATCATTTATTTTTGCGTCCCGGCCATGAGATTGTAAAGAAAGCGGGAGGACTGCACCGCTTCATGAACTGGGATCGTCCAATTCTGACGGACAGCGGGGGCTTTCAGGTGTTCAGCTTGAGCGAAATGCGCAAAATCAGTGAGGAAGGCGTACAATTCCGCTCCCATTTGAACGGGGACAAGCTGTTTATTTCGCCCGAGAAATCGATCGAGATTCAAAATGCACTCGGCTCGGATATCATGATGGCCTTCGACGAATGCCCGCCTTATCCGGCGGAGCACAGCTACGCCAAGCAATCGCTTGAACGGACGACGCGCTGGGCGGAACGGTGTCTGAAAGCCCATGCCCGGCCGAACGATCAGGCGTTATTTGCGATCGTCCAGGGCGGCATGTACGAGGATTTGCGCAAGCAGAGCGCGCTTGAGTTGACTTCCATGGATTTCCCGGGGTATGCTATTGGGGGACTCAGCGTAGGCGAGCCGAAGCATTTGATGTACGAGGTGCTCGACTACACCGTTCCTTATCTGCCTACCCATAAACCGCGCTATCTAATGGGCGTAGGATCGCCCGACGCTTTGGTGGAAGGATCGATCCGCGGCATTGACATGTTCGACTGCGTGCTGCCGACGCGGATTGCCCGCAACGGCACCGTCATGACGAGCGAAGGCCGATTGGTTGTCCGCAATGCAAAGTTTGCCGAAGATTTCGGTCCGCTCGATCCGGAGTGCTCCTGCTATACGTGCCGTAACTACTCGCGGGCTTACATCCGTCATCTGATCAAAGCTGACGAAACGTTCGGCATCCGGCTGACGACATATCATAATCTTCATTTCCTGCTGGAGCTGATGCGCGGGGTGCGTCAAGCGATTAGAGAAGACCGGCTGCTTGATTTCCGTGACGAATTTTTCGCGAAATACGGCATCGATGAGAACAGCAAAGGGTTCTAAAAGCCGATGAATCTGGAGCACAGCCGCTTCGGATTCACCGGACTTACCATTTGGTATACATAGAGAAAGTTTGTAGAAAGGGGGGAATCAGACAATGTGGTTAGCGGCAAATGAAACGGCGGCGGCTCCGGGGATCGAGGGATATCTCGTGACTTACGGCCCGCTCGTCCTGATGTTCGTCGTTCTTTATTTCTTACTTATCCGCCCTCAGCAAAAACGTCAAAAGACTCGCAACATGATGCTGAGCAACTTGAAAAAAGGGGATAAGGTCGTTACGATCGGGGGCCTTCACGGCACAATCCTGGAGATTACGGACGATACAATTGTCCTGCGTGTGAACGACGTCACGAAGCTGACCTTCGAGCGTTCGGCCATTAATACGGTCACAACTTCCGCAGCGGCTTCTGAAGGTAAATAATAATTCCATTGCGCTTCGCTGCAAACGCAAACAAGCGAGGTCTCATTCCATCCGGATTCCGGCGGGGTTAAGAGATCTCGCTTTTTTTGCTTCCGTTCCGTACGGAGGGGAGCCGAGTTCGATTGGACCGGAGGTCCGGTTCATTTCTTCAAATTGATGCCGATCATCCCGCCTAGCGCCCCGGCCAGCAAAGCTACCACCGCTAGCCCCAGCATCTCCTTGGAAAAACCTGCATCGTAAGCCAGAAATCCGATCATCCATACGACCACGGTATACATGGCCCCCAGCAGTCCCCCGTGGTACCAGCCTTTGCTGCCGCTGCGTTTGCCCGATACCGCGCCCCCCACCAGCATGGCGACTCCGTGAATAAACAGCGTTGCGCCCAGCCACGATTTTTCCGGAATATTCGTTCCCAGCAATACAAGCGAAGCTAGCAGTGTTCCGACCAGCATGAACGCCACGGCATACACCAAGCCGGAAAATAAGGGCGAACTTTTCATCATCCCTCTTGACCTCCTGTTCCAAGCCATCCTATTTCCCATTGTATGGGCATGTACACCGAAATAGTACAGCTTCTTCGGCTGCGGAAGCATCGATTGGTTACCAGCAATTCACCCGCATGACAATCGTTCCCCGAGGCTACAATAGGCATTGAACTGCAATCGGGGAGGTCGAGTCCATGGATCTACTGACGCTTTTTTTTCGCACTATCCTGATCTATGCGATCGTTTTTTTTACCCTGCGCATTATGGGAAAAAGGGAGATCGGCAAGCTGTCGGTCTTTGACCTCGTCATTTCCATCATGATCGCGGAAATTGCCGTGTTCGTACTGGAAGATATCGAGAAGCCTTTGCTCGATGGAATCCTTCCCATGGCAACACTGGTCGTGGTTCAGTTGACCATTGCTTTTGTTTCGTTGAAAAACGAAAAGCTGCGCCGCTTGTTTGAAGGCAAGCCTTCTCCCATTATTCAGAACGGCAAACTGAATAGGAAGGAAATGAAGCGTCAGCTATACAATTTGGACGATTTGCTGCTGCAATTGAGAGAGAATAAAGTGACAAACCTTGCGGATGTGGAATTTGCCCTTCTCGAATCGTCAGGCAAGCTGACCGTGGTAGAAAAAAAGCAAGAGATGGAACCGTCCGGCGAAAAGCCGCCGTCGTTTCGTTACGAGGGACTTCCTTTGCCGCTTATTATGGACGGTAAAGTACAGGATGAAAACTTGGTCAAGCTTGGCCAAACCAGGTTTTGGCTCAAGAGCCAGCTTCAAGGTAAGGGAATCAAAGATTTCAAAGACGTATTTTTTTGTTCCATCGATCATCGGGGCCGCTGGTTTATCGATAAAAAAAGATGAGCTGGCGCCTCCACTATTTCACAATCCGTTTGCCAAGCCATAAAATTCGGAAAACGTCGTCGCGGTTAATGAGTTTAAGCAGCATGGCGATCAGCAGATAAACGATAACCCCCGTCAGGCAGGAGAAGGCAAAACGCGTAAAGCCGCTGGCGATCCAATGGGTATACATCACGACATAGCTGGCAAAGCCGGCGACGGCCATACTTATTCCGACTTTCAGGAAATCTCCGGCCTGCATGCGAAACTGAAGCAGGCGCACGACACTGTTCCAGTGCAGCAAGGTAACGAGCATGATATTTACGCTGATGGCGACAACCGCACCCAAGATGCCGAATTCCGGCCGGCTGGCCAAGAAATAAATTAGCGTCAGCTTAACGATGGACCCGACGAGCGTATTGATCAGTGCGCTTCCGGGTCTTTCAAGCGCTTGGAGGGTCGATTGCAGCGGCGCCTGAAAATAAATGAAAAGCGCCGCAGGCGCCATCATCCGAAGCATCGCCCCGACCCCGGGCTGCCCGTACATATACAGGCAAATCGGCTCTGCCAGCACATACATCAATACGGCGAAGGGGGCGCCCGTCACCAAGGCAAGCTTCAGCGATTGATGCAGCCGCATATGGATGGTTTTCATGTCGTTCTTGGCCGCCGCCTCGGATAAGGATGGGATAAGCGAGACCGCGAGGGAAAAAGTAAGGGCGCTAGGCAGCATCAGTACCGGAATAATCATGCCTTGCAATGCTCCGTACTGCGCCGTTGCCACACCGGTTGCTACGCCTGCAACAGCGAGGCTTTGAATAATGAGAATCGATTCGAGAAAATACGAGCCGGAGCCGACCAGCTTGCTACCGGTAACGGGCACGGCTAATTCCAGAAGACTCTTCAGGCTATCGAAGCGGTTGAGCGACCGTCGAGTTCCGATGTTTGCCTGGTGAGGCGCCAGCCGCTGCGATCGATTATGCCGGTATAGCAGCACCAGAACGAGCATGGCACACAGCTCGCCGATCATGACGCCGAGCATCGCTCCGGCGGCGGCAAATTCGATGCCATAAGGCAGCAGCATGAAGGCAAAGGCGAGCACGGTAACGATGCGGACGAGCGTCTCGACCACCTGGGACACTGCCGTCGGAATCATGTCCTGTCGGCCTTGAAAATACCCGCGGAATACGGCCGATATGCCGACGAGTGGGATGATCGGCGTCATAAACAGGAATGTGTAATATACCCGGGGGTCCGTGAACAGATGGTCGGTAATCCAGCGGGCGCCGAGGACGATGACGGCCGTAAAGGCAAAGCTGATTACGGTAGCTAGGGCGAGCGCTACCCGAAAGATCGTGCGGACCCGGGCGGCGTTGCCCTCGGCTTCGGCCGCAGCGATCAATTTGGCTACCGCGACCGGAATGCCTCCGGTGACGATCGTAAGAATAACTATAAGAAACGGCCATCCCATTTGATAAAGGCCGATTCCTTCTGGGCCGATCACCCGCGGAAGCGTGATCCGGGGAATGAAGCCGAGGATGCGGTTGACAATGCCTGCTGCAAGGAGGATGAGCGTTCCTTGGATAAACGATTGTTTTGTCAAGGGACCGACCTTCTTTCTTCCTGGATGGGCTTGTATTCCCGTGCGTTATTAATGGATATGCATAACCTGTCCAAGAGCATGCAACAATTTTTAGAGCACGCCGCAGGCATAAGCGGCAGGAAAACGCTCGGGTACAGCGAATAGGTACAATAACGAGGCTGCGCACGCGGGAGGGTTGCAAGATGGAAAACGACAGTTGGAAACAGGATCGCAGCGACGGCAAGCGTTCGGATGCCATGGAAGCGGAACTGGAGCACGCCGCCACCTCCGCTCCGGAAACGGGGACGGAAGCCGGGAACGAGAATACGGACAGCTCGGAGTCCCGGAATACGGAAGAAGACGGGGCGCGGGAGGCTGCAGCCGAAAAGCCGCTTGCGGAGCCGGTCCCCTATATGGAGCTTTTTTACTCCGAGAGGGAGACTGGCGATCACCCGCAGGATTCGTTGGCGGAAGAGACGGTTTCGGCCCCGCGTTTGCTTGAGGAAGAAGGAGCGGCCGATCCGAAGCTGAGCGAGCCTCAGCAGGAGATCGGTTCGGCCTCGGTTCAGGAGCACGACGAGGAATGCGAACCCGAAGCGGGCAATCTGCCGGAGCTTTGGATGAAGCACATGGAATCGGAACCGGACCCCGAACCGGAAGAAGAGCCTATGAATGACGAGGAGCTCAGCCGGGTAATCGAAGAAATTTGCCGGAGCAAAGCCGAGGAGTTCCGCATGATCGGTTACGAGCAGGTGACAGGAGAGGAAATATGGGAGTGCGTTAGCGACAAATACCATAAGACCGGCGTTCCTCCGCTGCACCGGATCGTCAACGATATTTTATCTTTGAAGGCGACGCAGTTCATGAACTGGATGACCATGAGCATATACAAGGATGCCCATCGCTAGCGACCGGGCTTCTTTTTTGCGCGCGTCTTTACAGAAAGGAAAAAAGAGGCAAATTGACTCGTTTTTCGCACGTAGGTATAATAGGAATATTGAGTATGGAAGGAGACTTTTATGGACATCAAAAGAATCGTCGCTTTTTTCGCTATCGTGCTGATCGTCCTTGCCGCGATCGGAGTGACGAGTCCGCAGCTTGTCAGACAAGTGAAGCTGGGGCTTGATTTGAAAGGCGGCTTTGAGATTCTGTACGTTGTGGAGCCGATTGAGCCCGGGAAGCCGGTTACTCCCGAATCGCTCAAGCAAACCGCGATCAGTCTGGAGAAACGGGCCGACAGCCTCGGGATTGCAGAGCCGGAAGTGACAACCGAGGGAAGCGACCGAATCCGTGTGAAACTGGCCGGGGTGTCGAATGAAGAGGAAGTTAGAAAGATCATCAAAGAGCCTGCGCAGCTTACGTTCCGCGGCCCGGACGGCACGAAGGAAATGCTGGGGAGCGACTTCGTAGAGGGTGCTGCCAAAGTCGGTTTCGACCAACAGAACCGTCCGATGATTTCGATCGAAGTCAAGGATAAAGAGAAATTCCGCAAGGTCACGGAGAAGCTGCTCGGTCAACCGCTTGCCATTTATTTGGACGAGACCCAGTTGTCCGCGCCGATCGTACAGCAGGTGCTGACCGATGGCAAAGCGACGATCTCAGGCAATTATACGTATGACGAAGCCAACAAGCTGAAAGACACGATCAACCTCGGCGCGCTTCCGTTGAAGCTTACCGAGAAATATACGCAGAGCGTAGGCGCTACGCTTGGCCAACTGTCCCTGCAGGAAACGGTTAAAGCCGGCCTTGTCGGTTCCGTGCTGATCCTGCTCTTCATGCTGATTTTTTACCGGATACCGGGCCTCGTTGCCTCGATATCGATCATCACTTACTCCTGGTTGCTGCTCATCGTCTTCGACTGGATTCATGCGACGCTGACGCTGCCGGGGATCGCGGCGTTTATTCTCGGTATCGGGATGGCGGTCGACGCGAACATCATTACCGCGGAGCGGATCAAAGAGGAAATCCGCAGCGGCAAGAGCATTCTTTCCTCGATGAAGGCGGGTTCGAAGCATTCGTTCAGAACGATTATGGATGCCAATATTACGAACATCATTTCCGGCTTTGTGTTATTTTATATCGGTAACGGAGCCATCCGAGGATTTGCGCTTACGACGATGCTCAGCATCGTGCTCAGTGTGATCACGAACGTCTTCTTTGCGCGGTTTTTGACCTTGCTGCTCATCCGAAGCAATTTGTTCAAGAAGCCGGTCTACTTTGGCGTAAAGGAGTCGGAAATCCGTGAACTCTAAAACTAAAATAC
This sequence comes from Paenibacillus tyrphae, assembly GCF_027925525.1. Classification (GTDB taxonomy): domain Bacteria; phylum Bacillota; class Bacilli; order Paenibacillales; family NBRC-103111; genus Paenibacillus_G; species Paenibacillus_G tyrfis_B. The sequence continues at coordinate 131,995 of NZ_BSDJ01000009.1, read as the reverse complement.
TTTTCGATTTTGTCAAACATCGCAAAACGTTCTATATCATTTCGCTTCTCGTCTGTATCGTCGGCGCCGTCGTGTTGTCGGTCAGCGGTTTGAACTACGGGGTGGAATTTCGGGCAGGGACGTCCATGGACATCTCGGCCGGACAAGCGATGGACAAGGCCAAAGCCGAAGAACTGCTCAAAAGCGTCGGTGTCGAAGCCGGTGTGATGACGCTTGGCGGGGACAACAATAACCGCCTGTCCATGAGATTTAACGATATTTTGCCCGAAGCAACCCAGAAACAGATTCAGGAAAAATTCAAGGCAACCTACGGCAACGGCGTATCGCAGGAAGTCAATACCGTTACGCCGGATATGGCGCTGGAGCTTCGCAATAAAGCGCTCATCGCGATCGGGGTAGCCAGCTTGGCCATTTGTCTCTATGTCACGATCCGTTTCGAGTGGCGGTTCGCGATTGCTTCGATTATTGCGATTCTGCACGACGCCTTTCTGGTTATCAGCGTGTTCGCGATATTCCGGCTGGAAGTGAACTTGCCGTTTATGGCGGCGGTGCTCACAACGATCGGTTATTCGATTAACGATAAAATCGTCGTCTTTGACCGGGTCCGCGAAAATCTGCGCTTTGCCAAGCTGAAGACGCCGGACGATTTGGCGTCCTTATTGAACGACAGTATCTGGCAGACGATGACAAGGAATATCAATACGGTCCTTACGGTATTGATTGCCGCCGTATGTTTGCTTGTGCTCGGCAGTCCTTCCATTCAGCTCTTCGCGCTTGCGAAGATCGTCGGTCTGACCAGCGGCGCTTATTCTTCCATCTTTATTGCAGGTCCGCTCTGGTACGATCTGAAAAGCAAATCGATCGACTCGAAAAAGAGCTCTGCAGCGAAAGCGTAAGAACCGCTTTTACCGAAGCCATGGTTCATCTGCGGCCGGCCGCGCGAAACGGCAAGTTTCCGCGGCCTTTCTATCAATCTCATGGAGGAGTGGCCCATGACGGAGGAACGTTACAAGCAAGCGGCTGCGGGCGCATGGATCGGCATAACAGGAAATCTTGCCCTGGCCCTTCTGAAAGGCGTAACCGGCTATATGGCCAACAGTAAAGCATTAATGGCCGATGCGTTCCATTCGGCGTCGGATGTCGTGGGATCGGTGGCGGTGCTGGTCGGGCTTCGCGCGGCCAAGAAGCCTCCTGACGAGGATCATCCGTACGGACACGGCAAGGCGGAGCCGATAGCGGCCATTGTTTTATCGGTGCTGCTGCTTGTGGTCGGCGTTGAAATCGGCATTTCGGCTGTGAAATCGATCTATGGCGGCGTGCATGAACCGCCGGAAGGCTTCGCGCTGACGGTGCTCATCTTGTCCATCATTGTCAAAGAAGCGATGTTTCAATACAAGTTCCGGCTTGGGAAGAAGCTGGCGAGTCAAGCCCTGATCGCGAACGCTTGGGAGCACCGCTCCGACGTTTATTCTTCGATTGCCGCTTTTATCGGCGTCGGGGGCGCGATGCTCGGCTCCTATTTCGGAATGGCTTACCTGTATTACTTAGACCCAATTGCGGGTTTGGTCGTCGCGGTCATGGTGCTTCGAATGGGATACCGTTTATTGATGGATTCGGTTCACAGCACGATGGACCACGTACTGCATCAAGAAGATGCGGCAGATTTGCTTGAAACGGTACAGCGCATTAAAGGCGTTATTGCTGTGGATCAACTGCGGGCGCGGGAACACGGCCATTATGTCATTGTCGACGTAAAAATCAGCGTCAATCCGCGCATCTCGATTCAGGAAGGGCATGATATTGCCAAAATCGTCAAGCATACGCTCATGAAACGGTTCCTGCACGTTTCCGACGTGTTCGTTCACGTCAATCCGTACGATGCAGGTTATCCGTACAAAAGTACGGATTCGGAGCCTGACGATATGCCCACGCTGCTTCATTAAGAGGAATAGGGGGAACGGCCGTCATGCTTCAGGCGAAGGCAAGATGGAATATCGGCGCGGCAGACGGCAATGCGGCTGAAAGGTTGGCGGAGGAGCTTAATTTGCCGCCGATCATTTCAAGATTGCTCGTTGTCCGGGGAATAACAGATTCCACGCAAGCCGCTCATTTTTTAAACGGAGGAACGGATCAGACGTACGATCCGTTCCTTTTAGATGGTATGGAACAAGCGGTGGAACGAATTCGAAAAGCGATCGACAACGGGGAACATATTCGCATCTACGGCGATTACGATGCGGACGGTGTCAGCAGCACGACGCTGATGGTTCACCTGCTGCGGCAGCTCGGCTGCACGTTCGATTATTACATTCCGCACCGCGTTCACGAAGGCTACGGTCTCAATACCGCTGCGCTTGACGCGGCGAAAGAGCAGGGCGTCGGGTTGATCGTGACGGTCGATACCGGCATCAGCGCCGTGAAGGAAATCGCGTATGCGAACGCTCTGGGAATCGATGTCATCGTTACGGATCACCATGAACCGCCGGAGGTGCTCCCGGACGCTTACGTATTGATCAACCCGAAAAAGCCGGGTTGTCCATACCCTTACAAGCAGCTTGCGGGGGTAGGCGTCGCGCTTAAGCTCGCACAAGCGCTGCTCGGTCGTTGGCCCGAGGAGCTGCTGGAGTTTGCCGCCATCGGTACGGTAGCCGATCTCATGCTGCTGACGGACGAGAATCGGATCATCGTGAAGCAAGGCTTGGAACGGATGAGATCGACATCGAATTATGGGATTCGATCGCTGCTGGAAATAGCCGGCGTTCCGGTTCGGGAGGTATCCTCTACGCATATCGGGTTTGCCCTGGCGCCCCGCATTAATGCAAGCGGCCGTCTGCTCAGTGCGGACACGGCGGTCAGGCTGCTGACGACCACGAGCGAACAGGAAGCGGATCAGCTGGCATTCGAGCTGGATCAGCTGAACAAGGAACGGCAGCGCATTGTCGACGAAATGGCCAAACAGGCCGTAGACATGGTCGAAAAACGCAAAGCGGACGGCGGACTGCCCGATGCTATCGTACTGGCTCACGAAGAATGGAACGTCGGTGTGATCGGCATCGTTGCCTCCAAGATCGTCGACCGGTTTTACCGGCCGACCATTATTTTGGGCATAGATCCGGAAACCGGTATGGCCAAAGGCTCTGCGCGTTCGATCGCTGGCTTCGACATGTACCGCGCCTTAACGCACTGCTCCGATATCATGGATCATTACGGCGGTCATCCGATGGCGGCGGGCATGACGCTTGCAAGGGCACATTTGCCGGAACTCGGCCTTCGGTTGGAGCAACTGGCGAAAGAATGGCTGACGCCGGACGATTACATACCGCGGCTAGATGCGGATCTGGTCTGCGATTTCAGCGACGTAACCTTGGAAAGCATCGGACAGCTGGAGCGGCTTGGACCGTTCGGGATGGGGAACCCGTCACCACGTTTTGTGTTCGGCGATCTTGCTTTAAATGACATGCGCACGATGGGCAAGGAGCAGCAGCATTTGAAGCTGTCTCTCCGGTCTGCGCAGGACGAGACGGCGGCCGCCATGGATGGGGTCGGATTCGGCAAAGCTTCTTTGGCGGAATGGATATCGCCGTCGGCACAGCTTGAAGTGCTCGGGGAGTTATCCATCAACGAATGGAACGGAGTACGCCGTCCGCAAATTATGATCCAGGACGTGCGCGTGCCGGAAATACAGCTGTTCGATTGGCGAGGGGCTCCGAAGCCGGAAAAGAAGCTGGCGGAGCTGTGCGAACGGCTGGAACGTCATAATTCGGGGCAGCATGGCTCTTTGCCTGCCGTAATCGTATTTGGAGAGGCGGTTCCGGCTCCGCTCCAATCGCCTTCTGTCCGATACGCGCTGTGGTGTGCCGACATTCACGGCCGCTTTCGGCCTGCGAACGAGCGCGCAGAACTTACGCCGTTATCGGAGGCATTGGACGTGTTCATTTACTGCCTCCCGCAGAGGATGGAGCAGTTGCACGCGCTGGCCGCCGAAGCGTCCTCTGCACAGCGCTATTACGCTGCGTTCGGAGGTACCGAAGAGGATAAGCAAGGCAGTGTCATGCCGGGCCGCGAGATGTTCAAGGCCGTTTACGGCGCCGTCATGGCGCTGCGGCCGGAAGCTGCGAGTCGGTCCACAGGTGTCCAGGTTGTTCAGGCGATTGCAAGACGTTGCGGGCTCTCGCCTCACCTCGTCCTGTTTATATTAGACGTGTTTACCGAGCTCGGCTTGATCGAGCCGGAAGGGGAGGGGTACAGGGTTGTACCCTCCTCCGAGAAAAAAGATTTATCCGTCTCGCTGCTTTACCGCAGCCGTTCGAAACGGCCGGACGTAGAGCAGGAGCTCCTATACTGCTCCGCAAAGGAGTTTCGTTTGAAGCTTCTGAGGGGACCGGAACCAAACCATTCCATGATGGAGGAAATTGTATGAACTTCAAAGATTATATTCGCGTTATCGACGACTTCCCGCAGCCGGGAATCAGCTTTAAGGACATCACGACATTGCTGAGAGACGGCCAAGCCTACAAAGCCGTTATTGAAGAGCTTGCCCGTCATTTGAAGGACAAAGAGATCGATTGCATCGCCGGACCGGAAGCGCGCGGTTTCGTGATCGGCGCGCCGCTCGCGATCGCACTGGGAGTCGGATTCGTGCCGATCCGCAAAAGCGGAAAGCTGCCGGGGGCGACGATTGAAGCGGATTACGCTTTGGAGTATGGCAAAGACAAGCTTGCGATGCATAACGATGCGATCGCTCCTGGCCAAAAAGTGCTGATCGCCGACGACTTGCTGGCCACAGGGGGAACGATTGCAACCTCGATCAACCTGGTCAAGCAATTGGGCGGAGAAGTGGTCGGAGCGGCTTTCCTGATCGAGCTTTTGGAGCTTAACGGACGGGAGAAGCTGGACGGGATCGAAGTATTTTCGCTTGTGCAATATTAATATTCGCAGAAAAGCGGCCTGAAGGAAAAAATTCCTCGGGCCGCTTTTTTAAGCTTAGGGCCGGTGGACCGTTTTGACATGATCGATATGCATGAACATCGACGCGCCGCCGGAAGTAATGAGTTCGATAATGGGGGGGGCGGCGGTTTTTAACAGACCTATCTTGCCAGGGTTTTCTCCCAGATTTAATACGACGAACTCTCCCTCTAATTTTTTCAATTGTTGATCGATCGTTCGCGCCAGAGCCATGGTCGGTGTGCTGACCGGAAAGGAAGTCGGATTCATGGCATAAGGCGTTGCGTTCGGACTGTAAGGAATCAAATATTTTAAATGCCGCATAGCGATCAAAACGGAATGAAAAACCGGCGATTGAAAGACGAAAAAATCGTTCATGATGCTCGTTACGTATCCGTGATTCGATTGATTCCCTGTTATATACAGTTCAGTAAACATGCCTTTGGCGTTCATCAACACTTTTCGATACGATAAATCTTGGGACGGTTCCCATGAATCCCGAGAAAATTCCACAATTGCCTCTTGCTTGACGGAGAGAGTCATTTGCTTCAGATGCAGGAGCGGGAGGTAGAGAAGCCTTTCCCCATCTTGAAGCACCATAATATCGCTGCCGATATCAATTAATAAACCACGGACACAATCCCTTTTGCCGGAGACGGATAATTCGACGTATTGGTTAATATGCGAGCGCATCGTTTTCATACGAAACACCTCCCTATAGCCTTTTTGCATACTTAAGCGAAAACGATGTCCCCCAAATGGCCGCCCCAAGCAGCCGGATGCACCGGTGGCTGCTTAACATCTGCGCGCCCGGGAGCAGGACGGAATTTCGTTAGAGCCCCTTTCAATACCGGCTGCAAGCCCCCTCAAAGCCTAGTTGCCAAATGGCATATGCGGCTCGTGAGGCAGGCATTCGGTGCCTTGTCCGGGACTTAAGTGGAGAAAGGAGCTTCCCAAAAGTTAAAGCCTTGTGATCTCCCGCTGCGGCTGCTTCGGTGACTACGATTAGCGCGGTTGCCGCTGTGACTGCTCTTGTTGTTATTATTGCCGCCTGATTTTGGGGTTGCATTTCCGTTTGCCTTCCCGCTTTTATTCCTGTTTTTGTCTCCACGGCTTTTCAGTCCGACGGTAACACTCTTAATATGGAAAAGAGGGACGCGAACAGGTTCGTTGTTAATAATGACGATAACATGATCAGATGTTACATCAGATACAATACCTTCCAGTTTTTTCGGACCTCCCCGGTTAATCTTAACGAAATTGTGGCGAAGCTCATGCAGCAAATCGTTAAAGCTGGAGGTTTTGATGTGCGCCGTAACCGATCCGTTCGTCCCCGAGCTTTTTTGGTCGGTGGACTGCGAAATGCTCTTCAAATGAGTCGTATTTACATAGACGGCACCATCTTCTGTACTTAGGGCCACATAGTTGGGATGAATTCCGATCAATTTACCGGTAACGGCATCCGGATCTCCCCGGTTAATTTTCACCTCTGAACCGATCAAACTTTTAAACGTGCTATGTTCCGCCATGATATATTCCCCTCCGTGTAATAAAATTGTGGCTTTTCCGATTACCTGAATGGATGACCTGCGATGGCTTGTCACCGAATCGCCAACTTGCCGTATGGGCACCGACCTCCTTACATTTGTCGATGGAGTTGATTTGCAATTTATTTATATGTATCTCGCATCATTCGGTATAGTCTGAAATGTAGTTGACTTTTAATTTCCGCTAGTATCTTGAGACCTGGACATAGTGTTGGTAGATTTTGCGGGACAAGGCGAAAGTTCTTGTTGAAGAATTAACGTTTGTTCCGTGACAACGCTTTCACTGCAAGTATAAGTTAAAACTATCAATGGGAAAGAAGGTAGTTTTGCACTATGAATCCTTTATTTTCTAATTGCGATCCATGGTTTTGGGGCGGAAATCAAGGCGAAATGGGGCAGCCGACGTGGCCGGAGCTAGCGTTAATTGCAGACAAGGCACTCGCCGTGACTGAGCTGTTTATGGACGCATACGGTAAAGTAGCACAAAAAGCCTATCCTCAAGGATAGGCTTTTTGCTTTGTAGAGAAAGGCGGAAGGCCGATGTTTGCAGAACTGCCTGTGAGGCATTTGGTAATTGGCGAGCAGCAGTTGAAAGAGCTGCAAAAAAATGTCTGGAGCAACCGTTTCGTTCAAGGAAGTATGGCGTCCGAGGGAACGAAAAGGATGATCAAGGTTCGCTACCGGGGCGGACATACACGCGACTACCCGAAACGTTCCTACGAAGTAGTTAGCGGCGGGAAAACGTACCATTATAATGCCGAGTACGACGATCCTTCCTTGATTCGGAATGCTTTGTCGTTTCGTTTTTTCGAATGGATCGGGGTGCCTTGTCCTCAAACCAGACATTGTTTGCTGCGGCTCAACGGCCAAAATTTAGGGGTGTATCTGGAAATTGAAGGAGTCGACCATTATTTTTTCCGAAGACGGGGAATCTCGGTTCAATCGCTATTTTATGCTATAAACGACAATGCTAACTTCAGCTTGTATTCAAACGATTCGAGCCGCAAAAAATCCTCATTATTTTCGGGCTACAAGCAAATGATCGGGTCCTCGGATGATCGGAGCAAGTTCACGTTGTTTATCCGTAAGCTGAATACGCTCGGCTCGGACAGATCTAAAGCGCTGTTATCTTATCTGCAGCTTCGCTTGGACATCGACAATTACCTCCGCTGGTTGGCAGGGGCCGTTTTAACTGGAAATTATGACGGCTTCGATCAGAACTATGCCATGTATCGGCACCGAAAATCACAAAAATACCGGATCATTCCATGGGATTATGAAGGCACCTGGGGGAGGAACTGTTTCGGCAAACCGTGCGGCAGCGATTTGGTGCGCGTGACGGGGTATAACCGGCTGACCCGTACCTTGCTGAAATTTCCGGCCGTCCGGAGCAAATATAAAAAGCTGCTTGCGGCTATGCTGAACGACCCGTTCACGGTAAGAAGAATCATTCCCGTCGCCTACACCATGCATAGCGCGATCAGGCCTCATGTGATACGGGATACGGCTCGCAAATGGTCGGTTTCGGAGTTCGAGGGCGAAGTATGGATGATTCGCAGGTATATTGAAGAACGCCGAAGGCTCGTAGCCGATGCGCTCCGGGATTTGTAGCCGCCAGCGTAAGAGGAGCGTGTATAATTGTCCGTTTTGCGCGTAATATGTCGGTTTGTCCCGCAAATTCTTGACGCAGCCCCCGGTTCAAGGGCATAATGGATTAAAATCGAATTAAGGGAATGGATGAACGGATGGGGATAGAGCAGCTTCTTGCGAAGGCATCCACATATGTGAAAGAAAATGACCTGAAACGAATCCGGGAAGCTTATGAATTTGCGGATCAGGCGCATTACGGCCAAGTGCGCAAATCCGGAGAACCCTATATATTGCATCCGCTTGCCGTAGCGGACATTTTGGTTAACATGCAGATGGATACGACTTCCATCATTGCTGCGCTGCTCCATGACGTGGTGGAGGATACGACGGTATCACTCGAAACGGTGCATGGAAAGTTCGGCGCTACCTGTGCGATGATCGTCGACGGCCTCACCAAACTCGAGAAAATCAAATTCAAGAGCAAGGAAGAGCACCAGAACGAAAACTATCGCAAAATGTTCGTCGCCATGGCACAGGACATTCGCGTCATTCTTATTAAATTGGCGGACCGTCTGCATAACATGCGAACGCTCAAGCACCAGTCGGAAGAAGCGCAGCGGCGCATCGCGGACGAGACGCTGGAGATCTTTTGCCCGATCGCGCATCGTCTGGGGATATCGGCGATCAAGTGGGAGATGGAAGACATCGCCCTGCGATACTTGAATCCCCAGCAGTATTACCGCATCGTGAACCTTATGCAGAAGAAGCGCGCCGAACGGGAGCAGTACTTAAGCGACGTCATTACGTCGGTAGGCGAGAAGCTGCAGGAGATGGGGATCGACGGCGACATCTCGGGAAGACCGAAACATATTTACAGCATTTACAAGAAGATGACGGTGAAAAGCAAGCAGTTCAATGAAATCTACGATCTGCTGGCGCTGCGGATTATCGTCGACAATATTAAAGACTGCTACGCCACGCTAGGGATCATCCATACGCTATGGAAGCCGATGCCTGGCCGTTTCAAAGATTATATCGCCATGCCGAAGCCGAATATGTATCAATCGCTGCATACGACGGTCATCGGTCCGAAAGGCGAGCCGTTGGAAGTTCAGATCCGCACGTTTGAGATGCACCGTACCTCGGAGTATGGGGTCGCTGCGCATTGGGCCTATAAAGAAGGCACATCTGTCCCGTCAGGCAGCTACGAAGACAAGATGCATTTTATCCGCGAGATTCTAGAGCTCCAGAACGATACACAGGATGCACAGGAGTTCGTCGAGTCGCTTAAAATGGATTTTTTCTCCGATCTGGTGTTCGTCTTTACGCCGAAAGGGGAAGTCATCGAACTGCCAGCGGGCTCGGTCCCGCTCGACTTTGCTTACCGGATTCATACGGAGGTCGGCAACCGTACGATCGGCGCCAAAGTCAACGGTCGCATCGTCCCGCTCGACCACAAGCTGAAAACCGGCGATATTATCGAGATTTTGACGTCCAAGCATTCGTACGGACCGAGCCAGGATTGGGTGAAAATTGCTCAATCGTCGCACGCCCGAACCAAGATTCGCCAATGGTTCAAGAAAGAGCGCCGCGAAGAAAACGTGCTCAAGGGCCGCGAAATGATCGAGCGCGAGCTGAAACGGCTTGGCTACGACGTTCCTGCGCTGACGAAAGATGACGAGATGCTGGAGGTCGCCCGAAAGTTCAACTTTAACGAAATCGAGGACATGCTGTCGGCCGTCGGCTTCGGCGGCATCACCGCGGCCCAGATCGTAACCCGTTTGACCGAGAAGGTTCGCAGGGAAGCGGAGGAAGCCCAGCAGCAGGCGATGCTTACGTCCGAGGTTAAGGAAATGAAAGCGCCGGTGTCGGATAAGGAGCGCAAAGGCCGTCCGACCGGAGGGGTCCGGGTCAAAGGAGTGGACAACCTGCTTGTGCGGTTTGCCCGCTGCTGTAATCCCGTTCCGGGCGATGTGATTATCGGGTATATTACGCGGGGGCGGGGGGTATCCGTTCACCGTTCGGACTGTACGAACATTCCTTCACCGGAATGCAGCGAAGAAGGGAATCGCGTGATCGAGGTGGAGTGGGCGGACAACATCGAGGCGAATTACAATGTCGAGATCGAAATTACGGGACACGACCGGCGCGGACTGCTAAACGAAGTGCTGCAGGTCGTATCGGAATGCAAAACGGTCATTTCTGCCGTTTCCGGCCGCTCGGATAAAAATAAGATGGTGGTCATCCACATGACGATATTGATCCGCAATATCGATCATCTGCATTCGGTCGTGGAAAAAATCAAGCGGATCAAGGACGTATATTCGGTACAACGCATTATGCAGGCTTAAAGCCCCGGAAATTTTATTTTTTGAAACGGAGTCTGGACGTTCATGAGAGTGGTACTGCAAAGAAGCAAAGCGGCACAAGTGACGGTGGACGGTGAAACGGTAGGACGCATCGACCAAGGCTTGGTGCTGCTCGTCGGCATTGCAGATGGCGATACCGAGGAGGATGCCCGGTACGTTGCCGATAAAATAGCGGGCTTGCGCATATTTGAAGACGAACAAGGGAAAATGAACCATTCGGTGCTTGAGACCGGAGGCCAGGTGCTGTCCATCTCTCAATTCACCTTATACGGGGACTGCCGGAAGGGAAGACGGCCCAATTTCATGGCGGCCGCTCGTCCTGAGCTTGCGGAGCCGCTTTACGAACGGTTTAACGGTATGCTTCGCGAAGCGGGGCTTCAAGTGGAGACCGGACGGTTCGGGGCAATGATGGACGTGTCCCTCGTCAACGACGGACCGGTTACGCTCATTGTCGAAAGCAAGCAGGCCTAGAGTCCGGGACAGGAGCCGCACGTATAACGGCTTTTATCCGCGGCTGTTCAAGAGGCTTCGGCATGCGAATAAGCAGGGCTCAGGCGGGGGACAATGAGAATAAGCCTGCACACGGTTTATCTTGTGCGGCTGCCCGACATCTAAGGAGCCTATGCCTATTATGTACCGATCGCCGAAAGAACAAAGCTTACTGATGCCGGAGCTGCAACTTGGTTCCGGCGGTCTGGCGGAGGCGGCGGCATTGCAATCGTCCGGCATGGACGATACGGAAATCCGTGCCGATTTCTCTTCTTCCAGCGAGCAACTGAAGCGGACGGCGCGCAAACCGTTCCGCTGACCAAAAAGACGGGCCGTTTTCGTGGATTGAGCGAAAGCGGCCCGTTTGTTTCATTAGACAGCCAAATATGCTAAACTATTGCTAGTTTTGTTCCAATTTGAAACTTCTTGTGCAGTAGTCCCGTCTTATAAGTGACGAAGCATTTGTTTCGGCATCCAGCGGCTGACTCGCACAGACGATTAACGGAGGATGGAATGCATTGAAAATCGAATTCGAGCGTGTCGGTTTCGGTGAACAGGCCAATGAGCTGTTTCATATAGGCAAGCTTTTTTTCGAAGAGGTCGAGGCGGTCTACGAGAGAACGGACGATGCGCGCCTGCACGTTCGCGTCGATGTGGAAGCCGATGAAACGAAGCGAGTAATCAGGTCCAAGATCCGACTGACCGACCGGGAGACGGAAGCCGCTTACGACAACGAGCATGAGCGGGCGATGGATGCGCGGGACGCCGGGCATAAACGCACCGTCAAGCGGGCGGTCAGCTACGGGCTGCTTCAAGTGCTTCGCGAGTATACCGGGCTGGAGCAGGCATGGGGGATTTTGACCGGCGTGCGGCCGACCAAGCTGATGCATAACATGATGATGAAACAACCGATGGAAAGCTGCAAGCAAACGCTGCGCGACGAGTATCTCGTCACCGAACCGAAAGTGGAGCTGCTTGCCGGTATAGCCGAACGTCAACTGAAAGTGATCCCTGATTTGTTCCATTTGGACCGGGAAGTGAGCATTTATATCGGAATCCCGTTTTGTCCGACCAAATGCGCGTACTGTACATTTCCGGCCTACGATATTCGGGGAAATAACGGATCTGTCGAGGCGTTTCTGGAAGGATTGCATTACGAGATTCGTGAGATGGGCCGCTGGTTGCGGGAAGCCGGAGTCGGCATAACGACGATTTATTGGGGCGGAGGAACGCCGACGAGCATTACGGCCGAGCAGATGGATGCGCTGTTCGTCACGATGCACGAATCGTTCCCGGCGATGGATCGTGTCCGCGAGCTTACCGTCGAAGCCGGCCGTCCGGATACGATAACCGAAGACAAGATCGAAGTAATGAAACGTTGGAAGGTCGACCGAATCAGTATTAACCCGCAAAGCTTCACGCAGGCGACACTTGATGCGATCGGACGGCACCATACGGTGACGGAAACGATCGAGAAGTTCAAGCTCGCGCGAAAGCTCGGCCTGAACAACATCAACATGGATCTGATTATTGGGCTGCCGAACGAAGGAATGGCTGAGCTGCAGAGGACGCTCGATCAAACGGCCGAGCTGCTGCCGGAATCGCTGACGGTTCATACGCTTTCCTTCAAGCGCGCTTCCAAGATGACGAAGAACAAAAGCGAGTACGAAGTGGCGGAACGGGACGAAATAGCCGAGATGATTCGCACAGCCTCCGAATGGATGGAGGAGCACGGATACAAGCCGTATTACATGTACCGGCAGAAAAACATCTTGGGCAATCAGGAGAACGTCGGCTATTCGCTCGAAGGCTTCGAGAGTCTGTATAACATTCTGATGATGGAAGAGCGTCAGACGATTATCGGACTCGGCTGCGGCGCGGTAAGCAAAGTGCTGTATCCGAAGGTCGAGCATGAGGACGGCTACGAGCAGCGCATCGAACGGATGCCGAACCCGAAGGAGCCCTCCTTCTACAACGAGGCTTATCAAGAGTATGTAGACAAAAAAATCAGGCTGCTGAACGATGCTTATGGCATTCCGGCCGGCCAGCCGTCTTAAGGCTACGTAATGGATCATGCTTCGTTTTAATTTCGAATGATCAGGCATTAATCATAACATGGCAGAGGTGTATTATGGCAGGGAAATCGAACAATTCCGGAGGCAGCGCAAAAGGATACGTACTAGTAATCGCACTGATCGTTCTAATTGCGGCTGGCGCCGGTGCATGGCATTACTGGAAAGCAGGGGGAACGAAAGCAGGAGCGGGGGGCGGTGAACGAAAAGCCGCCCAGAAGCTGGAAGAAGTGAAGACGGTAAGCACTCCAAAAGACAGCTATGACCTTATCGTGGCCGGTACCGACCCCGAGGGAGTGGCGGCGGCTGTTTCCGCGGCGCGCAACGGCCAGAAGACATTGCTGGTTGACGGAAAAGACCGCGAGATCTTGGGCGGACTGATGACGCTCGGATGGTTAAACAGCTTGGACATGAACTATGAGCCGGACAAAAGTGTCCTACATAAACGGGAAATGCTCAACAAGGGCATATTTGCGGAGTGGTACGGCAAAATTGAAGGAGATTCGTTCGATGTCGTGACGGCAGCAAATGCCTTTAATTCGCTGGTAGCCGCGGAGAAAAATATCGACGTGCTGCTGAAGGTCAAATCGATGGAGCCGATCACCTCCCCTTCGGGTACGGTTTCCAAAATCACGGGCATGAAGCTGACGCTGGCCGACGGCAGTGTCAAAACCGTCGAGACCAAAGCACTCATCGATGCAACGCAGGATGCGGACATTGCCGCATCCGCCGGAGTTCCTTATACGACGGGACGCGAAGATCTCGGCGACAAGAAGGCGCGTATGGCCGTGACGCTCGTCTTCCGGCTGAAGAACGTCACGCCGGACGTATGGGAGAAGGTCCGTAAGCGTCTGGACGGAGATAACGACGCCGGAACAGGCGCGAATGAAATGAGCGCCTGGGGCTACAAAGACATGAAGGATTATCCTGCGGTCAATAAAGATCGCGTGCGGATGCGGGGATTGAACATCGGACGTCAGAACAACGATACGATGCTGATCAACGCGCTGCAAATTTTCGGAATTGACGGAACCGACCCCAAATCGCGTGAAGAAGCATTTAAGCTCGGCAAGGACGAGCTTCCGAATATTGTGAAATACATGAAGGAAAAATATCCTGAATTTGCCGGCATCGACTTGGACGATACAGCGCCGGAGCTATATGTGCGCGAAACGCGTCACATCCAAGGCGAATACCGCCTCAGCATTATCGACGTGCTCGAAAACCGCGATCAATGGGATCGCATCGGTTTCGGCTCCTATCCGGTCGATATTCAGCGCATGTCGCCTGCGGATACCGGTGCGGTCGTGACCGTGCCTCAGCAATACGCAGTACCTTTCCGCAGCATCGTGCCGCTGAAAGTGGACGGGCTGCTGGTCGTCGGACGCGCGGCAAGCTTCGATTCGCTCCCGCACGGGACCGCACGAGTTATTCCAGTCGGTATGGCGGCCGGCGAGGCAGCCGGGGCCGCGGCGAAAATCGCGGCGGACTCCGGAAGCACGTTCCGTCAAATGTCCGCCAACAAAGAAGCCATTACGAAGCTTCAGGATACGCTGAATAATCAGGGCATGGTACTGAAGCCGTTCAGCATTAAGGCCCAGCCGTTCATGGAGCATAAAGCGTACGAAGGCCTGAAGGTAGCGGTCACGCTCGGTCTTGCGACAGGCGGATACGACAACAACTTTGCGCTGGACAGCAAGTCCAACCAGCAGCGGTTAGTCAACCTTCTCTTGGGCATGCGCAAGTTCAAGCCCGAGGCCATGGCCGGGAACCCGGGAGAGGCGCTCGCCAAAGGCACCGATCCGAAGACACTGCCGGTTACGTTGGACCAAGCGGCGCATATGATCGCCCTTCTGCTGAAGGTGGAAACGGCGCCCGAGCAAGCGCTGCAGACACTGCAGAGTAAAGGATTCCTTGCTGCCGCGACGTTGGACGGCATTGCAAATAAGCAGGAGCTGACCAACGGCGATGCGTATATGATGATGAAAGACGTATATAACGCGCTGAAGGCGGCAAAATAATCCGAATGAAAATTTGCAAGCAAGCGGATGTTTTTTCTTGACTTTGGATACCTTCGCGGGTAGAATAAATTCTAATTCCATGTCATATCTTGTAGATCCGTTGATGGGACAAAGTAATTCGAACCTTGCGTATCCAGAGAGGGAAGCCCAGGCTGCAAGCTTCCTTATGCGAATCGGACGAACAGACCTCCCGGAGGACGAACGGGGAACCCCGGCCAGACGAAGGCGTTTATAGCCAGTGCCGGATATTAGTCGTTTGCGGCTGGCGGACGTTACCCGCTTGAAGAGTGTGAGCGAGTTATTTTGCGGAAAGCCGGGCCCGGCAGTAGCAAGCTCGTTCGAATCGTGGGTGGTACCGCGGGAGACTTTGAGCAAGTACAATCTCTCGTCCCTGAATTAGTTCAGGGGCGGGAGTTTTTTATTTTTTTGTGCTGAAACGCGACAGAAAGGAGTCTGGGCTTACATGAGCATCCAAAAACCAAAGGGCACGCAAGACCTGCTGCCCGGCGAAATTGAGAAATGGCAGTATATTGAGACGAAGGCCCGGGAACTGTGTCGGCGTTTCAATTTTCGCGAGATTCGTACGCCGATGTTCGAGCACACGGAGCTGTTCCAGCGCGGCGTAGGAGAGACGACGGACATCGTCGAGAAGGAAATGTACACCTTCCTGGACAAAGGCGACCGCAGCATTTCGCTTCGTCCCGAAGGAACGGCCGGAGTCGTTCGCTCCTATGTAGAAAACAAGCTGTATGGCGAGCCGGATGTCAGCAAGCTGTATTATATCGGCCCGATGTTCCGCTACGAGCAGCCGCAGGCCGGCCGCTACCGCCAGTTTCACCAGTTCGGCATCGAAGCGTTCGGTTCGGTGGATCCGAGTCTCGATGCGGAAATCATTGCGCTGGGCTACACGTTCTATAAGGAGCTGGGGTTAAAAGACGTCACGGTGGAAATCAACTCCGTTGGCAATCCGGCTGTGAGGGCTGTATACCGCGAGAAAATTCAGCAGTTCTTCGCTCCGGTGAAGGATAAGCTGTGCAAGGATTGTCAATCGCGCTACGACCGCAATCCGATGAGGATTCTCGACTGTAAGGTCGATCAGAAATACGGCGAAGGCGCACCGACCATTCTCGAATACTTGGACGAGGAATGCCAAACGCATTTCCAAGCGGTGCAACAATATTTGACTGCGATGGAAATTCCGTTCCGCATCAACCGACGTCTGGTGCGGGGACTGGATTACTATACGCACACCGCGTTCGAGTATAAAGCGGCGGGTATCGGCGCGATCGATACGATCGGCGGCGGCGGGCGTTATAACGGCCTTGTCGGACAGATCGGCGGAACCGACCAGCCGGGCGTCGGCTTCGGGCTCGGCATGGAGCGTATCCTGCTTGTGCTGCAGGCACAGGGAGTCGATATTCCGGCGGCTAAGCCGTTGGATGTGTACTTGATCGGCCTCGGCGAAGCCGCAGAGCGCGAGTGTGTGAAGCTGCTGCAAAATCTGCGACTGGCGGGGCTATCTGCGGAAAAAGACTACTTGGGCCGCAAAATCAAAGCGAAAATGAAATCGGCCGACCGGTACAACGCAGCTTATGTCGCCATTCTTGGTGACGACGAGCTCGCGAAGGGCGAGATCACCTTGAAAACGATGGCTACCGGCGAACAAGAAACGCTGGCTCTCTCCGATTTCGTGCAGACATTGCGCGAACGGGCTGGGCAAGTTTAACGATAAAATGGAGGTAAAAAACACCATGACGACGATGTTAAAAACGCATCATTGCGGTACTTTGAGCAAAGCTAATGTTGGAGAGACGGTAACGCTGAACGGTTGGGTGCAGCGCCGCCGCGACCTGGGCGGGGTATTGTTCATCGATCTGCGCGACCGGAGCGGGATCGTGCAAATCGTATTTAATCCGGCTTTTTCCGGCGAAGCGCTTGCGGTAGCAGACCGGGCGCGCAACGAATACGTGCTCGCGGTACGCGGCGAAGTCGTTGAGCGGGATGCGGAGACTGTTAACCCGAACCTTCCGACCGGGGAGATCGAAGTACGCATCAAGGAGATCGAGATCCTGAATGCCGCGAAAAATCCGCCGTTCTTCATCGAAGACGGGATCGAAATCGACGAATCGTTGCGTCTCAAGCACCGCTATCTCGACCTGCGCCGTCCGGAAATGCAGCATACGTTAATGCTTCGCGCCAAAGCGGCCAAAATATTCCGCGATTATTTGGACGAGAACGGCTTTATCGAGGTGGAAACGCCGATTTTGATCAACAGCACACCGGAAGGCGCACGCGATTATTTGGTGCCAAGCCGTGTTCACCCGGGCGAATTTTTCGCGCTGCCGCAGTCGCCGCAAATTTTCAAACAGTTGCTGATGGTAAGCGGCATGGAGCGCTACTACCAAATCGCCCGCTGCTTCCGCGACGAAGATTTACGCGCCGACCGCCAACCGGAATTTACGCAGGTGGACATCGAGACGTCGTTCCTGTCGCAGGACCAATTGCTCGACATGATGGAGAAGCTCGTCGTACGCTTGTTTAAAGAAACGGCCGGCGCCGACATCGAAACGCCGTTCCAACGCATCAGCTATGCGGACGCGATGGGCAAATACGGCTCCGACAAGCCGGACCTTCGTTTCGGCCTCGAGCTGCAGGACGTTTCGGACATTGTCGCCGAATCGGGCGTCCAAGTATTTGCGAACATCATTAAAAAGGGCGGCCAGGTGAAGGCGCTCAATGCCAAAGGTTGCGCCGCTTGGAGCCGCAAGGAAATCGACGATCTCGGCGTATTCGCCGCACGCTACGGGGCCAAAGGGCTTGCGTGGATGACGTATAAAGACGGCGAGCTGAAAGGGCCGATCGTGAAATTTTTCAACGAGCAGGAGCTGGAGCAGCTCAAGCAGCGTCTGGAAGCCGAAGAAGGCGACCTGCTGCTGTTCTCCGCCGATACGAAGAAGGTCGTTGCCGATGTGCTCGGTAACCTTCGTTTGAAAATCGGCCGTCAGTTGGGCCTCATCGACGACAGCAAATTCAAGTTTGCGTGGGTAGTGGACTTCCCGCTGCTCAGCTATGACGAAGAAGCGAAGCGCTATGTGGCGGAGCATCATCCGTTTACTAGTCCGAAGGCAGAAGACATGCATTACTTCGACACCGATCCGGGTCAAATCCGTGCGCAGGCCTACGACCTTGTGCTGAACGGCTACGAAGTCGGCGGCGGCTCCATGCGGATTTATCAGCGCGAAGTGCAAGAGAAAATGTTTGCTACGCTGAACCTTCCCAAGGAAGATGTGCAGGAGAAATTCGGCTACCTGCTGGAGGCTTTCGAATACGGTACGCCGCCTCACGGGGGTATTGCTTTCGGGTTCGACCGGCTCGTGATGCTGATTACCGGCCGCACCAACCTGCGCGAAACGATTGCCTTCCCGAAAACGGCCAGCGCATCGGACCTGTTGACGGGAGCTCCGGGTCCAGTAGATGCCAAGCAGCTTGAGGACCTGTCCATTCGTTTGGCGCTCAAGCAGCCTTCCGCCAAAGCTTAAGACCCGAATAAGAGGAGTGTGGACAGTAAGCCATGCTGCATCAATTTTCCCGTACGGAGCTGGCAATCGGCCCGGAAGGGCTTGAGGTTATGAAAAACAGTACGGTGGCGGTTCTCGGCATCGGCGGCGTCGGTTCGATCGCCGCCGAAGCGCTGGCCCGCACCGGCGTCGGCCGAATCATCATGATCGACAAGGATGTCGTCGACATTACGAATGTGAACCGGCAAATTCATGCTTTGATGACGACGGTCGGCCAGCCGAAGGCTGAGCTGATGCGTGATCGTATTCTGCAAATTAACCCGGAATGCGATGCCATCGCCCTGCGCATGTTTTATACCGAAGAAACGCATGAGCAGCTGTTCGAATATCCGTTGGATTATGTATTGGACGCTTCGGATACGATCAGCTATAAAATTCATCTGATCAAGCAATGCCTGCAGCGCAAGATTCCGCTCATTTCGAGTATGGGCGCCGCCAACAAGATGGACCCGACTCGATTTCAGGTGGCAGATATCTCTAAGACGAGCGTCGATCCGATGGCACGCGTGATTCGTCACAAGCTGCGGAAAGAAGGCATCAAGAAGGGCGTTAAAGTCGTATTTTCGACGGAAGAGCCGATCAAGCCGCGGGTTGACGTTACGCAGCGGATTGTGCCGGAGAATGCGCCTGAGATTCGTAAGGCGCAGCAGCCGCCAGCCAGCAACGCGTTCGTTCCGCCGGTCGCCGGGCTGATCATGGTCAGCGTCGCTGTCCGCGACCTCCTGTCCAAGGCCGGACTGAAGTAGCATAATCAGCAATTCGGCATTAAGAAAGCATCCTTTGTAGCGAATATGCGAAAAGGGTGCTTTTTTTGTCATTTTTGGGGCAAGATAGAAAAAGTAAGTTCAAAGGTGACTTCATTTTTTTCAATCGGAGTGCGGACCATGGAACGAAGCCCAACTGCGGGAAGCCACAAGCGCTATTTGGCTTATTTCGGAACCTTGAATATCAACCTGCTGCATTTGCGTAAGCCCTGGGTGATCGCTTGGTGGTCGGCGGCGTTTCCGGGATTCGGTCATTTGCTCCTAGGCAGTCACATTAAAGGGCTTATCTTGATATTATGGGAAATTGGAATCAACATGCAGTCGGGAATCAATAAGTCGATGGTTTACTCTTTTACGGGTCATGTCGATCTGTCGAAGCAGGTGCTGAATCCACGTTGGCTGCTGCTGTATATTCCCGTCTATATTTACGCCATCTGGGACAGCTACCGCAGCACGATTGAATTGAACAAGCAATGGGTGCTGGCCGAGTGGGAGCGTGCGCCCATTGTCTCCTTTAAAATGAGCGGAATGTCCTTGAATCATTTGGACAAAAGCTCGCCCTGGCTCGCTATGGCCTGGTCCATGCTCATGCCGGGGCTTGGGCAGCTGTATCTTCGCCGCATTCCAATCGGCTTTTTTCTGCTGGCCGGTTGGATCGGCTTTATGTATTTCTCGGCTATTGCGGAAATCGTACTCGTTACTATGGCAGGGGGTAACGTACAGGCGTGGCACTTGATTAACACGCAATGGGCCTTGTTTATGCCTTCTTTTTACTGCTTTGCGGCTTACGAGGCTTACGTGTATTCGGTCGGATACAATAAATTATTCGATAAGGCCCAGAATCAATGGCTGGAGCGCAACTATGGGACACTGCGCCTCAGATTCGGCCGAGCGACGGGGCGGTAGAAGATGTATATCGTAGCGACTTTTCGTCATTCGTCGGAGCTGGAGCTGGCCATCTGCGAATTGGAACGGCAAGGCATCCTTGCCGAAGCAATTGCCGCAGTTCCGCTTAAGGAAAACGGCCCGCAGGAGATAAGGGTATTCGATACGATTCGTCATTCCGACGGGGTTAGCATGCTTGACGGCCCCGCTGTAGTCGGAACGATCGGTTCCGTACTGGGAGCATCGATGGGTTTCCGCTGGGCCATGGGTCCGATTATCGGCGGGCTGCTCGGGCTTGCGGCAGGGGCTGCTCTTGGCTTTGTATTGGATTGGCTGATTAACTTCAAACGGCGAAAAAAACGCAAGCGGAGAGAACATGGTGCGGACGTCGTCCTGATTGTGGAGTGCAACCCCGATCAAGCATCGGATGTCCGGCACATTATGAAGCGCTGGCTTGCCCTCGGAATCGGTCAGCTTGGCTCGGGCTGAATTCCAAACCTTTGTAAATCGTCCCAAGTGCTTTTATAATAAAAAGCATAGGTTACCCGTTCGCAGCACATGTGCGGCGCCAGGGGCCTGTGCTTTTTTTGCGAATATTCAGGATTGGCGGTCAGAGGAAACCATGGACTTATTCGATTTTAACCGGACGAACGAATATAAGCCGCTGGCGGAAAGAATGCGCCCGCAAAATCTGGAGCAATTTTTCGGACAGAAGCATTTGCTCGGCGAAGGCAAGGTGCTGCGCCGGCTCATCGAAACGGACAAGATCGGCTCCATGATTTTGCAAGGTCCGCCTTCCAGTGGCAAAACGACGCTCGCCACGATCATCAGCGGAATGACCAGCTCGCATTTTGAGAAATTGAACGGCGTCTCGCTTTCGGTTTCGGATCTGCGGGAAGTCGCCCGTAAAGCGAAAGACAATCTGAAGCTGTACAATCAGCGGACGATTCTGTTTTTGGATGAAATCCACGCGCTCAAAAGCAACGTGCAGGAATCGCTGCTGCCTATCGTCGAAGACGGAACCATTATTCTGATCGGCGCGACGACGGAAAGCATCGCACACGATATCATCCCGCCTCTTGTCAGCCGCTGCCGCGTGTATCGGCTTGAAGCGCTGCAAAAAGACGATCTGGAGCAAATTTTGCGTCAGGCATTGGCGGACCCGGAAAGAGGGCTGGGCGGGGAGTATCAGATAACCCAGGAAGCGATGGATTATTTATGCGACGTCTGCAATGGCGATGTAAGAAATGCTTTGATCGCCCTGGAAACGGCCGCTTATTCGCTGCACGATTCACAGATGATCGAGCTGCAGACGATTCAGGAATCGTTCGAATCCCGGATCAATGCGATTACTCATACCGATTTTTATGACATGACATCCGCCTTTTGCAAGTCGCTCCGCGGCGGCCAGACGGACGCGGCCATCTATTGGCTGGCGCGTATGCTGTATTCGGGTGTGGACCCGCTATACATCTGCCGCAGAATTGTCGTTCATGCGACGGAAGATGTCGGCATGGCCAATCCGACCGCGCTGCAAATCGCTTTGGCGGCTAAAGATGCCGTCGAGTTTGTCGGGATGCCGGAAGCACGAATGGCGATCGCCGAAGCCGTCGTGTTCATTTGCGAGAGTCCGAAAAGCAACGCGGTCTATAAAGCAATTAACGGAGCGCTCGACTACGTCAAGCAGATGAAAGCTTATGAGGTCCCCGCAGATGTCCGCGACGGTACGAGAACTTATTCGAATCCTATCGATCATCCGAACGCCCGGAACGAATATCTTCCCCCGGAAGTGAAGGGCAAGCGATTTTATCAGCCGCAAAATAGCGGGGTGGAAGCGAAGATTTTCGCGAAATATAACAAACCTGCGGCAGAGTGAAGCCGCAGGTATTCCGGCAGAGGTCAAGGGTGAAACATTTCCGGGGAAATAAGCCCGATTATGATTAGGCTCGCTGCAGAGGAACTTCACCGGCTCTTCCCTTCGTCGGATCGGAAATTTCGACAGCGATGCGTCCGAAGAATAGGGCGCTTAGACGGATTAATTTATTGGTCACCGGCAGAAGCAGCAGACCGATGCCTGCATAAATAAGCGAGATTTGGAGCGAACTGAAATCCGACGGAAGTAAACGGGCGAACAGTTCATTCTCGAAAATGTCAATGCCGATCGACTGCAGCAAAATCGTATAGACGAGCGGAGACGCCAAGAGCGCCAAGTTAACGGCCACGATCGTAATGGCAAGCGTAAACGAAATGATGCCCAGGGGCAGCTTGACGATTTGGAACAGCAGTCCAACATAAGTTGCCGGGTCGGACAGCTCCGCGCCTAACTGGCCGAAGAGGCCTCTTCGATCATGCCGCCCGGGATTGAAATCATCCGACCGAACGGAAGCTGCGACCGTCGAAGGGGATTGGAGTAGCCGGTCAGCCAGTCTTGCATCCAAAAGCGTCATGTGTTTGGCAAATCGCGCTGTCACGAGCATAAGCGGAAAGCCGACGAACAGCGGCATAAGTCCGATGGACAAGACGACACCGACGATCGTCAGCGTGAATCCGATAATGCCTGCGGGCAGAAGATAAAGCAAATAATAAAAGGCCCCGATAAATCCTGGTTTTTGCGTGTTCAATGGTTCCACATCCTCGTATCGTTTTAAACCCTTTTGACGGTTCGGGCGGCGTTTCCCCCTTCAAATATTTTCAAATTAGTCTCTGAGCAAGCATGCCATGTCTCAGGGAAACCAAATAGCTTCCTCAAAAAAAAGCTTCGATCCGGAAGTTTTTTTATTTTACAATTTACAACGTAACAATGTTATGTTACACTTATTTTTGTAAGGAGGCGTTGAAGGTGACGGAACGGGAATTGATCTCCAAAAAAGATTTGCTTGAACTGACAGGCATCTCTTACGGCCAATTATACCGCTGGAAACGAAAAAATCTCATTCCGGAAGAATGGTTTATTCGAAAGTCGACATTTACGGGACAGGAGACCTTTTTTCCAAAGGAGAGCATTTTGGCGCGGATCGATAAAATCGTGAATATGAAAGACGATTTATCGCTGGATGAGTTGGCGGACGTGTTTTCGCCGAATTTAAGCGAAGTTGCCCTCGGGCGAGCGGAGCTGGAAAAACGCAACATTGTTACGAAAGAGACGCTCGATTTTTACATCGAACAGCAGGGAACGAGCGCGGTCTACGATTTTGAAAACATCATATGCATGTATGCGCTCGACAAGCTGCTGCAAACCGGAGAGATGACGTTGGAGGAAGGAAAAGGCCTGATTCAGACCATGACGGAGCATTATCCGAAGCTTCAAGGCAAAACGGCCGAGCTGATCTTTTTTCGCAAGATGGGCATGTCCGGCTTCGTGATTGCGACTAGTCCGGGCGAAGTGTATTTCGAGCCGCGGGTAAGGTTGGTAACGCGGATTTCGATAGGCCAGTGCGCAGAGGAATTGAAAATCAAATTATCGTAAGGCGTTTTACAAAAAATATAAAATGCAGCACGTACGGAGGGATAACTATGGACAGCAATAACCGCCGCGATCTCGTTATTTCCGGCAGCGGCTCTTCCTCGGGCGGAAGCTACCGGGACGTGAAAATTAACGGCGAAGGCAAAGTTTATGGCGATATCGATTGCTTGCAATTCAAGACGAACGGAGTCAGCGAAATCTCCGGCCAAGTAAAAGCCAGGTTCATTCAAGTGAACGGTATGTCGTCGATGAACGGAAGTGTCGAGAGCGAGGACATTAAGGTTTACGGGGACGTCAAGCTGGAAGGAAACGTGTCGTACTTGGATTTTAAATGCCAGGGCAGCGCGCGGGTTCAGGGGAACATGAACGGCGACCGGATCGATCTGGAAGGGGATTTGACTGTTACCGGTGACTGCGAGGCGGAAACGTTCAATGCTAAGGGAGCGTTCCGGATCGACGGATTATTGAATGCGGGTGTTATCGATATTTCGCTATACGGTGCCAGCTCTGCGCAGGAAATTGGCGGCGAAGTGATCACGGTACGCAAAAAAGGCTTCAAGTCGCTTCTCAAGTCGTTGCTACCGATGCTCGACGCGAAGCTCGATGCTGAAACGATCGAAGGGGACGAAATTTATTTGGAGAATACGACGGCCAAGGTCGTCCGCGGCAGCCGGATTACGATCGGCCCGGGCTGTGAAATCGATCTGGTCGAGTACAAGGAAAGCTTGAACCCGTTCAAGGGAGCAAAAATCCATGAGTATCGGCAAATCTAACGGGAGCCGTCTTGGCTTTGTCGTCGCCGGTCTCTTGCTTGGCATATTGATGGCGGCAATGGACAACACGATCGTAGCGACGGCAATGGGGACGATCGTGGCCGAACTCGGCGGGCTGGATAAATTCGTCTGGGTGACATCGGCTTACATGGTGGCCGAGATGGCGGGGATGCCGATCTTCGGCAAGCTGTCCGATATGTACGGACGGAAACGGTTTTTTGTGTTCGGCTTAATCGTATTTTTGCTTGGCTCTATCTTGTGCGGCACGGCAAGCAGTATTACGGAGCTCAGCATATACCGCGCCATTCAGGGTATCGGAGGCGGCGCGCTGATGCCGATTGCGTTCACGATCATTTTTGATGTGTTTCCGCCAGAGAAGCGGGGCAAAATGTCGGGATTGTTCGGCGCGGTATTCGGACTGTCCAGCATCTTCGGACCGCTGCTGGGCGCCTATATTACCGATTATATCGGGTGGAAATGGGTATTTTACGTCAATGTGCCCATCGGACTGCTTGCCCTGTTCTTTATTGCCGTGTGTTACCGGGAGTCGCCGGTGTATGCCAAACAGCGGATTGACTGGTGGGGAGCGGTCACGTTGGTCGGCGCGATCGTATGTCTCATGTTTGCGCTGGAATTAGGCGGCGGCACCTACCCTTGGACATCGGGAACGATCATCGGTCTGTTTGCCGGATTCGTCGTGTTGTTTGGCGCGTTTCTGTATGTGGAAACCCGGGCTCGAGAGCCGATCATTTCCTTTGCGATGTTTCACAACCGTCTGTTTGCTTCCAGCAATCTGGTTGGCCTGTTCTACGGCGCGGCGTTTATCGTGGCGACGGTCTATATTCCGATCTACGTCCAAGGCGTGTTCGGCGGCAGCGCCACCAATTCGGGCCTTATCCTGCTTCCGATGATGCTGGGGACGGTCGTGACTGCGCAGTTGGGCGGTTTTCTGGCCGGCTCCGGCAAAATGTCTTACCGCGGGACGATGATTATTTTTTCCATCCTATTCACGGTATCCATCCTGCTGCTGGCCACGCTGACGCCGGATACGCCGCGGTATTTGGTAATGTTGTTCATGATCCTGGTCGGCCTCGGTACGGGCGCATCCTTCTCTGTGCTCGGCATGTCGGCGATTCACGGCTTCGAGGCGAAACAGCGTGGCTCGGCCAGCTCAACGATGTCATTTGTACGCTCGCTCGGAATGACGATCGGCATTACCGTGTACGGAATCATTCAGCGGAACGATTTGGAATCGTCGTTGGCAGGCGCATTCGGTGGTGCAGGAGCGCCGCAGGGGATAAATCTGAAAGATCCGCGCGACCTGTTGTCGCCGGCAACCCGCAGCGCGATTCCCGAGCCGATTCTCGACAAAATTACGGCATCGTTGTCGACGTCGATTTCGCACACGTTCTTGTGGGCTTTGATCCCTGCTGCGCTTACGATATTGTGCGTATTATGGATGAGCCGGGAAAAAATCCACATTTCCCCCGAACAGCGGGAAGTATCCTCCGAACACGCGGCATCGCAGTTGTAAAACCCATTATGTAGTATAGAATAGCCTGCTGAGCCATCTCAGCGGGCTTTTTATGTTACTATAGGTACGTATATCCAAATTTGGAAGGATGAATCGAGCGAAGCAACTGATTATAAAATGGGGAGCCGCGAAAAAATGAATCAACTGAAAATACGATTGAAACTGCTTCTTTGCTTGATTTGTCTCACAGCCGGCTGTTCCGGCATGAAGCCCGAAGACAAAGCAACGAAGCTAAAGGTATTTTACTACGATAAACAAAGTTTCTATGAGATTTACGGTAAGCTGTTTACTGCTCAAAACCCTCATGTCGAGATCGAAGTCGTCTCATTGGATGATTACTACAAGAAAGGTTTTTCCATGGAAGGGTATCGGGAGCTTGTAAAGAAAGAACAGCCCGATCTCATCTTCAACTTTGATCTTCAAAGCTTTGTTGAGGACGGAATGCTTGTCGATCTGGAGCCACTTCTAAAAAAATCAAAAGACGTCAACCTGGAACGGATGAACAAAAATATGACCGCTTACCTAAGAAATAAAGGCGGGGGACGATTGTACGGCCTATCACCGACCTTTCAATCCAAAGCCTTGTTTTATAACAAGACGTTATTCGATCAATTCGGGATACGTTATCCAACGGATCATATGAGCTGGGAGGAAGTGTTTCAACTGGCTGCACGGTTTGCAAAAGCAGAGCGCAATAACGGAAGCGCATATGGTTACTACCATAACATCAGCCATCCTTTCCGGCTTGTTCAAAATATCGCAGAAACCGAAGGCTTAAGTTCGACGGATACAGCCGGAGAGAAAATCATGATCAATGCTCCAAGCTGGAGACGTATTATGGATATGGTTATTTCAAGAACAAAGGAAGGCACGGTTTACATCAACCAACCGGGTGACATGCAAAAGGGAAACCTGCTGATTGAAAATCCGTTCATACAAGGGCGAGCGGCCATGACGGTAGAGTACTCGTATGAATTGGAGTATCTTTCAAACGTTGATTTCGAATGGGGAATCGCTACGGAGCCAGTGAATCCCGCTGCACCCGACCGGAGCACGTCCCTTACTCCCAATAACTTGTTCGGAATTTATTCCGGCTCCAAAAACATAGACGGAGCCTGGCAGCTGCTGGAGTATATCCATAGCGAGAAGTTTGCGAAGCTGAATAGCCGGGCAGGTTCCAACGGCAGTCTTCCAGCTTATATCGACAGCATGCAAAAGAAGGATAATAACATGGAAGCATTCTATAAACTATACCCCCAAGACGCTTATACGCCTTCCGTCCCCTATGAATTTTCAACCGAGTTTTATGAGCAAGTCCAACAATCTATGACCGGAGTGATCGAAGGAGAGCTTGAACTTGACAACGTGCTGATGGAGTTGAATAAAATCGGACAATTCAAATTGGATCAAGCCTTAAAAAATCAAAGTCGCTAAAAAGAGGAAGCTCCCCGGTTTACACCGAAAAGCTTCCCTTTTTTTACTGATCAGCTTTATTGCAAAATCTTGTCGATTACCGCGCCGCCGAGACAGACTTCCCCGTCATAGAAGACGACGGATTGCCCTGGGGTAATCGCCTTTTGCGGCTGGTCGAATACGATTTCGCAGCGGCCGCCTTCGCCGAAATGGACCGTCACGCCTTGGTCGGGTTGACGGTAGCGGAACTTCGCCGTGCAGTGCAGCGGCTCTTTCGGCGGTTCGCCGGCGATCCAGTTCAAATCCGTCGCCAGCAGTCCGGTCGAGTAGAGCGCCGGATGCTTTTCGCCTTGAACGACATACAAAATATTTTTCTCCAAATCTTTGCCAGCGACGAACCAAGGCTCTCCGCTGCCGGAGCCGCCAATGCCGAGGCCTTGACGCTGACCGAGCGTATAGTACATAAGGCCGTCGTGCCGTCCTTTTACCTCGCCCTCCAGCGTTCTCATCTCTCCCGGCTTCGCGGGCAGATAGCCGCTCAGGAACTCCTTGAAGTTCCTTTCGCCGATAAAGCAGACGCCGGTGCTGTCTTTTTTCTTCGCCGTTGCAAGCCCCGCTTTCTCTGCGATGGCCCGGACTTCCGGCTTCGGAAGATGGCCGATCGGGAACATCGCTTTCGACAACTGGTATTGGTTCAGCGCATGCAGGAAGTACGTCTGATCCTTGTTGTTGTCGACCCCACGCAGCAGCCGGTATTTGCCGTCTCGCTCCTCGACGCGGGCGTAATGGCCAGTGGCGATATAGTCGGCGCCGAGTTCGAGCGCTTTGTTCAAAAACTCCCCGAATTTGATCTCCCGGTTGCACATCACGTCGGGATTCGGCGTCCGCCCTTTGCGGTACTCGTCGAGGAAGTAGGCGAACACCTTATCCATGTATGGTTTCTCAAAATTTACCGTATAATAGGGAATGCCGATTTGGTCGCAGACGCGGCGCACGTCCTCGGCGTCCTCTTCCGCCGTGCAATGCCCGAATTCGTCGGTATCGTCCCAGTTCTTCATGAACACGCCGATGACCTCGTACCCTTGCTCCTTCAGAACAAGCGCGGATACGGAAGAATCGACGCCGCCCGACATCCCGAGAACGACTCGCGGTTTTGTTGTCATGATCATTACCTCGCTTCTATACCTGTACATCGTTCGTACATTAAAAGTATTATACATTCAAATCAAGAAAGAATAAAATTTTTCATGAATATGCCACGGTTTTTCTCCCAAATTACAAGGTTTTATGTTACCATAGAAACGATACAAAAATGTATGAAATGTAAACGAGGTGCTACAAGTTGAAGATTTCCACCAAAGGCCGCTACGGACTCACGATCATGATGGAGCTCGCGACGAAGTTCGGAGAAGGCCCCACCTCACTGAAAAGCATCGCAGAAAAGCATCAGCTTTCCGAGCATTACCTGGAGCAATTGGTTGCTCCGCTGCGTAACGCAGGTCTCGTAAAAAGCATCCGCGGCGCATACGGCGGATATATTTTGTCCAAATCGCCCGAAGACATTTCCTCCGGCGATGTGATTCGGGTGCTGGAAGGTCCGATCAGCCCGGTCGACTTCACCGAGGAAGACGATCCGGCCAAGCGTCAGCTCTGGATTCGGATCCGCGACGGAATTGCGCAGGTGCTTGATTCGACGACGCTGCACGATTTGATTTCTTACAAAGACGAAGGAAATCAGAATGACAGCTACATGTTTTACATTTAGACCGCTTTGAAATCCTCCTAACAGATGTGGTGAAAGCTTTGAAGCTCATTTATTTAGATCACGCCGCCACAACGCCCGTACTTCCCGAAGTCGTGGAAGCAATGCTTCCATATTGGACCGGGGCGTACGGGAACCCCTCAAGCACGCATCAAGCCGGTCGGGAAGCCAGAATGGCGCTTAGCGCCGCCCGGGACCGGATCTCCGCTTTTGTCGGCTGCGCGCCGTCCGAGCTCGTTTTCACAGGGAGCGGAACGGAAAGCGACAATATGGCGTTGTTCGGTGCGGCTGAGGCGTACCGGGAACGCGGCCGGCATATCATAACGACACAGATCGAACATCATGCCGTTCTTCATGCTTGCGAGCGATTGGAACAGCTTGGATACGAAGTGACTTATGTACCTGTGGACCGATTCGGCCAAGTTTCGCCGAACGATGTGGAAGAGGCCATTCGGCCGGATACGATCCTGATCAGCGTCATGTACGGCAATAATGAAGTCGGTACGCTCCAGCCGGTCGAAGCGATCGGGCGTCTTGCCAGGGAGCGCGGCATTTGTTTTCATGTCGACGCCGTTCAAGCGTTGGCTCACGTGCCTATCAATCTTCGTGAGCTGCCGGTAGATTTGATGAGTTTTTCCGCGCATAAACTGAACGGTCCCAAAGGGGTCGGCGCGTTATATATAGCCAAGAACATTCGCGTCACACCGCTGCTCTACGGCGGCGCTCAAGAACGGAAACGCCGTCCGGCGACGGAAAATACGGCAGGCATCGCAGGCTTTGCAAAAGCCGTAGAAATTTTTGACCGAAATAGGTATGAAGTGCAACAAAAGATGGAAAAACTACGTCAAGAAATGGTCACCGGATTAGAACGGCGTCTGGCCCCCTGGCAGTTTGTTGTCAACGGTCATCCTACAGAGAAGCTTCCGCATATTTTGAATGTCAGCTTCCCCGGCATTTCCACCGAGACGATGCTGATGAATCTGGATCTTGCGGGAGTGATGGCTTCAAGCGGCTCGGCTTGTACGTCCGGCTCCTTGGAAATCTCTCATGTGCTTAAGGCGATGAAGCTGCCGGATGAGGTGACGCAGTCGGCCATCCGATTCAGCTTCGGACCGGGCAACGACTCCGGGCAACTTGCTGCTGCCGCCATGGCCATTGAAACCATTGTCAGCCGATTACGTACTAAAGGATAGGGCAAATTCCGATTTGCCGGCTGGGAGAGAAGCTCGTTGAAAAAAGCGCGCGATGTTATCGGATTGCCGGTCATTTGCGTAGAGACAGGAAAACAAGTGGGCAGCGCCAAAGACCTGTTGCTGAACGAAGGCTGGGAGGTCGAGTCCGTGCTGCTCGAAGCGGGGCATTGGTTTTCCGAAGCCACGTGTATTGAGCGAAAAGACGTGATAGCGATGGGCGACGACGCTGTTACGATTGCCGCAGAACAAGCCGTCCGCCCGCTGAATCCAAGCTCCGCTTGCAGGGCGCTGCTGTTTGGCGAACGCAAGCTGAAGGGACTCCCGGTCATTACCGTCAACGGGCAGCAGCTCGGGGTGATTGAGGACGTTTATTTGGAAGCGGATAGGGGCATAAAGGTAATAGGTTACGAATTGACCGAAGGTTTCATCTCGGATCTAACGGAAGGGCGCAGATGGCTGCCGATGCCGGATGCGGTCAAGGTCGGCGACGACGCCTTAATTGTTCCCGTTCACGCCAGCGAAGCGCTTCAAGAAATCTTCGGACCAAAAGAAGAATAGGGTGATACCGATGTTACGTTGTCCAAATTGCAATTCCAAGGATATTGGCAAGATCGGCTCCCATCAGTTTTACTGCTGGGGCTGTTTTATCGAACTGACGGTGAACGGGGAAAAAATGTCCGTATTCCAAGTAGAGGAAGACGGTACGCTCAGCTCGCTCGACGATTTGTTTTTTGAAGAGGAAATGCCCGAGCTTCATGCCAACTGACGAGCACCATCGTATAGTCAAACCGCTTTCCCGGACGCTTTGAACAGGCGTCTCGGGAAGCGGTTTTTTTGTTCGCTGGGTTAAGAGCGCGGACTTGTACATATACTGTAAAAAGGCAAACTCTTCGTCAGAAGTCAGATCGAGGTAAAGGGGGGCGCTATGGACCGGTTCCCGAAACAACGGCTGCTCGTCGGCATGATCTATACGCTGCTCGGTTTGATCATTTTGTACATGCTGCTGCAGCTCCGTCCGATGCTTGCGGGTTTATATGATTTTTTGAAAAAAATTTTGACGCCGTTCGCGATCGCGCTGATCATTTCTTACGTGCTGAATCCGGTGGTGACGCTGCTCGGCGCCCGCAAAGTGCCGCGAACGATGGCCGTGCTGCTCATTTATGCGGTTTTCATTACTTCGGCGACCGTCGTGCTCATGAACCTCATTCCAATGTTCGTGCGGCAGCTCGCGGAATTGAACGATAAGATGCCGGATGTCGCCTTTAAGGCGCAAAGCGTTGTAAACGGCTTAAACGGACTCAGCTTTCTCCCGGACAGCGTACGGATGGGCATTCAGCAGTCGCTTTCCAAGCTGGAGAACGGAATCTCGCTCGCGATTGCGGAATACATTCACGGTATCGGCAGCACTATCAATACGGTCTTTCTTCTCTTCATTATTCCGTTTGTCGCCTTCTATATCCTGAAAGATTTTCAACTGATCGAAAAATCGACGCTGGCGATCGTGCCGAAAACGCACCGCAAAGAAATCGTGTCCATGCTGATGGATATCGATATGGCGCTAGGCAACTATATCCGCGGCCAGTTTACCGTATGCATGATCGTCGGGCTGCTCGCCTACATTGGGTATTGGCTGATCGGCATGCCTTATGCGCTGCTGTTGGCCAGCGTCGTTGCGGTGTTCAACATTATCCCTTATCTCGGTCCGTTTCTCGGGGCGGCGCCGGCGCTGATTGTGGCGTCCACGGTTTCCTGGAAAATGGTGCTGTTTGTCGGACTTATCAACACGGCATGTCAAATCCTCGAAGGAAATGTAATCTCGCCTCAAGTGGTCGGCCGTTCGCTCAATATGCATCCGCTTGTGATCATTTTCGCGCTGCTTGTGGGCGGTGAGATTGCAGGGGTAACGGGGCTCATCCTGGCAGTTCCGTTTTTTGCGGTCATGAAGGTGATTCTGCAGCATGTGTTTATGTATTACATTCATCGGAAGACGACGTGATTATTTTTTAGAAAAAATTTTTTATCGGGCGAAACCAAGCGACTTCCTTGTGCGTATATATAAGTTGGCAGCGGCAGGGGAGGGCGTGTCTTCGATATCCGGCCGTTGACTGGAGCCTGCTGGTTGCACAAGACAAGTACATAATCGCGTTGATTTTTCGGAGGAGCCTGTCACCAAGGGCTTCTTTTTGCTTTTTTTAGGGTTATGCGGAAGAGCGGCGCGGGCTGACGGCATCAATAAATTGCATCGGAGAGAGGGTTTCATTATGGATCAACAAGCTCTTATCGCTATCGGATTGTTTGCGGTAGCCTACGGTTTTATCGTTTCGGAAAAAATTCACCGGACAATCGTTGCCATGATCGGCGGCATTTTGATGGTCGTGCTGGGGATCGTCAATCAGGAAACGGCGCTTCATCATATCGATTTCAACACGCTTGGCCTGTTGGTTGGCATGATGATTATTGTCGGCATTACCGCGGAAACGGGATTGTTCAAATATATTGCAGTCTGGTCGGCCAAAAAGGCGGGCGGTCACCCGGTCCGCATCATGGTCGTGCTCTCGCTCGTCACGGCGATCGGCTCGGCGTTTCTCGATAATGTGACGACCGTGCTGCTGATGGTGCCGGTAACCTTCAGCATTACGCGGCAGCTGCGAGTAAATCCGGTTCCTTTTCTGATGTCGCAAATTCTCGCCTGCAATATCGGCGGCACGGCGACACTGATTGGCGATCCGCCGAACATCATGATCGGCAGCGCGGTGAAAGAATTGACGTTTATGGCCTTCATCAACAATTTGGCGCCGATTGCGGCGATCATCCTCGCGATCACCGTACCTTTCTTCGTGCTGTTTTACCGCAAACAGATTCGCACGACGGAAGAGCTGCGGCTAGGACTGATGAAAATGAATGAAAAAGCGGAAATCCGCGATCCGGTGCTGTTGAAAAAATGTCTTTTGGTACTTGGGCTGACCCTGATCGGTTTCTTCGTTCACCAGATCGTCCATTTGGAATCGGCGACCGTGGCGCTCGCCGGCGCATTCCTGCTTCTGCTGTTGACCGGCGAGCACTTTCTGGAAGAGGCGTTTCAGCGGGTCGAGTGGACGACGATCTTTTTCTTCGTCGGATTGTTCGTGCTGGTCTCGGGCTTGGTGGAAACCGGCGTGATCGCCGCGTTGGCAAACTACGCGGTCGGGGTAACGGGCGGCGATGTGACGAAATCGGCGGTTCTGATCCTCTGGCTCAGCGGCATCGCCTCGGCGTTTTTGGATAACATCCCGTTCGTGGCGACGATGATTCCGATGATTCAGGAAATGGGCACGATGGGAGTCAGCAACCTGGAGCCGCTTTGGTGGAGTCTTGCGCTCGGGGCTTGTCTCGGGGGGAACGGTTCGCTGATCGGCGCGAGCGCGAATCTGATCGTAGCCGGTATGGCGGCAAAGGAAGGGCATCCGATTTCGTTCATGAAATTTTTCGTGATCGCCTTTCCGCTCATGCTGCTTTCAATCGCTGTTGCAAATGTATACGTGTATGTGAGATATTTGATGTAACAGCAGTCGGTTAACCGAAGGAGGCTTCACCCATGCTACACTATGAATACGACCGTGAGCTTCTGACCATTGAAGAGCAATCGAACGGACAAGATGTCGAGTTTCGGATGAAGCTCCATCGCCCCGATGCCGGTGTGGAGAAGGCAGTTAAGCGGATTCGCGATTATTTCGACGACAACGACGTGATCACGGACGTCTTATTCTATGCCCACGAAGACGCCGAGTATCAATGGATTGTCCGACACGATTTCTACGAGGATTTCGTGATCAGTCTGTTCAGGTACCGGCTTGTCCAGCGCATGGCTTGGGAGCAGTAGACGTTCTGTTGACAAGTCTGCTGCCCGAAAGCTATAATTTTGATAAATAGTGCTTATTTACAGGCACATCAAAGCGTTGATGAAATTTAAGTACGTCATAGTCCATTAGCCAGAGAGAAGGTTTTGGAGGCGACACGGCAAGCTTGCTTGCAGTCTCGCAGCTCCAGCTGGGAAAACCTTTCTAATGAAGGATGACCGAACGCTCATTTCGGAGCGCGGATTCAAAAAGTCCGCCGGGCGGACCCGTTATCGTCCGGACAGAGGAGATTGTGAAGGCGTATCCATGCAGCCGCACAATAACCAGGGTGGTACCGCGAGCAAATCGTCCCTGTTTCAGGGGCGTTTTTTTGTATTAAAATGAAGTGTCGGGAGGAAAATGAACCCAATGAAAGCAAGTGAAATTCGCGCAAAATGGTTGAAGTTTTTTGAAAGCAAGGGGCACACGATCGAGCCCAGCGCTCCGCTCGTGCCGCATAACGATCCGTCGCTGCTGTGGATCAACGCGGGTATGGCTCCGCTGAAGCCGTATTTCGACGGCCGCGTCGTCCCGGAAAATCCGCGGATCGCGAACTCGCAGAAATGTATCCGCACGAACGATATTGAGAACGTCGGCAAAACGCGCCGTCACCATACGTTCTTTGAAATGCTCGGCAATTTCTCCATCGGCGATTATTTCAAGGAAGAAGCGATCACATGGGCTTGGGAGTTTCTGACGAGCCCCGAGTGGATCGGCTTCGATCCGAACCGGTTGTCCGTCACGGTATATCCCGAGGATACCGAAGCGTTCGAACTGTGGAATAAAAAGATCGGCTTGCCGGAGGAGCGCATCTACAAGCTGCAGGACAATTTCTGGGACATCGGCGAAGGTCCTTGCGGCCCGTGTACGGAAATTTTCTACGACCGCGGCGACAAGTACGGCGATCTCAGCGATCCCGAGTGCTGGCCCGGCGGAGAGAACGAGCGCTTCCTTGAAGTATGGAACCTGGTCTTCTCGCAGTTTAACCATAACAAGGACGGCAGCTATACGCCGCTTCCGAACAAAAACATCGATACCGGCGCCGGCTTGGAGCGCTTCGCTTCCATTCTGCAGGATGTCGATTCGAACTTTGACACCGATCTGTTCCAGCCGATCATTCAAAAGACGGCCCAGCTTGCCGGCGTGACTTACAAGCAAAACGAAGAGTACGACGTGGCGCTGAAAGTGATCGCCGACCACATCCGTACGGTTGCCTTCTCCGTCGGCGACGGCGTGCTTCCGTCCAACGAGGGCCGAGGCTACGTCATCCGCCGTTTGCTCCGCCGCGCGGTGCGATACGGCAAGGTGCTTGGCATGGACAAGCCGTTCCTGTATACGCTGACGCCAATTGTTAGCGAGGTGATGGGCGTCTACTACCCGGAAGTGGTCGAAAAACGCGAATTCATCGAGAAGATCATCCGCATCGAGGAGGAGCGCTTCCACGAGACGCTGTCCGACGGCCTTACGATTTTGGCCGAAATGGTCGACAAAGCGCGCAGCGAAGGCAGCACGGTCATCAGCGGCCCGGACGCCTTCAAGCTGTATGATACGTATGGCTTCCCGTTCGATCTGACCGAGGATTTTGCTGCCGAAAAAGGGATGACGGTCGATCGCGCAGGCTTCGATCAAGCGATGCAGGAGCAGCGCGAACGCGGCCGCGAGGCCCGCAAAGAGACCGACAGTATGAAGGTGCAGGGCGGTCCGCTGGCCGATTTCACGGTTAAAAGCGAGTTTGTTGGATATACTGATTTGGTAACTGCTGCTAAAGTGATTGCGGTCGTGCATGAGAACCAGTTCGTCGATTTGGTCGGAACGGGCGAGACGTGCCAGGTGATTTTGGACCAAACCCCGTTCTATGCCGAAAGCGGCGGTCAGGTCAGTGACCACGGATATATTACCGCAGGCGATACGGTGCTCAAGGTTGAGGACGTGGGCAAGGCGCCGCACGGACAGCATGTGCATACCGTTGTCGTGGAAGCAGGCGTGCTGCGCAAGGGCGATACCGTTCAAGCGACGGTAACGCAGGATGTACGTGAAGATATCATTAAAAATCATACGGCGACCCACCTGCTGCACAAAGCGCTCAAGGAAGTGCTCGGCGAGCACGTGAACCAAGCCGGATCGCTTGTTGCGCCCGAGCGCCTGCGCTTCGACTTCTCGCACTTCGGCAGCATTTCCGCAGAAGAGCTGCAGGATATCGAGCAGCGGGTTAACGAGCAAATTTGGAAGAGCATCGAAGTCGATATTTCGCTCAAACCGATTGCCGAAGCCAAGGCTATGGGAGCGATGGCGCTCTTCGGCGAAAAATACGGCGATATCGTCCGCGTCGTGCAAGTCGGCGGCTACAGTCTGGAGCTGTGCGGCGGCTGCCACGTGCGGAACACGGGCCAGATCGGCTTGTTCAAAATCGTCAGCGAGTCGGGGATCGGCTCCGGCGTACGGCGGA
Source organism: Paenibacillus tyrphae (assembly GCF_027925525.1). Taxonomy (GTDB): domain Bacteria; phylum Bacillota; class Bacilli; order Paenibacillales; family NBRC-103111; genus Paenibacillus_G; species Paenibacillus_G tyrfis_B. The sequence continues at coordinate 95,277 of NZ_BSDJ01000009.1, read as the reverse complement.
TCGAAGCGACGACGGGACGGAACGCTTATCAATATTTGGACGGGCAGTTGCAACTGCTGCGCGATGCGGCAAGCCTGCTGAAATCGAACATCGGCGACGTGCCGAAACGGATCGAAGGCTTGTTTGCACAGCTTAAGGAAGTATCGCGCGAGAACGAATCGCTCAAAGCAAAGCTCAGCGGCATTGAAGCAGGCTCGCTCACCGATCAGGCGAAAACGGTGGACGGCGTAACGGTGCTTGCCGCGCAGGTGAGCGCAGGCGATATGGAGACGCTCCGCAATATCGTCGATCAGATGAAGACAAAACTCGGCTCGGCCGTGATCGTGCTCGGAGCTGCTGCGGAGGACAAGGTCAATCTGGTTGCGGCCGTGACGCCGGATTTGGTGTCGAAGGGCTACCACGCGGGCAAGCTGATCAAGGAAGTCGCTTCCCGCTGCGGTGGCAGCGGCGGCGGACGTCCGGACATGGCGCAGGCCGGCGGCAAGGACGCTTCCAAGCTGCAGGAAGCGCTGCAAAGCGTGGAGCAGCTCGTGGCGGCAAAATAATAATTTTGCCGTAAACAGGAATTTTTAGGATCGTGGCGAATAAGTCAGTATTGATCAAATGCAGGGGGGTGCCTCTAAATGAGTTCGATGGATAAAACGATGAAGTTCAATGTAAAAGCGGAAGAGATCGAGACCTCGCCCAAAGAAGTCATTCTAGCGGTGTACGATGCGCTGCAGGAGAAGGGGTACAATCCGATCAACCAGATCGTAGGCTATTTGCTCTCGGGTGACCCGGCTTACATTCCGCGTCACAACAATGCGCGCAGCATCATCCGCAAGCGGGAGCGGGACGAATTGATCGAGGAACTGGTTCGTTCCTACTTGCAGCACTATAAATCCTAGAAGTCCGGTGAATACAGCGGAGGGGGCGGAATCGTTCTGGAGAAGCGTTAGCGGTCGCCTTTGTCTCCGGATTCTAACCTCTCAAAAGGTTATCTGATCTAAGAATCCGGAGCCGGGGTCCCCGCAAAGTAATCGATTTTACTTCTCGGATTGGACTTCACTTTGTGGGGGAGAGCAGCGATCGGAAGAATGATTCGCTCACGCAGCGGTCTTTTATTCACTGGACTTTTAACCGCCAGACTGGAGAAACTAATGCGCTTGATGGGACTGGATTACGGGGACAAGACGATCGGCGTCGCCGTCAGTGACGAGCTTGGTTGGACGGCGCAAGGGCTTGAAGTGATCCGTAGAACGACCGAGGAGCGCGATATGGCCCGCCTTCGGGAGATTATCGCGCAATACGGCGTCACGGAAATCGTCGTAGGCCTGCCGAAAAACATGAACAACACGATCGGTCCGCGTGGAGAAATTTGTATCGCATTTTCAGAGCAACTGCATGAAACCCTACAATTGCCGGTGCATTTGTGGGATGAAAGGCTGACAACCGCCTCCGCCCAGCGCACGCTGCTGGAGGCGGACGTCAGCCGCAAGAAACGAAAGCAGGTCATCGACAAGATGGCGGCTGCGCTCATTTTGCAAGGATATATGGATGCACAATCCAACTCGAAGAGGTGAAGAACGGTGACAGATAAAGACCAAAGTTCCAATCAGGAGCAACTGCAGGAAGAGCCCGAAATTATTTACATTCCCGACGAAGAAGGCAACGAAGAAGAATTTGAAGTCATCATGAAATTCGAAGTGGACGGCTCGGATAAAAAGTATATGATGGTTGTTCCTGTCGATGCCGACGAGGAATCCGACGAAGTGTACGCGTTCCGCTATGAAGAGGACGGCGACGACCTGCAGCTGTACACGATTGAGGACGAAGAAGAATGGAATATCGTGGAGGAAACGTTCAACACGCTGATGGACGAATACGACGACGAGGAAGAAGAATCGTCCAAGTAAGACGGCGCCCGCCCTCCCGTCCGGGAGGCGGGCCGTTTGTATAAGGAGGCTGGAACGTTGAATTCGAATATGGAAGCGACGCCGACCCGTCAGTTGCGGGAAACGTTCGGAGATGATATTATTTTGTATGACGAAGAGCAGGAATCCGTCGTCTATCGTATCGTCTCCGAATTGATCCTGGGCGATCAAGGGTACGCGATGCTGGAAAAAGCGAAGCCGGGCAAGGAAGACGAACCGGAAATTTACCGTGTGACACGGAAAGATGACGGGGAGCTTGAGCTTGAAACGATCGAAGACGACGATGAATGGGAAAACGTCTCCGAGCTTTTCGACGAGTTGACTTTTCCGGCTGACGAACAGTTGTAATGTACAACTTTTTTCTTAAGGAAGCCTGAGCGGAGATGATCCGCTCTTTTTCGTTTGTTTGCGGAGATGTAGAAGGAGCGGCGCCGTGAAACGGGTATGGATTTGGGGAACAATAGGACTTGTTGCAATAGTGGCCGGAGCCGGGACAGGATTCGGGTGGTATGTCACCCGCTCGCTTCAGCCGATGCCGGCTGCGGAGACGGAGCAGCGCATCTCGCTGCCGCCGGGCGCCGGAACGGGGCAGCTCGCGGCCGAGCTGGAAAGCAAGGGCATTATTCGCAGCGCCCGCGTTTTTACGTGGTATTTGAAATACAAGCAGGAAGGCGGCCGCTTCCAAGCAGGCGAGTACGCCATGAAGCCCGGGCTGTCGCCGGATGAGATCATCGAGCACTTGAACCGGGGTGATACGGTTAAGGAAACCGGTATTCGCCTGACAGTGCCTGAGGGTTTTACCGTGCGTCAGATCGCGGAAAAGCTGCAGCAGCAGGAAGGCGTTGACTTGCAGCAGTTCATGAATCTTGTACAAGGCTACAAGGGGCCGGAAGGCTCCGTAGCGGCGCAAATTCCGGCCGACACGTCCTTGCGGTCCCGTCTCGAAGGCTATTTGTTCCCGGAAACGTACGAATGGAAAAAGGGTACAAGTCCGCAAGAGATGATCGAGACGATGACGCAGGAGCTCGACAAGAAGCTCGGGCAGTTGCCGCAGGATTGGAAGCAGACATTGGCCCAGCGCGGCTTGACCGTGCATCAGATGCTGACGCTGGCCTCGCTCATCGAGCGCGAGGTTGTTGTCGAAGACGAGCGCGCACTCGTCAGCGGTGTCATTCATAACCGCTTAAAGCAAGGGATGCCGCTGCAGATCGATGCGACCGTGCAGTATTTGTTTGACAAGCCGAAGGAACGGCTGTTTGAGAAGGATTTGCAGATCCAAAGTCCTTATAATACGTATTTAAATAAAGGGCTGCCGCCCGGACCGATTGCAAGTCCGAGCCTCGCCTCAATCAAAGCGGCGATTTATCCGGCAGATACCAAATATTTGTTTTATGTAACCAAAAAGGACGGAAGCAAAGCGCATTTGTTTGCGGAAACGTTCGAGCAGCATAAGAAGAATATTACGGAGAGCGCCAAGAGCGCCAAGCCGTAGTTTTACAATGTGAGGAGAAGGTGAGCGATGAAAAAACCGGAACTGTTGATTTCGGCCGGATCATCCGCAGAAGCGAAGCGGTATATCGAAGCAGGGGCGGACGCTGTCCTCGTAGGCGAGCACCGGTTCGGCTTGCGGCTGCCGGGGGAAGTAACGGCGGAAGAGCTGGCCTCGCTCGTTTCATGGGCGCATGAACACGGAGCGAAAGTATACGCAGCCGTTAACAATATTATGGACAACGACTTGCTGCCTGAGCTGGAAAAGTATGTAGGTCAGTTGCAACAAGCGAGCATCGACGGCATCGTCTTCGGCGATCCGGCCGTGCTGATGGCAGTTCGCGGCTTCGCACCCGGCATGCGTTTGCATTGGAACGCGGAGATGACCTCCACCAACTATGCGACGGCTAGCTATTGGGCAAGCAAAGGGGCGGCCCGCATGGTGCTGGCCCGCGAGCTGAACTTGGAGGAGACGCTGGAAATTGCGCGTCAGCTTGACGGCTCGATGGAAGTGGAAGTGCAAGTTCATGGCATAACGAATATATATCATTCGAAGCGGAGCCTGCTGACCAATTATAAAGAGCATCAGGGGCGTCCACAAGAGCTTGAAAAGCTGGAGCTCGATAAAGAGGAAGGCTTGTTCCTGATTGAGCAGGAGCGGCCGAACGAGCGATATCCGATCTACGAGGATGCGAACGGCACGCATATTATGAGTTCGGACGACATTTGTATACTAGACAGCTTGCACGAACTGATGGAAGGCGGCATCGACAGCTTCAAGCTGGAGGCGCTGCTAAAATCGCCGGAGTATAATGAAGCGGTTGTCCGCGGTTACCGGCAGGCGATAGATGCGTATATGGCGAATCCGGACGGCTACGAATTTCAAGAGGAATGGCTCGATTCCATCCGGGCGCTGCAGGACGAACGCCGCGAGCTGACGTACGGATTCTTTTTCAAAGAGCAGGTTTATTAATACAATTCGAAGATATAAGCGAGGTGGAATATCATGACATTGTTGAAGCAAGAGCTGCTCGGCAAGCGAGTGCGGTTTGAGAAGCCCGAACTGCTCGCGCCGGCCGGAAGCTTGGAAAAGCTAAAATTCGCCGTTCATTACGGGGCGGATGCGGTCTACATCGGCGGACAGCAATACGGGCTCAGGTCGAACGCGGACAACTTCACCTTCGAGGAAATGCGGGAAGGGGTCGAATTTGCGGAGAAGTACGGCGCCAAAGTATTCGTCGCTACGAATATTTATGCCCACAACGAAGATTTGTCGGGTCTGGAAGATTATCTTCGCGGCATTCAGGATGCCGGTGTACATGCGATCATCGTGGCGGACCCGATTATAATCGAGACGTGCAAGCGCGCGGCTCCGAAGCTGGAAATTCATCTGAGCACCCAGCAGTCCACGATGAACCGGCAGGCCGTACAGTTCTGGAAAGAAGAAGGCATTGACCGGGTCGTGCTTGCCCGCGAGGCAACCATGGAAGAAATCGTCGAGATCAAGACGCACGTCGATATGGAGATCGAAGTGTTCGTCCATGGGGCGATGTGCAGCTCCTATTCGGGACGGTGCGTGCTGTCGAATCATTTCACAGACCGCGACTCGAACCGCGGCGGCTGTTCGCAGTCCTGCCGCTGGAAATACGATCTGTTTACTACCGAGGAAGAGCTGAGCGGACCGCAGATCGGCATCAAGGAAATTCCGTTGTTTCAAACGGGCGACAATCCGTTCTCGATGAGCTCGAAGGATCTGTGCATGATCGAGTACGTTCCCGAGCTGATTCGTGCGGGCGTCGACAGCTTCAAAATCGAAGGGCGCATGAAGAGCGTTCACTACGTCGCCACGGTCGTCAATGCGTACCGTCAAGCGATCGATGCGTATTTTGCCGATCCGGAGCATTACGAGATGAAGCCGGAGTGGCTGTACGAGATTCAGAAGGCCGCTAACCGTCCGCTCAATACCGGGTTTTTCTACGACCGTCCGGGGCACGAGGACCACATCTTCGAGCCCGAGGACAAAGCGGCTCCGTACGACTTTGTCGGCGTTGTGATGGAGTATGACGAAGCGACGCAGAGCGCGCTAATCCAGCAGCGGAACCATTTTAAGCCGGGGCAGGAAGTGGAATTCTTCGGTCCGAAGGGCACGTTCTTCAAGCAGGCGGTGGGCGAGCTGCAGGATGAAGAGGGCAAAGCGCTCGACGCTGCGCGGCATCCGCTGCAGCTCATCCGGATGAAGGTGGAGCAGCCTGTCCGTCCGTTTGATATGATGCGCAAAAAGATGAGAAAATCGTAAATGACCGCGGCATAACCGCTGCTTGACGACGGCTCCATCCCTTAGGGATGGGGCTTTTTTGCGTTTACAGGAGATTATCCCGATGCAAAAAGTCGGTCAAATGGCCTAAGTATGCGCCTTCGGTCATGTGGTCGCATTTTTTGTTTAAATATCTATAACATTTTACCTACTTGGTCCCGATATAGATAAAGATACTCTTTTTTTATTAATTAAAAATTTATATATTTCGTAAGGTGATTTTGAATTGAGGCGGTGGAACTAACATTTTTTTTCGATCGCAACCCAATGAAGTAAAGGGATTTTGACATTTCATGTCGAATACCAAGATTAACCGGTTAAATGCTTGCATACTTATCAAACTAATACATATCTAGGTGGTGTTTCCTGTGAAGGATCAATGGTCTTCACTTAAAGCCAGCCTGCAAAAAGCCGGCAAATCGTTGAAAAATGGGCGCTCCAATTCGTCCGACCCGAATCATTCCGAAGGTTCGCGTGCTTCTAAAGTCGTGGATTCGCTGAAGGAAGTAGGTCTAATGAACTTGTTGAGGTCGGTAGGGGGCAAGCTGTTCCTTATCTTTTTTATCAGCATCTTGTTTTTCGTGTTGACCGTAGGTCTGACTTCTTATAACATCTCCAAGGGCGTTATTCAGAAAAAGGTGGCTGATGCGTCGGAAGGCACCATTACGCAGGCCGGGCAAAAGCTCGATCTACTCTACGCCACGTATGAAGACTTGTCGATGCAAATTTTGCTGGACGAAGATTTGAAAAAGCTGCTTGCGGATATGGATAGCGTGAATAAAAACAGCTACGATTTTCTCCAGCTCCGGCAGAAGCTTGGCGACAAGCTGAACGTTTATTCGTACTCGAACAAAACGCTGAAATCGATCTATTTGTTTAAAGCAAGCGGAGAACCGGTAGCTTCGGCCGGTTCGGCGATGAATAAGGAAAGTCTGGCGCAGGAAGATTGGTTCAAGAAGATCGTCGAAGGTAACGGCAAAGCGACCTGGCTGGAATCCAGAGCGAAGGGTTACTCGGATTCGCTCGGCAATGCGGGCACAGCTTCGTTCGGTCTGGGCCGCGTGCTGAAAAATACGACGACCAATGCCGTGCAGTCCGTGCTTCTGCTGGAGATCAATCTGGAAGCGGTTGGTAAGGAGCTCGGCCAAATCTCGATGGGCGAAGGCGGGAAAACGGTCATCGTCACGCCCGACATGAACTACATCTATAGCCAGGATACTGCGGAAATCGGCAAGCCGAGCGATTTGGGAGTAACGAAGGAAGCTTTCGCCGAAGACAAAGGAAAGCTGCAAAACAGCAAGCAGGATATGCAGCTCGTTTATTTCAAATCGGCCAAAACAAATTGGCTTTTGATCGGCGCGATGCCCGTGGCGGAGCTTGTGAAGGATGCGGGAGTCATCTTTGGCATGACTTGGCTGATGGCTTTTGTGGCGATGATTATCGCCGTTGTTATCGGATACTTCATCGTACGGATGATCGGACGCCCGGTCGTTCAGCTCCGCAACTTGATGAAAGAAGGGGAGCAGGGCAATCTGAAGGTGCGGATGACCGTCACGAGCCAGGACGAGATCGGGCAGCTTGGTCAAAGCTTCAACCAGATGATGGAAAAAATTACGACGTTGGTACAGCAGACGAATCATTCCGCTCAAGAGGTACTGCAAACGGCGGGGAGCTTATCGGACGCTTCCAAGAAAACGGCTACGTCGGCTAAAGAAATCGCCGTCGCTACCGAAGAAATCGCCAGCGGCGCATCCAGCCTGGCTGTAGAATCCGAGCGCGGCAACGAGCTGACTCACAATATCGGCATGCAGATGAAAAGCGTGGTCGACGCCAACATCGTCATGGGCTCCGCAGCTTCGGAAGTACAAGCGTCGAGTAAACAAGGGATCGAGTATATGTCCGAGCTGATCGGCAAAACGAACGCAACGGAAGCGATGACCCGCTCGATGGTGGAGAAGGTCGATAACCTGAAGGAAAGCACCCGCTCCATCCGCAAAATTTTGGACGTGCTCAGCAACATGACGAAGCAAACGAACATCTTGTCGCTGAATGCTACGATTGAAGCGGCCCGGGCCGGTGCGGCAGGGAAAGGCTTCATGGTCGTTGCGGACGAAATCCGCAAGCTGGCCGATCAATCCAGACAATCGATCGCGATCGTCGGTCAAATTACCGAAACGATTCAGAAGGAAATTGACGAGACGGTTAACGTGCTTTCGCAGGCTTATCCGATTTTCCAAGAGCAAATCGAATCCGTGAAAGAAGCCGATTCGATCTTTAAGCAAGTCGATTCGCAGATGGGCGAATTCATTGAACGATTGTCCGAAGTAACGGAATCGATCAGCGAGCTTGAAGCGTCGCAGATGGTGTTGAGCGATGCGATGTCTAACGTCAGCGCAGTGGCCGAAGAATCGTCCGCGACATCGCAAGAGGTAGCATCCTTGAGCTCGGAGCAAATGAGCATCAGCTCCGGTCTTGTGAAGCTTTCCGACAGTCTCGAAGAGCTGTCGAACTCGTTGAAGGAACAGTTGTCGAAATTCCAAGTTTAATGCAGGTCTGCGCGGCGTCTTCTCCATTCGGGGAAGGCGCTTTTTGTTTGGTCGTTTGCAGAGGGCGGTTCCTGACCATACTTGTATCATCATACAAGGTACTGGCAGGTGCTCGGGATGGACAACGGAACAAAGCTGCAAAAGAACCGGATTTTTATCGTATTGCTGCTGGTTATCGGGATTTTGAGCGCTTGGAATTTACGGTTGTTCTGGATTCAAGTGGCGGCTTCCCGCAGCTTGACGGAACGAAAGATCGACTTGGTGGAAAATTCGGTCATTCAGCGGGCTCAAGGTCTTGTGCTCGATAGCGGGCGGGGTGACTTCGTGGACCGAAACGGCGTTCCATTGACGGGAACGGCGCAAAAGGTGTTGGTCGTTTTCCCTATCCATGAGGAAGAGTCTGCGGATACATCTACGGCGACGGACCGGGTGGCAAACATCGTAAACGCCCCGCTTTCCGCTTGGCAGTCCTTTGTTCGCCAGTTAAAAGGTCCGGCCATTTGGTCCGTGTCCGGCCGTCCGGTTCCTTTGACCGACGCGCAGGCGGCCAAGATCGAGGCTTTGGGTCTGAAATCCGTCCGGGCCATGACCTTTAAGCAGCGCTACGCCGAGCGCCAGCCGGCAAGCCAGGTGCTCGGCTTCATTGGGCAAAATCCGGAGCGAATTACGCGGCAGTTCACCGACCAATTCCATAAGGGGGAGCTGCAGCTCACGAGCAAAATCGGCAATGCCGGGTTGGAAAAAACGTTTGAACCTTGGCTGCAGGGCATCGGGCCGTCCTACGTCTCGCTGTTCACTGACGGCTTGAAGCGTCCGCTGCCCGGCCTCGATACGCGCCAAATCGCTCCGAGCAATCCGTATTACCCGCTAAAAGTCGTCACGACTCTCGATTCCGGGATACAGCAGCAAGTTGAGCAGACCTTGGAACGCTTGCACGTGACGGAAGGCGCCGTCGTCGTATTGGATATTCGAAATGGGGATACGATCGCGATGGCCGGTACGCCCACATTTCAGCCGGAGCATGTCGATCTGGCTCAAGGAAATTGGAGCAATAAGGCATTAAAAGCGGTCGCCCCCGGATCGATTTTTAAAACCGTGACCGCCGCGGCTGCCTTGGAGGAAAAGGCGGTAAAAGCAGACGAAACGTTCGAGTGCACAGGCGCACTTGGAAAATACGGCTTCACCTGCTGGAAGAAGGAAGGACACGGCATGCTGACATTGGAAGAAGGCTTCGCCCAGTCGTGCAACATCGTGTTTGCGAAGGTGGCGCAGCGGCTTGGTGGAGACAAGCTGGAGGCTTATGCGCACAGGCTCGGGCTGGAAACGCCCATCGGCTGGAGCGGAGATGTGCTGACCCGGAAGGATTTTCGCCAATGGGATGCCGAGGAGCAGGGACAAATCTATGCTTCAATTTCGGACAAGTCGGACAAAGGGGCGCTGGTACAGACGGCCATCGGACAGCGGGACGTGTTAATGACACCGCTGCAAGCGGCTAATTTGGTCGTGACGCTGTATAATCAAGGGAAGGTCGCATCGCCGCGAATCGTGCGGGAAATCCGGTTCCGGAACGATCGGTTATACCAGTCGTTCCCGCCTCATGAGCTTGAGCCGGCCGCTAAACCTATCAAGCCGGCGACGGCGAAACGGCTGCTGGGTTGGATGGCCGAGACGGTGGAGCACGGCACCGGGAAGGCGCTGCGCACGGCGAAATGGAGCTTAGCCGGGAAATCGGGGACGGCGCAGATCAGGTTAAAAAACGGACGACCCGGCGAAAATCATTGGTTTATCGGCTACGGTCCTGCAGGACATCCCCGCTATGCCGCTGCGGTGGTTGTCCAGAACGTCCCGGAAGGGAACAGCCATAGGGCGATCCCGCTTTTTAAAGAAGTGATGAATATTTTGGCTGACAACTCTGAAAATTAGGGTTTATTGGAAGGGGATTAAGGAAGGCTGCGTTTTCGCGAGATGTACGGCGAAAGACTCAGCCTTTTTTTCAATGAGGTTAATGATAGGTAGAGGAGTGCAGCGAAGGAATCAAAATCGAGAAGCAGGTGCCTTTGCCTACTTCGCTCGTCACGTCGATTCGGCCGTGAATGTTTTGAATGGCCCGATAGGTGACCATCATGCCGAGGCCGGTCCCTTTACCGCGGGTGGAATAGAACGGCGTGCCGAGCCGTCCGACTTCATCTTGCGTCATGCCGATCCCTTGATCGATAATGTCGATGCACACCGTCTGATTTTGCAGCACGCCGACGATTTGCAGCTTGCCTCCGCCGGGCATTGCTTCAATGCCGTTTTTGCACAAATGCATGATGCACTGCGAGAACTTATCCGGATTGGCACTGATCATCAGCTTGTCCTGCAGCTGCGTTTCTACCGATACACCCCGAAGGTCGGCGTACGACTGCAGCGTTTGGACCGTCTGTAAAATAAGCGGCTTGGCGTCTACCAGCTCGATCTCTTCCAGCTGGGGCTTGGCAAAGGATAAGTAATCGTTAATGATTGCCTGAGCTTTATCGACTTCTTCCAAGACCATCTGGCTGTAAATTTGCCGCTTGTCTTCCGCCAAGTCGTTTTGACGCATCATTTGCACGAAACCGCGGGCGACCGTCATCGGATTGCGGATTTCGTGGGCAAAGGAGGCTGCCAGCTCGCTCAGCATATTCATTTTGTCGTTATGCTGCAGTTGCTTGCGCAATTCGATATTTCGCTTGATCTGCCTGATGATATAGACGACAAGTCCGGCGGTAAACGAATGGATAAGGATGAACGAAGCAAAAAACAGGAAGAAGTATCCGGTAACTGGAATGCGCTCCTGCCACAGCGAGAACAAGGCGACAAATGCCGTAATCAAGGATAAAACGAATCCCAATCCTGCCGCTGTCGCGGTACTGAGCAGCCGGGCCGCATCGGCGATCCGTCGCTTGCAGTACCACAGCAGGATGAGATCGAAGCCGAGGGAAATCGGCAGCGTATGAAGACCGTACCGTCCCAACTTCCAATGGTAGGCCATAATAATGGCGGCTACGCCTAGAGCCGGCAAGGGGCCGGCATAAAAAAAGCATAAGGCGAGCGGAATCAAGCGGAAATCGAACAAATATCCGGGGGAGAGCTCGAACGGATGCATCATGCTGACCAAAGAGGCGACCGTGCAGATGACGGTAACGATGATCTGGTTCGTACGCACGTTCACATGCTGCAGACGGTCAATCCAGAACAGATGATACAGCATGACCGGCGTAATCACGATAAGCATGTTTAACAGCAATTGGTGGAGCAAATTCAATGTCATCACCTTTGGGCAGCGTGTTTTGAGAAGCCTCTCCGACCTTGAGTCAAGTGATTGTTACTACAGAGCTGCGTTTGTCGTCGGAGACGTCCTTCATAAAGAACGATCTTGCAAATATTGCGTAAGCTAGGCTTTGGCTTGTCGTCTGGACATCATATGGGATATTTACCTTCGGGTGTGGTTCAAAATAGCTATCTTACCATTATATCGAACCGTTTGTAAAAATAAAATATGCATAATGGATGGAATTAGCGTCGGAAAAATCCTTATTTTTGTGCAAATTCGAATTACCTTCCTGCATGTGCGCGGCCCGGCTTCTTCTCTATAATGAGGGCATCGTCATACTTCACTTCCCGGGAGGAAAAAAGAATGAGCCGTCCAACCCCTGTTTTGTTAACCGATGAGCAAATGAGAACGTTTATAACCGAAGGCTTCCTGATCCTGCAGACGGATTTCCCCGAATCGTTCCACCTTGCACTGACGGATCAGTTGAAGCATGTGTACGAGCATGAAGGGAACCCGGGAAACAATCTGCTGCCACGCATTCGTGAGCTGCAGAAAGTATTCGATCACCCCGTCGTTACGGGAGCGCTAACCAGTGTGCTCGGGCCAAATTATATGCTGCACGCGCACCGCCACGGACATTACAACGCTTCTCCCGTGGCCGGGGGCTGGCATAAAGACAGCTATTGGGGCTACAAAAGAATGCGCAATCATCATCCGTGGTGGGCGATGATTATGTATTTTCCTCAAGATACGCCCGTTGAGCTCGGACCGACGGGCATCATGCCGGGCACGCAAAATTACGAGAGCCGGACCTTCGAAGCGGATAATCCGGAAGGCGAAGCGGTAGCAAGCGGAAAAGCGGGGACTTTTGCGCTGATTCATTATGACATCTGGCACCGGTCGACCCCGAATCTTCTCGGACGGCACAGGTATATGCTCAAGTTTGAGTTCATGCGGACGGAAGCGCCGCAAGCGCCGAGCTGGGATTGCCAGGAAACCGAATGGAAGCGGCCGGCCTCGTTCAGTACGCCGATTGTGGAGCATGAAGCCATGTGGAAAGAAACGTGGAATTGGTTATCCGGTCGGCTGGGGAGCTTGACGGGCGCTATCGTTTCGGGAGGAGCGGAGGCATTTCAAGCGACTGAGGCCAAGCTGGAAGATTCGTACGAGCCAAATGCTTTGAATGCTGCGTATGAGCTCGCAGGCATGGGCCACGAGGGAATAAAAGCGTTGATACGCGGTCTGCTTCACGAGCATGTGAAGGTTTCACGCACGGCGGCTTACGGCCTGGCGGTTGCCGGGGCCGAAGCGGTCGCGCCGCTCGAACAAGCGCTGGGCAGCGAACGGGACGAGATAATCGTCCATGCGGCCTACGCGCTCGGCGAATTGAGGCACTTGGCGGCGCAAGCCGTACCGTCGCTGATCAAGCTGCTCGATCATTCGTCCCCACCGGTCCGGCAGACGGTCACCGAGACGCTCGGGATGATCGGCACGCCCACGGACCGCGTTGTCTCCGCCTTGATCCGCTGCCTTCAGGATGAGGACGTTCAAGTCCGCTTCATGGCCGGCTTGGCCTTGTGCCGCGTCGGGTCGGCCGGGGAGGCTGCAGTGCCGCAGCTTGAAAAAGCGCTGGATGACGACAATCGTTACGTTCGGGCGCACGCAGCCGAAGCGCTGCATTACATCGACACCGACGCGGCAAAGGACGTGCTGATCCGTTTCCTGCTCAATTCCCGCTGGTGTCCGACAACAACGGCGCAGAGCACCTTTTATCCTTAATGGCTTGTTCGATACGACCTCGTTCAACCTCGTCCCACAATGCGGGATGGGGTTTTTCAGGTTTATGGACTGACCGGACGGGTAAAGAAGCTTACGATCCGATTGAATTTTATGCATGTTTCGATTGGAACGAATGTTCGTAGTACTAGCGGAAGTTAGTACTTCCTTTTCCTCTCGGACGGGATATACTTGAGGTATCAACACTCGCACAAGATTTTACGTAAACAAGGGGTGGATTCCGATGAGCCGAAAATGGTTGGAGAAAGAAACCCCGATTTGGGTGGAGCGGGGGATCGTTACCCGGGAGCAAGCAGATCAACTGTTAAGCATGTACGAAACGAAGCAGCATGCCGTCGGCCTGCTGCCGATTCTCGGAAGCATTTTGGTTGGACTGGGCATTCTCAGTTTTGTAGCTGCGAACTGGCAGGATATCCCGCAGCTTGTCCGCCTTGCCATGATCGTGCTGCTGATGATCGGTTTTTATGCCGGAGGCGAGCTGGCGCTGCGGCGCGGCCACGATAAGCTGGGCATCGCGCTGGTCAGCCTGGGGGTCGTCAGCTTCGGAGGAGGCATCGTACTGATCGGCCAAATGTTTCACTTGGTCGCTTACAACGCCGGAACATTTATTTTGTGGGCATGCGCTGGAATGGCAGCGACCTTTATATACCGCAGCCGCTACTTGTATTTGCTAAGCCTGCTTCTCTTTGATATCGCCCAATGGTACGGCGTGGCGGAATTCGGTTCCTTCAGCTATACCGCATTCGCGCTTCTGGTTGCCGGTCTCGGGTTTTACGGCTGGAAACGGCGTCATCCCCTGCTGATCTGGTGCTTCAGCTTCAGCGTAACGGTGCAGGCGCTGATGTGGGCGATCGCCGCGGACATGCCGTTCCTCTGGATGTTTATTCCGGCCATGGCGCTTTACGTCCTCGGCGATTGGTTAAAGGAAGAACGCCATGGAGGCTATGCGCTGCAGACGGCTCCGCTTGCGGCAGCATTTATTTTCGTGGTCTTCATGGTGATGATCGGACATGAAAGAGGGGCTGTCGATGACGGCTGGCTGCTTGCCAAACCGCTCTATTACTTCGGGGCGCTCGTCCTTCTCTTTGCCGTCTCGCTGGCCGGCAAGCTGCGAAACGGCCGGGTCTCCAGCGCCTTCGAGTGGATTTTGCTCGCACCGTTCGTTTACCTGCCTTCCGGCGTCGACGTTCTGTACCTGCTTGCGCTGTTTTTCTTCTCACTGTACGTGCTGTGGCGTGGCTATGCGGAGGAATGGCGGTTCAAGATCAACTTCGGAACGGTTCTATTCATCTGCAGCACGATGGTGGCTTACGGCAAGCTGACCTGGGATTTTATGGACAAATCGCTGTTTTTCATTCTCGGAGGCTGTATCCTGATTGGCCTCAGCTGGTTCCTGAACCGGCGGAAAAAACGGTTTTTCGACGATACGAAGGAGGGGAACGGACATGTCTGACAAAGCTGCGACCGGCGGCAGCCGGCGTTCTCTGCTTAAGGTCGTCGTAGTCCTGCTGCAGACGCTTGTGCTGATCGGAATCGCCCTTTCCTTCTACGCGATTGGCTGGTTCGGAAAAGACATCCGAGTCCGAACGGTGCCGGTAGACCCGCGCGATTTGCTTTACGGCGATTACGTTACCCTCGGCTATGACATCAGCCGTCTTGACCCGTCGTTGTGGAAGAACACGGCAAGGAAGCCGGAGAAAGGCCAACCCGTCTACGTGGTTTTGAAACCGGGAACGGACGGCATTGCCCAGCCGGTGGCCGCATATGGCTCGAAGCCTGCGGTGCAGGAAGGCGAGGTTGTGATGAAAGGCCGGATCGACAATCGTTGGAGAGAAGAGATTTTCGTCAAATACGGAGTCGAAAAATATTACGTGCCCGAAGGGACCGGCAAATCGCTTGAGGATAAGGCCAGTCGGTTGATCGTGCACATGAAAGTGGCCCCGTGGGGGCAAGCAAAAATCGAAGGGCTCGAAGAGCGGTCGTAGCGCCGCGGCGATGAAAGATATAAAAAAACTCGGCTTCCCGCAGTCCAGGGGAAATCGAGTTTTTTGCTTTTTTGCAGCTGAGGCAGGGATTTAAAGCTCCGAGGGTTCCGGCAGATGGCTCAGCTTTTCCGGATTGTTCACAAAATACATCGTCCGGATCCTCGTGCCTTCGAATTCGAACAAGATGGCGATGCGGGAGCGGGAACCGTCAACCAGCAGCCCGGCTCCGTTATTGAACGAAACGGGGACGCTCCGCGTCAGGGCGGTGCCTTTGGACGCTATGCCGAGCAGGAAGGCAGCGATCCGGTCTGCGCCGAGAATCGGCCGGAGCGCCGCGCGCACCTTGCCTCCGCCATCGGAGTACAGGACAGCATCCTTCGTCAGCAGGTGGACGAACTGAAGCACGTCTCCCGTGCTGACCGCCTTCAAAAAGCTGCGGACGAGCGATTCCGATTCCGGGAGGCCGGGCTGCGGGGGGCGGGCCTCTGCAGCATGCAGTTTTTGCTTCAAACGGCTGTAGGTTTTCCGGCAGGCGGCTTCGCTTTTGTCCAGCATGTCGGCGATTTCTTTATAATCGTAATCGAACGCTTCGCGCAGGACGAATATCGCCCGTTCGACCGGGTTCAACTGCTCCAGCAGCAGCAGGAAGGCAAAGGAAATGTCGTCGTTTCGAGCCGCCTGCAGCAGCGGGTCTTCCTTGTCCGAAGTTTGCAGCGGCTCGGGAAGCCACGGGCCGACATACACTTCCCTGCGGGAGCGGGCGGATTTGAGCTGATCGATGCATCGGCGGGTAACGGATTTGCACAAATACGCCTTCGGGTTCTGAATCGTGCCCGGGTCCGTGCGGGATACGGCTAGAAACAAATCGTGGATAATATCCTCCGCTTCGGATACCGACCCCAGCATCCGGTATGCGATTGAAAACAACAGCGGCTTATACTCGGTATACCAGTCTTCCAACGGAAGCTGCGTCATTGGCGGATTCTCCTTTGCGGTAAAAATCGAACTGCCGGTTTCGGCGCGGTTCTCTCATAAGAAAATAAGACGAGACGGCGGGCAGGTTTGTGACAAGTTTTTTCCATTGTAGCACGGATCGTTTTCCGGCGGCAGTGAAATCCGGGGTACTTGCAACGGTCGCCGGACCCTTTTAGAATGGGGGTAGCTTAGACGAGCCCGCGAAGCGGAATCGGGAAAGGAGCGGATTAGCCGCTATGGACAAGCAAGAGATGACGCAGCCGAAGAAGAACGGGCTTTCGGATCTGCTGCTGTTGGACCGTTCGCAAGACGTAACGGAGCAGGACGTGCTGTATCCGTTTGCGCTGGAGGAGCTGCTGTGCAAGCACGTGGGCGAAGGCGGGGCGCCGCTGTGCCATCTGTGGCGTCACCCGCGCGCGTTCGTCATGGGGTTGCGGGACAGCCGGCTACCCGGCGCGGCGGAAGCGGCACGGTACTTGGAGGCGCAAGGCTACAATGTCGCCGTCCGCAATTCGGGCGGCGCGGCGGTGCCGCTTGATCTGGGCGTCGTCAATGTGTCGCTGATCATGCCGAAGCGCCGGGCCGGAGAAATCGACTTCCGCGACGACTTCGAACGGATGTTCGAGCTTATCCGGCTGTCGCTTCAAGCGACCGGATGCGAAGTGCGCAAAGGGGAAATTGAAGGGGCCTACTGTCCCGGAGATTACGATCTGAGCATCGGCGGACGCAAATTTTGCGGCATCGCCCAGCGGCGGCAGGCCCATGCGTACGTCGTGCAGGCGTTCGTGATTGCCGAGGGGGCCGGGGTGGAGAAGGCGCGGCAAGCGCGGGAGTTTTACGAGCGGGCTTCCGCCGGCGCGCAGGATATCGATTTTCCGCGAGTGACGGCCGACAGTATGGCCAGCTTGGAAGAGCTGACCGATCTGGGCGAGGGGGCGACGCTCAAGTTCATGGAGGCGGTGAAGCGGGTCGTGCGCGAGCGGCAAACCCCCGAAGGGCTGGAACGGGCGGCAGCGGGACTGTGGGTCCCGGAAGCCTCTCAGGTGAGAGAAATGGCGGCCCTGCTCCGCGAGCGCTACGGCATTCGCGGGAAGGAATCCGACGGCGAATAAGAGGCCCTGTAACGGATTCAGGTCAAAAATCGCTTCAGCATGCCCGGCAGTTCATTTTGCCAAAAGCCCCAAATGTGTTTTCCCGGCTTTTCTTCATAATGTAGCGAACAGCTTCTCGTGACGAGGAGCTGTTTTGTTTTGCGGTTCGCGTCGACAAAATCGAACGTGCCGCGCTCCGTCGTCACTTCCGTTTCGTCGAGCCCGATGACCATGGACAGCTTCAGCCACGACAAGTCGTCCTCGGCTTCGATCCGCTCTTGCGTCGTTTGTAAAAATGCGCCGGACAAGGATATAACTTGGCAAAAAAGGCTACGATAATCTAAGGCAAGATGCAGCGATACGGTGCCTCCGAGTGAATCCCCGGCCAAGATCCGTTCGTTCAAATCCGCGCGAACCGGGTAATGATCTTCTATAAACGGAATCAGCTCCTCGGCAAAAAACGCGCAGTAAGCGCCAAAACGCTCTCCTTCGGGCGCGTACTCGGAAGTGCGGACCGTTTTGTCCACGTCTACGCCGACGATGATGGCGGGCTCCACATTGTCATCGAAAATAAGCCGGTTCATCGTCGTGGCGATGCGGCCGAAATTAAAAAAATCTTCGCCGTCCTGGCAATAGATGACAGGATACGACAACAGTTCGTTGTAGCCTGGCGGAAGATAAACGCGCAGCGATCTTTCTTGCCCGAGCGCGTGTGAAAATACGGTTTCTTTTACGATAGTACGCTTGTAGTATAAGCTGTCGTCCATGTGACAAACCTCACAGTGTATTATAATAGTTTTATGGATTTTATTAATCTGTATTATTATTTTTTATAAACTGTTATATACGTCGAATCGAAAAGAAATCATATTTTACAAGTATGTTCTTGTGCAATTCACTAAAACAGGTTTATAATAATACTATAACAGAAACACCCCAATTTCGACATCCCTTCAAAATCTATCGCTGAGGTGAATATGGAAATGAGCAAGCCTTATGTTGTGGGCGTACAGGAAGTACAGCCGTTGTCCGTTCTGGGCACCGACGGTACCGTTACGAATCCCGAAGCTATGCCGAACCTGACGGATGACCAATTGAAAGAATTAATGCGCCGCATGGTGTTCACACGTACGTGGGACCAACGCGCTGTCAATTTAACGCGTCAAGGACGCCTCGGATTTTATGCGCCAGTTTCCGGCCAGGAAGCAACGATGGTCGGCAGCGAATTCGCTCTGAACAAAGACGATTTCATCTGCCCGGGCTACCGCGACATGCCGCAAATCGTATGGCACGGTCTGCCGATGTACCAAGCGTTCCTTTATTCGCGCGGACATCAGCACGGCGGACAAATTCCGCAAGACGTGCACGTTCTCATGCCGCAAATCATCATCGGCGCGCAATATTTGCACGCGATGGGTGTGGCGATGGCGTTCAAGCAGCGCGGGGAGAAACGCGTTTCCATTACGTACACCGGTGACGGCGGTTCGTCCGAGGGCGATTTCTACGAAGCGATGAACTTCGCGGGGGCGTTCAAGCTGCCGTCGATTTTCATGGTGCAAAATAACGGCTACGCCATTACGACGCCGTTCTCCAAGCAAACGGCTGCGCTATCCGTAGCGCACAAGGCGGTTGCTGCTGGAATCGAAGGCGTACAAGTCGACGGGATGGACGTGCTTGCGGTAGTCAAAGCCGTTCAAGACGCAGCAGAGCGCGGCCGCAAGGGTGAAGGCGCGACGCTCATCGAGGCGATAACTTATCGTTTCCTGCCGCACTCCATGTCCGGGGACGACCCGTCCAAATACCGCACGAAAGAAGAAACGGCTGAATGGGAGCTTAGAGATCCGCTGAACCGCTTCCGCGCGTACCTCGTTTCCAAAGGCTTGTGGTCCGAAGAGGAAGAAGCCAAAGTCGTCGAGGATGCGAAAAACACCGTCGCTGAGCAGATCAAGAAGGCCGAAGAAACGGAAAAAATGACGGTGCCGGGCTTGATCGACAGCATGTTCGAAACGACGCCGCAGCATTTGGAAGAGCAAAAAGCGGATTACTTAGCGTAAAAGGGGAGGAACTTTCAGCCATGGCTCAAATGACAATGATTCAAGCGATCAAGGACGCGATGCGAGTCGAGCTCCAGCGTGATCCGAACGTGGTCGTATTCGGGGAAGACGTAGGTAAGGTCGGCGGCGTATTCCGCGCAACGGAAGGGCTGCAGGCCGAATTCGGGGAAAACCGCGTATTCGATACGCCGCTTGCGGAATCCGCAATCGGCGGGATGGCGGTCGGGATGGCCATTCAAGGCTTCCGTCCGATCATGGAAATCCAGTTTGTCGGCTTTATTTTTGAAGCGTTCGATCAAATCGCCGTTCAAGCGGCGCGCATGCGTTATCGTTCCGGCGGCCGTTACAACGCGCCGATTACGATCCGTACGCCTTTTGGCGGCGGCGTTAAAGCGGCGGAGCTGCACACCGACCCGCTGGAAGGGCTGATGGTCCAAACACCGGGTATTAAAGTTGTTGTGCCGTCCAACCCTTACGATGCGAAAGGGCTGCTCATTTCGGCAATCCGCGACAACGATCCCGTGTTCTTCATGGAGCATCTGAACTTGTACCGTTCGTTCCGCGCGGAAGTGCCGGAAGGCGAATATACGGTACCGATCGGCAAGGCAAATGTTGTTCGCGAAGGCTCGGACGTCACGATCATTACTTACGGCGCCATGGTGCACACTTCGCTCAAAGCGGCCGAGGAGATCGAGAAAACGCGCGGCGCGAAAGTCGAAGTGATCGACCTGCGCACGCTGATGCCGCTGGACATCGACACCATCGTCGAATCGATCAAGAAAACGAATCGTGCGATCGTTGTGCAGGAAGCGCAAAAAACCGCAGGTATCGCTGCGGAAGTCATCGCGCAAATCAACGAGAAAGCGATTCTGCATCTCGAAGCGCCAGTGCTGCGCGTAGCGCCTCCGGATACGGTTTATCCTTTTGCACAAGTCGAAGATCAATGGCTTCCGAATCCGGCCCGTATCGTCAAAGGCCTGAATCAAGTACTGGATTTCTAATATTTTACTAAGACGCAAGGACGGTGAGCGACCGATGGCAAACTTTGAATACCGCTTTCCCGAGCTGGGCGAGGGCATCCACGAAGGCGAGATCGTGAAATGGCACGTAAAACCCGGCGATACGGTAAATGACGAAACGATCCTGATGGACGTTCAAAACGATAAATCAACGGTGGAAGTACCTTCTCCGGTAGAAGGGAAAATCATCGAGCTCAAGGTCTCCGAAGGTACGGTATGTACGATCGGCGACGTGATCGCCGTCATCGAAGTGACCGGCGAGGTGCCGCAGCAGGCCCATGGCCACGGCGAAGCGCCGAGCGCTGCTCCGGCGGCAGCGGAAGCTCCGGCTGCGCAAGGCGGCGCAGAGTGCGCGGTTGGCGGCGCCGTAGCGGCGAACGTGAACGCCTCGAAGCTGGATACGCCGATGGCCGGCGGAGCCCAAGCGGCAGGCGCCGAGCGCGAAGTGCTTGCGACGCCAAGCGTGCGCAAGCTGGCGCGCGAGAAGGGCGTCAACATCGCGGAAGTTACCGCGACAGGCAAAAACGGACGCGTGACGCGCGAGGACGTCCTTGGCTTCACGCCTGGCGGCGCTCCGAAAGCGGCTGAAGCACCGGCGGCAGCGGCCCCGGCAGCAAGCGCGGCAGCGTCTTCGGCAGCAGCGCCGGTCAGCGGCGACCGCGAGGAAGAACGCGTGCCGTTGAAAGGCATCCGCAAGGCGATCGCGAATGCGATGGTCAAGAGCGCTTATACCGCTCCGCACGTGACCCTGATGGACGAAGTCGACGTGACCCGTCTCGTCGCGCTGCGCGAAAAAGCGAAGCCGGTCGCCGAGAAGAAAGGCGTTAAGTTGACCTACCTGCCTTTCATCGTGAAGGCATTGGTGGCGGCCTCCCGTCAATTCCCGGCGATGAACGCCATGATCGACGAAGAGAAGCAGGAAATCGTCTACAAAAAGTACTACCATGTCGGCATCGCGACGGATACGGACAACGGTTTGATCGTACCGGTCATCCAGGACGCGGACCGCAAAAATATTTGGACCATTGCCGGCGCGATCAAGGATCTTGCAGTACGCGGCCGCGAAGGCAAGCTCGGTCCGAGCGAGCTGAAAGGCTCCACAATCACGATTACGAATATCGGCTCCGCCGGCGGCATGTTCTTTACGCCGATCATCAACTTCCCTGAAGTGGCGATCCTCGGTACGGGCCGTATCAGCGAGAAGCCGGTTGTCAAAAACGGCGAAATCGTCATCGCTCCGGTCATGGCGCTGTCGCTCAGCTTCGACCACCGCATTATCGACGGCGCTACGGCTCAAAACTTTATGAACTATATCAAGCAGCTGCTGGCCGATCCGGAACTGCTTGTCATGGAGGTGTAATCCAAGATGGTAGTAGGAGACGCATCGATTGAAATTGACGTTCTGGTCATCGGGGCCGGCCCCGGCGGTTATGTAGCGGGCATCCGCGCAGCTCAGCTTGGCAAAAGCGTGCTGATCGTGGACAAATCCGAGCTTGGCGGCGTGTGTCTGAACCGTGGCTGCATTCCGTCCAAGGCACTGATTTCCGCGGCGCATCATTACGAAGTGATCAAGCATGCCACGTCGATCGGAATTTCGGCGGAGAATGTGACTGTCGATTGGACGAAGATCCAGGAATGGAAAGACGGCATCGTCAAGAAGCAAAGCGGCGGCGTAGGAATGCTGCTGAAAGGGAACAAGCTGCAAATCTTTAACGGCGAGGCGCTGTTCATCAACGAGCATGAAGCGCGCGTCTTCAACGATAACGAAACGGCACGCTATCGTTTCAACCACTGCATTATTGCGACCGGCTCCCGTCCGATCGAGCTGAAGGCGTTCCCGTACGGCGGACGCATCCTGTCGTCGACCGAAGCGCTGTCGCTTAGTGAACTGCCGAAGAGCCTTGTCGTCATCGGCGGCGGCTACATCGGTATCGAGCTGGGACAAACGTATGCCAAGTTCGGCGCAAAAGTGACGGTGCTGGAAGGCTCCGACTCCATCCTGCCGGGCTTCGAAAAAGAACTGTCACAGCCGGTAGCGCGCAACCTGAAAAAGCTCGGCGTCGAAGTCGTCACCGAGGCGATGGCTCAGGGCTGCGAGCAAACGGACAAGGACGTAACGGTAACCTATACCGTCAAAGGCGAAGAACATAAAATCACCGCGGACTACGTGCTGGTTACCGTCGGCCGCCGTCCGAATACCGACGGCGACTTGTCGCTGGAGCTTGCAGGCGTACAGGTCGGCGAACGCGGCTTGATCCCAGTCAACGAAAAATGCCAGACGAACGTTCCGCATATTTACGCGATTGGCGACATCGTACCGGGTATGGCGCTCGCTCACAAAGCTTCGTATGAGGCGAAAGTGGCGGCAGAATCCATTGCCGGACTGCCGAGCGTCGTGGACTACAAAGTCATTCCGGCCGTCGTCTTCTCCGATCCGGAAATCGCCGGCGTAGGCCTCAGCGAGACTGAGGCGAAAGCCAAAGGCATCAACGTGTTCACCGGCAAGTTCCCTTACGGGGCGAACGGCCGCGCGCAATCGATGAACGTCACGGACGGCTTTGTGAAGCTGGTCGGCGACAAAGACACCGGCCTTTTGGTCGGGGCACAGGTGGTCGGCGCGGAAGCTTCCAACCTGATTGCAGAGCTGACGCTCGGCATCGAGATGGGCGCTACGCTGGAAGACATTGCGATGACGATTCATGCGCATCCGACGCTTGGCGAAATCACGATGGACGCCGCCGAAGGCGCGCTCGGCCATCCGATTCACCAACTGGCAAAAAAATAAATCCGTATACGCAAAACCCGAGGCGAGAGCTGCTTGTAAGCGGCTTTTGCTTCGGGTTTTCTTTTTTATTTGAAATTGCGAACCCAGCCCGGCAGGCCGTCCCAGCCTCAGCTTGTCGCCCGCTCCAGAGCTTCCAAATACGCAAAGGCCTCTTCGTTCGAATGGCCGCACATTTCCTCCGAGGCACGCAGGCTGCCGCATACGGCCGGGCGTTCCGGGCTCCCGAACAATCCACAGCGGTTATCCGCCGTAAGCTGGATGCAGCGAACCCCGGCAGGCTTGCCTTTCGGCATGCCCGGAATTGGGGAAGAAATCGAGATGACGATGCAGCAAGCGGCACATCCGATCCGGCACTCCATAGGTCTTACCTCCTATTCTCTCGCGCTTCAAGCGCGCTCTACGACTCATCCTCTTAGTATACCATATCCATTCCGATTATCGGGCAGCTTGTGGGCTGTCCCTTTTCATGTCAGGAAGAGACTATTAAAAATGGTAATTAAGTAGATAATTTTATCCCACCAAAGTTGAAATGTATACCTGTGACGCGTCATGGCGCGATTTTATAATAAAAGCAAGGTGAAGGTCACCGATGCAAATATGGAAATAGGGGGATTCCCAGATGAAGAAAAGTGTACTTTGTTCCGCAAGCGCAGCGCTCTTGCTGACCACCGTACTGGCAGGCTGCGGCAGCTCTGCGCCGGCTGCGAATAACGACAAAGATAAAGGAGCGGAGGCTGGCAAGTCGGCTGCCGGTACGGAAGCGAAAGCCGGCTCGTTCCAAATGACGGTGCGCCACATCAACGTCCGGGAGACTGCGAAATCGACGCTGGAGCTGCTGCAAAAGGTGACGGCGAAAACGGAGCAGGACGTTCCGGGACTTAAGCTGAACCTCGATGGCGTAGAAGATACCGTCAACCGCGATGTGAAGCTGAAAGCGGAAATGTCCTCCGGCAAGCCGCCGCACATTTTCAACTTATTCGGCGGTGCGGATACCCAAAACTATGCCAAAGCAGGCCATTTGCTCCCGTTGAACGATATTCTAAAGGAGCTTGGCTTGTCGGACCAATTCTACAACCTCAGCGAATTTACGGTAGACGGCAAAATTTACGGTCTGCCGGAATCCGGTTACGTGGAAGGGTTCTACTACAACAAGAAAATGTTCCAGGACGCCGGCGTACAGGTTCCGAAAAACTGGGAAGAGTTCCTTAAAGTCTGCGAAGCTTTGAAAGCGAAAAAGATTACGCCGATCGCGCTGGGAGGCGGGCCGGAAAGCGCTTGGGCTATCAACATGCTCGGCAACAGCTTGTTTGTCGGCTTAGGCGGTATCGAGCAGCAGGAAGGCTTCAAATCGGGCAAAACGAAGTGGACTGACGCTCCGGTTGTAGATGCGTTCAAGCGGATGAAGGAGCTGAAGGAAAAAGGCTATATCGATCCTAACGTGTTGGGGCTGAAATATGCCGAAGGTCAGGCGAAGTTCTACACAGGCCAGGCGGCCATGCTGTTTGACGGCACGTGGGCGACTTCCGCGGTGCTTGACAAAGAAAAATCGACCGTGAAAGACAATGTCGGCTTCTTCCGTCTCCCGGAGGTTGGCGGCAAAGGCGACGGCTACATCAACGGAGGCTGGAGTAACGGCTACGGCTTCTCCGCTCATCTGAACGAAAATGAAATGAAAGCCGTGAAAACGTTCATCAAAAACTTCTACACAGTGGAGAATCAAGCGGATCAGCTCAACAAAGCAAACCGGATTCCGGCCATGAAAAACGTTAAAGGCTCGAATGACGCGCATCCGCTGGTTAAAGAAATCAGCGACGCTCAAGGGTCGTCCAAAGGCGCGTTCCCGGCGTTCGACGCTTTGGTTCAGCCGAAAGTGAAGGTGACGCTTGAAACTTCGATGCAAGAGCTGCTTGGCGGACAAATTGCACCGGAGAAAGTAGCCGAACGCATGCAAAAAACGCAGGAAGAAGCGAATAAAGCCGACGGCGAAAAAAAATAAACAGCTAAACGAGGGTGCCGCCATCGCGCGGCGCCCGCATTTTGCTATCGGAGGGTGATCCATGAATAAGGTGCTGAGAAATCCGGTGGCCTACTTAATTTTTGTCGTCCCGGCCCTGGTTTTGTATGTGACGTTCTATATCGTCCCGCTGTTCTCGTCCTTGAGATATTCCGTCACAAGCTGGAACGGGATTAACGAACCGGTGTTCAACGGAATCGATAACTTTCTTAAAGCGCTCCAAGACGAAAAGTTTTGGATCGGATTTAAAAATAACGTGTATTTTGTCGGGTTTTCGCTTATTATTCAGGTTCCGATTATTATCGCGGTCGGTATTATCATCAGCAGGGCGAAAAAGATGCTGGGACTTTATAAAGTATCGGTATTTTTGCCGAGCGTGTTGTCGACGGCCGCAGTTGGTATTATATGGCAATTCATTTACCAACCGGATGCCGGGCTGCTCAATCAGCTTCTCCGCGCTACCGGGTTCGTCGATGTAGCCAAGCCGTGGCTCGGCAACCCGGATACGGCGATGACCGCGGTGCTTGTAGCGAACGCTTGGCAGTGGACCGGATTTTATATCGTTCTGGTGCTTGCAGCCATCTTCGCGATTCCTTCGGAAGTACTGGAGGCGGCGGAAATTGACGGCGCCGTCGGCTTCAAGAAGGCGTGGCATATCACCGTGCCGCTTATTCGATCGGTCATTGTCGTCGTCATGCTGCTGTCGATTACCGGCGCGATGAAGGCGCTGGATATCGTATTGATTATGACCAGCGGCGGACCTTTCGGCAGCTCGGAAGTTATGGCCACGTATATGTACAAGCAGGCATATTCGGCCGGTGAATACGGTTACGCCAATGCTATCGCGATTATCATTTTTGTGTTTACGTCTGTTGTCACGCTCATTTTCCATCTGTTCTCACGCAGGGTAGAGGAGGTTAAATACTGACATGAAAAAAGCGTTGGCCAAAAGTATTCCTCATCTCGTCCTGATTCCGTATGTGCTTATCGTCGTCTATCCCATCTACTTCATTGTGATCTCGTCCTTGAAGAAAAACAACGAGATCATCACGAATCCATGGGGCTTGCCTTCGGAGTTTTCCTTTTCGCACTATGAGAGTGCGCTGACAAATTCGCATTTGGGCACGTATTTTATTAACAGCCTTTATATCGCTACCATCGCTACGGTCGGGTCCTTGCTGCTCGCCATGGGAATCGCCTTTGCGGTCACGAGAATGCGGTTTCCGTCGCTCAGCAAATTGGTGTACGGGTTGCTGCTGCTCTCGCTGCTCATTCCCCCCGCTTCGCTGCTGATTCCGCTGTATATTATGGTGAAGGACATGGGGCTGTACAACACCCCTTTGGCGCTTATTATTCCGTATATGGCGTTCGGGATCCCGTTGACCGTCTTTGTCGTGGCGGCTTTCATGAAGGCGATTCCTACCGAGCTTGAAGAGGCAGGCATCATGGACGGGCTGTCCGCTTACGGCTTGCTGTTCCGGGTGGTGTTCCCGCTGTCACTGCCGACGCTTGTGACGGTGTTTATCATTAACTTCCTCGGCCATTGGAACGAATACGTCATGGCAAACTTATTCCTGTCCACACAGACGCTCCGGACGCTGCCAGTGGCGGTGGTCGGGTTTGCGGACAAATTCAACATGAACTATGGCGCCCTGTGCGCTTCGATCAGTATCAGCGTCATCCCGATCATTATCATCTTCACCTTTTTGCAAAAACAAATTATTGAGGGCGTTACGGCGGGCAGCGTAAAGGGGTAATCGCCCCTTCTGTCCGCCTTCGCTGCGTCAAGCTTCGAAGCTCCGGCCGCATTTGGGCACGGGGTTCTTTGCGTTCATACGAAATAGCGGATGCCTGAAGCTGGCAAAAAAAATGGTTAGTTTTCTATTGACAGGTTAGATTATCCAGTATAAAATACCAATCAGAGATCGCTTGAACAAATGTTCAAAACAAACGTTCAAATTTGTGTTCAAATCGAAAGGGAGGTCTTCATGAAACCAGAAGCGCAGGGAAAAGACGTCAAGCTGAAAATATTGAACGCCGCCAAGAAGCTGTTCGCAAAAAAAGGCTTCGAAGGCACGACAGTACGGCAGATTTGCGATGAAGCAGGAGTGGCGCTCGCTCTGGTGTCTTATCATTTCGGCGGCAAGGAGAACGTGTTCTACGCACTGTTCGAAACGTTCGCCCCGGCGTTCCTGGCAGCGGAGTACGACCTCGAAGATCCTGCACAGGATTTGCAAGCGTTCGTCCGTGAGTTTGCACTCTTTCGCTTGGCGGAGCCGGAGCTGATCAATATCCTTCAGCAGGAGGTCATGATGGAGAGCCCGCGGCTGGAGAAGCTTCAGTCGATCATCCACGTACTGTGGCGACAACTGCGCCTCATTCTTGAAGCAGGCAAAGCCAAAGGGCAGTTTGAGTTCGACTCGACCCGCCATACGGTGCATTTTATCGTAGGTACGCTTGTGTTTTCGCGCAGCAGCCCGTTTCTGGACCCCGTATTTCAGGACGAGAATGAATCGAACCAGCCTACGGCGGCCGAGACCGAAAAAATGGTTGTGGAACTGACAACCAAATTCATTTTGAACGGAATCAAAAGCAAGATATAGAGAAGAGAAGCATCGGGAGAGGGGAACGGAGGAAATGAAGAAACAAGTGGCGGCGATCGTCGTATTGGCATTAGCGCTCAGCGGAGGAGGCTGGATGCTGGCGGCGCAGGGCAAGGATGCGGTAACGCTGGCTTCTTCCAACAAAGGAAGCATTCTGACAGCAGAGCAGGTGAATGTTTCGTTTCAAGGCGTCGGCGGCAAAATTATCGATCTGCCGATCAAAGAGGAGCAGGCGGTGCGCAAGGGCGACGTGCTGATGACGCTTGATCCGACGGATATCGACCTGCAGCTCCGCAAAGCGCAGGCCGATGTGGAGGTTACGACCTTAAAGATCAAGCAGGCGGAAGACGGCATCCAAGTCGCCCAAAGCAAGCTGGGCAATGCCGTGAAGCAGGCGCAGCTCGGCTTGTCGCAGGCGGAGACGCAGGAGGCGCAGGTGGCGGACGGCGCGAGAAGCGAAGATATCGAACGGCAGAAGCTTGCCGTCGCGGCTTCGGAGGAAGCGTACACGCATGCGCTCAAGCTGTACAACCAGCTGCTGAATACGGAGGAGGCGTACGATAATAATCCGTATTCGTACAAGGATCACCGCGACGCGGTCGAGAATGCGCGCAGCCAGGTAACCACGCTGGAGAATGCGAGAAATCAGCAGAAGGCCGTTCTGGATAAAATGGTCGCCGGCGCGACGGATAAAGAACGCAAGCTGGCGGCGCTGCAAGCGGACCGCGCCAAGGCGGTCGTCGAGCAGCAGCAGCTCGCCGAAGGCGATATCGCGAATCAGCGGATCGGCATTGAGGCGCTGAATAAGCAGCTGGAGCAGTTGAACATTTTGATGGAATCGCTGAAGGTGCAGAAGGACCGCTTCACGCTGCGCGCTCCGGGTGACGGCAAAGTGGTCAAAATCATGCCGAAGACGGGCGAGAACGTCGGCTCCGGGATGCCGGTCGTCGTATTGGAAACGGGCAAGCTCTATTACGACTTGTATGTTGACGAGCGTCAAGTCGGCAAGTTTCAGGCCGGTTCTGCTGTTCCGACGCATTTTGCCGCACTGCCGGACAAGGTGGAGGGCAAAGTCCAGTTCGTCACGGCCGCGCCGCAATTCGCCGCACTTCGTATGAGCCGGGAGAAAGGCACCGCAGATTTGAACTCGTTCCAAGTGCGCGTCTACGTAGAGCGGACCGACAAGCTGCTGCCGGGCATGACAGCGGAGGTGCGTGTCGATGAAATCCCTGCTCGATGAAATGAAATATGCGCTATCCGGCAAATTCGTGCTGGCAATTCTGATCGCTCCGCTGATCGTGGCGACGCTGTTCGGCTACATGTTCAAGAACGGTCAAATCAACGAAGCGCCGATGGCGGTCGTCGATGAAGACAACGGCTTGTACAGCCAGCAGTTTATCGACAAGGTGAACGCGTCCCAATATATCAACGTCGTGGACGTGTTCCACGAGGCGATCCCGCCGGAAAAGCTGATGGCCAATGAAAAATATATGGTCGTCATGTATCTGCCGCGGGGAATGGAGCAGTACCGTTTCCAAGGGAAACAAATTAATATAGGCTTGCTCATCGACAACTCGATGCCGTCGGCGATTGGGAACATACGTTCTGGTATGCAGGAGCTGATCACAATCGAGAACACGACACTGTCCGTGGGCAAGTTGAAGGTGATGGGCCTAGGCGACGATGCGGCGATGGGGATTGCCTCCCCGCTCTCGCTACAGCAGCGGCTGCTGTTTAACCCGACCTCCGATTTTATAGGCTTTATGGTCATCGGCTTCGTCAATGTGGTGGCTCTGGGGATCACCGCCATCGCCGGGGCATCCATCGTCCCTCGCCTGCGGGTGGAGGGACGGCTGGAGGAGGCGCTTCGTTCGCCGATCGGACTCTGGTCGCGCGTGCTGCCGTACGCGGTGATCTCTTGCATCAGCTTGATGCTGGCCTTCGGACTTCTGAAGCAGCTTGGCGGGCTGAGATTTGTCGGGAATCCGCTGGAATTTCTGGTTCCGCTGCTGCTCTACACGCTGACAGTCACGCTGATGGGCATGGTCGTGGGCTGGACGGCGGCGGACCCTTCGAAGGTGGCGCTTCGCACTTATGCGATTGTGTACCCGTCCTTTATGCTGTCCGGTGTGCAGGTGGCCACGATTATTTTCCCTGGGCCGATTCAAGCGGTCAGCAACATGCTGCCGCTGACCTGGCTGTTCAAATTCATTCGGGGCATCGGCTACCGCGGCGGCGCACTTGAATATTTCGCTAGGGAACTCGGTGTATTTGTAGTGATGATCGGCGTGATGTCGCTCGCCGTCGGTTTGCTGACGATGTGGGAGACGCGTCGGGTTAAAGTAAATTCAACAGTGGGAGAGGTTGCAGCATGACGAATTCGAACCACCAATGGAAAAAAACCGCACTATCCGTCGTTTTGACGGCTTCCCTGCTCGGCACGGCGTCCATTCCGTCTGCCATGGCGGCTCCGGCCGCGCCGGAAGCTGCAGTAACGGCGGACGCGTCGAAGGCGGCTTCGGGCAGCCAAGCATCCGGCACGACCGCCGGAACGCCGCAGCTGCAAAGCTATGCGCTCACGGATAAGCTGCAGGTCGAAATCAAGAGCCTGCTGAACGAAACGACCAGCGAAGGCACACGCATCGCTGCGGTCGTGCGGGTTCGGAGCTCGGACGCCAAGGTGGCGAAAATTCCGGACCTGGAGCTGCGGGTCAAAACCGCCGACGGATACGAATATCCGATGCAAGCGAGCGTCTTTAACGCCCATGCCATCCGCCCGGGCACGACCGAGGAATTGAACTTTCTGGTCAAGGTGGACCGCCGTGATCCTTCGGAGTTGACTGAACTGGTCTGGTACGCCGTCGATTGGTACGCGTATCCGAAGAAGGAGACCGTGCAGCTCGCGGTGCCCGTAAAAGGACAAGAGTGGACCGGACCGCTGTCGAGCTTCGCGAATTCCGCTTCATCGGTGCTGCCGTGGGAGCGCTCCTTTACGCTAAGTCCGGCGCTGGAATCGCCGCTTGTCTATACACCGGTTTCGGTGAACCGGGATAATACGCCGCAAGGCCCGGTAACAACAGTGAAGATGCGCGTGGAAAACCAGTCCGCTACCAAAGAGGCTGTCCCTGATTTTACGATAGACGGCAGGTCGAACGGGAACGGAAGCACCGATAAAACCGTCTTCCCGGGCAAACGGGTCGAGGCATCTCCGCTGGTGCTTGAACCGAAGGAGCAGCGGTATATCCATTTCGCCATTCCAACGGATAAGGACACCGTGCTCACGAACTTCAACGTGCTGACTCCGGAAACGTTCCGCCAGCTTGATCCCAAAGGCCAGCCCAGTCAGGTTTCCTACAACGTGGGGCGTTATCAGGTGGCGCTGCCGGTCTCGAGCAGCACGACGGAATTCAATGCGGCCAAGCCTTACGAACTGGGCCAGCCTTTTGCCTTCGACAGCTTGTCCGATACGATCGATCCGCACCTGTCGGTGTCGATGGTTGAGTTTCATCGTCATGAAAACGACGGCGAAGGCTATCAGACCGTGATTGCGAAGCTGCTGCTCACGAACAACAGCGATTTGCCGGTTCTGGTGCCGACGTTCCAGACGAAGCTGATTACGTCGCAGGGCATGACGTATTCCGGCAACCGTCAAACGGGGGCTATTGCAGAAATTATGCCGCAAACGAGCTATGCCGTGAGCTATGCGTTCAACATGCCGACCGAGAATCAGGACGAGCAATACGTTCTGAAGTTCACGGATGCGAAGACGGCGGCGCCGGCCTCGACGACGATCGGAGCATACCGCGTGGCAATGCAGGAAACGAAGCTGGATGTGGCAAATATGTCGTTCTATCCGTTCAAGGTGAAGCTCAACGACTGGACGCTGAACGCGCGGTATAACGTACCTTCGGCGCTCTCTCCGAATACGCCGATCAGCTATACGTACCGGATGAAGCTCGATATGGACATTGCCCGCAATGAGCATGTCGTGGTCGATCCGAATTCGTCCAAAATGCAGTTGGAGCTGGTAGATAAGACGGGCAGAATATTGTCGACCAAGTCGCTGCCGTTCAGCGGCGTCAACCGGTTGATCAGCGGCCCGCAGTTTATTCAGTTCGATACTCTGCGTACCGAAGAGCACGAGTATCCGTTGGACATCAATATTTACGAAGTGATCACGACTCCGACGGGCGAAGCGAAGCGGCTTGCCGGCGTACTGAAACAATAGGGTGAAATTTGATCCGGTGTACGGTATAGTGGTTGCATAAAACACGAAGGTGTACACTTTCTTGTACTCCGACGAATATTCATAACTAACAAATAAGCAGACTGCTGAATGGCAGTCTGCTTATTTGTTGATTGAATCAGTAAAGATAACTAAAAAAAAGCCGCCGCTAAGCGGCGACTTGCTGAAAGCTATGTTGCATCACGACTTCGAATCGGTATTGGAATTACCGGAATCAGCGGTATAAGCATTTACTTCAAATGTGATAATTTTATCGTAAATAATGTAGTCCTTCCGGTTTTTAAAAGGGCCTTTGTTGTTATTGTGCTTGTCGATTGCAAACATCACCGCACCTGTGCCGGAAGCTCGACCTTCATACCAAGCTAAGAATGCGTTCACTTCTTTCATAGACAGGTCGTATTCTTTCTCTTCCCCGTTGTTTAACATGATGCGCAGCAGGGCTCTATCCGTGTCCTGAGTAGGCGGGGTTACAATCGATCCGTTAGGTGTAGCCGAAGCTTCGTTCGAATTTGGGCTTTCTCCTGCTGCATTTACGGCAGTAACGACATAATAATAGGTTGTTCCATTAACCACGTTAGTATCTAAGTAGGAAGCATACGTAGCGCTGTTCACGGTGGAAATTTCTGTGTAAGGCCCTCCTGCCGTAGTGCTGCGCTTTACTTTATAGCTTGTGGCTGTATTCATGCTGTTCCATGTCAAGGATACGGTTTTATCGCCACCTACAGCCGTTAAATTAAGCGGTGCGGCGGGAGGGACATCATGGTTTTTACCGAAGACGTTCCATTCGTAGGCAAAAATAGTCTCCCCGGCAGTGACGGGTTTCAACACAACGCGCGAAACATTTTGAAGCGTATTAGGCAATGACTCCACGCCATCATTAGTTGTTGGCGTATAGGTGCTGATCAGCGTATTATTCGCGTCATAGAACTCCATTTTAATTGGGTACAAGCCATGCCATTTGGCGATTACGGCATTAATGTCCTTAGGAGTGGAAAACGTATACCATGCAATGTTGCTTCCGATATTTGTTCCTGTATTCCCGTTGTTGTCTGTAAACTGCATAACCGTGGACATCGGTTTGTTAAAAGATGGGCCTACGTTTAGCGCTACTCCATCCAACAAGCCGCCCGTATATTTGGTGGCGCTCGGCTTAATGTTAATTTCGTTGGAAACCGCGCTTTCTCCCGCTTCATTCACGGCAGTTACCACGTAGTAATACGTAGTTCCGTTGACAACTGAGGTATCTGTAAAGGAAATTTCCTTAATGTTGGAAGCGAGGACAGCATAAGGTCCTCCGGCTGAGGTCGAACGCTTAACCGTATACGATTTTGCTCCGGTCGTAGTCCAATACAGGTCTACGACACGATCTCCGCCACGAAACCAATTAATCGTAGGAGTCACCGGCGGGAAGGAAGGAGTTGTAAATACGTTCCATTCGTAGGCAAAAATAGTCTCCCCGGCAGTGACGGGCTTCAACACAACGCGCGAAACATTTTGAAGCGTACTAGGCAATGACTCCACGCCATCATTAGTTGTCGGCGTATAGGTGCTGATCAGCGTATTATTCGCGTCATAGAACTCCATTTTGATTGGGTACAAGCCATGCCATTTGGCGATTACGGCATTAATGTCCTTAGGAGCGGAAAACGTATACCATGCGATGTTGCTTCCGATATTATTTCCTGTATTCCCGTTGTTGTCTGTAAACTGCATAACCGTGGACATCGGTTTGTTAAAAGATGGGCCTACGTTTAGCGCTACTCCATCCAACAAGCCGCCTGTATATTTGGTGGCGCTCGGCTTAATGTTAATTTCGTTGGAAACCGCGCTTTCTCCCGCTTCATTCACGGCAGTTACCACGTAGTAATACGTAGTTCCGTTGACAACTGAGGTATCTGTAAAGGAAATTTCCTTAATGTTGGAAGCGAGGACAGCATAAGGTCCTCCGGCTGAGGTCGAACGCTTAACCGTATACGATTTTGCTCCGGTCGTAGTCCAATACAGGTCTACGACACGATCTCCGCCACGAAACCAATTAATCGTAGGAGTCACCGGCGGGAAGGAAGGAGTTGTAAATACGTTCCATTCGTAGACAAAAAGAGTATCCCCGGCAGTGACGGGCTTCAACACAACGTGCGAAACATTTTGAAGCGTACTAGGCAATGACTCCACGCCATCATTAGTTGTCGACGTATAGGAACTGATCAGCGTATTATTCGCGTCATAGAACTCCATTTTAATTGGGTTAAGGCCATGCCATTTGGCGATTACGGCATTAATGTCTTTAGGAGCGGAAAACGTATACCATGCGATGTTGCTTCCGATATTATTTCCTGTACTCCCGTTGTTGTCTGTAAACTGCATAACCGTGGACGTCGGTTTGTTAAAAGATGGGCCTACGTTTAGCGTTACTCCATCCAACAGTCCCCCCGTATACTTGCTGGTTGCAGCTTGGGCTGAACTTACGGGTAACACTTGCAGCAAAAGGACTAGCATCATAAGTAAATATCCAACCTTTTTCAAATAAAAGACCTCCCATTATATTGTAGTTGAAAAAAAAGGTGTTAAAATTTACTATTCGATTTAAAACGACAAAATCCTCCTTTTTTTGACACATTTTTTATGCGTTCGAATTAAGTTTGACCGGGGTAGTTTTATTACTGTGAGCACTTTCACCTACAAACTTTTTAGCATAATTGATCAACGGTTATAAATTTTTCGGCGTACCCAAGAAAGCAGGTCCTTTCGGCCTGCTGCTTTATTTTAGGCCGGCGGTTCAGAAGCTGGAAAGCGTATGATAAAATAACAGCATGTGGAGTGTATTCCGAACAGGAGATGGAGACGAATCCGATGCTTTACGATTCATACGAGACAAACGAACAAATAGTTCACCTTAGTTTTTACCGAAGCGAGCACGATGCGGCGCTCCGGGCGTTTGAGCTTCCGGAAGAGCAGGCCCGGTTTACGGCTCTCCCCGGCAAGGTGCTTGAGCTTTCGTTAAACGACGAGAACCGATATCCGGTCGTTATTTTAGCCGGGGATGTGCCGGTCGGCTTTTTCGTCTTGCATTGCGGTGAAGTGACTGCCCCGTTTTCCGATAATCGGAATGCGATTCTTCTCAGGGCATTTTCCATCGATCAGGCTCATCAAGGACGCGGTTATGGCAAACGGGCCATGCGGACTACGGCCGCTTTTGTGGCGGAGCATTTCCCGGGAGTGGAGGAGATCGTTCTGGCGGTGAACGAACAAAATCATATGGCCAAGCGGCTGTATGAAGCAGCGGGATTTCGGGATACGGGAAGGCAGCGTCGGGGATCGATCGGAATGCAGCACATCTTGAGCCTTTCTTTGGAGTAATGACGCGCAGTTTCAAAAAATCCGAATAAGGAGAGATTGCCGTGAATACTGCTGAAGCATTGGGATACGGCAAGAGCGACAGACTGTTGATTGTCAACGCCGACGATTACGGAATGTGCCATACCGTGAACGAAGGGGTGCAGCAGCTGCTAATGGAAGGCGTTGTATCGTCGGCTACGGTCATGATGCCCTGTCCATGGGCCAAGGAAGCGGTGAGCTGGGCGGCACAACATCCGGCCTACGACGTCGGCGTGCATTTGACCTTCACCAGCGAATGGCCGACGTACAAATGGGGACCCGTTACCCGTACGGGCCCGGTTGCCTCGCTCCTCACGGCGGAAGGCTATTTTCCTGCAGATAGTGCGACCGTCGAACGCGAAGCGGATCCGGACGACATCCGCCGGGAGATCGTGAGCCAGATCGAGCTGGCGCTGCGGATGGGCCTGAAGCCGATCCATGCGGACAATCATATGGGTAGCCTGTACGGGCTGCATACGGGTCGGGACTTTCTGGAGATCGTCCTGGACGTTTGCGCCGCCTATGGGCTGCCGTTTCGCCTGCCGAGGTATTTGGAGCCCGACGACCCCGGCATTCCGCCGCAAGCGTACGAGATTGCGGCGGCTCGGGCGACACTGGCGGACCGGAAGGGCGTCGCGATCATCGATCATCTGCGCAGCCTGCCCTTTGTGCTGGGGCCGGGGGAGACGTACGAGTCGTTCCGGGACGGGATGGCGGCTTTACTTCGTTCGCTGAAGCCCGGCATTACGGAAATCATCATTCATCCTTCGCGGATCGACGAAGAGCTCAAGGCCATTCATTCCCACTGGGAAAAAAGGGGAATGGAGTTCGAGGTATTCCGCGATCCGGTCATACGTCAGGTGATCGCTTCCGAAGGCATCCGCCCGATTCGCTGGTCGGATTTGCAGCGCCTTATGCAAAAGGGGGCGTAGTCTGAGCTCCGAAATCAAAAGATCCCGCCTAGGCTCCGAATAGAGCAGGCGGGATTTTGTTTGTATAGGGGGGACCGTTAGCGCTGCCAGTAGGCAGGCAGCTCCGCTTGGTTTTCCCGCAAAATATCGTCCAGCACCGACTTGGCCAGCGAAGCGGTGCCGACGAGCGGATGGAGGGTCAGCGCTTGCAGCGCGATGCCGTAGTCCCCGGTGACGGCAGCTTCGACCGTCAGCTCCTCGTAAGCTTTTACCGCTTGCAGCAGTCCGCGGACTTTGGCGTCGATCGGTGTGGTCAACTGCACCGGATGGGCGCCGTTCGCGTCGATGACGCAGTTCACTTCCACCGAGACGTCGTCCGGCAGGCAGCCGATGATGCCGTTGTTGCGTACGTTGACGGTTTGGATATCCTTTTTGTTGTTGTAAATGGAAGAGATCAAATTCAGCGCCGCTTCGGAATAATAGGCGCCGCCGCGTTTTTCGAGCTGCGGGGGCTTGACGTTCAGGTTCGGGTCTTTGTACATCTCGAACAGCTCGTCTTCGACCTTCTTCACGGCTTCCGCCCGAGTGCCGGTCGTTTCCGCCGCATGAAGCTGCTCTTTCAGCATCTCGTCACGCAAATAATAATAGCGATGGTAAGCGCACGGAAGCGAGCCGAGAGATTTCAAAAATTCGAGATCCCAGCCGAAATCCGGGATGTTTTTCATCGTAAACCCGCTTTGTCCGCTTGCCGCCTGGAACAGCACTTGCTGAGTCACGTCGACGCCATCGACGATCACGCGGGTCGTCCAGTTCAGATGGTTAATGCCGATCATCTCGATGTCCACTTGGGAGACGTCGACGTTCAGCGCCTTAGCGATCTGCATCCGGGTGCCGATCGGCAAATTGCAGAGCCCCATCGTTCGGATGCTGGAATGCTTCAGCACCGCTTCCGTCACGATTCCCGCCGGATTCGTAAAGTTGAGTAGCCAGGCATTGGGCGCAAGCTCTTCCATGTCTTTGCAAATATCGAGAATAATCGGAATCGTCCGGAGCGCCTTGGCGAAGCCGCCTGCGCCGGTCGTTTCCTGCCCGATCAGATTGTAGCGCAGCGGAATGCGCTCGTCCCGGGCGCGTGCTGCGAGCAGGCCAACGCGGAGCTGCGTCGTGACGAAGTCGGCATCCCGGATCGCCTCCCGCCGGTCCAGCGTTAAGTGGAGATTGATGGGGACATTCGCTTTTTCTAGCATGCGTTTGGCCAGATTGCCGACGATTTCGAGCTTTTCCTTGCCTGCTTCGATATCGACCAGGTACAAATCTTTCACGGGAAGCTCGGGATACCGTTTGATGAAGCCTTCGATCAATTCCGGCGTGTAGGAAGAGCCGCCGCCGATAACGGCTACTTTTAACGATTCCTTTTTCATGCTTCATACCCTCCGTAAGCTGCAAATTTGGAATGAATCGCTTCGCCTGCCGCCAGACCCAGATGGTCCATGCCGAGCAACACGGCGCCGTAAACCGGAGCCATCTCCGGAATGATCAGTTCGATGGAGCCGTGCTCCTGCCGGACTGTCTCCTCCAAGGCGGCGAGCAAATGCGGATTGCGGCCTTTCTGTACGACGCTGCCGACCAGCACGATCGGAATCGTTTCCTTCCGGAAGCCGCCCAGCCGACGAA
Source organism: Paenibacillus tyrphae (assembly GCF_027925525.1). Classification (GTDB taxonomy): domain Bacteria; phylum Bacillota; class Bacilli; order Paenibacillales; family NBRC-103111; genus Paenibacillus_G; species Paenibacillus_G tyrfis_B. The sequence goes on along the minus strand of NZ_BSDJ01000009.1, from coordinate 57,192 downwards.
TGACCGAGCACGCCGCAATGCCGAGCTCCCGGCCGGTGTCCTGCAAGATGCGGATCGCCAGAGCGTCGCCTTCGTCAGCCGCTTCGTGCAGCACGATCGCGAGATTGCCCTCTCGCAGCGAGTAGATGTCCCGGTCCAGAAAATCGTTCACCATCTGCTCGACAGTCTCGAAACCGAAATAACGTGGCACTTTGTGCTGCAGAATGGACGGAATTTCCCGGTATTCCCAGGAGCGAACCGCCGCTTGGAATGTCCGCGTTGCCATGTAGTGGCTACCTGCGGCGTCGCCGTACAGCGTTCCGAGGCCTCCGGTCTGAATCGTGAGGCCTTCCTCGTTGCGTCCCGCCGCATTCGTGCCGCTGCCGCAGACGAGCACGACGCCCGCATTGTCCGGACAGCCGATGCGAAGGCCTTCCATCGTATCACAGACGACGTCCCAATGGGCAAAAGGCAGCGTCGCCAACGCCGGGCGAAGAATCGAGAAATCGTGCTCCCGGTCCGCGCCTGCGAGGCCGTACTGGACGAAGGCGATATCGGCATAGGTCAGGCCGGCCTCTTGGATCGCCAGCTCCATCGATTGCCGGATATGCCCCAGCGCCTTCTCGATGCCGACAATCTGGTGATTGCCGCATCCGGCAATGCCGCTTCCCCGCTTGTTTCCTTGCTCGTCGATAACGACCGCGTACGTCTTGGTTCCGCCGCCGTCTACGCCGATGATGTAGCGCATGCTGAAGCCGACTCCTTTCCTTCTCCAAGAAGTATTTGTTATTACAAATATGATTAAATTGTATTTGTCATTACAAATTTAACATGCCTTCCGAGCGGCGTCAACGGGTTATTTTTCGGATAAAACAGGCTCTTGAATACCTATCTTCAACGTTGTATCCTATAGTTGTATCTAAATTTGTATCGAATGTATTGGGACAATGACTATGGGTTCATATCGGAGGTTTCAACGTGACGAAAACGAAAGCGGATGCTCCGCTCTATCATAAATTGAAAGACCGCATACTGGGGCTGATCGAGTCGGGAAGGTACCGGCCGGGGGACCGATTGCCGACCGAATACGAGCTGTGCGAGCAATTCGAGGTGAGTCGGACGACGGTGCGGCAGGCGCTGCATCATTTGAAGCTGGAGGGGCATATCGAGCAAACGCAAGGCAAGGGAACCTTCGTCGCTTCTTCCAAAATTCAGCAGCCGCTGTCCAGCTACATCAGCTTCGACGATTATATGAAGCGCTTGGGGCTATCCGGCGAAACGAAGGTGCTGGAATTCGCCGTGGTGCCGGCAACCGCGCAGCTGGCCAAGATGCTGCACGTCGCCGAGACGGACCCGCTCTTCAAGCTGATCCGCATGCGGTATGTAGACCGGACACCCTTAAAATACTCGATTACGTATATTCCGTGGAAGGTCGCGCCGGGTCTTGCCATTGAGGAAATTCAAGGCTCGCTGTACGACGTATTCCGCGGCAAGTACGGGCATCAATTAAGCAAATGCGTCGACTGGATCGAGCCGATCCTGACCGACGATCAGTACAGCGAATATTTGGAGGTTGCCGTCGGGGCTCCCGCCTTGATGGTCCGCTCGGTCACCTATGATACGGCGGGCGTGCCGCTGGAGCATTCGCAGGAAATATTCCGCGGCGACCGTTCGAAGTTCGTGCTGGAGCGCGACCTTCAGTCGCCATCTGCGAAGTATACAGGATTGCTGCCCGACCCGTGGCAGCACGAGCCGGACGGCGCGGAATGACCCTAAAAAAGGCATGACAAAACGGCCCGGTTCCAACGAACCGGACCTGTTCCACGCTATTCGGATTAGCCGGAATGATCCTTTCTGACGTATTGCTCCGGCGACGGCCCCACGATCGACCTGAAATCGCGGATGAAATGGGACTGATCGTAGTAGCCGAGCGCCAAGGAGAGCTGCGACCAATCGGGAACGGAGCCATGGTGCATCTGCTCGGCCGCTTCATGAAGCCGGTAGCGCCGAATGACCCATTTGGGGCTTACGCCGACATAGCGGTCGAACAAGCGCTGCAGCGTCCGTTTGTGCACTCCGGTTTGGCGCACGGCGTCATCCACTTTGACGATGGTCCGATCATTTCGGATGCGGCTGACGATGTCGCTCACAAAACTGACGTTGTCGTCCGGCGCCGGAAGCCGCTCGCCGAGGAACGTTTCCACCCGGCTTAACGCCGGCTCGATCTCCTCCTGGGCAAAAATTTCTTTCTCGAGCGGCCCGCTATCCATACCGAACACTTCGTGGAAGCTGACAGAGCTGTCCGTCAACCGGGATACCGGCTCGTTCAGGAAAGGATAGAAGCCTCCGGGCTTGAATTTCAGGCCAAGCACCCAGCCTCGATCCTGCAGCAAATGTGAGGAGGTCATGCTGGCAACGCCGTAAATGCGCGTAAGCTCCGGTTCGAAAACCAGGTTGACATTCGGGTGGGTCAATACCGTCTGACGATACGGTGCTTCTCCGCGCAAGTCCCACTTGACGATCCAATAATGCTGCACGAAAAAGTCGATTTCCGCCGAAGGCTGGAATCGGGACAATTCAAACTTTTTTTCACCGTTTTTCGGATGCAATATTCCTCTTGGGGTCTCGTCGGCCGTCCTGTGCATCAAATCTCTCCCTTGTTCCGGTGTGGTGGGAAAATCGTTCTGTCGCGTTTTTCCTATACGCTTGTCCGCAGCCGAATGTATAGTAAGAGTAGCAGTCGGGACGTCCGATTGCAATTCCAAATTCATTGATGCGCGGAGGGATAAGGATGGATCTCGTTTACCATTACTATATCGGGGCGTCGCCAGAGGACGTCTGGCAAGTATTGATTTCGGACGAAGGCGTGAAAAAGACAATGTTCGGCTGTACGATCCGCTCCACCTTCGAGGTCGGAGCCGATTACGCGTATGTGGGACCCGGGAACGACGGAGACGAAACCGTCCACGTTTACGGCAAGGTGCTTGCCATCGAGTCGAACCGTCTGCTCAGCGTGACCGAGCATGCCGGACCGTCTTACCGGGAAAACCACGCCGAGCTGGAGACCCGGATCACGTTCACGCTGGAGCCTATGGGCAGCTGCACCAAGCTGACGCTGGTCAACGACCGGTGGCCGGCCGATCACCCGTCGTACGAGAACACCCGGCAAAGCTGGCCCATGATTTTGAGCAACATCAAAACCTACGCCGAAACGGGCAAAACGCTTGATTTCGGTTATTGATATCGTGTCAAACGGGACGGAGACTTGCTTCGTTCCGTTTTGTTTTCCACAATTTTTGCGCCGGCGCAAGCGACGATCAGAAGGAGCGTAATCCAGACGGATCGTTCGAAGGCGATGCGAAAGTGAGCTTGCGTCCACAGGCCGTCGCCGATGATAAAATAGGCTACCCGATTGGAGATGCATAAGCCTCCGTCATGCATGCCGGGGATCAGATTGTAAAAGTAGTTCTGCCCCAGACCGAAGTTGGCGACAAGCGATAACAGCACCGACAAGAGCAGGGCCGTGGAATAGACGGCCTTCGCGCCCAGCCGCTTGAGCACGCCTGCGACCAGCAGCACGGCAAGCAGCATCAGAGCTGCATAAAGCATACAGCGATCCTCCTTATGTTAAAAGATATCCATCTCTTTCAGCATAGTAAGAACGAAGCGGTGTGACAATGACGCGCCGCTGACAATTGGATTACAAAAGCAGGTGCCGGGCGAGGCTCGAACATCTGCTCCGCGACATGAAGCTCCCGAATTTAGCAATTTTAGCCCTTCATGTTGTCGGCCGATAGGCCGGGAACTGGCTGCGGTTTCTTTTTGGCTTTCCCCAAACCGGTCATCCATTGCCCGAGGAACGGAATCCTGGACAGCGCGAATGTAGCCAGCACCGACATCGCCGAGCAAAGAATAAAGGCAAGAATCGTGCGAAGCGTGACGTTCATCTGCGGAAGCAGGAGGTCAGAGAGCAAGGTAGCCCAGGTCAGTATCAGCGCATGGATCAAATAAGCGCCATAGGAATATTGGCTGACCATCCAGAACACACGGCGCGTAAGCCCCTTGGCGGATTCGGCGGCCCGCATTCCGAACTTATATGCCACAAGAACCGAAGCGATCAAGAAAACCGCCGTCATCGGGCGCAGCAAAAGCAAGTCCTCGTAGTGATTCTGGGATGCGGGGTTATTTTCGAAGCCGGCAACGACACGATACGTCAAGTAAGCGGACAAGCTAAAAAAAACGGCATACACCAGCGGCCCGTTGCGTCTCAGCCATTCCCTCCAGTGCGTTAGCGCCAAACCGGAAACCGCTCCAAGAACGAAGTAGTAGAAGAAATAGAGCGAGTTGCGATCTGCATATTCGGTCAGCATCGGGGTCAGCACCGGCACATTCCATTGCTCCGCCGCTTGGTAAATCGGCCATATTAGAGTCATGCCATACACATACACGGCAGCCAAAAGCACCATGGCGGCGATCGCGCGCCCAGATGTCAAGATTCGGCTTCGCACATTCTGGATCACCCGGCGCCAAAGCGGAAACGTCACATAAAACGGAATGATCATCACAATATACCACAAGTGATACGAGGCTTTGCCGGTGAATACCAGTCCCGCGAACTGCTGTATGCCTGTGAAGAGGCCGGTGCTTTGCAGCAATGCAGGAGCAGCATAGATGAGGGACCAGAACAAATACGGGACGCCGATGTCCTTCAGCCGCTTTTGCAGAAACGAACCGTAACGAAGCGGCCCGTCATAGTTGTAAAACAGCACGAGACCTGTAATAAAGATGAACACCGGAACGGCAAACTTGGAAATAAGAAGAAAAAGGGTAAACATCACGCCATCCGAAAGCGTTGTATCCGGCTCGGACAAATAGTGGCCGATCGAGTGCTGCAGCACGACGGCCAGAAAGGCGAGCGCCCGTAAAACATGTATTTCTTCGATGCTGTTTTTTTTCATTTCTATCCTTTTTGACCCCCTAATGACAATAAACCCTATGGCTATGATTCAAACAACTCTATCATTATAGTGCAAAGCATAGCTTTATGAAAGAAATGACAGGTTCGGGATTTCTGGAACTTTAGGAAAAAATATTCTACCTTCTCCTAGCAAATGCAAATAGCCCGCAGGGAGCAGCCCCCCCCCCTGAGGGCGTAATCGTGGCTGAGGCCATATGGCCGAACTCGATAACTTCTTCCAGACCGCTTATCCCCGCTAATCCTGAAGCGATTTACCGGCGTCCTCTATGAAGCGTTGGGTTGATCCACACGGCGGATTCTCCGGTTTTGGGAGAGGGTTCTGGTTTTGGAGCCTTCGTTTGCTTTGAAACGAACAGGCGGGAAGGGGCGGTTTTGCGGGTCCGCGATTTACCGCTCCGGCTGGTGGCCACGGTTTTGTTGTCGGCTCGTTGTGCGGACTTCGACCGGTATGACGATCTCATAGGCTGAGCCGAATCGTTCGGCGCAGAACCGGTCGCCGGGTCGACGGATTCCGGTACGTCCGATAGCGGCGAGAACGATAGCGTCCGGGTCGCTTGATCATAAGCAAGCAGGCACGTCTGCCCGTTGCCCAGACGAAGCTTGGCCGCAGCGCCTGCCGACAACACGAATTGTTCGTCTAGCTCGTTTGGGGGCACCGAGAGGCGGAGCTTGACGGAAGCATTCCCGTGTCTGGCCCGCACGGTCCGGCTCCTTTGTGCGCCGGCCAAACCGAGCTTGTTCAGTAACGAATACCCGATTCTTACTCTCGGTTCCGTCCGGCCCTTTTCGGTAAGCACGACTACCCGCTCTTTGTTTACGGTAATTTTGGTCAGAGTCATGGTGTGCTCGAACTCGTTATATACCAGCAGGCAGCGGGCTCCTCCCCGCAGGTCGGCGGCTTGGGCCGTGGCCGGTCCCATTTCGATGTAATGAAACAGGCATTCGTCGTCGAGTCCCCGCACGATGCGGATTTGTTTGTCCGGACTGCCTTCTTTTTTCAAAACGACCATCATTCCGTCCCGAAGCGTATGCAGCTCGTGTTCGTAGCCGTTTATACAATTCGCGACTACCGTTATCGTATCCTCGCCGTGCTCCGGGTTCACTACGACATCGAATAGTCCTCTAGCCACTTCGATCCTCTCCCGTAATGCCGATGTAAGTTTCTGTCCTGCTAGCACCTATATAAGGTATGTCATCGGCCGTCTTATGGTATGGACAGGTGTCCTGAGGCATCTATCACGAAAAAAGGACGCGTTCCCGGAAACAAGGTATAATGGAGCGGTAACAGAGTGCAGCCCAGCTGAGGGAGAGGAGAAAGAGGCTTATGGGGATGACCCGGTATACGCATTTGTTGTTCGACCTGGACGGGACATTAACCGATCCGAAGGAGGGTATTACCCGGTCGGTTCAATATGCTTTGGGGCGTATGGGAATCGAGGAGCCGGATTTGAACAAACTGACGCCGTTTATCGGTCCGCCGCTGCAGGTGTCGCTGCGCGAGCGGTATGGTTTCACCCCGGAGCAGGCGTGGGAAGCTATTGGCTGGTACCGGGAATATTTCACGGAACGGGGCATGTTTCAAAACGAAGTGTACCCCGGCATCCCGCAGTTGTTGGCGGAGCTCGGGGCAGAGGGCCACAAGCTGATCGTCGCGACATCGAAGCCGATCGTGTTTGCAAAGCAAATTTTGGCGCACTTCGGACTGGACCGGCATTTCGCCCATCTGGCGGGCAGCGAGCTTGACGGTACGCGTTCGGACAAAGCCGACGTGATCGCGTATGCGCTGGAGCTGGCGGGCTTCCCACCCGTTTCCGCCTGCTTGATGATCGGCGATCGGAAGCACGATATCGAGGGGGCGAGAGCACACGGAATGGATTCGGCGGCTGTCGCTTACGGCTACGGCACCGCCGAGGAGCTTAAGCTGGCGCAGCCAGTATATAGCGCCGCAACGGTACACTCGCTTGCGGAGCTGCTGCGCGGATGAGCCGCGGGGGCTATGTCGGCGTCGACGGCTGTCCGGGCGGCTGGCTTGCGGTGAGGCTGTCGGAGGATGGACAGAGCTGGGCGGCAGACGTATATGAAGACCTCCATCTCCTGTGGGAGGCCCATCGGGAGGCCAAGCTGATGTTGATCGACATGCCGATCGGCTTGGCGGACGGCCGGGAGTCGCGGGCTTGCGACGCGCTCGCGCGGGAGCTGTTGAAGCCGGGGCGGGCTTCCTCGATCTTCGCCGCACCGGTACGCGAGGTGCTGGGAGCAACCGGCTACGCCGAGGCAAATGCCCTGCAGCGGGAGATCAGCGACCGCGGCTTGTCGCGCCAGTCCTGGGGCCTCGTGCCGAAAATTCGCCGGCTCGACGAGCTGCTCCAGCAGGATATGGAGGCACGCGGGCGCTTCCGCGAGTCGCATCCGGAGCTGTGCTTTGCGCAGCTCTTCGGCGGGTCGATGCGCCACGGCAAAAAGACGCCGGAAGGCTTCGCCGAGCGGTTCGCGCATTTGCGGCGGGTCTGCGCGCACGCTGATACCATCGTCGCCGAGCTGCTCGCGCGGTATCCGCGCAAGGCGCTGGCCCGCGACGATATGCTCGACGCGCTGGTGCTCGCGGTCACCGGCTGGCTCAGCGGCGGCGCATTGCGTCAGGTGCCTGCCGAAGGCGATGCGGACCGGACGGGGCTGTCGCGTACGATTTCATTTTACAAGCCGGAGGGACGCACGCTTGCTGCCGGGGGGCAGTAGATCTGGCGGCACCGGGTTTCACAGCGACTCGGGTTGGCTTAATAAATATGCGGCAATTGCAAAGGCCGGGATTCCTTGAAACAAAGGGATTCCGGCCTTGGACTTTTTACCCGGTCCGAAAATAGGCGGCGTCTCAAAAAAAACATAATTGACAATGATAATCATTATCATTTAATATGGTTGAGGAAGTACATGGAACATTACGGAAAACGGAGGGGCTTGGAAATGAAACTGATTATTGTGTTTGCCAGCATGACGGGCAATACGGAGGAGATGGCCGACGAGGTCGCAGAGGGGGTCCGCGAAGCAGGGATCGAGCCGGTCGTCAAAAACGTGATGGATACAAGCAGTCATGAGCTCGGAGAGTATGACGGTATTATTCTTGGAGCCTACACTTGGGGCGACGGCGAGCTGCCCGACGAATTTCTGGATTTCTACGAAGAGATGGACGGTCTGGAGCTGAGCGGGAAAAAGGCGGCGGTCTTCGGTTCGGCCGATTCCTCGTACGCGCAATTCGGAAAGGCGGTCGACCTTCTCAAGGAGAAGCTGGAGGAGCTCGGAGCGGACGTTGTCGCAGAAGGGCTGAAGGTGGAGTTAAACCCATCGGATTCGGATAAAGCCGCCTGCCGGGCACTCGGCAAACAGGTGGCGGACGCTTTGGCCTGATACGGCTGCTGCGCGCCGGCTCGCCTTATCGCAGCGCTTCAGCCGGCGCATCGACTCATCCAGTTCGGCCTCGGTCAGCTCGTCTTACCCCCGGCATCTTCCTCGGTCGAACGCTTCTCTTCCGCAACGGTCTCTACGATTTGAATCTCAGGCACGCCGACCGGTGTGCGCAGCCTGCTTCCCTCGTTGATCCGCGCTTTCTCCCGGCAGCGGCATTCGCCTCCCGATCATCCTATGGCATACGCTTGGAGCTCCGAAGGGAGCGTGATAAAATCAGTTCAGACGAACTTTGTCGAAGATAGATTTCACGCTACCGAGATCGGGAAAGGAGAGAGGGAAAACGATATGTTTACGACCTTTATATTCGATATGGACGGCGTCATCATTGACAGCGAGCCGCTTCACTTCAAGGTGGATATGGAGGTGATGGAAGGGCTTGGCGTCCCGATTACGAAGGAGGAGCTGGAAGGGTATGTCGGGATGACCAATCCCGAGATGTGGACCCGAATCCGGCTCAAGTACGGCTTGACGCCATCCGTCGAAGACATCATCGAATTGCAGCTGAAGCGGAAGCTGGCGTACTTGGAGGCTTCGGACGACCGGCCGATCGAGGGGATCGCGGAGCTGCTTCATTCGCTGCATGGCAGCAAGCGGATCGGTCTGGCTTCTTCCTCGCCAAGGGTGTTCATCGAGGCGGTGCTGAATAAATTCGGTCTGCTTTCGTATTTCGATTTTGTGATAAGCGGCGAAGAGGTGGACCATGGTAAACCGGCGCCGGATATTTATTTGAAAGCCGCCGAAATGCTTGGAGCCTCACCCGACCAATGCATCGTCCTGGAAGATGCCCGTCATGGCGTGGCTGCGGCCAAAGCTGCCGGCATGACGTGCATCGGGTTTCAAAATGCTAATTCCGGGGACCAGGATTTGTCGAAAGCCGATTGGATCGTCGCCTCGATCCGCCAGATCCGGCTTGAAGAGCTCGAGAGGCTGATCCCATCCGCCGAAGCGGGAGCTTAAGCTGCCACGTAGTCGGTCTAATACAGAGAAGCGCACCTTTGCGGGCACAAGCGTAATTTGCAGCCCAGCCGGTGCGCTTCCGTTTTTCTCCCCTTCCCACAGAAAGAACCTCACTAGTCCCCATTGTTTAGTCGATTGCTTTCTCATTTGAATCTCGTATATGGCATAGACGCCTCATGCAGCGCATAAATTACCAAGTACAGGGGAGATGGCAACGCTTTCGGACAACCTGGCCGGTCGTTTGCCGTAAGCGGTAACGCAAGCGGTCCTGTGGTTCGGCCGCCAGGGCGGTTAACCGTTTCCCCAATCGGCCGCCGCCGAGGCGTCATCCGTGACCGGTGAAACCGTCGGCGTCGTCCCCAGACCAAGGCAACCTTGCATGGAGGTGGTTTTAATGCCCGACAAGCCTTGGCTGCGTCACTATCCTGCCGAGGTGCCGCCGACGTTCGACTACCCGCGACATTCGCTGGCTTGTTTTTTGACCGAGTCCGCCCGTACGTATCCGCAGCGCGCTGCCTTGGATTTTATGGGCAAAACGATGACTTACCGCACGCTTCTGGAGCAAGCGAGCCGATTTGCGGACGCGCTTGTCCGGCACGGCGTGCGCCAAGGCGATCGGGTGGCGCTCATGCTGCCGAACTGCCCGCAAACGGTCATTGCGTATTTCGGCACGCTGCTTATGGGCGGTATCGTTGTGATGACCAATCCAATGTACACCCCGCGCGAGCTGGAATATCAGCTTAAAGATGCGGGGGCCCGGACGATCGTCACGCTGGATCTGCTGTACCGGCGGGTATCCGAAATTGCCGAGTCCGCCGAGCTAAGGCATATCATCGTCACGTCGATTAAGGACTACATGCCTGTCCCGCAAAAATGGCTCTACCCGTTGTTCGCGAAGAAGCAAGGACTGGACCGGAAAGTCGTTTACGGCAATGGCGTCTACCCGTTCCGGCAATTTATGGAGCGGGGTTCCCCGGAGCTTCGGCAAGTGGAGGTGGATGCGGAGCGCGATCTGGCTTTGATCCAATATACGGGAGGCACAACCGGGCGCGCCAAAGGGGTGATGCTGACGCATTATAACCTGATCGCCAATTCGATTCAAAGCCGGCTGTGGTCCTACCGTTTGAAGCCCGGGCAGGAAACATACTTGTCGGCGCTGCCGTTTTTTCATGTGTTCGGGCTGACGGTGCTGCTGAATCAGTCCGTTTATTTGGGCGGAACGCTGGCGCTCTTGCCGCGATTCGAGACCGGTTTGCTGCTTGAGACCATCCGTCGGACGAAGCCGACCGTGTTCCCCGGGGCGCCTACGATGTATATTGCGCTTCTTCAGCAAGCCCGCAAGCCGCGGTTTAACCTGTCTTCGCTGAAGCTGTGCATCAGCGGGGCCGCTCCGCTGCCGCTTGAGGTGCAGGAGCAGTTCGAGGCCGTCTCGGGAGGCCGCCTCGTCGAGGGCTACGGCTTGACGGAGGCGTCACCCATTACGCACGGGAACAACATCTGGGAGCGGCGGAAAGTCGGCTCCATCGGGATTCCGTTCCCCGATACGGACGCGCGGATTGTTGACCCGCAGACGCTGGAGGAGCTGCCGGTTGGAGAAGTCGGCGAGCTTGCCGTCCGCGGGCCGCAAGTGATGAAGGGCTATTGGAACCGGCCGGAGGAGACCGCAGTGGCGCTCAAGGACGGATGGCTGTACACCGGCGATATGGGAAGGATGGATGAAGACGGATTTTTTTACATTTTGGACCGCAAAAAGGACTTGATCATTGCCGGAGGCTTCAATATTTATCCGCGCGAGATCGAGGAGGTGCTGTACGAGCACCCGGATGTGGCGGAGGCCGTGGTGGCCGGCGTGCGCGATCCGTACCGGGGGGAGACGGTGAAGGCGTATCTGGTCATGAAGCAGGGCAGCGAGGCGGGAGCCGAGGAGCTCAATCGGTGGTGCCGGGAGCGGCTGGCCGCTTACAAGGTGCCCCATATTTACGAATTTCGCGACCATCTGCCCAAAACGATGGTCGGCAAAGTGCTTCGCAGAAAGCTGCTGGAAGAAGAGGCGGAACGGACGGAAGGCGAAACGCCCGGCGATTGACGGCGGTGCGGCCGTTTGGCTGAAGAAAGCGGGGGGAAGAAGGCAGGGTGCGGCAGGGGCCTTGAACCGAAGGACGGATGAGCGGCCTGATCCGCGCCATAATGCGTAAGCTCATATAAAACGAAGCAAAGTGCTTCTGCAAGGCGGCGATACACGCTGCGGCAGAAGCACTTTGCTTTTACAGGGATCGGTGGGACGGCAGCCGATCACAAAATTTGCTCTCCAAGCAGGGAGCCGATCAATTCGACGGCGAGCTGCGCCGTCTTCTGCCCCGTATCGAGCGACGGATTCACCTCGACCAGCTCGGCGGACGTCACGATTCCCGATTCGTGCAGCAGCTCAAGGGCCAGGTGCGCTTCCCGATAGTTGAGCCCGCCTTTTACCGGCGTTCCCGTACCCGGCGCCTCGACGGGGTCGAGGCTGTCGATATCGAAGCTCAGATGTACGCCGTCCGTGCCTTTCCCCGCCACCTGAACGGCTTCTTCCATCACGCTGCTCATTCCGCGCCGGTCGATGTCGTGCATCGTGAAGCAGGTGATGCCCTGCGCCTTGATGTACGCTTTCTCGCCCGGGTCGAGATCTCTTACCCCAACAAGGACCGTATGCTCCGGCCTGATCTTCGGGCTAGAACCTCCGATTCGGGTCAGACGTTCGTCGCCCTGCCCGAGGCTTGCGGCGAGCGACATGCCGTGGATGTTGCCCGAAGGCGTCGTATCGGGCGTGTTCAGATCGGAATGGGCATCGATCCAGATCACGCCGAGCCGGTTATAGTGCGAGGCCAAGCCTGCCAGCGTACCGATCGCAATGCTGTGATCGCCCCCGAGAACGAGCGGAAAGCTTCCCTGCTGCACAATACGGGAGACGCCGGCGGCCAGCGCTTCGTTTACGGCCAGCACGTCATGCAAATGCTTCAGGGCGGTAAGAGGAGGCGCATCCTGATCGAGCTGCGGCTCCGGCCAAGTCAACAATCCGGCATCGTTCCATTGGATGCCGAGCCGGCGTAATTTTTCCGGCAGACCGGCTTGCATAATGGCCTCCGGTCCGCCGCAGGCTCCCCGGCGTCCGGCCCCCAAGTCAAAAGGAACGCCGAGGAGGGTGATTGAGTTTGCGCGGGTCATGAAGTCCAGCTCCTTCTTCTGTGCTCAGTTTAAGGCTCTTTGCGCTCTTATGCTGCGGCAGGATAATGCCTGCTTCGCCCTGAATCGGTTCGACGAGAAAGGCCGCCATATTCGTGTGTTAGCGTTTTCGAGCGTCTGCAAATCGCCGTAAGGAACAATCGTAAAGCCGAGGGTAAACGAATCGAAGCCCTTCTTGTATTCCGGCGTTTTGGAGAAAGAAGTGGCCGCAAGGGTCCGGCCGTGAAAATTGCCTTCGCAGACAATCACTTCCAGGGGAGCGCCATAATGCCCCGCCAAACGAATGAAATCCGTCGTTCGGCTCACGTTAATTCACCTTGGTTTCGATTCATTCGAAGATGGAAGAAAACAGCCTGCTATAACTATATTCCATGCGGACTTCGACTGTACTTCTTTTTGAAGGAACGCCGAAGAGGGCCACCCATGATCGGTCTTTATAAAAAGACTGGAGGGCGGCCCATATTCGTTTCGATCGTCCGGCAGCGATTAGGAGGATGTTGGTTTTGTCTGCTTTAACGCGGCAATTGCTTCCCGGAAGGCAACTACTTCTTCGAGCATTTCACTATCGTGTGTATTGACGCTGGTCTTGACAATAACGATATTTTCCTTTTGATTTACATAAATGGATTGGCCATAAATACCGCTTGCAAGAATTTCCTGGCTGTCGCCGGGCAGCCACCACTGATTTTTATAGTATGGCATTCCCGGGCTGCCGACATAAGTTTCTTTGACCCAGTTATCGGAGATGATCCGTTTGCCGTTCCAAAGGCCGTTATTCAAGTACAGGCGGCCGAACTTGGCGTAGTCGCGCAGCGTTGCATTGAGAAAGGCGAATGTCATGTCATCGCCGTGCAAATCCGTGTTCCAATAGGCGCGGCTTTCCATGCCGAGGGGCTTCCATATTTTTTCTTCCAAATATTGCGCAGGCTGCTTTCCGGTTACTCTGTGAATGAGCATGCCCAGAACCTGGGTGTCCGATCCTTTATAAGTAAAGGTCCCCGGTGGGGTTTCGGCAGGGAGGGTTGCCATTTTGCTGTTGAAAGATTTTTTATTCACAAATAATTCGTTGTACCACACGGTTCTGTAAGGCTCTTCAAAAACAGGATATTTTACGCCGGACGCCATGTTGAGAATATGTTGAATCGTGACGCCGTTATACCCCGACTGACTCAACTCCGGCAAATAATCGGTGATCGGATCGTTTACGCTCCGAATGTACCCTTCGTCTATGGCAATGCCGATTAGGGCGGAAGTAAACGATTTGGACATGGACCAGGACGTATTCAACGATTTTGCCGTATTGCCCAGATAATAATTTTCCACCAATATTTTATCGTCTTCGATGATAAGAAGACCGGTCGTTACGGTGCGTGCGAGCAAATCTTTAAACTGTCGGGTCTGTCCATTATACGTATAAGTGAAATTAGGCAGTTCGCGGAGATCTTTTTTGAACCGGTACACATTTTGTTTATCATGTTGGATCGTTCGGCTTGGGAAAACTTTATCCATGGAACGGAAATTTTGCACGATCTTCTTGTGGTCAAACAGGGTTAAAAATTTGGACGGATCATAAGTCGCCGAGCTAACGGACAACTGCTGCTCATCCAGCCCGGCAATTTCTTTGTCGCCCGGCAATTGGACATTCTCGTAATCTTCCAAGCTCGCAATCTGCGATTCTTCCGCATGCGAGACGGAGTAAAGAGGAGAGAAGGTGCCAAACGATCCGATGACAAAAGTGCTGAGAACTGCTGACATTAACCATGGTTTCTTGGGCATGTGCTGTTACACCTCTTAACATTGTAGTAATAGATTGGTAGAAAGCGTTTGCATGATTTATTTTACAGTATTTAATAAAATATTACAAATAAAGAACATACTTCCGTGATGATAGTGACCTAAAGAAAACAACACTCCGCCTAGAATTTGTCGCTTCCTTATTTGGATAAATGGGATTACAACTTAATTAACGTAATATTTTATCATGCATCCCAGAAAATGGTGTTCCATTCACCGATAAAAGGGGGGATTTCATACGATTCATCGGCCGGTACGATACCCGGTGACCCGTCCAAGTAAGGCAGCTAAACAAGGCAGCAAAATCTATTTACCAGAAGGAGGATTGTTTATATTGGCACCAAGAAATGGTTTGACATTGATGCTGAGCGCGGCGATTGTCATGACTTCCTGGGGCTTTTTTTCGGCTTCGCAGGCGGAGGCCGCCGGGGTGCACCCGTCGCTTCCGGATTGGTCCCATGCGGGCTACAAGGGCGGAGCGCCGCTGCCGACCGGAGGGACGGTCATCGATCTGGCATCCAAAGGCGTAAAGGCTAATGACGGCAAGGACGATTCCGATGCGCTGCAGGCGGTCATCGACGCGATCCGCAGCGGCTCGTTAACCGTCAACGGCGCCAAGGTCAGCGAGACGAACCGGGCGATTATGCAATTTCCCGCCGGAGAGATCAATCTGAGCAAATTCATCCGGGCGGATGCCAGCTGGGTAACCTTCCGGGGCGCAGGCACCGATCCGGCTACGGGAACGAAGATGGTATTCAGGCCTGCCAGCACGTACACATCGGATAACGGCCTGCCCGTCATCGACGGCAAGCTGTGGCCGGGGTACGGCGCTTTTCGCGTGGAGGATCGGGACAAAGATCCGGGCGAGCCCGACTATGAAGGCAGCATCAACTTTCATTGGAAAGCCGGCGTCAAAGTAGCGAATGCCGGCGGCGGAACGAAGGGCGGCAATCAAATTAAGCTGGCCAGCGGAGGCGGCAAAAAATTCAAGGCCGGGGACACGGTCTACGTCGGAGCGGCCAATACGGCGGACTTTTATCAAATGATGGGCGCTCCGCAAAATTACCGGATCAATCAGCACATGCGCAGCCAAATGTTCAAAGTGACAAGTCTGAACGGAGATACGCTGACGATCGACAAGCCGCTGGAATTTGACATTCCGTACAGCAACGGCGGAGCGATTCTGGGAACGACCTACTACAGCAAGGTCATGCCGATCAAGCTCGTGGAAGGCGTCGGTTTTGAAAATTTTTATTTTACGCAAGATATTTCTTACACGCAGTACAGCAATAAAAATGTAAACGATTACGATCCGGCCACCAATCCGAACGGCGTCGGCTTGAAATATATGAACGAGGCCCCGGAATACGCGATCCATGCGATTGTGTTCAAATGGGCGCAAAACGGCTGGGTGAAGGGGATCCGCACCTACATGACGGGCTCGCACCCGATTGTCACCGAATTCGCCAGATATATGGAGTTTCGGGACAATGTCATTTTCGGTTCGTGGAACAAAGGCAAAGGCGGCCACGGCTACTTCCGCGGCTCCAAATTGTATGACAGCAAAATTATGAACAATACGATCGACCGCGTCCGCCATCTGACACTGCAATGGTCGGCCACGGGCAACGTCGTCTCGGGCAATACGATGACAGTGGATATGAATCTGCACGGCGGCTGGGAGCGCCGCAATCTCATCGAGAACAACGTCATTACCGTTCCATTCCGGCATCGCAGCTGGGGCGAGGGAGAAGGCGGCTCGGAGCCGGAAGGCGGAACATGGTACCCCATCTGGTACGGTGCAGGGCCTCACGCGTCCAAATGGTCGGGCTCGACCGGCGAGCAGAATGTGTTTTTCAACAACACGATGAGCAAGCAGGAAACGGACGGCGGAAGCTACACAACATATGCGCCTTACAACGATCCTCACCGCATCTATCAAATCGGCTGGGACGGAAGCAAGTGGGCACACCTGGAGAAGCCGGCCGGGACGCTGATCGGCACTTGGACCGATAATGAGAAAGTGGAC
This sequence comes from Paenibacillus tyrphae, assembly GCF_027925525.1. GTDB lineage: Bacteria > Bacillota > Bacilli > Paenibacillales > NBRC-103111 > Paenibacillus_G > Paenibacillus_G tyrfis_B. Next base: position 40,771 of record NZ_BSDJ01000009.1, on the reverse strand, counting down.
TATGCGCTCGCTTCGAACAAAGGCGTCTACGACTGTTTGACGTTTTCGGGAAGTTCTCTGTTGGGCGGCGGAACGGCCGTATTGAATTGCAAAGGCAGCAACCCCGGGGATACGCAAGCGCCGTCGGCACCGGCCAATTTGACGGCAACCGGCGTCACGTCCTCCTCGGTGTCGCTTTCCTGGAATGCTTCCACGGACAACTTCGGCGTCACGGGCTATGACGTCTACAACGGCACAGCGCTGGCTGCCACCGTGACCGGCACCGGCGCGACGGTCAGCGGGCTGAGCCCGAATACGGCGTACACGTTTACAGTCAAGGCGAAGGATGCGGCCGGCAACGTTTCCACAGCGAGCAATGCCGTTAAGGTAACGACCAGCGGAGGCACGCAGAACCCTGTGCCGGTTACGTTGACGGCAGCGGAAGACAGCTTCGTTCGAGGCGGGACGTATGCCAACGACAACTACGGTTCCTCGGATACCATGAGCGTCAAGCTCAGAGCCTCCAATGCCTCCTACGACCGCAAAGGCTATGTGAAATTCAATCTATCTTCGATCAGCGGAAACATCAGCTCGGCGACCCTGAAGCTGTATGTCACGAATATTCACAGCAACACGACGTCCTACAAGCTGGAAGCCAGAGGGCTGCAAAACGACGCGTGGAGCGAAACGGCGATTAACGCCGCGAACCAGCCCACAGAAGCAGGAACCCTCGTAGGTACGGCAACCGTCAACCAAAAGGACGCGTATGTCAGCTTTGATGCGACCGCTTTTGTGAAAAGCCAGACCGATGGAACCGTCAGCTTCCGGCTTGTCGGCTTGGACGAGGATTTTGGCGCCGATTACGCGACCAAGGAACATGCCAATGCGGCGATACGCCCCGTTCTTGTCGTGAATGCAGGGGGAAGCAGCGGCGATACGCAGCCGCCTTCAGTTCCGACCGGGCTGTCGGTTACGGGCAAAACCTCCTCCAGCGTATCGCTCGCATGGAATGCCTCTACCGACAATACGGGTGTCGCGGCCTACGAGGTGTATAACGGCTCGGCGTTGGCCGCTACGGTGACGGGAACAACCGCGACCGCCGGCGGATTAAGTCCGAATACGGCGTACACGTTCACGGTCAAAGCGAAGGATGCGGCCGGCAACGCTTCCGGCGCCAGCAATCCGGCGAGCGCGACGACGGATGCGGTCGGAGCCGGGTGCTCGGGCGCGCTGAATTCGACGCCGGCGATTCAAAACGCGATGAAAAACGCGAAGCCCGGCGATATCATCAGCATCGCTCCGGGAACTTATCTCGGCGACGTGTCGACGTCCGGGGATACGCCCAGAACGCCGGATGATCCTTATGGGCCCGGGCTGTTCTTTTCGCCGAAAAACGGGACGGCTGCCGCTCACATTGTGCTGAAAAGCTGCGATCCCGGGAACCGGGCGATTTTAACGGGAAAAGCGGTAAACGACGGGTCCTACGGCATTCATTTGACGGGGGATTATTGGGAAATCCGCGATCTGATCATTACAAACGCCCAAAAGGGGATCGTGGTCGATAACGGCAACAACAACCTGCTGAACAACGTTGAAGTACATCGGATCGGGGACGAAGGCGTCCATTTTCGGGATGGCAGCTCGTACAATACGCTGGAATACTCCAAAATTTACGATACGGGCAACTACCAGCCGGGGTATGGGGAAGGAGCTTATGTCGGCTCGGACGAGAGCTCGCCATACGAGCATATCGTGATCGGCAATACGATCCGGCACACCGTCTTCGACGGCGGGATTACGGCGGAGCACATCGATATCAAGGAGGGCGCCGACGGCACTGTGGTGGAGAATTGCTATTTCAACGGGACCGGCATGACAGGAGACAACAGCGCCGATAGCTTCATTGACGTGAAGGGCGTCAATTCCGTGATTCGCTTTAACGAGGGCTACCGGAACGGGAATGCGAAGGTGGCGGATGCGTTTCAGGTGCGGACACACGGCTCCAAGTACCCGACCGGAAAGGACAATACGTTTTATAACAATAAGGTGAATCTCGATAACGTGCCGGGATACGTTGTCAATGCCACAAGCGCCGCTACGGGCACAAAAGCGCACGACGACGTCCGAATCGGCGGCGGCAATTTATACAATAAAAATGTGAACAAGTAAGGGCGCGGACTATGCGGCCAAAGAACATGCAAATACCGCCATCCGACCTTTCTGTCATCAACGGAGGTTAACTCAGCACACCAGCACGGAGGCATTCTCTCTTCTCGAGGGAATGTCTTTTTTTATGCAATGTGTTCATTGAGCATAAAGCATTAAAGTTTGCACTACTATTTGGCGAAAACAACCAAATATTTTAAAATAATGTGGAACCCTAAAACATAGAGAAGTTGTACCAATCAACTGTAATTGGTCTAAAATACCTATCGAATTCGACAAATAATTCCAATAGTAGTATTATAGATTCATGAGCTGAGATTGGACGGTGTTTCTATGGAACTAATTTGGAATGTCGTTGGGTTAACTCTTCTAAGTTCGACTTTATATTTATCTTTAAGAGTGTTTTTTAAAAAATCGGAATAAAACGATGCAAAATGTTTTGCCATTGGAGACATTTCCCTTCGCGGGGGAAGGTCTCTTTTTTGCGAGATCATGTTTCCGCTTTATCTGTGAGACTGTACTCGACTTTAAGGGGAACTTGAATACACTATCCTTTCGGGTAGTACCTATCAAAAAAGTGCGTACTACCTTTTTATTTGTGCCCGGTTTATACTGACCTTACTTTGAAGTAAAGGAGAGAAAAAAATGACTATTGCCAAAACCTACAATCACGGTGTTGCCTGGGAAGAAGCTTTCGGCGTCACCCAAGGCTACAGTGCTAACGGCACCATTTACATTTCTGGACAATTTTCCCACGATATGCAGGGGGCATTCGTTGGCGAGGGCGATATCGAGGCACAGACCCGGCAGACGCTGGAGAACCTCGATCGCGTGCTAGCGGGATTTGGTGTCACGAGGTCGAACATTGCTGAGATGGAAGTCTTTCTAACAAACCCGCAAGAGCATTTCGAGCAGTTCATCGTTCTGTACAAGGAGTATGTGGGCGACCATCGGCCGGCCGCCACTCTCATCGGCGTGTCGGGTCTGGCGTTCCCTCATCAACTGATTGAAATCCGCGCCGTCGCACACATCGACTAACCCGGCCACCCAAGACATTGGGAAAAGTAAGGAGGGTAGAATCTTGCCCTCTTTTTTTAATGTCTCTTTTTCTTCGATGGATGTAAACTTTTGTGTACAGGCACTTCCGGGCTTTCGCCCACATACACTAATACTAATCTTTGCGCGGAGATTTCCGAGACTGTGATCGGCAAACACCTTAGGGGGTGGCTGGAATGCCCGGATTGTTCAGTGCCGTAGCTTTGTTTATTAAACAGCTTACTTTGCTCGTTTCCTACGTAAAAAACAACGCGTTTCCCCAGCCCTTGGCGGAGGATGAAGAAGAAAAGCATTTGAAGCTGATGGCTCAAGGCAATCAACACTCGCGCAATGTGCTCATCGAGCATAACCTTCGGCTTGTCGCGCACATCGTCAAGAAATTCGATAATACGGGAGAGGATCTGGAGGATTTGATCTCCATCGGTACGATCGGTTTGATCAAAGCGATTGAATCGTTTTCCCCCGACAAAGGGACCAAGCTGGCGACCTTCGCGGCGCGGTGTATCGAGAATGAAATTCTGATGCATCTTCGCTCGCTAAAAAAGACCCGCAAGGACGTATCGCTGCACGATCCGATTGGGACAGATAAGGAGGGAAATGAAATCACTCTCATAGATATCCTCGGCACGGACTCCGACGAGGTGGTGGATAAAGTGCAGCTCAAGATCGAGAAGAGCAAGATTTACAAAAATCTGGATATTCTCGACGAGCGGGAAAAGGAAGTCGTGGTGGGCCGCTTTGGACTCGAGCATGGCGGAGAAGAGCGTACACAGCGGGAAATCGCCAAGGAGCTCGGCATCTCGCGCTCTTACGTGTCGCGGATCGAGAAGCGGGCGCTCATGAAGCTGTATCATGAGTTTTATAAGGCGAAGAGATGAACACGGTAATAGCTTGCCTTGTTGGCAGACCTCTATGCAATACTTTGTTGCTGTTCGATTGGGGGTGAAGGCGGGGCTACTCGATGTACAGAAGATCGCCAGCCAGCCTCTCATACAGCTGGTTGGCGACAACTTTATAGAAGTTTTAATTTCGGGCCCCCCGCAAAGTACCTGAATCGGCTTTGAAGCCATGACACCACTTTGAGGGGGTGTTTCTTTTTATTTCAATAAGTTGTAAACCGCTTGAGCCGCTTCTGCTCGTGTCGTGTGTTCAGCCGGTACGAACAGCCCTTCTTGGCGTCCCGTCAACAGCTTCGCTTTGACTGCACTATGAACATAAGGCAAAGCCCAATCGCTGATCATTGAAGCATCAGAGAGTTCCGTTGAAGCTTTTTCTAATTTTACACCCGTTCGATATTCATAAGCGCGGACAAGCATAATGGCCATCTCTTCTCTGGTAATGCTTCGATTCGGATCGAACATTTGTCGGGAATCACCTGTGATAATGCCTGCTTTATAAGCTGCGGATACTTCCTTGGCATACCATGCGTTTCCAGCCACGTCACCGAACGGAGCCGTCTCGGAAGACTTGAGATGAAGTGTCCGTACGAGAAGCGATGCAAACTCAGCACGGGAAACATCTTGGGCTGGTGCAAAGCTCGAGTTCGTCACTCCGTTCACGATATGCCGGGCGGACAGCTCTTGAATCGTCGAGTATGCCCAATGCATGCTTAGTACATCACTATAATTTTTTTCCAATGAAAGGACTGCGTAATGGCCGAGACGGTCAATTCCGACTTCAATTGCGGTATTGCCGTTTGTAAGCGTTCCGCCCAAGTACGTAAGACTTCCGTCATCCAGAATCTTATAGATACCGGCCAGCTTCGGATTCATTCCAACTGGAATCGGGAATGTAATGGTTACAGGCTTTTTCAACTCATTCATTTCATACTGCTTCCCGCCTGCATCGGTCACGAAGATCGCGAGGTCGAATACCTTTCCGCCCAGCGTATAAAGACCGTTATCCTTGCTGCTCGCTTTTTTTAGTGTCAGGTTCGCTTGTTCTGCTGAGACCGGTTCAATTTTCACCGTAATCATAGCGGAGTCGTCAACAGATGGCAGCAAGCTGGTTGCAGATTTCAACAGATCAGCGGGAACGATCAGTTTTACATCGCTCGCCTGGACATTTAATGGACGCCCTTTAAGCTGGTCTACCTGCGCGATTGGAATGATAATGCGATTCTGTCCTTCCGTCAGTGCGACGGATATGGATGCAGAGTTCTTTTGCAGGTCTTCGTCCTTGATCACAGCTGAGTTACCCGGCAGCTCCGGCTTCTTTGGCGGTACTACTGCCGTTGGAGATGAAGATGACGATTCCGATGACCCTGACGAATCGGGCAATCGATTAACTAGTATCACATATTCTTTAGTCGTTCCGTCCTGTGCAGTGACAAGGACAGAGATGCGATTCGAGCCGACGAGCAGGCTGCTGCCGCCAGTAACAACGACTTGGGATGTGGCATGCTCGGCGGAATAAGTCACCGCCGCTACCGTTGTGCCATAGGAGACATCAACCGTATAGCTCAGCTTGTCCGGTGCGAATCCGTTCAATGCGATATGATTGACACGCAAATCAAGCAGGTTCGCGTTGGACGATAGCGCTTGAGGTTGTCTGGTTATCGCGATGCTATACATACTCTTCGTTCCGTCTTGAGCGGTTACCGTAACCGTAACCGTATTTACTCCGACAATTAATTTATCGCCACCGGCAATCACAACGGTTGCAACTGGATTTGCTGTTGAGTAAGTTATGCTTGTCACCGTAGTCTCATACGGTACCGGCAATGAATAATTGAGCTTGTCTGAAGCGAATCCATCCAACGTCTTTCCGTTTACGCACAGATCGAGCAGGGAACTATCGGACGATAGCCCCTGAGGCTGTCTGGTAATCACGATGCTATACATGTTCTTAGTCCCGTCTTGAGCTGTTACCGTAACCGAAACCGAATTTTTACCGACAATTAATTGATCTCCGCCAGTAACCACCACGGTTGAAGCAGGACTTGCTGTCGAATAAGTTATGCTTGTCACCGTGGTCTCATACGGGACCGATAACGAATAGTCAAACTTATCCCATGCGAAACCGCTCAACGTCACCCCGTTAACGCGCAAATCACTTAAAGAAGCGGGCGATATGTCGGCGCGGTTCAGATGGATGACATACGATCTGACGTTTCCGTTCGGTGCTGTTATGGTCACTGTCACGACATTATTGCCAACCTGGAGGTTGGAGCCGCCATTGACTACTACCGTTGACTGAGGTTCTGAAGTCGTATAGGTAACTTTTGCATTCGTCACGCTATTCGGAACGTTCAGCGAATACTCCAATGTATTCGCTGTGAAGCCGTCTACCGAGACACCGTTAATTTTCAGATCCGTCAGGTTCGCGTTCCCGCTTGCAACCTTATCACCGGTAAAATCGATCTCGCTCATGCTTGTAAATGTTTTGGATGGATCCGTATTGTAGGTTCCGGTAACTACGAATTTTACATAGCGGCCCTGCACAGCCTTATCCACAGAGACAAAGTCTGTATATACGTTGCCTGTCCAAGTTTTCCCAAACGTGCCGGAGGCTTTGTTGGCCGTATTGCTCAAGAAAGCAGGATCGTTTAAGTCGGTCGGGTTATCGGACGCGTACAATTCGAATGTTTTCGGAAATTCCATCGCACTTTGGTTAGGTCGGCTCTTTCTCTGGATACCATTCAGTTTATACGTGCTCTCCATATCGATAATGACCCAGTGCGGGAATGGTGCAGCAGGCGCTTCCCATTTGGAATGCCAGATGGTTGTTTCTTGACCGTCCAAGATGTTGCTTGCTACAGCGTTCTCATTGTCCGCATAAGAGCTGAAAGAATGGATAGAAAAAGCCGTTTTTGGAATGAATGTATAGATGATGCTATTCTTGGCAGTTTGCAAAGCCCACATCAAATCGAGATAGGCTTGATCGATCGCAGCCGCGCTGTCGCCAGAAGTAATAGCCTTGGCGTTAGCAAGTCGAGCCTCCAGTTCATTTTGTGCCTGTACGGGAAGTGATAATCCTGTAGTTCCTTTGACATACGCAGTGAATTGTTCAGCTTCCTGAATTTTACCTGTCAATTGCTTAAAGTTGTACAAAGTTGTCGACTGGTACGAATCGGATAACGCTTTGGCTTCCGTGGCGGATAGGGCGCGCTTCCAAATCTTTAAGTCGTCCAGCGTAACGGTTGCTCCGCCGTTTCCTTTATTACCGTCTGCACCGATGATGACGTGATAAGGAGTATCCATACTGGACGTACCCAGTGCGGTGATATCCTTGGTCGCCTTCATGACACCGTCGACGTAAGTGGTGGCCGTCTTGTTCGTCCTGTCTACGGATATGGTGAAGTGGTGCCATTCTGTCCCTACACTTTGAGCCGAATAATCGATACGATTGGTGCCGTCTGCCATGTTAAGCGTCATGTTGTTCGTAGTCGCAGGCCCAATATACCATCCGGCATTTTTACCGGAATTCCAGTCTTTGTTAGAGATTACCGTCTGATCGCCTGCCAAATTGCCGGCGTGCCAGAACGATACGGTGAAATCGCCATTACCGAACTTCAAGTCGGATCTTTCTCCAAGATCGATATAATTGGCATTGCCGGACGCAATGCTGGCCGCTTGACCGGATCTGCCTGCCACATAGGTGACATTACCGACAGAGGTGGCCAGACCTGTTGCACCGGCAGCATCATCATTCAAATTGCCGTCAAATTTCATGTCGGACACAAGCTGCTTCCACATCGTACTAGGATCGATCGGCGTCAATTCCGGTGCCGTGCCTTCCGTTCGTAAGTAAGTCTGCAAAGGCGCGCTTTTGTTGCCGTAAGCATCCACTGCCGCTATGGTAAGGACGTAGGACGTAGCCGGGCTCAGACCCGGTATCGGGATATTCATTTTGTTCGGAATCGGAGAGAAATAAAAGTCCGATAAAACATTGTACGACTTTGCGACTTCCGCCGTACGCTGGTTATACACTTTGATTTCATAATGATGCATGGATTGATCGTCCTTGGCTTGCTTGAACGAGAGCATCGGCACGTTATTCGAACCCGGCAATACTTTAAGGTCGGGATTCGCAGGGAATTGCGGTGCCGTTTTGTTGCGGTTGCTTGAGGTATACGTGAAATTGCTTTTTATTTCATCCTTCGTATTGCCTATTAATTTCACTACCCATTTTTTTCCCGCTAATGCGCCGGCACTGTTATAAGGTGTTGGGGAATTATTGCCTTGCCATTTACCACCCAGATAGATAGAGCCAGGATCTCCGTTATACTCCACGCGTTCAATCTCTACACGGTCCTTGTATACTTCAATGAGTTGGGATTGGTTGACAGGGAATTCGAATCGCCCATCCATCAATCCTTCTTCCGTGACAGCGGAATAGCCATGATCTACCTCGATGTATGACATGGACCCAAGATTGACAGCGGTAAAATCTTTCTGATAGATCGAACGATCATCGTTAATATTCAAATGCGAATGGCCGGATAAAACAAAGACTTGCGGATAATCCTTCAAATCCGTATACAGGTTCTGATTGCTTCCTTGCTGGCCGTCCATGGCGGTGCCGGACACAGGATGATGCAAAGTAATGAAGATCGGCTTATTCAGATTCGCCGGATCGGCTGTTATGGCTGCGAGCCGACCCTTCAGCCAGTTTCTTTGTCCGGTGTCGCCGTTATAATTGTTTCCGTTCAAAAAGAAAAACGAATAGCCGCCGATCGTTTTCTCGTAATAGCCATTCGGCTGATCCGTAAACCATTCCGCCGGGTAATAGTTTTTCACTTCGGCTACGCTTGCGTCATGGTTGCCGATCGCAATCTGAACGGGCGTGCCCGACCAATTTTTGCGTGCCAATTGTTCTTGCAGAACATCGCGTGCAAACTGATGATCCGGCCCTTTGCCATCACCGTTGTCATTGATGATGTCGCCTGCAATAACTATGGCGTCCGGATTGGGAAAGATGGAAGAAAGAACATCGAAATTGCTGGCATACCTTGCGCGTGTCTTGGCATTCTCAGCCTCCGTGCCGGGACCGACATGGATATCCGACATCGCGGCGAATTTCAGCAGCGGTTTTTCGGTTGTTTTGATGATGTAGCCGTATGTAGCGGGTTTACTCCAGACGCCGTCTTTCAAGGCGATCACTGAGATATTCGTCGACTCCGTAAGGACAATCGGCGTTCCGTTAAACTTAAGGCTTGTTTCGTCAGGCATGGTCCCGTCCAACGTGTAATAGATGTCGGCACCTGATGTGGTGGAGCTGAGCGCAACGGTAACAGATTGCTCATAGCGTCCTGCGGGTACGGAAACGACCGGCGTATCGACTGTAGCTGCTGCGATCGCTGCCGGGATAGAGCCTGCTCCTGCTGAACTAACAACAGAAGTTGCTATGGTGCAAGCAAGGAATGCGGATACGAATTTCTTGGCCTTCAACAAGTGAAGTCCTCCTTTTCATAAGCTTGAATGATGGATTGATGTACATAGCTTCGTGTGTGCTCGTACCGATGGCTTAGATAGGCATTCCCTCCTTTAACAATAAAACAATACAAAAACATAATAATTAGTTGTTTTTATAGTTGTTTTATTGCATTTTATTTGTATTTTGTTTTTGTGAGATTAAATAGAGGTGATGTTTTTGTAAAGGAAAAGAGGGCTTTTGAAGTAGTCTTCGTATTTTCTTAATCATGCGTTGATGTTGATATAACAATCCGAAGTTAAACTAAATAAAGGGAAAAACACGGTAAACAAATGATCCGAATTTAAAATTTGTTGTTTTTGTGATGATTTATTCTTGATGAGGTGGCCTGATGAGTTTTCTAAGTGATTTTCGCACCATGATGGTTGGCATTTTACTCGAATCGTTTCCCTTTATTTTACTTGGTGTCGTGATTTCTGCTTTGCTCCAAACGCTGGTTAGTGATCAACTGCTGCAGCGATGGATACCGAAAAAAACGATTCCCGGCATCCTTTTCGGATGTTTGCTGGGTATCATTTTTCCGCTTTGCGAATGCGGGATCATTCCTGTTGTGCACCGGTTGATTCGCAAAGGCATGCCGCCTTATATCGGCATTGTGTTTATGATGGCAGGGCCGGTCATCAATCCGGTCGTATTTACTTCCACGTTCGTGGCCTTTCAGGCCCAGCCAGAGATGGCTATCTCCCGCATGGTGCTGGCGTTTGCCGCATCGGCCTTCATTGGGCTATGGGCTTCTTGGGGAGTACAAGCTTCTGCGCTCCGTAATACTGTGAACAACGCTAATGAGCAGGCCGCTGCAGGCAAAAAAAACATCAAGCCCCCGCATTCCAACAAAGCGCCAAACGCAGCATGGAAAACGAAATTGCATGAAACGTTGGAGCATGCCGCCATTGAAATGTTTGATGTAGGCAAATATTTAGTTTTGGGCGCTACCGTCACAGCTTTGCTGCAAACCGTTGTAAGCAAGAAGTGGCTTCTTACGTTAAGTGATGGGGACTGGACCCCGCATTTGTTTATGATGGGGCTTTCCTATGTGCTATCCATTTGCTCCACAGCAGATTCCTTTGTCGGAGCTACGTTCATTCCCGATTTCAGTTTAGGCTCAGTGCTTGCTTTTCTCGTATTTGGCGCCATGCTGGATATCAAAAGCACTTTGATGCTGCTAAAAGTCTTTCGCTTCAAAACCGTCGCTACGGTTCTGATCATTTCAGCGGTCGTTGTTCTGTTGGGGTCTGTCGCCTTCGATCAACTGTATATGCACTTATAACATGGAGGCGGGGTCATCATGAAAATAAATTCCGCGTTTGCGCATCGAACGATTCGAGCTGCGGTCTTGATCGCATTTGTTTTTTTTATTGTCCGGATTAGCCGGTCGGATGCGTTGAGCTATTATGTGGCTCCAAGAATGGAGCTTTGGGTAAAAGGTCTTGCCTTTGGTCTGTATGTACTGGCCATGCACCAGCTTTATTTGGCGGTTCGAGATGTCTTGTCCAACAAGAAAACTGCTGCTGTCACTTGTACTTGTTCAGCACATAGTCACGATCAATGGAAACCAAGCGTTATTATCATGTACGCGGCTTTGATCGTTCCGCTTGTTCTTGCCTTTTTCATTCCCGATGCGGTATTAGGGAGTCAGATGGCGGCCAAAAAAGGGTTGAATTTAACCCCTTCAGGCATATTGCTTACTAGCAATTCCGGTGATGCAGCTCCAAACTTAATTCCCAATCATAAGTTACAATTGGATTCGGGACCGTCTTTTCCGTTCAATGAATACACAAGGCCCTATGCCAAACAGGCTGCGGATATGTACAATCAGCCTCTCATTTCGATTAACGATGATATTTATATTGAATCGCTGACGTCGATGGACTTGTATCAAGAGCAGTTTATTGGTAAAAAGGTGCAGATTAGCGGTTATGTTTACCGTCTCGACAGTATGAATAAAAACCAATTTGCCGTGGGAAGATTCGCGATGCGGTGCTGTGTCGCAGACTCCGTACCGCTTGCTATCATTGTAGAAACCGACACCCCCGAGCAATGGCAAAACGATATGTATGTGGTCGTTCTCGGCACCATTAAAAAACGTAATTTTGACGGCAAAAGCGTATTGGCTATCGATGCCAAATCGATAGATACCCAAAAAGTGCCTACAAATCCTTACGTTTATGGAAATCCGTATTTTGGGAATTGATGAGATAAGGTTTGCAAAAGACTTCGTTCATCGCCTATAATACTGAATAAAAGTTCAGTGTTATACGGGCATCCTCTTTAAAGAATCTGTCATCCAGAAAAGTGGTGAAATAGATGTGAATAAAAAGAAACAGCAAACCGAGCAAACGAAGAAGAAGATCGCTGATGCTGCAAGAGCTTTATTTGCCCAAAAAGGCTATAAAGCAACATCCATAGAAGATATCGTGAAAGCGACCGGGTGCAGCGCAGGGAACATTTATTATCATTTCAAGAACAAGGAAGGGCTTTTTTTATATTTACTTGAAGAGTGGAACACGGAATGGGATAAGACATGGCTGGACAAAGAAACGCTGTATCCCACCGCGATCGATAAATTATATGGTATGGCGGAGCATTTGGCGCTTGATCAACTTAATCATCCGCTAACCAAGGCCGCCGATGAATTTTTCAACAACTCCGAGAAAGCTCCGGATGTAGAGGAGCGAATTCATGAAATGGTCAAAGGCTATCTTGACTTTAATCGGCAGTTGCTGCAGAGGGGGATCGATAACCATGAATTCGAAACTACCAATGTTACCGGGCTCGCCATTATTTTGGATAGTTTGATGCTTGGATTGAATCAACATAGCCGGAGAATGGAAAGAGAGGAAGCGCTGGAGGCCTATCGATTAGCTATGGATGTGTTTCTGCATGGCATTGCGAAGCCAACCCGCACCCGCTAGCTCTTTTTTTTGCCGCTATCCTGAATAAATATTCAGTATTTTGTTACAGAAGTATGGAGGAATGTAAGAATGAAATTATTATCGAAAAATCGGGGCGCCTTACTGATTCTCGTGTTCAATCTATTTCTGGTTTTCTCGGGGATCGGGCTTATCGTCCCCATTATGCCCAAGTTCATGGAAAGCTTGGGCATAACCGGGGGGATTATGGGCCTGTTGGTTGCGGCTTTTTCATTGACGCAGCTTCTTTGTTCGCCGTTGGCCGGCCGGTTGGCCGATTCCTTCGGTAGAAAAAGAATGATTGTCATCGGCTTGACCGTGTTCGCCTTCTCTGAAGTGCTGTTCGGGATAGCAAGTTCACCTGCTCTACTGTTTGTTTCCAGGCTGCTCGGCGGCATTAGTGCTGCAATGATTATGCCGGCCGTTATGGCTTACGCGGCGGATATCACGACAAAGGAAGAAAGGGCGGCGGGGATGGGCTACATTAACGCAGCCATTACAACAGGCTTTATTATCGGACCTGGTATTGGCGGTTATATTGCCGAATTCGGCATCCGCGTGCCCTTTTACGCCGCGGCGGTTGCGGGGATCTTGGCTGCATGTATTACATTGTTTATTCTTCGGGAATCGCTCCCTTCAAAAGAGAATACAGCTGATACTCCATCTGACGCAAGAGAGTGGGGCGGTCTTCTCTCGCAATTAAGATACGCTTATAAAGAGCCCTATTTTTTAAGCTTGATCATCGTTTTTGTCATGTCGTTTGGGCTTGCTAATTTTGAGACGATCTTTGGACTGTTTGTGGATCACAAATTTGGGTTTGGACCTAAAGATATCGCCTTTATCATAACGTTCGGGTCGATAGCCGGCGCTGTGGTCCAGGCTACGGCCTTCAGCTGGATCATGAAGCGTTTCGGGGAGCAGCGTATCATATCGCTCTGCCTTATTTTTGCCAGTTTGTTTATTTTGCTGACGCTTTTTGTTCACACATTCTGGTTGATTTTTGCCGTTACCTTCATTATATTTCTGGCAATCGATATTTTACGACCGGCCATCAGTACGCAAATGTCAATGGTGGCAAAAGATCAGCAAGGCTATGTTGCCGGCTTAAACTCTGCCTTTACCAGTCTTGGCAATATCGCAGGTCCTATCGTAGCCGGTTTTTTATTCGATCTGAACGTTAATTATCCGTATACACTGGCGTGCCTAATATTGTTTATTTGTTTTGTTGTATCGGTAAAAGGTAATAAGAACAACCCGCAGGATGTGAATGCCGCCTCCTGATGGGGAAGAGCTCACGTTTAAATGGATGAGCTCAGAAGCATTTGTCTATGCAGCTCTTTGGCGGCAGGGCCGGGCTCGATATCCAGCTCGGCTCTCAATAGATTGGCGAATTTATCATAATGCGTAATGAAAGCGGTGCGGTCCTTCAGGTGAAGGAAGGCGCTAAGCAGAAGCACATGAACGTCTTCATGAAAGGGGCCGACGGCGATCATATATTTCAAAAGCTCGATGGACTTGTCAGCTTCGCCCAGGGATAAATAATGCGAGGTCAGCCTTTTCGACAGGTCGATCGCTGCGCTGTACACCCGTTCTTTCTCCGCTTCACACCATGGATAGTCTTTGCCGCCGAACAAAGGGCCTTGAAATAACGGAATAATGTTTTTCATTTGTTCCGGCGGCATGTCGCCCATGGAATACGGCTTGAGCTGACGGTCGAATTCCAAATAATCGCAGCGCATGCCCGTCTCGAAACGGTAAACCCCCCGCTGCGAATGAATCGTGACGGGCATGTCGTAATGCTTTAGCGTCTTTTTCAAACGAAAGACCGTGGTATGCAGATTTTGCTCGGCCTTTTCGGGCGTGAAGCCGGGCCATAAGCTTTCGCACAGCGCCCATTTGGAAATATTCACCCCCGCGTGAACCAGGAAGAAGGCAAGAAGCTCCTCCGTTTTGGCTGTCGGGAACCGGATCGGCTCGGCCGGATTCAAGGCGGTATAGACCCCAAACTGGCCAAAACAGTAAATTCCCGGGATGCCGGACTCCGGCTTCCGCACAGCAGGTCTTTTTCTTTTCATTACCCTTTCCACCGTTCGCTGCAAGTCCTCGGGCTGCACCGGCTTGAGCAAATAGTCCGTCGCGTTGACCCGAAAAGCTTCCAGAGCATATTGCTGGTAGGCGGTAACAAACACAATTTCGATATCCTCATCCAGCTCCGTCAAACGGGAGGCCAGCTCGATGCCATGGACGCCCGGCATTTCAATGTCCAGAAAGACCAGCTCCGGCCGGAGGTCCGCAAAAGATTCCAACAGCTCGGAGACCCTGGTGAAGGAGCCCACGATCTCAAGTTCGTTCCGTTCCTCGATGATTCGGCTTAGCCAATTCAATGAAGGTTTTTCGTCATCAATCAGGATAGTTCTTAACATAGCCGACCCCTTCGTTTTTGAACCGTTTCATTTTGTATAAAAGGAAATTTTGGTCCATTCTTGTTCTGCACTTTCAATCTGCAGGCCATTTCCCAGCCAGTTGATCAATCTTCTGTGAATATTCGGCAATCCGACTCCGCCGGTTTCGCGCGCGTAATTTTTTTCAATCAGTGCGGCCAGCTTGCCGTCGGGGATTCCGATCCCGTTGTCCCATACCTCCACGTGCGCCAAACCGGCAGCAGCTTTAACGGTAAGTTTCACGACGCCCCCGTTTTCTTTTTTCATAATGCCATGCCGGATCGCGTTTTCCACCAAAGGCTGGATGGTGAGAGGCAGAAGCCGTGTTTGCAGCAGCCCGGGGTCAATATCGTAGACCACCGTCAACCGCTCCTCGAACCTCGCCTTTTCAATCTCGACGTAAGCTTGGACAAGCTGAAGCTCCGATTCCAAAGTGACGAAGGCTTCCGTGCCCGGGATATCGAAGCATCTTCGTAAATAAACGCTCAGATGGGAAATTAATTGCTCGGCCCGGGCGCTATCTGTGCGGCAAAACGACAAAATCGCATTCAAGGAATTGAACAAAAAATGCGGCTTGATCTGGGATTGCAGGAACGCCATTTCCGAAGCAAGGGCATCCTGTACGGATTGCTTCAACTGCAGCAGGGTGTTGACCCTTGCCCGAACCTCCGAGGAGTTAAACGGCTTAATGATGAAATCGTTGGCCCCCGCTTCAAAGCCCGCGGCCACCTCGCTGGGGGTATTGCGGGCCGTCAGCATCACAATCGGGAGGTCGAATAGCGTATATTGTCTGCGAATTTCCCGGCATACCTCATACCCTGACAAATTCGGCATCATGACATCCAGCAGGACAAGATCGATTGCGCCGGAGGTTTGCAGGAGCTGAAGCGCCTCCTGAGGGCTGGTTGTTTTCAGCATCCGGTAAGCTTCTCCGGCAAATAGAACCGAAAGCACCTGCAGGTTGGACGGCTCGTCGTCCACGGCCAGGATGGTAAATTTCTTGCCCGTCGTTTCCGGTTCGGCTTCGCCCGCGGCGCTCGGGGTCAGACGAAAACTGGCGGTGTTCCCTTCCCGTTGCCGCCGGAAGGGTCCGGCGGCTGGTAAATGAAATAGGAAACGGGAGCCCCTTCCTTCTTCGGACCAGTCCAAACGAAGCTCTCCCCCCATCAACTGAACCAGCTTGCCGGAAATGGAGAGGCCAAGCCCCATGCCGCCATAGGCCGAGCGATCCGCTTGACCGAACGACTCCATAATACGCTGCTGTCTGTACGGCGGTATCCCAATGCCGGTATCCTCTACGGAGATTTCCACATGTCCGTTTCGATAACGAGCGGATACGGTAACGGCGCCTCGTTCGGTAAACTTGACGGCATTTCCGACAACATTGTAAACGACCTGCCAAAGCCGGTTTTCATCCGCGCGCACCGGAGGCAGGTTGTCGGGGATGTCTTGAATGAGGCTGACTTTTTTTCCGGAAATTAAATAGTTGAACATATCCATGATAATCGAAATCAGCACTTTCACATCGACCGCGGACGTTTGCAGATGGATTTCATTTCTTTTGATCCGCTCCAGATCCAGAATATCGCGAACGAGCGTAGACAGCCGCTGTGACACGGCCACGATCGTGGACAAGTTTTCCTTCTGCTTTTCGTTCACATCCCCAGCGGCTCCTTCGAGCAGAGACTGGGAGATGTTGATGATGCCGTTGAGCGGAGTTTGAAACTCATGGGTGGTATTGATCAGAAACTCGTCCTTTAGCCGGTCGTTTTCGCTAAGCTTGCGGGTCATTTTTTCTATCGTTTGAAAAGCTTCGGAGAACCGGGATGCAAGCATAAAGGAAATCAATAACACGAACGACATGGCGCAAAAATCGAACAAAAAATTTTTAGGAACGATTCGCAGCAGATAAAGGGAAGCGTCCAGGATGCAAATAAGCAAAGCGCAGAAAGCCAAAATCAGGATCAGCAGGCTCCGCTTGCTGAAGCTGCCGTAGTTGCCCCGCATATACGCGGCGGACAACAACCAGATGATGATGAAATAAATAACGATCTGCAGGGCGCTCATGACAAAGGTGGTATAAGAATAAACCCGGAAAGGGACCAGAATGAAATAAACCGAATAAACGCCGTAGACGGTTAACACGCTTTTCACCAACCACCGTGGGACCTGCTCGGAGCAAACATGCTTTATGAATAAGGTCAAGGCCAGTATCGAAGTGTGCATGGAAATCCCTTGAATTTTGTGAATAAGCGCAAAAGGGAATCCGTCAAAAATTTGCATTAACGGTTTATCGCCCAAGCCCGCAAAGCTGACCGCAGAGGAAATGCAGTAGATCCCGAAATAGAGGAAGCCCTTCTCTTTTTTTCGGGTGACATAAGTGCCCAAGTGATAAATGCCGAGCAGCAGAATCGAGACCTCGAGCGCAATGCCGATGCCGGTGGAAAGCTTGTCGATGCGATTAATCTGCTCCGCGCTTCCAAGATAAAGACTGGAGGCGACGCCGCCTTGGATAAAATCGTAATTCGCGGCATGAATCATAATGTCCGCCGTATCCCCTTCAAGAGGGAAGTAGGCTATGTAGGGTTTGTTCTCCGGGCTGTATTCGCTTCTCGAAGGTCCGGGCGTGCCGCTGCTCCCCAGTTTTAGACCGTTCACATACAAGGCGCTGGACATTTGGATGTTCACGACCCTGATGCCGTAGACCATGGAAGGCGAAGGCTTGACCTTGACATGCAGCTTATAGGTCGCCATGCCTTTGGCCTGCAGCAGGGTATGGTTCAAGCTGCCGGACCAGTAGGACAAAATCGGAAAAATACCGGTCGGCACGGCGGCTTGCCCGGGCTCCAGGAGTGTTCCCCAATAAAGCTCCCAGGCACCGTCCAGCTTCACGGGGCCGCTTTTGTCAAAATCCCAATTGGAAAGGTTAAGCACGCCATTTTGAATTTGCGGGGCCGATTCCTTGTTTTGACCGAAGAATATCGTACCGTAATAGAGAAGCAAGAAACAGACAATTGCGAACAAAATGATATAAAGCGAATTTTTTTGCAAAACCTTCATAGGCGTGTCTCTCCGAATGCAAGTATCGATGGATATCATCATTATAAAGGAGTTTGTCGAAAAAACGATGATTTTGTAATAAAAAATCACTGGAACCATGATTGGAATCCGATTTGTAAGCGTTTTGTAAGCGAACATCGATATAATAAAAACACGATTAGGATAAAAGTCCTGAGTCTATAGTTGTAAGGAAGGAGAGCAATTTCATGCCGTGTATCTAAAATCGATTGCCGCCGACTTAAGATGTTGAAGTTTGATGGCTAAACATGAAATAAGGGGGATAAGCTTCGTGTTCGACTACATAAAACGCAATAACAAAGTGACCGCATGGGGACTCATCATCTGCATGATCCTGGCCATGGTCCAGCCTTTTTCCTCAAAGGTCCATGCGGGCAGCTCAGGCGGTCAAACGCCGGTTACGAAATGGCTCACCTTTAAGTACGATAATTTCAACAATCCGAATCAAACGAATCTTCTTTCCATGAACGGTCAAGCGGCTGCCTTCTTTGACAATACGCCGCAAGTCAACAATAAGGTGCTCCGTTTGACGAAAACCACGGCCGGAGTATTCGGCTCCGCCTTTAACAAGTCCTTGATTTACAGTACGAATAACTTCTCTTTCAGCACCTCCTTTGCTTTCCGTATCAGTGACCCTTCCGGATATCCTAACGATACCTTCCCGGATGGAGCCGACGGCTTTACTTTTGCTATCCAGACGAAGTCAAGCACTGCGGGGTCCGTGGGGGACGGCATTGGCTATGGGGGCATTCAACCCAGCTTTGCGGTAAAGTTCGATACGTTCGATAACAAGACCTATACCGGCCAGCATAACGATCCAAGCGATAACTATGTCGGGCTGGCCCAAAACGGGAACGTCGCGAATACGAATCCGACCTGGTACAAAGCCATTCCCAAAAACCAGATGGATATGAAAGACGGCAACATTCATTATGCCTGGATCGATTACGACGGGATAAATAAAACGATGAGAGTCTACACCAACAACACGAATAACCGCTCTACGGCCGTTCAGCAAATCGATGCCTCCGGTATTGATTTGGGAGCCATATTCGCCGGCAAAAGCAGCGTGTATGCCGGTTTTACCGCTTCGACGGGCTCGTCGTGGGAAAATCATGATATTTTATCCTGGTATTTCACAAACCAACTCGATCCTATCGATGTCAACCAACCGGATGTCGTGTACAAGCAAGCGCCGACCAGCGTTCTGTTGAACACAACGCCGACAGGCGAACCCGGAAAAATGAGCGTTACCGCAACGGTATACGATGTCGACGGCAATCCCGTTTCGGATGCGCCAATCACCGTTTCATCCACACAAGGCACGCTTACGGATGCAAACGGCAATCCCGTGTCTACGCTGACATCGGATAATCAGGGCCAAGGTCAAGCGATCCTGGATTTCGGCGGCGGAACCGTCGCGGGCAATATAACGGCTGTCGCCGTTGGCGGCGCTTATGTAACGGTTTCGATTCCGGCCCCGCCTACCGGGTTGAAAACGGGCGCAACGGCCCAAACGGCCTCGACCCTGAGCTGGAACCCGGTTCCCGGTGCTTCCTACTACAAAGTGTATAAGAACGGCGTTCTGTACGCCTCCAATGTAACGGGACCCGCTTTCAATGTAAGCGGACTTGCGCAGGGCACGTTCAATACCTTTACGGTCACGGCAGTCAAAAACGGACTTGAATCGGACTTTTCGAACCGCGTGACGCTTCCTGTTTTCGCCGGACTGAGTCTGGATAGCGTAAGCTATACGTTGCCCGTCGGAGAAACGCACCAAACTGTGGTGAGCTACGTTTATTCGGACGGCTACCGTATGGACGTCACTCCTTATGCTTCGTATCAATCCATGAATTCCAGGGTTGCAACGGTGAATGCGGGCGGGCTTGTAACCGCGGCCGGAGCAGGCACTACGGTGATTCAAGCGGTTTATGGCAATGGCAGCGCCCAAACGGAGGTAACCGTAACGCTGGGTGCGCCGACAGGAGTTTCGATAAACGATGTCACCTCCACGGGCGCTACCTTGACCTGGAATGCCGTGCCTGGCGCCCAAACCTATAATATTTATGAAAACGGCCGGCTGATCGCCTCCGGCGTGACCGGAACCACCTATACGGCAACCGGACTGACTGGCGGAACGGAGCATCGCTTTACCGTGACAGCGGTGAGCAATGGCATCGAATCGTCAGCTTCCGGAGGTTCGAATGTTACAACGTCGACATTAAGAGAACTTCAGGCCGATCAGTCAAGCTTCACATTGACGGCGGGAGATACGCATCAGACGAAAATTCAGGCGGTCTACCTGGACGAGAGTATTCAGGATGTGACCGGCAAGGCGGTTTACCAGAGCTCGGATCCTTCCATTGCGACGGTAGATTCGCACGGGGTCATTACCGCCAAAGCTCCCGGTACGGCGACCATTACAATTTCGTATGACGGTAAAACCTTGACGGAAACCATCGTTGTTCAAAGTGCTTCGCCACAGATCAAGCTAACCTTGAATACATCGCCAAGCAGCGTAGTCGGCGACGGAAAATCGCAAGTGACGCTCTCTGCCAATGTAGCGATGCTTAACGGCTTGCCAGTAGCCGGAAAACCGGTCGTCTTCCATTTCGGCAATGGCGGTGAAGGCGATGTTACGGCCGTTACGGATGCTAGCGGAGTTGCGTCGGTTACCTTTACGGCGCCGGACATTCGGAGCACGACTCCTGTGCGCGAAGTCATTACGGCGTCTGCAACCGATCCGATGACCGGTTTAACGGTTCAAAAAGGGATTGACATTCGTTACATGCCGGCTTCGATTAAGGGAATCTTAATCGATCAAATCACAGGCCAGCCTATAGCGGGGGCTGCCGTTTCGGTCTCGGCCGACTTCAACCAAGACGGCATTACGGACTTCAGCTCTACGGTGACGACAGGGCCGGACGGCTCCTATCAAATTTCGGTACCTCGCGGCAATTACGATTATATGGTGGATATTACCACATCCGTTAAAATGGGCAATCAGACCGTCCAGTTAACCAAAAAGCAAACGGTACATGTGGATCAACTGAACGGCACGGGCGAAACGATCGTCTCTTCCAATAAAATTAGCGGCCAGCTGTTTGTGTCCAACCGTTCTTCAAGCAATACCCAGCCGACCGTCGAGAGCGTTTTTGGCAAAGGAAATGTATCGGTATTGGTGAAAGCGATCAACGGGAGTGCGTTTGTGACTCAGATGCCACTGGATTCCAATGGAAGCTTTGATATCAGCGATGTTCCTCAGGGACAATATATCGTTTCGTATCAAATTAAAGCTAAGGACGGAACGATGCTTGCCGGACCATCCGCACTCGTGAAGGTAAGCCAGAACGGGGAAACGGGGGTAGTCTACTCGTTGATCGACCCGTACGGGGTCGTTAAGGATACAGCAACGGGCCAACCGATTAGCGGCGTTACGATGAATTTGTATTGGGCGGATACGGAGCTGAACAAGCAAAAACGCCGTACCCCGAATACGTTGGTTCAATTGCCTGAACTGCCAGATTTTGCGCCAAATCAAAACCACAACCCGCAAGTAACGAATCAGGCGGGAGAATATGCATGGATGGTATTCCCGGACGGGGACTACTATATTACGGCAACGAAGCCCGACTATAGCTCCTACAGTTCATTGGAAGCCAAGCCGAACGTTCCGGCCGTTAACGGCGCGGACAGCTATGTCCGGGATGGAATTATCCATGTAGGTCAAGACCTGGTATCGCTTAGCTTCTCGATGAGCGCAAATTCAAGCCCAAGCTCGAGCTCCGGCCCAAGCTATGGCGGCGTTTCCGTATCGCCTTCGGTCACGGCAAGCGATGTGACAAGCACGGGCGTCACGTTGAATTGGAACGGATTCGGCGGCGCGAGCTCGTATAACATCTACGATAACGGTAAACTTATTGCATCCGGCGTTACCTCCACCAGCTACAAGGTAACCGGATTAACCAAGGGCGATCATCCGTTTACGATCAAAGCGGTGGTGAACGGAGTCGAAACCGGAGTTGTACAAGCTCTTACCGTAACCATCCCGTCAGGCGCGGGAACCGACGGTGCGGCAGGCGCATCGGGCGATTCCTCCAAGCAAGCAGGCGAGCATGAGAAGTACGTTGAAGGGTATCCGGACGGCACATTTAAGCCGGAAAGGAACGTGACCCGCCAAGAAGTAGCGGCTATGCTCTACCGGCTGTATCACCTCTCCAAATCGGATTCGCCGGCCGCGATTTATTCGGATCTGACAAGCGCGGATTGGGGCGCAGCTGAAGTTGCCGCTGTTACAAAGGCCGGCTATATGAACGGATACCCGGACGGTACGTTCAAGCCGAATCAACCGATCACCCGGGAAGAAATGGCGGGAATCGTCGCTCGTCTCAAGCAATTGCAGGGCGGCGAGAAGGATGTCTTTGCGGATATTGCCGACAGCTGGGCACGCGGGGAAATCAATGCGGCCGGTCAAGCAGGCATTTTGTCGGGGTATCCGGACGGAACGTTCCGGCCTAAGGCAAACACGACCCGCGCAGAGGTCGTAACGATCTTCAACCGTCTGCAGAACCGTGGACCGCTGACAGGCGTTGACACGCCTTCCTGGTCGGATGTGCCTTCGAGCCACTGGGCTTACGGCGATGTGGAAGAAGCTTCGACCCATCACGCTTATAGGATTGAAAATAAGGCAGAAAAACGGACAAGCACGAAATAACGAAATGATGCTCACGCAAAAGAGGGCCATTCCTACCGTCGACAATCGGCGGGGAATGGCCTTTTTCTTGTAGAGGGGCTAACCCTTAATCCGTTAAAGCCTTCATAGCCGAAAAGAAGCGGTTGATCGCAATCGACGCGGCGCCGGCAGCCGAGGAATTCATGCCAAGCTTGGCGTAGACGACGTTCATTTTTTGGCGATGGAACGAGAGGCTGTGCGAATTCAACGTTTCACGGATGGAATCTGCCATCCATTCGGATGCCAAGGACATGCGGTTCCCGATCACGATGAGCTCGGGATTAAACACATTCACCAGATTCGTAATCCCGACCCCCAGCCAGTGTCCCGTGCTTGCAAAAAGATCGATGACCGGACGGTTTCCCCGCTTGGCCAGGTGCAGCAAAGTGCTCAAGTTGATTTTGTCGATCGCGTCGGCGACCTGAATTTTCTCGTCAACGAGCTGAAGGGATTTGGCTTGTTGAATGAGCGCCTTCTCCGAGGCGAACGTTTCCCAGCACCCGCGGCTGCCGCACCCGCAGAGGGGCCCGTCCTGCGCCAGGGTCATGTGCCCCACTTCGCCGGAAAAGCCGGACACTCCCCGATACAGTCCATCGTTCAAAATAATTCCCGCACCGATCCCGATCCCGACGCTGAGATAAATCATATTCGAGACGGAACGTCCGGCGCCGAATTCCTTCTCGCCCAAAGCGCCGACGTTCGCTTCGTTATCAATGGCGATCGGGAGGTTGAACTCTCGCTCTAGCATCTCTTGGAGGGGAACGTCGGTCCATCCCAGATTGGGAGCGGACAGCACGTTTCCTTGATCGTCGACCAGACCCGGTACGCCGACGCCGATTCCAATGATGCCGTAGGGAGACGAAGGTGTTTTTTTGATGAGCGAATGGATGCATTTCTTGAGCTTCTCCGTCACCGTCTCCACGCTCAAATCGGTCATGTCGATTCTTTTCTCCTTGACGATGGTTCCGCCCAAATCGGTGACCATCGCCAAAATATAATTTACGCCGAGATCGACGCCGATCGCGTAACCGGCCTGCTGGTTAAACAGCAGCATCATCGGCTTTCTTCCGCCGCTGGACTCCCCAAGCCCGATTTCGGTCACAAAGTGGCTGTCGATCAGTTCGGTGACAAGGGAAGAGACCGTCGTTTTATTTAAACCGGTTTTCACGGAAATATCCGCTCTGGAAATCGGAAAATGGTGGCGGATCGTGTCCAGAACAAGATATTTGTTTATTTTTTTCATCAATTGCAAATCGCCGGTGATTTTCATGCCATCCTCCAAAGCCTGCTATTGTCGGTGCTTTTTCTTTATCATAACATGGATTGCAAAAAATAAAAGCTCAACTTACTTTGTCTACTGGACAAACAAAGTATCCGGTGCTAACATGAAATTAAGCCATTTTTCCAACATAGGGAGGAATCGATATGAGTTATTTCAATAAGGTCAGCAAGATTCAGTTCGAGGGGAAAGATTCCAAAAATCCGTTGGCATTCAAGCATTACAACCAATCGGAAATCGTGCTTGGCAAAACGCAAGAGGAGCATCTTCGCTTTGCCGTAGCCTACTGGCATACCTTGACAGGCGGGGGCAGCGATCCGTTTGGCGTCGATACGGCCATTCGTCCTTGGACGAACTACACCGGGTTGGACTTGGCGAAGGTACGCGTCGAGGCGGCTTTTGAATTTTTTGAGAAGATCGGCGCTCCTTATTTTTGCTTCCATGACCGGGATATTGCGCCCGAGGGCGATTCGCTGAAAGAAACGAATCACAATCTGGATGTGATCGTGGCCTCCATCCAAGAGCACATGAAAGCGAGCGGCGTAAAGCTGCTGTGGAACACGGCTAATATGTTCACGAACCCGCGATTCGTTCATGGCGCGGCAACGACCTCCAATGCGGACGTGTACGCGTACGCGGCGGCGCAGGTGAAGAAAGGGCTGGAAACGGCGGTAGAGCTGGGTGCGGAAAATTATGTGTTCTGGGGCGGCCGCGAAGGATACGAGTCGCTGCTCAATACGGATATGGAGCTTGAACTCGATAATTTGGCGAGATTTTATCATATGGCGGTTGCTTATGCGAAAGAAATCGGCTTTACGGGGCAGTTTTTGATCGAGCCGAAGCCGAAGGAGCCGACGAAGCACCAGTATGATTTTGACGCGGCGACTACCATTGCTTTCCTGCAAAAATACGGGCTGCAGGATCATTTTAAACTGAATCTCGAAGCGAATCACGCGACGCTCGCCGGACACACCTTCGAGCACGAGCTGCGTGTGGCCCGCTTGCACGGCATGCTCGGTTCCATCGACGCGAACCAGGGCGATCTGCTGGTTGGCTGGGATACGGATGAATTCCCGACCGATCTGTATGCGGTTACTCTCGCGATGTATGAAATTTTGAGCAACGGAGGCCTCGGATCGGGCGGCGTGAACTTCGACGCGAAGGTCAGAAGATCGTCGTTCGAGCCGGAAGATTTGTTCCATGCGCATATCGCGGGAATGGATACGTTTGCCAAAGGCTTGAAGGTTGCGGCAAAATTGATGGAGGACCGCTTTTTTGAGAAAATTACGGATGAGCGTTACAGCAGCTTCAAGAGCGGCATCGGCCTCGATATCGTGTCGGGCAAAGCGGATTTCCGCCAATTGGAGCAGTACGCGCTCGGCAACCAGACGATTGGCAACAAATCCGGCAGACTGGAGCGGATCAAAGCTGAGTTGAATGAGTATATTTTTTCCGTATAAGCGGGCGAACGATCACTCCTTGGGGAGGATAGGGCATGAAATATGTTATAGGGATTGATTTAGGCACCGGTTCCGTAAAAGCTCTTCTTGTCGATCAAGAAGGGAAGGTGCGCTGCGAGACGTCGCGGAGCTATCCGCTGCAGCACGAGCAGCCCGGATATAGCGAACAGGAGCCGGAGGCATGGGTAAGTCAAACCGTGGACGGTTTGCGCGCTTTGGTGCAGGAGTCGGGAGTGGAGCCCAAGGATATCGAAGGGATCAGCTTCTCGGGACAAATGCATGGCCTGGTGTTGCTGGATGAGCAGGGGCAGGCGCTTCGCCCGGCGATTCTTTGGAACGACACGAGAACGACGGCGCAGTGCAGAGCGATCGAAAGCAAGCTTGGGCCGAGGCTTTATCACATTACGAAAAATGCCGCCCTGGAAGGCTTTACGCTCCCGAAAATCATGTGGGTGCAGGAGCATGAACCGGAGGTATTCCGCAAAGCGGCGGTGTTCCTGCTTCCCAAAGATTATTTGCGCTATCGTCTGACAGGCAAGCTGCATATGGATATTTCCGATGCGGCAGGCACGCTGCTGCTCGATGTGATCGGGAAGCAATGGAGCCGGGAAATTTGCGACGCCTTCGGCATCGACACGAGCCTATGTCCGCAGCTTGCGGAATCGCTGGATTTCGTCGGCTGCTTGCTGCCGGAAATCGCGGCCCGGACGGGGCTTGCACCCGAGACGAAGGTGTATGCGGGAGGAGCCGATAATGCGTGTGGCGCGGTCGGATCCGGTATTTTAAAGAAGGGCGACGCTTTGTGCAGCATTGGAACCTCGGGGGTCATCTTGTCCTACGAGGATCGGGAGAAGGATTTCGCGGGGAACATCCACTTCTTTAACCACTCGCAGCCGGGCGGCTATTATGCGATGGGCGTCACGCTTGCGGCGGGATATAGTCTGGATTGGCTCAAGAAAACGATTGCGGCTGAGGAAAGCTACGATGCATTTTTAGCGCAGGTTTCCGAGGTGCCAGCCGGCGCGGGAGGGCTGTTATTTACGCCGTATCTCGTCGGGGAGCGCACGCCTCACGCGGATTCCGTGATCAGAGGCAGCTTTATCGGGCTGGACGGCTCGCATCGGCGCGAGCATTTGGTTCGGGCTGTGATGGAGGGGATTACTTTTTCCTTAAATGAGTCGGTCGGGATGTTGAGGGAAGCGGGAGTCGAAGTAGGGACGATCGTCTCCATCGGCGGCGGGGCCAAAAACGAGGTTTGGCTGCAAATGCAGGCGGATATTTTCCAAGCTCCGGTCGTGAAGCTGACTAGCGAGCAGGGCCCCGCTTTAGGAGCGGCCATGCTTGCCGCGGTCGGCTGCGGTTGGTACAGAAGCATAGCGGAGTGCGCTGAGCGGTTCGTCGGCTATGAACGGCAATTTGAACCGGACCCGCAACGTGCGGCGGTGTACCAGGACTTATTCGGAATATATCAATCGGTTTACGCCAGCACGCGGGACTTGAATCGGAGATTACAGGCGTACCGGTAACCAAAGCATCATTCAACTGCAAAAAAAGGGCGGACGAATTAGCATTCGACCTGCCCTTTTTCAGTTAGGAAATAAATGGACCGATAAACAATTTTTATCGCTTTGCTGCCGGCGCGTACTGAATCTGCTACAATAAAGGCGAACATTTGATTTTATGGGAGGCCGGCACCATGATGAAGCGACTCTTCCATCGCTTTCAGAAGAGCCTGAGGTACAAGCTGATGCTTTTGATGGTGACGATTGCGATCATGCCGTTAATCCTGGTCACCCTGTTTGCGGCGAATACGACCAAGCAATCTTTGAGCCTGGAAGTGATCCGCTCCAACGAATCGAGAATGGACTGGGCTGCGAAATATTTGGATGAAAAATTCGATCAGCTGCAGGCGGTGAGCTATTCCCTTCTGCTTGACCACAACCTGTTTCCAAACGGGAGCGGGGAATTGGACAACGGCGCAAATAGCGCGGATGCGGCGGACTCCTATATTCAAGAGAAGCTGAGATCCTTATATATCGCCAATAATAAAAATATCGTGCGGATTTCGCTTTATTTGAAGTCCAAGCACCGTTTATTCGTCGTCGATAAAGATGCGGTGAGTTCAACCGGGCAACTCAATGCTCCCTTTGGAAACTGGGGGGATTTGGATCAATCGTTTGAAAGCGTTAACAGGGTGATGCATGCGGCACATAATAATTTTACCCTGGTACGTACGATGAACCGGTTTGAGAATCGGGAGGTACTTGGCGGGATATCGCTGGATGTCCGTTGGAATATGATGAACAGCGTGCTGGACATGATCCATTCGGAACCGAACAGCCAAGTGATGATTTTGGACAATCAAGGAAATATGATGTATAACCCTTATGCGAATTCGCAGCAGGAGGCTCTGCCCGGTGAAATCTTGAAGGAGGCTGCCGCCAAATCGGACGGGCCCGGACATATGGAGCTGAAGCAGGGGTTATTGTTTTACCAGCCCGCCGTATCGGGTCAGCTTCGGATTATCAAGTTTATTCCGATGAATTATTTGACGAAAGGCGCTTCGTCGACGTTGAGCTTCAGCTTCTTTACCGCCGTCATCTTTATTGTGCTGGCGATCATGGCCGCGATCTTGACCGCCTATTACACGACGAAACCGATCATCCGGCTGACGAAATCGATGAAAGCGGTGGAATTCCAAAACTTCGATGTCAGTGTCAGCAACATACGCAGCGATGAAATCGGCACGCTGGAGCGGCGGTTTAATTCCATGCTTCAGCGGATCAAAGAACTGATCCAGATCGAATACAAAAGCAAGATCGAGAAGCGGACGGCGCAGCTGAAAGCGATGCAGGCGCAGATCAATCCGCATTTTCTGCAAAATGCGTTGCAAGCCATAGGCGGTATCGCCATCTCGCGGAACGTTCCCGAAATTTATGAGCATGTCCGCGCGATTAGCGATATATTCCGCTACACGATTCGAATGAAGTCGGACTTGGTCACGGTTGCGGATGAGTTGGAGCACGTGAGCAATTATTTGCAGATTCAAAAATTGCGCTTTCAGGACATGATCCGCATTCATCTGGATGTCGATGACGAATGCCGGTCCTGTCAGATTCCGAAGTTCTCGCTACAGCCCATCGTCGAGAACTGTTTTGTTCACGGACTTGAGGGGAAAATGGCGGAATGGTCCATTACGATTACGGCGCAGAAGGTGTTGGATGAAATCGAGATCAGCATCGAGGATAACGGTGTCGGCATGGAGGAAACGCGGCTGGAAGAGCTGCGCAGCCGGTTGAACGACGAATCGGAAGACCGGGAGCTGGGCGAGAGTCTGGGCCTCGGCAATGTGCATTCCCGGATTAAGCTTATTTTCGGGGAAGAGTACGGATTGTTTATCGACAGCAGGGCAGGAGCGGGTACGACGGTCAAAGTTGTCATTCCTGCCGTTCCGCAGCATGGAGAGGAGGAAGCCGTATGAAGGCTGTCGTTATTGACGACGAATTTTGGACGCGGAGCAGCATTCGGCAACTGGCCGACTGGGCGCGTTTCGGCATCGATCGGGTCGAAGAGGCGGAGGACGGCTTGAGCGCGTTGAAAATCATCGATGAAATCAGCCCGGAAATTGTCATTACGGACATGAAGATGCGCGGGATGAACGGGATCCAGCTTTTGCAGAAGCTGACGGAGGACTACCCGTTTATCCGCAAGATTGTAATCACCGGCTATGACGATTTTTCTTATACCAAACAGGCAATTCGATCCAAAGTGGATGAATACATTTTGAAGCCGATCCACCCGGAAGAGCTGAACATGGCGCTGGAGAAGGCCGTCCGGGAATGGCGGATCGCCCGGGGGCTTCATACCGTGCAGCCGCTGGACAAACCCATGCTGAAGATCATCACGGAGTATAAGCGGATCATTTCCGGCCATTTTCAGGGCATGCAGGTGGAGGCCGTTCAGGGTCGGTTCAAGGAATTGGAGCAAGTATTGAGAGCCCGGGAACCGTTCCAGCCCGGCTTTAACAATACGTTGTACAAGCAATTCCTTTTATTGCTGGAGGAACAGGCATCCATGGCGGGAACGGATGCGGCGTTCGCGATTCCGGCATGCGCCAATAACTTTTACGTTTCGGACG
This sequence comes from Paenibacillus tyrphae, assembly GCF_027925525.1. Lineage (GTDB taxonomy): Bacteria > Bacillota > Bacilli > Paenibacillales > NBRC-103111 > Paenibacillus_G > Paenibacillus_G tyrfis_B. The sequence goes on along the minus strand of NZ_BSDJ01000009.1, from coordinate 11,098 downwards.
ATACGCCTCTGTCGCAGTGGATCAAGGTGTTGTCCGCCGCGTACGCTGCCGTGCTGGAGGAATGGATTCACCGGAGAAGAAGCAAGAACAGGATCGACATTGACGAAGTCAGGCAATATATCGACGTTTCCTTCGCGGAATCGATCACTTTGGAATCGGTCGCCGGCCGATTTTTCGTCAGCAAGGAGCACCTGTCCCGGACGTTTAAGCAGGAAACCGGCTCGACGGTCGTGGATTACATCATTTCCAAACGGATGGACAAAGCAAAGCAACTGCTGCTAGATCCGGCCAATTCCATTAAAAGCGCGGCGGAAGCCGTAGGCTACTCGGATATTACTTATTTTCACCGCTTGTTCAAAAAAGTAACCGGGATTACTCCCAATCAAGTCAGGCAGGACCCTCAAGCCTAATATCAATATCGTCCAGTCCATGACGCAAATCCGGTCCAATGCGCCCGAGGCGCACTCCCGATTATACTAAACACGTAAGCGCCATCACGAAAAAGGGAGGATACAAGCAATGAAGAAAGCACTTACAACAGCAGCTGCTATTCTCATGCTGGGGTCTACGGTCGCTTGTTCATCGGCCGGAAGCGGCGATAACGCCGGCGGTTCGGGAGCGCAGGGGAACCAAGCCGCGGGGGCACCGAAAAAGGTCGAGCTGAAAATTTTCCTCGGGGGCCTGGACCGTTTCCGCGATCAATTCGACAAGTACTTCGCCCAGTTTGCCGAGAAGGAAAAGAAAGAGAAAAATATCGAAGTCTCGATTAACTCCGAGTATCCGGGGGCGGAGAATGCCGCGCAAATCTTGAAAACCCGGCTGGCTACCGGAGATGTGCCGGACATCTTTTCCATCCATGCGGTGAACGAGATTCCGGATTATTACAAAGCCGGCTATTTGTCGGATTTATCCAGCCAGCCGCTGGCAAGCAAGCTGAGCGACGGGATCAAGCCCATCGTCTCGATCGACAATAAAGTGGTGGCGGTTCCGATGGAAAGTCTGGAATGGGGATATCTCTACAACAAAAAAATATTCAACGATTTGGGACTGAAGCCGCCTGCCACGCTGTCAGAAATGAAGGCGGTTGCACAAAAGCTGAAAGACAATAACGTCAAGCCTTTTCTTCTCAGCTACAAAGAAAGCTGGGTTCCGCAGCTGTTCCTTTCGCTTACCATCGGCGGATTGGTCAATACGAGCCACAAAGACTTTGTCGACAGCATGAACAAGGGGCAGGGCAGCTTTGCGGATATTAAGGAGATGTTCGACATTATTGACCTTGTGAACGCGAACGGAACGGACCGCGCTTTTGAAATCGGCAACGATGACGGAGCCGCCGAGTTCGCGAGCGGCAAGGCCGCCATGTGGGTACAGGGGCCTTGGGATTCCGACAGCATCCTGAAGGTCAACGACAAGCTTGATTTTGGCGTCGCGCCGCTGCCGATTAATGACGATCCGAATGCGACGATGATTAATGTATCCGTATCCACCTCCTTGGCGATGGCCCCGAACGGCAAAAATAAAGAGGTATCGCTCGACTTGCTGAACTATATCTTGGACGATCAAGCGTCGAACGAGCTTTATCAAAGCCTGAAGTTCAATCCCGTCTCCAAAACCCATACCTTCAAGCCTTATCCTTGGGTGGAGGAAGCTTCGAGCTACGTGAACAAAGGGAAATCCTACAAGGACCCGTCGATTCCTTCTGCGGTTAAGGACGAAGGAGGCAAGGCGCTGCAGGCCTACTTCAGCAAGAAGATGTCCAAAGAAGACGTCATCAAAGATCTGGATAAAACCTGGAAGGATGCCAACGCGGCCGCCAATAAAAAATAAGTGTCCGAAAGAGAGCGTCGCGCCCTGTTCCCGCAGCCAACCGTTCTGCTGAGAACAGGGCGCGGCTTCCCCGAAGGAGGGATTGAACATCATGCTGAAACGCCCGTCCAAAGCAACGACTTCTCTGATTTTGTTCGTACTTCCTGCTTTTATATTATATGTCATTTTCTTGGTCATTCCCGTGCTGCAAGGCTCTTACTACAGCTTCACGAACTGGGACGGCTTGAATAAGTCCTACAGCTTCATCGGGCTCCAAAATTTCGTCGAAGCCATTCGCGACGATGCCAACTTCAGAACGGCGCTTTTATTTACCGCCAAGTATGTCTTGTTTGCGGTCGTGCTGCAAAACGCCCTGGCGCTGCTGCTCGCTCTACTGATTGAGTCGCAAAAAAGAGCGAAGGGATTTTTCCGAACGATCTTTTTCATGCCCAATATGCTCAGCGTCATTATCAGTACGTTTATGTGGGTGTTCGTGTTTACAAAAGTGATGCCCGCCCTGTCCGAATATGCCGCTTTAAAATTTCTCGGTCAATCCTGGCTCGGCGACTCGAACGTCTCGTTCTGGAGCATCATGCTTGTCTCCGTATGGGGCGGCGTCGGCACCCTGATGATTATTTATATGTCCGCCATCCAAGGCATTCCGCAGCATTTGAAGGAAGCGGCCATCATTGACGGAGCCAAGCCGTATCATATGCTTCGTTACATTACGCTGCCTTTAATCACACACGCGCTGACGATCTGCATTTTTCTGACTTTGAACAGCTCGTTCAAGGTGTATGACCTCATCTTTGCATTGACCGGAGGAGGTCCTGCCCGGGCTACGCAGGTAATTACGATGAATATTTTGGAGGAAGCTTATCAGCGCAACTACCGTTACGGCTATGCCAGCGCCAAGGCGATCATCCTCTTCCTGATTATTCTGGTCATTACGCTCGTTCAAGTGTCGGTGATGAAGAAACGGGAGGTGGAAGCGTGAACAGGCGTATGTATTCCGTTTTGTCGCTCGTCGTGCTGTCCTTGCTGGCGGTCTACTTCCTTTTCCCAATCTATATGGCGATCATCAATTCCTTGAAATCTCCGGGCGATATGTACCGTTCCGTCTTAAGCTTCCCCGCTAGTCCGCAATTTGACAACTACGTTCAGGCGTTCAAGAAAGCGAACATGCTCAGAAGCGCCTGGAATACCGTCGTGGTCACGGTAACGGGGATTACGGGAATCGTCTTTTTCAGCTCTTTGGCCGGATATAAGCTTTCCCGGACGCGGGGCAGACTAAGCAATTTTGTGTTCATGCTGTTTGTCGCTTCGATGCTGATTCCTTTCCAGACGATCATGGTCACCTTGACCAAAATGGCCAAAGGGCTGGGGCTGCAAGGTTCGCCGCTGGGGCTTGGGATCGTATGTGCGGGACTAGGCATCAATATGGCTATCTTTTTGTACCACGGATTTGTGAAAGGCATTCCGCGCGAGCTCGACGAGTCGGCTCAAATCGACGGCTGCGGCGAGTTCAGGACGTATTTTACGATCATTTTTCCGCTGCTGCTGCCGATTACGTTTACGATTGTGATCTTAAACATGCTCTGGCTGTGGAACGACTTCCTGCTTCCGGTGCTGCTGCTTACCGATTTCCGCAATTATACGCTCGTGTTGACGATCAACATGTTTTTCGGCAAGTACAGCAGGGAATGGGGGTTGATTCTGGCATCCTTGATTTTGTCTTCGATCCCGATCGTCGTCTTTTTTGCCATTTTCCAGCGCTGGATCATTCAAGGGATTACGGACGGCGCTGTAAAAGGGTAACGGGCTACGGGTTACTACGCATAGAGAGAAGCATAGGAGGGTTTACTTCATGGGCAATCGCGATATTCGCTGGATTTCAAGTACGAAAGACGCTTGCTGGACGGAAAAACCGGTCTCCGGCCAAGCGGGAGGCGACGCCAACCTCACGATTACCGGCGAAGCATTTCAAACGGTAGAGGGCTTTGGAGGCTGCTTTAACGAATTGGGCTTTACGGCGTTAAGCCACTTGACGCCCGAAGAACGGGGACGCGTGCTTCACTCCTTATTTCACCCCGAAGGAGAGCTAAAGCTCGGCATCTGCCGGCTGCCGATCGGCGCCAGTGATTACGCGCTCGAATGGTATAGTCTGAACGAGACGGACGGAGATTTGGCGATGGAGCATTTCTCCATCGAACGGGATCGTCAGTATTTGATTCCCTATATCAAAGAAGCGTTAACGTGCAATCCGGAGTTGAAATTTTTTGCTTCCCCGTGGAGTCCGCCGACCTGGATGAAGTTTCCCAAAGCCTACAATTATGGAACGCTGCGTTGGGAAAAGGATATTTTGCAGGCCTATGCGCTTTATTTCGTCAAGTTTGTGGAAGCGTATCGTCAAGAAGGCATTACGATTCATCAGATTCATGTGCAAAATGAAGTGGTCGCCGACCAGAAATTCCCGTCGTGCGTTTGGACAGGAGAGCAGCTTCGCGAGTTCATCCGCGACTATCTAGGGCCGGCCTTCGAGGAGCACGGGCTGGATACGGAAATTTGGCTGGGAACGATCAATGCGCCGGAGCCGTGGCAGGAAATGCTGCACAAATCGACTTCGGATTACGATGTTTATGCAAATACCGTGTTAAGCGATCCGGAAGCTTATAAATATATTCAAGGCGTCGGTTACCAATGGGCGGGCAAATATGCGATTCAACGAACCGTGCAGAGCTATCCGGACCTTCGCTACATGCAGACGGAAAACGAATGCGGAGATGGTCTGAATACGTGGGACTACGCAAAATATGTTTTTAATTTATATCAGCATTATTTCACGAACGGCGTAAACAGCTATATTTATTGGAACATGGTGCTAGAGCCGAAAGGGCGAAGTACGTGGGGCTGGGAGCAAAATTCGATGATCACGGCAGATCCTGCCGCCAAGCGGGCCGTGTACAATCCCGAGTTTTTTGTGATGAAACATTTCTCGCATTTCGTTGCTCCGGGTTCGTCGCGCATCGGGTTGAAAGGTCCGTGGGCCGGAAATGCGCTTGCCTTTGCAGCGCCGAACGGACAAAAAGCGGTGATTGTGGCCAATCCGTTCGCCGAGCCGCGGATTCTCCGACTAAGTGATGGAATGCGCACGCAAGCTTTGGAGCTTGAACCGGAATCGTTCAATACGATTATTTTTTGACATCGGATTCATCGTATGGGGAGGATGCTAATGGAGAGATATATACGGCAGCTTATCGCGCAAATGACCGTAGAGGAGAAAGCAGGGTTATGCTCCGGCTTGAACTTCTGGCAAACGAAGGCGGTGGAACGGCTGGGGATTCCATCAATTATGCTTACAGACGGCCCTCACGGACTCCGGAAGCAGCGGGGAGGTTTAGACCATCTGGGCTTTGCCGACAGCGTGCCGGCGACCTGCTTTCCTTCGGCGGCAGGCTTGGCCTGCTCGTGGGACCGCAAGCTGATGGAGCAAGTCGGCGTCGCGTTGGGCGAAGAATGTCAGGCCGAGGACGTTGCGATCCTGCTGGGGCCGGCGGCCAACATCAAACGTTCGCCGCTTTGCGGCAGAAATTTTGAATATTTCTCGGAAGATCCCTATTTATCGTCGGAAATGGCGGCCTACCATATCCAGGGCGTCCAAAGTCAAGGTGTAGGAACGTCGCTGAAGCATTTTGCCGTGAATAACCAAGAGCATCGAAGAATGACCGTGGATGCGGTTGTGGACGAACGGACCTTGCGGGAAATTTATTTGGCAAGCTTCGAAGGAGCGGTCAAGCAGGCTCAGCCTTGGACCGTGATGTGCGCCTACAATAAGGTCAACGGCGAGTATTGCTCGGAGCATGAGAACTTGCTGACCCGTATTTTGAAGGAAGAGTGGGGACATGAAGGCTTTGTTGTGTCCGACTGGGGGGCCGTGAACGACCGGGCGAAGGGATTGGCTGCCGGGTTGGAGTTGGAAATGCCGTCAAGCAACGGCCTCGGCGACCGGAAAATCGTAGATGCGGTGAAGAGCGGCAAGCTGTCCGAGGAAGCGCTGGACAAGGCTGTAGAGCGAATATTGCGCGTTGTTTTCCAAGCGGTCGATCGGAAAAAGGAACATGCTTCCTTCGATACGGAGGCTCACCATGATCTGGCCAGAACCGTCGCGCGCGAAAGCATGGTGCTGCTTAAAAATGAAGACGGCATTCTGCCCCTGAAAAAGGACGGCACGATCGCCGTGATCGGGGCGTTGGCGAAACATCCGAGGTATCAAGGCGGTGGAAGCTCCCACATCAACCCGACCCGATTGGACGATATTTATGAAGAAATGCGCCGAACGGCAGGGGCCGCAGCCAGCATCGTATACGCCGAAGGCTATCCGTTGGAAAGCGACGACATCGACGATCGCTTGCTTCAGGAAGCGAAGCTGGCGGCGGCGCAAGCAAAGGCCGCGGTCATTTTCGCGGGCCTGCCGGAACGGTACGAATCCGAAGCGTATGACCGGCAGCATTTGCGGATTCCCGACAATCACCGGAAGCTGATTGAGGCCGTCGCGGAAGTGCAGAGCAATGTGGCCGTCGTTTTAAGCAACGGCGCGCCGGTCGAGATGCCCTGGATCGATCGCGTGAAGGGCGTGCTCGAAGGCTATCTGGGCGGTCAGGCGCTAGGCGGCGCGATTGCCGATTTGCTGTTCGGGGATGCGAATCCGTGCGGCAAGCTGGCCGAAACGTTCCCGAAACAACTAAGCCATAATCCTTCCTATTTGAATTTCCCGGGCGAAGGGGATAAGGTGGAGTACAAGGAAGGGCTGTTTGTCGGTTACCGCTATTACGATGCGAAGCAGATCGAGCCTTTGTTTCCGTTTGGGCACGGATTAAGCTATACGACATTCGAATACAGCGGCATGACCGTCGACAAACGGGAAATCCGGGATACTGAGACGGTACGTATCGGCGTTCGTGTCCGAAATACGGGCGAACTCCCCGGAAAAGAAATCGTCCAACTGTATGTGCGAGATGTTGAAGCAAGCGTGATCCGGCCGGAAAAAGAGCTTAAAGGCTTTGAAAAGGTCGAGCTGGCGCCCGGGGAGGAAAAGACCGTCGAGTTCGTGTTGGACAAGCGCGCATTCGCCTACTACAATCCGGATTTGCAGGACTGGCATGTGGAGACCGGCGATTTTGAAATCTTGATCGGAAAATCATCGGCCGAGCTCGTGCTTCAAGAGACGATTCGCGTGCAATCGAGCGTCAAATTAAAGAAAACCGTTACCCGAAATTCGCTCGTAGGCGATTTGCTGGACGATCCGCAGTTGTCGCCGATCTTTCGCGAGATGCTTCGGAAGTACAGCGAGAACAAGGTGATGCATGCGCTGGAAGAGGACGGTTCGGATATGATGCTGGAGTTTGTCAGGAATATGCCGCTGCGCGTGCTCGCTGCTTTCAGCCAAGGCGCCGTGACGGAAGAGATGCTGGAAGCGGATCTTCAGCGGTTAATTGCAATAGGCGAATAGAAGTGGGGAGAAGGGAGAAATTCCTTTCTTCTTTTTTTATGCCCAAGTCCGCAAAATCGCCAGTGTTGGCGATTCCTAACGAATGAGGCGCATATGGTAATAGGTAAGGTCGTAAAGCACGCTCCATCCTGAATAGTAAAGGGTAAGTATTCTAAAGCGATACTAACAAAAATGCCGGGCTAGGAGAAGCCCGGAACGAACCTTAAGTCAAAATATGCCCGCCTTCCACGTGCATAACGGTGCCGGTCACGAAACCGTTTTGGATCAGATAGAGCACGCTCTGCGCGACATCCTCCGCTTGGCCGACCCGTTTGACCGGGAGCTTGCCGGCCACGGTTTCGTAAAACTGCTTGCGCGCGTCCTCCGGCATTTTGCTGCGCGAAGGCGTATCGATGATCCCCGGGGATACGATATTGACCCGGATCGGAGCAAGCTCCAGCGCCAGCGTCTGGCCCAGATTCGAGACCGCCGCATTGACCGCGCCAAGGGCGGACGAGCCGACCATCGCTTTGTAGGCGACCACGCCGGAGAACAGGGTAATCGACCCGTTCTTCGAGATGTGCGGCGCACCGTATTTGGCCGCATAGTATTGGCCCCAGAATTTGTTTTCGAACAATTTGCGGGCTTGCGCCGTATCGGTTTGAAGGAACGGTCCGCCCGAAGTTTCCGCGGCGCTGACGACAAGATGATCGAACGATCCGACTTTTGCAAAAAATACCTGCACCTGTCCTTCGTCCGTCGTATCGAGCGTATAAGCTGTGGCCTTCGGTCCGAGCTGCTCTTTGGCGCTTTGCAGTTTTTGCTCCGAGCGGCTGGCTATAATCACTTCCGCGCCGAGCGCAATCGCCTGCTTCGCGGTTTCCAGACCGATTCCGGAGCTGCCGCCGATCATGATCACTTTTTGATTTTGCAACATGAGATATCCTCCTTTTTGGGTAAGCGAATTATTGATTCAATACCGATTGCAGATGGGCGTCGAGCTCGGCCGTGAACTGGTCGATCTTCGGATGTTTGATGACATCGTAGCAGGCGAAGCTTTTTAAAGGCTGCAAGCCGAGGAACTCCTGCGCCCGGTGCAAATGGCTTAACGCTTCTTCCAGGTCGGCTCCTTTAAAAAACTGCGTCGGATCGTTGAACGCTTCTTTCGGAGCGTTCCAAGTTGTCGAGAGCATATATTTTTTGCCGGTTAACATACCGCCCCTGCCGTACTGCTCGGCGCCTTTGAAAAACAACCCGTAAGCATACACTTCGTCCATATACGTTTTCAGGAGTCCGGGAACGCTGAACCAGTATACAGGCGTCTGGTAAATAATCACGTCGGCCCAAATAAATTTTTGCTGCTCTTCTTCGATGTTGTAGCCGTTTTGAATAATGGTCGTTTGGACCTCGTTATTTTCGCTCAACGTGCTTACCATTCGATCGACCAAGGTTTGATTCAGTTTTCCCTCCGCCGAACGATATGTTTGATGACCGTTAATGATCAAAATTTTCATTTTTTCTCCATCTCCTTATTATGTGTTTAACGTGCGGCCATGCCCGGCTTGTGAAGATAATTCGGCATCCTGACGGTCCAACGACCAGCTGGCCAGTGCAACCAAGAGTCCGGCAGCGGTCACGATGGCGGCTACCCACGGTAAAGCGTGAAGCCCGGGGCCGTTGTCGATGATCCAGCCTCCCAAGTAAGCTCCGCCGGCATTGGCCAAATTAAAAGAGCTGATGTTCAAAGCGGAAGCGATGTTCGGCGAGCCTTTTGCTTTCTGAAGCACCCGCATTTGGAACGCCGGTACGATGGTGAAGGACGCGAAGCCCCAGACGAACACGGTGACCACGGTGGCGATTTTGTAGGAGCTGGTCAGCGTAAACAGGGCCAGCACGGCCGTCAAAAGCACCAGCATCCCGGCGAGCGAGGGCATCAACTTCCAATCGGCCAGCTTGCCCCCGACGGTGTTGCCGATGGTCATTCCGATTCCGAACACAAGCAGGATCGGCGTAACCGCACCGGCTCCGAATCCCGTGATGTCGGTCAGGATCGGGGCGATGTACGTAAAGGCCGTGAATACTCCGCCAAACCCCAGAACCGTCATCAGTAAGGCAAGCCCTACCTGTTTGCTGCGAAGAACGCGCATTTCTTGACGGAAACCCGCAACGGCTTCTTGCGCGATGCGCGGGACGAGTCCGCCAATCCCGACGAGAGAGATGATCCCGAGCGCCGTCACAATCCAAAAGGTGGAGCGCCATCCCCACATTTGCCCGACAAAGGTGCCGAAGGGGACGCCAAGAATGTTGGCGAGCGTGAGTCCGGCAAACATCATGGCGATTGCGCTCGCTTGTTTTTCGCGGGGAACGAGACGTGTGGCCACGATCGAGCCGACACCGAAAAAGGTGCCGTGCGCAAAGGAAGCCAGGATGCGGGCGATCATCAGAACCGCATAGTTGGGGGCGATTGCGGCCAACAGATTACCGGCGACGAAGATGAGCATCAGGCCGAATAGCAGCGACTTGCGCGGCAGCCGCCCGGTCAAGGCGGTAATGACCGGACCGCCAATGGCGACGCCCAGCGCATAGCCGGTAACGAGCAAGCCTGCGGCGCTTAAGGTAACCTGCAGATCGGCCGCAACCTCCGGAAGGATGCCCATAATGACGAACTCCGTCGTGCCGATGGCGAACGCGCTGATCAAGAGAGCGACGAGCGCCAAGGGCGGCCTGCTTCGTTGAATTTCCGTAGACATGTTGTTCACCTCCTCAGGTAGGGTGGAATGATCGGCTCACAACGATATTATATGTGTAGTAGATTCATTTAGGGAAGTAGTGATATTTAATTCATATAGTTTCCGAAAGTATATTTATGTGATACAATGGGGATAATTAAGCAAAAAAATGTCGGGAGGGTGCTTGAATGAGTGAGCTTGAACCAGTCGTTCTGACCAAAGGAACGCCTGGCGTGCCTTGTCCCATTGCCAAGACGCTGGATGTAATCGGGACGAAATGGACCTTTTTAATTATTCGCGATCTGCTGATCGAAGGGACGATGCGATTCAGCGACCTGCTGAAATCGATGGATGGCATTAGTCCGAAGACGCTCTCGCTCCGTCTGAAAGAACTGGAAGACCATGGCATGCTGGAAAGAACGGTATACCCGGAAGTTCCTCCGCGCGTCGAATATACGTTGACGGAAAAAGGAAGGCGATTGGAAGGCATTTTTATCGAATTAAAAAGATTTGGCATGCAGTTATAGGACTAGAATTGTTCCGCGGGGAATGTCGTGAAAAGGAGGGGGGGACACTCGTGGGAAATGTGATTTCCATGCCCAAAGCCCAAGAAGACGCAGCACCTTCCCTGTCCATGTCGAACGGGTTGACCTCGGTTTTTCTTGATGTTCTGGTGCTTAGCGGTTCTCGAATCGCGAATACGGATCGGGAGAAAGAACTGATCAACCTGCTCTTTTAGCAGCCTAAGAAACTGCTGGAGTGCTTCTACCTTCCATCGCCAATGTGGCAGGATAGGGGCTCAACCTATAGTGGGATACGCTGTCTAGTCTCCGTCTGCGGTGAGCTGAAGAAGACAACCAGGCTGACCCAACGTAGAGCCGGTTACGGGGCGTTGCTCGGGTGACTTTAAAACTGCAGCTACACTCGTAGAAGCTCTTGTGGCGTTATCCTCGGACAGGGGTTCAAATCCCCTCGCCTCCATATGGAAAATCCACAACGCAAAAAGGAGCTTCGTCACTAAATTATGGTGATGAAGCTCCTTTTTCGTTTGAAAAATAAGGGGCTTAAGAATAAT
>NZ_BSDJ01000008.1 GCF_027925525.1 Paenibacillus tyrphae | reverse complement strand
CACGGGCGACTTGGCGCGGTGGATGGAAGACGGCAACGTGGACTTCATCGGCCGGATCGACCATCAGGTAAAAATCCGGGGGTACCGGATCGAGCTAGGCGAGATCGAAACGGCGATGCTGCGCTTCGCGGGCGTACGTCAGGCGGTAGTGATCGATCGGACGGATGAGCGGGGTCAAAAATATTTGGCGGGCTACGCAGCAGGGGACGAAGTGCTGAGCGTGGAGGAGCTGCAGGCGTATCTGGAGCAAAGCCTACCGTCGCACATGGTGCCTGCGCGGATGATGAAGCTGGAGCGCTTGCCGCTGACGCCAAACGGCAAGGTGGATCGCAAAGCGCTGCCGGAGCCGGAAGGCGGTGTGCGCGCGGGAGCGGCGTACGCAGCACCGAAGACGGTGGCGGAGAAGACGCTGGCGGCGGTGTGGCAGGCCGTGCTGGGCGTGGAAAAGGTCGGCATCCTGGACAACTTCTTCGAGTTGGGCGGCGATTCGATCAAAGCGCTGCAGGTGGCTTCGCGTCTGCTACAAGCCGGCTACAAGCTGGACATGAAGGACTTGTTCGCCTACCCGACTGTGGCCGACCTGAGCCACCGCGTCCGGTCTGCGACCCGCATGGCGGATCAAAGCGAAGTCGTCGGAGAAATGCAGCTGACGCCGGTTCAGCTCTGGTTCTTTGAGCAGAAGCTGGCCGACGCGCACCATCATAACCAGTCGGTTATGCTGTACCGCAAGGAAGGCTTCGACGAAGCGGCGCTGCGCGTGACGATGAAGAAGATCGCCGAGCATCACGACGCGCTGCGTACGGTGTTCCGGGCAACCGGCAGCGGCTATACCGCTTGGAGCCGGGGGACCAATGAAGGTGAGCTTTTCAGCCTCGAAGTGTTAGATTTTAGCGACGCGGCGGATGTCGCGGCAGCCGTAGAAGCGAAAGCGAACGAAATTCAGAGCGGCATCGACCTTGATAACGGACCGCTCATGAAGCTTGGTCTGTTCCATTGCCCGGACGGCGATCACCTGCTGATTGCGATCCACCATTTGGTGGTCGACGGGGTGTCATGGCGCATTTTGTTCGAGGACATCGCGACCGGGTACGAACAGGCGCTTCGCGGCGAAGCGATCCGCTTCCCGCACAAAACGGATTCGTTCCGGACGTGGGCGGAGCAGCTGGCGCTCTATGCAAACGGACCGGCGATGGAACGCGAACGGGCATATTGGCAGCAAATCGAACGGGCCGACTATCGTCCGCTGCCGAAAGATTACGCCGGCTCGCAATCGCTCAACCGGGACAGCGAGACCGTCACGGCCGCCTGGACGCCGCAGGAGACGGAGCTGCTTCTGAAGAAGGCTCACCCCGCCTACGGCACGGAAATGAACGACCTGCTGCTGACGGCACTCGGCATGGCCGTACACGAATGGAGCGGCATCGAGCAGGTGCTGGTGAATCTGGAAGGCCACGGTCGGGAAGCTATTCTTCCCGAGCTTGATATCACGCGCACCGTCGGCTGGTTTACAAGCCAGTTTCCGATCGTGCTCGATATAGGCCAAAGCAAGGACGTAACGCAACGGATCAAGCGGGTCAAGGAAGGGCTGCACCGTATTCCGCAAAAAGGAATCGGCTACGGCATCCTGAGATACTTGTCGGCGCGGCAGGAAGGTGACGTCTTCGTCACCGAGCCGGAAATCAGCTTCAACTATTTGGGGCAATTCGATCAGGACGTGCAAAGCAGCGCCATCGGGATATCGCCTTATCCGGCGGGCGCGGAGCTCAGCCTAAACGCGGCCAAGCAGTATGCGCTCGACATCAACGGTCTCGTTTCGGAAGGCGCGCTGCAATTGACGATCCGCTACAGCGGCAAGGAGTACAGCCGGGAAACGATGGAGCGGCTGGCCGGGCTGCTGGAGGAAAGCTTGCGGACCGTCGTCGCCCACTGCGCGGCAAAAGAACGGCCGGAGCTGACGCCAAGCGATGTCCTGCTCCGGGGATTGACCATCGAGGAGCTGGAGCAGCTTGCGGAACGCACCCAAGCGATCGGAGAGCTGGAGAATGTCTATGCGCTCACGCCGATGCAAAAAGGCATGCTGTTCCACAGCTTGCTGGACGCGCAATCGGGAGCTTACTTCGAGCAAACGACGTTTGAGCTGCGAGGACGCTTGGATGTAGGGGTCTTTGAGAACAGCTTGAATTTGCTGCTGCGGAGACATGAAATTTTCCGGACGAACTTCTTTATCGGATGGAAGGATCAGCCGGTGCAGGTCGTCTTCCGCAGCAAAGACAACGGGTTCGCCTATATGGATCTGAGCGACATGAACGAGTCCGAACGAGCCGCTTACCTCGATACGTTTATTCGCGAGGACCGGGTCAGAGGCTTCGATCTGGAAAAAGATCCGCTGATGCGCGTGTCGGTTCTGCGTACGGGTGAAGAGACGTACCGGTTCGTGTGGAGTTCGCACCATATTTTGATGGATGGCTGGTGCGTGGCGCTGATGACCGGAGAAGTATTCGAAAGCTACTTCGCGCTTATGCAGCACAAGCAGCCGGAGCTGGCTCCGGTTACGCCGTACAGTCAATACATCGAATGGCTGGAAGCGCAGGATGCGGAAGAAGCCGCGCGTTATTGGAGCGGCTATCTGGCCGGCTACGAGCAGCAGACGCTCCTGCCGACTGGCAAGCCGCAAGTTAAGACAGAAGGGCAGCGGTTCGAGACGTCGTTCTGCGACCTCGGCAAGCCGTTAACCCGGAAGATCGATCAGCTCGCCAAGCAGCACCGAGTAACGCTTCATACGCTGCTGCAAACCGTATGGGGACTGCTGCTTCATAAATACAACGGCAGCCAGGATGCCGTGTTCGGCAGCGTCGTATCGGGGCGTCCGGCGGAAATTCCGGGCATCGAGAACATGATCGGCTTGTTCATCAATACGATTCCGGTGCGCGTCCGCTGCGAGGCGGAAGAGCGGTTCGCGGACGTCATGCGAAGAAGTCAGGAGCAGGCGCTTGCTTCCCAAGCTTACGAAACGTACCCGCTCTACGAGATTCAGGCGCTGACGGAGCAGAAGCAGGATCTGGTTAACCATATTATGGTCTTTGAAAACTATCCTGTGGAAGAACGGGTGGAGCAGCTCGGAAGCGCCGAGCGCGATCAATTCGAGATCGTCGATGCGCAAATGGTCGAGCAGACGAACTATGACTTCAATCTGCTTGTTATGCCGGGCGAAGCGGTCAAGCTCCGTTTCGAATACAATGCGCTCGTGTATGACGGGGATAGCATCGAACGGATGCAGTACCATTTCATCCATGTGCTGGAGCAAATCGCGGCGAATCCGCAAATCCGCGTCAGCGACCTGGAAGTGGTGACGCCGCAGGAGCAAGCGCAGATCATCGATGTGTTCAACGCGACGGCGGCGGACTATCCACGGGAGCAGACGATTCACGGCTTGATCGAAGCGCAGGCGGAGCGGACGCCGGATCACACCGCCGTCTACTTCGAAGGCGAGCGGCTGACGTACCGCGAGCTGAACGAGCGGGCGAACCGGCTGGCGCGCACGCTGCGGGACCGCGGCGTGTCGAAAGACCGCCTCGTCGGGCTGATGACCGAACGGTCGCTGGACCTGATCGTCGGTATCGTCGGCATCCTAAAAGCCGGGGGCGCGTATGTGCCGATCGATCCGGAATATCCGGAGGAGCGTATCCGCTATATGCTGGACGATTCGGGCGCGGAGCTGCTGCTTTTGCAAAGCGGGCTTCGGGATCGCATCGCGTTCGCGGGGATCGTCGTGGAGCTGGATGCGGCGGACGCGTACAGCGAAGACGGCTCGAACTTGACGCCGGTGTCGGGAGCGGACGATTTGGCTTATGTCATCTACACGTCGGGAACGACGGGCAAGCCGAAAGGGGTCATGGTCGAGCACCATGGCTTGTGCAACCTGAAAACGTATTTCGACCATACGCTGCACATCGGGCCGAGAGACAAGGTCGTGCAGTTTGCGAGCTACTCATTCGACGCGGCCTGCTGGGAGTTTTTCCAGGCGTTGTTCTGCGGGGCGACATTGTATATCCCGACGTCGCACACGATCCTGAACTACGAGTGGTTCGAGAAGTATATGGCCGAGCATGGCATCACTATTGCAGCGCTGCCGCCGACCTATGCGGTCTATCTCGAACCCGACCATATGCCGGACCTGCGCATTCTGTTCACGGCCGGCTCCGCTTCTTCAGCGGAATTGGTACAAAAATGGAAAGACCGGGTGATGTACTACAACGGATACGGCCCGACGGAGAACTCCGTGGCGACGTCTGTATGGCCGGTGTCCACTGATCCGAAGGCGGACGTGATGATCTCGATCGGCCGTCCGGTTCCGAACCACCGCGTCTATATGGTCGACCCGCACGGGCACTTATTGCCGATCGGCGTAGCCGGGGAGCTGTGCGTAGCGGGAGCGGGACTTGCCCGAGGTTATCTGCACCGGCCGGAGCTGACGGCGGAGAAGTTCGTGATGAGCCGGTTCGCGGAAGGCGAGCGGATGTACCGGACCGGGGACTTGGCACGATGGATGCCGGACGGCAACATCGAATATTTGGGCCGGATCGACCATCAGGTCAAAATCCGCGGCTACCGGATCGAGCTGGGCGAGGTAGAGGCGCAGATTATGAAGGCCGCATCCGCCGTCCAAGAAACGATCGTGATCGCGCGGGAAGACGCCTCCGGGCAAAACCAACTGTGCGCGTACTTCGTGGCGGACTGCGAGGTGGCGGTAAGCGAGCTGCGAAGCGAGCTGGCGGTGGAGCTGCCAAACTACATGGTACCGTCGTATTTCGTACAACTGGAGCAAATGCCGCTGACGCCGAACGGCAAAATCGACCGCAAGGCGCTGCCTGCGCCGGAAGGAAGCGTGCAGACGGGCGTGGACTACGTCGCGCCGCGGACATGGGTGGAAGCGAAGCTGGTACAGATCTGGCAGGAGGTGCTGGGCACCGCGCATGTCGGAGTGAAGGAAAACTTCTTCGACATCGGCGGACATTCGCTGCGGGCGACGACGCTGGCTTCGAAAATCCACAAAGAGCTGAACAAGCAGCTGCCGCTGCGCAGCATCTTCGAGTATCCGACGGTCGAGCAACTGGCACGCGTGATCGAAGAGATGGAGCAGGTGGCGTATGCGTCGATTCCAGTAACGGCCGAAAGCGAGTATTACCCGGCGTCTTCGGCGCAGAAGCGGCTGTACGTGCTGAACCAGTTGGAAGGAGAGGCACTCAGCTACAACATGCCGTCGGTGCTGACAGTAGAAGGCCCGCTCGACCGCGAGCGGGTGGAAGAAGCGTTCCGCCGGTTGATCGCCCGTCACGAGACGCTGCGAACCGGTTTCCGGTTGATCGACGGCGAGCCGGTGCAGCGCGTGGTTGCCGCCGAGGACGTGCCGTTCCGTCTGGAAGTTACGCAGGCGGATGAGAAGGAAGCGGAAGCGCATATCCGCCGCTTCGTGCGGCCGTTCGATCTGGAGCAGGCGCCGCTGCTGCGCGCAGGCTTGATCCAGCTTGGCCCGGACCGTCATCTGTTGATGCTCGACATGCATCACATCATCTCCGACGGTGTGTCGATGGGCGTGCTGACCGACGAATTCGTACGGCTGTACGGGGGCGAGGAGCTGCCGTCGCTGCGGATTCAGTACAAGGATTACGCGGCGTGGCAGCAGGCGGACGTGCATGGCGAGTGGATGAAGCGTCAGGAAGCGTACTGGCTGGACGTGTTCCGCGGGGAACTCCCGGTGCTGGACTTGCCGACGGATTACCCGAGACCGGCGGTGCGCAGCTTCGAGGGCGACACAGTGACGTTTACGCTCGGTCAGGCCGGAAGCGAGCGGCTGCGCCAACTGGCGGCGCAAACGGGCTCGACGCTGTATATGGTGCTGCTGGCGGCTTACATGACGCTGCTGCACAAATATACCGGGCAGGAAGACGTCGTCGTGGGCACGCCGATTGCGGGCCGTCCGCATGCGGACCTGGAGCCGGTGATCGGGATGTTCGTCAACACGCTGGCGCTGCGGAGCTATCCTGCGGGCGAGAAGACGTTCCTCGGGTACTTACAGGAAATCAAGGAGCATGCGCTCAAGGCGTACGAGCACCAGGATTATCCGTTCGAGGAGCTGGTGGAGAAGCTGCAGGTGAAACGGGACATGAGCCGCAGTCCCCTGTTCGACACGATGTTCGTGCTGCAAAATACGGAGGACGGCGAGCTGGGCATCGAAGGTTTGACGTTCAAGCCTTACCCGAGCGGACACGACGCGGTGAAGTTCGACTTGACGCTCAATGCGGCCGAGGCGGAGGATGAGCTGCAGTTCAGCCTCCGGTATGCCGAAGCGCTGTACAAGCGCGAAACGGTCGAACGGATGGCGGGCCACTTTGTCCGGCTGCTTGAATCCGTTGCAGACAGCCCGCAGGCGAAGCTGGCGGAGCTGGAAATGATCACGTTGGAGGAAACTGCTCAGCTTCAGACGGAGTTTAACGATACGACGGATGACCGTTATCCGCAAAACAAAACGCTGTATGCGGTCTTCGAAGAACAGGTCGAGCGGGCGCCGGACCGGATAGCCGTGGTGTTCGAGGGTGAGCAACTGACCTACGGCGAGCTGAACGAGCGGGCGAACCGTGTGGCTCGCGTGCTGCGGGCGCATGGGGTGACGGCGGATCAGCCGGTGGCAATGCTGGTGGAGCGGTCGCCGGAGATGATCGTGGGGATGCTGGCGGTGCTGAAAGCGGGCGGCGCGTATGTGCCGATCGATCCGCAGCATCCGGAGGACCGGATTCGCTTCGTGCTGGAAGACAGCGGAGCGAAGCTGCTGCTGACGCAAAGCTGGCAGCAGGCCAAAGCAGCGGAGTTCCAAGGCGAGGTATTGTGCCTGGACGAAACGTGGCTGTACGAAGGCCCGGCGGAGGACGTCGCGAATCTGGAGCCGGTATCTGGCGCGAACAATCTGGCCTACCTGATCTACACGTCGGGGACGACGGGGCAGCCGAAAGGGGTCATGATCGAGCAGCGGAGCGTGGTGAACTTTACTTTAAGCTTGTTCGAGCCGATCTATGCGGCACATCCGGAGTACCGGAACATGGCGCAGCTGGCGCCGTACGTGTTCGACATGTCGGTGAAGCCGATCTACGGGGCGCTGCTGCTGGGCTTGACGCTGCACATCGTGCCGGAAGAGACGCGGATGGACGGGGACAAGCTGCTGAAGTTTTTCTGTGAGCATGCCATTGACATCACGGATGCGACGCCGACGTACCTGGCAATTCTGGTGCAGGCGGCTGCGGCCAGCGGAGGCGCGGCCGGTGCGAAGCACTATGTGATCGGCGGCGAGGCGCTGACGACGAAGGTCGTGAAGTCGTTCTGGTCGACATTCGGCGAGCAGGTGAAGCTCACGAACGTGTACGGGCCGACGGAGTGCACGGTCGACTCGACGATCTACGAAGTGGAGCCGCAGCGTATCGGTGAACTGGCGGACACGGTGCCGATCGGGCGACCGCTACCGAACCAGAAGATCTGGCTACTCGACGCAGAGCAGCGGCTTGTGCCGATCGGCGTAGCAGGCGAGCTGCACATCAGCGGAGCGGGCGTAGCGCGCGGCTACAACCGGAGACCGGAGCTGACGGAAGAAAAGTTTGTGCAGAATCCGTATGAATCCGGTGGACGGATGTACAAGACGGGCGATTTGGCCCGCTGGCTGCCGGACGGCACGATCGAATATATGGGCCGGATCGACCATCAGGTGAAAATCCGGGGGTACCGGATCGAGCTGGGCGAGGTGGAAAGCGGCTTGATGAGCGTGGCTGCGGTCCGGGAAGCGGTGGTGATCGCAAGGGAGAACGAAAGCGGCGAGAAAGACCTGTGTGCGTATTACGTCGCGGACGAGCCGCTTGCTGCAGTCGAGCTCCGGGCGGAGCTGGCCGCGAAGCTGCCGGGGTATATGATCCCGTCGTACTTCGTGCAGGTGGAGCGGATGCCGCTGACACCAAACGGCAAGCTGGATCGCAAAGCGCTGCCGGCGCCGGAAGGCGGAGTTGAAACAGGCACGGCGTATGTGGCGCCACGGACGGCGCTGGAAGCGAGGCTGACGCAAATCTGGCAGGACGTGCTGAAGCTGCCGAGAGTCGGCGTGCAGGACAACTTCTTCGACATCGGCGGACAATCGCTTCGGGCAACGACGCTGGTGGCGAAAATACATCAAGAGCTGCAGGTCAAGGTGCCGCTGCGCGACGTATTCCATTACCCGACAGTCGAGCAGTTGGCGCAGTCCATTGCAGGAATGGAACAGCAAGCTTACACCTTCATTCCGGCTGCCGACAAGCGCGAGTATTATCCGGCTTCCTCCGCGCAGAAACGATTGTACATGCTGAGTCATGTGCAAGGCGGAGAGACCAGCTACAACATGCCGGGCGTGATGAAGGTCGAAGGGCCTCTTGACCGCCATAAGCTGGAAGACGCGTTCCGCAAGCTGATCGCCCGTCATGAGACCTTACGCACCGGCTTTGAAATGGTGGACGGCGAGGTCGTTCAGCGAATCTACGAGGATGTGGAATTTGTTCTTGAGCATGTAAGGGCTGGTGTCGAGGAGGCGGACAAGCATATCGGCCGGTTCGTACGGCCGTTCGATCTGGAGCAGGCGCCGCTGCTGCGGGCAGGCCTGATCGAGCTTGAGCCGGAACGGCATCTTTTGATGTACGATATGCACCATCTGATTTCGGATGGCGTATCGGCGGGAATTATCGTGCAGGAGCTTGCGCAGCTGTACGAAGGCGAAGAGCTGCCGCCGCTGCGGATTCAGTATAAGGATTACGCCGTATGGCAGCAGCAGGAGACGCAGAGCGAGCGTTACCTGCGGCGCGAGAACTACTGGCTTGTAACGTTGGCGGGCGAACTGCCCGTGCTTGATCTGCCGGTCGCTTACCCGAGGCCTCCGGTGCGGAGCTTCGAAGGCGCGCTGCTCGACTTTGCCGTCGAGCCGGCCGTGGCGGCGTCGCTGCACCGGCTTGCAGCGGATACCGGCAGCACCATGTATATGGTGCTCATGGCGGCCTACACGGTCCTGCTTTCGAAGTACAGCGGGCAGGAGGATCTGATCGTCGGTACGCCGGTTGCCGGCCGGTTGTCGGCGGAGCTGGAGCCGCTCATCGGGATGTTCGTCGGAACGTTGGCGATCCGCAATTATCCGCGGAATGACAGAACGTTCTACGAATATTTGCTAGAGGTCAAGGAGCGCACGCTACAAGCGTTCGAGCATCAGGACTATCCGTTTGAGGAGCTGGTAGAGAAGCTGAAGGTGAAGCGGGACGCGAGCCGCAATCCGGTGTTTGATACGATGTTTATCGTGCGCAATATGGAAACGCAGGAGGCGAAGCTCGATAAGCTGTCCTTCACCCCGTACGGGCAGGACCACACCACAGCTAAATTCGATCTGACCTTGTCGATGAGCGCGGAAGAAGGCGAGATTCGAGGATCATTCGAATATTGCACCAAGCTGTTCGGCAAGAGCGTCATCGAACGGTTGACCGGTGATTTCTTGACGATTTTGTCCGAGATCGGCGCGAATCCGGAACTGGCCTTGAGCGAGATTAGCGTATCGGGTCACGTGAAGCCGAAAGCGGATGTACTGGATTCGATCGACTTTGTGTTCTGATTACAGACAGACGTACAATCTGATTTCTTGACAGACGCGCCCTGTTTCTACTTGGGCGGGGCCGTTTATGCCGGCTTTACGAGTGTGTGTTTACGGATGATTCCGCGGCGCACACTCGTAAAGTATTATCCGGCCGTATCCAACCCATCCGGTTGCCCGTTGTCCGAAATAAAGCAGGAGGGATGCAATTGACAGCCTTATTTGAAAAGGAAAAAGCTTACTGGAGCGGCAAGTTTGAGGGTGAGGATCATATCGCTTGCCTGCCTTACGACCGGATTGGGCCCGTTTTGAACGGTGAGACTGGCTCAGGGCTCGGAACAGGCGGCCTCCGCATGTTTTCCGGTTCGCTGCCGCCGGATTTGTCCCAAAGGCTGATGTCCATCACCGGCGGATCGCCGTGGGCCGCGTTTATCGTTCTTTTGGCGGGGATCAAGAGCTTGCTGTATACGTATACGGGCGAGGAAAATGTGGTGGTCGCCGTCCCGGCGGCCGCGGACGCGAATCAGGGAACTCCGTTAATCAACCCATTGCTTCTTTTGAAAACTAACGTTAATCATCAGACCGCTTTTAAAGCGCTGCTGGCCCAGATTAAATCGTCCGTTGGCGAAGCGATCGAACACCAAAATTTTCCTTTCTGGAATTACATCGATCAACTGCATGTGCCGCACGATTCGGAGGGCGTTCCCGTCATCCATACGGTCGTTGCGATGAAAAGCCTGCATCGGAACGACTACAAGGAACATGCGGCGGCCGAACTGGAGCTTCAATTTGAACTGGATCAAGGGATGATACGCTTAAGCGTGTCTTACGACGGGCAGCACTATAAGGAAGAGACGATTGCGAGGTTTACGAATCGGCTGAATCGTTTTTTTGCTGCAGTGTTATTCCAGCCGGAGCTTCGGCTTCAGGATGCGGACGTGTTAACGGAGGACGAGAAAGCGCAGATTGTTGGGCAATTCAACGCCACGTCGTCGGACTATCCGCGGGAACAGAGCATCGGCGCGCTGTTCGAGGAGCAGGCGGAGCGGACGCCGGAGCAGACGGCGGTCGTGTGCGAAGACGCGAAGTTGACCTATCGCGAGCTGAACGAACGGGCGAACCGTCTGGCGCGGACGCTGCGGGCCGCAGGAGTAGAGCGTGACGAGCCGGTCGCGATCATGGCCGAGCGTTCCGTCGAGATGGTGATCGGGGTGTTGGCGATTTTGAAGGCTGGAGGCGCGTACGTCCCGGTCGACCCGGACTACCCGGAGGAGCGCGTCCGCTACCTGCTGGACGATTCGGGCGCCAAGCTGCTGCTGACGCAGCGCCGGGAGCTGCTGCGCACGGACTTCGCCGGAACGGTCGTTGACCTAGGCGACGAAGGAGCTTATCACGGCGACGCTTCGAATCTGGAGCCGGTGAGCGGGCCGGAGGATCTGGCGTACGTGATCTATACGTCGGGAACGACGGGCAAGCCGAAGGGCGTCATGGTCGAGCACCGCAATGTGGTCCGGTTAGTAAAAAATACGAATTACGTACGGTTGGACGAAACGACGCGCATTTTGCAGACGGGGGCTGTCGTATTCGACGCGTCAACGTTTGAAATCTGGGGAGCGCTGCTGAACGGCGGTCAGCTGTATTTGGTCGGCAGCGACGTGATTTTGAATGCGGACCGGCTGGAAGAAGCGATCCGGCAGTATGGAATCACGACGATGTGGCTGACCGCGCCGTTGTTCAATCAGCTGACGCAGCAGAACAGCCGTCTGTTTGGAGACATGAAGACGCTGATCGTGGGCGGGGACGTGCTGTCGGTGCCGCATATCAACCGGGTGCTGCGGGACAATCCGGGTTTGAGTCTGATCAACGGCTACGGTCCGACGGAAAATACGACGTTCTCGACGACGTATGCGATTGTCGGCGAGCAGACGGAAGCGGTGCCGATCGGCCGCCCAATCGCGAATTCGACGGCTTATGTGGTCGACCGCGGGATGAAGCTGCAGCCGGTCGGAGCGTGGGGCGAGCTGATCGTCGGCGGAGACGGGGTGGCGCGCGGCTACTTGAACCGCCCGGAGCTGACGGCGGAGAAGTTTACCGCCAGCCCGGTGCGCGAGGGAGAGCGCTGCTACCGGACGGGAGACCTAGCGCGCTGGCGTGAGGACGGGACGCTGGAGTACAAAGGGCGGATCGACGAGCAGGTGAAAATCCGGGGCTACCGGATTGAACTAGGCGAGGTGGAAGCGCAGCTGCTGCGCGTAGAAGGCGTGCGGGAAGCGGTCGTGATCGCGCGGGAGGACGAGCAGGGGCAGAAGCAGCTGTGTGCGTACTTTGCGGCGGAAGCTGAGTTGAGCGCAAGTGAAATACGCAGCGCGCTGTCGCAGGAACTGCCGGGCTACATGGTGCCGTCGTATTTCGTGCAGATGGAGCGGATTCCGCTGACACCGAACGGCAAAGTGGACCGCAGAGCGCTGCCCGCGCCGAAAGGAAGCGTTCAGACGGGAACTGAATTCGTGGCACCGCGAACGATGCTGGAAGCGCAGTTGGCCGACATTTGGAAAAATGTGCTGGAGCTTTCGGTCGTAGGGATCAAAGATAATTTCTTTGATCTCGGAGGGCATTCTTTGCGGGCGACCAACCTCGTTTCGATCATTCAAAAAGAAATGCAGAAGAACGTGCAGCTTCGCGATGTGTTCCAGCATCCGACCATCGAACAGCTTGCGCAGGTGATCGAAGCGATGGAACAAACTGCGTACGCCTCCATATCGGTTGTCGCAGAGAGTGACTATTATCCGGTGTCCTCGGCCCAAAAACGGATGTACCTGCTGCAGCAGTTTTCCGGCGCCGGGCTCAGTTACAATATGCCGGGCGTGATGAAGCTGGACGGGCCGCTCGACCGCGCCCGGATGGAGGAGACGTTCCGCCGTCTCATTGCGCGTCACGAAACGCTGCGCACCAGCTTTGACACGGTCAATGGCGGCGAACCGGTTCAACGGGTGCATCAAGAGGTCGGTTTTTCCGTCGAGTTCATGCAAGCCGGTGAAGAAGAAGCCGCCGGGCTCGTGCAACGGTTTGTGCGTCCATTCGATCTGACGCAGGCTCCGCTGTTCCGGGCCGGGCTGATCGAAACCGGGCAGGATCGGCATATTCTAATGTTCGACATGCATCATATTATTTCCGACGGAACGTCCATAGGCGTTCTTGTTCAAGAGTTTGTCCGATTGTACGGACGGGAGGACTTGCCGCCGCTTGCGATTCAGTATAAGGATTATGCCGTATGGCAGCAGGGACAAAAACAAAGCGATCGTTACCGCCGACAGGAGAGCTATTGGCTGGATGTTTTCTCCGGGGAGCTACCCGTGCTCGACTTGCCTACCGATTACGCGCGTCCTGCGGTACGGAGCTTTAGCGGCAGCGTATTTGAGTTTGTCCTTAACCGCGGACAAAGCGAAGGACTTCGGCGGCTTGCGGCGCAAAACGGGACGACGCTGTACATGGTGCTGCTTGCGGCGTATACCGCATTGCTCGGCAAATACAGCGGGCAGGAGGATATCGTGGTCGGGACCCCGATTGCTGGCCGGCCGCATGCGGACTTGGGCGGCTTGATCGGCATGTTCGTCAACACTTTGGCGATCCGCAATTATCCGTCAGGGGAGAAGACGTTCCTCGCTTATTTGCAGGACGTCAGAGAACATGCGCTGCACGCTTACGAAAATCAGGATTACCCGTTCGAAGAACTGGTTGAAAAGCTTAATATCCCGAGGGATATGAGCCGCAACCCGCTGTTCGATACGTTGTTCGTGCTGCAAAATACGGAGCAAAAGGAGCAGCGGATCGACGGTCTGCAATTGGCCCCTTATCCGCAGGAGCACACGGTGGCGAAGTTCGACTTGAGCTTTCACGCGTCTGAGGATGGGGAGACGATCGGCTGCGGCTTCGAATACGCCACCGCGCTTTACAAGCGGGAGACCGTGGAACGGATGGCGGAGCACTTGATCCGGCTTGTCGATGCGGTTATCGCCGATCCGCAAACAACCCTATCGGCGATCCAGATCGCGACGCCTCAGGACAAAGCGCAAATTGTCGAGCAATTCAACGCTACGACGGCGGATTATCCGCGGGAACAGAGCATCGGCGCGCTGTTCGAAGCACAGGCGGAGCGGACGCCGGAGCAGACGGCGGTCGTGTGCGAAGACGCGAAGCTAACCTATCGCGAGCTGAACGAGCGGGCGAACCGTCTGGCGCGGACACTGCGGGCCGCAGGGGTAGAGCGCGACGAGCCTGTCGCCATTTTGGCCGAGCGTTCCGTTGAGATGGTGGTCGGGGTGTTGGCGATTTTGAAGGCCGGAGGCGCGTACGTCCCGGTCGATCCGGACTATCCGGAGGAGCGCATCCGCTACCTGCTGGACGATTCGGGGGCCAAGCTGCTGCTGACGCAGCGGCGGGAACTTGTGCGCACGGACTTTGCGGGAACGGTCGTCGACCTGAGCGATGAAGGAGCTTATCATGACGATGGCTCGAACATGGAGTCGGTAAGCGGGCCGGAAGATCTGGCCTATGTGATCTATACGTCGGGAACGACGGGCAAGCCGAAGGGCGTCATGGTCGAGCACCGCAACGTGGTCCGGTTAGTAAAAAATACGAATTACGTGCGATTGGACGAAACGACGCGCATTTTGCAGACGGGAGCTGTCGTATTCGACGCGTCGACGTTTGAAATCTGGGGAGCGCTGCTGAACGGCGGGCAGCTGTATTTGGTCGGCAGTGACGTGATTTTGAATGCGGACCGGCTGGAGGAAGCGATCCGGCAGTGCGGCATCACGACGATGTGGCTGACTGCGCCGTTGTTTAACCAATTGACGCAGCAGAACAGCCGACTGTTCGGGAGCATGAAGACGCTGATCGTAGGCGGGGACGTGCTGTCGGTATCGCACATCAACCGGGTGGTGCGGGACAATCCGGAGCTGAGTTTGGTCAACGGCTACGGTCCGACGGAAAATACGACGTTCTCGACGACGCATGCGATTGTAGGGGAGCAGACGGAAGCGGTGCCGATCGGCCGTCCGATTGCAAATTCGACGGCTTATGTGGTCGATCGGGAGATGAAGCTGCAGCCGGTCGGAGCGTGGGGCGAGCTGATCGTCGGCGGAGACGGGGTGGCGCGGGGCTACCTGAACCGCCCGGAGCTGACGGCGGAGAAGTTTATCGCGAGCCCGGTGCGCGAGGGAGAGCGCTGCTACCGGACGGGAGACTTGGTGTGCTGGCGCGCAGACGGGACGCTGGAGTACAAAGGCCGGATCGATGAGCAGGTGAAAATCCGGGGGTACCGGATCGAGCTGGGCGAGGTGGAAGCACAACTGCTGCGCGTGGAAGGCGTGCGGGAAGCGGTCGTGATCGCGCGGGAGGACGAGCAGGGGCAGAAGCAGCTGTGTGCGTACTTTGCGGCGGAAGCCGAGTTGAGCGCAAGTGAGATGCGCAGCGCGCTGTCCCAGGAGCTGCCGGGATACATGGTACCGTCGTATTTCGTGCAGGTGGAGCGGATTCCGCTGACGCCGAACGGCAAAGTGGACCGCCGGGCGCTGCCGGCGCCGGAAGGAAACGTCCAGACGGGAACGGAATATGTGGCCCCGCGGACCGACATTGAGCAGACGCTGGCGTCGGTATGGCAGTCGGTCTTGGGAGTTAAAACGGTTGGAATTATGGACAACTTCTTCGATCTCGGGGGCGATTCGATTAAATCGATTCAAATTTCCTCCCGGTTGTTCCAAGCGGGCTACAAGCTGGAAATGAAAGACTTGTTCCAATTCCCGACCATAGCCGGGCTCAGCGGAGTCGTGCAGCCGGTAAGCCGCATCGCCGACCAAGGGGAAGTTGCGGGCAGCGTGAAGCTGACGCCGATTCAGCATTGGTATTTCGGGCAGGAGCCGGCTGAGCCGCATCATTTTAACCAGGCGGTGATGTTTTACCGGAAGGACGGCTTCGACGAAGTGGCGCTCCGTCAGGCAATGCGCCATATCGTCGGGCATCACGACGCGCTGCGTACCGTGTACCACAGGACAGAAAACGGCGGTTACGCCGCATGGAACCGGGGCGTTGACGAGGGCGAGCCATTCACGCTGGACATCGCCGATTTCATGGGCGAAGCGGACTGCGCAGCGGCGATCGAAGCGAAGGCGAACGAGATTCAAAGCGGCATCGACCTGAGCGACGGACCGCTCATGAAGCTGGGACTGTTCCGCTGCGCGGACGGAGACCATCTGCTGATCGTCATTCACCATTTGGTCGTGGACGGGGTGTCCTGGCGCATTCTGTTCGAGGATCTGGCGAGCGCCTACGAGCAAGCCGGCCAAGGCGAGACGATCCGCCTCCCGCACAAGACGGATTCGTTCCGGCTGTGGGCGGAGCGGCTGTCCCTTTATGCCGACGGCCCGGCCATGGAGCGCGAACGAGCCTATTGGCGGCATATCGCGCAGGCCGGGTACGAGCCGCTGCCTAAGGACGAGCCGCCGGATCGGCAGAGCAGGCCGCTCCTCGCGGAAAGCGAAGCCGTTACAGCGGTATGGACGGCGCTGGAAACGGAGCAGTTGCTCAAGCAGGCGCACCGCGCTTACAACACCGAAGTGAACGATTTGCTGCTCACGGCCGTGGGTATGGCCGTTCACCGGTGGACCGGGATGGAACGGGTGCTCGTCAATCTGGAAGGCCATGGGCGGGAAGCCATTTTTCCGGACGTCGATATTACGCGCACCGTAGGCTGGTTTACGACCCAGTTTCCGGTCGTGCTGGAAATGGGCGCGGGTCAAGATGTGCCGCAACGGATCAAGCGGGTCAAGGAAGGGCTGCGCCAAATTCCGCAAAAGGGGATTGGCTACGGAATCCTCCGCTATTTGTCGGCCCCCCGGGAGGGCGAAGCGTTCGCGGTGCGGCCGGAGATCAGCTTTAACTATTTGGGGCAGTTCGACCAGGATATGGAGGGCAATGCGCTTCACGCCTCCCCTTATTCCAGCGGTGCGCCGATCGGCCCGAGCATGGTCAGAGCCTATACGCTCGATATTAACGGCATGATCTCGGGCGGCGTGCTTGAGCTGACAATCAGCTACAGCGGCCAAACGTACCGCAAGGAAACGATGGAGCGGCTGGCCGGGCTGTTGGAAGCGAGCTTGCGGGAAGTCGTTGAACATTGCGCTTCTAAGGAGCGGCCGGAGCTGACGCCGAGCGACATTTCGTATAAAAGGCTAACCATCGAAGAGCTGGATCGGCTTGCGGAACAGGCGGGAGCCGCCGGTGAGATCGAGAACGTGTACGCGCTCACTCCGATGCAGAAAGGAATGCTGTTCTACAGCCAATTCGACCGGCAATCGTCGGCTTATTTCGAACAGGTGACCTACGATCTGCAGGGAAGCTTCGACGTCGAGGCTTTTGCCCAAAGCTTGAACTTGCTGGTACGCCGGCACGGGGCGCTGCGGACCAATTTTTATACCGACCGGGGAACGGAGCCGCTGCAGGTCGTCTACCGGCGCAGGGACTGCGGCTTCCACTACGAGGACTTGCGCGGGATGGAGGAAGCGGAGTGCAGCGATTATGTACAAGCTTTTGAAATCGCGGACAAGGCAAAAGGCTTCGACCTGAGCCGGGACATGCTGATTCGCGTATCGATCCTGCGTACCGGGGAACGGGCGTACCGCTTTGTCTGGAGCTTCCATCACATCGTCATGGATGGCTGGTGCCTGTCTCTGGTGAACAAGGAAGTGTTCGAAGGCTATAACGCCATCCGGGAGCAAAGACAGCCCGAGCTTGCCCCCGCGGTACCGTACAGTCGCTTTATCGAATGGCTGGAAGCTCAGGACGGCGAGGCGGCCGCCGCCTATTGGCGCGATTACTTGTCCGGCTGCGAGCAGCGGACGGCGCTGCCGCGAACGAAGCCACGCGAGGCGGAGGGCTATGGTCCGGGCGAATGGAGCTGCGGGCTGGGCAAGTCGCTCACCGAGCGGATGAACCGGACGGCGAAGAAGCATCAGGTGACCGTGAATACGCTGATGCAGACCGCGTGGGGTGTCGTTTTGCAAAAGTACAACAACAGCGGAGACGCCGTGTTCGGCAGCGTCGTATCGGGCAGGCCATCGGATATTCAAGGAGTGGAAGGGATCGTCGGCTTGTTTATCAACACGATCCCGGTGCGCATCCGCTGCGAGGCGGAAGAGACATTCGCGGAAGCGATGAGAAGGACCCAGGAGCAAGCGCTGGCCTCCAACGCCTACGATACGTATCCGCTGTTCGAGATTCAGGCGCTGACTGAGCAAAAGCACGATTTGATCAGCCACATTATGGTATTCGAAAACTACCCCGTAGAGGAGCAGGTGGAGCAGCTCGGAAGCCCCGAGGAGGAGGCCGCTTTTGAGATCGCCAACGTGTCGGTATTCGAGCAGACGAATTACGACTTCAACCTGGTGGTGCTGCCGGGCGAAGAGATCCGGGTGAGCTTCGGCTACAATACGCTGGCCTACGATATGGACGATATTCGTCGGATTCAGGGGCATTTTGTCTATGTTCTGGAGCAGGTCACGGAGAACCCGCACCTTCGCGTGAGCGAGCTGGAGCTGGCGACGCCGGAGGAAAAGGAGCGGCTCGCCCGGGCGTTCAACGAGACGGCGGCGGATTATCCGCGGGAGCGGACCGTGCACAGCCTGTTCGAAGAGCAGGCGGCGCGTACGCCGGACCGGACGGCGGTCGTCTGGGAAGATGAGCGGCTGACTTACCGCGAGCTGAACGAGCGGGCGAACCGGTTGGCGCATACGCTGCGGGCCCAAGGCGTGCAGCCGGACAAGCTTGTTGCGATTATGGCGGAGCGCTCACTTGAGATGATCGTCGGCGTACTGGCGATTCTCAAAGCCGGAGGCGCTTATGTGCCGATCGATCCTGAATATCCGGAGGAACGGATTCGCTACATGCTGGAAGACTCGGGCGCACAGCTTTTGCTGCTGCAAGACCGTTTGCAGGAGCGGGTATCTTTTGGCGGCAAAATCATCGCGCTGGACGACCCGCAGGCCTACGGAGACGACGGTTCGAATCTGGAGCATGCCAGCGGGCCGGACGGCCTGATCTACGTGCTCTATACGTCGGGAACGACGGGGCAGCCTAAAGGGGTTATGGTCGCGCACCGCAGCGTCATCAATACAATCCATTGGTTCCATGCCCGGTATTTCGGACAAGTCCGGCCGCGCATGATTTTGACGGCGGAATATACGTTCGATCCCAGCGTGGAGCAAATGTTCGGCATGCTGCTGCACGGCGGCGAGCTGCACGTTATCCGCAAGGAGACACTTTTGAGCAAGCGGCGTCTTTTGGATTATATAGCTGCCAATGAAATCCAAATCCTGGATCTTCCCCAAGCGCTCATGCGGGAGTTTCTGGCCGAGGAAGACGAAGAGATGCACCCTTCCCTGCGTGTCTTAATTTGCGGAGGAGAGCGGCTGGAGGACTCCTTGAAAGAAAAGCTGGTTCGTAAAGGCTACGCGCTTCACAACCATTACGGTCCGACCGAGACAACGATCGATGTGCTTGCCGGCCAATGTGAAGCAGGAGCTCCGGTTACGTTAGGAAAGCCGATCCACAATACCACGGCCTATATTTTGAACCGGCATCAACAACTGCAGCCTGTAGGCGTGCTGGGCCAGCTGTATATTTCCGGCGACGGGCTGGCCCATGGGTACCTGAACCGTCCGGAGCTGACGGCGGAAAAGTTTGTCGCCAATCCGTTCGTGCCGGGCGAGCGGATGTACGGCACGGGCGATTGGGCGAGATGGCTGCCGGACGGCACGATCGAATTCGCGGGCCGCATCGATGACCAGGTCAAAATCCGCGGCTACCGGATCGAGCTTGGCGAGGTGGAGGCGCAGCTGATGAAGCTGCCGTCCGTCCGGGAAGCCGTCGTCGTTGCGATCGCGGATGAAGGCGGACAGCAGCTGTGCGCGTATGTCACCGGGGACCGGGAGCTTGCCGCTGGCGAGCTTCGGGATGCCTTGGCCGCGGTGCTGCCGGGGTACATGGTTCCGGCGTATTTTGTGCCTGTGGAGCAGATGCCGCTAACTTCCAGCGGAAAAATCGACCGCAAGGCGCTGCCCGCTCCGGACGGAAGCATACGGACGGGAACGGAGTATACCGCGCCCCGCACGGGGACGGAAGAACGGCTGGCGCAGATCTGGCAGGAGGTGCTGGGTGTTACTCGCGCTGGGGTGAAGGACAATTTCTTCGCCTTGGGAGGGCATTCGCTCAAGGTGCTGGAATTGGTGCGCAAAATGCATCGGGAGACGGGCGTCGAGCTGCCGATTCGCGCCGTATTCGAATCGCCGACGATCGAAGGGCTCGCGCGCGAGCTGATGAAATCCGAGCTGGAGCGGAACGCCGGTTATCCGGTCGTCAAGTTAAACGAGAGCGGTCCGCTCAACCTGTTCTGCTTCCCTCCGATGATCGGTTACGGCCTTGCTTTTGCCGAGATGGCCAGACTGCTGGAAGACCGGTGCGTCGTCTACGGCCTCGATTTCATCCAGAACTGCGGGCATGAGGAGGAGCTGCTGGAGCGCTACGTGGAGCATATCGTCAGCATTCAAGACAAGCAGCCTTACGTCCTGCTCGGCTACTCGTCAGGAGGCAATCTGGCGCACGAAGTGGCCAAAGCGCTGGAAAGCAAAGGCTATGCGGTGTCCGACATCATCATGATCGATTCGGTCAAGAGCAGCGAAATCATTGACTTGACCCGAGAGGAAACGGTCCGGGAAATTGATCTTCTTCTGGAGCAAATCTCCGAACCGTACAAGCAAATTTTGACGGAGACGTACAAGCAAAAAATATATGACTACGCCATGTACAAGAACGCGCTGCTGAATACGGGAACGGTCCGGGCCGACATCCACGGCTTCGTGGCCGCCGGCACCGGCGCGGAGGATGCGGCGCAGGGCAACCGCTTGCTATGGAAGGAGGCGACAGAAGGACGCTATGCGGAATATCCGTTGATCGGCAATCACGACGAGGTGCTGGAATCCGGTTTCGTCGAAGAAAACATCAAAGGCATCCAAGCAATCCTGCGGCAGATCGCCGAAAAAACGTCCGGCACCCGGGTGGAGTCCCATTTGGTATAGCGGACGGCTATCGAACTAAATCAATCCTGATCGAGCGTGGGTCTTTATAAGGCCCGCGAATCGATCGGGATTCTTTTTATGGTTGTCAAAAAGAGGCTGGGGATTTTTGCATTTGCAAACGTTGCGTCTCCGGCGTGCGAACCTGTGCTATAATGATGAAGGAATAACGGTTCATGGGAGAGATGAAGCTTGGAGCAGTTGAAGGAAACAAACGATATACACGATAACAATGCGACGCTTCCGCGGGTTCTGCTCGTCGACGGAATGGCCTTGCTGTTCCGCGCTTTTTATGCCACTTCCTACAGCGGATATATTATGAAGACGAGCGCCGGGATGCCGACGAACGCCGTATTCGGATTCGTGAAATATTTTTGGGATGCGGTGCAGCGGTTTGAGCCGACGCACATCGTATGCTGCTGGGACATGGGGAGCAAAACGTTCCGCAGCGAGCAATTCACGGAATACAAAGCGAACCGGGTCGAATGTCCGGAGGAGCTTATTCCCCAGTTCGACCTTGTCAAAGAGGTAACGTCCAGCTTCGGCGTTGTGAACGTCGGCATCACCGGGTATGAGGCTGACGATTGCATCGGCACGCTGGCGAAGCACTATAGTCAGGACGCGGAAGTATACATACTGACGGGAGATCACGATATGCTGCAGCTTGTGGCCGAGCGGGTGCGGGTCGTGATTATGAAGAAGGGCCAAGGCAATTACGCCGTCTACAGCCCGGAATCGTTGCTTGAGGAAATGCAGCTGACACCGAAGCAATTTATCGATCTCAAAGGGCTTATGGGCGACACGGCGGATAATTACCCCGGCGTCAAAGGCATCGGAGAAAAGACGGCGCTCAAGCTGCTGGTGGAGTACGAATCGATCGAAGGGATTTTGGAAAATCTGGCGCTGCTGCCGAAGGGCGTCCGCTCCAAAATCGAAACGCAGCTCGATATGCTGCATCTCTCGCGAAGTCTTGCGACGATCTGCTGCGAAGCGCCTGTCGCCTGCGCGCTGGAAAGCTGCTACTGGGAAATGGACCGGCAAACGGTCCTGAGCAAGTTTGAAGAGCTGGAATTCAGGGGATTAATGAAATTGATCGGATAATGAAAAGAGGCGGCTGAACTTATGGAACAACAATATGCCAAACAATCGCGATGCTACAAAACTTCCCGGGTATTCCCGACCGATGTCAACAATCACAATACGCTGTTTGGCGGTAAGCTGATGGCTTATATTGACGATATCGCTTCGATTTCGGCTTCCAAGCATTGCCGGGAAAACGTCGTTACCGCATCCACCGACTCCGTCGACTTTTTGTCGCCTGTGCGACCTACGGACTCGGTCTGTCTCGAATCGTTCGTGACCTGGACCGGCAAAAGCTCGATGGAAGTATTTGTAAAAGTCATCACCGAGGACCTGATTACCGGCGAGCGGAAAATCGCGGCAACGGCCTTCCTGACCTTCGTCGCGCTGAATGACGACCAGCGGCCCGTTCCGGTGCCGCAAGTCATCCCGGAGACGGAGGAAGAGAAGCGGCTGCACGAAACGGCGAAGCACCGGGCGGAAATACGCAGAATCCGCCGTGAGCAGAGCAAAGCATTCGCGGATTATTTGATTACGGATTTTCCTTGGGAATAACCGAAGATAGGAATGAAACAGACCTCCTAAGGCTGCTGATGCCGATGCAGCCCGGAGGTCTGTTTTGTTTTAGCTTGGAGTGCAGGCTAATCTTACCGGAATTCGGCAGTCACACCCCCGCGACCGTCTCCGCTTCCGGGATTTGCCTGACTGCACCGACGTCTTTGGGCAGGAGCAGAGCTGCGACGCCCAGCAGCGGGAGGAAGGCGCAGAGCTGAATGACGAAGGAGATGCTCGTCTTATCGATCAGCGCGCCCAGAACGACGGACCCGAGCCCGCCGAGCCCGAAGGCCAATCCGAAAAACAGCCCGGCGACGGTCCCGACCTTCCCCGGGAGCAGCTCCTGGGCGTACACGATAATTACCGTAAACCCGGACATCAGGATGGCGCCGATCATAAAGCAAAGCACGGCGGCCCAGAACGGCGTGGCATAGGGCAGCAGCAGCGAGAACGGCGCGGTGCCGAGAATGGAAAACCAGATGATTCGCTTCCGTCCGAAACGATCGGCAAGCGGACCGCCGAACAGCGTCCCGAGCATGCCGGCCGCTTGCAGCACGAACAAGCAAAGCTGGGCCTTTTCCAAGGACAACCCGTACCGGTCCATATAATAAAAGGCATAGTAGCCGGTCATGCCGGCAATATACACAAATTTGGAGAACAACAAGACAATCAGCAAACCGATGGCGAAGGAGACATATCCTTTTTTCAAGGGCTTCGTATCGGCCGGTAATGCGCTCCGTTTCTTAGCGGACTGAGCGGCAAGATGACGCCGGTACCAGCCCGAGACGATACCCTGCAGCACGATTCCCAGTACGGCGGCAAACGAAAACAAGAGCAGCCCCCGTTGTCCTTGAGGCACCACGAGCCAGGCGACGATTAAGGGAGCCAGCGCCTGTCCGGTGTTGCCCCCGACCTGAAAGATCGATTGGGCGAGTCCTCTTCCTTTGGCGGAGGCAAGGTGGGCAACCCGCGAAGATTCGGGATGCAGCACGGACGAGCCGACGCCCAGCAGCAAGGCGGAGGCAATCAGCAACCACCAATTGGCCGAATAGGCGAACCCGATCATGCCGAGCAGCGAGAAAACCATGCCTGCCGGAAGCAGCAGCGGCGTCGGACGCTTGTCGGTGTAATAGCCGACCAGCGGCTGCAATACGGAGGCCGTGACGTTCAGGGCGAAGGCGATCCAGCCGATTTGCGCGAAGCTGAGCTGCATCGATTGCTGGAAGATCGGAAATACCGCGGGGATGGCGGACTGCATCGCGTCATTCAGCAGATGCGCCAGGCTGACCCCGGTCAGCGCAAGCATGCCGGCCGAGGCGGTTTTGCTTAACGTGTCTTTAGCGTTCATAGGCACCTATCCTTTTTTTCTTTCTAATCTTAAGGGAGGAGGCGGACGAAGTCGCCGCAAAAATTGCTTAACGTCCGAGCAATTTTTGCTATAATGGCGGGAAGGAGGGAGACCGGACATGCAATTTAAGTTGACGACGCCGAACATGGAGCTGTGGCGCATCGAGAATACGTTTGAGAATATCCCCCATGCCCATGCCGATTTTTATCAAATTACCATTCCGGTCACCGGCACGTGCCGCTTGACGCAGGAGCGGAGAGTGTATTCGATCAGCGGAGGCCACGCGTTGATCCAGTATCCGGGGGAGGAGCATCATTTTTCGCTTGGCCCGGATGGAGGCGTATATATCGTGCAGGTTCGGAAGCAATTGCTTGCTGAAGGATGGCGGGAACGGGAGCCGGAGCTGGATTCGCGGCCGCTTTTTAACCTCGAAGACATCAAAAAACGAATGAAGTCCTGGACTTCCGAGCTGCTGCTTCGTGACGGTCCCGACCCGCTCGCGGTAGAGGAAACCGAAAGCCGGGTGCTGGCTTATATACGGCGCGTGGTGGAAAAAAACGGTTCCCGCGTCTCCGGCGGGCTGAACGTAAGGCATGCCGATCCGGCATTCGTATCGGGAATGACGGATATTCTGGAGTTTATTCATGCGCATTATACGGAACGGCTGACGATGGAGAGGCTTGCTTCGCTCGTTTATCAAAGCAAGTTTCACTTTATTCGCTCTTTTACGCAGACAGTGGGCGTGACGCCTTATCAATATATTTTGCGCTTGCGGATCGAACAGGCGAAGGAGCAGCTCGCAAGGACGCGAGCCAGCGTCACGGAGATCAGCTATAGTCTGGGATTTTCGAGCCCAAGTCAACTTTATCGGGCTTTTGCAAAAGCGACCGGTGTCACCCCGGAGCAGTACCGCAAAGGAACTGCTCCCCGCTAAGACGTCCATATCTGAAAAAAAGCCTATTTCATCTGGGGAGACTCCCTTCGAATTCGTGCACCCTTAAGATATAATCGAAAGACTAGGAACGAGAAGAGGGGGACGACGCATGAGCAACATCAACGTATGGGAAAACGCCGAGCCCGGCGTGAAACGGAAAATATTCGAGCCGGGAGCCGGCATCATGATGATGGAAGTGCATTTCGAGGAAGGGGCCGAAGGGTACGTGCACAGCCATCCGCACGAGCAGCTATCGTACTGCTTGAGGGGCCGGTTGGAATTTACGGTGGACGGGGAAACGAAGGTAATCGCGGCGGGAGAGACGATCTACATCCCGAGCGGGGCGAAGCACGGCTGCCGGGCATTGGAGGCGAGCGCGCTGCTCGACTCGTTCACGCCGGTGCGCGAGGATCTGGTCAAGAGATAACGGGGAAAAGCCGTAAGCTTCGAGACCCTTCTTAAATTAAGCAAAAAAGACGGGCTTACCGTGAAGTAATCCCGTCTCCCGCTATCCGCTCAAATGTCCGAGAAGCTGATCGGCCCGACAACCTCGCTCAGAAACGCCCGCAGCTCGTTGGCTTCCTCTTCGCTGAGCTTGTACGCATGCTCCAGATATCCTTCTTCCTCCAGATCGTCCGGTCCGATGACCGCCGTCCGTCCCGTCTGCATGTCAGTGACTAATTTTTTACCATAAAAACGATTCGTGCTCGTAATCGCCAGATCGAACCGCCGCAGCGTTTCGCCGACTACGCATACGAAGCGGGTTTTCGTTTCCTCCGTACCGTCGTACAAAAAATCAAACTCCGTCATGACGCATCCTCCGATACTTAAATTCCTGAAGCTACCCGAATTATAACAGATTTCCTGACCAAGCCGCAAAAACGGTCCGTCAGCCGGGGAAACCGGCTTTTTTTCCAGTCTGGTTCACGTTTTCAATTCCGGGGAAACGTGATACAATCGAGTGAAGCGTTAAATCGTAGAATTCTATTTTCATAGGGATGGAAACGGAGGCTTTAAGCGAATGTCCAAGGGAAAAATGAGAAGCGACATGATCAAAAAGGGCTTTGACCGCGCTCCGCACCGCAGCTTGCTGCGTGCCGCCGGCGTCAAAGAGGAGGACTTCGACAAGCCGTTTATCGCGGTTTGCAACTCGTATATCGA
Source organism: Paenibacillus tyrphae (assembly GCF_027925525.1). Lineage (GTDB taxonomy): Bacteria > Bacillota > Bacilli > Paenibacillales > NBRC-103111 > Paenibacillus_G > Paenibacillus_G tyrfis_B. The sequence continues at coordinate 258,541 of NZ_BSDJ01000008.1, read as the reverse complement.
CATTGTTCCGGGTCACGTGCACTTGCAGGAATTCGGCAAGATCGTGAAAGAAGCGATTCGCGAAGCAGGCGGCGTGCCGTTTGAATTTAACACGATCGGCGTAGACGACGGCATTGCCATGGGGCATATCGGCATGCGCTATTCCTTGCCGAGCCGCGAGATCATTGCGGATTCTCTCGAAACGGTCGTATCCGCACACTGGTTCGACGGCATGGTCTGCATCCCGAACTGCGACAAAATTACGCCGGGCATGATGATGGGCGCGCTGCGCGTCAACATTCCGACGGTTTTCGTTAGTGGCGGTCCGATGAAAGCGGGGAAAACGAGCGACGGCCGTTCGATCTCGCTGTCCTCCGTGTTCGAAGGCGTGGGCGCTTACCAAGCCGGCAAAATCGACGACAAAGGTCTGCTTGAGCTTGAGCAATACGGCTGTCCGACCTGCGGCTCCTGCTCCGGCATGTTCACGGCCAACTCGATGAACTGTCTGGCAGAAGCTCTCGGTCTGGCGCTCCCGGGCAACGGCACCATTTTGGCGATTTCCGAAGACCGCAAAGAATTCGTGAAGCGTTCCGCGAAGCAGCTCATGGAGCTGATTCAAAAGGATATCAAACCGCGGGATATCGTGACTATGGAAGCGATCGACAATGCGTTCGCGCTGGATATGGCGATGGGCGGCTCGACGAATACCGTGCTGCATACGCTGGCTTTGGCGCATGAAGCGGGCTTCGAATACCCGATCGAGCGGATCAACGAAGTGGCGAAGCGTATCCCGCACTTGGCGAAAATCGCTCCGGCCTCCGATTATCATATCGAGGACGTGCACAACGCAGGAGGCGTGAGCGCGGTTCTGAACGAATTGTTCAAAAAGCCGGGCGCGCTGTACGGTGACCGCATCACCGTGACCGGCAAAACGCTGCGCGAAAACGTCGCCGGCTGCGAGATTTTGAATACGGACGTCATCCGTACGCTGGACAATCCGCATTCGGAGCAAGGCGGGCTGGCAGTGCTGTTCGGCAACCTGGCGCCGAACGGCTCGATCATCAAGGTCGGCGCGGTCGACAAGTCCGTAGGCGGCTATCACAAAGGGCCGGCCATCTGCTTCGATTCGCAGGAAGCGGCGCTGGAAGGCATCGCCAATGGTAAAGTCAAAGAAGGTCATGTCGTCGTTATCCGTTACGAAGGGCCGAAAGGCGGTCCCGGGATGCCGGAAATGCTCGCCCCGACCTCGCAGATCGTCGGGATGGGACTCGGCGCCAAGGTCGGTCTCATTACGGATGGCCGTTTCTCCGGCGCATCGCGCGGCATCAGCATCGGCCACATCTCGCCGGAAGCGGCGGAAGGCGGTCCGATCGCCTTCGTCGAGGACGGCGATATCATCGAGCTCGATCTCGTTAACCGCAAAATCGAGCTGCTGGTCAGCGACGAGGAATTCGAACGCCGCCGCGCGAACTGGAAAGGCTTCGAACCGAAGGTAAAAACGGGCTATCTGGCCCGCTATTCCAAGCTCGTCACCTCGGCCAGCACCGGCGGAGTCATGAAAATCTAAGAAGCAAAAATAGCGGCTCACCGGGGGCGATTCCGGCGGGCCGCTTTATGTTTGTAACGCCATGTTTAAAGGCCATCCCACAAGGAATGGCCTAATTTTTATGGTCGAACTGGATTCTTGAAGATTTCAATAAGGCTGGTAAAACTATCGCCAGCGTGACCGTTTTTCATGCCTCGCTTGAAGATCTCCAAAACGGCGGCTGGCAAGGTAGTGTCGATGCCGGCATCTTCCGTCGTATGAACAACGTGTTCGACGCTTGCGAATCCCATGGCAAGTCGGTCCACGTCGCCAGGGTGCTTGCCCTCGTCGAGACGCGGCGTGTAGAACTCGACGAACTTCGGCAATGACGATAAAGCCGCCGAAGCATAGGGCATGAACTGCTCCGCCGTAATGCCGTTCGCGTTGGCGACAGCAAGTGCGTGCAGGTAGCTAAGCATGGACGTCCAGAATATATCCATCTGAATCTGGTAATACAACATGGCTAGTCCAGGGTCCTCGCCCCGATAGTCGGTACCGGTCAGTACTTCCAGTGTCTCCTTATGAGCCTCGAAGACTTCTCTTGGACCGCTATAGTATGTGTATGACTCCGGCTTACCGATACCTGAAGGCGGAGTCTGCACGCCGCCGGTGACATGCCGGGCTCCACGGTCGGCTAGCCACTTGGCCGCCTCGCGTACTTTCTCTGGGGTATCTGAACTCAGGTTGACGAGCACCTTGCCGGATAAGTTTGCCGAAGACGGTTCGAGAATGGCGTACATTACATCATAGTCTGTAAGACTGAGGATCACGAGCTCATTAGCGGCTAACGCCTCGTTGACTGTGGACGCTCGGATAGCTCCTTTCGCTACAAGCTCGTCCGCTTTACTTGGAGTCCGGTTCCACACGGTTACCGCATAGCCGGATTCAAGGAAAACGCCCGCCATCGCCTGGCCCATCGGCCCTAATCCCATAACGGTCACCGATTTGCGGTTCGTGGCTGCACTCGCACTGCCAACACTATTGTTTTCTTTTAGATTACTGCTGTTCATATGGAAAAACTCCTTTCGAAATGAGACTAAGCAGATCATAAAGGATTACACTAGTGTCAATGTCAATACGCAAAAAAAGGCCCGGAACGTTTTGTATACTCCAGGGCTGCATCTGTGTTAGACGGTTTTCTTTTTGCTGATCGTAAAGGCGATTTGCCTCTCCAGTAGTCTCTTCAATCCATGAAGCGCTTCGATTTGACGATTCACATGGCCTAGCTTCTCTTCATACGTTGCCAGCATCTCCTCGCAATATTCATATTCGTCAGGCTCTGCCGCTTCCGTCTTGAACAAGGCTCCGATCTCATCTGTTGTTAATCCAAGTTTCAAATATAATTGAATCGCCTTGACTCGTTCTACGGCGGATTCGTCGAAATCCCGGTAATCATTCTCCAGCCTCTCGGCGCGTAGAAGGCCTTTATTTTCATAATGCCGGATGGATCGTACGCTGACATTGGATAATCGCGATAATTCGCTTGTTTTCATTCCTCAAGGCCTCCTTGATATACATGAGGTACTTAAAAATAAATGGTTTTTGCTGAAGTAAATTGGTTGCTTTCAAATGCATTCCAAAATCGATCTTTACAATTATTTTATTTACTCCCCGTAATCTCTTCGTCCTTAGTGCGCTTTCTTTTAATTTCTGACTTGAGACAATCAATAATTAATACAATGCTGAAGTAAATAACAACTAATAATCCAAGAGGAGATAAAATTTGGGCAATGTAACTACTTATAAATCCTTGAAAGTTCTCTAACACAGAGTAAAAGTATACCGATGGAAGTTTAATGCAAATTAGCATTATTCCTCCAAAAATTCCGAATAATAAATTTAATTTGCGCTCCATAACATCACCCTTTAGACTCCTAGAGTAACCAAATTTGGTTTTAAGTTGTAACGCCATTATAAAATTTCACATCATAAGTAGCAAATAGAAGACAAAAGGTATCAGAAGTGTAACGGAACATTGGTGAAAAAACAAAGAGCCGACGGCCAAGTGAACCGTCGGTTGGAGCGATAAATATTAGTTCAACAGGAAAACCCGATCCCACTCCGGCTCCCGATCTTGCATGACAGCCAGCAGCGCGAGGGCAACGCCCGCAGCCCCGTCCAGCACGCCGGCGAAATGCAGCTTTTCGCCTTCTTCCAGCTCTGCAAAGCCATAAGGCGCACTCACGTCAAAGGAGTCAACTATCCGATCGACGATACGGTCGCGTAAAGGAATCAGTTCCGCAGTTCCTGCGTCTGCGATCATCCGCTGCGTCATTTGCAGAAGACCGGCATAGCCGTGGCAAAAGGTGGCGGAATGCAAGCTCCACAGCCGTTCGGGACGCCGCGCCGTGCCAAGGAACGATTGAACCGCCGCTTCCCTCCATGTCGGCTCCCCGAGCGCTTGCCCCGCGAGCCACAGCGTGCGCGCGACGCCGGGCCCGCCGTAGCACCAAGCTTCGCGGGGCGGCGAGCCGCTTGCGGCGCCCGCTGCCTGCTCTTGCCACGATACATGAGCGGGCCAATAAGGGCCGTACTCATCCTTGATCGTAAACCGCATCAGCCACTCGGCGATGGAGCGGATGGCTTCCCGCCCGCCCTCCACTTCTACGCCTTGCCGGAGCGCAAGGGAGAGCAGGGCCAACGGACCCGGAATGCCGTGGGAAAACCCGCAATTGAAGTAACCCTCGGGATATAGCTCCTGATCGGTGGGTGAAATAAGCCGGTCGGGCGAAATATACCACCCCGGAACCTGCGAGTCTTGCAGCTCCTTGAACCTGCACAGCTCAACCATATACTCAAGCACCTGCGTAAGCGCAATGCGCATCTCGGGCTGCTCTTTAAAGTGCAGCAAATAACGGCCTATCCCGCTTAAGCCCTGCATCACATCGTAATCGGACATGAGCACGCCTTCTTTTATATTTCTTCGGACAACATACATGTACTCGGGGAACATGCGCAGGAAAAAGTCGTTGAGCGACCGAAGCATATTCCCGTACCGGGTGCCCTGCCGCGACAAAGCCTGGATGCCCGTAACGACTCCGGCCATACCGCTCCAAAGGGATAAGGATTCGATTCCTTGCCGTTCCAGAGCTTGCTGCATGAGAACAACATAACGGTGACCTGCGACGTCCCATTGGCCATCGGGCTCCAGGCGATCCAGTTCGCCGAACAACAAGCATAAGCCCGAATATCCCCGAGCAAGGTGCAGCCCATTCCACTTCACGTAGAACTTCCCTTGCTCTATCCGTTTCTGTTCTTCCGCGAGGGCGAATCGCTCGATTTCTTCCGGGTCCTTCAATCGCCGGGCCGTCTCCATCACAATCGAGCGGACCCGTTCGATTCGTTCGGCGCCTTCAAGCGGCTGCCACTTGGCCTCGCAAGCTTCTTTCGGGTTCATTCCGATTTCTCCCTTCGGATCATGGTTGCTTGCTGTAATCAAACGGCCGAACGCGCTTTGCGCTCATGATCGGCGTCCAAATAAGCATTTGCTTGCATCATATAAAGCTCGGCATACATCCCGTTCAGCTGCATGAGCTGTTGATGATTGCCTTGCTCGACCACGGAGCCTTGATCCATCATGAGGATATGGTCGGCGTACCGGATGGCGGAATAGCGGTGTGAGATGAAAATACCTAACCGGTCGCGGACCAACTCCCGAAACGCCTGAAACACCTGCAGCTCGGTTTCCGGATCGAGCATGGAGCTGGGCTCGTCCAACACATAAAGCTCGGCTTCGCGCATGAAGGCTCTGGCGATGGCAATCCGCTGCCACTGTCCACCGGAGAGCTGCTGCCCTTCGTCAAACAAACGCCCGAGCTGGGTGGCAAGGCCTCCAGGCATCGATTGGACCAAGCCGGCGATGCCCGCCCGATCCGCCGCCTTCCACAATTCGGCGTCCTCCTCCATTTTGGCGACGTTGCCAAAACCGATATTTTGCCGGACCTGCATCTCATATTGGACGAAATCTTGGAACACGACGCCGACTTTGCGGCGAAACGTTTCACAGTCCATGTCGCGGATCGAGACGCCGTTGATGAGAATGTCTCCTTCGAAGGAGTCGTACAGCTGCGTCAGCAGCTTCATCAAGGTTGTCTTCCCGGACCCGTTGCGCCCTACAATCGCGAGCGTTTCTCCGCGCTGCAGGGTAAAGCTGACATTCCGCAGAGCCGGATAACTGCTGCCGGGATAACGGAAAGACACATTGCGGAATTCCACCGATTGGATGACAGGCGCATTCGTCGCACGGGAAGCCTCCGAAGCTCCGATTTTTCTGGCGGCAGGATCGGAGGACTGCAAATCCAGGAAAGCGAACAACTGCTGTAAAAATAAATTGTGCTGGCATAAGGACAGGATGCCTTGTGTCAAATTTTGCGACGAAACCAGGGTTAACGTAATGGCTTGGGTATAGCTGACCACATGGCCGATCAAAATTTCGCGTTTATAGGCGGACCATAAGACCATGAGAAACATGAACGCGTTGACCCCTTGTTGGATTGCTTGAAATATCGCTCCCATGCCGAGCCGCTTCTTGATCATGCGCTTGTCTTCCGCCAAAAACTGCTGGAGCACCTCGTGATATTTGCCGAGCAAATAACCGCCCAGTTGAAACAGCTTGATCTCCTTGAACGAGATATCCCTTGTCAGCAGCACGGACAAATACCAGGTATGCCGCATTTTCGGGGCCCGGTTCCATTGAAGCATAAACTCCTGCTGCCCGATCCTCAGAAACGAATAGAAGGAGGCCAAGGGAATGAGGATCAGGAGAAATGCCGCCCACCATTTCCACGAAATGAGCATAGCCGCGGTCGAGAATAACGTAATGGACGCGGTAACAATGGACAAAATCTGCTGCAGAATTTGATAAGGCCGATGACCGGCCTCGTTCTGAGCGCGTTTCAAGGCGTCCTGCACCTGGGAGTTCTCAAAATCGCTAAGCGAAAGGGAAATCGACTTCTCCATAATGAGTATGTTGATCCGGTTGCTGAGCAGCGTTTCAAACAATTTGCTGATAAAATTTTGAGCCAGCGACAGCGCTTCATTAAATGCGGTAAACGTAATGAGCCAAATAAAGGGCCAAAGCACGGTCTGAAAACCGGTATCCCAGGCGCCGCCTATGCTGTTGATCAAGGTTTGGAGCAGCAGCAGCGAGATGACCGGCGAGGCGCCGCGCAGGATATTAATCAATAAAATCGACAAGAAATACGCTTTATGCGTTTGCCACAGCAATTGGAACACGCGGGGCCAATAGCGAAAGGATTGCACAATATTCGTTAGATTTACGGTTAGGGATGCTTCTTCCGCAGCCGAGCTCATGGCTGATTCCTCCTAACATGCTGCAAGCTGTATAACGTATGTCTGGCCAAAGTCAACACCTTCTGCTCTTCTTCCCGTTGGATGCCGAACAGCCGGTTCAAATGCATATGGATCACGCTTTGTATCAGATCCTCCTGAGTATTGGTCAAGGTTCCTTCCGCTTGGCACAGCCGGATTCCCTCGACGTACCGGGTTATCGACTCGCCGCGGGCATGGAGCATCGGCAGGATGGCCGCTCCGTCAGGGAGATGGCGAAGCTGGGCAAAGTCTCCTCTAGCATCCCCGAATTTCATAAGAAAAGGCCGATGCTGACGGAACAGCTCCAAATGCTCCTTATGCTGTACCATTGTGTTAAGCCACTCGAATTGCTCGAAGAAGGACAGTCCGAATCGTTCCATCATGTCAATGACGCTGATGACAGCCAGCAAGTGCGGGTTCAGGCTGAGGTATCCCGATTGTCTGGCGTGAATCCATTCGGCCACGACCCGGCTGTCGAGACAGAACAGTCGCTCCGCCGCTCCGATCAACGTCGGGCCCCCGTACCGTTCGATTTCCGGATCGTAAGTATCGATCACTAAGCGGGACAAGAGCCCGTCTTCCACGCACTGCTGCGTAAACCGGTACAGCTGCGGCAGCAGCATGGTGTGGATCTGCTCGGGGTGGCCGCAGAAACGCCAGCGAAGATGCGGATCGGGATCGGCATAGCGCATAAAGAAGCTGCCGGCCGCCCATCCTTGCTCCTCCGCCTGACGGCAAAACTCCAGCAGAGGCCCCCCGATAAAAGCGTCGGCGCGATGATCCGCACCGTACCATTTCAGATACAGCCATTCGCTGCCCGGCATTTTCAATCTCTCCGCGAGACGAATAGGAGAAGAGGTGAGAGCTCCGTCAAGATCCGGCTGCGAGGAAGCCTGCGGCAGGTCCCGTTTGACTAGAGGAAAAACAAACTCGGTCACGTAGCGCCCGGCAGCGCTCCCGGGAAGATGCTCAAACGCAAAGCCGGTTTCGGTTAGGACAATCTGCCCCCCAGGCTGGAGCTTCGTATAATCCCGATACACTTCGTCCCGATGAAGCGGGGAGTCGAGATCCAGCAGCAAGCGGTTATCCGATTGGGTCAAATAAACGAAGCGCGGCACATTCCACTGCTTCCGGTACGTATCGAAAGCTTGACGCCATTGCGTTTCCGTCATGTTCCCGTGAAAAGGCGGCATATCTGCATTAAACTTCCAGCAGGCCGCCGCAATAATCGTTTTGCTGTACCTTAACCGCGGCAAAAAAGGGAAGGTTCGCAGTTCGTTCCACTCGAAAAAATCGATGTTGCGCTGGTTTTCCATCGATAATTCGCGCAAAAAACGATAGACGTTAGGCGAGTTCGACGTATTCAGCATGTGGTTTGTCACCGGAATGACCCTTCGATTTTTTGACAGGGACCGCAAATAAAAACCGCTGGAAGAAATGCCGACGACCAGATCGGAGAGCGGGATCGTATGCTCCGGATCTTTGGCCGAATTGGTGCCGATGTCGATTTCATATTCGCGAATGTTCGTGCTCAGAGCAACGTTGGCCGCGCGGCCGTCTCCCGGAAAATAAACGAGCTCGGCGAGGATCGCATCGGGATGAAGCTTTTGCTCCAATCGGTCAATTTGCTTGAGCTTGTCCACAAAGGAGGAATCGAACAAATCGACAAACCGGCCGACGGATTTGCCCGCACCGTAGGTGCCCGTCGTACCTCCGGCAATCAGGAGAAAGTCACCCTCCTCCACCGCTTGGCCGGATGGGGCGGTGAGACCAAAATACAATTCCAACGACCGAGGCGCGTACTTTTTCTCCATCGGAACAGGTTCAAGCTGCATCACCATGTCGTCGGTCAGCTCCAATTCCTGCCGCCCCTGTTGGAGGCATGTCATGACCCATTGGGTCAGCAGCATCTTTTTCTTTTGCTGGGCGAAGGAAGGGGTGTTGTCTTCCTTGCGTTTGCTCCGGGGATATTCGTATCCGGCCGGAGCGCCAAGCCCGATGTCTGCATCCAGCAGGTCCAGCAGGGGAACCTCGCGGTAAGCCCCGTATTTCTCCATGAAATCGGCGCGGTAGCTTTCCAGATGCGAAAGTCCCAGCCGTTCCCCGGAGATTCGCCAAAGCGCTTCGCCGACGCGCTCGATCTCCTGCGCAACGGTTTTGGGGAGAGTTAACGCCTCCATCGAGAGGGCCAAATCCACTTGCAGGAGATTATCCGCTTCGGCAACGGATTTCATATGCTCAACAAGCTCATGGTATAATGGCTCGCCTTGCCCGATTTCCGTACGGTTATAGCTCGCGATGAGAGCTGCGGCCGTTTCCAGCTTCGCCCTCTCGTCTTCCACACCGGTGACATCGGCCAAACGCCGCAGTACGTAATCGAATGGCGAAGCGGTCATGAGAGGCGGGCGCAGGTCCGTGATGATGATTTCCTGCTGAACCAGCTGCCATAGAAATTGGTTTATTTGCTCGAGTGACGTATCGGAAAATTGGCTGTGCAGCTTCAGCGCCAATTCGCAAAAGGGGAGAGGCTGACGGGTAAGCTCCATCACCTGCTTCACAGCCGGAGTAAGGCGAACGGAGGTGCTCTCCATCGTTGTACCATTGCCTTTCTGCTTGACGCCGTACTTGGTCAGGTAGGGCAGGTAAAGGCGGGAGCCTACGGGATAAGCCAAACAATTGAGACTGACCTTTAACTGTTTGACGATGTCAAACCGGTTCTCCAAGTCGGACAGCACTTTCAGCAGCCACTCCATATCAGGGCGGGCTCGTTTGGTGTGGGCCGTTACAGGCTGAAGCTCGAACACATACCGCTCCCCGAAATTTCCGTATGTTACCCCAGAAAATAAACCAAAAGGCGTCGGACGCGAGGTCATGCGCAGCAAATAGCGCAGAAAGCCTTTTACCGCCTGATCTTGTTTGCGCGGATGCTCCTGGTTGGTTAGATTGGGCAAAGCCTGAAGCAGCGGCAAGCTGGATACGGCAATGGCCTCCCGGATGATAGGCGATTCGGCGTAGGCGGCCAATTTCTCGAACCATGGCTTGCGACTAACCGCCTCATACTCATTTGGATCGATAGAAAGGTTCTGGAATCGTTCCACCGGCAATAAAGGCATCCTCAAAATAAAAAAATCAAGCGCCTGAAAAACGCTTGGATGTGCATGAGCTTGCGTCGGTTGAGAGGGGGCCACTTGAACTGACATGTCGTCTCACCTTCCGTTAGTCGAGTCGTAAGAGATACTTCGGAAGAACGCGAACGTTCCTCCGAAGTAGGCAGTAGGAACACGCGAAAGTTTAGCAGCTGCCGTGGGTGTAGCCGCACTGATGTCTGCCGGTAAAGCAGTTCGAGCTGAAGCAAGTATCCGTGAAGCATTTGGAAGAGAAGCATTGAGAACTAAAGCAAGTAGACGTGAAGAGGCCGATGTTTTGGTTGACCGAATTTACCGATTTCACTTCAACATCCAGGTCGAAAACGTTGTTTGCCATACAGATTTTCTCCCTTCAAGCGGAGAACATGTCTCCGAAGATTGTTGCGGCAGCCGGCGAAAGCGAAAGAAATGGACGAAATTAGCAGCTGTAGCCGTGCGTGTAGCCGCACATATGTCTGCCGGTATAGCAGTCGGAGGAATAGCAAGAATCGGAATAACATTTGGAAGAATAGCATTGAGAACTATAGCATTGAGACGTGTAAAGCCCAAAATTCGCGTTTACCGAATTAACCGATTTCACTTGGACATCCAGATCGAAATTGTTGTTTGCCATAAGTATCTTCTCCCTTCAAATGTAAAAAAATTTTCAAACCGATTGAAATCGCTTTCGCCTTCGCCTGGCCTTGCCGCACAGAAACGTGAATACGGAAGAGTAAAATTACAAAATATTCTTTCAAATCCATATTCGACTATAATATACCGAATAATATATGAATAGTCAATATATTACAAATATTTTTATAAAAGTTAGTATAGTTGGTAGAATACCTCTCATGAACGCTAACCTTATTCAACGCACAAAAGTGCTGAAACATCAAAGAACACGCGCGTTAAAAGGGATGTTTGCGCGAATCATGGAGGTAGTTTAGTATTTGAACTGTTACAAAAAGGAACCATAGTTTGTTTTATCCAAACCATAAAGGAGTGTTCCACATAAGATGAAAGCATAGTTTATTGCTTCGAAATGCAGCGTCGCGCCATGCAGTTTTGAAAACGTTTACTTTTGAGAGAGAGTAGAGAATGGTTTCAGGAGGAATAGAGATGAACAATGCAGCGTTATTATCAGAGATCAAACCGTCGGAGTCATCGCGTATGACCGACTTGTTCGAGAAAATGCAGGAGCATGAGCAGGTGCTGTTTTGCAACGACCCCGCCACGGGCTTGAAAGCGATTATCGCCATCCACGATACGACGCTCGGCCCGGCTTTGGGAGGAACGCGGATGAGGCCATATGCTACCGTCGAGGAAGCGCTGGAGGACGTACTGCGTTTATCGAAGTCGATGACCTACAAATGCGCGGCGGCTGATGTGGACTTCGGCGGGGGAAAAGCGGTCATCATCGGAGACCCGGCCAAGGATAAAACCCCGGAATTGTTCCGGGCTTACGGACAATTTATCGATTCGTTGAACGGGAGATTTTATACCGGGACGGATATGGGCACGGTGCTGGACGATTTCGTCCATGCCTGCAAGGAGACGAATTGTATCGCCGGGCTGCCCGAGGAATATGGCGGCGGGGGAGAAACGTCGATTCCGACGGCTTTGGGCGTTCTGTACAGCATGAAAGCCGTAGCCCGAACGTTATGGGGGCATGAGGATTTAAGCGGCAAGCGGTTTGCGATTCAAGGCTTGGGGAAGGTCGGCTTTAAAGTCGCCGAGCATTTGCTGCAGGAAGGCGCCGATCTCTATGTGACCGATGTGGATCCAACCGCGGTAGACCAAGTTGTGGAAAGAGCCTGTAAGCTTGGCAGAACCGCGACCGCCGTGAAAGGAGAAGAGATTTACGGCGTAGAGGCCGACTTCTTCGTTCCGTGCGCCGTCGGCGGCATTATCAACGATCAAACGATCGGGCAACTCAAGGTCCAAGCGATCGCAGGTGCGGCGAATAATCAGCTGCTTCATGAGAACCATGCCCTTGAGCTAAAACGAAAAGGCATCCTTTACGCACCCGATTACGTGGTCAACAGCGGCGGCATCATGCAAGTATCGGATGAGCTGTACGGACCGAACAAAGACAGAGTATTGGCGAAAACGAAAGCGATCTATCAGTCGCTGCTCCGCGTATTCTCGGAAGCCAAGGAAAAAAATATCACGACGGTCGAGGCGGCGAATCTGATCTGCGAGCAGAGAATTCAATCCAGAAAAGGAAGAAATAGCTTCTTCTCCCCCAGAAAGCGCGCCAAATGGCAAATCCGCCACTAACCGGAGGTAGGAAGCACGGAGACCTAATTACGATTTTCCGGGAGGCTTGTTCTTATGGCTACGGTCAAGCTGTGCAGCTCGAATGAGCTGACCAAATCGGAAGCTTTAAAACAAATCGCGCGTGACGGCTTAGTTGATATTGTGGTGAAAGACTGTTTGGGCAATTGCGGGCAATGTTACTTGGAGCGCTTCGTGAAAGTGGATCAACGAATTATCGTGTTGAACGATGATGAAGAGCTGCTGGACCAGCTTCTGAAAGCCACCGCCTCCGAAGCCGACTAACCTCATTTAACGTACTAAAGCGATTTCGCGTTGACACGCGCATACAGCATTGAACGTTTTTGAAGAGTTCACAAGTTTGCCATATAATAGCATCAAACATAAGGAATATTATTCTAGGAGGTTATAAAAATGGAAATGGATACTACCTTAGTTAGCGAGCTGCAGCAAGATTTTTTCCCGATCGAGGATTTTGAATATATGGAATTTTACGTTGGCAATGCCAAGCAAGCCGCCTATTATATGAGCCGGGCCTTCGGGTTCAAGATCGTCGCCTTCGCCGGGCTGGAAACCGGTCAGCGCGATCGCGTATCCTACGTGCTGGAGCAGCGGAAAATCCGCTTTGTGGTGACGGGCTCGCTTCAGGAGGACCACCCGGTTACGGAATTTATCAAGAAGCATGGCGAAGGAGCGAAGGACGTCGCGTTTCGGGTTGACGACGTTGAAAAGGCTTACGCGGAGGCGATTTCCAGAGGCGGGATTCCCGTGATGGCACCGCAGGTGCTGACGGATGAACACGGCACCTACAAAAAAGCCATCATCGGCACCTACGGCGATACGGTGCATACCCTCGTGGACCGCAAGAACTATAAGGGCTTGTTCGCGCCGGGATATCAGCCCGTCAACTTCTCGTTTCCGTATCAGGATGCGGGGCTTATCGGGATCGACCATGTCGTCGGTAACGTCGAGGAAATGAACGAATGGGTGTCCTACTACGAGAAGGTCATGGGCTTCAAGGAAATGATTCACTACGATGATGAAGATATCAGCACGGAATATTCGGCTTTGATGTCCAAAGTCATTTGCAACGGCGGCCGCATCAAAATGCCGATCAATGAGCCGGCCACCGGCAAGCGCAAATCGCAAATCGAAGAGTATCTGGAGTTTTACAACGGCCCTGGGGTGCAGCATGCAGCTTTATTGACCAACGATATCATCACGACCGTAAAGGTGCTGAAGGAAAACGGCGTGGAATTCCTGGATACGCCGGAAACGTATTATGAAGAGCTGGCGGACCGGGTCGGCAAGATCGACGAAGATATCGAGAAACTGAAGCAATACCGCATTCTTGTCGACCGTGACGAGGAAGGGTACCTGCTGCAAATCTTTACGAAGCCGCTCGTCGACCGGCCGACTCTGTTCTTCGAAATCATTCAGCGCAAAGGGGCGACCACGTTCGGCGAAGGCAACTTCAAAGCGCTGTTTGAATCGATCGAGAGGGAGCAGGCGCGCCGCGGAAACTTGTAATTTTCTTACAAACCAACAGGCTTAGAAAGAAAGGCGGGCGATCGTCACATGATTTCCAGCGCCAGAGCTTTGATGGAGCAGCTTCTCGATTATGCCGGGTTATTTCCGCCCGCCGCCCTGCCTTTGGAGCAGGCTATACGCAATTACGCGGCTTACCGGGACGGACGGGACGCATGGATGCTGGGCCGGTTCATCATTCCCGCTGTGCAATTGGAGAAGCTGTCTCCGTACATGCCGATGTTTTCCGGGGACCGGCCGCTGCAGCTGTCGGTTCTTGGAACCCGCAGCCGGGATGCGGAAGAATGCCTTCGGCTGTTTGACGATACTTTGCGGCAAACGGAGGCTTTCCGGGGGAAGCACGGTTCGTCGGTGAACATCGACGTGCTGGAGCTTCCTCTTCCCCCTGCGGGTGCGGACCGTCGGTTACTGGATGAGATTGCAGCCGGTGCATCGGAACACGGCCTCCGGCTGTTCTTCGAATGGACGTTTCCTTTGACCGACGATTGGGAGAGCAGGATCGAAGAAGGCCTTGACGCGGTGAAGTGCTGCGCCAGCCAAGGCGGGATGCAGCCGGGTGTAAAGCTGCGGACCGGAGGCGTCACCTCCGACGCGTTTCCGTCGCCGGAGCAGGTGGCCGCCGTCCTCGTCGGGTGCAGGGACCGCCAATTGGCGCTAAAGTTCACGGCCGGACTTCACCACCCGGTTCGTATGTACCGGGAGGAAGTGAAGACCGAGATGCACGGCTTCCTAAACGTGTTTGTCGCGGGGATGCTGGCGCATGTCTACAAGCTGGACCGCAACAGAACCGCCGAAATTTTGGCAGAGAAGGCCCCCGACAGCTTCGTCTTCCTCCCGAATGCGTTAGGTTGGAGAACGCTTACCGTTTCGGCCGATGAGGTGCGGAGGCTGCGCAATCTGGCGCTGTGCTCCTACGGAAGCTGTAGCTTCGACGAGCCTCGCGACGAGCTGCGGGAGCTAAAATCAATAGAGTAAAAGGAGCCGTTAAAATGCTGCGCTCATTTGTTGAGGTTGCGCCGGAATCGCATTTTCCGATCCAAAATCTACCCTACGGCGTCTTCCGTTCCCGTAACGGCGGAACTCCCCGGATTGGCGTGGCCATCGGGGAGTACGTTCTGGATCTTGCCGTCCTCGATCAGGCGGACTGCTTCGGCAGGACGGAAGCGGCCGGAAAGGGAATATTCGACCAAGCGTCGCTGAACGCGTTTATGGCACTCGGCCGCCCGGTCTGGCAGCAGGTCCGCGCGGAAATTCAGCGGCTCCTGTCAGCCGACGAGCCGGAGCTGCGGGACAACGCAGGGCTGCGGACCGCCGCCCTGCTTCCACAGAAGGATGTAGAGCTGCTGCTGCCTGTAGAAATTGGCGATTATACGGATTTTTACGCTTCGCGGGACCATGCCTTCAATGTAGGAACGATGTTCCGGGGGAAAGAGAACGCCTTAATGCCCAACTGGCATCATCTCCCGGTCGGGTACCATGGCCGGGCCAGTTCGATCGTGCTTAGCGGGACCGACGTACGCCGCCCGCAAGGGCAGATGAAGCCGCCGGATGCGGCGGCGCCTGTATTCGGGCCGAGCCGACAGCTTGATTTTGAGCTGGAACTCGGGTGGTTTATGGGAGCGGGGAATCCGCTCGGTACGCCCATCCCCGTCGAACGGGCGGAGGAGCATATTTTCGGGCTGGTGCTCGTCAACGATTGGAGCGCCCGGGATATTCAGGCTTGGGAATACCAGCCACTCGGACCTTTTCTCGCGAAAAATTTCGCGACATCGATTTCGCCTTGGGTCGTGCCGCTTGATGCTTTGGAGCCGTTCCGCATCCGCGGAACCGGGCAGGAGCCGGAGCCGCTTCCTTATCTGAAGCAGGAGGGAGCGCACGCCTTCGATATCAAGCTTGAGGTGCACCTGCAATGCGACGATATGGAGCGGGCGGAGCGGATCACGGAGAGCAACGTCAAATATCTGTATTGGAGTATGGCGCAGCAAATCGCTCACCATACGGTAGGCGGCTGCAACCTGCGGGCCGGGGATTTGCTGGCCTCCGGGACGATCAGCGGACCGGGCAAGGCAAGCCGCGGATGCATGCTGGAATTGGCCTGGCGCGGAGCGGAGCCTCTTGAGTTAGGCGATGGCGTCAAGCGGGTCTGGCTGGAAGACGGCGACCGGCTGACCATGACCGGATATGCACAAGGCGACGGGTACCGCATCGGGTTTGGCGAGGTGACGGGCCGGGTTCTGCCTTCGTTGAAAGAAGCAAGCGCAACTTAACCAAGGAGGTCGTACAAGATGCCGTTCTACCATCGGATGGGGCAAATTCCCAATAAAAGACACGTGCAGTTCAGAAAAGAAGACGGTTCGTTGTTTCGCGAGCAAGTGATGGGTACGAAAGGCTTCTCCGGCATTCAATCGATCCTTTACCATCACGGGGCGCCGACGGAAATCGTCAAAGCCGAATACCTCGGTGCGTGCAGCATAGAGTACGAGGACGACAGCGTGCTCGGATACCGCCATTTTCAGACGGGGGCGGCCCCGAAGCAAGGTGATGGCGTCCTGGGAAGAACGTACGTTCTCGGTAATGACGATATCCTGCTTGCCGTTTCGAGCCCTACGGAACCGATGAATTATTATTACCGCAACGGCGACGGCGACGAGCTTCTGTTCGTGCATTACGGAACAGGCAAGGTCGAGTCGATGTTCGGTACGCTGCGTTACCGTCCGGGCGATTATATCGTCATTCCGATCGGTACCATTTACCGGATCGTGCCGGATGGGGATGACACCAAATTTTTGGTCGTGGAAACGAACAGCTGGATCAGCACACCGAAGCGTTACCGTAACGAGCACGGTCAACTGCTGGAGCACAGCCCTTTTTGCGAAAGGGATATCCGGCTGCCGGAGACGCTGGAGACGCACACGGAGCTCGGGGAGTTCGAGGTGCGGTCCAAGACGAGAGGCGCGCTGCATTCGCATATTTACAGCCATCATCCGCTAGACGTTGTCGGCTGGGACGGTTATCTGTATCCGTATATTTTCAACATTGCGGATTTCGAACCGATCACCGGACGCATTCATATGCCGCCCCCGATCCACCAGACATTCGAAGGGCATCAGTTCGTCGTCTGCTCCTTCGTCCCGAGACTATACGATTATCATCCGGAAGCCGTGCCTACGCCTTATTTCCACAGCAACGTGGACAGCGACGAGGTGCTCTACTACGTCGAGGGCAATTTCATGAGCCGCCGGGGTATCGAAGAAGGGTCCATTACGCTTCATCCGTCAGGTATTCCTCACGGACCTCATCCCGGCACGATCGAAGCGAGTCTAGGCAAAAAAGAAACAAAAGAATTGGCGGTTATGGTGGACACGTTCCGTCCGCTCAAGGTCGTCAAAGCGGCCCACACCTTCGAAGACAAAAACTATCTGTACAGCTGGTCTCATAAATAAATCGGCGTGGTGGTGGCATAGTGCGGCGGAATAACATGCGAAGCGAGGAAGAAATCCATCAGTTATTCGAAGCCATTTTATCGTTACAAACGAAGGATGAATGCTACGATTTTTTTTCCGATTTGTGCACGGTAAACGAGGTCAAAACGATGGCTCTCAGGCTTGAAGTCGCAAAGCAGCTGCTCGAAGGGGCTACTTATTTGGATATTATCGAGGAGACCCAGAAGGGCAGTGCCATCATTTTTCGAGTCAAAAATTGTCTGAAGCACGGAAGGGGAGGCTTCCGGACCATTTTGGAGCGGTTGAATAGGCACGGCAAACAGCGATGAGAAAAACGGCACGCCTGCCGCAAGAAGCGTTCTGACGGGAGACCGATGGATGAGAAACGAAGCGTTAAATCGTTATGGGGTTTGCACTCGTACAGCCCGGTTTCCCGTCGAATGCTTTCTTGTTTATTTTGAATACGCTTACATTGAATGGCTTCGCGCGTCTTACGATTCCGTTCGTGAAGGAGGAATAGTTATGGTAACGAAAAAACCGTCATTTTTCATGTCAAGCGCGCTCATTGCGGTTATCGTCATCATTTTGGCGATAAGCATTCTTCACTATCAAGTCGCTCCGCAAATCCCCATCTTGATGGCATCGATCCTGCTTTCATTGTATGGCTTTAAATTAGGGTTTACTTGGAAACAGTTGGAATCGGCTATCGTCAAAGGCATTTTGTACGGCCTCCCCTCGATACTGATATTGTGTTTGATCGGGATCTTGATCGGGATATGGGTGTTGAACGGTACCGTGCCGACCTTGTCTTATTACGGCTTGCACATTCTTTCGCCCAGCTACTTTCTCGTATCGGCGGTGTTGATTTGCGGAGTCGTCTCCGTGCTGACGGGAAGCTCCTGGAGCGCCATCGGCACGATGGGCGTAGCCTTGATGGGGGTCGCCTACGGCATGGGAATTTCCCCCGCTATGGCAGCAGGAGCTATCGTTTGCGGCTCCGTCTTCGGCGATAAAATATCGCCTCTCTCGGATACGACGAATCTTGCCTCCGCAACGGCAAAAGTGCCTATTTTCGATCATATCCGGCATATGCTGTGGACAACGATTCCAAGCTTGATATTGACGCTGATCCTGTTTGCTTTGTTTGCCATATCCTCCGACCGCGCCGCAGACACTGCCGGCATCGAAACGATGATCCGCACCCTCAACGAACGCTTCACAATTACGCCTCTGACCCTGCTCTCGCCGCTGGCGATTATCGTCTTGGCCTTCAAACGGTTCGATGCCATTCCAACGCTCGTTGTCGGTTTATTGGTCGCGATCGCGACGGCCTTTTTTACGGTTCCCGGCGTTTCGGCAGGCCGGCTCATGACCGTCGCGCACTTTGGCTATAAGTCGGAAACGGGAGTGGAGGCGATCGATAAGCTGCTGTCGCTAGGCGGGCTATCCAGTATGATGTCTGCCGTCTCGCTCATCATCATGGCGCTCGCCTTCGGCGGTCTTGTGAAAGAAATCGGTCTGGTTCATACCATGATCGACCGGATTAAGAGTCTCTTGAATAATAAAGGCAATGTCATCAGCGCGACGGTTTTTTCTTCGATCGGGGTGAATGTCATCATCGGGGAATGCTACTTGTCCATTATTTTGCCCGGGCAAATGCTGGAGTCTTCGTACAAGCGGCTCAAGCTTCATCCGAAAAATTTGTCCAGAACGCTGGAAGATGCCGGAACCATTGTCCATCCGGTCGTTCCATGGGGAGTCTCGGGCGCCTTTATTATGGCTACGCTCAATATCGGCATGGAATATGTTCTTTATTCGTTTATGTGCTTTATCACGCCCTTGTTAGCGATCGTGTTCGGTTATACCGGTTTCGCCATTGCGCCGATCGGCGAGGAGGACGAAAGAGGCGCGTACGAGGAAAAGTTCGAGATCGGAATGAACAACAGCGGCTTGTAGACGGGAAAGAGTTTGCGAGCGATGGGGAGCAAGTGTGAGGGCGGTTCGCCGAGGAGTCGCACCGGCGGACCGCCTTCGGCCCTTGCGCGGCTATTCCTCCACGTAATCGTCGCCGGACGAATCGTGGGTCGGATGCGCGTCAGGATACCCGCGGGAGAGGCCTGCGTGAAGCTCGCGGTTCTCGTAAGTAAACTGGTTGTACGAACGCTGGTCCTCCCGCCACGGCGTACTCTTTCCGAGCGATTCCGTGAGGAGGCTGTTGCCGTAAGGCCCTTCCGGAAATTCCTCCGCCGTCAGGTCGTTGCGCTGGGATTCCACCGTGCTCAGATCGGTATATTTCTTTTGCGGCGCTTCGCTCATAAATCCATCTTGGTTCGTGTCGTTTGGGCTCATGCCCGATTCCTCCTTTTCAGTAGGCAAGATTGTTTCCCCTAGCTTGCCCTTAAACCGGAAGATTATCCAAATCATGCTTGTCATCCATGACGTTTCGTGGTAATATAGGTCTAATTTCAAACGTGTACTAGAGAGGAAGCACCTCTTACCTATCTCGGGTAAGATGGTGCTTTTTTTGCGTTTGAAGCTGCTTTGACAACTTCTTGGGGGAGGTTTTTCGAGTGAATCTGGTGTTTTTGAACAGCTTGGAAAAGGTGACGGAAGAGGGGAATGTCACTACGGCGCAGGTGACGATCGGCGAAAGCCAAGGCACCTGGATGGTGATGTGGAACGAGACGAGAGAAGACGGCCGCAGGGTGCAGGAGTGCTGGTACGAAGGACTGCGATGGGAGGAGATGCTCGCCATTTTCCGCGAGCGGGTGTTTGCCAAGCAATGCGGCGGCTATAAGCCAATCGTGCAGGTGAACGTAAGTGAAATCGACGTATTGGACCGCCGGACGGCGTACATTCAACGATTGCATTTTTACGGGGAGAAGCATGCCAACGAAGAGCTGTTCGACAAGCTCCGCGATTGGCGGTTTAAACAAGCAAGCCGCGACGGCAAAGCGGCGTATCTGATCGCGACCAACCGGCTGCTTAAGATGATAAGCGCCTTCGTTCCCCACACGGAAGAAGAACTGCTGCACCTTCCAGGATTCGGAAAAGCCAAAGCTGACGCTTATGCAGCCGATATCGTCGCCATCACCGCCGGCTTCCAGCGGGATACGGATTTTCCGCTATCGTGGGTAGCGGAATCGATTGATTCGGGAGAGCTGAATGCCTGGCTGCTTCAGGAAAATGAACGGAAGCGGAAGGCCGAGGAGGAGAAGCGGGAGATCAAGCATAAGCTGCTCGAAGCCATTGCGCGCGGGGAGAAGCTGGAGGAACTGCTGGAGCAAACCAAGCTTCAGCGGCGCAATTTGCTGCAGCTGTTCGAAGAGCTGGATCGCGAAGGCTACGATTTGCAGAGCTATATCGAAGGGCAGCTTGAGCAGGTGCCCGAACCGGAGCGCGAGCTGGCATGGAAGGCGTTCCAGCAGCAGGGCGACCGTTATTTGAAGCCGATTCTACAAACGGTCTATGACCAGAAGGAACTGACTGCGCAGGATACGGACCGCGTCTACGAATGGCTTCGCATGCTGCGGATGAAGTTTCGCCGCGAGAACGAGCGGAAGACGGTTGAAGCGAGCTGAGGCACGGCAGCAGGGCAAAAAAACATTGAACAAGCCCGGCGGCTAAGGTAAGATGGATTATAGGAATATGAAGGAGCTGACCGTATGGAGGAGCTTCGGGCTATACTTTACAGTATCATCAAGAACCAGGAAGAAACCAATGCGAAAATAAGTGAGCTGAATCTGCAGTTAAGCGCCAAAATCGGTGAAACGAACGCGCGAATCGATGACCTTAACGTGAAGATCGACCAAGTCGACGCCCGACTCAGCGCAAAGATCGACCAAGTCGACGCCCGACTCAGCGCGAAGATCGACCAAGTCGACGCTCGACTCAGCGCGAAGATCGATAAAGTCGACGCCCGACTCAGCACGAAGATCGACCAAGTCGATGCTCGACTTACCGCGCGAATCGACGCATTAGATGCGAAGATCGACGAAGCCAACACCAGTCTCGGCGCCAAAATCGACTTTCTCGATGCCCGGCTGGATCGCGTCCATCTGAGCTTGCAGAGCCAGATCGACGATGTCGGTGCGGACGTCAGACATATTAAGCGGAGCATGCGTTTGTTCGAAAACGATATGGATGCGACCTTGGACCGGATTAAACGTCTGGAAGATCATATGGCCAAGCATCCCGAATGAGGAACCTTTCCCAAGGTTCCTTTTTTGCATGCAAAAAAGGACCGGCTTTTCACAGCCAATCCTTTTTGCGGAACAACACGAACATGAAGATACCGACAAGCGCCAAAACAATGACCGCAGCGACTCCGCCGTACTCCCAGTGCAAGCCGGGAATGTACTCGAAGTTCATACCATAAACGCCGGTAATGAACGTAAGCGGCATGAAGATGGTCGTCAGTGCCGTAAACACGCGCATGATTTCGTTCGCGCGGTTCGCGAGGGAAGATTGATAAGCCTCCCGTAAGTTCGCCATCAAGTCGCGGAACGTTTCGAACGTCTCGGATATTTTTACGGCGTTTTCGTAAATATCGCCAAAATATTTTTTAAGCGGCTCGCTGACCAGCTTCAGCTCTTTTTTGTGTAGCGTCGCGATGACTTCTTTTTGCGGAACGAGCACTTTTTTGAGCCATAAAATTTCACTTCGCAGCCCGATAATCTCATTCAAATGCGACTTCTTCGTGTGCATGAGAATGTCTTCTTCCAACTTCTCGATCTTCGCTTCGATCCGGTCCCCGACGTTGGTGTAATTATCGACGATAAGGTCGATCAAGTGATACAGAAACTGGTCGGGAGCCGTAACCTCCTCTTCCCAGAGAATTGGCTTCAGGGCGCGAATTTCGTTGATTTTTTGCCGGGTGATCGTGATGATATAATGCTTTCCAAGAAAAATATTGAGTGCGCGGAGAAAAATTTCCTCGTCATCGAACCGGATGCTGTTGACCACGATAAAATAATGCGAGTCGTACAGCTCGATCTTCGGCCGCTGCTCTTCTTCCGTTAAAACGTCCTCTATGGCGAGTTCGTGAAGATGAAACAAAGGCTGTAAGACGTCCAAGTCCTCCGGCTCGGCATCAATCCAATAAAAGCCGTGCTGAGGCGGATCGATGGTTTGCGTGATGTCTTCCACTAGTGTAAAAATGCCGTCCTGAACCAAGCGTGCCTTCATAAGTTCCACCCTTCCGTATTGATCGGATGGAACGCTCGGCCGTCTGCCTCCTGCGAGAAACAGACCCTTAAGCTTCAGTCAGGCGCTGTTCGTCATCAATACGCACAAAAAAGCATGCGCATTCTCGAACGAATGGCAGACGATCGGGTTCCAAACGATAGATTCAATTGTGTTTGAACGCAGATGCGACTTCCCGGGTCTCCGTCCATTCGATTGCTGCACCCCTTCTAGCGTGAAATGTCGAATACCTGTATAGTATAACGCGTCATATTCGAGAACACAATGAGTTTGTATTTCATTCGCGCATGGGAATAATTTATGCAAAATCAGGCGGAGTGGTGCGGGTTCGGACGCCATTATTTCATGGGGAAGGTTCCGCTTGACGCTTGCTGTGATTTCGATTACATTAGTATTATCGAAAACAACTGAATAGATTCGGTTTCACACTCTTATCAAGAGCAGGTGGAGGGACTAGCCCGATGATACCCGGCAACCGACAGACCTTTGCGTAAACAACACGTTGATGTTTTTTCAGCATGGCAAAGGAATGCACGGTGCTAATTCTTGCGGAAGCCAGGCGGCTTCTGACAGATGAGAGAGGACGATGTAACTATACAAAGGCCTTTCTCGTGCGATAGAGAAAGGCCTTTTCTTATGCCTTTTTCAGTCGCAGGAGTGCAGGGAACGACGAATCCAATGACCCGAAGGAGTGAGCCCGATGCCCATCAAAGTACCAGATCATCTGCCGGCCAAGGAAGTGCTTGTCAACGAGAATATTTTCGTCATGGACGAGAGCGTAGCGTTTCGTCAAGATATTCGCCCACTGCGGATCGTAATCTTAAACCTGATGCCGACGAAAGAAACGACGGAGACCCAATTGCTGCGGCTGATCGGCAACACTCCGCTACAGGTTGAATTCATTCTGCTGCACCCGAAAACGCACACGTCCAAGAACACGTCGCTGGAGCACCTGGAGCAGTTCTACAAAACGTTCGAAGACATCAAGCACGAACGCTTTGACGGCATGATCATTACAGGCGCGCCGGTCGAGCAGCTTGAATTCGAAGAGGTGAATTATTGGGAAGAATTGACGCAGATTATGGAGTGGAGCAAAACCCATGTCACGTCGACGCTGCATATTTGCTGGGCGGCTCAGGCCGGTCTCTACTACCATTTCGGCGTGCCCAAGTACCCGCTTGAAGAAAAAATATTCGGCGTATTCCCGCATACGATTACCACGCCGAACGTGAAGCTGCTGCGCGGATTCGACGAGCTGTTTCTCGTTCCCCAGTCCCGTCATACCGACGTCCGCCGGGAGGATGTTGCCCGGGTCGAGCAGCTCGACATTTTAACGGAATCGGAGGAAGTGGGCGTCTACATCGCCGCGACGAAGGACGGGAAGCAAATTTTTATTACCGGCCATTCGGAATACGACGCGTGTACGCTCAAATATGAGTACGACCGCGACGTGAACAAAGGGATGGAGATCGCGATTCCGAAAAATTACTACCCGAACAACGATCCGACCCGGCCGCCGCTCAACACCTGGAGGGCCCATGCGAACCTGCTGTTTTCCAACTGGCTCAACTATTATGTGTACCAAGAGACGCCGTACGATTTGTATAAGGGGGATTATATGATATGAGCAACTGTTCCAAGCCAGAGTTGAAAATCGAGAGCCGGCTCGCGCAGATCGGCTCCCAGGAGGAACCGGTTACGGGAGCGGTCAGCTTCCCGGTCTATCAAGCGACGGCGTTTCGTCATCCGAAGCTCGGGCAGAGCACGGGATTCGACTACGCGCGTACGAAAAGCCCGACGCGCAAAGTATTGGAAGATGCGATCGCCGAGCTGGAATCCGGGGACGCGGGCTTTGCCTGCAGCTCCGGTATGGCGGCGCTCCAGACGATCTTTGCGTTGTTTAGCCAAGGCGATCATTTGCTGGTCTCCCTCGATTTGTACGGCGGGACGTACCGGATGCTGGAGCGCATCATGTCCCGCTTCGGCGTCACCGCAACATATGTGGATACGAACGATCTCGACGCTTTGGAAGCGAACTTCCAGCCGGGTACGAAAGCGGTTTTGATCGAAACGCCCACCAATCCGCTGATGATGGTTACGGATTTGGCGCTGGTGTGCGGCTGGGCAAAGAAAAAAGGCATTCTTTCCATCGTCGATAACACGCTGCTTACCCCATTTTTCCAACGTCCGATCGAGCTTGGAGCCGATATCGTGATTCACAGCGCGTCCAAGTACCTCGGCGGACATAACGACGTGCTTGCGGGGCTTATTGTGACGAAAGGCAAGGAGCTGTCCGAGGAAATGGCGTTTCTGCACAATTCGATTGGCGCGGTCTTGGGCCCGCAGGACAGCTGGCTGCTCATGCGCGGCATGAAAACATTGGCAATCCGCATGGAGCGCCACGAATACAACGCCACTCGTATCGCGACGTTTTTGCAATCCCATCCGCAGGTGGAAACGGTCTACTATCCGGCGCTCGAAAGCCACCCGGGCCATGACATTCAGAAGAAGCAATCGTCCGGCAATACGGGGATTTTTTCCTTTAAAATGAAAGACGCCCGCTATATCGAACCGATGTTGCGTCACGTGAAACTGATTGCGTTCGCGGAAAGCTTGGGCGGCGTCGAATCATTGATGACGTACCCGGCGGTACAGACCCATGCCGATATTCCGGAAGACATCCGCCGAAGAGTCGGCGTGGACGATAAACTGCTGCGCTATTCCGTCGGCATCGAACATGCGGACGACCTGATTGCGGATTTGTCCCACGCCATCGATCTAGCACAGCAGGAGATTGAAGGGGGGGGACCGGCTCATGGCTGATAAGACGACACAAGGAACTCATCCTAATGACCATCATAAAGAGCGCGCTTTCGCCACGAAGCTGATTCATTTCGGAAGCGAAATCGACCGGACGACCGGCGCTTCCAGCGTTCCGATCTACCAGGCTTCGACGTTCCATCAATTTTCGCTCGACGAGCCGCAGGAGTACGATTACTCCCGCTCCGGCAACCCGACCCGGCAGGCGCTTGAGGATTACATTGCGCTGCTTGAGGGGGGCAAGCGGGGCTTCGCATTCGCTTCAGGAATGGCGGCGATCTCGGGCGCGTTCATGCTGCTGTCGGCGGGGGATCATGTGATCTGCACGGAGGATGTGTACGGGGGCACGTACCGGCTGCTGACGTCCATCCTGACCCGGATGAACATCGAGACCACGTTCGTCGACATGACGGATTTGGACCGGGTGAAAGCGGCGCTGAAGCCGAACACGAAAGCGGTGTTCCTCGAAACGCCGTCGAACCCGACGCTCAAAATAACCGATATCGCCGAAGTCGCGGGCTGGGCGAAAGAACATGGCCTGCTGACCATGCTGGACAATACGTTCATGACGCCTTACCATCAGCGCCCGATCGAACACGGCATCGATATCGTGCTGCACAGTGCAACGAAGTTCCTTGGCGGTCATAGCGATGTAACCGCAGGGCTGGCCGTTGCCGCCAACGACAGCTTGGGCCGCCGACTGAAGCAGATTCAGAACGGGCTCGGCACCATTCTCGGCGTGCAGGACTCGTGGCTTCTCATGCGCGGGATGAAGACCTTGAAGACCCGGATGGAAGCGCACGAGCAAAGCGCCCGGCAGCTGGCATCGTGGCTGGCGGCTCATCCGTCGATCGAAACCGTCTATTATCCGGGGCTGCCAAACCATCCCCGCCGGGACATTCACGAGAAGCAGTCGCTCGGCTATGGCGCCGTCGTCTCGTTCGACACTGGCTCTGGGGAACGGACCAAGCGTCTGCTGTCCAAGGTGCGCATCCCGCTCGTCGCCGTCAGTCTGGGGGCGGTCGAGAGCATTCTTTCCTACCCGGCGATGATGTCTCATGCGGCGATGCCGCGGGAGGTCCGGCTGGAGCGAGGAATTACCGACGGGCTCGTCCGGTATTCCGTCGGGCTGGAGGATATCGCCGATATCATTGAAGACCTGGAGCAAGCTTTAGCGGACACGGACCGATAAGAGAAGGAAGAAAAGCCGATGATTCAGGGGGATCATCGTCGAGAGTGTTGAGAAACCTTAGAAGTAGAAAAACTCAGACAAATAGAGGTGGGGTATATCCCGTAAGAGTTTACGTCCGCCTTTGAAGCCCGTGAAAATACCGCAAAGTCTAATCAAATTCACGGGTAGATAGGGGGTCCCCGGAAAGTAATCGGAATAAGCTTCCAAGTGTTACTTCACTTTCTGGGGGAGGGCAGCGGCTGGAGGGATATACCCCACCGGCGTATGCAGAGAATTTCTACCTGAAGCAGGTTTCGCAACAAGCTCAGCCGATGATTCAGGGGATCATCGGCTTTTCTGTGAAAAAAAGGAATACCTCCCTATTCACTATAACGAACTCGTGATATGATAGAAGGGACAAGCTGTTGCTGCCGGTTAGGGGGAAATTTATGACGTTTTCATTTGCTTCAGGTGAGTGGAAAGAACGAATCCGGATGTTACTCCGGCTGCCTTATCCGAGCAGAGCGCTCCGCTTTTTTCCCCCGGAGTTTACGTTTCGCAATCCAGTGCTCTCGCTGGTCAAACGGTACCGGAGCCAAGGAAAATCGTGCGGGCTTATTTTGCTGTACTTGGAAGATTTTCATCATATGTTTTCCACTTATTCCGAAGCGAGGCTTTGCGCCTTGCAGGGTCGTATCCGGCAGACGATCCTGGAACTGCTGCCCTCCTGCTTCCGGGACAAAGACGTGATCGGAGTCCGGCAATTTGCGCTCGACGATTACGGTATTTTCGTTAAGGAACAAGCTGCTTGCGGGTTCGACGAATTGCAGCGCAAGGCGCGGGAGCTGCAAAAAGAAGTTTCGCGCAGGCTGCGCATGCATGCGGATGTCGACGCTCAAGCTCCCGTATCGCTGCAAAGCGGATGCTATATTATCGGTCCGGACCTCGAGAACACGTCCGCAGGCATACAAGCGGCCTATCATTACGCCCGCTGCATTGCGACGCGGAAGCTGCCGCCGCATTTTTGCCCGACCCGGGAGCATCTGTTGGACATTTTGAAGCAGGAAAACATTTTCGTTCTCGCCCAACCGATTCTCAATTTGGCCAGTGGCGAATTGTACGGCTGGGAAATTTTGACCCGCGGTCCGCAAAACTCGCCGTTCCACACGCCTGCCGAGCTGTTCGATATGGCTTACCAGGCCGATCTTTTATCGAGCTTCGAATTTCTGGTCATTAAGAAAGCGTTCATGGAAATATCGTCCCGGGCGATTCAAGAGCAGGTGTTTATTAACGTGACGCCCGTTTCGCTCGGACATCCGCTGTTCCTCCATCAGCTGCTGGAAACGTTGAAGCAATTTCCGGCCATTTCGGCCTCGCAGGTCGTTCTGGAAATTACGGAACGCCACGCGATTCGGGATTTTCAATACATAGGGGCCGTCATGAACGCTTGCCGCGTCCATGGGTTCCGCTTTGCCGTGGACGACGCAGGGGCCGGCTATTCGAGCCTGCAATCGATCTCCGAGCTGGTGCCCGACATTATCAAAATCGACAGATCGGTCATCGCCGAAATCGACCGGATGTCCGTTAAGCAATCGCTGCTGAAGGCGCTGCTGCACTTCGCCGACAACATGAACTGCCAAGTGATCGCCGAAGGCGTGGAGCGGCCGGAAGAGCTCAGCATGCTTTGCGAGATGCAGGTGCATATGGTGCAAGGCTTTTATTTTGCCCGTCCGCAGCCGCTGGTGACCGATCAGGAACGGGTACAGCAGCTCCAATTGGTCAAAGAAAAAATCGTAGGGCACCGGCATATGCATCCCGCTTGAAGGCTTTGTGCCGATGATCACAAATTGGTCACAAAAACGGCCGCCGCTTTCCGCCCCAAGGAAAATGGCGGTCTTTTAGTATGGCAGGAGCGGAGTATTTTATGGTAGGATGAAAGCATAAAGGAGATGAAAGCGATGAGTTCCATCGACCGGATATTGGATAGCGCGCTGGCCGGCAACCGGATCAGTCTGGAAGACTGTATGGCGCTCTACGAATCGGACCAAATCGAAAAAATGGGCCATGTGGCCAACCAAATTATGCTGCGGCATCATCCGGAGCCGGTTACGACCTTCGTGATCGGTCGGAATGTCAATTATACGAATATTTGCGATGTGTACTGCCGTTTTTGCGCCTTCTACCGCGCACCGGGCTCGGCAGAAGGCTATGTGCTGCCGGACGAGGTTATTTTTCAAAAGATCCAGGAAACGATCGACGTCGCAGGAACCGAAATTTTGATGCAGGGAGGCACGAACCCGAACCTGCCTTTCAGCTATTACACCGATCTGCTGAAGGAAATCAAGAAGCGGTTCCCGAACATTACGATGCACTCGTTCTCCCCGGCTGAGATTATGAAAATGAAAGAGGTATCGGACGGCCTGTCTCTGGAGGAAGTGATCCGGGCCATTCACGAAGCCGGACTGGATTCGCTGCCAGGAGGCGGCGCGGAAATTCTCGACGACCGCACACGCCGCAAAATCAGCCGTCTAAAAGGCTCGTGGCGCGACTGGATGGATGTCATGCAAACGGCCCACAAAGTCGGTATGCACACGACCGGGACGATGGTGATCGGCTTCGGCGAAACGATGGAGGAACGCGCGCTGCATCTGCTTCGCATCCGTGACGCACAGGACGAGTGCATCGCGAACGGCTACAATACGCCGGGCTTCCTGGCGTTCATCTCTTGGACGTTCCAACCGGACAACACGAATCTGAAGGCGGAGAAGCTGGGGCCACAAGATTACCTTAAAAACGTCGCGATCAGCCGCATTATGCTCGACAACATTAAGAACTTCCAATCGTCTTGGGTGACGATGGGACCGGAGGTTGGCAAGCTGTCGCTACACTACGGCTGCAACGATTTCGGCTCGACGATGATCGAAGAGAACGTTGTATCCGCGGCAGGAACGACGCACAAAGTGAACATCGGTTCGACGCTGCAGCTTATCCGGGAAGCAGGCAAAATTCCTGCGCAGCGCAATACGCGCTATGAGATTTTGCGCCGCTTCGACGACGAGACGGTTCAGGTGCATAAAGACTTCATTATGCAAAATTAGCACAAAATTAAAGACGCTTGTTCTTCGAACCACCCCGGGCTCGAAGGCAGGCGTCTTTTTGCGTATGTTTATGTGCGCTCGCTCCGACGCTTAGCCTAACCACTGAAAGACACGGTGCTTGGCCGTTTCCTCAGCCTCCCGGCCTAAGCCGCCCTTGCCCGGAAGCAGCAGCTCCGGCTGGACCAGAATCGGGGCGCCGCCGCTTCCGCCCGTCCCTCCGCTGCCGATGACGACCCGCGCGCCCCGCGGCACGAGCGGGTACAGGGCGGACATCGCCTCGTTGCTCAGGCGGATGCAGCCGAGCGACCGGTTTGCGCCGATCGATGCTGCGTCGGCGGTGCCGTGGATGGCGATTTCGCCCATCCCCAAGGCGGCGGTACCGTATACCCCCGGGCGGCTCCCTTGAGGCTCGCGGACCCGCTCCAGGACGGTCAAGGTGCCGTCGGGAGTTCGGCCGTCGGCGCCCAATCCGACCGGAAGCTCTGCGAGCACCACCGGTCCGGCGTTCAGACGGAGCGAGTGAGCGCTTTTGTCGATCGTGACCGTCACCGGTTCGAAAGGTAGGTTTGCGGAGGCGGCTGCCGTTCCGGATGCACCCTCCCATGCGACATTCGGATAAAACCTGCGTGCGGGGTCTTGGGCTTGAGCGTCGTAAACCCATCCGCCGCTTCCATCAAAAACGGTTCGGACATGAGCCGAACCGCTAATCGTTTCTATAGGCATATAGCTGGCATAGTTACTAGGATAAGGCTGAAACAGCTGCTCGACGGAGGAGGGGGCTGATCCATGATCCGTAGCGTAAGCTTCAAGCGCCGTCCGGATCAGTTGAGCTCCGGCCGTCGTCCGGAGCTTTTGGAATTCCGGTTGCAAGAACCGGATTTTGACCGAACGATCGACGGCCGGGTTGTATTCTGCCACGACAAACGCCTTGGTCTTAAACTGCTCGTCGCTCAGCGGCACCGCCTGGTTATCGGCGGTTCGAACGCCGGAAGCTACGCCGTACAGGACGATCGCTTGCTTCGGATGATCGCTAGCAAGCTGCAGCGCTTTTTTATGAAGTGCCTCCTCTACAGCTTTCTGCGGCTCTCCGTAAGGAAAATGCAGGACGTAAGCGGTTTCGACGCTTTCATACGTGACTTCTTTCCCGACGCTCCAAGGTATAAACGCCGACACGACCTTCGAAACGGCGGTGGGTCCGTATAACAGCGCAAGCAGCAGGAGGTTGATGAACAGGAGCACCAACAGCAGCATTTTTAGGCCGGCGGCAGCGCCTTTTCTTTTGGTACGCGTCGCAATTGTGCCCGAGGCGGCTTGCGGTCCGGCGCTGGCAGGAGCTTTCTCCTTCGTCAGCCGCCGGATTGATCCGGACGCGGGAAAATAATACGGCGAAGGGTAGGTGCTCATCGCTTCTTTATAATGCTTCAGCGCTTTGCCGATATTGCCGTTGTTCTCGAAATATTGTCCCAACTTGTAATGCGCTTCGGGAGAGTGCGGGTCGAGATACGTGATCACCTTTTCGTGATACTTGGGGTCGCTGCGGTTAAGGTAAATATTTTTGTGCAGACGAACCAGCTTGTCCGCGGCCGGCGATTTGAACCTTTGGCGAAGATGCTGCATAGCAAACCTCCCAGGATCGTATTTTTGTCTTTGATACGTATTGTATCACAAATGTGTAAAATAATACAATTGGTATCGAAAAAAGAAGACTTCAGATGAGTTCTGCTCACAGTTATTGCTACATCGCGGGTGTCTGTACTTTGTATATCTGCGAAGGTCCAGCCATATACTTTAAAGGAATCGTAAGGCCCGAAAGGAGAGTGTGACCCTGGATGAAGCTGTTGACGATCGTAATGGTGAAACGCTCCGAAGCTCAGGCTGACCGGCTTTTGCGTCTTGTCGAGCTTTTCGGCGAACGGCTACATAAGGAGAACAAGATCCGGATCGTTCTGGACCGGCGGAATGGTCTGCAGCGAGTCGAAGTGAGCGCGGATATGCCGGCTTTTCAATTGCAGGCCGACGGTCACGCGCTATATGAAGCGGCAGCCGGCGCCGTGGCGGACTATTTATTGGCTGAAGAAGAGCAGCGTCTGCTGCGTCATATGATCCGTCATGAGTTTCATTACAAGCAGGACGAGGAGACGGACAGCATCTTGGGCTATTGCAGCCAAATGTTGGGAGAGCGGGACGATTCGGCGGCGGTCAAATCGGACAAGAATGAAGCGTACTTGCGGCGGAAAAACAAGCTGACCGCCCTGCTTACCGAATACATCGAAGAGCATACGGAGCTGAATTTGGACGGCTTTCTGCGTTTCCGGGCGCCGGATTACTTGAACGAGCTCCGCGAAGTTGTCGAATATGCCGTCGACGAATTCGTCATGGACCGGCAGTATCGCGAATTCATTTCCCTGCTGCAATATTTCGTCTATATTCAGGAAGCGAAAATTCCGTTCGTTCACCTTATTCACAAAGGCGGCAATGAGTTTATGCTGCTTGGCGAGCATCTGGAGAAGATCGAAACGAACGATGCGGATGCCGTCGTGACGGTAGAAACGCTCGAGAAGGATATGAATTTCGAGGATATGATTGTCAGCACGCTGATTACGGTATCTCCGCAGCAGATTTATATCCACACCCGCGAGCCGGATTTGCAGGTGATCAAGACGATCCGGCAAATTTTCGAGAATCGCGTGGAGCTGTGCGGCTACTGCCGGCTATGCCAAAACCTTGACCGCTCAACAGCGGCTGAATATAATAAGGGATAAGGCAAGGATCGAAGACACGATCGGTTGAAGTGCTGTTCAGAGAGAGGGGACATCCGGCTGCAATCCCCTTCAGCGAACGTCAATCGGTTACCCCTTTGTAGCCGTGATTTGGAAACGTCGCTCTGGCCTGACTAGATCAGCGGGCGGAGACGCGTAGTATAAATCGCCGGATCATTCCCGTTACCGAATGAATTGAGGATTCGCAGCATGTTCTTTTTGTTCAACTGATGAGCTGCGGATTGAATTAGGGTGGAACCACGAGCTAAGCGTACTCGTCCCTTTCGGGATGATACGCTTTTTGTATTTTCTACAATTATTTGGAGGTAGTGGACATGGCTGTAAAAGTAACTTTTCCCGACGGAGCGGTGAAGGAGTACCCGCAGGGAACAACGCTGGAAGAGGTGGCAGGCTCGATCAGCTCGGGTCTGAAAAAAAATGCCGTCGTAGGCAAACTCAACGGAAAACTCGTCGATTTGGGCACGCCGCTGGAAGAAGACGCCGCGCTGCAAATCGTTACGCTGGATAGCGAAGAAGGCCTGGAGGTATACCGTCACAGCACGGCGCATTTGATGGCGCAGGCGATCAAACGGCTGTATGGCAACAAAAGCGTCAAGCTCGGTATCGGACCGGTGATCGAAGACGGGTTCTACTACGATATCGATATGGAAACGTCGATTACTCCGGAAGATCTTAGCAAAATCGAAAAAGAAATGGAACGCATCGTTCAGGAAAACTTGCCGATCCGCCGCCGGGTAGTCAGCCGCGAGGAAGCGCTGAGCATTTTCGGCGAGCTGGAGGATCCGCTTAAGCTGGAGCTGATCCGCGACCTTCCGGAAGATTCGGTCATTACGATTTATGACCAAGGCGAGTTTTTCGACCTGTGCCGCGGGCCGCACCTGCCGTCCACCGGACGGAT
Organism: Paenibacillus tyrphae; assembly: GCF_027925525.1. Classification (GTDB taxonomy): domain Bacteria; phylum Bacillota; class Bacilli; order Paenibacillales; family NBRC-103111; genus Paenibacillus_G; species Paenibacillus_G tyrfis_B. Next base: position 225,278 of record NZ_BSDJ01000008.1, on the reverse strand, counting down.
CAAAGCGTTCAAGCTGCTTAGCGTAGCGGGCGCTTACTGGCGCGGCGATTCGAAGAACAAAATGCTGCAGCGCATCTACGGCACGGCGTTCCCGAAAAAATCGGAGCTGGACGAGCATTTGCACCTGCTGGAGGAAGCAAAAAAACGCGACCACCGCAAGCTCGGCAAAGAGCTGAAAATGTTCACCTTCTCCAGCGAAGTCGGCCAAGGACTTCCGATCTGGCTGCCGCACGGTGCCAAAGTACGCCGCACCCTGGAGCGTTATATCGTCGATCTGGAAGAGCGTCTCGGCTACCAGCACGTGTACACGCCGGTGCTTGCCAACGTGGAATTGTATAAAACGAGCGGTCACTGGGAGCATTATCAGGAAGACATGTTCCCTAAGATGGAATTGGACAATGAGGAGCTTGTTCTGCGCCCGATGAACTGTCCGCACCATATGATGGTGTACAAGAGCGACATGCGCAGCTACCGCGACCTGCCGGTGCGGATCGCCGAGCTCGGCACCATGCACCGCTACGAGATGTCCGGAGCGCTTACTGGTCTTCACCGCGTCCGGGCGATGACGCTCAATGACGCACATATTTTCTGCCGCCCGGATCAAATCAAGGAAGAGTTTGCCCGCGTCGTCAACCTGATCCGTCAAGTCTACGAGGACTTTGGCATCAAGGAATACCGCTTCCGTCTGTCGTACCGCGATCCGAAGGATACGGAGAAATATTTCCAAAACGATGAAATGTGGGAAATGTCGCAGCGGATGCTTCGCGAGGTGGTCGAGGAGCTCGGCCTGCCGTTCTTCGAGGCGGAAGGCGAGGCGGCCTTCTACGGTCCGAAGCTGGACGTTCAGATTAAGACCGCGCTCAAGAAAGAAGAGACGCTGTCGACCGCACAGCTCGACTTCCTGCTGCCGGAGCGCTTCCAATTGGAATACGTCGGAGCCGACGGCCAGAAGCATCGTCCGGTCGTCATTCACCGTGGCATTATTTCGACCATGGAACGGATGACCGCTTTCCTGCTTGAGAACTTTGCCGGAGCGCTGCCGACATGGCTGTGTCCGGTCCAGGCGAAGGTGCTTCCGGTATCCGGCAACTTCGACGAGTACGCCAAAGAAGTCGAAGCGAAGCTGCAAAACGCTGGTATCCGGGTCGAAGCCGATCTGCGCAACGAGAAGCTCGGATACAAAATTCGCGAAGCGCAGCTTGAGAAAATTCCGTACATGCTCGTTGTCGGCGAAAATGAGGTGCAAGCGTCCGGCGCTTCCGTTCGCAAGCGCGGTCAAGGCGACCTCGGTGCACACAGCGTAGATAGCGTCATCGAGCTGATCCGGGAAGACATTCGGACCAAACAAGTGTAACCGGCTATATGATATGATTTGGCAGAAGAGCCTGCTCCTTGTTGTGAAGGGGGCAGGCTCTTTGCATTGGACCAAGGGAAGCTGCGAATCCCGGAGACTGTGTATAGATCTTGCGAATGTTGGAGAGCCTCTTCTAATAAGGGGAGGTTTAAACCAAGCTTATGCTACCAAAAACCGCAAGCCATGCCAAATGGATTTTGTTCATCGTGCTGATGCTGTCCTTCTTGATATGGTTTGAAAGACAACAGGATTACAAACGGTCTATTGCGCCGAACACTGAGCTGGAGATCGCAGCTTTGCCCGTATCCTTGCATTCGTCCGGTGTGAGCAAGCCGGAGGTTAAGCAACCTGAATCTCAGCCCGTATCCGCAGCAAGCAGCCGCCGAACGATGAATTACAAGCTGTTCCCTCACAAGGGACAAGATTTATCCAACTATAAAGCCGTCGAGGTGACGGCAACCGGATACTATGCCGGACGGGAGTCGACTGGCAAAAACCCGGGACATCCCGAATACGGAGTCACGTTTTCCGGCATGAAGGTTACCCGGGACGTCGAAGCGTTCTCCACAATCGCCGCAGATCCGAAGGTGTTTCCGATCGGAACGGTGTTGTACATTCCCGGCTACGGCTACGGGATTGTCGCGGATACAGGCGGTGCCATCAAGGGCAACCGGATCGACTTATATTTCGAGACGAAGGATCAGGTGTACAAAGAGTGGGGCAAAAAAACGTTGAATGTCTTCGTGGTGAAAAAGGGCGACGGAAAAATTAACGAAACGCTCTGGAACCAATTAAAAAATGAACTGCTGTTTTAAATTTTCTAAGCATAACGTCCCTTCTTGAAATCCATAATAAAGGGTATCAGGGGAGGTGATAGCGATGGCTAAAAATAAAAATCAAAATTTAAATCTAAATAAAAACCTGAAGACCGATACGGAATTTTCCGAAGAGGTTGTAGCTAATAACGTGAAGCAGGCGGCTCAAAACAACCCGAGCGAGAGCGCCAGCGAATCGGCAAGACAATAGGAGACATAAGCAGATCCAAGGAGGAGGCCCGAGTGAAATTTCGAGGCTTCCTCTTTTCGCTTGATGGAAGTTCGAATGAAATTCGTTATTTTCAAAGCGGGGATTTTGGTGTAAACTGATACTAACAATGTAATCATATCTGACATCATGGGATAGGTGAGGTTTCATGTTGAATGCTGTGCCGTCAGGAAGTTCGGTAAGGATGAACCAGCGGAAAGCGGCGGAAGTGTATCCTTTTCTCGAAGCGTATATCTCCCGTAAGGAAGAGCAGCTAGCCGAGCTTGAGCAAGCCGTCGAACGATACGAAAAAAAGCGGATGATGGAAGAACGAAGCTATCAAATGATGTCAGCATTCCGACGGTTATTTGCTGGCAAAAAGCCGGACCATCATCTGGCCGTCGAATACATTCACTACGTCAAGAAGCCTATGGAACAAATTCGCGTGCTGCGGTTGGAGATTGAGCAGGCCCGTATCATTTTGAATGAAAGCGAACCAAACGATTTGGTGGCGGTTAGCGAAGAGTTGTCGAGAGCACTGGATTAAACCAAGAAAACGATCATGGACCGCATAAAGCGTCTGTTCGCCGTTTGCCGGCGTCGGAGGCTTATTTTTGTTTCCGCATATTGACAAAAACGGCCTGCCCCAGCACCCGGCCGATAGACATGGAAAGGGATGAAGCGATGATGACAAGGAAGTTCGAAGATTTTGTATACGAACGCCCAGATATGGAGCGGCTGACGGAACAGATGAATGAATCGCTGCAGCAGTTCTCTGAGGCCGGTTCGCCGGAGGAGCAGCAGGTTCTTCTGACTCGGATGAACGAGCTTCGGAGCCGTTTCGAGTCGATGGCCGCGATCGCCCGAATCCGGCATACCATCGATACGAACGACCCGTTCTATAAAGCGGAGCAGGACTTTTTCGACCAGCAAACACCGGTATATCAAGGGTTCCTCTCGAAGTATTACGCGGCTTTGGCCGGATCTCCTTATCGCGCGGCGCTGGAGGAGAAGTGGGGCAAGCAAATGTTCCGGATTGCCGAAAGAACCGTAAAAACGTTCACGCCTGGAGTGATTGACGAGCTGCGGCAGGAGAACAAGCTTGTTTCCGACTATGTTAAACTCACCGCTTCCGCGTCGATTTCGTTTGACGGCCGCGAGCTCAATCTGGCTCAGCTCGAACCGTATACGCTTTCGACTGACCGGGAGACGCGCAAGCGCGCGCTGGATGCGGGATACGCTTTTTTTGCGGAGCACGAGACGGTTCTTGACGAAATCTACGATAAGCTTGTCCAAGTACGGACGAGTATCGCCCAGAAGCTCGGCTATCCGAACTTCGTTCAGCTTGGATACGACCGTCTGAAGCGTTCGGATTATGACGCGTCCGATGTTGCTGTGTTCCGGGAGCAGGTGCGGAAGCATCTGGTGCCGCTTGCTTCGCGCATCCGGGAGCAGCAACGGCGTATGCTTGGCGTGGACCGGTTAACTTACTATGATGCCAAGTATCGTTTTCCGAAGGGCAACCCTACGCCTAAAGGCGATGCCGATTGGATCGTCGACAACGCCAAGCGGATGTACGCCGAGCTGTCGCCGGAGACCGACACTTTCTTCCGGATGATGATGGAGCGCGGACTGATGGATCTCGTCAGCAAAACCGGCAAAGCGCTCGGCGGGTACTGCTCGTATATTAAAGCGGAGCAGGTGCCTTTTATTTTCTCGAACTTCAACGGAACGAGCGGAGATGTCGACGTGCTGACGCACGAGGCCGGACATGCGTTCCAGCATTACATGAGCCGCCATCATGAGGTGCCGGAATACTTGCATCCGACGCTGGAAGCATGCGAGATTCATTCGATGAGCATGGAGTTTTTCGCCTGGCCTTGGATGGAACTGTTTTTCCGCGAAGATACGGACAAATACAAGTATAAGCATTTGAGCGCGGCCATTCTGTTCATTCCTTACGGTACTGCGGTCGACGAATTCCAGCACTTCGTGTACGAGCACCCGGAAGCGACCCCGGCGGAGCGCAAAGCCAAGTGGCGCGAGCTGGAATCGGTCTATCGTCCGGATTTGGCGCTGGAGGAGAACGATTTGCTGAATCGCGGCGGATACTGGTATCAGCAGCGGCACATTTTCCGCACGCCGTTTTATTATATCGACTACACGCTGGCGCAAATCTGCGCGCTCCAATTTTGGTCCCGTGTGCAAAGCGACAGCAAGCGGGCTTGGGACGATTACGTCAGGCTTTGCCGGGAAGGCGGCAGCCGTTCGTTCAGCGAGCTGGTTGAGGTGGCGGGGCTGCTTTCGCCGTTTGCGGAAGGTACGGTCGAGTCGGTGATCGGCGATATCGGCGCTTGGCTGGAGAAGGCGGACGTTCGCGCGTTCTAAAATTCGACAACAGCCTCAGAAAAAAAACATATTTTTCCTAAGAGATGAAAAAAGTTTACATTTTCGTCTCTTTTTTTCTCTTTAATTTACTGGTGTTTAAGGAGAATTCAAAAAAAATTGTTAAATTTTAAAATTTCTAATGACAATTTGGTCAATTAACTTCATAATGGGACTTGATGCTGTCATCCGAAATAATTCCAACGAAGTGAAATTTTATGACACAATGAATGTGGAAGTGAAGGTGATCCCTTGTCTGAGGCACTTTTGGAAGTGAAATCGCTTAAAACGGTAATTAAAGACAAAAAGAGGGAACTGACTGTTGTCGACGGCATCGATTTTAAAATCGGAAAGAACGAAGTGGTCGCGCTTGTAGGCGAATCCGGCTGCGGCAAAAGCATGACTTCCTTGTCGATCATGCAACTGCTTCCCCGGGTAGGGGAGATTACCGGCGGCGAGGTCCGTTTCGGCGGCCGGAATTTGGTCGGCCTCAGCAATCGGGAGATGTCGGGCGTTCGCGGACGCCAAATCGCGATGATCTTTCAGGAGCCGATGACCTCCTTGAATCCGGTGCTTACCATTGGGAAGCAGTTGACCGAAGCGATTACCCGACATCTTGGCGCAAGCAAATCGGAAGCGGTTACAATAGCGGAGGATTGGCTGCGGCGCGTCGGATTTCCGGAGCCTTCGCGGATTCGGAAAGAGTATCCGCACCGTCTGTCGGGCGGAATGCGGCAGCGTGTCATGCTGGCGATGGCGATGGCCTGCAGGCCGGAGCTGCTTATTGCCGATGAGCCGACTACGGCTTTAGATGTGACGATTCAGGCTCAGGTGCTGGACCTGATCCGACAGCTGCTTCGCGAGACCGACATGTCCGTGCTGTTCATCACGCATGACTTGGGCGTTGTCGCCGAAATGGCTACGCGCGTTATCGTCATGTATGCCGGGCAAATCGTCGAGACGGCAGACGTAAGAACGCTATTTACAGATGCCAGACATCCGTACACGAAAGGCCTGCTCCAATCGACGCCACGCATGCAGGGGACCATCGAGCGGCTTGTCCCGATACCGGGAAGCGTTCCGCCCGCTGGTGCTTTTCCGGCCGGGTGCCGGTTTGCCGAGCGCTGTCCAATGGCGAAAGCGGAATGCCGCGACCGGCAGCCCGAGCTGCGGGACATCGGAGCGAGGCATCAGGTTCGCTGCATTTTGATCTAGTACGGATCGAGAGGGAGATGATCGACACGTGGGGGCTCCGCTTCTAGAGATTAAAGGGTTGAAAAAATATTTTGGCATTGGCGGCAGCATGAAAAACGGAGCCGTCAAAGCGGTTGACAATGTCAGCTTTACGGTATTTAAAGGGGAAACGCTAGGTATTGTAGGCGAATCCGGCTGCGGCAAGTCGACGGTCGGCCGGTTGGTTTTGCGCTTGCTCGATTTGACCGAAGGTGAAATCGTGTTTAACGGGACTTCGATCGGCAGTTGGAATCAACGGCAGCTGCGGCCGATCCGGAAAGAGATGCAGTGCGTCTTCCAGGACCCGTATGCCTCGTTAAATCCGAGAATCACGGTGGGTAAAGCGATTGCCGAGCCGCTTGTGGTCCAAGGCGGCTTGAAGTGGTCGGAAGCGATGAAGCGGGCGGAACAGCTCTTGGATACGGTCGGACTAAGATCCCATGCGGTTGGCATGTACCCGCATGAATTTTCCGGCGGACAGCGGCAGCGTATCGCGATTGCCCGCGCCATTGCGTTAAGTCCAAAGCTTATCGTGGCGGACGAGCCGGTCTCGGCGCTTGATGTCTCGATCCAGGCGCAGATCGTCAACTTGCTGGAAGAGCTGCAGACGCGGACGAACGTGTCGTACTTGTTCATCTCGCACAATCTTAGCGTCGTCCGACATATTTCCGATCGGGTTGCGGTTATGTATTTAGGCCAAATTGTTGAGTTGGCCGGCCGGGACCAGTTGTTCGGCAGTCCGAAGCATCCGTATACCCAGGCGCTGCTGTCGTCCGTGCCCGAACCGGATGTGGACGGCAAGCGGGAACGGATCATCTTAAGCGGAGAAGTGCCGAACGCGGCAAATCCGCCGTCAGGCTGCGCGTTCCATCCGCGGTGTCCGCACGCTGCGGAGCGCTGCCGGATCGAGAAGCCTGTGTTCCGGGAAGTGGAGCCGGGGCATTACGCCTCGTGCCATTTCGTATAAACAGCTATAGAAAGCATCTAAAAGAGAGGGGAACTTGCCATGTTGTTCAAAAAAATCGGTAAAGCGGGAAATATCGCTCTTGCCACGTTGATGTCCACCGCGCTATTGCTCAGCGCTTGCACGTCCGGAGGCGGAGGCACCCCCGCAACTAGTGAGAAGCCGGCCGATGGAGCGGCAGCCAGCAGCGGCAAAAAGGAAAAGGTGGACGGCGGCGAAATCAATACGGCTTATTTGCTGGATCCGCAAGGTTTTATCCGTTTTTGGGCGACGACAACGACGTCTGTCGAAGTGATCGATTTGGTGTTCAGCTCGTTGTACGACTTCAATGACAAACAGGAAATCGTTCCGGATCTGGCGGCCGGACAGCCTGAGTTCTCGCAAGACAAGAAAGAAATGACGATTAAAATTCGCAACGATGCCAAGTTTAGCGACGGTAAGCCGGTAACGGCCGACGACGTCGTGTTTACATACAGCATCCCGATTAATCCGGATTACAAAGGCCCGCGCAAAGGAACGTTCGAAAAATTGGCGAAAGTCGAGAAAACGGACGATGCGACCGTTAAATTTACGTTCAAAGAGCCGCATGCCGGATACATCGACATGCTGGCTTATAATATTTTGCCTCAGCATTTGCTGAAGGATGTTGCCATTAAAGATATGGAAAAATCGACCTTCGCGAAGCAGCCGGTCGGATCGGGCCCGTACAAACTGGAAGAGTGGAAGCAGGGACAATATTTGCGCTTCGTTCGCAACGACAGCTATTTCGGCGGCAAGCCGGCCATCGAGAAAATAACGGCGAAGATCGTCCCGGATGCGAACGCCATGATGGCGCAGCTGCAAGCCGGAGAAATTAACGTCACTACGGTGCCGGCCGACAATTTGCAGGCCATCGAGCAATTTGCCAAAACATCTGGCAAAATCAAGCTGCAAAAAGGGATTGGCACGGGAACCTATATGTTTGCCGCCTGGAACTTGACCAATCCGCTGTTCCAGGATAAATCGGTGCGTCAGGCACTTACGATGGCGATTGATCGCCAAGGTATCGTGGATAACATCGTCGAAGGACAAGGAAAGCTCGTACACAGTCAAACATCGCCTTCCTACTGGTCGTTTACGGATAATGTGCCGAAATTCCCGTACGATCCGGAAAAGGCGAAAAAGATTTTGGCCGATGCAGGCTGGAAAGATCCGGACGGCGACGGCATTTTGGAGAAAAATGGCCAAAAGTTCGAGTTTGAGATGCAAACGATTCAAGGGAACAAGGTTCGCGAGAAAGCATTGACCGTCATTCAGCAGCAGTTGAAAAAAGTCGGCATCAGCGTTCAGCCTCGGATTGTTGAAGGATCTGCTTTTACGAAAAACTGGATGGGTAAAAACTTTACTGCTATTTTCCACGGCTGGAGCATTTCGGGAGACCCGAACCCGCAAGGCATTTGGCACTCCACAGCGATGGAGACGGGATCGAACTATATTTCTTATAAAAATCCCGAGGTTGACAAGTTGATTGACGAGGACTTGAAAACCTTCGATATGAACAAACGGAAAGAGCTGCTGGCCAAAATCGACGCTTTGATTGCGGAAGACCAGCCGTATACGTTCCTTTATTCGCCGACGACTACTATGGCTTATCCGGCCAATCTCGAAGGCTTTAATCCGAACCGCGACTCCTTGAAGGAAATTGAAAAGTGGTACTTCACGAAATAAGAAAATCCGTAGATCGTTACGATCGAAATTATGATGAAAGAAGAGTGACATCCGGTGGCCCGATATGCCCTTCGGCGTTTGCTGAACGCCATTCCGATTCTGATTGGCATTACGATCATTTCTTTTCTCATTATCCATATGGCTCCGGGCAGTCCGATCTCCCAATATGTCGACGATCCGACGATCAAGGCCATCGATAAAGAGAATATGATCAAAGCTTATGGCTTGGATCAACCGTTATATATTCAGTATTGGAAATGGATCAGCGACCTGGCGCAAGGGGATTTCGGCACTTCGTTTCAAAAAAGCCAGCCGGTCTCGGAATTGATCTGGGACCGGCTGCCGAATACCTTGCTGCTGACGGTCACAAGCTTTGCTCTGGCTCTGGCCATAGCGATTCCACTCGGCATTTTGTGCGCGGTTAAAGCGAATTCGCGCCTCGATCAGTTCGTGTCCGGCATTACGTTCGTCGGCATTTCGCTGCCCGGGTTTTGGCTCGGTCTCCTGTTGATGATGTTCTTTGCCGTGCGGCTCGGTTGGCTGCCGTCGGGCGGCCTACAGACGATCAATGCGTCGTCTGGCTTCGGGGACCGGGTGCTTCATCTGATTTTGCCGGTGTTTACGATTGCATGCTCCGAGGTGGCGGTCTGGATCCGGTATGTTCGCTCCAGCATGCTGGAGGTTATCAATCAGGATTACATGCGCACGGCCAAAGCCAAAGGGCTGCGGGGCGGACGGATATTGACCATGCACGGCCTGCGCAACGGACTGATTCCGCTGGCAACACTGTTCGGGCTATCGCTGCCCGGCTTCTTCGCGGGCTCCGTTATTGTCGAGACGATCTTCAGCATTCCCGGAATCGGCCGGCTGTTCACGGAAGCGGCTTTCCAGAGGGATTATCCGGTCATCTTCGCCGTTACGACAATGACTGCATTTCTCTATGTCTTCGGCAGCATATTGGCCGACCTATCTTATGCGATCCTGGATCCCCGGGTCAGCTACAGCAAAAGCGAGGCGAAGGTATAATCCATGAATGAAGCCGTAACTACGAATAAGGCCCAGCTTCCTGCGGCCGCCGCCAAACCGAAACGCCGGGCTTGGGAACGATTCAAGGCTAACCGGCTGGCATTTGTCAGCCTGTGGATTATGGCGGTACTTATCGTTCTCGCTCTGTTTGCGCCCGTTATAGCGCTTCATGATCCCGCGGAACAGGATCTGATGAGCCGTTTGAAGCCCCCTAGCGCCGCACATTGGTTCGGGACCGACGATTTGGGGCGGGATTTGTTCAGCCGGGTGCTGTATGGCGCCCGGGTATCGCTCTCCGTCGCGATTTTTTCCGTTATCCTTAACCTGCTGATCGGGATTACCGTAGGCTCGCTAGCCGGTTATTACGGCGGGAAAGTCGACAGCTTTCTGATGCGGATCGTCGATATTTTGCTATCGTTTCCGACCTTCTTCGTTCTGATCACGGTCGTTACCGTCCTGAAGCCGAGCTTATTCAATATTATTGTCGTGTTCGTCGCCTTCGGTTGGATGTCCAAGGCGAGGCTGCTGCGAGGGCAAATCCTTTCGGTCAAAAACCGCGAGTTCGTCGATGCGGCGCGGACGATCGGCATGTCGGATTTCCGGATTATTTTCGTGCATATTTTGCCTAACGCCATAGCCCCGGTCATTGTCTCCGCGACACTGCAGATGGGCAGCATGATTTTGACAGAGTCCAGCCTCAGCTTCCTCGGTCTGGGGATTCAGCCGCCTACCGCGAGCTGGGGGAACTTGCTGCAAAGCGCTCAAAGCTTGACGATTTTGAACAATGCGCCTTGGTATCCGTTCATCCCCGGCTTTATGATCTTTCTGACGATCATGTGCTTCAACTTCATCGGCGACGGGTTACGCAGCGCCTTCGATTCGAAATGATGACTCATTAAAAGAGCCTTCCATTTTCCGATGGAATGGCTCTTTTAATGAATCTGATGATTCAACGAAACGTTTTAACGAGATACTTCACGGTTTAACATATGACGAGTTTTTTCAATTTTTGTCATGAGGTACTTATGGTTGTGAACACTTTCATTTACCCATAGAGGCTCATACCGTACTTCTTCAAACCCGTAACGACGAGCGGCTTCAATCTTGCTTGGGTTGTTAGTAAGAAAAGTAATCGTTCCCTCCCTTCTCAGGTGTTTTAATATGCAAAGTGCTTCGTCATAGCTTCGACAATCTACAGGTAAACCTAGTATTTCGTTCGCTTCAACAGTATCATATCCTGATTGCTGTAAGAGATATGTCAATGCCTTATTCATAAGTCCAATTCCTCTGCCTTCATGGTTTGCGAGATAAAAAAGTATACCGGAACCATGTTCTACGATTCGTTCCATACTTGCCCGCAGTTGATTACCGCAATCACATTTCTGGCTCCCAAAAATATCCCCTGTATGACATATGCTATGTAATCTTACGAAGATATTATTTTCGGTTAAAGATCCAAACGTAAGTACTGAAGAAACCTGACTATTTTCCATGCGCCTATCTAATAAATATTTAATTTGAGCGTCTTTTTGGTCAATATGTTCGGGTGTTTTTATCCATGAATACCACCGAAACATTCTTACTTGGCTGTTTACGTCGCAAGGTAAATCAACTGGACCTACTAAGTAGAGATACTCTCTGTTAAAAACAATTGACTGGATAGCCGGGACAAGTTCTTTATTGAGCGTTAATTTGTCCATTTTCCTTCACCTCATCCAATGTAAATTTCTTCATATTGACCCCTTTAAAGGAGTAGAGGACAAGGAAAGACAGTAGCAACAAGAAACTGATAAAATAATACCCATAGATAATACTTCCATTCGAGATCATACCACCTAAAATAGCAGTTAATATGACTCTGGTTAATGTACTTATTGAGTTGAAAATGGTATTAATTCTACCAATCAAATGATTTGGAATAGTGTCCAAAAGTACATTCTTTCGCAATACTCTTGTTGATGCATTACTAATGCCTGATAATATTCGGGTCGATAAAAATACAAGCGTCATTGGAAATAAAGGAATAAGCAAAATACTGATGAAAAAGAAAAAATTCGTTATTTTGACGGCAGTATACACACTTATTTTTCTTAACAGATACAAAGGTACCATACCGCCTATAATTGCGCCTATGGCATATAACATACTAGAGATTCCTTGTATACTCGGATCTTGTAATAAAAATTTGTAAATAAATAGCGGATTCAAGTAATTTCCTGTTAAAACAATAATACTGGGAAACAAAGTAAGAAAGAGGAATGTCATTAATTTTTTGTTAGTTGTAATAAAGGACAAAGAATACTTGAAATCTAAAATAACTTTTTTTATCACATTACGCTCTGTCACAGCAAGATCTTCCGGTCTATCCATATTTCCATTTGGCAGTTTCATGTACAAAATAATTGCAATCACAGAGGTTGCTATATCAAACAATAACAAGTAGGTTATGGAAATTTTCCCTACCAATAAAGCAGTTAGACCTGCACATAACATTAAAGCAGCTTGGCCTTGAACTTCTAAAATACTATTCACTTTGTTATAAGACTCTTTTGTAAATATATTTTGCGTCCATGCGGTTATCGTAGAATATTTAAATCCATCGTAGATAGCTCCGACAAATATTATTAGAAGCAAATAACTGACGTGAATTTCACCTTGGAGCATTGAGGAAATACATGCTGCCATTATTGTAAGGATGTTGGCGATTTCAATCCATATAATAATTTTTTTTTTGGAGTTGTTGTCGATAACGCTCCCTACATAGGGGGTAAACAAAAACATAAACACCATGACCCCGATACTGACATACATAAATATCTGGTCTCCTTTTTTTTGGTTAATTAGCAACCAAGGAATTAAAAAGGAGGAAAGTCCAGACCCTAAGGAAGTCACCAGATTAGCTATCGCAAGATACGTTATATCTTTATTTTTCACATGTAAGTCCTTTCGATCATTTCTAAGGAACAAATATTAAAAAATGATTGGACAAGCTAAATATACTTTTCTCGTACTTTAACCGGGGTTCCGTCAACAAGCCGATACATATAAATAAATCCCCCGTTACCTCCAGCCAATAGAATATCATACCCGTCCGTTACTTCGATTGCGTGGATTGCTAATGGAAAATCTATAAATGCTTCATCGACCCCTATCATATCTGTATTATCATACTTATAGCAGCCTAGTTGCCTCCCGAAACTACCTACATAAACATTATTACCAATCTTTATTCCATCTTCTTTTGTATTGACTAGGCCAACGAATTGTTTCTTTATAGCATAACTTTCAGGATCTAATTCAACAAATCCAAAGCTTCCGCCGGAAACAAATATTCCACTATTCGTTATTTTTATGTTTTTTGGGTAGCTTCCTAAATCAATGATATGTTTTTCTTCAAATGTATTCTCGTCTAAAACATTTAAGTGCCCATTTTTATTAGCCGCCAAGATGTTATTTTTATGGTAAGCGACAGCGTATACAGGCGATTCATAGCACCTTTCTCGAATAAATGTACCATCCTCAAGCGAAACTTCTAGGATTACTCCGTTGTCCAACCCAACCAAGGATTTCCCACTTTTTTCATTGACAGCAAGGTTTTTTGGCAGAGCTGACAAATATTTCGTCCATAATATCTCGCCTGTATGATCTACTTTGAATAAAGTTTTTTGTCTTGTTAAGGCAACAAAGGAGTAATCAGAGAGCGGCTTTACCTTGAAAATCATTCCAAAATTGTACCTATAGTCTTGAATAACATCTAATCCTACACTATTAAATGCTTGATCTATTACCTTAACAACTTTTATTCCCGTTCCCGTTGGAATAAATAAATCATTGTTTTTCTTCCCGGGTACAGGTTCAAATGCCCATACACAACTATATGGGAAATTATATTCAACAACAGTATTTCCGTGTTTATCCACTTTAAGTAATTCACCAGATTGTAGAAGGACAATTAAATCATCATTGTCTAGAATTGTCATATAGGTTATTTGATCATTAAAAGGCCCGATAACCTTTACTAGTTTCAGTGCCACATTGTTTTCAAAAACATAAATATGTCCGTCAAAGCCACCTGCGTAAACATATTGATAATCAGAAGTAAACTGTATGAATTCAACGTCATCTGTTGTAAAATGATTAGTTGCCTGTACCTCTCCTTTAGTATTTATTGTAACAAGTCCGCATGCACTACGTTTTTTTGCTCCATCATGCATCCCATAATCTTGAGTAGCGATAAACCGATTATTTTTTTTATCATACCTAACAATGTGCACGCTTCCATTATCAACTTGAACTGTAATAGGGAAAGCATTAGTTTCCAAATTCCCTAGGTGTAGCATTCCACAAGTTTCTGAAATAACGTGCAATTCAGGATTTTCGACATTGATACAGTCTACAAATGAATTTGGAGAAAACGCGGGATGTATTTCTTCGCAATCGAAAGTAGTCGCATCAATCTTAATAAAATGGCCATACCCATTCGTTGCATAGACTTTCCCGTTATATAATCCGATTCCTCTAGCGTTGCTTAGTGAAGCCTCTTCGTCTTCTTGGACCCATTCATTTCTTTTCAAAGTATAATCATCATGGTAATCTAGTGGAAGCAATGTTTTAATATCCCATTTTCCGATGGCTCCTAAACTGTTCCGTGTAAATATGTAGTTTTCATCAAATGTAAATCCAGTTATTTTTTTTCGATAAGTAGACGTTTTAGAAGATTTGACGAGGTTTAAATTTTTATCTAGTATATGCACTCTTCCAGCAATATCAGAGGCAATAATTGCATCGATATATGTGTTATATTCAATTTTTGAGAATCTGTCTATCATTTATAAAAACCTCCACATTATAAAATAGTATTAAAGAGGGAGCAAGGGAGAACATTCCTAGCCCCCTCTTTAATCATTTACTGATAACTACTTTTCTTCCGGAACACTTCCACGTACAGGTTTAGTTAATGTAGAACGCTTCATGTATTTCACCTCCTCGCAAATAAATTATGTATAGACAAGGCATAAGCCTCGACTATCTAAGGAATGAATACAGAGTTGCTAATTAATCCAGGGTAGTCATAGTGTTAGTTTTTAAATTTCCTATTAAAGACGAATCCTCGGTTATATCAGTGATAGTCAACCGATTATCCCAACCTCCTGTAACAAGCTGATCATCTACGGTGGTAACCAATGCAGCTACGCCCAAGGTGTGGGTATCAATTGTTTTTACTAGATTTCCACTTTGAGAATCCCAAATCTTAACATTAGTATCGTAAGAACCGGTTATGATGTACTTATCACTTCGGGACCAACTGACTGATTTAATCGATTTTCTATGCGCATGATCTACGAATACTTCGCTACGCATTCTATCAATATGGTGAATCATAATTGTTTTATCTCTTGAGACGGTTACTAATCGGGAACCATCAGAAGACCAGGCTAATTGGTTTATTAAGGCCTGATGTCCTTTAAAAACTCCTTTTAAGCAAAATTCTATTCCATCGTATAAGTAAACAACTCTGCTATTATGTGCGATCGCGATAAGGTTGTGATAATGGTTCCAACTAATACTTTTAATTACACTGCCATCTGAAATTATTTCTTTTAAAATATTTCCTGTATTGAGATCCCAGACCCGAGCAATGCCATCATACCCACCGGTTATAATGATATTACTCGTTTTATTCCAAGCTACAGTATTAACTACTCCGCGGTGTCCAACGAATACTTTTTCTAATTCAAGTGTTTCAAAATTTGTTACTGCCACAGTTTCATCGTAAGAAGTAGTTGCAATATATTTTCCATTTGGCGAAAATTTAATTCCTTGAATGATGCTGTCATGAACTTTTTCATGGAACAACCACTTATTGCTTTTTAGATCTAATACTTTCAAAATGCTATCGTCTCCACCATATGCAAGGAATTGTTCAAAAGAATCTATTGAGTTAATTCCTTTAGTATCTACTGCGCCTGTTGCGATTTCAGTAGCTTCTTTCAAGTCAAAAGCAAAAAAGGTTGAACGAAATGAGCCGGAAATAAGTAATCGATTGTCAGGAGAGATGGCTATGGAATTCTCCCACTTGTTGCTTGCACCAATATCATGAATGAGATCTAGACTTGGATATTTGAATACTTTTATCTTCCTGTCATAACCTCCGGTTGCAATTAATGTTTCATCATGGGATACGTATACTGTCTTAATGGGAGCATCATGAATTATTTTGCTGTTTACTATCTCTCCACTAAGAATATCTAAGAAAATCAGTCTACAATCATCTCCGGCAACGATGAGATTCTTTTCATCATTTATTAAAGCAATGCTGTTTAAATCTTTCTCCGTCTGAACTTCCCATTCTTTGTTTCCTTGGTCCAGATTGTACTTAATCACCCGTCCATCATTACTTACTGTGAATACATACTTTCCATCCTTAGTTAATATACTATCATTGACATAATGAGAATGATCTTTGAAAGTATAGATAGGTATTCCTTTATTTAAATCCCATATAATACAGGTTTTATCGAATGAAGTTGTAGAAGCGAGGTGGTGTATTTCGGATATTCTTATACTTAAGAGATCATCTGTGTGTTCTTTTAATACATTCAGAATTTCTCCATTTTGTGGATTCCATATAATTGCTGAAGCATCTGCACTAGCAGAAGCTATCCAATTATCGTTCTCCGACCAAGATACTTTTTCAACAAGGTCTGTATGTTTTTCGAAAGAAAATAGCAATTCAAAAGATTCCGTCAACCAGATTTTTATGGTGTTATCATATCCGGCAGTTGCGATATACTTCCCGTTATTGGAAATGCTTACTCCCCTTATTGGAGATATGTGCTGCATCTTTACATTTTTCGTCAACACTTTTTTCACGTGGAGTCCTCCCTAAAATTTCATATAAATCATCAGTATCGATCTTAGAACATTCGAAATATTTAGAGTTAATAGAATTTATTTTTACAATTATTTCCGAGTTGAAACAAATGCCTCTTGATAAATCTGGGGTTGATTTACGATTGATCCTTCCATTTTTAGGAAGGCCTAAGTCGACATAATAGAACTCGTTATCCGCTGAAAGTAATTTAACAAATACATAATCGTTGGGGTTAAAATATGAATCAATGTTGTAAAGAGATCGTGATAATTCATTTACCTCGAAACAACCTTTTCTAATTACAATTCTAAATCCTCTAAAAAAGCTAGGAAGGTTACCATGTCTCCTGGTACACATAGCTAAATCCATTTGATGTTCGCAAGTCCCTCCCCTTAAAATAGGGTATCTAACAGAAAGAGCAGTTTTAATGGGATTGCTTTTATACGGGTAATGAAGACTTTTGGTTAATTCTTCAACACCTCCTCCCATTGCTTTTACCGAGAAGTAAGAACTATTTATAGTATTATCATTTATAGGTAAGGGATAGTTGTACCCGCTTTCGGATGTGTTAGATATATTAGTATTTGGATCATTCCCCCAAGGGAAAATTCTATCATCGTAACCTTTAGCTGCTTTTTCCCATTCAAATTCATAAGGCAAATCTAGTATGTATTCTGAATTCTCAGTCAAAATGTTACAAAACAGCTTCGCTTCCGATAAATTTATTGGAAATGCGGGGGTATTATGATCAAATTTATTGATATTTGCAAGTAGATCCGAATTAAATTTAGAATGTAGATTTGTTGTTTCCAAAAATGATTTTATTGCTCCTATTGTTACCGGATTTTCCGATATGTAGAATTCTGGTAAGTACACGTTTTCTTGTCCAATCTCTTTTAATAACCAGTCAAAATAAATATTGTACTTATTAGATAGATGAAGTACTTCTTCGGGGGTGTAATTAAAGCCGAAGTTAAATTTACCTTCTTCGATTTTTATAAACTTCATTCTTTTTAATAAATTGGCTATCAAGATTTCACACCTCGCCAAAGTTAGTGTTGCCCAGTTTAAAAATATTTCAAGGGAAATCGAGTTCATTATTTACTATTTACTACATAGTGAGAAAAAATATCTCGGGTTTAACTGATTTTACTTAAAGAAAAAAATATCTGGATCTCGACGATATAAATGAGTCTGCGAAAAAATTCTTTCCTGAAAAATAAGAAAATAAAGAATATCCAATTATTAGGAAAATAAATGCAAACCAGTAAGTTATTTTGTGATTCTTGGCATTTTGTGAGAAGTAGGAGCTTGCTTAGAAATCAGGATTATATCACTTGGAGTTGTTTGTGAAAGTTATGGTTGAGGATTGGTTGAACATATTATTGTTTATTTTCGTTAAAAATACTTGAAAAGATCAACAAGGCGACTGTGAAAATTATCGTTGTTGACTACATAAAACAAGGGAAGGATTGTAGTACAGATGCTACATATTGTTGTAGTATTTATACTACAGAAAGGTAGCTTTCTTGTATGTAATAATGTGTTAAAACAATGCAATCATTAATTACTATCACTAAAATAAGATTCAGTAAATATTCGTTTTTTTGTAAGTTTATTGTTATTATAAACATTAATGGAATAAAATTCAATATTAAATTATTGCATATTCTAAAAAATAGCGTTTTGTATTGTTAAAATGATGATGACTATTATTTAGCTGATTATTTAAGTCGCTTTCTCACACGGATCATCCAACCCTTTCCGAGCATTTAAGTACCGATTCACGATCAGTTTCATATTAAAACCGAAGCTTAACTTCATCGGCGATGGATAGGGCAGTGCCTTTGGTTCCAAACAAAAAAACGTAAAAAAAAGAAGCCGTTCCGGAAATTGGAGGAGCAGCTTCTTCTCTTGAATACTATCTTTTGTCTTGCGTCAACTGAGTCAATTCAATAAAATCATGCTCTTGGCTGTAGGCCGGTACGCCGTGGATTCCGACATCCAGACCGACAAGCTCTTCATCCCGGCTGACGCGGATAGGAACGAATCGGTTAATCAGCTTGAAAGCGATCCAAGTTGTCGCGAACCCCCAAATCATGACGGTCACTAGTCCAAGGGCTTGAACGCCAAGCAGCGAAAACCCTCCTCCGTAAAACAAGCCGCTGTAGCCTTGCCCTACCTTCCCGGCCAGCTCCGGTTGCGCGAACAAGCCGACGGCCAGCGTTCCGAGACTTCCGCTGACGCCGTGGACGGCAAACGCTCCGACGGGATCGTCGATTCGTTTGGATTCTAGAAATTCCGTTGCGAACACCATCGCGATGCCGCAAACGGCGCCGATCAGAATCGCCGCCTCGTCACTGACGAAGGCGCAGCCAGCGGTGATGCCGACCAGTCCGGCCAGCGAGCCGTTGATGACCATCGGCGGGTCCGATTTGCGATAACGCAGCATCGTAAACAAGATGCAAGTCGCTCCACCCGAGGCAGCCGCAAGCATTGTCGTTACCGCGATATGTCCGATGGACCCGTTGGTCGCGCTGAGCGTGCTGCCCGAGTTGAAGCCGAACCATCCGAACCAAAGGATGAAGGCTCCGACCGATGCAAGGGGAAGATTGGAAGGAGGGACAATGTTAGCTGTGCCGTTTTCCGCAAATTTGCCGATTCGCGGTCCGATGACGATGGCGGCCGCCAGAGCGGCAAAGCCTCCGAGGGCGTGGATGACCGCCGAGCCCGCAAAGTCGATCATCCCGAGACTGCCAAGCCAACCGCCTACTGCCCAAATCCAATGTCCGGCAACCGGATAAATTAAGCCAGTCATGGCAATGGTGAACAAAATATAGGCATGGAAATTGATTCGTTCGGCTACCGCACCGGAAACGATCGAAATGACGGCGATGACGAACGCACATTGAAACAGCCAATACGTATCATGCGTGATGGTGAGGTTAATGTGTGTCAAGTCTCCTCCCATCATAAAGCCAGTCGTTCCGATGAGCCCACCGGCATCTTTTCCGTACATCAGCGCAAAGCCAAAGAAGAAAAAGATTAAGGCCCCAAACGTAATGTCGACAAAGACTTTCATGATGATGCTGACGGCATTCTTTTGCCGTACGAATCCTGCCTCCAGCAAGGCAAAGCCGCCTTCCATCAGCAGGATCATCGCAGCGCTAAGAACAACCCAAATTGTATCTAATCCGCTCGCGAGCGTATTCAAATTCATCGAGGCTATCTCCTTTCAGAAAGCGCTTAATAACGTATAAAGTGATTATTTTGCTTATCATTATACGATTCGTGTGGAAATTATGTCAACGAACTACGTAAGATATTCTTACATAATATGATTAATATTCGTGTATTTAACGTAAGAATTTCTTGTATTCTCCTTGATGGGCATAATTTTACTTGCGCCGGCGCATGCTAAGCGTGATTTTGTTGATCCGATCATTATTTTGGAGGAGATGTCGATGATTCCTTTAGATTCGACTTTGCAAGGACGGGAAGAGCCTTTCGAGCAAGTGCGAAGCTATTTGCATGAGCATGAATTCGCTTTGGGCGGCAACTGGGATTATGAACACGGTTCCTTCGACCGCTATTTGGATGAAGGCCATAAAGTATGGCTGCGCATTCCGTTTGAGGTTACGCGCGGCGTACTGGACGGAGATACGGAATCGACTGACGCCATCGTCCGAATCGGTACCCCGTTCGTGCTCAAGCATGTCTATAACGAGGGGTTGGATCAAGAGGCCCATGCTCGGACCTATGGAGCGTTAATGGATCAGTTTCAGGAGCCGCTCGATAAAGACGGCGCCGTGGAGGACAAGTGGGTGGACCGGGCGGCTTCGCTGCTGCGGGAGATTGAGAGAGGGTATCCGAGGTAACAACCCCCTAAAGGCGATCAACCCCCTAAATCCCCCTTTGTAAGGGGGACCCCAGGGGTTTCGCCCCCTGGACGACGAAAGGTTGCCAGGGGAGGGGAGCGTCGCTATAATCGGATCGCTGGTGCAAGGATCGCGACTGTCCGCGACCGACCAGCCTGACGGCGGTCGAGTGGCGTCCTCGCTTCCATGCGGCGCACCAGCATTAGCGATACGTCGAGCAAGGACCGCGATTGTCCGCTACCGACCAGCCTAACGGCGGTCGAGTCACGTCTTCGCTTCCAGTCAGCGCACAGCTGCGCGGGACTTTGCCGCGCCAAAATGTAAGCGTATCCGGCGAGCCGGATAAACGCGTTCCTTCATCTATAGTAACAAAAATGCGGCGTACTCACTCTTAAGACAACCTTGCGGGTCCAGGGGCGCAGCACCTGGGGTCCCCCTTACTAAGGGGGATTTAGGGGGTTGTTTATTTTACCTCCATTTTATTTTTCTTTAAGGTTTCTTTAAGGTTGCGAGTGCAATATAAAGACAAGAACAGCAAGGCTAGAAAGCAATCATCCTGAAGCCTTATACGAAATGGAGGTTTTTCTGATGGATCACAACAATAACAATAATAACAACAACGTAAACGATCTTTATCGTCGCCCGAACGACGAGTTGAAGCATAGCGAGTCTGACGGGGATAACCGGCAAACGGCCGGTGGAGAGGAAACGGCTGCGAGCCGTGAGCAAAGCTCTCATTACTTTTCCTACGGTCCTTACAAATCCGGCACCTCGGATACGACGGTCAGCGACAGTCAAGGCTCCGCTCCGGTGGAAGTAACGCCGCCGAAGCCGCTGCGCCCGTACGGTTTTAATTCCGGGGAGCAGCAGCAAGGCCCGATGGGGAATTGGCAGCTCGGCGCAGCACCGAAGAAGTCGAGCGGATTCCGCAGCATGTTTGCTGCATTTATGGCCGGTGTGGTGGTGGTCGGTACGCTAATGTTCGCCTCGGATAAAATGAACCTGTTTACCGGCGCTCAAGGCGTGATGACCGGAAACAGCAACCAGAGCTCGGCGGGTGCACCGCCGGCAAACAATAGTGGAAGCGTGAAGCCTTCTTCGCTCGATCTGGCCCGTCCGACCAACATTTCGGGGATCGTGCAGCAGGCAAGTCCGGCGGTCGTCAAGATCGAGACGAAAGTCAAGGCGAAAAGTACCGGACGTTCCGGCAATCCGCTGTACGACGACCCGTTCTTCCGCCAATTTTTCGGCGACGATTTCGGCGGCAGTCAGCAGCAGCCGAAAAGCAACGACGGCCAATTGCAGCCCGGCGGGATGGGGACCGGCTTTATTTTCGAGAAAACCGGCTACATCTTGACCAACGAACACGTAATTGACGGCGCGGACGAAATCAACGTGTACCTCCAAGGCAAAGATCAGCCATATAAAGCCCAATTGCTTGGCAACAGCTATGATCTCGACTTGGCCGCACTGAAGATCGAGCCGCAAAAAGGCGAAGAATTCCCGACGCTTCCGATCGGTAGCGCAGACAACTTGAACGTGGGCGACTGGGTCGTGGCTATCGGGAACCCGTACGGCTTCGACCATACGGTAACCGTCGGGGTGCTGAGCGCCAAAGAGCGTCCGATCGATATCCCGGATAAGAACGGTACGCGCCAATACAAGCATTTGCTGCAAACCGACGCTTCGATCAACCCGGGGAACTCCGGCGGTCCGCTGCTGAATCTGAATGGCGAGGTCATCGGCATCAATACGGCCGTCAGTGCGCAAGCACAGGGCATCGGCTTCGCGATTCCGACAAGCACGATATCTGCGGTGCTGGATAACCTGAAAAACAACGTGAAAATTCCAAAAGAGCCGGTTCCATATATCGGCATAGCGATGAAACCGATTGACAAGGAATGGGTTTCCGAACTGAAGCTTGAAAATACCGACGGGGCCTTGGTCGATCAAGTCGACCGCAAAAGCCCGGCTTTCAAAGCAGGTATCCGTCCTTACGACGTGATCACCGAGGTCAACGGAGCTAAGGTTAAAAGCACTAGCGACGTCAGCATGGGCATCAAAAAATTAAAAGTCGGCGATAAAGCAACGATTGGCGTCATGCGTGACGGCAAAAAGCTCAACATCGATGTAACCATCGGCGATCGCAACACGATCGACTCACAGAAGCAGCAATAATGCGATAATGAAAAAAGAAGCAGAGCGGAAGAATGAGAAAGCTCCGCTTCTTTTTTTTGCAAACCACATTATTTTGGTACAATAGAAGTAAAGAAGGGCGGGTGGATATGATTTTATGAGAGAGAAAATACTAGTGATTGACGACGATGAAAAAATCACGTCCATGCTGCGCCGAAGCTTGGCATTTGAAGGATACACCGTATTTACGGCGAACCATGGGATGGACGGCTTAAAGCAAATTCTTGAGAACGAGCCGGATACGGTCGTTCTGGATGTGATGATGCCGCAGCTCGACGGCTGGGAAGTCGTGCGCCGTATCCGCGAAGGGGGCTCGGACGTACCGGTGCTCATGCTAACGGCCAAGGATGAGGTGTCCGACCGGGTGAAGGGGCTCGATCTGGGCGCGGACGACTATCTTGTGAAGCCGTTTGCATTGGAGGAGCTGCTTGCCCGGGTGCGCGTGCTGCTGCGCCGCAAGGCGGCGGACAAAACGGAGCAGCCTTCCAACAAGCTGCAGTACCAGGACACTTTTATGGATCTGGATACGCGCGAAGTGTACCGCGGCGGGCAGCTCATCGAGCTCACGACTAAGGAATTCGAGCTGCTGCATCTGTTTTTGCAGAATCCGAGAAGGGTGCTTTCACGGGACGTTATTATGGAGAAAATTTGGGGCTACGATTACAGCGGGGAATCGAACGTGCTGGAGGTTTATATCGCTCTCTTACGGCAAAAAACGGAGGAGCATGGGCACAAACGGATGATTCAGACCGTTCGCGGCGCCGGTTATGTGTTGAGAGGGGAAGGCTGACATGTCGATCCGCTTGCGCCTGACCCTTTGGTATACGGCGATATTATCCGCAACCCTGCTGCTGCTGGGGCTGGGACTTTACTTCTTTTTGCATTATTTTTACTACGATAACTTAAAGTCCGAAATCCAGCAGCAAGCCGGGGGCGTAGCCTCCCGCATCAAGCCTCAGATCATAAACGGGGAATATGTTCTGATTCCGAACATTCGCGACTTGCCGAAAACGAACAATGTCTTTTACCAGGTGACAAGTTTGAGTACGAGACAGGTCGTCGAGTTGCCCGACGCGGAACAGACGGGGATCAAAATTCCCGATGTGACCGACGATAAGATTCAATGCATACTGAAAGACCAGTGTCAATTCGAAAGAATGAGCATCCAGGGCTACTCGTTCATGGTATATTATGTGCCGCTCGTTCAGCAGTATACCGGCAACGTATTGGGGGTCATGCAGGCGGCTTACTCGATAGAGCAGTACGAGAGCTTGCTGGCGCTTTTGCGACTGGTTTTGACGGTGATCGGGCTGATCAGCGTACTGATCGCCGCTTCGGTCGGCTGGTTTCTCGCGCGCAAGGCTCTTCGGCCGATCGAGCAGGTCATTGCGGCCACGAACCGGATCGAAAAAGGGGTCGACCTCGACAAGCGGATCGAATACACCGGTCCGAACGATGAGATCGGCGAGCTGACGCAGACGATTAACGGCATGCTCGGACGGCTGCAGAACGCTTACACCGAGCTGGAAGAAGCCTACGGCGCGCAGCGCCGGTTCGTGTCGGATGCGTCGCACGAGCTGCGGACCCCTCTGACGACGATACGCGGTAACATGGAGCTTCTGGAAAAAATGTGGAAACAAACGGCGCTCACCTCCGGAGAGCAGGACGATGCGAAGATGGAGCTTACGCTGGAGGCGATGCACGATATTTCCGGAGAAGCGGAGCGCATGTCGCGGCTCGTGAACGACCTGCTGTCGCTGGCCCGCGCCGACGCCGGGTTCCAGATGACCAAGGGTGAAGTCGAGCTGCAGCCGCTGCTCGATGAGATCGCGCGGAAAGCGCAGCTGCTGCCGAAAACGGCCGAATGGATCGTCGGTCAGACGAAGGCGGCCGAGGGCATATACGTCTACGGCAACGAAGATTATTTAAGACAGCTGCTGTTCATTTTCCTCGAAAATGCGTTCAAGTATACGGAGCAGGGCCACGTCCGGCTCGATACCTTAAGGCACGGCGGGCAGATCGGCATCCGAATCGAGGATACGGGCATCGGGATGGACAAATCCGAGATTCCGCTTATTTTCGAGCGGTTCTACCGCGCGGACCCGTCGCGGGGCTGCAAGTCCGGAACGGGGCTGGGCCTGTCCATCGCCAAATGGATCATCGACGAGCATCAGGGCTCCGTTGAAGTCAAGACGCGGAAAGACGAAGGTACGACCTTCATCATCTGGCTGCCGATCGCAACGGAATGGAGCAGCAAGACGCCGCAAGCCTGGGATAATTCCCTCCGGCCGAGGAATCAGGTATAATGAAGGAATAAGTGAAAATTCGACAGGCAGGTGCAGCATGGACGTTATCAAAATATCTCCCCGCGGCTATTGCTATGGCGTCGTCGACGCGATGGCGCTGGCGATGCAGACCGCCAAAAATTTGGATCTGCCGAGACCTATATATATTTTAGGCATGATCGTGCACAATGCGCATGTCACCGACTATTTTGAAAAAGAAGGCGTCATAACGCTCGACGGCCCGAACCGTCTGGAAATTTTGGAGCAGGTGAACAAGGGGACGGTTATTTTCACCGCCCACGGGGTATCTCCTGAAGTTCGCCGCAAAGCACGCGACAAGGGCTTGACCGTTGTGGACGCGACATGCCCCGACGTGACGAAGACGCATGATTTGATCCGCGAGAAGACGGCCGAGGGCTATACGATCATCTATATCGGCAAGAAAGGCCATCCCGAGCCGGAAGGCGCTGTGGGCGTCGCGCCGGATCGCGTACATCTGATCGAGAATACGGAAGAAATCGACAAGCTTGACGTCGCGTCGGAGCGTATCCTGATTACGAACCAGACGACGATGAGTCAGTGGGATATCAAGCACATTATGAACCGGCTGCTGGAACGGTTCCCGCAAGCGGAAATTCATAACGAGATTTGCCTTGCTACCCAAGTAAGGCAGGAAGCGGTCGCGGAGCAGGCGAAGGAAGCTGATCTCGTCATCGTCGTCGGCGACCCGCGAAGCAACAATTCGAACCGTCTTGCGCAAGTGTCCGAGGAGATTGCCGGAGTCAAGGCGTACCGGATCGCCGATCTTTCCGAGCTGAACCCCGAGTGGCTGAAGCCGGTGCGCCGTGTAGGCGTCACCTCCGGGGCCTCGACGCCTACGCCGATTACCAAGGAAGTCATTGCGTATCTGGAACAATACGATGCTGCCGATCCCGCGACCTGGGAGCTGCGGCGCACGGTCAATATGGACCGCTTAATCCCGGTCGCCAAGCAAAAAGCAAGCGCGGAGTAGGCTGCTCACGGAAGGAAAGGGACATACAGTCATGGGCAAACAGACAACAGGCAAAAAACCTTTTCAACTTCGCAATGTAGGTCGTTGGTTTAAATACAAGTATTTGCAGCTGACCAGAGCCAAAGGAGGGCCGGCCATCGTCGCGCTTGGCTTCTCCGTCGGCCTGTTTGTAGAAATGTTTACCCTGCCTACGGCGGGGCTTGCTTTTTTTCTTATCTTTCCATTAGTCTACGTATTTCGGGCCAGCATGGCCGCGGCTTTGATCGGGTTCGTGTTCGGCAAAGTGATCTACATCCCGATGTCCTTCCTGAACCGGCAAGTGGGAGGCTGGGTGCTTCCGCGCGGCATCAAGGGGCATTTATTGTCCGTGCTGCCGGATTGGCTCGATACGTTTATCAAATTCAACTTGAAGCTGTTTGTCGGCGGGGTCATCGACGGGGCCGTTCTGGCGCTTATCGTTTTTTATCCGATTAAATGGCTGCTGGAATGGTATGACGGCAGACGAAAGGAAAAACGCAGAAGACGCAAGGAAGAGACGCTGCTCTCCTCGGGGTCCGAAGGCTGAAGAAATTATCTTTGCTTCGATCTTGACGGGGAGCGGTTCCTCGTTGTATAGTTACTTTAACACTTAAAAGCGTATAAGCGTCGAAGCGTCTAAGTACGAACATGTCCCAGAGGAGCGTGGATAGTCATGATCGTTATTTTATCCAACAAAATTACCGAAGAGCGCATTGCCGAAATCGTTCATCATATCGAGAAACACGAGGTAGCGGCCCATGTGTCCAAAGGTGTAGACCGCACGGTCGTCGGCATTATCGGCAAAGCGAGCCCGGCACTGGCCGAGCAGCTTCGCCAGTTGTCCGGCGTAGAGCAGGTCGTCAAAATCTCCAAATCATATAAACTGGCAAGCCGGGATTTTCACCCGGACAATACGGTGATCCGAATCGGCGACGTATCGATCGGCGGCGACGAACTGGTCATTATGGGCGGACCTTGCGCGGTCGAGTCGCCGGAGCAAATCGACGAAATCGCACGCTTGGTCAAAGCCTCTGGCGCCCAGGTGCTGCGCGGCGGTGCCTTCAAGCCGAGAACCGGCCCTTACAGCTTCCAGGGCGTCGGTGTCGAGGGATTGGTGATGATGGCGGAAGCCGGCAAAAAGCACGGACTGCTGACCATCACGGAAGTGATGACGCCGGAGTACGTCGACGTGTGCGCCGAGTACGCCGATATTTTGCAGGTCGGCACCCGGAACATGCAGAATTTCGATCTGCTCCGCAAGCTCGGCACGATTCAAACGCCGGTGCTCCTCAAGCGCGGCTTCAGTTCGACGTACGACGAATTTTTGAATGCGGCGGAATACATTTTGGCGGGCGGCAATCCGAACGTCATGCTCTGCGAACGCGGAATCCGAACATTCGAACCTTACACGAGAAATACGCTCGACCTGGCGGCCATTCCGGCGCTGCAGACGCTCAGCCATTTGCCGGTCATTTCGGACCCGAGCCACGGCACAGGGCGCCGCGAACTGGTGGAGCCGATGTGTAAAGCTTCCATCGCCGCCGGAGCGAACGGCCTGATCGTCGAAATGCATACGGACCCGGACAACTCGATGACCGGAGACGGCGTGCAATCGTTGTTCCCGGACCAATTCGCCAAACTCATGTTAGATTTGGAACAATTGGCGCCGCTTTGCGGAAAACGGTTCGATACGAAGAAAGAAGCGGCTCTGGCGCGGTAATGATCGTATTTTTAAAGTAGGTTCTTTATCGAAAGAGGCTTGGTTCTCCTGTTTTTCAGGAAATCAAGCCTTTTTCTTGTCCAATTTGTGACAAAATCCGACCCTGTGTAAGCATACCTTACACCCTCGTAAAAAATACCTGACATAAGTATTGACGATACTTGCGATGTCGATTTATAATAAGTCCATGATCAACGAAAACTTGAACAATGAGCGAACAAAATGATGAAAATGTTCGGAAATTAGGAGGTTGGCGAGTCAATGTCAGTACAAAACGTATTAAACACCATCAAGGAAAAAGGCATCGAGTGGGTAGATTTCCGTTTTGTCGATCTGAACGGCAGAGCACATCACATTTCTTTACCGGCATCCGAGGTAGAAGAAGAAACTTTCGTGAACGGCGTAGCGTTCGACGGTTCTTCCATCCCCGGTTTCAGAGGCATTGAGGAGTCTGACATGGTTATGATGCCGGATCCGGAGACCAGCTACATCGATCCGTTCACCGCTCATCCGACGCTGGTTATCATGAGCAACATCCATACGCCTGACGGCGAACGCTACGAGCGCGATCCGCGCAGCATCGCCCAGAAGGCTGAAGAATATCTGCAAAAATCCGGTGTAGGTACAACGGCATTCTTCGCCCCGGAATCCGAATTTTTCATCTTCGACGAAGTTCGCTTCGAAAGCAAGCAAAACTCTTCCTCGTACTTCGTAGATTCCGAAGAAGCGCACTGGAACACGAACCGCAAGGAAGAAGGCGGCAACCTGGGCTTCAAAGTCGGCCACAAAGGCGGCTATGTGCCGGTTGGTCCGACGGATACGCAGCAAGATATCCGCAGCGAAATGTGCCGACTGTTGATCGAATCCGGCCTTCGCATCGAGCGCCATCACCATGAGGTGGCTACCGCAGGCCAAGGCGAGATCAACTTCCGCTTCGATACGCTGACCAAAACAGCCGATAACTTGATGAAATATAAATACATCGTGCAAAACACCGCCCGCCAATACGGCAAAGTGGCGACCTTCATGCCGAAGCCGCTGTTCGGTGACAACGGTAGCGGGATGCACGTTCACCAATCGATCTTCAACGGCGACACTCCGCTGTTCTATGAAAAAGGCGGCTATGCCAACCTGAGCGAAATGGCGCTGCACTACATCGGGGGTATTCTGTACCATGCTCCGGCGCTGATCGCTTTGACCAACCCGAGCACGAACTCGTTCAAACGTCTGGTTCCTGGCTACGAAGCGCCGGTTAACCTCGTGTTCTCCAAGGGCAACCGTTCCGCAGCCGTTCGTATCCCGGTCGCTGCCGTAACGCCGAAAGGCTGCCGCATCGAGTTCCGTACGCCGGACTCCACGGCTAACCCGTATCTGTCCTTCGCAGCGATGCTGCTTGCCGGTCTGGACGGCATTAAGAAAAAAATCGACCCGAGCGCACTCGGCTACGGCCCGCTCGACAAGAACATCTACGAGCTGCCGGAAGAAGAGAAGAAAGAAATCCGCAGCGTACCGGGTACGCTGGACGAAGCGCTCGACGCTCTGGAAGCGGACTGCGAGTTCCTGACCGAAGGCGGCGTGTTCTCCAAAGACTTCATCGACAACTATGTTGCGCTGAAGCGCGATGAAGCCAAAGCGGTATCGATCCGCATTCATCCGCACGAGTACTCCTTGTACTTCGATCTGTAAGCCTCGTCCTTATTGCATAAATTCGAACGAAGAAGCTCCTTGCTCTAAGCAGGGAGCTTCTGTGCGTTGAGAAGGGGGGGATTGAAGTAATAGAGGTTGTTACGAGTAGGTGAGGTATCTACTTCCGGTCGCTGTTGTCAGCGGGAAATTTTGATTGAAGTCGCTTAACAGCGGGTATTTCCCGCAGACAAAGGCGAACGCTGTCGCTCCTCCAGTAGATACCCCACCTCCGCTTGCATCTCTATTTTTGAAACCCCCGCTTTATCAATACTCTGAAGAAGCTTTTTGCCCCAGGCAGGAGCTTCTTTTTTGCTAGGATGCGTAGGTTTTTTAAATAAAATTTAAACAAAATCGTTCTCCGAATTTAACCTGTGGTTGATAGGATGGAAGCCGAGTGACCGCATAGGGCGAATGGCGGTTTCTACACCAACGTACCGGACAAAAGGAGAACGAATGATGCACAAGCTGAAATGGACAATGAAGCAAGCCGTTATTGCTGCGGTGGCAGCGACCTGCTTGATTCCTCAGGCAGCATATGCCGAAGTCAAGGAAGCGACGGAAGCGAAAGCTCCGCTTAGAGGCTCGGTAGAAGACTATAATCTCGCGTGGGGGAACTGGGTGAAATCCCATGCGTATACGCTCGAATCGATTGAGCCGGAAACGGTAACGAACGGTTCGATTAAGAAAGAGCAATTTGAAGATTTATCCTTTCTTAAGCCGCTATTGATGGATAAGCGGATCGTCTATTTAGGGGAAAATTCCCACGGCGTCGCAGAGTACAATCAGGTGAAAACCCGGCTGATTCAATATTTGCACGAGGAGCTCGGCTTTGATGTGATTGCTTTTGAATCGGGGATGGGGAATGCGGCAGGCGCCTATGCCCGAGTCGAGTCCCGCTCTCCGGAAGAGCTGATGAAGGATGCGATCTTTGGGGTATGGTGGAGCAAGGAGACGCTGCCTTTATTCGACTATATTAAGCAAAGCGCGGGGACGGAGCGTCCGCTTGCGGTCAGCGGCTTTGATATGCAGATTCAATTCCCTTACGCTTCGTTTATGAAGGAATGGATCGGAACAAAGGATGCCGCGTTGGCCGATGCGTTTGTCAAGGCCGAGGAAGAGCTTGCCGACTGGAGCGAGAGTAAGGATGCCGCCGCTTACGCCCAGGCGAAGCCTCAACTGCTCAAAACCTACGAAGACATGAAAGCTTTTCTGGGGAAGCATGCGACCGAACTGCAAGCGCAGTATCCGAAAAACAATCATTTGCTCGAAATGACGCAGCGGGTCATGGACGACCGGATTCGTGTCGTGAAGGAGTACACGGAGGTCGTCATTCGCAGCAACACCGCTACGGAGCAAGGGGATTACGAGCCTTTTCTGCAAACGATGCGCATTCGCGACGAAATGATGGCAGACAACTTGACTTGGCTCGCAGATCATATATATCCGAACAAGAAAATCATCGTCTGGGGCCATAACGACCATATCCGCAAAAACAATTCGCAGGTCATGAACTCTCCGTACTCCGGAGTGAAGCTGATGGGCGAGCTCATGCCTGACAGGCTGAAGAAGCAAAGCTATGCGATCGGTCTGTACATGTATGAAGGCGAGGCAGGCAACAATATGGCACAAACGTACAAGATCGGTACGCACGAGCCCGGCAGTATGGAGCACATTTTGAAGCAAGCCGGACATCCGTATACGTATGTTGATTTGAAATATTGGAAGAACAAGAAGGGCACCTCGTGGATGTTCCAGCCCCGCATCTCGCTCGATTGGGGGATGTTGCCGGAAAGTATGATTCCGCGGGAACAATTCGACGGACTGCTGATGATCGACAAGGTTCACCCGCCGACTTATATAAGAACGAAGTCGTAAGTATTTGACCCGTTCCTTCGCTGTTTTGAGAGAAACGATCAATATCGTGCTAAAAATGAGCAATTCCATGCCGAGACGGCACGCTTCCCGTAGGTTATAATCGGAAGCATCCGAGCAGCTTCGGAATACCGTCAAGGAGGGTTACTCATGAAAGTCGTCGTAGTTGGTTGCGGGGGAATGGGGCGGATTCACGCTATTCATTATGCGTCCATGCCTGAAGTTGAGCTGGTCGGAGTATGCGATATCGTGGTTCATCTTGCCGAGCGGCTGGCGGATGAAACGAATTGCCGCGCTTTTGCTTCTTATGAAGAAATGATGTCCGCCGTTAAGCCCGATCTGGTCAGCATTGCGCTGCCTACTTATTTACATAAAGAATATACGGTGAAGACGGCGGCGCTTGGCGCGCATGTCGTGTGCGAGAAGCCGATGGCTCTGACACTGGAGGATGCGGCGGAGATGATCCGCTCCTGCGAGCAGGCAGGCGTCCGTTTGTTCGTCGGCCATGTCGTCCGCTTCTTCCCGGAGTATGCCGATATCAAACGAAAGGTTCAGGCCGGAGAATTGGGCAAGCTCGGAGTAGCGCATGCGAAACGATCCGGCAGCCATCCGGCGAAAGTAAAAGAATGGTTCGGCAATTTCGAGCAAAGCGGCGGCGTGATCCTCGACCTGATGGTTCACGATATCGACTTTATGCGCTGGGCGCTCGGCGAAGTGAAATCGGTGTATGCGCTTAACCGGCGCGATCAAGAGATGGATTATGCGTTGGCGACGCTCGTGTTCGAACAGGGGGCCGTCGCCAATCTGGAAGCGTTCTGGGGGTATCCCGGACCGTTCCATACGAAGGCGG
The DNA here is from genome assembly GCF_027925525.1 of Paenibacillus tyrphae. Taxonomy (GTDB): domain Bacteria; phylum Bacillota; class Bacilli; order Paenibacillales; family NBRC-103111; genus Paenibacillus_G; species Paenibacillus_G tyrfis_B. The sequence continues at coordinate 193,195 of NZ_BSDJ01000008.1, read as the reverse complement.
AAATCGCCGGGGCGGATGGCATCGTGCGCAACAGCAGCTTGGAGGCGCAGTCGCTGCAAATGGTCCGGGTATCCGAAGGTCAAGACGGCCCTGCCGCTGTCGAAGTGCCGGGCAGCCCGGGCTATCACGATCCGTATTATTACGAGCTGCGCCATTTTGTCCGGTGCATCCGCGAAAACCGCGAGTCGATCGTGACACCGAACGATGCGTACAAAGCGGTTGAAATTGCGCTTGCCGCCATCGAATCAGCCAAAACAGGCACTGCCGTGCATCTCTAATTCCACGTGAGGAGGAACGCTAAGATGAACAAAATAAAAATAGGAATGATCAGCTTCGCGCACGGTCATGCGTTCAGCTACTTGAACTCGCTCGTTTCCATGCCCAGGGTCGAAGTGGCAGGAATCGCAGACGAAGTGAAATCCCGCGTGGAGGCTGTGGCGGAGAAGCACGGTATCCCTTATTTTGAAGATTACCGGGAGCTGCTTTCGAAGGATCTCGATGCCGTCGTCATCTGCTCGGAGAATGTCCGGCATGCCGAGCTGACCATCGCGGCGGCGCAAGCCGGGAAGCACGTCCTGTGCGAGAAGCCGCTTGGCATCTCTAAGCGGGAGATGGAAGCGATGATCGCGGCCTGCAAAGAAAACGGCGTACAGCTGATGACCGCCTTTCCGTGCCGCTATCTGCCTGCGGTCGTGCAAGCGAAGCAAGCGGTCGAGCGCGGCGAGATCGGCGAGATCGTGGCGATCAAAGGCACGAACCGCGGTAGCTTTCCGGGCGGATGGTTCGCCGATAAGGCGCTGTCCGGCGGGGGCGCGGTGCTGGACCATACGGTCCATGTCATGGACTTGATGCATTGGTTTCTTGGCGCGGAAGTGCAGGAAGTATACGCCTATGCGACGACGGTGTTTCAAGAGCAGGATATCGACGATGCCGGTATGGTGCACGTCAAGTTCGATAACGGCGTTTTCGCCGTTCTGGACCCGAGCTGGTCGCGCAACCGGAGCTTCCCGACCTGGGGGGATGTGACGATGGAAATCGTCGGCACGCGCGGAGTGCTCTCCGTCGATGCGTTTGCCCAGAAGAACGATGTGTACAGCGTTCAGACGGGCAAAGGGGAGTGGAGCTATTGGGGAGACAATATGGACGAATATTTGGTTCGATCGTTCGTCGAGGCGCTGCTCCACGGAACGCCGGTTCCGATTACCGGCGAAGACGGGATGAAAGCTGCGGCCGTTGCTCTTGCCGCCTATGAATCCGCAGCGCAAGGGCAGCCGGTCCGGCTGTAAGGAGGAACTGTAGTGAAGGTGGGAATCAAGGCAAGAATCGAAGCTGCGCTTGAGGTGGCCGGGCTCGGAAAAAACGGGCTGCAGGTCTCATATTTGGCGGAAGGCGCGTGGCATGAAGCTTACCTGATCTCTACGACGGAAACCGGGCCATTGGTGGTGCGGTTTCCTAAGCCTTTTTCCTACGGGAAGCCGTTTAGGTATAACGAACGGGAGCTGAGAGCCGAATATGGTGGCCGAGGATTGTATTACCGGCTGGCGAACGGGGTGAGCGAAGGCATTTGCCCTTCGTATTATACATATTACGTTAGTCCGGAGCTTAGCTTTACGATCGAAACCTACAGCGGGCCCGTCATGTCGCTCGCGGCAGCGGACGAAGCCGAAGCGGCCCGGTGGGGAGCGCAGTGCGGACGATTTTTCCGGCAAATGGACCGGGCGGGTGTCGAGCTGGAAGGGTTCGGGTTTCTGGACTGGAACGACGGAAAACTTACCGGCGATCATCAGCAGGGTTTTCGCGCGTATTGGGTAGAGGATACGGAGGGCTACCTGAACTCGTGGGAACGGCTGGAGCGTGCGGGATATGGCAGTGAAGCTGCGGGCGTGAAGCGAATTGTGGACGAAATCGTCCCGTTCCGCTTGAGGCGTTCGCCTGGATTGAGCCTGACGAACCGGGACGTATCGCCGGAAAATCTCATTATTTGCGAAGTGGGGGTCCGCTTGATCGATCCGGTGCCGATCATCTATGACGGTCTCGCGTTTGCCGGCAACGTGTTGAACAATTTCAACACGTTGTTTCCGTCGTTTCACCGCTCTCCGCGGTACGAGCGTCACCGATTCGACCGGTACCGGCCCTTGCTCCGGGCGTTCGCCGACGGGTTTCTCGAAGGGTATGTGCAAGGCGATCCTGAGATGGCCTATGCGCTGCGCGTGGAACAATTTCTGATGCTGCTGGATCTGACCTGCGATCATATCGGGCTGCTGGAGCGCGATATGACGGAGGAAGCGGTGCTGCGCTATGGCGATAAAGCTGCGGTGGAGGAGCGAATTCCCGCCTATATCGCAGGCTTGGAGCAGTTTCGTTTATTGTGAGAATGCTCCGTCCGGTTAACCCGGCGGATGACCGGCGTAACGGTTTTTGCGAAGCTGGGCCGGACTGCACCGCTTATATTTGCGAAACAGCCGCCCGAAATAATTCACATCGCAAATGCCGACTTCCTCGGCGATCGTCGTCATGGACCAGTCCGTATCGCGAATGAGCTCTTCCGCTTTGTTGATGCGCAGCAGGTGGACATATTCCATGAACGTTCTCCCGACGGCTGCACGGAATACGCGGCAGAAGTGATGGCTGCTCATGTTGGCCACCTGCGCGGCGCGTTCGATCGTTAATTTTTCCCGGTAATGCGTTTCGACGAAGGTGAGCACTTCCTTCAGCTTCTCCAGCTTGCGTTTGCTTGCGGCCTCTCCTTGACCGCTGCGGCCGGGGCTTGCGTAGAGACGGGTCAGCACGGTAATCAGCACGGTGATGTACGATTGGATGACGACTTCGAAGCCAGTCTCCTTGCGGTCGTACTCGTCCGCAATGCGGCGAAGCAGGGGCGCGACGGATTCGTAATGCTCGTCAGCAGGGCTCAGATGCACCGGTACGGACAACGGCTCGGTTAAGGAGGCGGCGTAATCCGAATGGGCGACGTGCGAATGAACGATCCGGGTCCGGTCGAACAGAAACGCGCAGTATTCCGCCTCGTCGTCCAGCGTGCCGCCTTCGTGAATTTCTCCTTCGTTGATCAGGAAAATATCGCCGGGCACGGCTGTCAGCCGCTGCCCGCCAATACGGAATTCGGCGCTCCCCTGCTGGACCAGAAGAATTTCGAACACGTCATCGTGATAATGAGAATAAAACTGGGAAGGACTTTTTTGCGGCAGTACTTTATACGGGAACACTTGCTTGACGATCGGCAGTTCCCGTATGATCAGATCAGAGCGCATGCGAATCACCTCTTGGCTGCAACCGAATCCGACGAGTCGCTTTGCAATCGAAGCGGATTCGAAACTTCATTATATTGTATCGAACGGACGCTTCGATTTGAAGCGTTTTTTTTGTTTGCGCTTTTTCTTATTTGGAATGATCAGGCAAATACTTTTGTAACATTTGTACTATATAATAACAATATATTAGGAATAAAGACATGCAGGGCGGTGCTGCAGATGAGTGCAGAATGGACGGAGAAGGAAGCGGCGCATTTGCTCAGCCGGGCGACGTTTTTTCCCGGGAGGGCGGAAGTGAATGCGGCGCTCCAACTCGGGAAGGATGAGACCGTGCGGCGGCTCGTCGCCGGAGAATCGTTGACAGGCCGGACGTTTTCGCCGGAGCCGATCGAGCGGATCGCCGCCGACGGCAAAGCGCTGGACAAAGAGCAGATCGTCGATCAGCAGACCTATTGGCTGTACCGGATGATCAATACGCAGGCTCCTCTAATCGAAAAAACGACGCTGTTCTGGCACGGCCATTTTACCACCTCATACCAGAAGGTCAGAGAGATGCCGTTAATTGTGCGGCAGAACGAGCTGCTGCGCAGTCACGCGCTTGGTAGCTTTCGTGATCTGGTGCGGGAGATCGGCAAAGATCCGGCGATGATGGTGTATTTGGATACGAATTACAGCCGCAAGGGCAAGCCGAACGAAAACTACGCCCGAGAGGCGATGGAGCTGTTCACACTCGGGATCGGAAACTATACGGAAGAGGACGTCAAGGAAGCAGCGCGGGCGCTGACCGGATGGGGCTACGACAAAAAGACGGACCAAGTCAACTTCAACGCTAAGCAGCATGACGGCGGTAGCAAGACGGTGCTCGGACATACCGGCCCGCTCGATGCGGATGGCTTCGTTGAGGTGCTGTTCCAGCAGGAGGCGCTCCCGCGTTGGGTGACGCGAAAGCTGCTCACTTGGTTCGCGGCGGCCGAGCCGTCGGACGAGTGGGTGAACGAGCTGGCGGCGGTATTCGCGAAAAGCTTCCACATCGGCGACACGCTCCGGTCGCTATTTCTCTCCGATGCCTTCTACGCGCCGGAGCTGCGGGGGAGTCTGGTCAAGTCGCCGGCGGAATACGTTGCCGGCATCGCCAAAGCGCTGGAGCTGCCGGTCGCCAGAGGCTACGCGCAGGCGCTGCGCAAGATGGGGCAGGAGCTGTACCTTCCGCCCAATGTCGCCGGCTGGCGCGGCGGGATGGCCTGGCTGACAACCGCCAACCTGCTGGCGCGCTGCCAGTTTGCGGAATCGGCCGTCAAGCGGTTGAACCAAAGCCACTTTAGCGCGAAGGACTACATGCAGGAGGCTTCTGCGTCTCCGCAGCAGTGGGTGAAGCAGTTCGGACTGAACGTCGGGGTCCGGGAGCTGGGAGAGCAGACGTCTGCGGTGCTGGCGAATTATGCGGATGAAACGTTCATCCATGCCGCCCAGAAAACGAACGGGATGCGCGGCCTGCTCCAGCTTGTGCTGATCAGTCCGGAAGCGCAGATGAAATAGGAGGGCAACGCCGATGAAGCTGACGAGAAGAGACTTTCTAATCAAGGGCACGGCCCTGCTGGCGACGCTCGGACTCGGGGGACCGATGATCTTCGCCGAGAACGGCTCGCCGCTCCGGTCGCAAGAGGCGGATAACGGCGGCTCCGATTCGTCCGCGCTCGTCGTCATTCAGCTGTCGGGCGGCAACGACGGGCTCAATACGCTTATCCCCTATGGGATAGGCGGCTATTTCGACGCGCGGCCGACGCTGAGATTGACGCAGAGCGAAGTGCTGGCCATCGACAACCAGGTCGGGCTGCATCCGAGTCTAACCCGGCTGCACGCCTTGTATCAAAGAGGCAAGCTGGCGATCGTCCAGGGCGTCGGCTATCCGAAGCCGGACCGTTCCCATTTTCGCTCCATGGAAATATGGCAGACGGCGGAGCCGGAGAAGATGGGACGCACCGGCTGGCTCGGCCGGTATGCGGCAGCGTCGCTAAGCCGGAACGGCAATCCGCTGAAGGCGCTGCAGATCGGCAGTGCCGCCGGCGGGCTGGCATTTCAAGCGGAAACGGTCAATGTGCCGGTCATCCAGTCGCTGGAGACGTACTCCTTCCTGGACCCGAAAATGCCGAAAACCGAGCAAAATCGGCTCGCCAAGGCGTTCCTCGATATGTACGACCCGAAGCGGCAAGGCACCGTCATCCGCGTAACCTGCGAGCGCGGCCGGGACGCTTATGACAGCGTCGAAGCGGTGCATCAGCTCGGGGGCGGATATCAGGCGAAGGTGGAATATCCGAAGACGGCCATAGCCAGAGACCTTCAGCTTGTCGTCAAAATGCTCGCGGGCAAGTCCGGCACGCGCGTCTTTTATTTGCAGCTCGGCGGCTTCGACGATCACGTCCAGGAGAAAGAGCTGCATGCGCGGCTGCTGAAGCAGCTTGACGAAGCGCTCGGCGCCTTCTACGAGGATCTGGAAGCGCAAGGTCTTGAGAATCGCGTCGCGACGATGGCTTTTTCGGAGTTCGGACGGCGGGTGAAAGAAAACGGCAACGGCGGCACGGACCACGGAACCGCGGCTCCCGTCTTCGTCCTCGGCGGCAAAATCAAGGGAGGACTGTACGGCGTGATGCCGAGCTTGACGAATCTCGATAACGGCGATCTGAAATACCAGGTCGATTTCCGCTCCGTGTACTACACCGTCATCGATCAATGGCTCAAAGGCGACGCGGCGGGCGTGCTCGGAAAAACGTACGAACGGCTCGGGTTTGTATAAGCTGGTTCGACATAGGATAGGAACAAGGGACCGCTACGAACGTAGCTGGTCCTTTTTCGTTAGCTACGATACGTAACGAAACGGACTTTTTGCCCGGCCGATTTTTCCTATGAATATGTCTGCTAAAGCGCATTCAAAGTCCTGCCTTTTCCCGGTTCGACAGCAGACAACAGGCGTTTTTTTGGCGTGAAATCAACGAAATCTTCAAATTTTCCATACTTAATGCTCATTTTTGACAACGATACAAAATGGGACTTATGAGTTTGGAAAATCTTGTCGATAACTATTATAATGGGACAAACAGCATCGTTTTGCCTGAAAATCACCTAAAATTTCGGACGACCTCCCATTGAAACCCTATTCAAAGGAGCGGTAATATGAAGACAACAAGAGAGTTGAGCAGGCGGAAATTCATGAAGTTTTTAGGTGCAATAGGGGTTGGAATGCTGGCGGGAGGAACGGCGGGGAAGCTCGGCGGCACGTATGCGGAAGCGGCTGACAGTACCGCCACCGGAGCGCCGGTATCGCCGTGGGTCAACGTGAAAGACTTCGGGGCTTTAGGTGACGGTAAGACAGACGATACGCTTGCGATTCAAACAGCTCTTGCGAAAACTCCGAATAAAAGCGTGTTTTTCCCAATAGGAACTTATCTCATCTCTTCCACGATTAACGTACCGGCGTATTCCTCGCTTATAGGCGAAGGAAACGGCTCCAAAATCAAATGTTCGACGCCCGTTCCCATGCTCGTGCTCTCCTCCTCCAACCAATTCGGCAATCGATACGGCGTCATCCGGGAATTGTCCTTGGACGGTGCATGGAAGGCGACGGCCGGGATTGTGCTGAATAACGTGGTGGTCGGCCGAAGCTTCTACGACGTGCAGATTTTCAATGTGAACGGCACCGCTCTTCAAATGGACGCTACGCAAAACTGCAATTTTCAAAGTATTCATATTGAGAATGCATTGATCGGCATGGCGCTTTACAACGGAGCGGGCAACAATATGTTCTCGCGGATTGAAATTGAGAAAATCAACAAATACGGTGTCTTGTTAGACGTAAATCCATCGCTGCCGGGCTACAACAATAACGGCTTCGCCAATAACCCGACGAGCAACAGCTTCCAGAAAGCGGTCATCGAAAGGGGAAAAGCCGTTCACGGCATCTATATCAAATACGGCAACAAAAACACATTCCGCGATTGCGATATCGTTCTGGGTGCCGAGGCCGGTCAATCGATCGTCAAGATCGAGAAGGACAGCAACCTGAACTATTTCGAAAGCTGTAATTTTCCCGGCGGACTCAAGGGTAACCCCGGCATTATCCAAAAAGGCCACAAAAACTATTTCAAGCAATGCTGCTTCGAAAGCTATCAAAAAGGCACACAGGTGATGCAACTGTCCGGTCGAACAATCATCGAACACCCTCACTTCGGCGATCCTTCCTATCAGATCGTTAGCGTCGAAGGCGATTCTAAGTATAATATGGCGCTGTTCAAAGCCGACTAGGCTTATCCGATAAAAAATCGCCGTTTCCGGGCCCGAAAAGGCGATTTTTTATCGGGCGCAAACAAGCCCGTCAAAACGAATTCAGCTTGATGCCCCGGTAAATCGTATTGACCGTTTGGCTGTTCGAAGTCGTAATCGCTACGGTAACCGTTCCCTGCGCATTGACGGTAGCGTTCAGAGCCGTAACCAATTGGCCGGAGGTGGCGTCGGATGGCGTTATTTTATGCATGGTCTGCATATCGTAGACGGAGCTATCCCGGAATCTGGCAATAAAGGTAGCTGCCCGTCCGTGGTTGTAGTCGCCATTGCCGGCATAAATGTCGACGAGCCAGCTTCCGCTCGAAGGCAGCTTGAACGTGACGGCATGATTCGTTCCGGTCGTTACAGCCGAGCCGGACATGCTGTCGTTAAAGAACACTTTGTACAAGTTGGATTTGCTTTGGAACCATAAGGAATCGTCGTTGTAAACGAATTGGGACGGATAGAGGGGAAGGGTGGCCGGATCCGTGCCGTCAATGTAGTAGGGGGACGAAGCGTCCTTGATATTGGCCGCGATGTTGCCGCCCGTATTTCGGATGAGCGGGACTCCGTTTGCCTTGTTGGACGTATTATTGTTAATGTGGATATAGTTCGAGGTGAGAATTTCGGCATCGCTGTAGTTTTCAAAGGTACATTGATGCACATATGTCCGGTAACCGTCATTGTTAATCGCAACGTTAGGATTGGATGACAAGCCGCTAAACCGGCACACGCTAAAATACGTGAACGCAGTCCGAGCCGAAATTTCCACGCCTGCGTTAGTGGAGTTCTGAGTGGCGAAATCGCAGCTTTCGAAAAAAATGTTTTTGCCCAGCTCAAGCTTGACATTATTGGAATACGGACCGCCGCCTCTTTCGAAAATGCATCCTACGAACTGATTATTTTGCGGCACGTTGCCGAAGTCGTTCCGGTTAAACCCTGGATAATTCGCGTCCGCGCCGAATAGGGCATGAGGCAGTATGGCGCTTTGATTGAATTCGCACCGTAAAAAAATATTATTCCCTGCGCCATTGATGACTTTCAGCTGTCCGCCGTTGTATTCGAGATCGATCAGCGTAAACAGATTGTTCTGAGCTGCGTCGATCACAAGACCCCAGTTTAACGCGTAGCTGACATTGATATTGCGGAAGTACCGGTTAACGACGGTGCCTTGCGACGTAGAGCCGACAAGCAGACCGTTCGTCGACTTTCTTTGGCAGTTCAAGAAGAAGTCCTTTACCGGAGCCCCGCGGTTGCCGAATGCGGTATTCCCTGTAATTTTCATCATAAAATCGAGGGAAGCATTGGCTTTGAGAATGCTGCCGTAGCCTGTTCCGATAAAGCCGACATTGTTCTCCTCGATGATTATAGGCGAGCTGATCAAGTAAGTGCCGACAGGGACGTAGACGGTGCCTCCCTTGGCGTTGGAGGCAGCATTTATTGCATTTTGAATTGCTGCTGTACTATCATTCACCCCTCGCGGATCCGCTCCATAATCGTTCACGTCAAAGACGCTTGACATCGAAGTCAAAAAATCACCACCTTTATGATCCGTTTTTTACATTATATGCAGGCAAAGATGGAGTTTACAGGAACAGGTGTACCGTATGAACAAGTATTTCGGTTATACCACTTTGTCGCCGGACGGCTCGACCTTTTCCTCAAGTTCATGGGCAGCAGACACCTGCTCCGATACCCGATGGGGATTTTCGGTCCGGCCGATCATATAATCGATCGATACGTTGAAGAAGTTGGCAATCGTGGTGATCGTATTGTAGCTAGGTTCTCTTCGGTTATTCTCATAGTGCGACAGAGAGGCGCGAGTAATCCCTAGCTTCAAGGATAACTCCTCTTGCGTCATGGAATACTTCTCACGTAGTAATGCAATCCGCTCCCCATATTTCATCAATGGTACCTCCAGCTCGAATGAAAAAATGACGAAAATTCAAAAAAATGCAAAAAAATGTTGACGAAAGCGTTTTACATCTATTTACAATGATACAAAAAGTATAGTATTTTAAAAATATACAAAAAAATTTTGTGATATTCAATACAATTTGTATCATTGCATTGATTTTACCTAAAAATCTGGAGTATGGGAAGATGAGAAATGAATAAAATCCATTTTATCCCAAACAGCTTGGGTTATCCGGCGTTAAGCGCGTTATCGGAATGCCGGTTATCGATCAGCAAGATAGGCGGACAGGCCGTTTATTCCGGCTATGCCCCGGTTCGCGTCACCCATTTGAATGCGCAGGAGATCGGATTTATATCTTCCCTTCGCATTCCGGTCGACAAGCGGGTAACCGTAGCCTTGGAGCTAATTTTTCAAAGTGGCCTGCTCCGGTTGTCTGGCGACCGGCTGTATTGTGAACCGAACAACGGTCAATTTCAGTACCGCCTGAAATACGAGATGAGTTCCAGCGACCGGAGCATGCTTCTATCCATGCTGTATCTCGTCACGGAAGAAGTTTATATTGAGAAAGCGTTGGAAAGCTATGCATTTTCCCAACCTTCCGCGTACGAGCAGCCCCAGATTAATTATCAAACGTAACGGAGGAACTTATGATCGATCTCCATTGTCACATACTCCCGGGCTTGGATGATGGGTGCCAGACTATGGATGATACGATGGACATGGCTCAAACGGCCAAAGAGCATGGAATCCGCACCGTCGTTGCGACACCGCACCACGCCGACGGGTACTACGAGAACGAGGCGTTTTCGATCAGGGAACGTGTGGACCGGACGAATGCACTATTGCGGGAACGGCAATCCGATCTTCTCCTTTTACCGGGACAGGAAATTCGCGTTAACGATCAACTGCTTGAGGAATTGGACCAGAATAAATTAATCACCTTGAACGACTCTCAATATATTCTTTTGGAATTCCCGCATAAGTATGTTCCCGACTGGATCGAAAACCTGTTCTACGAACTTCGTCTGCGCAGCCTGATTCCTGTTATTGCTCATCCCGAGCGGAACGTCGAAATCATCCAAAACCCCCGCATTGTCGGACGGTTAAAAGAACTAGGTGCCTTATTTCAATTAACCGCCGGTTCTCTGCTCGGCAAGCACGGACGTACAATTCAGAAGCTTAGCTTCCTGTTTTGCCGGGAATCCATGGTACAGTTTATTGCCTCCGACGCCCATAACCGGATTCGGGGAATTGACCATTTGTCTAAAGCTTACGAGTTGATCGAGCGGCGTTACGGGAAGCCGTTGGCACTGTACTTTCAGGATAATGCCCATGCCGTCGTTCATTCAATGTCGATTCAAAATTTTGAAGCCCCGAAAAAACGCCGATGGTTATTTTTTTGAGAATACCTCTGTATATTGTTTTGTAGATCGTTGAACTTGACAAGTTACATTTTGTATCATAAAGTAGAATAAATAATCGGTTGAACATCCTTCATTTTGCCGCAGCAAATGAAAGGAGCGTTAATGAGCGGTCAAACATCCGAATCGAAGTAACTTCGATCGGATGTCTTGTAAAGTGCTGTCCCAGCTGGATTTTCTCGAAAAACAGCGATCCGGGACGGCTTGTCCGCTCCCCACTTTCCCCACTTTTCCCTCTGGAATGTCCTTCCGAATTTTCAATCATTGAACGTTTTGAAAAAAGGGTTGACAATTTTCAAGAAGTGTCTTACAGTAATGATTGTTATAAATGATACGAATTGTATCAAAATTTTGAATTTGTTCTTAGTAAAGAACGATAGGTCATTACTTTTTGTGAAAGGGGGATAATAAAACCGATTTTTGCTCATGATCAGCACGAATCATTATTAAAGTTTTCGGTGGCAGGGAGAGAGAACAAATGGAACTGGAACTGAAAGAATACTTCAGTGTCATAAGAAAAAGAATTCGGATGATCGTCGTCATTATTCTCATTTCATGCGTCGTAACCAGCCTGCTTAGCTTCTACGTCATCAAACCGGTGTATGTAGCCAATTCCAAATTGATCGTCAACAAATCGAGCATTGCCAGCGAGAAGGATTACTTGAATCCCGACTCGGTCCGTTCGAACCTGTTGCTGGTCAATACGTATAAGGAAATCATCAAATCCCCGGCCATTATGGATAAAGTGCTTGATCAGAATCCGGATCTCGGGCTGACGTCACAGCAGTTGATCAAGAAGGTTCAGGTTAGTTCCGTTAACGAGACGCAGGTGATCAGCGTCAGTATCGAAGACGGCTCCCAAGCCCGTGCGATCCGCATCGTGAATTCAATCGCGGATGTGTTCAAGGCTCAAATCCCGCTCATTATGAAAGTGGACAACGTGATGATTCTTAACGAAGCCAAGGTCGACGAGAATCCGGAGCCTGTCCGGCCGAAACCGCTGATTAATCTCATTATTGCTTTTGTCGTATCGTTCGTCGTTTCCGTCGGTCTGGCTTTTCTGCTGGAGTATCTGGACGATACGATCAAAACCGAGCAGGACGTGGACAATTACCTCGGGCTGCCGGTGCTGGTGACGATCAACAAAACGACGAAAGATAACTTCAAAAAACATCGGCTCGATAAAAATATGAAGCAGGTAGGTGAGACGGAATATGCCAGCGTCAGCCAATAATCTCAAGCTGATTACTTACGAGAATCCCAGGTCCTATATTTCCGAATCTTACCGAATGCTGCGAACGAACATTCAATTCTCCGAAATCGACCATCAAATCCGCACGATTCTGGTGACTTCCTCCGAACCGGGCGAAGGAAAATCGACGACCATCTCGAATCTCGCCGTCGCCTTTGCGCAGGAAGGTAAAAATGTCGTCCTCATCGACGCGGATATGCGGAATCCGACCCTGCATCATTATTTCATGAAGTCGAACCGGCAAGGGCTGTCCAATCTACTGGCCGGCCAGCTGAATGTCAAGCAAGCGCTCAGCGAAACCCATATCGAGCATTTAACCGTACTCACCTCGGGTCCCATTCCTCCCAATCCGGCAGAAATGCTCGCTTCCAAAAGAATGGATCAACTGCTGGAAGATCTTCTTCAAACGTTCGACGTTGTCCTGTTGGACTCCCCGCCGGTTCTGGCGGTTACGGACGCTCAAATCGTGGCGACCAAATGCGACGGCGTCGTATTCGTCCTCGGATCAGGCAAAGTGAAGCGATACCGGGCAAGCAAGGCGTTAGCCCGATTGCAGCACGTTAATGCCAAAATCCTTGGCGTCGTTCTGAATAACAAACCCAATAACAACAATGAAGAGACATATGCCTATTACGGGGCTTCCAGATAAACATAAAAGCAGCCTGGGAAGCTTCCCTACAATCGAAATAGCTTTCAGGTAATGTCTACTGCACCTTTACCACTGTAGGCACTCGGGCATACTGTGGGCGGCAGCGCCTTAGACGTACATCGTCGCTGGTATGTTGTGAGGGTGGGTTAGATGCCCAAGCCGTTTGTATTGGCTCGTACACGATAGTCAGGCTGCGAGATGAGATACAGAAATATATGGGAGTTCGGGAGGTAGTGTTATGAGAAAAGTAAGAAAAGCCATTATTCCCGCAGCTGGGCTAGGTACGCGTTTTTTACCGGCCACGAAAGCGATGCCCAAGGAAATGCTTCCGATCGTCGATAAACCGACGATCCAGTATATTGTCGAAGAAGCAGTCCAATCCGGCATTACCGACATCATTATTGTAACGGGTAAAGGGAAACGTTCGATCGAAGATCATTTCGACAATGCGTTCGAGCTTGAGCACAGCTTGCTTGAGAAAGGGAAGCTTGAGCTGCTGCAGAAGGTCCAGCACCCATCGAGAATTGTCGACATTCACTATATTCGTCAAAAGGAACCGAAAGGCCTTGGACATGCCGTTTGGTGCGCACGCAAATTTATCGGCGACGAGCCGTTTGCCGTGCTGCTCGGCGACGACATCGTGCACGGGGAGACCCCTTGCCTGAAGCAGATGATCGAGTATTACGAGAAGACGGAAAGCTCCGTGATCGGCGTCCAACCCGTTTCTCAAGAGGAGACGAGCCGTTACGGCATCATCGATCCGCTCGATAAGCAAGGACGGCTTTATAAAGTCAGGCAATTCGTCGAGAAGCCGCCGAGAGGCAAAGCGCCCTCCAATCTGGCGATCATGGGCCGTTATATCCTGACTCCCGAAATTTTCAATATTCTCGAGGAGCAGGAAGCGGGCGCCGGCGGGGAGATTCAGCTGACGGACGCGATTCAGAAGTTGAATGAGCTTCAGCACGTATTCGCTTATCATTTTGACGGCGTTCGTTACGATGTGGGCGAAAAGCTCGGCTTCATTCTTACTTCGCTCGATTTTGCTTTGATGAACCAAGAGCTGCGGTCTCCGCTGCTTCACGCGCTTCAAGAAATCGTAGATCGGGAAAAAGCCATTAGTCTGCACGGTTAGGGGAGAAAGGCAATGAATTCGGACATGAATGCCCGTTTGGACAATTCAATGAACCATTCATTGGACGAGGCCCGCCAAACGTACTTGATTGCGAAACGTATCCTGGATATTCTTGGCGCCGTTTGTGGAATTGTCGTTCTGCTGCCCGTATTCGTAATCGTGGCGCTTCTTATAAAGATGGAGGATCCGAAGGGCCCTGTATTTTTTCATCAGATCAGGGTGGGCAAAAACGGTAAGCATTTCCGAATGTATAAATTTCGCTCGATGATTTCCAATGCGGAGGAGTTGCTGCCTGAGCTGCTCAGTCAAAACGAGATTGAGGGCCACATGTTTAAAATGAAGCACGATCCCCGCATCACGAAAGTGGGAAAGTTTATTCGCAAAACGAGTATCGACGAGCTGCCTCAATTGTTCAACGTGCTTAAAGGCCATATGAGTCTGGTGGGCCCCCGGCCTCCGTTGCCCAGAGAAGTGAAGGAATACTCTTCCTATCATATGCAGCGTCTTCAGGTGACGCCGGGATGCACGGGGTTGTGGCAGGTTAGCGGCAGGAACAGCTTGACCTTCGAGCAAATGATCGAGCTGGATATCAAATATATTGTACACCGCAGCTTCCTCCTCGACCTGAAAATCATTTTAAAAACGGTGAGCATGCTCCTCGGCTCGAAAAACGCTTATTAGCCACAGGAAGGTGAATTCCAGAACGATGCAAACCACGTCCAGGATTTATGTTGCCGGTCACCGGGGCTTGGCGGGCTCCGCGATCGTTAGAAAGCTGCAAAGCGAAGGGTACGACAATATCGTTTGCAGAACGTCGGTCGAACTCGATCTTCGGGACGCCCGCAAAGTAGACGCCTTTTTTCAGGAACAGCAAATCGACGTCGTCTTCTTGGCTGCCGCACGGGTAGGCGGTATTGTTGCCAATAACGAATACCCGGCCGATTTTATTCGCGACAATCTGCTGATTCAAACGAATGTAATCGATGCCGCTTATCGTTACGGCGTAAAACGGCTGATGTTTTTGGGAAGCACCTGCATTTACCCGAAATACGCGCCTCAGCCGATGAAAGAGGAATACTTGCTCGGCGGCGGACTGGAGCCGACCAACGAGCCGTATGCGGTCGCGAAAATCGCAGGAATCAAAATGTGCCAGTCGTATAACCGCCAATACGGCACCAAGTATATTTCGGTCATGCCGACCAATCTGTATGGGCCTAACGATAACTTCGATCTGCAAAATTCCCATGTGCTGCCGGCGATGATCCGGAAGTTCCACGAAGCGAAGCTGGCGGGTGCGCCTTACGTAGAAGTTTGGGGCACGGGGCGGCCGAAGCGCGAGTTTCTGCATGCGGACGATTTGGCGGATGCGTGCGTGTATCTGATGAAGCATTACGAAAGCGATGAAATCATCAATGTCGGGGTCGGCGAAGATATCTCGATCCGGGAGCTGGCGGAGAAAATCAAGGAAACCGTCGGCTACCGGGGGGAAATTGCTTTCGATCCGACGAAGCCGGACGGCACTCCGAGAAAGCTCGTGGATGTAACCAAACTAAACGGAATCGGCTGGAAAGCGACCATTTCCTTGGAGGAAGGCTTGCGCCAAACGTATGCCTGGTACCAAGAAAATCTAGGACAACTGAAAACCGCCGCCAATTACAGGAGGATCGTATGAAGAGAGCTCTTATTACAGGTATAACCGGCCAAGACGGGTCGTATCTTGCGGAACTGCTGCTGGACAAAGGATACAAGGTGTACGGCCTTCGCCGCCGGACCAGCACGCCGAATTTTGAAAATATCGCGCATATCCGCAACGAGATCGAGTGGGTTTCGGGTGATTTGACCGACCTTGCCTCCTTAATTCTGGCCGTGCGCGAAAGCCAGCCGGAAGAGGTTTACAATCTTGCGGCACAGTCTTTCGTCGAGACGTCCTGGCCGCAGCCGCTTCTGACCGGTCAAATTACGGCGCTTGGTGTAACCAACATGCTGGAAGCCGTGCGGCTTGCGAGCCCGGATGCCCGGTTCTACCAAGCCTCCAGCAGCGAGATGTTCGGCAAGGTTGTCGAAACGCCGCAGAAGGAAACGACGCCGTTCTATCCGCGCAGCCCGTACGGTGTCTCCAAAGTGTACGGCCACTGGATTACCGTCAATTACCGCGAAAGCTTCGACATGTTTGCCTGCTCGGGCATTTTGTTCAATCACGAGTCGCCGAGACGCGGCATTGAATTCGTGACCCGCAAAGTAACGGACGGGGTAGCCCGCATCAAGCTGGGGCTGCAGAGCGAGCTACGCATGGGCAACCTTGACGCCAAGCGCGACTGGGGGTTTGCCGGCGATTACGTCAAAGCGATGTGGCTGATGCTGCAGCAAGAGCAGCCGGACGATTACGTCATCTCGACGAATGAAATGCATACGGTGCGGGAGCTGCTGGAAATCGCCTTCTCGTATGTCGACCTCAATTACGAGGATCACGTCGCGATTGATCCGAAATTTTTCCGTCCGGCTGAAGTCGACTTGCTGCTCGGCGATTGCACGAAGGCGAAAAGCCAGCTTGGCTGGCAGCAGGAAGTCAGCTTCCGCGACATGATTCATATGATGGTGAATGCGGATATGGCCCGCGTTGAGCAGGAGATGAAGAACAAGGTTCTCACGTCGGTCATCTGATCGTCCAGAACATAACGGTCGGAGCGGCCCGCCATTGACCGGACTTCGTTGTTACTAACGAGCCGTTAAGGCTGTACCAATCGAAGGCAGCCTTAACGGTGCTTTATGGGGGAAACCATATTGTCGGAATCCGTACAAAAACATGAAGGCCAATCGAGCCAAGCGATCGAGAGATTAAGCAAACCGGCGATTTGGATTTTCGGAGCAACCATACTGGGGCGTATGCTCGGTTTTGTCAGGGAATCGACATTGGCCGCATTTTTCGGGGTAGGTCCGGAAGTCGATGCCTTTATTATGGCCCAGACGGTAACTTACATTTTGTTCAGCTTCCTGGGTCCGGCGATCGGCACGGCAGGCATTCCGGTGCTTTCCGTGCTGCATGCGGATCGCAGAGTGGAAGCTTTCCGGAACGTCAGCTTAAGCTTGCTGCATGTCGTCGTCATCGTGCTGATCGGCTTTACGCTTGTAGGCTATGGAATGGCTCCGCTGCTGATCCATACGATCGCTCCGGGATTTACCGGACATCAGGCGGAACTGGCCATCCACCTGACGCGCATGATGATGCCCGTCACGATATTCCTCGGGCTTGCGGGTTGGGCGACGACGGTGCTTCAATCGCAAAACAAGTTCGGCTACTCCGCTCTAAGCAATATTCCGAATAACGCGGTCGTTATTGTCGGGATGTTTGCCGCAGGTTTTTTGGGCGGAATCGAGTGGGTTACGGTGTGCTATGTGCTCGGGGTCGCCGCTCAATTTTTGATTCAGCTTCCCGTGTTTAAAACGACGGGATACAAGTGGTTCATCAATCTTAAAGATAAAGATTTCAAGAAGATCATCACCATGGCGCCGTCCACCATCGCTACCGGCATGGGCGGACAAATCAACGTCATCGTCGACCGCTTCTTCTCGTCGGGTCTGGCGGTGGGCAGCGTGGCTGCTTTGGGATACGGCCAGCGGATATTCAGCCTGTTTGTCGGCGTCGTCCAAATGCCGATTCTGGTCGTGCTGTTTCCGAAGCTGTCCGAGAAGGTAGGCCTCGGTAAGGAAGAAGAATTTATGCATTTGATCCGCAAAGGACTCGGCATTCTATCCTTCTTCATGCTGCCGATTGCCGCCATTCTCGTGCTCATGGCAATCCCGATTACGCAATTCCTGTACGAGCGCGGAGCGTTTAACCAAACGGCGACGCTGATTACCGCGTCGATCGTATGCTTTTACTCCATAGGACTGCCTTTTCTGTCCTGGAAGGAATTCATTCTTCGCTCGTTTTACGCGATGAAAGATTCGAGGACGCCGGTGCTGAATACGACGATGCAGATCGGCATCAACGTGACGCTGAACTCGCTCTCCGTGCCGGTGTTCGGGATTAAGGGACTTGCTTTAAGTACAGCGATTTCCGAGATGGTTAGCTTTTTTGTTCTATATAACGTCCTGCGAAGAAGAATGTACAAAAAAGCGGGTGTCAAAGCGGCGCATTTTCCGTTTTGGAAGTCGCTCGTCTCCGCGGGGGCCATGGTCGCCGTTATTTTTGGAATGTCCAATCTGCTGGATCTTCACTTGTTCGATCGAACCGTCCAATCCAGTTTCGCGCTTGCCCTCGACCTTGGCTTAATCGTTATCGCATCGGGCATTGCCTATCTCGTCGTTTCGTTATTGCTGAAGTCGGATGAAATGTTGTTTTGCTTAAAGACGGCTCTGCATATGGGAAGCAAGTTCTTGCCGAGTAAGGTGTCCGGCTACGTCATGGCCAAAGCCCGAATGAACCGTGTCCCGAAAAGGAACATGTAGCAAGAATTACAAAAGTGAAACAAGGGTTGGATCGAGTGAGAAACATAACCTTTAACAGTTTGATGTTTTTACTGGTTTCTTGTAATGTTCTTGCGTTCATGAGATTCAGTGCCGCCAATGTATTTTACATTGCCAAATTTGTGCTTTTTTTAGCTTGTGCAGTGTTCTTTCTGATCTACCTGCTGACCGAAAAAAAGAAAATCCGGATGACCCCGTATTCGCGAATGACGTCCCTCATCTTCTACCTTTGGGTGGTCGTCATGTGCCTGGGCTTAACGAACAGCACTTCGATCGGCGATATCGTGTCCATGGGCATGACCATTTTTTCTTACATTATGCTGTTTGGCTTTGCCATCGTCCTGCTGCCTAACTATGTCAGCTACAAAAAGATGAAATATGCCGAGATCGTTCGGATATTTTATTTTGCGCTCCTGTTTTCGATCGGCGTGTCGATTCTGGCCGGCCTCGGCGATCCGGAGTCGTTTCACCTTGATCCGTACAGCTTGCGCAACCGGTATATGGCCTACTTCCAGCATCCGAACTCGCTTGGGCTCTATGCGTTTCTGGGGAGCGTCGTTTCCATCATCATGCAGTCCGTCGGCCGCAGCCGGCTGTATCTGTTGGCGGTCCCGTTCTACCTTACGCTGATTGTGATGAGCGGAAGCCGGACGGCTTTATATACCGTCATCGTGATGCTGGTTATTTTTATGTTCAAGCGGATTTTGTATCTGGGGATGCTGCAGGTGCTGAAATACCCTTACGTCTTCTTCCCGATGCTGGCCTGCCTCCTGTTCGGAATTTTGGCGACCGTGGACCGGGCCATGCTGCTGGATGCAATCGATAAAGCGCTAAGCAACCGGATTTCCGTATGGAGCGACCTTCTGGACAGAAACGAGAGCCTTCTGCATTTTATCATCGGGCAGGGAACGCTCAAAACCGACGAAATTATGGATAACTATTATTTGGTCGTCATGACCAGCACCGGTTTTTTGGGGCTCGCGATGTTTGTGTTCATGCTGATGAACACCTTCTATGGCCTGCTTAAGCAGTTTAACGAAACGCCCTCGAAGACGCTGGGGATGATTATCGCCATGATGATTGCGCTTGCGCTCTATTCGTTTACCGAAAGCGTGATGTTCACTCTTGGCAATGCGGCAAGTATTTTCCTCTGGTCCTCCGTCGGCATTTGTTTTCAGGACGTTCGAATCATCCGGCGAACGCAGGAAAGCGGTGGGGCCCAACCGCCGTATGCTATCACAGTCACTTAAAACATATCCAATCATGAGAAAGAAGATGAATTCATGAAAATTCTTCATGTGATTGCCAACTTGGCTCCCCGGTACGGTGGACCGGCAAAAGCGGCTATGGAGATGTCGGAAGCATTGGCGAAGCTGGGTCATCAGGTCAGTATCTTTACAACCGATCAAGACGGGCCAGATCGACTTGACGTTCCGCTGGGTGAACCTGTCCTGAAAAACGGAGTGGAAATTACTTATTTTCCGATTCAAAAGCCGAGCTTTTGGGGCACGTCCTTGCCGATGGCAGCTGCATTAAAGCGGGAAATTCCAAAATACGACATTGTGCATATTCATGCGTTGTATTTGTTCCACAACCTGGCAGCAGGCTATTACAGCAGAAAATACAAAGTACCTTATATCGTTTGTCCGCACGGTACGCTGGACCCGTTCATTTATCAGCGCCACCGCAGCCGCAAACGGCTGATGGAGCTGCTGTTCGAGAACCGCAACTTCCGGAATGCAGCCGCTTTGCACTTCATTACCGAAGAGGAAATGCATCTAGCGAAGCCGGTGTCCTTCGATCAGCGGGGGATGGTCGTTCCGATCGGCCTTGATCTGACGGAATTTGTCCACATGCCGGACAAAGGGGCGTTCCGGGCGCGTTACCCCGAGCTGAAGGGCAAAAAGATGATCCTGTTTTTCGGCAGATTGAATTTCAAAAAAGGACTGGATTTGCTGATCAAATCGTTCCGCTCCGTCCTGCAGGCGCATCCGGATGCGGCGCTGGTGCTGACCGGGCCCGACAACGATCAGTACGGGGAGCAGGTGCGGCAGTGGGTCCGGGAAGAAAACCTGACGAACCATGTGCTGTTCACCGGGATGCTGACCGGACAGGACAAACTGGCGGTGCTGCAGGATGCCGATTTATTCGTGCTGCCCTCATACTCCGAAAATTTCGGCATTGCCGTCATCGAAGCGCTGGTCTGCGGCACACCGGTGATCGTTTCGGACAAAGTGAACATTTGGCGGGAAGTCGTCTCCCATGAGGCGGGTCTCGTATGCAAGTGCGAGACGGCTTCGGTCGCCGAGCAGATCATTGCGCTGCTGGACGATCCCGGGAAGCGGGAAGCGATGGGGCGCAGCGGCATCGATATGGTCCGGAAGCAGTATCACTGGGACCATATCGGGCAATCGCTCGAAAGCGAGTACCGCCATATTATTCAGACGGGAGCGGTGAGGAACTTCTTGATGAAAGCTACCTCAGCCCCGTGAAGAAAGGAGGAGGACGATGAGACCCGTGAAGGTCCTGATCTACAGCATCAACTTTGCCCCCGAGCTGACCGGGATCGGCAAATATAACGGAGAAATGGCCGAATGGCTTGCCGGGCAAGGCTATGAGGTCCGGGTCATTACCGCTCCGCCTTATTATCCCCAGTGGAAAGTGAAGGAAGGCTACTCCGGGGCCAAATACGCGAAGGAAGAATGGGCGCCGGGCGTCAAGGTGTGGCGATGTCCGGTCTGGGTTCCGGCCAAGGCCTCAGGCGTCAAGCGGCTCATTCACCTGGCCTCGTTCGCGGTCTCCAGTCTTCCGGTCTTAATCGCCCAACTGTTCAGGCGGCCGGATCTCCTGCTTGCGGTGGAGCCGCCGTTGGTTATTTCGCCGGCGTCCGTTCTGCTCTCGAAGCTGTTTCGGACCAAGACTTGGCTGCATGTTCAGGATTTCGAGGTCGATGCCGCATTCGATTTGGGACTGCTTCCGCAAAAGCCGGCGTTGAAAAAAGCGGTGCTCGGCATGGAACGGTGGCTGATGAAACGATTCGACGCGGTGTCGTCCATTTCTCCCAAAATGACGGAGAAATTGCTCAGCAAGGGCGTCCCAGAGAAAAAAGTGAGGTTTTTTCCGAACTGGGTCGATACGTCCGCCATTTACCCGCTTCCCGAACCGGTGGACGATTACCGGAAGCAGCTCGGCATAGCCCCGGACGACATCGTGTTCCTGTACTCGGGCAATATGGGGGCGAAGCAGGGCCTCGAAATCGTGCTGGATGCAGCCGAGCGCACAAAAGCGATTACGCAAATCAAGTTTATGATGTGCGGAGACGGCGTCGCCAAAGAGGAGCTTGTGCGGCTGGCCGGCGAACGGAAGCTGGATAATATTTATTTTCTTCCTCTCCAGCCGACGGAACGGCTTAATGCGCTGCTGAATACAGCCGACGTTCATCTGCTGATCCAGAAGGGCAGCGCCTCCGATCTGGTCATGCCTTCGAAGCTGACCGGTATGCTGGCCAGCGGGAAACCGGTTCTTGCGACGGCGGACGAAGGCACCTCCGTCCATACGGTGATCACGGAATCGCAAGCCGGCATTACGGTTCCGGCCGAGCAGGCGGAGAAGCTGGCGGACGCCGTGTACACGCTGTCGATTGAGCGGGAACGCCGGGCGACGCTTGGCAGCAATGCAAGAATTTATGCTGAACAACGGCTGAGCATCGAATCCATCATGCGAGACTTGGATGTAGCGTTCAAGGAGCTGCTTCAAAAAACAGAAAACGTTCATGAAGGTGGTATCAAGGTGCATGGCTAAGCTCATTCCCGTATCGGTCATTATTATGACAAAAAACGAAGAGAAAAACATTGCCAAGTGTATTCGTTCCGTTCGCCATTTCAACGAAATTTTCGTCGTTGACTCGAACAGCACGGATAAAACCGTCGAGATCGCCGAAAGCTTAGGTGCCAAGGTCGTAAACTTTACCTGGGACGGCAAATATCCCAAGAAAAAGCAGTGGTCCTTGGAAAACCTGCCTTTCAGCAACGACTGGGTTCTGTATGTCGACGCCGATGAGGAAGTGACGCCGAGCCTCTCCGACGAAATTGCCGCCGTGATGGAGAAGACGCCAGCCCACAACGGGTACTTTGTCGGCTACGACTACGTGTTTATGAACAAGGTGCTGAAGCACGGCCATCAAGTGCACAAGCTCGTGCTGTTCAACCGGCACGAAGGCCGGTTTCTCGACTATGACGATTTGGGCGCCGCCAACATGTGGGAGGTGGAAGGGCATTATCAGCCGCAAATTAACGGCAAAGTGGAGTTGCTGCGCCACAAGATGCTGCACTTCGACCACGACGCGATATTCGACTATTTCGCCCGGCATAACCGGTATTCGGACTGGGAAGCGACGGTTCGCCTGAAGGGGCTGCTGAGCAATCCGCAGGAATCCCAGAAAGCGTCGCGGGCGCTGCAGAAAAAAGTGTTCAACGCGCTTCCGGCGAAATGGGCCTTCGCCTTCCTGCATTCCTATTTCTTTAAACTGGGCTTTCTGGACGGCTCTGCCGGATTTCATTTTGCGTTTGCACGCGCCGTGTATTACTGGCAGGTCGAAATCAAGATGACCGAGCTTCGGCGCAAATCGAATCAGGCGTCCGTCCCGTTCGTACAGCAAACGAACGCGAAAGCCTAATTATTTCGAATTGGAGTCATCGCGATGAAGAATAGGATTCGGCTTGATCTTTACAATCAGGATTGGTATTCCCGCGGCCGGAGCAATGCCGTCGTGCTGCTGTGGTGGTTCGTGCAGGGGACGCTGTTCCGCTTCTCGCTTCACAATATGTACGGGTGGAGGCGTTTCCTGCTCCGATTGTTCGGAGCCAAGATCGGACAGGGCGTACAGGTACGAGCTACGGCGAAATTTACGTATCCGTGGAAAGTAACCATCGGCGATTATTCATGGATCGGCGACAACGTGGAATTTTACAGTCTGGACCGGATCGAAGTAGGCGAGCACTGCGTCGTTTCCCAGCATTGCTACTTATGCACGGGAAGCCATGATATGACCGACGAGGCCTTCGGCCTGGTAGTTCGGCCTATCGTTATCCGGGACGGCGCCTGGATTGCCAGCGACGTCTTCGTCTATCCGGGCGTAACGGTAGGAGTGATGGGCGTAGTAGCCGCCCGAAGCACGGTAATCAAGGATGTGCCTGCCAACCAGGTGTTCGCCGGCACGCCGGCCAAGTTTGTCAAAGAGCGGTTTCAGGAAAAAGCGCGGCTGCACATGATTTGATTGTGCACGGGTTCGAACCATAGAGAAAAAGGAGTGGGAAGATGAAGCTGGTTCTATTATCCGGAGGTTCCGGCAAACGGCTGTGGCCTTTATCCAACGATGCGCGATCCAAGCAATTCCTGCAAGTTCTTCAAAATGACAAAGGCGAAAAAGAATCGATGGTCCAGCGGGTATGGCGGCAGCTCGAATCCGTAGGCTTATCCGACGATGTTCTTGTCGCTACCGGTAAGAGCCAGACTGAAATTTTGCAGCGGCAGCTTCGCCATTTGGCCAGAATCGTAGTCGAGCCCGAACGCCGGGATACTTTTCCGGCCATTGCCTTGGCGGCAACCTATCTGTATTCGATTGCCGGGACGGGATTAAACGAGGTTGTAGCGGTCCTGCCGGTCGATCCTTACGTGGAAAATGATTTCTTTCATTATATAAAAAGGCTTGAAGGCTGCATTCAGGAAACGGGGGCGGATCTCGCTTTAATCGGGGTTAAGCCGACCTATCCTTCAGGCAAATACGGCTATATCATTCCGAAGCAGGGCGGGGAGCAAGCGGACGCCTGGTATCGGCCGGTTCACCGCTTCACGGAAAAGCCGAGCGAGCAGGAAGCCGAAGGACTTATCGCGCAGCAAGCGCTGTGGAATTGCGGCGTATTTGCATTCAAGCTTAATTACGTCATCAACCTGCTGATGGAAAAGGGACTTCCCATTCAATACGAGGAGATGCTCAAGCAGTATCATAAAACACCGAACATCAGCTTCGATTACGAAGTGGTAGAGAAGGCTGAACGAGTGGTCGTCGTTCCGTACGAAGGATACTGGAAGGATCTGGGTACCTGGAATACGCTCACCGAAGAGATGAGCCAGAACATGATTGGCAAAGCCGTGATCTGCGAACGCTCCTCCAATACGCATGTGGTCAACGAATTGGACGTGCCCGTAACCGTAATCGGCTTGAGTGACATCGTTGTAGCGGCAAGCCCTGACGGCATTCTGGTTGCGGACAAAGCTTCCAGCCCGCGGCTGAAGGAACTGCTGAAGCATACGGATCAGCCTCCGATGTACGAAGAGAAACGGTGGGGGGAATATAAAGTCTTAGATTTCAAAAAGCTGCAGGACGGCACCGAGGTGCTGACTCGTCTCGTTCAAATGACGGAAGGACAATGCCTCAGCTATCACTCGCACGAGCATTACAGCGAATGCTGGACGATCGTATCGGGAAACGGACAATTTGCCTTGGACGGTAAAATTTTCCGTGTACGCGCCGGCGACATGCTGCACGTTCCGGCCGGAGCGCCGCATAGCTTGAAGGCGCTGACGGATATGCAGTGGCTTGAGGTTCATATGGGATGCGAGCTTCATACCGAGAACACGACTCGCCTGCTTATCCAATGGGCCGAGATTGAACAGCATTTTGAGACTTACTCGGGCTCCCCGAAAAAAGACGATAATCTGATGGAGGGCGCTTGATTTCGAGCTGCCGCGGATACGGGAGGAGAAAACTTATGAATATCGCTGTCATCGGTGCAGGTTATGTCGGACTTATCAGTTCGGTTTGCTATGCGGAAATTGGACATCAGGTTGTCGGTCTCGATCTGGACCCCGATAAAATTCAGAAATTAAACCGATTCGTTTCGCCGATTTACGAGCCGGGACTGGAAGAGTTGCTCGAAAAACATATTACGGGCGGCCAGCTCAAATTCACCGATTCGTACGAGGAAGCTATTCCAACGGCGGACGTGATCGTGATAGCGGTTGGGACACCGAGCCAAGCGAACGGGATGGCGGACATCTCCTTTGTGGAAGGCGCCGCTTTATCCTCCATCCCTTATTTGAAAAAGCAGGCGGTCCTTGTCATCAAAAGCACCGTACCCGTAGGAACGGGAGATCACGTGGAAGCGTTGATCCGCGACCGGATTTCACCGGATTATGAGATTGAAGTCGTATCGAACCCGGAATTTTTGAGGGAAGGCACGGCCATTTACGATACGTTCCATGGGGACCGGATCATCATCGGAGCCAATCGGGACAGCGCCAGTGAAGTAGTCCGCCGGGTTCACGAGCCGCTCGGCATCCCGATCGTCGTGACCGACCGGCGCAGCTCCGAAATGATCAAATACGCTTCCAATGCTTTTTTGGCTACGAAAATCAGCTTTATTAACGAAATCGCGAATCTGTGCGAAATGCTGGACGCAAACGTGGAGAATGTATCCGAAGGGATGGGGCTCGACAAACGGATCGGCAATCAATTTCTAAAGGCCGGCATCGGTTATGGTGGCTCGTGCTTCCCGAAGGATACGAATGCGCTGATTCAAATTGCGGGCAATATGCAGTACGACTTCGAGCTGCTGCGATCCGTCGTTAAAGTGAACGAGAAGCAGCAGACGGGCATCCTCCGGAAGGCCAAAGCGTATTATGGAAGCTTGCAGGGGCTGAAATTTGCCGTGCTGGGGCTTGCGTTCAAGCCGAATACCGACGATATGCGCGAGGCGCCGTCCATTCGGGTCATCGAACAACTGGTGAGCGAAGGAGCGGAGGTGGTCGCTTACGATCCGATTGCGATGGATAAAGCGCCGCAATGGCTTCATCCGGCCACGCAGTATGCTGCATCGTGGGAGGAAACGCTCCGAGATGCCGATGGCGTGTTCCTGCTGACCGATTGGGAGGAGTTCAAGCAAATCGATTTGCGAAAGCTTTCTTCGCTTATGAAACGTCCGGCGATGTTTGACGGAAGAAACTGCTTCAAGCTGTCCGCTGTGGAGTCGGCCGGTATCGATTACGTGTCGGTGGGGAGACCCGCTGTCCGGAAAACGGTCCAGCCGGTCGGATAGGCGTCACAAGCTCGCATAAAGGTTGTGTCATAATGAGAAGCATAGCGTTTCATGTTCCGATTATATTGATCATCGCCAGCAATATTCTTTCCTTCATGAAATTTAGCGGCGACTTGATCTACGTGCTCAAATTTACCTTTGTTTCCATCCACTTCTTGATTCTGCTGCTGTATATGATCAAGCAGCCGGTTACGATTACGCCGGTAATGAAATATTTGATCGCCGTCTTTCATTGCTGGACCATCGTCATGTGCATCGGTCTGACCAATAGCACGACGTACACGCAGACGTGGGACAGCCTGCTGTCGATCGGAACATATATTCTGCTTTTTTTCTACAGTATGATTTTGCTTCCCAATTATATGCGGCTGCATCAGATCGAATACGTCAGCTTCGTCAAAGTCGCTTATTTTACAATCGTTTGCTGCGTGGCGCTCGCAGTCGTGCTCGGGTTATCCGATCCGAAGGCGTTTCACTTGGATCCGTTCAGCTTGCGCTACCGGTACTTGGGCTTTTTCCGCCACCCCAATTTTATGGGACTGTACGCCTTTCTCGGCTTTGCGGTATCGATGCTGATTTACGGTATGACGAAAAAGAAGAGGTACCTGCTTACCGTGCCGTTCTTCGCGTACTTGATTCACTTAAGCGTAAGCCGGACGGCGCTGCTGTGCGTCGTACTGCTGCTCGCCGTATATCTGGTCCGCAAGTACGTGTTTCGTCTGCTTCATTGGACGATCCGAACGTCGGTCATCAGCGTGTGTGTGCTGCTCGTAATTGTGGTCTGCGTCATACAGTTCGTCGATGTGGAAAGCCTAATTGACGCTGTCGATAAACTTCTCAGTAACCGGCTGACCATCTGGTCGAACTTTTTGGCAAGCAACGATACGGTCAACGAATTTATATTCGGCCAGGGCATGGCGAAGTCGACCGTTTCCAGAGACAACTATTATCTGGTCGTCCTGTTGAACACCGGCATACTGGGCTTAATCTGCTTTCTCATTATGGCGGTGTCGGTCCTGTACTTTCTGCTTAAAAAATATATTCAGGAGAGCTCCATCTCGCTGGAAATGTTACTGTCCATCTTTATCGTGCTGATGTTCTACTCCTTCACGGAGAGCATTCTGTTCACGCTGGGCAATGCCGTCAGCTTCTTCCTGTGGTGCTCCATCGGCATCCACTTGAACCGGAGCCTGACGGCCCGGCGCGCAAAAGATCCGGATGTTGCGCAATCCGTAGAGCCCAGTCCGTTTCAGCGGGTGAAGCTGAAACGAAGACCTACATTTTTGTAGTTTGATTTAGAAAGGGATGGAAATTATGAAAATCCTGCACGTGATTGCGAATTTGGCGCCAAGATACGGGGGACCGGCAAAGGCAATCATGGGGATGACCCGGTCGCTGGCCGAACGGGGACATCAAGTGACGATCTTCACGACGAATCAAGACGGGCCCGGAACGCTTGATGTCCCTTTGAACGAACCGGTGCATAAGGATGGCGTGGAAATCCGGTATTTCCCGATCCAGCAGCCTAAATTTTGGGGGACTTCCTTCGGACTTGCCAAAGCGCTCGAAGAGCACATTCCGAACTACGATATCGTGCATACGCACTCGTTATACTTGTTTCACAACTGGGTGAGCGGCCATTACTGCCGGAAGTTCGGCGTTCCCTACATCGTCCGTCCACACGGGACGCTGGACCCTTATATTTATCAACGGAACCGGGGCCGCAAGCGAGTGATGGAGTGGCTGTTCGAGCACCGGAACATCAAGCGGGCCTCGGCGCTGCACTACACAACGGAAGAGGAAATGATTCTGGCCAAACCCTACACCTTCGACAGTCAAGGATTCGTAGTCCCGAACGGAGTCGATCTGTCGGAATATAAGACACTGCCTCCGAAGGGTACGTTCCGAGAACAGTATCCGGAGCTGGCCGGCAAAAAAATCGTGTTGTTTTTCAGCCGTCTGAATTTCAAAAAAGGACTGGACATCCTTGTCGAAGCCTTCGCCAAAATCATAGATGTCCATCCCGACGCGCATCTGGTTATTGCCGGACCGGATAACGAGAATTACGGCAGCAAGGTCAAGGAATGGATCAGGGAGCGGCAGTTGACGGATAAGGTGCTGTTTACGGGCATGGTGACCGGACAGCAAAAGCTGGCCGTACTGCAGGAAGCGGATCTCTTCGTGCTTCCGTCGTATTCCGAAAACTTCGGCATCTCGGTTATCGAAGCGCTCATCTGCGGCACTCCGGTATTGATCTCGGACAAAGTGAACATTTGGAGAGAGGTAGCCGCGCATCAAGCGGGACGAGTAGCTCCCTGCGATGCGGAACAATTTGCTAAAGAAATGGCATCGCTCCTCTCGGATCTAAGCCTTTGTGAAAAGATGGGAGAACTGGGCAAACAGTTTGTCGCCGAATATTACAGCTGGAGCCAAATTGGCGTTGTACTGGAAGAAGAGTACAAAAAAATCATTAACACAACCAAATCGAGATTCAACGTTATGGAAGCCGTGATTTAATGTCGGTCTGAAAGAAAATCCCGTACCGGGGACTGCATTACGTCTCCGGTACGGAATTAACCATAGATGAGGTATCACATACGTCCCGCGATGCGGGCGAACGAAGGTGAATTCATGATTGGTAAGCGCATTCAACATTATCGCAAGCAGAAGCGCATATCGTTGACCGAGCTGGCCAACCGGGCCGGCGTGGCCAAATCGTATTTGAGCTCGATAGAGAGAAACATTCAAAAAAATCCGTCCATTGAATTTCTGCACAAGATCTCCGCTGTGCTGGGCGTAGAGGTCGAGGCCTTGATTCATGACGTTCCCCCTTACGGCTATCAACTGTCCTTGAACGATCTGGAATGGCTTCAGTTCGCAAGAGAAGCGAACAGCGCCGGAATCAGCATCCACGACGTCCGCCATTACGTGGAGAAATGCAAGTTGATCGAGCAAACGGACGAAGAGATGAACGACACAGCCTGTAAGCAGTGAGGGCCGGTGAAACCGTCGCCGCCTCGTCGATCTGCACAGCTTCCTTCCACACGGCTCCAAGTACCTCCTTCACTGATTTTCTCGTACACTCCGCTTTCTACAAGTCGATTATTACATTTTGTTAAAAATTTATATACGAATTGTTTCGTTTATAGTCGCATTATGTTACAATATGTATCAGTGGGATAGCCTGACGAGGCGAAGAGGTGCCTTCCGAACACCCTGCCCACTTCTTTGCATTCGGACACACGACGGAGGTGCACGGTTTTGGTCGGGGTCAGAAAGAAGACTAGACATACGTTGAAAGTAACGACGACATTATTCTCCATAAGCGTTTTCAGCTTCGGGATTATTTTCGGGGTCCTATACTACGGACAAAAGCATTTGGAAGCTTTGGGCGCCATTCAGGCGAAGGAAGCCAAATCGGCCTGGGAACAAGAACTGATTCGCCGCGAAGAGAGAAAAATCGCCGAGATCAATAAATACAAGCCGAATGGGAATCCCAGATCGATCATCGACGACTTGTATTATTTGACGCTGACCAAAGGGGAAGTGAAAATCGCGACCTTCGGCAGCAGCGTAACCAATGGGGATGGGGCCAGCGGCCCGGAGTACAAATGGGCCAATCTTCTTATCCGTTACATACAGGGGGTCGACGGCCTGCGGAATACGGTGCTGTTGTCCAACGGCTTTCCCGGCCATTCTACCGAGATGGTCATGCTGCAAAACTATGTGAACAATGTCATCGCGGCCAAGCCGGACATTATTTTGTTGGAAACGTTCGTGCTTAACGATCATGGACAATCCATTCCGCTCAAGAAGACGAGGGAGAACCTGGAGTTCATGCTTCAAAAAATCAAAGAGGCTTTGCCGCAGGCCAAGGTCATCGTGTTATCGCCGAATCCGAAGAAAGGCGACACCAAGAACAGCATAGGCGCTTACTACAAAGATTATGTCGCTTTGTCCGAGGAGTTTGCCGCCGCAAACAACTTGGACTATATCGATATTTACACACGAATGACGGAGGCGAATTCGAACATCAATGCCCTCCTCGCCGATGGCGTTCATCCTAACGATGTCGGCTACAAGATTTGGTTCGATATTGTGAAAGCCTATTTTGAGCAAAAGAAATGAGCGTGAAGCGACTTGGCTCCATGGATTGAAGCGCAGATGTGGGACCAGGTCCAATCCTTGGTTCCCATTGTCTGTACCGACGTGCTGCTTGTCGAATTGGACGAAGAGGACAACCTTCTCCGCATCGGATTAATTTGGAGAGCAACGCCCCATCAGGGCAACAAATGGTGTACCGTTGGCGGCAGGCTGTATTATGGGGAAACCATCGGAAGCGGCATCCGACGGCAGTTAAGCGAGACGCTGGGGGAACGGTTGACCGTCACGAGTCCTGTCCATGACGGACAGCCGCTCTATGTGGCGCAGTATGCCCCTTCGGCGGCCCCGGTTAGCGGATTCGATGCGGTCGATCCCCGAAAGCATGCGATCGGGCTTACCTATGCCGTGCAGGTTGCCGGCGAGATCGAGCCGCGGAACGAGGCGCTCGCTTTCGAATGGTTTAAGCCGGAGCGGCTGCCGCCTGCGGAAGAAATCGGGTTCGATCAGCAGTACGTCCTTAACCGGTGCTTGAAGCTCTTATGAGGCGGAAAAAAAAAGAAGCTGGCCTTTGGGTGTCAGCCCAAGGTCAGCTTTTCCGGTATTGTATGCTTAAAAGGACCGCTCTGCACGGACAAAGGCGATGAATCGCTTGGCTTCCTCCGGCGTGAGCTGTTTTCCGTCAATCGTAAGCGTAAAATGCTGCAAAATTCGTTCGTCCGACAGCTCCAGACTGTCGACGAATTGTCTGACCTGTTGATCCAGCACCATCTCCGGGTCCTGAGTCCGACCAAGCAAATAGTCGATCGATACTTTGAAATGATTGGCGATTTTCACCAGGGTATCGTAGTCGGGTTCCCGGCGGTTCTTCTCATAATGAGAGAGGGAGGCGCGGGAAATATCGAGTTTCAAGGAAAGCTCTTCTTGAGTCAATCCTTGCTTTTCCCTTAATGCAGCGATGCGGTTTCCAATTTGCCCCAACTGTTCTCACCCCGATCATCTTAAGTATACGATAGTCCTCCGGATAGGACGAAATGTTCGTTCTAGGTCTTTCCATTGGTGGCGAATGAGTCGTTGTACCTAAACGATAACGAAAAATCAATCCGGAGTAAACCGTTTCAGGAGCAAAACTTCCCAGACCAATTGAATGCGTTTGCTTCTTTTGTCACAGCGGGGCCTGTTTTTTATAAAGAACGCCCATAACGAAGGATCAAGCTCCCAGACTGTGTGAGGAAGTAATTAAATTATACATTACGTATCGACATTTGTGAAGAATGCTTCTTCCTTGTTTTGGGTGAATTTTGTTACCAAATGGCAAAGAAAAGAGAAAAATTGGGTTACAATTCGTATCCATTTTATGATACAATAAGTATACAAGATGCCATTGCAACTTATCCCTGATTTTCAAATCCGTTTATTTGAAGCAGGGTGCCTCCCATACCCAAACCTTGTACAGGAGAGATTTGGAGTCATGAGCAGAAACGCTGCCCTTGATATTCGCATCACTATGAAGCAGCTTGGGATTCACCCTGATAAAATCAACCGTTTTTTGGACGAGATTAAGGGTTGTCCGGAACATAATCATCCGGTCCAAGAGCAGCCCTCTGCCCAATTGTCCGTACGGTCCAGCCGTACGAAACCATGATAAAGGAGCCGCCGGGAACCGCGCAGGACGCCCAATTGCCCATTATTGCCATTGCGGGGCGCATGTATACCTGATTGTATGGAAATGAGGATCGAGCTAGGCTGCTTGCTTAACAGGAGGGGAGGCTCGCAGCGTTATCTGAGCGATCTTGCAGCCCTTACGAAGGCGATGAACCGCTTCGCTTCGTCAAAAGTCAGTTTCATGCCGTCTACGGTTAAGGAGAATCGGTCGATAATCTTTTCGTCGGAAAGCTCCAGACTATCTACGAAAGCCCGTACTTCCGGCTCCAGTACGACTCTTGGGTCCTCGGTTCTTCCCAATAAGTAATCGATGGATACCTTAAAAAAATCTGCAATTTTGACCACGGTCTCGTAGTCCGGCTCCCTGCGGTTTTTCTCGTAATGAGAGAGCGAAGCGCGCGAAATGTTGATTTTACTGGAAAGCTCTTCCTGAGTGAGCGCATGCTTTTCGCGGAGCAGAGCGATTTTATCCCCGATTCTGACCATTTCCATTTCCCTCCAAAACATTGCCGATGTACTAGTCTCGGTATCACTTTTGTCGAAATCTGTTGAATTCAAGCTTGACTAGATTATACATTACGTAGCAAAGTTTGTGAAGAACCATATTTCAAAAAAAAGTTGCGGTCAATAGGCAAAAAATAATAAAATTTTTTAAATAAAGATACAAAATGTATCTAAATATGATACAATTAGTATGAATATAGAACTAGAACTATAAAACTCGGCCTTCGGGAAAATTAAGGAGGAATTAATCATGATCGGGGCACGAATTCAGTCCCTTCGACATCAAAAACGCATGTCGCTTACGGAGCTTGCAGCCCGCGCCGGCGTCGCCAAGTCTTATTTGAGTTCGATCGAAAGGGATTTGCAATCGAATCCATCCATCCAGTTTCTGCGGAAGCTCGCGCCTGTACTAGGCGTAAACGTACAAACGCTTATTTTGCACGATCAGGGGGACAAGCCCGAGACGCTGGACCAGGAATGGGTTCAATTGATTCAGGAGCTGAACGAGCTCGGCCTGAACAAAGAGTCGCTTCGCAAAATCGTCGTACAGCTGAAGATGAGACAAACGGTGACTTACGACCAGGCCCAATGACAAAATATTCCAAAAGCGCGTCTATTGTCGTGATTTGACAGACCCGCTAAAAAATTCTTTAGAGTCGATAAAATAGCCAATTTAGACTATCAAAAATGATGAACATTCCGTTACAATACATAACATAGAACAAGGAGACCCTGAGGATAACCATTGGAGAGAGAGGTAGCTATGGACAAAACCATATTGCTCGATATTCGAGATATGCTGCGTCAGTTAGGCATGAATCCGATGAAAGCCATGGAGTTTTTGACCATCGAGGAGATTATCCTTCCGACCGAAGGGACAGTTCCGCCGGACGAAGCCGCTCTCTTAACCGGCGATTAGCCCCTCCTCAGGGTACGATGTCCTGCCGCCTCGCCTCTGCCAAGCCCACCGTTTGTTCGCGTTCTTTCAGCCGAGAGGAAAAGAGGCGACACGCTCGTACATCGGACGGTTGCCCAAACGGCTGCGATAAAGCACGGCTTCCTCGACCCGCCAAGGCGTCTGCCATTCTTGCGGCAGCGCAACGTCCAGCATTGCGGCATGGCTTCCGGCCGGACCTGTAAATTTTCTTGCCAGCGTCAAATGCGGTTTATACGGACGGTTTTCCGCAGCGAAACCCAGCGGTTCCATCGCGTCCACGATCCGGCGTTGAAGCTGTCCTAATTTCTCCACTTCTCCCTGCACCCCGGCCCACAGCACCGACGGAGCGTTCGGTTTGCCGAACACTCCTAATCTTTGTAAATGAAGCGAAAAGGGGGCCGTGTCCGCAGCCGCTTGTCCAATCGCTTGCGAGATTCGATCGATCCGGTCCCACGCAACATCGCCCAGAAACTGCAAAGTAAGGTGTAAATCCTGAGGGTGGACCCATCTGGCGAAGGCGAACTGGTTCTTCAGTCGCAGGACCCAAGGCTCGGCGGAGGAGATTACGGACGGCGGAGCAGGAACGGCGACGAACAGGCGATCGGACGGTTCCATACGAGACTTCTCTCCTTTCGGATGTTCATGAAACTTACACTTGATGCGGCAATGCAACCTTTGCTATCATAACCATATCATATGAAAAGCGAAGGGGTTTTAAACATGTCCAAGCGCGCGTACAACTTCAATCCCGGCCCGGCTGCGCTCCCGCTCGAAGTGCTGCAGAAAGCCCAAGAAACGTTCGTCGATTACAACGGCATCGGCATGTCGCTGACGGAGATCTCCCACCGCAGCAAGGAATATGAAGCGCTGAACCGTGAAACCCAAGAGCTGATGCTTGAACTGCTCGGTTTGTCGTCCGGCTATCAGGTGTTGTTTCTGGGTGGCGGCGCCAGCATGCAATTTTCCATGATTCCGCTCAACTTCCTGACGCCTGGCAAGGTCGGAAGCTACCTCGTAACGGGCAGCTTTTCCGAGAAGGCGTATCAGGATGCCAAAATTGTCGGGGAAGCGGTCATCGCCGCCTCCAATAAAGAAGCGAACTGGAGAAGTCTGCCGAAAGCAGGAGAAATTCGGATCGATCCGAACTCCGCTTACGTGCATATGACTACGAACAATACGATCGAAGGCTCGCAATGGTCCGACATTCCGGAAACCGGAGACATTCCGCTGATCGGCGATATGACCAGCGGCATTTTGAGCCGTCCGATCGATGCCCATAAATTTGCGATGATCTATGCTGGGGCGCAAAAGAACCTCGGTCCTGCCGGCGTAACCGTGGCGGTCATCCGCGACGATCTGCTTCAGGAAGAGCCGAAGCATGTTCCCGTTATGCTGCGCTATACGACGCATGCCAAAAATCAGTCGCTGTATAACACGCCTCCCGTACATTCGATCTATGTCGTTAACCTGATGCTGAAATGGGTGAAGGAGAACGGCGGGGTAGAGGCGATGGAGAAGCAGAACGTCGCCA
The DNA here is from genome assembly GCF_027925525.1 of Paenibacillus tyrphae. Taxonomy (GTDB): domain Bacteria; phylum Bacillota; class Bacilli; order Paenibacillales; family NBRC-103111; genus Paenibacillus_G; species Paenibacillus_G tyrfis_B. The sequence continues at coordinate 157,939 of NZ_BSDJ01000008.1, read as the reverse complement.
AGACGAAGCTGATCTACGATGTCATCGATGCATCGGGCGGATTCTATACCGGAAACATCGCCCCGGACAGCCGTTCGATCATGAACGTTACGTTCCGCCTGCCGAGCGAAGAGCTGGAGAAAGCCTTCGTCAAGGAATCGGAGAAGAACAACTTCGTCGGTCTGGCCGGTCACCGCAGCGTAGGAGGCATTCGCGCTTCCGCTTACAATGCGGTTCCTTACGAAGCTTGCGCAGCGCTGGCCGAATTTATGGTTGATTTCCAAAAACGCAACGGGTAATCGGACCCGTCCGGCAGCTTTCGCCACGGCATGAAGCCGAGCGAAGGCTGCTTTTTATGAGGCGCGAATATAACACGAACGCCGCGGCAAATTTGCGCGGCGCTCGTTGTATCGGATATTAGGCGTAAGATTCTTTCATGGCAGGCTCGGCCAACTTGTAACCGACGTTGCGGATGGTTACGATATATTCAGGGTTGCGGGCATTGGTCTCGATCTTGTCGCGCAAATGGCTGATATGCACGTCGACGATCCGCGTATCGCCAAGGAAATGATAATCCCAGACGCCGTGCAGCAGCTGCTGGCGGCTGAGCACTTTGCCGCGGTGCTTGCACAGGAAGAGCAGCAGATCGAATTCTTTGGGCGTCAGCTCGATGGGCTGGCCCTTGACCTTCACTTCCCGCTGATCGGGCTGAATGACGATCTGACCGATGGACACCGGCGTGTTCGGACTTGTGGAGGGCAGGGTCTGGATGCGGCGCAGGATCGCTTGAATTCGCGAGATCAGCTCCTGCGGGCTGAACGGCTTCGTCATGTAATCGTCGGCGCCGTTGTCGAGCCCGGCGATTTTGTCGGACAAGTCCTGCATTGCCGTCAGCATAATGATCGGCACGAGATTGTTCTGTCCGCGCAGCTTGCGGCACACTTGAATGCCGTCCATCTTGGGCAGCATCAGGTCAAGCACAATCAGATCGGGGCGGAAATGCTGAATCGCCTGGAATACCGCTTCACCGTCGTAGACGCAGTGCACTTCGAAACCGACCAGCTTCAGGTTGAATTCTATGAGCATCGAAATTGAAGGTTCGTCGTCAACGACAAGAATTTTCTTCTTCATCATTTCGGATAGTCTCCTTTGTAGTCGCTTGGATAAGTTCATTATCTCAAGCCACTATCATCTTCGTATTAAGAAAAGGTAAAACGTATGTAAAATTAATGAGGCATACAGGAGGAAAACGGAGCAGCATGGCTTTTCATATCGTACTGGTAGAGCCGGAAATTCCGGCCAATACGGGGAATATCTCCAGAACGTGCGCCGCGACCGGCACTTGGCTGCACTTGGTTCGTCCGCTCGGCTTCAATACCGACGACCGGACCCTTAAGCGGGCCGGACTGGACTATTGGCACGCCGTCAAGCTGGAGTATCACGATTCGTTTCAGGAAGTGAAAGACAAATACAAGGACGGCCGCTTCTTTTTTGCCACGACCAAGGCCTCTAAAGTTTACACGGATTTGACATTTCAAGACGGCGATTTTCTGGTCTTCGGCAAAGAGACGAAAGGGCTTGCCCCGGAAATTTTGGCCGAGCACCCGGATTCGCTTATGCGGCTGCCGATGACGGACGCCGTTCGTTCGCTGAACTTGTCCAACGCCGCGGCGATCGTTCTGTTCGAAGCGCTCCGGCAGACCGGATTTCCAGAATTGTCCTGAAACCTGCCCATTCGTTACAAAAATGCGACACTCATAGAAATCAACGGAGAAAACTCGCAATTATGGGAAGGAATTTTAACATCAGCGTCGAACTATATGGAGGGCAAGCGTAATCGTGCGAAAGTGAGGTGAATTGATGATGAAACCGGCAGGAGTAGTAAGAAAAGTCGACCAGCTCGGCAGAATTGTACTCCCGAAATCGCTGCGCAAAAGATACCAAATGAACGAAGGCGATCCTGTTGAAATATTGGTAAGCGGTGATCATATCATTCTGGAGAGGTATCGTCCCCGCTGCGTATTTTGCGGCTCTATGGAGCAAGTGAGTGATTTCAAGGAAAGACACATTTGCGCCGAGTGTCTGGGCGAGATGCATCAATTGAAAGGGTAATCCGCGCGGCTGCGCAGGGTTAGCCCACGACGAAAGCACGGTCGAATCGTTCCATAAGGGACGCCGGCCGTGCTTTTTTCGTCTGCAGGAAGCCGTTTAAAGCTTTTCCTCCGCCGGGGGCGTGGAGAAGCTGTTTCTTTTTTTACGGACCCACTTGCGCAGCTCTTTGGTGTTGCCGTTTTTCTGATAAATGGCGATCAACCGGTCATAATACAAGGTTTCGTCCGCCAAGCCGTGCTGCAATCCGCTCAGCAGGAATGGAATGGCTTGGCTGCTTCTTCCGGTCTGCGTACAGTAATCGGCGGCCCATAAGGTGATGCCTTCCCATAGCTGCTCGACTTTTTCTTTCAACGATAAGGCAAATGGATCGTAGCATCCCGGCATGAGCTTGCCGCTAAGCCGGCTGAGCAAATCTTCGCACAGCCCGTACTTCACCTCGCTATCCTGCTCTGCGGCGACCTGCTGCAGATCGTTCAGAAATTCCATTAAATCGCAATCGACAAGATAATGAAGCTTGACGACATCTCTTCCGATCGTCAGGCACGGCTTGTCCGTATCATGCGTCTCCAGCAGTTTGGAGAAGTGGCTCAAGTAGACGCGCAAATTCCGCATCGCATTCGGGTACTCGACTTCCGGGAAGAGAGCTTCGCACAGCTGCTCCCGCGTAGCGGTCGGATGAAAGGCCAGATAGATCAGCAGGCTTTTGGCGTACCGGGTATTCCAGCCGCCCGGCACGATCCGGTCGTTCAGGCAGACCTCGAACTTGCTCAAGCAGCGGATGCGAATCCGGTTGCCGCTCCAATGCTCGTAGCCCTGTTTGGTTAATTGCTGCACGTGCTGCCGCAGCTCGCGGTTGATGGCGTTATTCCGTTGTCCGGGAAGCGGCTTGCGGCTAAAGCCATCGATCCAGTCGGCCGAATAAATCGGCTGATCGACGAACACCAGGCTCGAGGCGTCGGGGACGACCAAGAAGCCCGTCGTCTCCAGCTGCGCATGCGTCAGACCAGCCAGCGCCGGCGTGAAGACAGGGTCCTGCTCGCCGGAGAGCAGCAGTATAGGCTTTTGGAGGACGAGATAATCTTTCGGAAAAAGGGGCTTCATCGCCAGTTTCACCATTTGAGCATAGGTGGGGGGATGGACCCGTTCAAAGGCCTGCACGATTCGCTGCGTCAAGACCGCATCCGTGTGCTTGACGGACATGCGCTTCGCCATCGCTTCCCCGAGCGTTTGACGGGCTGCTTTCTTGGCGAGGGAGATGCGCAGCTTGTATTCTTTATGAAGCGAGGCAAGCGGAAGGTGGGCGAATGGCGAGATCAGGATGAGGCCTTCAACCATCGAGCCGTACGCCGATGCGAACTGGACGGCGAGGTGCGCCCCGAAGTCGTGACCCAGCAGGATGACACGGTCCAATCGCAGCGAACGCAGCAGAGCGTGGAGTTCTCCGGTCAGCAGCTCCCAAGAAATGTCCGCGTGTCCTTCGCTGCTTTGTCCGTGGCCGCTTAAATCGTACAAGAGGACGGAATAGCGCCATTCGAGAAGCGGGACAATGGACTGCCAGAAAGTAGAGTTCAATCCGGCGCCATGGATCATAACCAAAGTTTTCGCTCCCTTGGCAGGGCATTCGTAATGCTCGTAATACATCAGAGAATCAGCGGAAATGAAAAACGACATAAGTCCAAAGTCCCCCTGTAGGATTCAAATTTTCATTTAAATTAGTCTAATAGGACTAGGTCTTTGGATATTATATCAAATGTTTAGCCAAAATTTAATAAAGCTAGAGGAAAATTTATGAATTCTTTTGGTTTTGTAACCATTCTGTAACGGTCGCTGTGCTAGAATGCCTAGTAAGGGATTGTTACACTCTTCGGTCAAGCTCATACAAAATCATACTAAAACCATATAGAGGTGGACTTGTCAGGATGGAGCGAATCGAAATGACTACTGGAGATGAAACCGTTATACATTTGGAGATCCGTGAAGTAATGAGGCAGCTTGGACTCAATCCGCTCGATTGGCAAAAGTTCGGCAGCAGTCCGATCCCCCTTGACCAGACCTCGCAGCCCGATGCGGAGAACGAAGACACACGTTAGCCGGTGGTTCTATTTTTTTATAGTGATAGATACAAATTGTATCTGCGGAGCATGAAAACGGGTTGAAAGATGCCGGCCGCAAATGCAATCAGGTGCTGTAACATAACCTTGATTGATCCGGAAGCCGCGTCTCTCAACCCGCAGGCGAAGGGAAGCGTATGATTAAAGTCCCTTGGTTTTGTCATCATTGTATGCGGCTGTAAGCATCGAGACAATGAACAGAAGAAAAACCACGATAACGATCCAAAATGTGACTGACATTTACTCAGCACCTCCCGCCTATATTATAACCAACCCATTGGCAAAAGAAAACGCTAAATATGTGAATTTTACTTGAAAAACAGGAAGTGCGTCGCCAGCGGCCGCAGGCGCCCTCCGGCATCGGACGGCCGGTTGATCACCTGTCCGTCATAGATCAAGCTTGACGAGCCGCCCCCGTCCAGATTGTAGGCGTCTTTGACGCCGAGTGCGACCAGCTTGTCCTGAAGCTCCGGCAGCGTGGCGCCGGAATGGCCATTTTCGTCGTTACCGTCCGTCACCATAAAGAGCAGCTGATCGTTCTTAAAGCTGCCGACCACCGTCCGCGGTGCGCGGGCCGGGGAGGTCAGCCACTGATTCGGAATGTTCTGCTTCTTCCCGTCCTGGAGCAGGATCGGCACGAACGTTGCCCCGAAGGACGGCTTCAGCTTGTCCAAATCTTCCTGTCGCGAAAACTTTCCGCCGATCAGCTTCCGGTCGGTGCTGATCCCGATGAACGCCAGATCCTCGAACGTCGGCTCGAAGCCGTAGACGTACTTGCCTCCGAGCACGGTCGTGCTCAGCGGGAACCGCTTGCCGGTTTTGTCGTCGTCGGCGAAGCCTCCGGCATTGATCCCGGCGACAGCGCCATAGCGGCGTACCGCGTCCAGCGTCGTTTCGCTGCCCCCGACCTTGTCTTTTCCCAGCACCATCTTCATGCCTTTGTCCGTTTTCAGATCTACTTTCAGCGCGTAGCCTTTATACCTCGGTTCCGTAAACGTATATAATTTCAGATCGACGTTGGACGTTGTCGTGGCGCGGTTGACCTTGCCGCCAAGCTTGGCGCCGATCCGAGAGTCGAAGATGGCTGCCGGGCGTTCAGCCGCCGATTCCGCCGTTTGCGTCATGGCGGCAGCTTCGGCCGAGCTTTTGGAGTACAGCTCATAGTATTTCTCGATCGTCGACCGGGTTTGCGCCGCGTCGGCCTTTGTTTTGTCGAGCTTGATAAGGACGTTCTGCCATTCATCGCCGGCTTTCCACGAAGCGTCGGGAGCTCCGGCGAATGGAGAAAGCTCAACCGATACGCCCGCGATAAGCAGGAACAGCAGCAATCCGACAAACGGCGCACCCACCAGTAGCATCGTCCGGTTAATATGTTGAATCGGAATCATGGCTTTCGGAGTTCACTGTCCTTTCGTCTGTGCAATCTATTGCAGCGCATCCAGTTGCTTCTTCAGGTCTTCGAGCTGCTTCTTCACTTCGGCGAGCTGCGTATAGAGCTGGTTGCTGTTGTCCGTCTTGCTGCTGGCGCTGTCTTTGGTAAAGGCGAGCAGCTCGTTGACCGCATCGACCTTCGTCTGCAGCTTGGCCATTTCGCCTGTCATGTTATCTTTTAGCTCGGCGACCTGCTTCTGGTACTGCTCTTGCACGGCGGCAAGCTGCTCATTCGTTTGAGCGGCGAGCTCTTCCTTGAGCTGCCGCTTCAAATGATCGGTATAAAGCTTGGCGCCCCATGCGCCCGAGCCGACAAGCACGGCCCAGACCAACGCCAGAATCAGATACGTTTTCCTCGTCGGTTTTCTCGGCTTGACGTTTCGCGGAGCGGACGGTTGTCCCGCCGGCTCGATCTGCATACTCATGGTTGGTTCACCTTCCTGTACTCGTTAGGAGAGACGCCAACCGTTTTCTTGAACACTTTGCTGAAATATTTCTCGTCGTCGTAGCCGACCATGGCGGCGATCTGGGAAATGCGAAGATTCGGGTTCAAAAGCAGCAGCTTAGCCTTATCGATGCGGATGCCGCTTATGTAATCGGATAAATTCACATGAAATTCCTGCTTGAACTTACGGGAAATATATTCACGGCTCAAATAAAAATGGTTGGCGATTTCCTGCAGCGTAATGTCCTGATGGTAATGATTTTGGATAAACTTAGCAATTTCAAAAATAACGTTGCTGTCCTGCCGCTGATGCGATAGCAGCAGACGCGAGAGCTCGGACAAGCTGCGGACGAGCTGCTGCTCCCAGCGGTCGAGGGACAGAAAGCCTTCCTCGTCCAGCGGAACGACAAACGGCGCACTGTGCTCCTCCTCGCCGCGGAGCCCGTCGCCCTCGAACAGCTCGGCTAGCCAGCGGCTGCGCACGACATTGTACTCGTGCCACCAATGCTCGAGCTGCTCCATGTCGATAGAGTCCAGCTTGCGCACGTCCGCGAACCACGCGGCGACCGCGCGGCGGATCTGTTCCTCGCTGCCGCTCTGCACCGAGAGCCGGATCGGTTCGGCGTAATCCGTAAAAGAAAGCTGCCGGCTGCTTGGCGCCGCCGCTGCGGGTCCGGCGATCAGCGTGCGTTTCTCCCGGATCAGCAGATTCCGTCTGCGAAGCACCTGCCTGGCTTCAAGATAAGCGGCCGTTAGTCCTTCCGGGAACGGATGCACCCGGCTGACGCCGGTATCGAAGCAGTTGCGGACCGCGTCCCGGATGCCTTCCCGAATGCGTTCGAGCAATGCTTGCGTCTGGTCCAGTTCGCCGTAGAGCAGCAGGATCGCTTCGCTGTCGCTGTTCCAATACCGGTAGGCGATGCCTTGCCGGGGACCTCCGGACGCGCGCGCGGACAGCAGCTCGTTGCAGATGTTCGTGAGCGAGAAAAAGAGCAGCTCGTAATCGGCCATAAACTTGTCCTTAAAGCTGAGGCTCATCGTATCCAGACTCAAGATGGCGATCCGGCACTCTTTTACCGAAGGTCCAAGCCCGAACTCCGCGTCCAACGCTTTGGCATGCTGGGAATACAGCTTCGGCTCGGTCAGCAGGTTGGACAAGATTTTGTCCCAATAGACCGGCTTGAGCTGATTCATTTCAATATTGCGCGCCTGCTGCAAGCGGCGTTCCGATTCTTCGCGCCGGATGGCCGATACCGCCTTCTCCACCGCGGCAGCCAATTGCTCGTGATCGATGGGCTTCAAGATGTAATCGACGCCGCCGTATTGAACGGCATGCCGGACAAGCTCGAATTCGTCGTGTCCGCTGATGACGATCGTTTTGCCGGACGGGTACTGGCTTTGCAGCCATTCCATCAGCTCCATGCCGCTCTTGACGGGCATCATCATGTCCGTAAAGATGAGCTGAGGCCGATGCTCCTCGATTTGACGGACGGCGTCCAGCCCGTCCTGGGCTTCCAGCACCTGATCGATGCCGAAGTCGCTCCATCGGACGAGCAACTTGATCGCTTCCCGCACGTGCTTTTCATCATCGACGATGATGGCTTTCATAGCTCCCCGTTCTCCTTCATATGCATGGGCATAAGGATCGTTACCTTGACGCCGTAAGGCTTGTGATGCTCGATCCTCATGTCCGCTTCATGATTGTAATAGAGCCGCAGACGCGATACTACATTGATCAGACCGATGCTGTCTTCTTCCTGCAGATGCTCGGGCGGCGAACCGAGTCGCGCTTTCAGGCGCTGCAGCTCTTCCTCCGCTATCCCTTTCCCATTGTCCGCCACCGTCACTTCCATGCGTCCGTCTTCCGCCACACGGCTTGCGATCAGCAATTTTCCCGTATTTTGTCCTGAATCGAATCCATGCTTAAAGTAGTTTTCCACAATCGGCTGCAGGATCATCTTGGGCACGGGGACCTGAAGGGTGTCTGCGTCAATGTCGTACTCCACGGTTAATTGATGTTCAAAGCGCTGCATCTGCAGCTCCATATAGGAGCGGACATGCTTTACTTCACTGTCAAACGGAACGATGGCGACGCTGGTATTCATGCTGTAGCGCATCATCTTGGCGAGCGACGACAGAAGCGAATAAATACGCGGCGCATCGTGCTGCAGGGCAAGCGTTCCGATCGACTGCAGCGAATTGTACAGGAAGTGCGGATTGATCTGCGCCTGCAGCGCCTTCAGCTGATTTGTCTTGTTGGCCAGCTCCAGCTTGTACTCCTGCGTGATCAGGTTGTTGATCGTCTGCATCATGATGCGGAAACGATTCGCGAGAATGCCGAACTCGTCGTTCCCTTTGACGTGAATATCGACCTGCATGTTGCCGGATTGAATTTTTCCGATATATCCGATCAGCTTTTTGATCGGCGCGGTAAAGCGGAACGAAATGTACAGCGTGGCGGAAATGACCACCACAAGGAATCCGATCAAAATCAGCGTATTGATTTCGGTCAGTTGTCTGGCGTTGCTGTACAGCCGGTCGTACGGAATCCGCTTGACGAGCGTCCATTCCATATAAGGCGTGGTCATGCGCTCGTACATTTGAATGCCTTTGAATTCGCTGCTGTCCGTTTCGAAGCTTCCGCTTGGTTCGGATAAGCTGAGCAGATGGGTCACCCAAGGCTCGTCGATCTGCATTCCGACCGGTCCGGGGCCGTACACGACCCGACCTTGCTTGTCCAAAATGTAAAGCTGCTCTTCTCCTTTTTGATAAAGCTGCTCGCAGATGGAAGAGAGCATGTTCAAGTTAAAGTCAATCGATAAAATGCCGAAGTTTTTCATGGTCACGGCATTGACAACCTTCCGGTGCAGGCTGATCGCGGGAGCCGGAGGCACCGGACCGAAGCCGCTTGTTCCGTACAAATGGCTCGGGTGCGTCGGCTCCAAAGTGACATCCCCCGTCCGGCTGACGGGAGGAATGAATTTCTTCCCGCTCGTTTCGTTGCGGTAGATGTTCCCTTGCGTCCACAGGTACGATTTATCCGTATCGGCGATATACAAGTAGACTTGCTGGATATCCTTCACGGCGTTGGCGATGCTTTGCAGACCCCGGACGATTTCGTTGCGGCTCGTGTAATCGGCAGCCCCGGCTTCGATCGCTTCGTAAAAATCAATGTCGTTATATACCGTGAGCGAGGCCTGATTGATGCCATTCAAATAATTGATAATGTTCGTCTTGCCTTGATAGATCAAGTTGGAATTCGTCTGGAGCGTTTCCCGGGTAATATTTTGCTTTGTAAAATAGTACGTCATGACGATGGAAGTGGAAATCGGCAGTATGGTGGCCGCAAGCAAAAACACAATCAGTTTATTCCGGATGCTGTTACGGATCATCGCGATTCCCTCCACGCAAATGTCGGCGCCATTATTGTACCAGTTGAGGTCAATAAATTCCACCTGATACGTCACCAGAGTGCGTGTTCTTTACTTTTTGGGGCTTATATACTGGGGGTATACTTTCAGCTTGGCCTGCGAATTGTAAGAAATAAAGGGGGAAAATCCATGAAAGCGAAACAGCGGCTATCCGGCATGCTCCAGCAAACCGTCTTTGTCGGCCCGGCCTTTCTGTTCTTCAGCCTCATTGTCCTTGTTCCGTTTCTCATGAGCATGTATTATTCGTTCACGGAATGGAACGGGGTCACGTCGAACGTCAAATGGATCGGCCTCGACAACTTTAAACAAATCCTGACGACGGATAAAGATTTCCATAAAGCGTTCTGGTTTACGACGCGGTTCACCGTGACGAACGTTATTCTGGCGAACCTGCTCGGCTTCTCGCTGGCGCTGCTGCTGTCCCAGGCGCTCAAAACGCGGAACGTGCTGCGGACGGTCTTCTTCCTGCCGAACGTCATCGGCGGACTGCTGCTCGGGTTCATCTGGCAGTTTATTTTCATCAAAGGGTTCTCGACGATCGGCGAGCTGACCCAAATCGCCTTCTTCCAGCTCCCGTGGCTCGGAGATGCCCCGACGGCATTCTGGGGCCTCATTATTGTAAGCGTATGGCAAACCGCCGGTTATTTGATGGTCATTTATATCGCTGGCTTGGCGAACGTGCCGAAGGAGCTGACGGAAGCGGCGACCATCGACGGGGCTACCCGCTGGCAGGCGCTGCGTCATATTACGATCCCAATGATCATGCCTTCGGTTACCGTGTGCTTGTTCCTGACGATCTCCTGGGCGTTCAAAATGTACGATCTGAACGTATCGTTGACGCAGGGCGGACCGTTCAACTCGACGCAGTCCGTGGCGCTCAATATTTATGAAGAAGCGTTCCGAAACAACCGCTACGGCTTAGGAACGGCGAAGGCCTTTATTTTCTTCATCGTGGTGGCGCTCATTACGCTCATTCAAGTGTCCCTCACGAAGAAAAAGGAGGTTGAAGTATAATGGAAGCGTCCAAAAACTATAATCTGCGCACCTTCGCCCTGGAGCTGTTAGCCATTGTGCTTGCCCTGCTTTTCTTGGTGCCGTTCTATTTCGTTATCGTCAACTCGATGAAATCGTTCGGGGATCTGCTGGTCAATTCGGCGAATTTGCCGAAATCGATCAACTTCGACAACTACGTCAAAGTATGGGGCATCATGAAATTTCCGAAAGTATTTACGAACTCGCTGATTATTACCGTTTTCAGCAATCTGGGGCTTGTGGTGATCGGCTCCATGGCCGCTTACCGGCTGGTGCGGTTTCCGTCGAAGTTCAACAATCTGCTGTTCCTCGCCTTCGTGGCGGCGATGGTTATCCCGTTCCAATCGATCATGATCCCGCTCGTCAAAGTGGCAAGCGAGGTCGGCTTGATGGACAGCAAGCTCGGATTGATCTTTTGTTATTTCGGCTTCGGGATTTCGATGACCGTATTCTTGTATCACGGCTTCGTCAAGGCTATTCCCCGGGAAATCGAGGAATCTGCGACCGTGGACGGCTGCACGCCCTACGGCGTGTTCTGGAAAATTATTTTTCCGCTGCTGAAGCCGATGAGCGTCACGATTATACTGCTCAACAGCTTATGGATTTGGAACGACTTCCTGCTGCCGCTGCTCGTGCTGAACAGCCCGGACTTGCGGACGATTCCGCTAGCCACGTATTCGTTCTTCGGCCAATATACGAAGCAGTGGGATATGGCGCTGGCCGCGCTTGTACTCGGCGTCATTCCGATCGTTGCCTTCTTCCTGGCGATGCAGCGGTTTATTATCGAAGGGATCACGGCCGGATCGGTCAAAGGTTGACAATAAATGGTAATGTAAGCGGTTGTTCAAAATGTTCCACCTTTTCGTTCAATATAGTACGTGTTCGAAAGGCGGGGCATTTTATACAATACAAATGAAACGAACAGACACAAAAAGCAGCATTAAATAAGGGAGGTTACATCATGAAAATGAACAAGGTTGCGAGCGCCGGAATGGCAGCGGTTATGCTGATGTCGCTCCTCGCGGGCTGCGCGAAAAAAGAAGAAGCGCCAAGCGGAACGAACGCCGGCGGCGGTGCGGCTGGAGGCAAAACCGTAACGCTGAAAATGTTCCAATTCAAGGTCGAAATTGCGGAACCGCTTGCCAAGCTGGCGGCCGAATACGAGAAGCAAAACCCGGGCGTCAAGATCCAAATCGATACGGTTGGCGGCGGCGCAGACTACGGCGCGGCGCTGATGGCGAAGTTCAACTCCGGGGACAAGCCGGACATTTTCAACAACGGCGGCTTCTCCGATTTGGACAAGTGGATCGAGCATTTGGAAGACCTGTCCGACCAGCCTTGGGTGAAGGATCTGGTGCCGGTCTCCAAAGAGCCGATGACCAAAGACGGCAAGCTGTACGGCCAGCCGCTTAACCTGGAAGGCTACGGCTTCCTGTATAACAAAGACTTGTTTGCCCAAGCCGGCATCACCGAGCTGCCGAAAACGTTGGCGCAGCTTGAAGACGCGGCGAAGAAGCTGCAAGCCAAAGGCACTACGCCGTTCGTGAACGGATACGCCGAATGGTGGGTGCTCGGCAACCACTTCGTGAACCTGCCGTTCGCTTATCAGAAAGACCCGAACGCGTTCATCGACGGCCTGAACAAAGGCACGGCGAAAATTCCGGGCGACCCGGTGTTCGACAATTGGGTGAAGCTGTTCGATCTGCAGCTCCAGTACGGCAACAAAAACCCGCTGCAAACCGACTATAAAACGCAAGTAACCGAGTTCGCTACCGGCAAAGCAGCGATGACGCAGCAGGGCAACTGGACGCAATTGCAGCTGACGCAAACGAACCCGAACCTGAAGGTCGGCTTCCTGCCGATGCCGATTTCCGACGATCCAGCAGCCAACGACAAGCTGCCGGTCGGCGTGCCGAACAACTGGGTCATCAATAAAAATTCTCCGAACAAAGAAGAAGCGAAGAAGTTCCTGAACTGGCTCGTGACTTCGGATATGGGCAAAAAGTACATGGTGGAAGAATTCAAATTCATCCCGGCCTTCACTAACATTCAAGGCGACGAGAAAATTCTTGGACCATTGGCTGCCGATCTGATGAAATACAGCAAAGAAAACAAAACGCTGAGCTGGAACTGGTTTAAATTCCCGGGCGGCGAAGCGTCCAGCAAAAAGTTTGCTTCCACGATGCAGGCGTATGTCGCGAAGCAAAAAACGAAGGATCAAATGCTGACGGAATTCCAGCAAACTTGGGAAAGCTTGAAGAAATAAGATGGTTAAAAAATCAAGGCATCTGCCCTGGCGGGTGGTGCCTTGATTTTTTGTGCTTTGGCGGAATGTCTGGCGCTATATTTCGGCGCGGTAATTATTGCCCAGGCGATCGCCGAGCCCGAAGTAATGGCGGAAGTTATAGATCAGCGGGTTCCAGCGGGAAGGGTCAATATGATCGCTTTCCGCCTTCTTCACGATGTCCGGGAGAGCATGGATTTGCACCGCTTCGGTTTCGACGATGGCAAACATCGGCGCATAGTCCGGGAACGTAATCTTCTTGACGGTGCATTCGATTTGCAGTGGGCAATCTGCGATTCGCTGCGGTTTAACGGACAGCGAAGCGGCTGGCGTAAGCCCGGCGGCGGTGAATTTATCCGGCTCGTAGCGGTAACCCATCTGCACTTTGTAGTCCGGCACCGGATGTTTTCCGGTGAGCGAGCCCAGCTTTTCGACTTGCTGCCACATCGCGGCGTCGGGAACGTTGACGACCAGCTCCGGTGTCCGCTGCAGGTTGTCGATGCCTTGGCCGCCAAAGCCCATGCCGAGCACCAGATATCGTCCGAGCGCCCAAGACGAAGAAAGGGGACTGATGTTGGTCGTCCCGTCTTCGTTCAGCGTCGTAGCGAGAATAACGGGCATGCCGTAGTATAAAATTTTTGGCTGAATGTTCAAATGGCTTGCTTCCGTAGGGGATACTTTCGTATTCATGCTTCATTACCTCCGATGGTTGTCATTGTCCGATAGGAAATTCAGGATAACTGCTCCTAACTCATTGTAAATCATGGACGTTTCCATTATCATCGAAATGTGGAATGCAATGAAAAGGAGGCTTACGATGAGCCTGAATCGGAATGTATCATCCATCGCTTCGCTGATTAGCGACCCGTCCCGGGCGGCTATCCTGCTGCATCTGCTGGACGGCCGCTGCCATCCGGCCGGGGATCTGGCAGCCGCTGCAGGAATTACGCCGCAAACCGCCAGTTTTCATTTGGCCAAAATGGCGGAGCTTGGAATTGTAACGGTAGAAAAGCATGGCCGGCACCGATATTACCGGATCGCGCAGGCGAGCGATGCGGAAATGATCGAGCAGTTTCTTTCGTTTGCCGGGCCGGCGCCTGTCGTTTCGTTGAGGCAATCGGACCAAATGAAAAAGCTGCGTCACGCCCGGATGTGCTACGACCATTTGGCAGGGGAAGCTGCGGTTCGCATCACGGAATCGCTGCAAAGAGCAGGGCATTTGCAGAAAGACGGGCTGCAGCTTCACGTTACGGCTTCCGGCGAACGTTTTTTTGCGGAGTTTGGCTTGGACTTGCCGCAGCTTCGCAAGAAGCGGCGGGCTTTCTCCCGCTGCTGTCTCGATTGGACGGAACGCGAGCACCATCTGGCCGGCGCACTCGGGCAGGGGCTGACCGAGCGGATGTTTGCGATGGATTGGTTTCGCCGGGAGGAGCAAAGCCGGGCCGTGCGAATCACGCAGGAAGGAATGCAAGGCATGGCGGAGCGATTTGGAATTCAGCTGGATTAAACCGGCGGCTAGTGCAGCGGTGCATCTTACCGACAAGGGACGGGGAAACGGCTAATAACGGGAGGTTGACCGGGGCCTCCTTCCGCTGCTGGCGAAAAATGACCGTATACGCTTGCAATCGCGCTTGTTTGCGGTTTCACAAACGGCTCCTCCCGCTGATACAATGATCGTAAAATCGATGTGGAGCGAACGGAGGCATTGGCGCCTCCTGTTTGCCGGGAGAGGCGGTCCAGGCTCGGATGGGGTTACGACTCGGAGAAGCAGTCAGGCATTGGGCGGAGTCGCGGAAGATGGCGGTACCGGAAGAAAAGAGGCTATCGGCCGAGGCCGTCGCTTCGCTCTTTATTCATTTTTGCTTTCAGTTCGGAGCTTCGATGTCGGGTGTCTTTTTGACGCTGTACTTGTGGCGGCTGACCCACAGCCTCGAAATTAATGGAGTATACTTTGCGATTAACTATGCGGTGGCTCCGCTGGCATTCGCACTCGGCGGCTGGATGATCAAGCGGAAGGACCGCATGGTGACGTACCGGCTGGGGATTGCGATGATTGCGCTGTTTTATTTGTCCGTTGTCTTCTCCGGGGAACTGGTGGCTCAATATTATGTGCTCTTTGCCGTGTTGAACGGCATCGCGAGTTCGTTTTACTGGGTAGGTTATCTGACCTTGATGTATGACGTTACGACGGACCGGAACCGTATCCGGTTTCTCGCGATCAATATGATAACGTTTACGCTCGGCGGGCTGATCGGACCGGCTTTGGCCGGATTTCTCATTCGGCAATTCGAGGGCTTGCAGGGCTACACGATCGTTTTCGGCATCTCGTTCCTCATGTTTTTGCTGGCGGCGCTCGGCAGCTTCAAGATCCCGATGAAAGCTTCGCATCATAAAGCGTATTATCTGAAATATGTCGGTCTGCTGATGCGCAAAAACCGGGATTGGACCTATTCGCTAATCGCCTTTTTGGTTATGGGTCTGTTTCAGGGGCTGATGCTGTTTTTGCCGAATATTTTGCTTTTCCAGATCGTCGGCCGGGAAGATTTGGTCGGCTACCTGGGGGTACTGTACGCCAGTCTCGGCATCGGCACGGGGATGTTCATTTCCCGTTACGGCACCGAATCCAAGGCCAGGGCCTTTATGTTCATCTCAACCATAGGGTTCGTGATCGGCACGGCGTTCATTTTGTGGAAATTGACGTTGGGCACCGTTATCGCTTTTATGATCATTTATTCCATCTGCGCGCCGCTGCAGGGCAACACGATTACTTCGTACTATTACCGCCTCATCGGCGTGCTGCCGCTCAAGGGTCAACTTCGCGTCGAGTCGGTCGTGATGCGCGAGACGTTCTTGAATGCGGGCCGCGTCGTATCGATCGGCCTGCTTGTGTGGCTTACAAGCGCCGCAGGCAGCGAGGTGCTTCCCTGGGTGCTGGCGGCAACGGCAGCGCTGCAAATCGGGCTGGTCTGGCTGCTGAGCCGACGAGCGGAGGAAGAGTCGCCGCTGGGCGAGGCTCCGACGGTGCGTGGTCCCGGCTCGGAGAGCGGCTCCCGCACCGGTATGAAAGCTTCCTCTTGATTGAAGAGGAAGCTTTTTTGTGCCGCTTAGGAAACGGATGGAATGGAATCAAGGACCGTGGGGGGATGCTAACGGTAACGAATAACGAAGGGGCGTATATCATGTACGATTGCATCGTCGTCGGCGGGGGCATCGCCGGCTTGCAGGCGGCCATTCAGCTTGGACGGTACCGGCATCGCGTGCTGGTGATCGATAAAGGACGAGGGCGCTCAACGCTGTGCCGCAGCTACCACAATGTGCTCGGTTGGCCTGATGGAGTATCGGGCCAAGAGCTCCGCCATCTCGGACGACAGCATGCCGAGCGGCTCGGGGTGGAATTTCGCCGTGATGAGGCGGTGGCGGCTGCAAGGAATGGCCGCGGATTTCAGATCGCGCTTGCCGATGGGGGCGGAGCTGTCCACACCGAGACGCTGCTTGCGGCAACCGGTGTACTGGACCGCTTCCCGCCCTTACCCGGGCTGGAACAACGCCTTGGGATCAGCGTGTACGTGTGCCCAGACTGCGACGGCTACGAGGTCGTCGGGAAGCGGACCGTTGTGATGGGATCGGGCGATACGGGAGCGGGAATGGCGCTTGCCCTGCGCTATTGGACGGATCGGATCGTATACGTTAATCACGAACGGCAAGCGGTGGGTAGCGGGCATGCGGACAAGTTGAAGGAAGCGGACATACCGCATGTTGAAGCGGAAATCACCGAGGTGCTCGGCGGGCCGGATGCCCGGTTCGACGGGGTACGCTTGTCGGATGGCCGGACGATCGAGGGAGAGCGCGGCTTTATCGCTTTTGGAGGCAATGAAGTGCACACCGGATGGACGTCGGCGCTTGGCGTCGAGCGGTTGGAAAACCGTCATATCGTCACCGATCCGCGCACCAAGATGACGAACGTTCCCGGCGTCTGGGCTGCAGGAGATATCGGAGTGCACTCGGAGCAGGTCACGATCGCGATGGGCGAGGGCTCGCAGGCGGCGATTTGGATTCATAAAGAACTTTTAAAGAGGAAAACGAATACCGCGGTCTTCGTTTAAGTTGCACCGCAGGTTAAAAGGACCAAAGCCTTTTCCGTTTAGGGGATCGCTTTGGTCCTTTGCGTTTGTTTCCCGATCACAGAAGGGGGAAGTCAAGATTTGGGTGGCTCCAACAGCCGCTTCCATGCTTTCATCGACGCTTCTCCGTTGACGAACAGCCGTTTCAGCTTGAGCGGGTCCTGATCGGACGACGCCCACCCCTGATCGATGGTGAATGCATACCGGAATTTATTCTCTTTTAAAATATTTAAGGTCGTACGGTTGGACTCGCCATACGGATAACAAAAAATATCGGCCGTCGTGCCGAGCTGTTCCTCGATAAACCGCCTGGATTCGGTAATTTCATACGCTTGCTTCTTGGTGCTCAGCTTCGGTAAGTGCGGATGGCTCATACTGTGAGGCTGAATGTCCCAACCGGCCTCTTTCATCGCTTTGACCTGCTCCCAATCCAAATAATAACCGTCGCCTACAAACCCCGGGACCATGAATAATGTCGCGTTGAATTTCAACTTTTTGAGCAGCGGATAAGCGTGTTCGTAGTTGTCCGCATAGCCGTCGTCAAATGTGAGCAGGATCGGCTTTTCCGGCGGCTTTTCTTTGCCTTCGAGGATATCGGTGAATTGCTGAAGTGTGAGCGTCGTGTAGCCTTCGTCAGCCAAGTAGCGCATCTGCTCCTCGAATTTGTCCGGAGCGATGGTCGCCCGGTTGCCGGGATCGACGGTAATGCTGTGGTAATTGAGCACGGGGATGCGAATGGAAGAAGCGGCTTGCGCGGGCGATGATAGGACAGTGGGGAAAAGTGATAACATGCACGTAAGCATAGCAAGACTGAACGCGAAGAGAGCCCGAACGAACGGTTTCATAGCGCACGTCCTTTCTGCACGGTAGTCTATCACTCTATACATACCCGCTGCCCGAACGATTTATGCATTTTGCAGGACTGGGACTTGCGGAGCTTCGGCGATATCCGATTCCGCGGCCGGCAAGTAAGCCTCTACGACATGAGCAAAAGTTTGCAGCTCCGCTTCTCCCTGCGGGGTGAGCTTGTATACGCCGCGGGATACGCGTTCGAACCACAGGTATACGTTCTTCCGAAGCATGCCTGCGGCTTGGGCATTGCCCGTCAGGTCGCGCAGCTGTTTGGGGCTCATGGGGCCATGGGTGCGCAGCAGCGCCGCGAGATGAAGCGATTTTTCGCGGTAAGCGGTGACGAGCTTTCGCTTGGTGCTGCCGCCTACGTTATAATCGGCGCGGCGTTCCTGAAACTCCTGCATCAGCTTGCCGGCTGCATATTTGTTATGTCTGGGCATTTTGAGCGGCATCGCGAGCCCGGACCCGTCCGGCGGGTGACATTCGACCTCGACCCGCGGCTTGCGCGTTTTATAGAATTGCACGGCGATCATGCCGAGGCCAAGCATGCCGCATAGTCTGCGAAGCTCCGGCCAGCTGGCGCCGTGCGGCGCGCGTCCTTTGGCCGGCCGCTCGAAAGCGACGTATACGAAGCGGCTGATCCGCAGACGGTCGATCGCTTGCAGCAGGAGCGGGATCGAGAAGCTTTTTTTCAATTCGACGATGACCGGAGGTTCCTCCCCGCGGATGGCGACCAAATCGCAATGACGTACCTCGCCGCGCACCGTGTAACCGAGCTGCTCCAAATAGGCTTTAACGGGGGGGTACAGCTCCGTTTCACTTTTGATAGCCAAGGGGCCGCGCCTCCTTTTTTCTTGGGGTGATAGGGTAGTGTAATTATACCATACCTTGGGAGGGGAGGACTTGAAAAGAGAAAGGCGTTTTAACACGAAAATGCAATTTTTATAGTGCGAAAGTCTAATGAAATGGTATTGTTTTGTCGATATATACAGGAGAAAATTACTAGTTTTTTTGTATTGAATGGATTATACGTATTTCATTTCAAAAAATAAAAGAAACAAGGTGAGCATGTTGACTCGAGAAAATCATTACCAGAAGCTTTTAAGAATATTGCAAGCCACTATGGTTTTATACCCTCAGTTTGCTCCATATGTAAATGCAGGCTCTATGGATCTCACTGGGAGTGAAAAGAGAGTAGTAAAAGAAGAGTCAGTATATGACAGCTTGGAAAAGTATCGTTATCCTGTTTATAACCCGAATATTTCCTATCAACTAAATAAAATTAAATTGAGCGATTTGTCTGGACCTCCGTTGGTATTGCCCAGTGGTGGTATGATCTATACGACGTGGGACCCGGCGGCGCAGCGTTTTGTGAACAACGATTCGGACGCGGGAGTATACTTCACGGATACGGATCCGTTGACGTACTCAATTGTGAGACAGCCGGAAGGGTTTTCAGTAAGCATCATAAGCGGAAGCATCGTACATTTGAGCGGAAATCCGACGCGGAAGAACGATTCGTTTACGGTGAGGGCGACAGACCCGAGCGGGCTGTATGCGGATTTGACGGAAGTGCTAAACTTTGCGCCGCAAAGCTGGTTGAGTCACAATCTGGTAACATTTGACCCGAACAGAGGTGCGTTCGTAACCAGCGCCATCGATCTGGGAAGTATATTTTATGATGCAAACGGGGACTGGCTGGACTATTCGATGGTTCAGGGGCCATCTGTGAGCAGCGGGATGACGGCGAGCATCAGCGGCAGGATGCTGTATCTGGGCGGTACGCCGACGTCACCGGCAACGTTCCGGGTGAAGGCGACCGATACGTACGGTGCATCTACGGAAGGGAGCTTCGGGCTGAATTTTGCACCCAAAGCGCTGCACCAGCCGGCGGTTTCTTTATCCGGTACTTTCACACAGGTTGATCTGAGAAACTATTTTAGCGACGCAGATCAGGACGAAATGACGTTCTACTACGGCAGGACATATCCATGGTCGAGCACGCTGAGTGCCTCGATAAGCGGAACGATGCTGCTGCTGTCGGGGATGGCGCAGGAGCCCTCTTACGTGATCGTGTACGCTACGGATGGACACTATTTCTCTATAGTCAATACGGTAAATGTGCAACAAACTGGCGGAGTCCCGCAAGTATTGCCGAGCGGCGGTATGGTGTACACGACATGGGACCCGGCGGGGCAGCGGTTTGTGAATAACGATGCGGATGCAGGGGCGTACTTCACGGATACGGATCCGTTGACGTACTCAATTGTGAGACAGCCGGATGGGTTTTCAGCGAGCATCGTAAGCGGAAGCATCGTACATTTGAGCGGAAATCCGACGAGGAAGAACGACTCGTTTACGGTGCGGGCGACAGACCCGAGCGGGCTATATGCGGATTTGACGGAAGTGCTAAACTTTGCGCCGCAAAGCTGGTCGAGTCACAATCTGGTAACATTTGACCCGAACAGAGGTGCGTTCGTAACCAGCGCAATCGATCTGGGAAGTATATTTTATGATGCAAACGGGGACTGGCTGGACTATTCGATGGTTCAGGGGCCATCTGTGAGTAGCGGGATGACGGCGAGCATCAGCGGCAGCATGCTGTATCTGGGCGGTACGCCGACGTCACCGGCAACGTTCCGGGTGAAGGCGACCGATACACACGGTGCATCTACGGAAGGGAGCTTCGGCCTGAATTTTGCACCCAAAGCGCTGCACCAGCCGGCGGTTTCTTTATCCGGTGCGCTAACGCAGGTTGATCTGAGGAACTATTTTAGCGACGCAGATCAGGACGAAATGACGTTCTACTACGGCAGGACATATCCGTGGTCGAGCACGCTGAGCGCCTCGATAAGCGGAACGATGCTGCTGCTGTCGGGGATAGCGCAGGAGCCATCCTACGTGATCGTTTATGCTACGGATGGACACTACATGTCTATAGTCAATACGGTGAATGTGCAACAAACTGGTGGAATCCCGCAAGTGCTGCCGAGCGGCGGCATCGTGTATACAACGTGGGACCCGACGGGGCAGCGGTTTGTGAATAACGATGCGGATGCAGGGGCGTACTTCACGGATACGGATCCGTTGACGTACTCAATTGTGAGACAGCCGGATGGGTTTTCAGCGAGCATCGTAAGCGGAAGCATCGTACATTTGAGCGGGAATCCGACGCGGAAGAACGACTCGTTTACGGTGCGGGCGACAGACCCGAGCGGGCTGTATGCGGATTTGACGGAAGTGTTGAACTTCGCACCGCAAAGCTGGTCGAGCCACAATCTGGTCACGTACGACCCGAACAGCGGGGCATTCGCCTCCAGCGCTATCCAGTTAGGGAATATATTCTATGATGCTAACGGGGACGGACTGAGCTACGCGATAACTGAAGCGCCGTCGGCCGGTAGTGGAATGTCGGCGAGCATCGCCAACAACATGTTGTATGTAGGCGGCACGCCGACGTCACCGGCGACGTTCCGGGTAAGAGCGACAGATACGCACGGAGCATCAGCGGAAGAAAGCTTCAGTTTAAACTTTGCACCTAAGGCATTGTCGCAACCTGCGGTTTCATTGTCCGGTGTACTGACGCAGGTTGACTTGAGAAACTATTTTAACGATGCAGATCACGACGAGCTAACGTTCTCCTACGGTTGGAAATACCCGTGGTCGAGCACGCTGAGCGCCTCGATAAGCGGAACGATGCTGTTACTGTCGGGGATGGCGCAAGAGCCGGGTTATGTAATCGTGCATGCGACAGACGGACACGGCACGTACGTATCCAATACGGTGAGCATAGGGAGCAGCAGCCAAAACATGGCTCCCCAAGCATTGTCTCAGCCAGCCGTTTCCTTAACGGGCGGATTGACGCAAATTGACTTGCGGAACTACTTTATCGATGCGAATCAGGACGTATTGACGTATGTTTACGGCTCGACGTATCCGTGGTCGAACACGCTCAGCGCTTCGATAAGCGGATCGCTGCTGCTGTTGTCAGGGACTGCTCAGGAAACGACCCAAATCGTCATCCACGCAACGGATGGTTACAGCGGTTATGTAACCAACACAGTAACGATAAACGCTCAACATTAAACTTTTTATAATGAACGAAATCGGCCAATCGGACGGTTGGCCGATATTTTTTGAAATAGAAAGGTCGGTTCTATGCATCCGCGTCATGAGATGATAACTCATTTGTTAAAACAACAACGATATCAAGAAGCGGAAGCCCATGCCATCGAGCACGTCCGTTTATTTCCCATAGACGGGCAAGGGTGGGTTCTATTGGGAGAGGCGTTATTGCATCAACAGAACGGTGAAATGGCACGCCTTATGTTTGAGAGGGCGCATCTTTTGGACCCCGAAGCCACTTGGATGCCAATGGCGTATCAAGAACTGCAGAAAACCCCTGCAGGGGCGCTAGAGCAAGATATCTTCGACTTGCTGCAAACAAAACCGGTCAGCGTATCGGCAGCTATTATTGTCAAAAATGAGGAGCGCTGCATTAAGCGCTGCCTCGATAGCATCATCGGGGTGTTTGACGAGATCGTTGTTGTAGATTCCGGTTCGACAGATCAAACGTTATCGATCCTAACGGATTACCCAACCGTCAAAGTTCATCAAACGGTATGGAACGATAGCTTCTCGCAATTGCGCAATGAGGCGCTTGCCCATGTCACCTCCGATTGGGTATTTTGGCTGGATGCGGACGAGTGGCTTCATCCCGAAGATCAGGAAAATATTCGAACGGCGGCGGCACTTTACTCTGGTTTAGGTCATATTATCCCGGTGCTTCATGTCGGATTGATCAACCAAGTAAATGGTACGGAGGTATGCGATTATTCCGTACCCCGTTTATTCCCGGCAGGGCGGGGGCTTTATTACAGTGGAAGAATCCATGAACAAATCGCTACGCAGGAAGAAGGAATATTTACTTCCAATGTACTGCATAAACCGACCAAGATCAGAGTGTTCCATGACGGCTATGAAGCCTTTGTTAAAGAGGATAAAGATAAGTTTAACCGCAATATTCATCTCCTTCGTCTGATGACCCAAGAAGAGCCTGAAAACTCGGGCTGGTGGTATTTTTTGGGGAGAGAGACGATGTCCCTGGGAGATTACGATAGCGCATTGGACTATCTGAGAAAATCCGAGGAGTATGCCCGGACCAATCCCAAATTTGGCCGAATGCCAGAAGTTTATATGATGATGACCCGAATACTGGCATCGCGCAACGAATGGGAGCAGGCCGAAGAATGCTGCCGTAAGGCGTTGAAGCTCCACCCTGACTTTCCCGATGCCCGTTACGCGCTCGCGGAAATGCAGATGAGAAAAGCCCGGTTGTTGCTTCAAGAGGCCGAAGGACACATAGGAGCAGCTGTTGAAGGCTTTGGAACTTACCGGGGGACTGTGACTGCGGACCGCGATATTCTTGCATGGAAAGCTGATGTATTAAAGGCTGATTTATTGGTTCACTCCGGGAAAATAGCAGAAGCCGGGTTCCTGTTAAAAAAAGTGAGGCAAAGACATCCCCAAATTACGGTCCTGTCCAACAAACTGGCCTTCTTTGATCTACAGCGAAGATTGCTTGATCAATACAACCAGCAAAGATGAAAACAGACGGAGGCGAGCATTCATGTTTTTGAGTAAGAGGATCGTTATTCAAGTGCTCCTGATTTTGTCCCTGGCGACTGCTTTACCCGTTTCGGCTTTTGCCGATACAGCGCCGAATAGCAGTGCAGCCAAGGGGACTGTAACCGGGGGTGTGACGGACCGTAGCGGGAAGCCCATACCGAATGCAGCCGTGGTTGCTTTGGATAGCCGCGGCCAAACGGTTGCGCAGGATACCACCAAGCCAGACGGCAATTACCGTCTGAACGTTGTGCCTGGAACGTATACGATTGAAGCCATTTACGAAACCGAGGGTTCCAACAGTTCCGTTACTGTTGGTTCGGATCAAACCAAGAATGCTAACTTTTCGTTGAATACACTGCTGATTAGCGGTGTTGTCGCGATAAGCGGCTCCAACGGTCCGCTGCCTTCCGGAGCAAAAGTGAGACTGATCGACGAGAATACAGGCTTTATGTATAATGAGGCTTCCGTTTCGCCGGACGAAGCATTTGCGGTCCCGATCAATGAAGGCTCTTATACCGTAGCGGCATATTCATCTCAAGGCGAACCGTATTACGGTTCCGTATCGGGCCTTACTACGGACTCGTCCAAGTCTCCTCTTACGATCAATCTTAACCCGGCCGGCAAAGTCAGCGGTACGGTTCAATCCACATCCGGATTAAAAACAAAGTTCAAAGTAAAAGCCCTTAATCAGCAGGGAATGATTTTGAACGAAACACGGGCAGATGAGAACGGTCTTTATACACTTGCAGTTCCTACAGGCCGAATAACCATCGTTGCAGCCGCAGAAAATGAAAAAGGCACACAAGCTAGTGCTGAAGCGACCATTGTGCCCGGCCCAACGACAGTGAATCTGACGATTATGAATTCCGGTTTTAAGGTGAGTCTGGCCAATGCGCCAACTGATGCAACCGGTCGTGTTCGCGTTTTCGATTTGCTCGGCAACGCCTATGCTCCAGATGTCGAACCTTCGTCTCCCAACGGTACTTATGCATTTTCATTACCACCTGGGACTTATATTGTCAAAGCTAGCGCTGGGGCGTACGCTGGGGTTAGTCAGCCCGTAACTCTTGCACCCGGCAAAAATGAGTCTGTAGCGATTACGTTGGGAAATGCCGGTACGCTATCGGGCAAAATATCTTATCCCAATAGCCGACCGCAGGCAAGCTTTGAGGACATTTCAATCACTGTGCAAGATAAAAACGGGCAAGTTGTTGATAAGCTGGCACCGCTTCATGATGGCAGCTATGAGACTATGTTGCCTGTAGGAAATTATCGGATTACTGCGGCTGCGGGAGATTCGATAGCGGTAAGAGAGAACTTGAGCATTTTGGAAGGACAGATAAGCACGTATGATCCGACGATAAATCCGACGGAAATCAACGGTAAAGTGACCGAAGCAGACGGAACGATGATACGATATGCGACAATTGTTGCTCTGTCTCAAGACGGCAGCTCTTATTCTTTCACGACATCGAAGGAAGACGGGACGTACTCGCTAAAGGTTCCGCCCGGAAGCTATACATTAAAAACAATGCATTACCATAAAGTGGCGCTAAACAAAAATATTAGCGTCTCCCGAGGCTCAAGCGTTGCGGTAAATCCTGTATTAGGCGCGGCCGGCATATTCAATGGGTATATATCCAATGGCAAAACAAACGTAGGTGGAGCTTCGGCTATCGTACTCGATCAGACTGGAACGCCTGTCGATCGTATCGCCACTCACGCGGATACAGGTTTCTTTTCCTTGATGCTTCCAGTCGGCCAATATACCCTTGATAGTAAATCTTTTGACGGTAATCATACACCGACAGCGATTACCGTTGCCGCAGAACAAACGTTACATCAGAATTTGACAACGCAAGCCGGGAAAATTGGTGGCACCATCTTCGCTGCCGACGGCAAAACACCACTGGGTGGGGTCATCGTCCGTGCGAGTAATGAAGCTCATTCCAATTATACAAAAACAAACGGCGACGGCACGTTTGTCTTGTTTGTTCCTGCCGGAACTTATACGTTGACAGCGGAAAAAAGCAATTTGGGTAGTATCACGAAAAACGTAGCCGTCAGCAAGGAAAAGGATGCATTCGTCCAAGCATCATTGCAATCAAACGGTGTTGTGGCGGGGAGAATTACGAACGGGTCTAACTCTGCAGCACAAGCATGGGTTAAAGTCTACGATTCTGCAGACGGCTTGCTGCTTGAGAAAATACAAACAGGGCAGGACGGGGCCTTTTCCATCACGTTGCCTGCCGGAACTTACGTCTTCAAAGCGGAGTCGGCCGGATTCGTTTCTGTTGAAACTCTCGTAACGGCAATGGCAGACAAGATCGTAGTTAACGATATGACGCTTTATACCCCAAGCGGTAATTCATCGGATAGTGGGACGTCAAGCTCTGGCCAAGGTACCGCCGGATCTGCAGGCGGGTCGCAACCATCGCCGAAACCGAACGCGGCAGAAGTCGTTTTGTATTCCGGCAAAGACGGAATTGTTGCCAAAGAGACCAATAGCTTTGGACAAACGGTAAGTAAAATATCAATAGACAAGGACAAATTAGCCGCAGCTTTGCAAACGGCCAACTCGGTCATCGTTCAAATCGATCATGCCGACGATTTGACTAAAGTCGAGCTTCCGGCGGAGTCATTCCAAAATCCGGACAAAGTTCAAGCCGGCGCCTTGATCACGTTACGCACAGATGCGATGGAATACAAGCTGCCGGTTCACGTATTACGTACTTGGACCCAGTCCTTGACAACGATGCAAAACATCAAAATTACCGTGGCTATCGAGAAGCTGCCATCAAATATGAACGGGAAGATTATCAAGACAAATCAACTGACCAGCGCGTTGCTTCCCAATCCTCTGGATTTCAAAATTACGGCCGAAGGCAGCAACGGTTTATCGCAGGAGCTAGTGAATTTCGGGGCTGTTTATGTGGAGCGTAAAGTAATTGTTCCCGGCACCGATCCCAATTGGGATCATGTTACAGCCGTTACGATTGATCCGGTTACCCATGAAGCAACCTTTATTCCTTCCTATATCGAAAAAGGAGAGAATGGTTCTACAGTTAAAATTTTTTCGACTCATAATAGCATTTATACCGTAGTTACGGCACATCATACCTTTGATGACATTGTCGGACACTGGGCGGAATCGGACATCCAGCGGCTGGCGTCGAAGTTTATTGTAAAGGGTATGACCGACAAGCTCTACGAGCCCGATAAAAAAATAACGCGCGCGGAATTTACTTCGCTGCTTGTCCGTTCGCTAGGCCTGCTGGAAGATCCAGGCTATGCGACCTTTAATGACATTCAGTCAAAAGATTGGTACGCCGGCTCGGTCGGTGCTGCAGTAAAAGCGGGTCTTGTGAACGGATTCGAGAACGGGGCGTTCGAACCGAAGGGCAGCATAACCCGCGAACAGATGGCTGTCATGATCAACAGAGCGCTTAAGGCAGCGGGAAGCGATTCGTTCTCCAACGAAGCTGACATGCAGATAAACAAATTCAAGGACCGCGAAGCCATTAGCGAGTGGTCAGCTGCTTCCGTTGAACAAGTCGTTCGAACGGGGATCATTGAAGGAATGACCGACACGACGTTCGAGCCTTCTTTGGATTCGACGCGAGCTCAAGTCGCAGCGGTGCTTAAGCGATTCTTGCAATACGTAAAATTCACTAACTAATGTGTATTGAGATTTAATCACGTTTATCGGTAAAGCGTCCCTAACTTGGAGATAGGGACGTTTTTTACCGAGAATGATCGATCAACCTTGTTGCTTGCCGTTTTTGTGATTTTGAACTCATACCGCAGTTTTGAGCTAAAACGCTTGCAGTACGTCGGACATTTGTGTAACAATACATGGTAAAGTGTTCAGGGATGGAGATCGGGGGCTTTATGGAACAAGAGAAGCTAAAAAAAATGATCGAGGCCGCCAAGCTTTACTATTTGCTGGATTACAGCCAACAGGATATTGCTAACAAGCTGGAGGTTTCCCGGCCGACCGTCTCCCGTCTGCTGCAGCAGGCGAAAGAGGAAGGAATTGTCGAGATTCGCATTTCGGACCCGACCGAGGACCGCAAAATCTTGAGCGAGCAGTTGGAAGAGAAGTTCGGGCTGAAGCGGGCGCTGGTCGCGTCCATCCCGTTGTTCGAGGATCATGTGATCAAGCAGTATTTGGGCAAGCTAACGGCGGACTACTTGAGGGAAATCGTTCAGGACGGCGACATTATCGGTACCATTTGGGGGACGACCATCTATCAGGTGGCGACGCATCTGGAGCACAAAGCGCTGAAGGACGTCCGAATCGTCCAGCTGAAGGGTGGCGTCAGCCATTCCGAGAAGAAGACATATGCCTCGGAAACGCTTCATTTGTTCGGGATGGCGTTCGATGCGACGCCTTATCAGCTGCCGCTGCCGGCCATCGTCGACCACGTCGTGGTGAAACAGGCGATTGAGGCGGACCGCCACATCCGGAAGCTGCTTGACATGGGGAAGCAGGCGAACATTGCTTTGTTCACGGTTGGTGTGCCTCGGACGGATTCGCTGCTGTTCCAGCTCGGCTATTTCACGGAGCAGGATATGCAGCTGATCGCCGATCATGCGGTAGGGGATATTGCTTCCCGGTTCTTCGATAAAAACGGTGCTATTTGCAATGAGACGCTGAATGCACGCACGATCGGGATTGAGCTGCACGAGCTCAAGACAAAAGACCAGTCCATTCTCATCGCAGGCGGTTTGAAAAAGGTCGAAGGCATCCGCGGCGCATTGAAAGCACAGTACGCGAATGTGCTGGTAACGGATCAGTACACGGCCAAAATATTATTGGAGCAAGAAGGATAACGCAATTGATCAGATTCGGCATCCCGCTAAAGGGGTAAGGAACCATCCGGGCGCAAGCTTGGATGGTTTCTTTTTTGCCTAATTCAAGAACGAATGTGAATGATGAACCATACAAATGATCGGAAAATTAGGAGCTTTGAAACCGGAATCAAGAAAGCTAACAATAGGAAACGCAAGTTATTCCACAGTTTGTTCAAAATTGCTTTGTTAGAAAGAACAAAAGTTCAATAATATATTTACATTTGTTCAAACGCTTGTTATAGTTAAATTGTAACGAAGCCGCTTCGAAACAACATCCTATTTAAAGCACATAAAAACTTGATGGCAAAGGAAATGCTAAAATGACAGCATCGTACAGACCCGTTGTTTAATCTTAGTGTCCGATGTTGAAGCTTTTTTGCATTCGTTGCTAGCGCTTTCACTCAACAATTGATTTCTCTTTAAA
This sequence comes from Paenibacillus tyrphae, assembly GCF_027925525.1. GTDB lineage: Bacteria > Bacillota > Bacilli > Paenibacillales > NBRC-103111 > Paenibacillus_G > Paenibacillus_G tyrfis_B. The sequence continues at coordinate 129,232 of NZ_BSDJ01000008.1, read as the reverse complement.
GTGCCAAATTAGACGAGGCTGGAGGAATTCCGATGAAATTTTTATTTGTAGTAGCCGGATTGCTGCTGGTGTTTGCGGTGGGATATTTGTTCAGCAACAACCGGAAAGGAATCCGCAGCAGACCGATTCTGGCTATGCTCGTTACGCAAATTGTGCTGAGCTTTATCATATTGAATACGAAGATCGGTCTGGAGCTGATCACGTTCGTCTCCCGATTGTTCAGCAAGCTGATGGAATTCGGGGTAGGCGGCGTCAACTTCGTATTCGGCGGCTTGGAAAATCAGGGCGCTTCGACCTTTTTTATCAATGTGCTGCTGCCGATCATCTTTATCTCGATTCTGATCGGCATTCTGAACTATGTGAAGGTGCTGCCGTTCGTCATCAAATATGTAGGGCTGGCGCTTAGCAAATTGAACGGCATGGGCCGGCTGGAAAACTATGTGGCGGTTTCCGCCGCGCTGCTTGGTCAATCGGAAGTGTTTCTGACAACGAAGAAGCAGCTCAACCAGGTCACGAAGCAGCGATTGTACACACTTTGCACATCGGCGATGAGCGCGGTCAGTATCTCGATCGTGGGAGCATATATGACGATGCTTGAACCGAAGTACGTCGTGGTCGCCATCGTGCTGAACATTTTTTCGGCGCTGATTGTCGCCAACATTATTAACCCGTACAAGCTTGATCCGGAGGAAGAAAAAGCGACGGTAGTAGCCGATGAGGAGCATGGGCCGAAGGAATCGTTCTTCCAGATGATCAGCGAAAGCATTATGGACGGCTTCAAAGTGGCGATTATCGTGGGCGCGATGCTGATCGGTTTTATCGCTTTGATGAATATGATCAACTACGTATTCGAGCTGATCTTCCACATTTCGTTCCAATCGGTACTGGGCTATATTTTCGCACCGGTCGCGTTCCTGATGGGCATTCCATGGAGCGAAGCCGTACCGGCGGGAGGCATCATGGCAACGAAGCTTGTGACCAACGAATTCGTTGCGATGCTCAGCTTCAAAGACATCGCTTCGGGATTGTCGCCCCGTACGGTCGGAATCGTCTCGGTATTCCTGGTCAGCTTTGCGAACTTCAGCTCTATCGGCATTATTACCGGCGCGGTGAAAGCGCTGAACGACAAACGGGGAGACGAGGCCGCACAGTTCGGTTTGAAGCTGCTGCTCGGCTCGACGCTGGCCTCGATTTTGTCGGCCACGCTCATCGGGCTGTTCCTATAAAACATCGATTACTATACTAAACACGGGGAGACGAGAAACATGAGAATGGTTGATTTGATTGCCCGCAAGCGTGACGGTCACAAGCTTAGCAAGACGGAAATTGATTTCATCGTGCAAGGCTATACGAACGGAACGATCCCAGACTACCAGATGTCCTCGTTTCTGATGGCGGCCTTCTTCCGCGGCATGACTCCGATGGAGACGGCGAATATGACGATGGCGATGGTGGCGTCGGGAGATACGATCGATCTGTCCGCTATCGAAGGCGTCAAAGTGGACAAGCACAGCACCGGGGGCGTCGGCGATACGACGACGATCGTTCTTGCGCCGCTCGTTGCCGCAGTCGGAGTTCCCGTAGCGAAGCTGTCCGGGCGCGGACTCGGCCATACCGGGGGAACGGTGGACAAGTTCGAAGCGATTCCGGGATTCCAGGCTGAAATCAGCAGCGAACAGTTTATCAAGCAAGTGAACGAAGTGAAAGTTGCGGTGACTGGGCCGACCGGAAACCTGACCCCGGCGGACAAAAAGATTTACGCGCTTCGCGATGTGACCGGGACGGTCAATTCGATCCCGCTGATGGCCAGCTCGATTATGAGTAAAAAGATCGCCTCCGGTTCGGATGCTATCGTACTGGATGTCAAAGTAGGCGCCGGTGCGTTCATGAAAGATTTGGACAGCGCCAAGGAGCTTGCGAAGGCCATGGTGGACATCGGCAACAACGTGGGACGCAACACGATGGCAGTCATTTCCGATATGAATCAGCCGCTCGGCTTTGCGATCGGCAATGCGCTCGAAGTGAAGGAAGCGATCGATACGCTGCGCGGGGAAGGTCCCGAAGATTTGCACGAACTATGCTTGACGCTCGGCAGTCATATGGTATATTTGGCAAAGCAGGCTTCTAGCGTGAGCGAAGCGCGGAGCAAGCTGGAGGAAGCGATTTCCAGCGGCCGGGCCTTGGAGACGTTTAAAGCATTCATTGCCGCGCAGGGCGGAGACGCGTCGATCGTAGACGACCCGTCCAAGCTGCCGGCTGCCGCATACCGTATCGAGGTGAAGGCGAAGGAAGCGGGCTATGTCTCGGAGATCGTTGCCGACAGCATCGGCACCGCGGCGATGATCTTGGGCGCGGGACGCGCAACGAAGGAATCCGAGATCGATCTGAGCGTTGGCCTGATGCTGCACAAAAAAATCGGCGACGAAGTGAAGCCCGGGGATACGCTTGTTACCATTCACAGCAATCGCGAAACGGTGGATGACGTGATTGAGAGCATCTACGAATCGTACACCATCGCCTCCGGCAAAGTGGAACGTCCGGTTCTGGTGCACGCGGAAATTCATTAAGCTTAGTTTCGAGGGTTGAAAAACGAACGGAGGAGTAAGCAGATGACAAACAACGAAATCGCCCGATTAATCGACCATACCTTATTAAAAGCCGATGCCAGCCGTGAGGCGGTGATCCGGTTGGCGGAGGAAGCGAAGCAGTACCGTTTCGCCTCGGTGTGCGTCAATCCGGCACAAGTGAAGACAGCTTATGAAGTGCTGAAGGACACGCCCGACGTGAAGGTGTGTACGGTCATCGGGTTTCCGCTGGGAGCGACCATGCCGGAAGTGAAGGCGTTCGAAGTCCGGGAAGCTATCGCTGCCGGAGCGACGGAAGTTGACATGGTAATCAATATCGGAGCGCTCAAGGACAAGCAGGACGATCTGGTGGAACAGGACATCCGGGCCGTCGTCGAAGCGGCTAAAGGCAAGGCGCTGACGAAGGTCATCATCGAAACCTGCCTCTTGACCGACGAAGAAAAGGTGCGGGCATGCCGTTTGGCGGTGAAGGCTGGCGCAGATTTCGTGAAAACGTCGACGGGCTTTTCGACTGGCGGAGCTACGGCAGAGGATATCGCGCTGATGCGCAAAACGGTTGGCCCGGACATCGGAGTGAAAGCGTCCGGCGGCGTGCGCAGCCTGGAGGATGTTAAAGCGATGATCGAAGCGGGGGCTACCCGGATCGGCTCCAGCTCCGGCGTATCGATCGTCAAAGGCGAGCAGTCGAACAGCGCGTACTAATTGAAATTCAACGAAGCGTGCCTCAAAAACGTCCACGACGACATTTATTTAGACTCCAAGGACCTTCCCTTTCGGGAGGTCCTCTTCACCATGCGGCCAGAAAATACACGCGAAGCGTCCCGGTTGCCTGAGGCCGACGGATTTGCGATAATGCCTATAGGACATGAATGAGATAGAGAGGTGTTTGGATGGAGAGCAAGAAGAAGATCTTCGCTTTTTTGGGATCGTATGCGGAGGCGGCCGATTCGGGCTTGTACGCCTGCAGGTTCGATCCCGATACCGGAAGTCTTGAGCTGACCGATCAAACGGCCGGGCTGCAAAATCCGACGTTTCTGGATGTGAATGCTGAGGGCTTGAAGCTATATGCGATAACGGAGGGAACCGATGCCGAAGGCAAGCGCTGCGGGGCTGCCGCGGCTTACGGATTCGATCCCGGTACCGGCAAGCTGTCGCTGCTCGGACAGGAACTGACGGTGCCGGCGACTACGTGTCACATTACTTTGGACCGCACCCATACATACATCATGGTCGCAAGCTACCACGGCGGCATGATCGGGCTGTCTCCGCTGCTGGAGGACGGACGCATCGGCAAGACCGCGGACATCCGCCGGCACGAAGGCTCCAGCGTCCTGCCCGTGCAAAATCAGGCGCGTGCGCATTCCGTATTCGTCGACCGTTCCAACCGCTACGCCGTCGTCTGCGATCTGGGGCTGGATCGCGTTTTTACTTACAAATTCGACCTCGCCGCCGGGCAACTGCTTCCTCATGACGAAGTTCGGGTAGCGCCCGGTTCGGGACCGCGGCATTTTGTTTTTCATCCGTCGCTGCCTTACGGCTATGTCATCAACGAGCTGAGCTCAACGATCACGGCATTCTCCTACGATCAGGAGAACGGTAAGCTCAGCGAAATCCAAACCGTTTCGACGCTGCCCGCTTCTTATGAAGGGGATAGTGCGTGCGCCGATATTCACATCTCGCCGGACGGCAAATTTCTGTACGGCTCCAATCGCGGACATGATAGCATCGCGGTGTATGCCATCGATTCGTCGACCGGGAAACTCACGCTGATCGAGCATGCCTCGACGCTTGGAGGACATCCGCGGAACTTCGCGCTCTCGCCGGACGGACGCTTCCTGCTCGTAGCCAACCGGGATTCGAATCAAATCGTGACGTTCGCGCGGGACGAGGCTACCGGAAAGCTATCGCCTACAGGGAATAGACTCGATGTGTCCAAGCCCGTGTGCATCAAGTTTGCAGCAATGGGTTAATTTATGGCGGAGGTCCCTGTTTATCAGGGACCCCGTCGTTTTTCATCTTACCCGCGGATGGTGATGCGCACCACATGAACCGGAGCCCCCGCCTTCGTATAGCGGAACTCTAACGGCTTCTCCGGCCTTCCGTTGATTTTATAAATGAGCAGGTCCCCTTGGCGCAGCACAACCGACAAATCGTCGCCCGATGAAAATTCCATATCCCCGTCAACCGGATGTATGCATTCGTAGCTCACCGTATCCGCGGCCGCCCCCAGACGCAGACGCTGCTGCACATCCTCTCTGTAAGTATCGCGGATCAGAACAGGCAGCATTTCGGCCGAGTAACCGGGGCCCAGCATCACGTTGAGGTCGTTCCCCTTTCCCCGGCACCGGGTCGTCCAAGCCCCGTCAAAGCTGTCTTGATCAAAAGGCTTCAACATGGCCGTATGCCGCTGTTCGTGCTCCAGTACAAATTCGCCATGCGTTGCCATCAGCAATCTCCGATAACCGGGCAAACTCGTGAAGACGGACTCCTCCGCATGAATCGCCGCCCTGCTAATTCGCCAGTCGAAATTCCGCTGCTCATACGACGCGTCCTCCGGATAGATCGCCATTTGCGTCGTGGCTCCTCCCGACCAGCTCGCCGTTTTTTGATCCTCTTGCCGAATGATTTTGACGGAAAAGCCCATCGAATCGATCACATCGCTTTCATGTTCTTAAGATGAACATACAACGGGACGATTCAGGAATCAAGGCTTGTCCGGTATTGTTAGATTTTAGCAAGGAAGCGTAACCTTTTTGTAAGCTTTGCTTAGCTTTCGGTTAACGAACAGGCGGTAAAGTAAGGAAGCGCGCTGTGCCATGGAATACGTTTGCCATGACGGAACGATCGGGTTGTTGCCGCCAAAGATGGGAGGAGAAGCGATATGTCCGCAGCATGAGAAAGGAAGACACTATATGGCCGTACGGCATCGAGGAAAGCCAAGTCGTTGATTTCCTTCCCGGAACGTGGTAATCTGCCGTTAAACTAACCGGTTAAGGAAGGTAGACTTGCTATGAACAAACGCATCCTCATCGTCGACGACGATCATAAAATCGCGAATTTGCTTGAAATTTACTTGAAAAACGAAGGCTACGAGGTTCTTAAGGAGCATAACGGAATCGACGCCATAAGACGGATCGCGGAGGAAACCGTCCATCTGGTCATTTTGGACGTGATGATGCCCGAATTGGACGGAATGGAGGTTTGCCGCAAAATCCGGGAGGACAAGACGACGCCGATCCTGATGCTGAGCGCCAAGGACGAGGATATGGACAAAATTTTAGGCCTGATGACGGGGGCCGACGATTACATGGGCAAGCCCTTCAACCCGCTGGAGCTGGTGGCGCGGGTCAAGTCGCTGCTGCGGCGGTCGTATTTCAGCGCGCAGACGGCTCAGCCGGATGCGGAAGGGATCATCAAAATCAAATCGATGCAAATCGATAAGCGCAACCATGCCGTCACGATCGACGATCGTCCGATCAAGCTGACGCCGATCGAATTTGGCATTTTATTTTTGCTTGCCAGCCACCCGGGGCGGGTTTTCGGGTCGGAGGAAATTTTCGAGCTGATCTGGAAAGAAAAATATTTTGAGACGAACAACTCTGTCACGGTGCATATCAGCCGGCTGCGCGAGAAACTGGAGAAGGAAATGGCGGGAGAAAAGCTGATTCACACGGTGTGGGGGGTAGGGTACAAAATTGAGAACTAACTGGAGAGTTGCGGTGCCGCTCTTCTGGAGCGTATTAACAACCGCGGTCGTGCTGGCAGTCATTTCGACGATCGCCAAGTCGATTTATTTTTCCAAGCTGTCTTTAAATTCGCTCTTTATTTGGATTAATTATTATATCGGTTACCCCGATATTTACTATCTTACGGCGCTGCCTTTGTTTATGCTGTCGGCCATATATTTTTTCAAACGGGAAAAAGACGCCCGCTACCACAGATACCTGATCCTTATTATCGAGGACGTACAGAGGATCGCCGACGGCGACTTCGATCATAAGGTGCCTGTGCAGTCCATCGGCGAGCTGGGCCAACTGGCCGGAAACATCAACCAGGTCGTCGAGCGGCTCAAAACATCGATTGACGAGGAACGGCGGGCCGAGTCCACCAAGAACGAACTGATTACGAACGTATCCCACGATCTGCGGACTCCGCTCACCTCGATTACCGGCTATCTCGGTCTCATCGAGCAGGACCGTTACCGGGACGAAGTGGAGCTGCGTTATTATGTCAACATGGCGTACGAGGAATCGCAGCGGCTGTTTCAATTAATTCAGGATCTGTTCGAATATACCCGCTTAAGCAATATTACGGGGGCGACGATCCAGAAGGCTCCGATCAATCTGGTTGAAATGATGCGTCAGCTTTTCGCCCAGTTCCGGCTGCAGCTTCAGGAGGCCGGGATCGATCAGCATATGACCTTCTTCGAGCCGCAGCTGCTGGTCATGGCTGAGGGCAACAAGCTCCGGCGGGTATTCGAGAATTTGATCTCCAATGCAATCAAGTATGGCAGCGAAGGGAAATATCTTGAGGTGCTGGGCTTCAAGGAAGGGGACGAAGCGGTGATCCAGATCATCAATTACGGCGAAACGATCCCGCAAACCGATTTGCCTCATATTTTCGAACGGTTTTACCGTGTGGAGAAATCCCGCGCGACGCATACCGGGGGTTCCGGCATCGGCTTGGCCATCGCCAAAAGTATCGTCGAGCTGCACGGAGGAACCATTGCCGCATCCAGCGACGAGGAGCGGACCGTCTTTACGGTGCGCCTGAATATCATGGGAGAGAAGGCCAATTCTTAAGAAAATGTATATGAAACGTGTCGAACCTGCAGGGGGAGGCGCGTTTTTTTCGTCTTTATATAGAAAATCTTAAGAATTTCGTTAACTTTTCTTAGTTCCTCGTTAAGTAATGGAGTTCATAATAAAGAAAAAAAGCGCTCCGGAAGCGCTCGTTTGTCGGAGGAGGCTTGGATAGAGATGCCGCAACAATTAGAGAAAACCAGCAATTGTCGTAACTTGGAAAATCGCCCGTCCTCCAAGGATGAGGCTCTTTTTAGATCATGGATGGAACAGCACCGCCGCGAGGTATGGAGCTATGCCTACGGATTAACACGTAAACACGATGTGGCCGACGATATTACCCAGGATGTGTTTTTGAAGGCTTACCGCCGAATTGCTTCGTTTCGGGGCGACGGCTCCGTCCGGGCATGGCTGCTCACGATCACCCGCAATACCGTGTTCGATTATCGGAGGAGCTCCTATTTTCGCAAAGTTACGGTTATGGACAGGATCGAGACGGAGAAGGCCCATACATCCGCGGAGGAGGAGTTTTTGAGGCGTGAGGACAGCCGCGAAATGTTCGGGAAAATTTTGGAGATGCCTCTGCCGTTTCGGGATGTGCTGCTGCTTAAGGCCAAATACGAACTGAAGCCCGGCGAAATCGCCTCCTATTTAAAGCTCCCGCTCACGACGATCAAAACAAGACTGCATCGTGCGCGGAAAGAAGCCGTCCGGCGCCTTCAAGTCGAGGGGCGCCCATAACGGTTCCCCGGCTTGCCGGATCTTCCAGCACCCCCGGTATGCGCCCCCGCCGCGCTTAAAAGTTTCCTTCGTTTCGCCATTCCTTTCGTTATTTCCGTCTGGACAAGCCTACGGCTTCTTTTCCGATTTTGCCAGAAATTTTCGGTCAACTTCCTTTTGCTTTCTGCATAGGTATTTATTACACTTCAAATCCGAAGAAGAAGCCGGGGCCGAAACCCGGAAGCGGCGGCTATCGGCGTTACGCATCGTTTCGAAGCGCGTATCCTTTCGAAGCCGGTTTTGCTTAGCGCAAAACCTATAAGCGTATCCTTTCGAAGCCAGTTTTGCTAAAGCAAAACTCGTAGGAGGTAAGATCATGAATATATTCAAGAAAATCGCCGACTTTCGCACGGAAACCGAAAGGCTGGCCTGGACCGGAACCTTCGCCGAGTACATCGAGTTGCTCCGCCAGCATCCGCATTTGGCTATGACGGCGCATGCACGGGTGTACGAAATGATTGCCTCCCACGGCATACTGGAAGAAAATGGACGTCGAAAGTATAACTTTTTCGAAAAAGAGATTTTCGGGCTCGATTCTGCAATTGAGAAGCTGGTGGAAGAATATTTCCATTCGGCGGCGCGCCGGTTGGACGTTCGCAAGCGGATCTTGCTATTGATGGGGCCGGTCAGCGGCGGGAAGTCGACCATTGTCACGATGCTCAAGCGCGGGCTTGAGCAGTTCTCGCGCACGGATCAAGGCGCTGTATATGCGATCAAAGGCTGCCCGATGCACGAAGAGCCTTTGCACTTAATTCCGCATGAGCTGAGAAGCGAGGTTGAGCAGGAATTCGGCGTGAGGATCGAGGGCAACCTGTGCCCCTCCTGCCAAATCCGGCTGCGGGATGATTATGGGGGACATATCGAAGACGTGCCGGTGGAGCGCGTACTGTTGTCTGAAGATAGCCGCGTAGGCATCGGGACGTTCAGTCCGTCCGATCCGAAATCGCAGGATATCGCCGACCTGACGGGGAGCATCGATTTCTCCACGATTACCGAGTACGGCTCGGAATCCGATCCGCGGGCTTACCGTTTCGACGGAGAGTTGAATAAGGCCAACCGGGGCTTGATGGAGTTTCAGGAAATGCTGAAATGCGATGAGAAGTTTTTGTGGAACCTGCTTTCCCTCACGCAGGAAGGCAACTTTAAAGCCGGACGGTTCGCTTTGATTTCGGCAGACGAGCTCATTATCGCCCATACGAACGAATCCGAATATAAATCGTTTATTGCCAATAAAAAGAACGAGGCACTCCAATCGCGGATGATCGTTATGCCAATTCCTTACAATTTGAAGGTGTCGGACGAAGAGAAAATTTACGCCAAGCTGATCAAGCAAAGCGACATGAAGCATGTGCATATCGCGCCTCACTCGCTGAGGGCCGCGGCGATTTTCTCGATTCTAACCCGGTTGAAGGAATCCAAGAAGCAGGGAATGGATCTCGTCAAAAAAATGCGCATGTACGACGGCGAAGAGGTGGAAGGGTATAAGGAAGCGGATTTGAAGGAGATGCAGAGCGAATATTTGGAGGAAGGCATGAGCGGAATCGATCCCCGCTATGTCATCAACCGGATTTCCAGCGCGCTGATCCGGCAAGGTCTGGAATTTATCAATGCGCTGGATGTGCTGCGGGCCCTCAAGGACGGTCTGGACCAGCACCCGTCCATCACGAAGGAGGAACGGGAGCGGTACTTGAACTTCATCTCTATCGCGCGCAAGGAGTATGACGAGCTAGCCAAGAAAGAGGTGCAAAAAGCGTTCGTCTACTCGTTCGACGAATCGGCGAAGACGTTGTTCAACAACTACCTTGACAATATCGAGGCATACTGCAACTGGACCAAAATCAAGGACCCGCTAACCGGCGAAGAGATGGACCCGGACGAGAGGCTCATGCGTTCGATCGAAGAGCAGATCGGCATTTCGGAAAATGCGAAGAAAGCGTTCCGCGAGGAGATATTGATCCGGATGTCCTCCTATTCGCGCAAAGGAAAGCGGTTCGACTACAGCAGCCACGAGCGGCTTCGCGAAGCGATCGAGAAGAAGCTGTTCGCCGATCTGAAGGACATCGTCAAAATTACGACTTCGACGAAAACCCCGGATGAGAACCAACTGAAACGAATCAATGAGGTCATCAAGCGTCTTGTCGAGGAGCACGGCTATACGACCGCTTCGGCCAATGAGCTGCTGCGCTATGTCGGCAGCTTATTGAATCGGTGATTGATTGCCTGAGGTAACAAATGAAGAAAAGATCGCCCTTCCGCCGTTGAGGTCAATGGAGGGGCGATCATTTTCTTTTATGGCTGTGCTTTGAATTCAAGCAGACGCAGCAGCATCGTGGCGACTTCCGCCCTTGTGGCGGCACGCTTCGGTTGGAAGGAGCCGTCATTGTATCCTTGAATGAGCTTTTGATTTATTAAAGTCGAAACGGCCGATTGGGCCCACTCGGAGATAGCCGCGCTATCCGAAAGCTTTGCTTCGGTTCCGTTAGCATTTAGTCCGAAGGCACGCACCAGAATAACGGCCATTTGCTCTCGCGTAATCGGCTGGTCCGGCTTGAATTGGTCCCCGAATCCGTCGACGATACCCTTGGCGACGGCGGCTGCAATCGCTTGGCCGGCCCAATGGCTGCCGGTGTCCGAGAATGCCGCCTGCGAGTTCGCGTTTAATTTCAAAGCCCGCACGATGACGGTAATGAATTCCGCCCGGGTCATGGCTTGCTCCGGCTTGAAGGAGCCGTCGGGAAAACCGTCGAACAGCTTTATCGTGCTCAGTTTACCGACCGCCTCAATCGCCCAATGGGCGTTCATGTCTTTGAACGTTACGGCAGGAACGGAACCGTTGTTGTTCCCCGTATTCGTGCCAGCGCCTTTATCCGGCTTTACTTCATCGGACGGCTTGTCCGTACTCGGCTTCGTTCCCGGAGCACCACCGCCTCCGCCAGTACTGCCGCTTCCTGTGTTCGTTCCGCTGCCAGTGCCCGGAGACGGAGAGGAGCCGCTGTCCGAGTCAGGCTCCGTGATCGTAATCGTGACGGTGGCCGAAGCTTCGGCCAAGCCGTCGGTTACTTTATAGTGGAACACGTCGGTCCCTGTTTGACCTGGCTTCGGCTTGTACGTAAATTTGCCGTAAGTCGCATCCGTAACAGTTACGGTTCCCTTGTCCGCTTCTTTGGCAATCGAATACGTAAGCCGGTCTTGATCGGCGTCGGTTGCTTTGAATTCGCCGTTTAACGCAACGCCTTGGCTTGTGGTGTAAGTAACGTTGTCTGCCTTCGGTGATTGATTAGGCTTAATTTCGATGACGACGGCAGCTTCATCTGTGCCGCCCTTGCCGTCGCTGACTTCATACGTGAACATGTCGCTTCCGGATTGCTTCGGATTTGGAGTGTAAGTAAAAGCTCCGTATACGGAATCGGTTATCGCCGCCGTTCCCTTAGCCCCCTGCTTCACGATACGGTAAAAGAGCGGATCGCCGTCCGGATCGGCGGCCATCAGCTTTCCTTGAAGCGGCAAGCTTTCATTCGTCTTGAATGTCATGTATTCTGCGACCGGTTTACGGTTGCCGCTGCCGTCGGTCTGCTTCTCGATGTCGATAACGACGAGCGCATCGTTTGAGTTCGTTTTACCGTCGTGCGCCCGGAAAACGAAGGAATCGATGCCTGCCGCCGCCGGATTCGGTTTATACGTAAACGTTCCGAGAACGGCGTTTTCAAGTGTGAGCGTGCCTTTGGCCGGCTGGCTAACGATCGAATAGGTCAGCGTGTCTTGACTGTCCGCATCCGCAGCAGCCAGTTTACCGCTTAGCTGTCCGTTTGCAATGACGGTATACATCGCGTTTTCTGCTTTCGGCGCGTGATTCGTCCGGATGTTGACGGTTACGGTCGCTTCGTTGGACATGGCTTTACCGTCGCTGGCTTTAAACGTAAAAGAGTCGGTGCCAGTTGCGCCCGGATTCGGCGTATACGTAAATGCGCCGTAAACCTCGTCCGTAACGGTGACTATCCCTTTGGCCGCCCTGTTAACGATGCTGTAGGTCAGCTTGTCTCCGTCCGGATCGGTAGCTTTCATGTTCCCTGAGGCAGTCTTATCCTGATCGGCGCTTATGGACGCGTTTTCTGCGACCGGTGTCTGATTTTGCACCATGAGAAACTCGCTGCTTTTCAAAGCGTGGTCCGTGATGCGAATCTCGCTGATCCAGCCGTTAAAGGAAAGCTCGTGCACATTATCATAGTGACCGGAGCCGATAGTCCACGGCTTGCCTGCCGCCGCAATTCCTACCGGATTGCCGTCCGGGTTGCGCAGCACGGGAGCACCGTCGATGTACATTTTCGTCGTCTGACCGTCGTTGACCACGGCAACATGGTACCACTTGAAGAACAGCTCGCCCGACCAGTTGGTCACCGTATCGTTGATATTCTGCGGGTAAACGGCCCACTGCATCTCTTTCAATGTGGAAATTGCCAGCGAGGCCGTCGGCTCGGCGGGGTCGCCGCCTGTTTTGCCGGCGTTGGCTCCGGTTTCGTCGCGGGCCAGAATCCCCATCCAGCCATGCTTGTCCTTATCGAAGTCGGGAGCCAGCTTGACGAATGCTTCGATGGTGTAGCCTTGCTCGAACGTCATGTTATTGATGGCCGCCTGATCGGCGGTTTTCAGATAGGAAGCTTTGCCTTGAGATTTATCGCCGAACAGGCGAATGCTAGCCTTGCTTTGACTTTTGAACGGAGCATCCGAGGACCAGACCAAGTCTCCCGACGCACTGTTTCCGACATTATGACGGTACAGATCGTTATGATTGCCTGACAGATCTTTCACGACCGTGATGCCGTCAGGGAGTGGCTGTCCCTCGACTGCCTGATCGCTCTCCATACGCCAATGGGCGACCGTGCCTTGATTCGTTTCGCCAGGATTTTTGATACGAACGGATACCGTCCCGGGAGGGGAGTCGGCTTTCCCGTCATTGACCACATAAGTAAACGTATCCGTTCCGGTTTGACCCGCATTCGGAGTGTAGGTGAAGGCGCCGGATACCGGATCGGTAATCGTCGCCATACCTTTGGACCCCTGACTGCCGATGCGGTAATTGAGCGTATCGAAATCGGCATCGGTCCCTTTCAGCTTGCTGCTGACCGGTTTGTCCTGGAACGTATCGAAATCGGCATTTTTGGCGATCGGAACTTTATTTTGCGATCCCCAGAAGGAGCCGAATCGCTGCTCGAAGTTCATAGATACGGTAAATTCGTTGTTTGCGTCGGTCAAACGTTCCATATCGAATTCGTCTCGCTCATCTTCGGGGATGTTCATCACCCAGGGAGAGAAGGAGTAAGCTTTGATTTGGTTGCCTTTCAAATCGATATTGAGCATCCGCATCCAACCGTTGCCGCCCATGTAGCCGCCTTGGTAATCCACGACCATCATGAGCACGTCTTTCCCGTTTTCGTTCGGTTTCACCATATGGGCGGCCCCGTGGTGATGTCCGTTCACCGTCAGGAAAATTTGATCGTTCTTCTTAATCAGCTTGTCCCACAAGCCTTGGCCGTGCTCTGCCGTAATGAAGGCCGTTTTTCCGTCCTCGGCAATGTTCAGAAGCTGGTGAGTGATCAAAATGACGGGGAGATCCGGGTGAGCGTCAATGACTTGCTGCGCCCACTGAATGGACGCATCGGAGGTACGCCAGTCCAGGAAGAGAGCGAGAAATTTTTTGCCGGCCGCTTCAAAGGTGTAGTAGGAGCAATATCCGCTCGGGGACACGCCACCGAAGCCTGGGCTGCCAGACATGCGGGTCGCCGGATTGAAATACCGCATAAATTTCTCGGCGCTGTTATTGCGCTGGTCATCCCATTGCGATTCGTTAATATCGTGATTTCCGGCCACATAGCCGTAAGGAACGTGGTATTTGTCGAGCCATTTCATCGCCTCGTCGGCAGCCTGCCATTCGTAATCTTGATTTCTTCTGTCTACGATATCTCCGACGTGGGCTGTGAATGCAATGCGTTCGTTGAACTGATTTTTTGCGATCCACTCGGTTTGCGACAAGAAAATTTCTTTTTTGTAGCGGGCATACATTTGCGTGTCAGGAAGAACGGCAAGCTGGAAGCTTCCCGCAGATGACGAGCTTGCGGCTAATGCCGACTGGTCTGCGGCCGGTACGAGAACGGCTGTCATCAGCATGACGGCAGCACTGATCAGCGCCAGCAGTTTACCGCTTTTTCTTACAAATCGGGTTAACATCGTGTTCGCTCCTTTAACGGTGTCTTGGGTTATAGATGGCAACCTTTTCTAGTTTAAAAAAGAACTGTTCGTCAAGTGTTAATTGGTTTTTAAAGTTTTGTTTAGATTAGGTTTGCTTGAAATACGGCCTGCGGGTCCATTATCATGAAGGTACTGTGATTTACCGGATTTTTCGGTTTTTGGGGGGACTGTCGATGATTACCGTATTGATCGTGGATGACGACCGGCATATTCGGGAGCTGATCCGAGTCAGTCTGCGCGAGGAGGGCTATCGCCTGCTGGAAGCGGAGAACGGGCAGGACGCATGGAAGCTGCTGCAGGAAAACCGGGTGGATCTGGTCATCCTCGACATTATGATGCCGTTTATGGACGGCTGGGAGCTGAGCCGTCATATTCGGATGCAGCAAACGGACCTTCCGCTGCTGATGGTAACCGCCAAGGGCGAGACGGGAGACAAGGTTAAGGGATTCGAGCTGGGAACGGACGATTATTTGGTCAAGCCGTTCGATCCGCTGGAACTGGTCGTGCGGGTGAAGGCGCTGCTGAAGCGATACCGGATCCATGCGTCGGATACCGTGCAATTCGGCCGGATCGAGCTGAACAAGAAAAGCCATGAGGTTCTGAAAGGCGACGAGAAGTTGACGCTTCCGCTCAAAGAATTTGAGCTGCTCTACAAGCTGGCGAGCCACCCGAACCAAATTTTTACGAGGAACCAGCTTATCGAACAAATCTGGGGGCACGATTATGAGGGAGACGACCGTACCGTGGACGTTCATATCAAGCGGCTCAGAGAACGGTTTGCGGACGAGACGGACAGCTTCTCCATCCGCACCATCCGGGGGCTTGGCTACAAGCTTGAGGTGAACGGATGATCAAAACGCTCTACACGCGGATGGTGCTTGTTTATTTGGCGGCGGTCATCTTCGGATTGGTCGTCGCCTTTGTGATTATGGGTCTTGTTTTCTCGGAGAGGCTGAACGCGCAGCTTCGGGAAGACATGACCCTGGTGGCGCAAGATTTGATCGAAACCTATGAAGCGACGGACAACGTCGATTTCGACTCGTATATGACTAACCGCAAGCTTGCCAAGCCTTTCTTCATCAGGGTATACGATGAGGCAGGCAACGAAGCGTTATACGGATATACCGACGTCGAGACGAGGAAGGCTATTACTCCGCAGGAAATTGCTCAGGTGCTGCGCGGGGAACAGCTTTGGAATGAGTCGAGCATGGATGTCAGCATACTGGGTTACCCGGTGAAGATCCAAGGGCATTCGTATGCGATGTTCTTGCAGCCGGCCTCGAACAAGTCCGACCGGCTCCTGCAAAGCTATTTGAACATCTCGCTGATCAACGCCTTGATTATCGGCAGCGTCTTCATTATGGTGGCCGGCCGCTATTTGGTTAAACCGATCAAGCGCATGACCAAAGCGGCCAGGCGGATGGCCAAGGGCGATTTCAATATCGGCTTCGATTGGAAATTTCGTAAGGACGAACTGGGTGAGCTTGCCCAAAGCTTCACCGAGATGGCCGGAGAGCTGAAGCAGATGGAGCGGATGCGGCAGGATTTCGTGTCCAATGTCTCGCACGAGATTCAGTCTCCGCTTACATCGATCGCCGGATTTTCCAAGCTGCTGCGGGAGAAGGTGATGTCGGAGGAGGAACGAAGGCAATATCTGGAGATCATTCAGACGGAGGCGGAACGGTTGTCCCGGCTCAGCGAGAACTTGCTCAAGCTCGCATCGCTTGAATCGGAGCATCATCCGTTTCACCCGACGACGTATGCGCTGGATGAGCAGCTTCGCAGCGTCATCGTAGCCACGGAGCCAATCTGGTCAGCCAAAAAGCTGGAGCTAGATTTGAGGCTGCCCACGGCGAAAATTTATGCCGATGCGGATCAGCTCAGCCAAGTGTGGATGAATCTGATCACCAACAGCTTGAAGTTCACACCGGAGGGCGGCATGGTGAGGGTACGGCTGCTTCCGGCCACCGACCGGATTCAGGTGCGGATCGGCGATACGGGCATCGGGATCTCCGAGGAGGATCAGGCCCGCATTTTTGAACGGTTTTATAAGGCGGACCGGGCCAGGAACCGGGAGAAAAGCGGCAGCGGATTGGGACTTGCCATCGTAAAAAAGATCGTCGATCTGCATCGCGGCACGATCGAGGTGCGCAGCAAGCCCGGGCAGGGCACCGTCTTTACGGTTACGCTGCCCAGCTTCTCCGGCAAACGTCACGCTCCGGACAAGAAATAACAGCGTGAAAGATCAACCCAAATCGGGTTGATCTTGAGCTTGTTGAGAAAGTGGTCTAAGCAAAAATAGAGAAACATACGTACGTGGGGTATCTACTGGAGAAGCGATAGCGGCCGCCTTTGTCTTCGGGAAATGTCCGCTAGTAAGCGGCTTCCAATCAAATTTCCCGAAGACAAGAGTGGTCGGAAGTGGATACCCCACCCCTTCGTTACCTCTATAATCCCGTTTGACCACTTTCTCAACACTCTGAAGATCAACCCAAAACGGGTTGATCTTTTTTTGTCCGGTTCACGCTCCGTTCATAATTGCAAGGTAAAGTATTTTCCAGAATCGGATGGACATTTATAAAGGAGCGAGGAGTGGAATGAACGGACTGATTAAATTTTCGATGAAGAACGTCGCGGCAGTGATCATCATCGTCGCCATGCTGTTTGGCGGCGGGATGTATTCGGCTACGAAGCTGAAGCAGGAGAACTACCCTAACATCTCGTTCCCTGCGGTTTTCATCAGCACGACCTACCCGGGATCGCCCAAAGATGTGATGGACAACGTGACGAAGCCGATCGAAGATAAGCTGGCGAACATACCGGATCTTGACCAACTGACTTCGACCTCTAACGACAACAATTCTTTTGTTCAGGTGATGTTCAAACATGGAGTAGACCTGGACAAGAAAAAGCGGGAAGTCGAAAACTTGATCCAGGAGGTCAGCTTGCCTTCGACGGCACAAAGGCCGAAGGCTATGACGTTCGGGTTTTCGTCGATGCCGGCCTATTATCTGGTCGTGTCGGCGAACGAAGGAGTAAGTCAAACCGAGCTCGACAAGCTGTATAAGGACAAAATCAAGCCGGCGTTCGAAGGCATTAAAGGCATCGACCATATCACGGCCATTGGCAACCGGGAAACGACGATGGACATCCAACTTAATGCCGACGCGCTGAGCGCCTTTGGCTTGACCCCCTCACAGGTGGCTACTTCGATCGAATCCGCGCTGTCCAAAGGCCCGATCGGTTCCGTCGAGCTGAGCGGTAACGATAAGATGGCCCGCATATCCGGCGATTTAGAAAGCTTGTATGCTTTGGAACAGTTGGAGTTGACCGTGAGCTCCGGTGGAACGGTCCTCTTATCTCAGGTGGCGAAAGTTTCCGCTGTGACGGAATCCAAATTCATGGCCAGACTCGACGGCAAGGCAGCGCTTGGCATTCATTTGTTTAAAACAAGCGGTGCGAACGCTGTGGAATTCTCGGATGCTGCCGACAAGCTGATGAGCGATTGGAAGACGACGATGCCGAACGTCACCTTCCGCTCGATCTTTAATACGGCGGACGAAGTAAAGGAATCGATCAGCGGCATGCTGCGGGAAGGCGTGATGGGGGCGATACTTGCTTCGCTCATGATTCTCATCTTCCTGCGCAACGTCCGGATGACGCTCGTGGTACTCGTCTCGATTCCGCTGTCCATGCTGATCACGCTGATGCTGCTGCATTATTTAAACATCACGCTCAATATGATGACGCTCGGCGGCATGTTCATCGCTGTCGGACGGGTCGTAGACGATTCGATCGTCGTTATCGAGAATATCTATACGTCGCTGGAAAAAGCGCAGGAGCGAAACGAATCGGTCATCCTGATGGCGACCAGGCAGGTGGCCATGGCCATTACGTCCTCGACGATTGCAACCGTAGCCGTATTCGCTCCGATCGGGATGGTCAGCGGGATGGTAGGTGAATTTTTCCGGCCGTTCGCCATTACGATAGCCGTTGCCTTGATGGCTTCGTTATTGGTGGCGTTAACCGTCATTCCGATGCTTGCCAAGCTGCTGGTGCTGCGAGGTAAGTTCAAAGCGCACGACGAAACGAAAGTCGGCCGGTTTACCTCGATGTACGAATCGGTTCTGGAGTGGTCTTTGACGCATAGGATCAAGTCGCTGCTCATATCGGGCCTCCTGTTTATCCTTTCGATTGTCATCGTCGTACCTAATTTGGCTATCGCGCTTTTTCCGGACGGTGCTCAACCGCGCAATATTTATTATACCGTGAAGCTGCCCTACGAGACTTCCTATGCCGCGACCGATCTCAAATCCAAGGAATTGGAAAAGATGCTGATGGAGAGCAAGGATTCGAACGGCGATCCCGTATTCCGTTACGTGGAGGCGCTCGTCGGGTATAACGGCGGAGAAGGAGTTAATAACGACCGGGTGCCATATGCGTTCCAGCTCTTTGTGGAAATGAACGAGAACGTGAAGCCCGATCAAGTCAGGGATCAATTCAAGAACGCGATTTTGGCCGAGCTGCCGAAGGGCTCCGAGGTTCTCCCTTCTTCCCTCGGCGGAGGAGGTCCGGCGACGACGGACTTCGGGTACACCTTGTACGGAAACAATCAGAAGGATTTGATTGCTGCGGCAGGGATCGTCAAGAAGAAGCTGGCGGAGTTCCCGGAGCTTTACGAAGTGAAGGACGCGTTAAGCGACGCCAAAACCGTAGTCGATATCGTCGTGGACCAGAAAAAGGCGCGAACGTACGGCTTGGATGTCAGCACGATCCGCGAAACGGCGCGGGGCTGGGTTCAGAAGCAGCAGCTCGGCGATGTTAAGCTGGACGACGTAACGTACAAGACGACCGTTTCTCTTAGCAAAAAGGACAAAGATACGCTTGAGAAGCTTGGCCGGCTTCCGATATCTACGAAAACGGGAACCGTCTATTTGAACGAAGTGGCCAAAATCCGCGAGGTGGAGGCTCCGGCGAGCATTTCCCGGAAAACCCAAAAGCAAGAGGTCTCGATCACGGCGAAAATTAATGGCGCGAACAAAAACGGCGTCAGTCTCCAGGTGAACGAGGCTCTGAAGACCCTTGAGCTCCCGGAGGGGGTAACCCGCGAGCTTGGAGGAGTCAACAAGGACACCGACGAAAACTTCGGCCAACTGTATATGGCGATGAGCGTTGCGGTATTTATCGTGTATCTGGTCATGGTGCTGGCCTTCGGCAACGCCTCGGCGCCGTTCGCCATTCTGTTCTCGCTGCCGCTTGCGGCCATCGGCGGTCTGCTGGCGTTGCTCATAACAAGGGAATCGCTCAATATCACGTCGATGATTGGCTTTTTGATGCTGATCGGGATCGTCGTTACGAACGCCATCGTATTGCTCGAACGGGTGCAGCAGCTCCGGGAAGAAGGGTACACGGTGCGCCACGCGCTGATGGAAGCGGGCAAGGTCCGCTTGCGTCCGATTATTATGACCGCCGCGGCTACGATCGTGGCTCTGCTGCCGCTTGCGCTCGGATTTGCGCATGGCACCTTGATTTCCAAAGGGCTTGCGGTTGTCGTTATCGGCGGTTTGACGACTTCGACCATTCTCACGCTGGTCGTCGTGCCGATTGTCTATGAAATGATTGAGAACTGGAAAAACCGGATTTCCGGTTGGTTTAATCGAAAAAAACCAGACGACGGTTCGAAGCCGGCGACAATAGAGATGTAACGAAGGAGGAGGCACGGAAAGATGAGAAAGGTTAGAAAAGACGTTGCGATGAAGAAAGCCCTCACGCTTCGGGTCTTCGCCTTATTGGCAGCGGCTGCCCTGCTTGCGGCAGGCTGCTCGGCCCCGGGCGCCAAGGGAGAATCCACGGTTGACCTCAAGCTGGATAACCGCCCGGTGAAGACGGAGGCGATCGCCAAGCGCAAAATAAGCGATCCGCGCGAGCAGGTGGCGGAAGTGGCGGGGATGTCCGCCATGGACATTATCCCGAAGGCGAGCGGTCAGATTACGCAAGTCTTGAAGAAACGCGGAGATGTTGTGCAGGCGGGCGAGGTGCTGTTCCGAATCGACAATCGCGAGGCCGAAACGTCCTTGAAAAAAAGCCAGCTCAAGGTGAAGAGCTCGGAGCAGACGCTTGCGAAAACAGTGGAGGACAACGCCAATTCCCGCCGCAATTTGCAGGACGAGATTATGAAGGCGGAGCAGAAGGCGAGCGACGCGGAGAAAGACTACAACAAATTGCGCAATGATTTTGACGGTGGCGCAGCAACGCAGCGGCAGGTGGAACAGGCCGAGCAGGCGCTGAAGAATGCCCGCATGGAGGTGCAGGCGCAGCGGAACAAGCTGACAGCCCTGGACAAAACGAATTCGCTGGCCGACCAGCAGTCGGAGGTGGAGTCCTCGCGGATCAGCTTGGAGGAGGCTCAGCGGTCGCTTGAGAATTATGACGTCAAAGCGCCTGTCAGCGGGGTGCTGACGGATTATACGATAGAGCTTGGCGGAACCGTTTCGCCTAACGGCAAGATAGGGCAAGTCCAGCAGATCGATCCGATCAAGCTGAAGGTCGAGCTGTCGGAGCCGTCGTATGAGCTGGTCAAAAACAAGCAGGAGCTTGCCTACTACAGCCCGGATAATCCGGCCGAGAAAGGAATGGCCAAAATTACGTTTTTATCGAACGTCATGAGCGCAGCCACCAAATCGTATTCTCTGGAGCTGGAAGTCCAGAACCCGGATCAGAAGCTGAAACCGGGTACCCGGGCGATAGTTCAGCTCACCACCGAGGCGGAGGAGCAGGTCGCAGCCGTTCCGACGCTCAGCATTGTCCGCGAAGAATCGAATTCGTTCGTGTTCGTTCTTCAAGGGGATACGGTCCAGAAACGTAAAATCAAGCTGGGACGCATCAGCGACGCTTATCAGGAAGTACTGGAGGGCGTCAAGGAAGGAGAGCAAATCGTAACGAGCGGGCAGCATCAGCTGAAGGACGGCCAGAAGGTGGAGGTGGCCAAACCGGCCCCTCAAGGCCAATCCTCTCCAGCGGCTCAAGAGCCGGCTAAAAAATAAGATCCACGGCATAAGGAGGAATCATCGATGAAACAACCTTGGAAAACAGCGCTAACCTTCGTCATAATCGGAACGACACTCCTTCCGGCAAATCTGCCGGCGCTGGCGGCCGATACGACCCAAACGACAGTGGCCGCTCCGAGCAACTTCGGCTTAACGGATTCGATCCGTGCCGCGGTGAAAAGTCTGGCGATCGAAACGACCGCCGGCGGCACACGCATAGGCGCATCCGTTCGCTTATATAACGGGGGAACGCAGAAAACTCGGGTTCCCGATCATCAGCTGCACGTCCGTACGACGGGCGGAGTGCAGTATACGCTGAAGGCGAGCGCCGCGAACAAGGCTGCGCTTGAGTCGGGCGAAATCGGCGAACTCGTATATATGACCGTCATTGAGGGCACGCCGGCAATTAAACTGTCGGAGCTGTCCTTCGTCAATGTGGATGAGTATGTTTATCCGAAAAAGGAAACGAACCTGCTGACGATTCCGCTAGGCGCGAGGCAAGTGTGGTACGCGTCGGCGGCAGGAGCGGACAAAGCCGCCGAGCCGAAAGGATGGGGAGAAGCGTTTACGATTCCGGGCTTAAATTCCAGCCTGCGCTATACCCCTGCGGCAGTCAAGGTTCAGTATCCGATAAGCGGTGCTTCTGTCGGAGCGTCCGCGGGAGCCGCGTCCGGCGGGACCCCTGGTGGCGCATCCGTATCGGAAACGGGAGGGACAGCCGCTGCCCCGAACGGTGCAGCGGCTGCGTCTGGCGGTGAGTCCGGCGCACCCAACGGGACTCCGGCTGCCCCACCGAACGCTGCAGGAGAAGCAACGGGGCCTGTTGCGCTCGTCACCTTATTGGTGGAAAACCCTGGCGTTGGGCGGGAAACGATACCCGAATTCCGTATCGACGGGCAATCGGAGAATAAGACGTATAGCGGAAGCCGTACGGAGCATGGCGCCGTGACGGTCGAAGCCGGCGAGAAAAAATATATTCATTATGCCATACCTGTCGAACACAACGTGACGCTGACCTCCTTATTCGTTACGACGACCGAAACATTCGTTTCGGGGGGAGGACAGGGTGCGCCCACTACGGCAACGGGATTTGACGTCGGCCGCGTGCAGATTGCAGTTCCGAGTGGCGCGAAGACGGATACGGCGCCTGCGATTTCTTACCGGATCGGCAGCCCGATCGTCTTCGATCCGTTGAATAAGATGATCGATGCCAATACGGAAGTAACCCTGATGGAAATGCATCTTCATGAGAGTGACAACGGCTTTCATTCGGTAGTCGCCAAATTCCGGATCACGAACAAGAGCGATAAACCGGTGCCGGTGCCCGCTTTCCAGACCGAGATCCTCGGAGGAGACGGAGCCGCTTATGCCGGAGCGCGGCAATCCGGGGTCGCGACTGCGTTGAACCCGAACATGAGTTATGTCGTGAATTATTCGTTCAACGTGCCGAAGACGGAGAACGGCAAGCAGCTGACGATCAAGCTGTTGGATACGCAGTCCGCAGCTCCTTACACAAGCACGATTGCTTCCTTGCAGACGGCTGCAAGCAGCGAGGCGTCGGGGGATACGTTCGCGATGTACCCGTTTGATCTGAAAATCGTCGATTGGACATTGTCCGCTACAACTCCTGGCAGCATGGGTGGGTTGATTTACAGCTATAAAATCTCATTTACGTTGGAAGTGAAGCAGAGCGACAACGTCGTAGTCGATCAAAATTTCTCCAGGCTTTATATGGAGCTGGTAGATACGAAAGGACGCGTTCTAGGCACCGCCGAAGGCTCGTTTACCGGCCCGAATAAACTGGCAACGGGCAAGCAGATTTTGACCTTCAACGCCAAAACGGAGCAGCTCGAAAATCCGTTTACGATCCGTGTCTACGAAGCGTTCGATACGCCAAGCGGGCTGGCCAAAAGATATATCACCACGCTCAAACAATAAGCGGCGCTGCCGCAAAACGCAAAACAGCCTTTCGAATTCTGTCGGATTCGAAAGGCTGTTTGTTTATATCGTGCTTCCGTATCGCTTGCTAAGACCGGATTTTTCGGACGCCCTGCATATATATGTCTACAGTCGTGCCTTTTCCCTGCTCGCTGCTTATCTTCATGCTGCCCCCGTGATTTTCGATAATTTTAAAGGTGACCATGAGGCCGAGCCCGGTGCCTTTCTCCTTCGTCGTATAGAACGGTTCCCCCAGTCGGGGAATTCGGTCTTCCGGAATGCCGCAGCCTTGATCGGTAAATCGCATCAGCAGCTTTCCGCCCTCCATTTTACGGAATTCGGCGCGGATTTGTCCGCCTTCCGGCATGGCATCGATGGAGTTGTTCAAAATGTTGATAAATACCTGCTTGATTTGATTTTCGTCGCAGTTGATTTCGGGAAGATCGGGGTCCGCTTCCGTGACGATGTCGACATTATGAATCATCGCTTGAGAGCCGAGCAGCATAATCGTATTTTCCAGAATGATGAAGGCGTTCTTCGGCTGGTATTTGACGACTTGCGGCTTCGCGATGACCAGAAATTCGCTGACGATAAAGTTGATCCGCTCCAGTTCGTCGATCATGATTTCGAAGTAATTGTCGTAGCCGCTTACCTTGCTTTGGAGCAGTTGGACGAAGCCTTTGAGCGAGGTTAGCGGATTGCGGATTTCATGGGCGACCCCGGCGGCCAGCTGCCCAACGATCGACAGCTTCTCGGAGCGGAGAATCATCTCCTCGGCCCGCTTACGCTCGCTGATGTCCTGGCCGATCATATAAACGCCGGCAATCTGTTTGTTAACGAAGATCGGAAAGTTAAATACGCTGAGCTCGACCGGGTTGCCGTCCTTGCGCACAAACGTAATTTCATAATGGGGTGTCATGCCGTTGAGCGTTTCCTCGAAATGATCGAGCCACCGCGTATAATCCTCCGGGGAAATCAGCGGATTGATCGTGCGGTGAAGCAAATCTTCTTCCGCGTAGCCGGTGACGCCGAACATGGCGGGATTGACGCTCGTAATGAGGCCCGCGAGGTTCAGCGAGCAGATCGGATCGGGATTGTGCTCGAACAGCGATTTATAGCGCAGTTCGCTTTCTTCAAGCAGCAGTTCGGTCTTTTTCTTATCGTAGAGCGCCTTGATCATCGCGTAGGACCGGGCGAACCGATGATCCTCTTCCTGGGCCAGTATGTTCTCGAAGATGCGATCGGCTTCGTCGTCGATGATGCCTTTGTCGAGATCCTTCATCTTTCCTAGAAGATTCATGACGTTGGTAATATGCTCGCCGTGAATCCAGGCGGCGGAAGCGGTTTTATAATGGGTCGTATGGCCGTGCTGCAATGTGACGGTTCCTTTGCGCGGCTCGTACTCCGTTACGTGGTTCATATTGACCACATTCATCTGATCGATCAGGCGAAAGCCTTCCTCGTACAGCCACTCTTCGAAAGCTTCCAGCGACGCTGCCCAGTAATATTTATCAGAAACCGTGTGAATGATATATTCTTTATCCCGTACGCATTCGATTTTAACGACTTCATCAGAAGGGATGATGGTGATGTCAGAACTTTTTTTATCACGAATGACTGGGATTTTTTGCATATTTTGATATCACCTGCCTGTCGCATTCGATTCATTATATCATGCTTGCCCCCATCGTAACAGTTTAAAAATAGGCCCAAAGGCAATCCGAACGGGATTCAGATGCTTCGGAGCGTAAGAGCTAAGCCGGCTTCCAAACGATATCTCAAGGCCGGTAAAGGCGCGGAGAAGCGGCCATTTCATTATATAGCGTGCCGAATCGGGAAGTAAATGCCAAGGCTTGGATAGCGGACTTTTTCGGAGGGAGACGGCGCATAGGCTTTATTTTGAACAGGCAACCGGGGAGATAAGCCGCATATGGAAGCTTGCGGTTAAGTCGCAAGCCTCCGGACGACCTAGGTGAAGAGCTTCTTGGTGGAATAAGGATACGGATGAAGATGAACAGCGGTTGAAGATACCTTTAGTGGGCTGGCGCGCCGGTTTCTTCCGGCAGAAAGGGGACTTGCCTCGCAAACTCGGTTTCAAGCGTAGTCATGCGGTGTTCCATGGCTGACAATTTGCGCTCAAGGGCGGCAAAGCTTAGGGAAATTCCGGCATAACGCTTATGCAGGTCCGTCAGCTCTTTCGTGATCGCTTTCAATTGATTTTCCATGCGTCGAAAGCACCCCTCTCTCGTATTTTTCGTTATTTATATGATTCGGGCGGCGCAGAGCTGTTTAGGTCCGTCGGCAGGGAGAGTGGGGAAATACGGTGATTAAGCCGTGCTTCCATCCCTATGACCACAAAAAAACATACTCGTCCGGCGGGAAATCTGGTACAATTCGGGTGTAGATTTACGCAGCAAGAAGGGAGCTCCGGACACCCGATGATCTATTTGCGCCATTCGAAATGGCTACGTTTTGTTGTTTCCTTAATCGCGCTTACGCTGCTGGTGTCGGCGTATCGGATTTTTACCGTAGAAGGCGAGGCCCGTACTCCCAAATTCGTCTTAATGCGTCTGGAGGACATCGGTCCCGGCGGACAATATGCTTCGCTTGAGGAACTTGGAAAGTTGAGAACCGTGCTGGAATATTTGCGCGACCAAAAGGTGGCGTACCATATGGCGGTCATTCCCCGCTGGATCAATTTGCCCCCGGACGGATCGCGGTACGACGTACCTCTTGACCAAGAGGGCAGTCCGTACGCGGCGGCTTTCCGCAAGGTGCTCCAGCAGGCTTCGGACACCGGCGCGGTCATTGGCATGCACGGTTACACGCACCAAGTCGGCAGCGTGCGCCGGGATGACGGCCACCACGAATCGGGAATCGGCAACGAGTTCCAAGTGTCGGATGTGGAAGAAACGATGAAGACATCGTATGCGGAGCAGCGCATCAAAGACGGGCTTGCGATATTCGAGCGTGCGGGACTGAAGCCGCAGTTTTGGGAGTCGCCGCATTACCGGACCACCGCCGAACAGGATGGGGTGTTCCGCTCCTACTTCGGCCTGAACTATCAGGCGGAGGTACAGACTCACCGCAATGCCGAAAGCGTCTTTTATTGGAATCAGCGTAATTCCGGCTACGGCAGTCCGACGCTTGGCGCGGCTTACGTTCCGACACCTTACGACTACATTCCTTATAATAAAGACGAGAAAATGATTGTGGACCGGGTCGGTCAATCGAATCATTTGGCTTCCTTTTTTTATCATCCCTTTCTTGAGTTTAAATATTTGACCCCCGTCCTGGACCCGGGAGGCGAACCGGTCTTGCGGGACGGACTTCCGGAATTCCGTTACCCCGAGCAGAATAAGAGCGTGCTGCAAAAGCTCATCGCCGGCCTGCGGGCGAAAGGATATGCCTTCCGCTCCATCCACGACTATGTTCCGTTCACGCCTGCTCAGAGCGTCAAGCTGCTGCCGGGCGGCAAACAGAACGTATTTCTCGAAGATGTCGACGGCGACGGGCAAGCCGATACGGTGCAGTGGAATGCGGCGAATGGGGAGATCAGTGTGATTCCCGGTCGGTTCAAGGGACGGCGCAATGAAGCGCAGCCGGCACCGGTGCGATGGGGGCAGGCGGAATATGCGAACGGGGCTGCCGCCGCCGTCAGCGGCAAAGATGCGGAAGGGCTGTGCAGCTTCTGGATGGCGAACCCGGGCGGGCACTTGGAGCGCTATGTATCGGACGGGCGGCAGTTCCATCTGGCGCAGAGCTGGAAGATTGAAGCCAAAGCTTGGAGCTCCTTATATACGCTCCCGTTATCGAACGGCGATGTGATTGTGGCCGGACTAACGAAGGATAGGCTACAGCTATACGGCTGGCGAATCCGGGGGAAGGAGCTGAAGCCGATTAAACCGTACAAGCTCCGAAGCGAAATGAATCAGGAGCTTCAGGTGCGCATGGAGGGCGGCCCAGCGCTGTTTGCCTCTAAAGACGGCGCCTCGGGCGGCATTCAGCTTCAGCCGGATACCGCCGACATGACGTGGAAGCTGACCCGTGTGGATCTCGGTCTCCCGAATGAAGACGGCTTGATTCGGCTCGGGGACTTTAACGGGGACGGCCGGGAAGACGCGCTTCGCTGGGACCCGAAGACGATGCGCTGCACCGTCTATGCAAGGGACGAGGACCGGGAGTGGAAGCTGCTTTCCACCTTCGGGCCGTGGGGGACGCCGGGAAAAGGCGTTAATCTGATGGTCCGGGACGTCGATGGCAATGGAAAAGCGGACCTGGTATTGATCGACCGCTCCGGCGGTACCTTGGATTTCGCCTTATCTTACCAAACCAAATAAGCAAGCTATGGAAATGTACTGACAGAGCGTCAGCTATGATATTGCATATATTATTCATTGAACTGTTACCTGGCCCGGCGAATTACGCCGGGCCGTTTTACATAGGAAAGAAAGCAGCAAGAATCTGCCTTGGAATAGGAAGAAAAGACTATAGTATTTTCTCCCTTGTTCAGTTCGGCAAATTCAGGCACAATGGGAAGAGATAGGTAGGCCGGAGTCTGGAAAAAGCAGGATTTAACGCTTGAGGGGCGAATACACAATTGATCGAACCGATCAGTTTTAAAACATCATTATGTCAACAAGAATACCAAACGAAATTGGCTGAAAGAATCGCAAGCGGCATCCGCCGGTATCTCGAAGCCGGAGGAGCGTGAGGTAGCACATGCCGCTGGAACGAATATCGAGGCGGGTTGCCGCATTTTTCACCATTGTCGTTTTTTTGATCGTAGGGCTGATTGCGGGAGAACGGTTGTTCTTCAACTACGGCAATTCTCCGACGGCAGTTCAGGGCGAATTGGATCTACGGGGATGGGATTGGAACCGGAAAGGGCATCTTCCGCTGAACGGCGAGTGGGAGTTTTATTGGAACGAATTCAAGCACCCCGAAGACTTGGCGGCGGATCGCTTCGGAGCGCCAAAAAGCTACGCCAAGCTTCCGGGTTCCTGGAACGATACGACGAAGGACGGAAAGGTGCTGACGGGCGAAGGATACGCCACTTACCGGCTCAAGATTTTATTGTCCGATCATGATCGGATGTTCGCCCTGCGGCTTCCTCCGATCTATACGTCCTATAGGCTGTGGGTAAACGGAGAGGAAATCGCGTCGGCCGGTACCGTAAGCAGATCCGAGCCGGAAGCGAAGCCTCATTTTATGACCCAGTTGGCTGTGGCCCATACCCATTTGAGCGAGATGGAGCTGATTCTCCAGATATCGAATTATTCGCACGAGAAGGGCGGCATCCGGCAGCCGATCGAGTTCGGCCCGTTTGAGTCGGTAGCGAGAGCGAAGCAACTGTCGGTCGGCTTCGATACGCTGCTGATCGGCAGCCTGCTGATCATGGGGCTTTATCATCTCGGTCTGTTTGTCGTGAGGACCAAAGAGCTGGCCATGCTTTATTTCGGCTTATTTTGCCTTGTATTCTGCCTGCGCATGGCGCTGATCGGGGAAATGGTCGTGACCCAGGCGATTCCCCGCTTCGATTGGACGCTGGCTCTGGTTCTGGAGTATTTGACGGCAGATTTGAGCATGCCGCTGTTCGTCTTGTTTTTCGCCAGCATGTATCCGAGGGAAAGCTCGCGGAAAATCACGACCTTCTTCTGTGCGGTCACGCTGGGTTACGCCGTGGTCATTCCACTGCTGCCAACCGTGCTGTTTTCGAAATGGCTTGTCGTCCTGCAACTGATCGTGGGAGCGTGCATTTGCTACATCATAAGCATCATCGTGCTCGCTTTTTTGCGCCGCAGAGAGGGCAGCGGACTGCTGCTGTTCGCCAGCTTGATCTTCGCGGCTACAATTGTAAACGACATGCTGTACGCTCACGAGCTGGTGCAGACGACGGAC
Organism: Paenibacillus tyrphae; assembly: GCF_027925525.1. Lineage (GTDB taxonomy): Bacteria > Bacillota > Bacilli > Paenibacillales > NBRC-103111 > Paenibacillus_G > Paenibacillus_G tyrfis_B. The sequence goes on along the minus strand of NZ_BSDJ01000008.1, from coordinate 99,937 downwards.
AAGATGTCCGCTTTTGGCTTGTTGATCTTTATTTTCTCCCAGTCGGTGCTGCTGTCTGTCAAGTTGTCGCGGGGGTACGGGAGCGAGGAGAAGCTTTCGGCCGCTTTGACGCAGCTGAACAGCGGGCTTCATGACAAGATCAAGGAACGGACGGCCGATCTGGAGCAGGCGAATCTGGAGCTGCAGCGTAAAAACGACGAGCTGTCGCGGATGGAGAAGTCCCGGAGTCGGCTGCTCAGCAACATATCGCATGATCTGGGCACGCCGCTGACGACGATCCAGTGCTATCTGGAAGCCGTGCTGGACGGTATCGTGGATACGGAGGAGCAGAAGGAACGTTATTTGCGGCTTGTTCACAGCAAAGTCGTCAGCATGGACCGGTTGATCGAGGACCTGTTCCAGCTCTCCCAGCTTGAAGCGAGACAGGTGACTTTCAAAAAGCAGCTCATGCGCACCGACCGTCTGATCGAGCTGCTGTTCAGCCGCTACGAACTGGATACGCGCAATGCGGGCATTCATTATATGCTGACGCTTCGGGCCGATGGAGACGATCCGGCGCGTGAATTTTCCGCGGTGGAGGTCGATCTGGAGCGACTGCATCAGGTGTTCAGCAACTTGATCTTCAATGCGATCAAGTTCACGCCGGAAGGCGGCTCCATTCAGGTAGAAATGATCGACGACGGGGAACAACTGCTGTGCCGGTTCAGCGATACGGGGGGCGGCATCAACGAACAGGATTTGCCTTACGTGTTCGACCGGTTCTATACCAGCAACCGATCGCGTAATTCCGCTGCGGGCGGCAAAGGGCTCGGGCTGTCCATATCCAGAGAAATCATAGAATATCATGGGGGACGAATCTGGGTTGACCGGACCGAACCGGGACGAGGAACCGTGTTCTGCTTCACGATACCCGTTGCCAATCCCCAAAAAAAGCTTGACCGGCAACAGTCCAATTGTTTATTCTCTTCTTAGGACCAGGGAACTACATCGATGCGGTGGTGAAACGGATGACGGAGCAAACAGTGTTAGTTGTGGAAGATGATCCCGAGATTCGGGAAGTGATCCGTCTTTACTTAGAAAAAAACAATTACCGTGTCCTGCTCGCAACCAGCGGCGAAGATGCGCTTAAGATCGCGGAGGCGGAGCGGCCGGATCTGGCGATATTGGATGTGCTTCTGCCGGGGCGAAGCGGCTTTGAAGTATGCCGGGAGCTTCGGGCGGTTTCTCCCGTGCCGATCTTATTTTTGAGCTGCAAAAAAGACGAAGCGGACAAAATCGCTGGCTTGAATCTGGGCGGCGACGATTATATTACGAAGCCATTCAGCCCGAACGAGCTGATGGCCCGGGTACGCGCCCATTTGCGCAGGCCGCATCTGGCTGCGGCGGAGCAGGCGGGAGGACAGCCCGACAAGCTGGTCGTCGGACATTTGCGGATCGACCGGTTAAGCCGTGTGGTGAGAGTGAACGGGCAAGAAGTAACGTTGTCCCGCAAGGAATTCGACCTGCTGAGCTTTCTCGCCTCGCGTCCGGAGCAGACCTTCAGCCATGAGCAGCTGTTCCGCGAAATTTGGGGGCAGGAGAGCTTCAACGATACGAGAACGATTATCGTCCATGTCAGCAACCTTCGCAAGAAGATCGAGCCGGACCCGTCGAATCCGAAATATATTATCAACGTCCATGGCGTCGGCTATAAATTCATCGCCGGGGGCGCCAGCCATGCACTGAAACTGTAAACCGTAACCTTGAGCCATTCAAGGCGCGGTTTATTTTTTTTTGGCCGGCGCCAGGGAGGAGAGGCGGTATATTTACGCTGGAAGTGCGGCAGCCTGTAATTTTTATCCCTTTTCGGCCCCCGAGGTTTATGCTACAACAGACTAGAAAGAGGTGGTGGCTATGCCGTGGTTCGGAGCCCGCATGCGCCGGGCGGCGGAGCGTTTCCGCGATTGGGGGCTCGAATGGAAGGTGTTCCTGATGACGTCGGTCGTCATTCTGATCGCCGTGCCGCTGACGGGGGCATTCTCGTTCAATCAGGCGGCCCGCTATATCGAAGAGTACGCCTATAACGCCGCGGACCGGACGGTCAGCCAGCTTAGCGCCAATGTCGGCAATGAGCTGAAGAACGTCAGCGACAAGCTGTACTGGATCAATTCCAGCGACGAGCTGGCAAGGGCGATCGACTGGAGCCAGAACCGGTCGGATGAAGCGTATTCCGTCATCTTCAATAATGTATTTTCGCTGTTCTCGAAAGCGAGTCTGTCCTCTCCCACGATTCGCGGGATTTATTTATATACGCCAAGGGGAGAATTTTTCGAAGGGGTTCCTGCAGCTAGAAAGGAAACCGATTTCAAAGAGACGGTCTATTACAAGGCGATCAAGCCTTCGTCGACGAACCGCTGGGTCTACGCCGGGCAAAATCCGCTCTTTGTCGAGGAAGGGGCGGTGATCGGTTTGGTCAGCCGGCCAGCCACGGCCACCGGGGCGCTGGAGCTGGACAATTATTTGGTGATCACGCTGCGGGCAGACTATTTCGAACGCAACCTGCAAAGCATCCAACTGGTGCCCGACGGATTCTCGATGATTTTGGACGAGAACGGCCGGCCGATTCTGCTGTCCTCCCGGAGCGAGGCGACGGAACAGTTTCTGGAGCAGGCGCAGGTACCGGATGTCTCGGGCAAACCGTCGTTTTTCGAAGTGAAGCTGGGAGATCAGACGTATCTGGTCAATCATAAGTCGATACCGATTGCCGGCTGGCAGGCGCTGGTTGTTCAGCCCAAAAAGCAGCTGCTCGTCAAGATCGCTTACATTAAATATTTTACCGTACTGCTGACGATGGCGCTGCTGGCGTTCTCTTTCTTCATGAACAAATCGATCGCCCGCTGGGTTACCCTTCCGGTACGCAGGCTGCAGCGGCTCATGTCCCAAGCTCAAAAAGGCGACCTCGACGTGCGCTTCGCTTCCGAGAGCCGGGACGAGATCGGCGAGCTGGGGCGGCGGTTCGATGAACTGCTGGACCAAATTCAGCGGCTGCTGAAGCAGGTGGTGGAGGAGAGCCTCGCCAAGCGGAGGGCGGAGATGCGTGCGCTTCAAGCACAGATCAATCCGCATTTTCTGTACAATACGCTCGACGAAATTTATTGGAAATCGCTCGAATTCAACGATTCGTCGGCCAGCGATATTATTTTGTCGTTGTCCCGCTTCTTCCGGCTCAGTCTGAATCGCGGCGAGGAAGCGACGACTGTGGAGAAAGAAATGGAACACGTCGGGCAGTATTTGAAGCTCGTCAATTATCAATACAAGCGGCAGTTCGCGTTCGAGGTGTCGGTGGACGAGCGGACGAAGGAAACGATCGTACCGAAAATCATCCTGCAGCCTTTGGCGGAAAATGCGGTGCTGCACGCGTTTAGAGACAACGAGTATCAAAATAACCGGATCTATGTGAAAACCTTCCGGGAAGGAACGGACACGACGGTGCTGACCGTGGAAGACAACGGCTCGGGGATCGATCCGGAGCTGATCGGACTTTTCAACGCACCGCTGTATGACGCCGACGCAGCGACGGGCGTCGCTTCTCAGAGCGGAGAAGGTTACGCGATTATGAATATCAAGGAACGGCTTCGTTACTTTTTCGGGGAGCGCGCATCGTTCCGGGCTGAGAGCCAGGTAGGGGAAGGCTCGCGATTTGAGATCCGCATCCGCGATGCGAAGGAGGAGGTACCGCATGAAAGTACTGCTGGTGGACGATAAGGAGAGCGTCGTGCAGGGCATCCGCAAGCATATTCCTTGGGAGACGCTCGGCGTGTCGCAGGTCGATATCGCACTCGACGGCAAGGAGGCGCTGCACCGCTATGCAAGCGATCCGGCCGATCTCATCGTGACGGATATCAAGATGCCGAATATGAACGGGATCGAGCTGATGGAGCACATCAGGGCACGCTTCGAGCGGGCCATCCGTTTCGTCGTACTTAGCGGCTACGAGGAATTCGACTACGCGAAGCAAGCACTCGCGCTCGGCGCTTCGAACTATGTTTTAAAGCCGGTTGACATTAAAGAAATGACCGGGATTATCGCCAAGCTGATCAGCGAGCTTCGCAAGGAGCAGGAACGGGATGCGCAGCGGGTGAAGTTTCAGCAAACGATCCGGCGCAGCCTGCCGGCTCTGCGGCAGCAATATTTGAACGAGATGATCCGATTTCGGGACGAGCGGCAGGTACGCTTGCGGGATAAATGGGATTTCGCGGAAATCCCGCTCAAGCCTTCGAGCTTCGGGCTGCTGGCTGTCGCGATCGACCGTTTCGACGAAATTTCGCATAAGTCCGTCGAGGAAGTCGAGCTCAGCCGCTTTATCGTCGAGAACATTATCGGCGACTGCTTGTCGTCGTGGGGGACAGGCATCGCTTTTTATGCCGAGTGGGGGCTGCTGGCGATGCTCGTCAATTACGACCCGGCCGAGACGACCAAAGAGATTAAGGAAAAGCTGTTGAAGTTTGCCGACTGGTGCCGTACTTCGGTGGAGAAGCATTCGGGTCTCACGGTAACGATCGGCATCAGCTCGTTATGTCCGGAGCTGCGCGAGCTGCCTGGCGCATACCGGGAAGCCTGCGAGGCGATCGAGCATGTGTATTTTTTCGGGAACAACCAGGTGGTACACGTGGAGGACTTGATTCCGTTCCGCATGAAGCGGACCGGCTACCCGGCGCTTCAGGAGCAGGAGCTGCTTACGCTCGTCAGGCGGGGCCAGGCGGAATCGGCCCAGGAAGCGGCGGCTTCCTTCTTCCGTGCGCTCGAAGGGGAGGAGGGCAAGCCGGCCGACTTCCGCTTCTCCTGTATTCAGCTTGTCACTGCGCTGAACCGGCTTCTGCATGATCTGGGGATGGCGGAAGGGGAACGCGGCCCGCTGCCCGAGGCGTGGTTTGAGCTGTGCAACCGCGCGAAGCTGGGCGAGTTAAAGGAGCATATTCCGGTCTGGTTCCATCAAGCGGCGCTGCAGGTCAAGCAGTTCGTCCAAGCGGGCTCCAAATCGATTGTCGGCGAAGCGAAGACGTTCATCGAGCAGAATCTGCTGCAGCCAATCGGGTTGTCGGCGGTAGCGGATTATGTCGGCGTCAGCCCCAACTACTTCAGCGGCCTGTTTAAACGGGAGACGGGAATCTCCTTCGTGGAATACGTCACCGATCTGAAGCTGGCCCAAGCCAAAGACTGGCTGGAGGACGCCGCCATTCCCATCTATGAGATTGCCGAGCGGCTTGGATACCATGACCGCAAATATTTCCGCGAAATTTTCAAGAAAAAGAACGGCATCACGCCGTCCGAGTACCGCGAGCAGCGGCTCGGCACCTCGACGGGGGAGGAGTAAATCCTCCCCCTAAGGCTGTTGAGAACGTGGTCTTTATAAAAAATAGAAAATATACGGAGGTGGGGTATCTACTGGAGGAGCGATAGCGTTCGCCTTTGTCTGCGGGAAATACCCGCTGTTAAGCGGCTTCAATCAAAATTTCCCGCTGACAACAGCGACCGGAAGTAGATACCCACCCCTCGTACATCTCTATTACCTCAATTTTCACCACTTTCTCAACAGCTCGAGGAGGAGAAAATCCTCCCCCTCGCTCATGAAAATTCCCTCCCTAGGAAATTCGACACGGTTCGCTATACTTGGAAATAGGAAGATCAACTCACGTATACGCAGAGAATCTTACAGGGGAGGACGAAGTCCGTGAATACAAAAGGCTATGTAAAGCTCGGATTGGCGATGGCACTGGCTTCATCGGCGCTGGCAGGATGCGGCGGCGGCGAACAAACGAAAACCGGCTCCGAAAGCGGCGGCGGGGCAAGCGGACAACCGGTCAAGCTGAAATTTTGGACCAATGCTCGGCATGACGCCGACTTGATGAAAACGAAGCTGGAAGAATTCAATCAGAAGTTTAAAGGCAAGATCGAAGTCGAATCCCAGATCATGACGGACAACTACGAGCAGGCGCTGCAAACGGCGATTCAAGCGGACGAGGCGCCGGACATTTTCAACGCCAAAATGAAGCTCAAGTTAGAAGATTTGGTAAAAATGAAAGCGATTCAACCGCTCGACGAATATTTGACGCCGGAAGTGAAGTCTCGCTTTGGCGACAACCTGCTGAAGGTCGACCGGCAAAACTCGCTGGACGGCAAAACCTACAGCCTTCCGAACTACGGCACAACCTGGAGGCTGGTCTATAACAAAGACCTGTTCGCCAAAGCCGGCCTGAGCGAGCCGCCGAAGTCAATGGCGGAGCTTGTGGACTATGCGAAAAAAATTACCGAAGCCGGCAAAGCGGACAACGTATACGGCTTCGCGTTAAATATGAAGACGCCTGCCTCGGCCTTCGAGCGCGGATTGCTGCCGATGGTTCGTCTCGACGGCAAAGACTACTACGACTGGAAAAACGGGAAGTACGATTTCGAAGTGCTGAAGCCTTACGTCCAAGCGCTGAAGCAAATCGTCGATAACAAAAGCATTCTTCCGGGCTACGAATCGCTGGACATCGACCCGCTGCGCAACCAGTTTGCGGCCGGAAAAATCGGCATGTATTTCTCGCTGTCCGCCGAGCCGGGAGTGTACGATACGCAGTTCCCGACCAAAGTGAACTGGGGCGTAGCGCAGGTGCCGACGCTCGACGGCGGGACGCCGAAGGGCGCGAACTATATCAACGGCGGCGCATCCTGGCTGTATATGTCCGGGAAAAGCAAGCACAAAAAAGAAGCCTGGGAGCTGCTGAACTTCCTCTACAGCGACGACGTGCTCGTTCCTTACTACGAGCAGGGGAAAGGCATCAGCGTCGTGCCCAGCGTCCTCGGCAAAGCGAAAGAGCCTACGCTCAAAAACTTCAAGGAATTCGCACCGAAGGACGATGTCATGTGGCCGGCATACCCCGTGCACAAAATCGAGGGCAAGCCGTGGCAGAACGTCATCTCCGAGTCGATTCTCGGCTTGACCCCGCTTGACAAAGGGATCGAAGATCTGAACAAGCGTTACAACGACGGCTTGAACAACGAAGAAAAGGCCGGCAACATGAAGCGGATCGTCGAGCCGAATTTCGACCCGCGCAGTCAAATTAAAAAATAAAGTTCTCGTTTTGCATAAGCGACCGGGCAGCAGGTGGCTCTCCTATATGGATATCCGGGAGTCGCCTGCTCTCTTTTTGCCAAAAACCGCCTACGGAAGGAGCTGATTTTCGTGCCGCTCAAAAAAAGATTGAAGGAATACACGGGACCTTACATCATGGTTCTGCCAACGGTCGTTCTCCTGCTGCTGTTTGCCATCTATCCTCTGGCATGGGCCTTCAAATATATGTTCTACGACTATGACGGCTTTTCGGATGCGACCTTCATCGGGCTCGAAAACTTTGTCCGGCTGTTCACGCGCGACTCGCAGTACTGGCATTCGGTCTGGAACACGCTGGTGTTTACGGCCGGGAAGCTCGTCATTACTTTGCCGCTTTCCCTTATCCTAGCTTTCATCCTGAACAACAAGCTGTTAGGCAAAAATACGATGCGCGCCATCATTTTCATGCCGACCATCATCAGTACGGCCGTCATCTCGCTCGTCTTCTACCTGATGTTCAACTCGTACAACGGGATTATTAACAAAATGCTTATGTCGATCGGACTAGTCGATCAACCGATCGAATGGCTCGGCGTCAAGTACTCGATGCTCACCGCCATTCTCGTCGCGATCTGGGGCGCGGTCGGGAACTACATGGTGCTGTTTCTCGCAGGCCTGCAGGGCATCTCGAACGATTTGTACGAAAGCGCGGCGATCGACGGCGCCAATAAGGTACAGCAGTTCTGGTACGTCACGATTCCGCTGCTCGGGCCGGTCATGCAGATCATCGTCATGCTGGCGATTGTCAACACGCTGAAGAGCTACGAAAGCATCATGGTCTTGACGGCCGGAGGTCCCGGAGGCAAAACGGAAGTCATGTATTTGTACATCTACAAGCTGTTCTTCCCGGTGTCCGAGGGCGATGCGGTCGTGCAGCAGTACGGCTATGGCGCTGCCGTAGGCTTCGTCTCCGCGCTGATCGTCGGTCTGCTTACGTCGGCTTACTTATATATCTCGCGCAAATCCAGTCAGGCGCATTAAGGAAGGAGGAACCGTATCATGAGCACAATCGCCGCCAAAAAGGGCACTTCCGTACGCGTCGGCCCGCTGCTGGCCTGGACGATCGTCTGGATTTTTCTGCTGAGCATCGTCATCGCGATATTGTATCCGGTCGTCTTTACGTTATTCGGCTCGTTTAAGTCGAATTTCGAGCTGCTGAATAGCACGAGCATCTGGCCGAAGGAATGGCATTGGAAAAACTACGCCGAGGCGTGGGAGCGGGCCAACTTTGCAAAATATACGTGGAACAGCTTGTTTATCTCCATCGCGTCCACGGTCATCAATATCATCGTCTGCTCGATGGGCGCTTATGCGCTTGGCCGGCGGATGTTTCCGGGACGCGGCCTCATCATGGGCGTTCTTGCGGTCACGATGTTCATCACGATCGGGGCTATTACGTACCGTCCGCTCTATGACATGATGCGCGAGGTGCATTTGCACAAGTCGCTGTGGAGCATCGTGCTGATCTTCGTCGGCACGCACCTGTCCTTTAATATTTTTCTGCTTGAGCGGTTCGTACGCTCCATCCCGAAAGACTTGGATGAGGCGGCAACGATCGACGGCTGCGGATTTTTCGGGATCTATTGGCGCATTATTTTGCCGCTGCTTACGCCGGGGCTGGGGGTCGTCGGGCTGTTCACGTTCCGCGAATCGTGGAACCAATACGTGCTCCCGCTTATTTTTACGATGACGAATCCCGACTTGCGGCCGCTGACGGTCGGCGTCATCTCGCTGAAGTACTCCGCCAACGCTGCGGCGGAATGGCACTTGATGCTGTCTGGCTCGATGGTATCGATGCTCCCGATTCTGGTCGTCTACTTCCTGATGAACAAGTCGTTCATCGCGGGCATGACCAGCGGCTCCGTCAAAGGATAAGCCCGAGGGCTGCGCAAAGAAGCCTGCATCAGTCAACGATGCAGGCCTCAGAGTGTTGAAAAAGTGGTCAAACGGGATTATAGAGGTAACGAAGGGGTGGGGTATCCACTTCCGACCACTCTTGTCTTCGGGAAATTTGATTGGAAGCCGCTTACTAGCGGACATTTCCCGAAGACAAAGGCGGCCGCTATCGCTTCTCCAGTGGATACCCCACCTCCGTATGTTTCTCTATTTTTGCTTAGACCACTTTCTCAACAAGCTTAAGCCTGCATCCGGTTAGCGATGCAGGCCTTTTTGTGCTTTTGTGAGTTATAACGAACGATGGAACATCATTACTTCAGCTGCTTGATGATTTCCAGGTGCTGGTCGTTCGCTCTTTTCAACTCGTTGTTGTAATTGTCTCTCAGGAAGTTCAATTGATCTCGCAGCGCCTCGATCCGCTGTTGGGCCGATCCTTTGGCATGGATCTGCGTAATCAGCGTCTGAACATTCGTCAGCTGCTTGTTCAGCTCGGCCTTGGCCGCCTCCGCCGCCTTGGAATAATCGCCGGCCAACGAATTCAGCCTATTCGAAATATCCGTCTGCTTCGTCTCGGCTTCCTTCAGCGCTTTGTTATATTCCGCCTGGCTGGAGTAGGTTCCCGGGTTATCCTTGCGGATTTGGGCGATTTGGTCCTCCAACTGCTTTTTGTTCTGATTGTAGTTCTCCCGGATCGAATTCACGAGCTTGTCGTACCGCTCATTCTCAAGCTTGACTCTGTCCGGCTGCGCCGAAGGATTCGTATTCGGCAGCGTCGTGTTACCGTTGCCCATATCGACTTTGCGGATCAGGACGTCGTTGGAAAATTCGCTGACGGACAGCAAGGTGCCTTTTTTGTCATAATGAGAGATGATTCCGTTCATCATGTTGTTCTTAAAATCCCCGACCAGCTTCTCGCCCTTGGTCGTTGTGTAGGTTCCTTTGCCTTCGCGCCGTCCGTCGAAGAAATCGCCCTCGTATACGTCGCCGTTCTTGTAGACGAGCTTGCCGGCTCCGCTCGGCTTGTCGTTATCGAAAGGACCGGTATACTTGTCGCCGTTGTCGTAGTACAGCGTTCCTTTTTCCCGCTCGCCGACCGAGAAGGTGCCGTCGAATAGCAGCGAGCCTGTGGAAGAGTACTGCTTGCCGGAGCCGGTGCGCACCCCGTTTCTTAAATTTCCGTCGAATTCCAGCTGGCCGTTCTCGTGGTAGCTCTTGAGATGTCCGTCTCCGGGGAGCCCGTTCGACATTGTTCCTTCGAACAGTAGCTTTCCGCCCAGGTTGTACAGCTTGCCCCGTCCTTCGGGATACCCGTTCACCATCTGGCCGGTATATCTGTCCCCGTTCGGATAGGTATAGTCTCCTTTGTCGGGCTTGGTCGTGTCCGTGCCGCCGCCCGGTTTGGTCCCGGAGTCTCCGCCGCCGGGCCTGGAGCCGCCGCCTGTGGTCCCGCCGGAATTTCCGGGCCCTGTCGAATCCGCCGGACTTTTTATATATACCGACATGCTTTTTCCATCCCATGTCACTTCTTTGCCGCTCGCTTCGCTGACGAACCGCAGCGGGACGAACGTATTGCCCTCGACCAGCCGGGGCGCAAGCTCAAGCTCGTTCAGCCGGTCGTTAATATAAGCGTCCACGTCGTCGATAACCAGCTTAATGGAGAGGTCGTCCTTCGTGCCGGTCACGGTTTGCGTAGCCTCGTCCCAGCCGACCGTGAGCCCTATTTTTTCAAAAATCGGCCGGAATTGAACCAGCGTCGTTCCATTGTCCAAGATGGGCTGAACTTCGAATTTGATGGGCTTGCCGTCCAGATACACGCGCACCTGCGGATCGGCTGCGCCTGCCAAGCCCGGTGCCGCAAGCGCCGTCCACAGCAAACAGGCCGGCAGCATGGCGTACCATTTGTTCATACAGAATTTCCCTCCTATTCGTCCTATACTTTTCCATTTTACAATATTCAACAGGATGTGTCGAAAAAAATTAATTCGCCGCCGCTGGTGGTAAAGAAAAATAAATCGTGCTAGAAAACGCTCACAAACTGTAGTAGAATAGATCAAGTATTTACAAATTCATGAGGAAAAAGGCATACCTGTCTGAAAAGCGGGGACGCAAAGCCATGGGTCTGCCCTTCCCGAACGGGAAGAACGATCGCCAGGTTGCCACTGTTGTGACATTCCGCCACTTCAACGCCAACCATAGAAGCCGGGCGCGCCGCTGCGGTTTTTTTTCGTGCGTTCGGGACCGACACAGATAAACAGGAGGGGGTCCGTTTTATGAGCAAGTGTCCGTTTCATACCATTGCCCGTTGGTTTGGGAAAGACGGCGCCGTGCCGGAGGGACATGTTTCGTTATTGCAGCAGGACAAGCTGAACGCAGTTAAGGTCACCTGCAAGGTGAACGATGCGGAGCTGAAGGCGCAGCTTAAAATGATCGCTTTGTCCGAAGAGGATCTGCGCATTCTGGCCATGTTTAAGCCTATGATCGAGGGGCGGATCGACGAGATTGTCGATTCGTTTTACAAAGCCGTGCTGCAAGTGGACAAGCTGGACCGGATTATACGGGACAATTCGACCGTCGAACGGCTGACCCGGACGATGAAGACACATTTGACCGAGCTGCTCGATGGCAAAATGGACCGGGCGTTTATAGAAAAGAGAACGAAAATCGCCCTGATTCACGAGCGGATCGGACTGGAACCAAAGTGGTATTTAAGCGCTTTCCAAAATCTGCAGAACGGATTTATCGACGCTGTCGTCAGCCAGGTTCAGCACAAAGACGACATGGTGGCGATTAACCGGGTATTGACCAAGCTGTTCAACTTCGAGCAGCAGCTCGTGCTGGAAGCGTACGAAAAGGAGAATTTGCGCCAGCGGGAGCTGCAGCATGAAAAATACCGCAACGATCTGCGCATGTTAAGCGAGGAACTCGCCGCGCTGACGCAGGAAAACAACGCGGTGGTCGAGACATTAATCTCGACGAGCAGCGACGTGAAGGAAGCCTTTGCCTCGATGGCGGAGCAGTCAAGGTCGAGCCAGGCGATGGCCGGCACAGGGCAGGAGCAGATTCAGGCGCTGGAAGCGAAAATCGTCGTCATTCACGAACGCGCCGATCATATGCAGCAGTCCGCCGTGCAGCTGAACGAGCTGTCGTCGCAGATCAAGGATATCGTTACGATCGTACAAGACATTGCGGCGCAGACCAATCTGCTTTCTCTGAATGCAGCCATTGAGGCGGCCAGGGCCGGCGAGCACGGAAGAGGGTTCTCGATTGTCGCCGACGAGGTGCGCAAATTGTCCGACGATACGAAGAAGACGCTGACGCGCATTGCGGATATCGTTACCGAATCAGATAAGTGCAATGACCGGGTCGTACGATCGATTCACGAGGTGCGCCAAGTCGTGGAAACGAGCCGTACGGAAGCGCTGGAAGCGCGAAGGGTGTTCAGCGAAATCGTACACTCGATGCAGACGAATATCGATCAGACGGAAGAGGTCGGCAGCGAGATGGACCGGCTGGTACATACGATCGGCGAAATAGGCAATGCGGTAAGCCGGGTAGCATCGACTGCGGAAACGCTGCGGGATAAAGCGTAAAAAAAGGCTGGTGCATAACGGGCGGAAAAGGCGATAATGTCTATAGACAAACAGAAAGGAATGAGCTGACGAAAATGAATGTGAATATCATCGGAAGCCGGATGACGCACAGCAAAGAGAGCGGCTACGTGGGCCATGTCGAGTTTCAATATGAAGGGCATGAAGCGCCGTATGAAATTACGCTGCACAGCAAAAATGCGAAGGATTGGAGCTACAGCCTGATTTTTTCCAAAGAATCGGGATCGGAAGAGGACATTCTTGCGGTAGAAGAAAGGCTGGAAGAAGACGACGATTTCTACGACCTGCTTGTGAACGCCGCGCTGCAAAGCTTGCCTCGTCAAGAAGGATAGCCGTTGGCAATTTGTTCAATAATTCGCCTTTTAATTCCACGCAAATCCTATTGACGAAACGTTTACAAATGGGTATGATGTGACTGTAACCGAATACAAATTGGCGTGTTACCGATAAAAGGGCATGAGCCAGGAAAAGACTATGATCAGAGGTCTTTTTTTGGCTCTTTTTTGTTTGCCGTCAGCTCGGAACGTAAGGAAAGGTGGTGGGTTAGGCTATGCAAGCGAATCGTCTGCTTCGAATCGAGCGGGTCATCAGCAATAATGTGCTTATGGTGTTGGATTCGGATTCCGGGAAGGAGTACGTGCTGCTGGGCAAGGGCATCGGATTTTCCTCCAAAGGAAGCGGGACGATCGAGGCCAAAGACCCCCGTATTGAAAAACGATTTCGGCTGGACGACCGCGATCAGATGAGCGAGTATCACACGCTGCTGGAAGGAATCGACCCCGAGGTGATCCGAATCTCCGAGCGGATCATTGACAGCATTAACGGGCAATTTTCCGAGCCGCTGAACAACAAGGTGTATTTTGCGCTGCCAAGCCATATTCAATTCGCGGTTTACCGGCTCAAGAACGGGATGGATATCGTCAATCCGTTCCTGCAGGAAACGCTGCTGTGGTTTCCCAAGGAGTACGAAATTGCGCGAAGCGCGGCAGCCATGATCAGCGAGGCGTTCGACATCGAAATCCCGGAGGACGAAATCGGATTTTTGACCTTTCACGTCCATTCGGCGGTCACCAGCGTTCCGGTCGGAGAGCTGGTGAAATTCTCCAATCTGGTGAATGAAGCGGTCGCAGTAGTTGAAAGCGAGCTGGGCGTCCCCGTTCCGCGCGACAGTATGGATTATGTCCGGCTGATCACGCATTTGCGGCATGCGATCGAACGGATTGCCCATGGCAAAGTTGTTCGCAATCCGTTTATGAACGAATTCAAAACCCAATACCCCGAGGAATACCGGCTGGCCGCCGAGCTTGGTTCTCTGATCGGGCAGCGGCTGGAGACGGATGTTCCCGAAGATGAGATCGGCTATATGGTCATGCATTTGTACCGGTTGTTTCAAACGTATCCGGGAGAGCGGTCAACACAACAAGGGAGGAAGTAACAGATGTTCTCAAAATGGCTATCGAACAAGGCGAAGACGAACCGGCTGGAAATCGCGTCTCCGATAACGGGCAAGGCCGTAGAGCTGGAGCAGGTTCCCGATGAAGCATTCGCAGGCAAGCATATGGGCGAAGGGGTCGCCATCGAACCGACGGAAGGCAAGCTGATCGCTCCGTTCGACGGCACGGTCGCGCATCGGATCGACACGAATCACGCGCTCATTCTGGAGCACGAATCGGGCGTTCAGCTCCTGGTTCATATCGGGATCAACACGGTGGCGCTGCGCGGCGAAGGGTTTACGTCCCACGTATCGACGGGCGACAAGGTGACGGCCGGCCAGACGCTGATCGAATTCGATATCGAGCGTATTAAGGAAGCGGGCTATCCGCTGATTACCCCGGTTATCATCGCCAACGGCGAAGAAAGCGTGTCGGCCGTGGAATACCGATTGGGGCCGATCCGTGCGGGAGACGCCGGACTGCTGAGCGCGGTTTTAAAAAAATAACATAACCATTTCGAAAGGGTTGAGTGATTATGCTCGCTTCTTTGCAGAAAGTCGGAAAAGCCCTGATGCTTCCCGTCGCCGTTCTTCCGGCGGCCGCCATCCTGATGCGGTTCGGGAATATTGATTACGTCAAAGACTTTCATATGGGGGATAGCGTCGGCGGGTTTCTGAACCAGTATATCGCGCCGTTCCTGAACGCCGGCGGCTCCGCCATATTCGATAACCTGCCGCTGATTTTCGCGGTCGGCATCGCGATTGCTTTCATCGGAGACGCAGTCGCGTCGTTGGCTGCTGTAATCGCTTACTTGGTATTGACCAACGTATTGTCCAAAATTCCCGCGGCTTTCCCGATGCTTGTCGATAAAGACGTGAAGCTGAACATGGGCGTGCTCGGAGGCATTCTCGCAGGGGCGCTGGCATCGTATTTTTATAAAAAGTATCATAATATCAAGCTGCCCGATTGGTTAGGCTTTTTCAGCGGTAAGCGGTTCGTGCCGATCATTACCTCGCTTGCGATGGTGCTGATCGGGATCGTGTTCGGGATTATCTGGGGGCCGATTCAGCATGCGCTGGACGAACTCGGCCGCTTTATCGTAGGCTTGGGCGGCTTCGGGGCCGCGGGGTATATGCTCGGCAACCGGTTGCTGCTGCCGTTCGGCCTGCATCACGTGCTGAACTCGATCGCCTGGTTCCAGATCGGCGACTTTACGGATGCGACCGGCCAAGTGATTCACGGGGACTTGTACCGCTTCTTCAAAGGCGACAAGTCGGCCGGGATGTTTATGACCGGATTCTTCCCGATGATGATGTTCGCGCTCCCGGCCGCTGCGCTCGCGATGGTGCATACGGCGAAGCCGGAAAAGCGCAAAATCGTAGCGTCCATGCTGTTCGGAACGGCATTCGCCTCGTTCCTGACCGGAATTACGGAGCCGTTGGAATTCGCCTTCATGTTCCTCGCTCCTGCTTTGTATGCCGTACACGCCGTACTGGCCGGGGTAGCCGGTTATGTCACGTATGCGCTTGGCATTAAGCACGGCTTCGGGTTCTCGGCGGGATTCATCGACTATGCGCTTAACTACCCGCTGGCAACGAAGCCGCTCTTGATTATCCCGATCGGTCTTGCGTTTGCGGTCGTGTATTACTTCATGTTCCGCATCCTGATCGTGAAGCTGAATTTGAAGACGCCGGGGCGGGAGGACGACGACATCGTCGAGGCTGCTGCGGTAGAAACGGGAGCGGTGCCTGCGGGCAAAACGCCGGTCTCTCAAAAGGCAGGCCAAGTCTTGGCTTCCATCGGTGGCGCCGACAATATCGTAGGATTGGACGCCTGCATTACCCGGCTTCGGCTGGTTGTGAAGGACGAAGTGGCGGTTGACGACAAAGCGCTGAAGGGGCTGGGCGCCTCCGGCGTCATGCGGCTCGGTCAAGGCGCGGTGCAGGTTATTTTCGGACCGCAATCCGAGCAGTTGAAAGACGAGATTAAGAAGATCATGTAGATTTGCCTGCTGCAGGCAATCATTCAGATAGAGAAATATAAACTATACGGAACAAGGAGTGCAGAGCGATGCAAAACGACTATATTGTTCAAAACCTGTTAGGACTTCACGTACGTCCCGCCAAAAAAATTGTGGAGGCTGCCGGACGCTATAAGGAATGCAACATTTCCTTGGAAAAATCGGGTAAGCGCGTCAGCGCGAAAAGCCTGGTAAACGTGCTCACCATCGGCGCCAAGCACGGAGACACGGTCACGCTCATTACCGAGGGGGAGCAGGAAGAAGCGGCGCAAGAGGAGATCGGCCGTATTCTGGCCGAATATTCCGAAGCGCCGGCCCGGAAGGAGGGGTAACCGTGCGGCTGCAGGGAGTTGTCGCGGCGCCGGGGATTGCGATCGGCGTCGCGAAAGTGATGCGGGAGGAGCAGCGGCCGGAGCGGCTTCCGATCCGGGCGGAAGAGACGGACACCGAGCTGGAACGGCTGGCTGAGGCGATCCGCCGGGCGGACGAGGAGCTGCAGGAGATCGCCCGGGACTTGACGGACCGGGGCCGGGAGCAGGAAGCGGAAATTTTTGAAGGCCACCGGCTGTTCCTTCAGGATGAAGAGCTGATCGGCAAGGCTCAGACGATCATCCGCGAGGAACGTATCTGCGCGGAAGCGGCGCTGGACGAAGCGATGCAGGAGACCGTCGCGCTGCTGGAAAGCCTGGACGACGAATATTTGCGGGAAAGAGCTGCGGATATCCGCGACGTAACACGCCGTGTGATCCGCAAGCTGCTCCATGCCGCTGAGCCTGTGGACACGCGCTTGACGGATGAGCCCTTCATTCTGATCGCGGATGAGCTGACGCCTTCGCAGACGGCCCAGCTTGATCCGAAAGCGACGGCGGGCTTCGTCACCGCTTCCGGCGGCAAGACGTCGCATTCCGCCATATTGGCCCGCTCGCTCGGCATTCCGGCGATCGTCGGCTTGGGCGAGAGCCTGTTCCAGGTGCAGGACGGCCAGCGGATTGTCGTCGACGGCCGCGAAGGCGTCGTGCTTGTCGCTCCGGCAGAAGAGCAGCTTACGGCCTACCGCCAAAAAGCAAGCGAGCAGCAGGCGTTGGCCGAGCGGTACCGTGCGTTTGTAGACCGCCCGTCCGTGACGCTGGACGGTGCGAGCGTCGAGCTCGTCGCTAACATCGGCTCGCCGGCCGATGCGGAAGCGGCCGCGCGCGGCGGGGCCGAAGGCGTAGGGCTGTTTCGCACGGAGTTTCTATACATGGGCCGCGACTCGCTGCCGACGGAGGACGAGCAGTACGAAGCGTATGCGGCGGCGGCACGGGCCTTCGGACCGGAGGCGTCGGTCGTGATCCGCACGATGGATATCGGCGGGGACAAGGAGCTGCCGCTGCTGGAGCTGCCGAAGGAAGAGAACCCGTTCCTAGGCTACCGGGCGATCCGGATTTGCCTGGACCGGCCGGAGTTGTTCAAGACGCAGCTTCGCGCCATTTTGCGGGCCAGCGCGGAGGCCAACGTCAAGATCATGTTCCCGATGATCGCTTCGCTCCGCGAATGGAGACGGGCCAAAGCCGTTCTGGAAGAAGCAAAGGCGGAGCTGCGGGCCGAAGGTCAGGCGTTCCGGGACGATCTGGAGACGGGCATCATGATCGAAGTGCCGGGAGCGGCGCTGATGGCGGACCGGTTGGCCAAAGAGGTCGATTTCTTCAGCATCGGGACGAACGATCTCGTGCAGTATACGATGGCGGCCGACCGGATGAATCCGAAGCTGGCGCACTTGAACGATCCGCTTCAGCCTGCGGTGCTGCGTCTGATCGATCAGGTGATCCGTGCGTCGGCGCGGGAAGGCAAATGGGTCGGCATGTGCGGGGAAATGGCGGGGCAGCCGCACGCGGTACCGATTCTGCTCGGCATGGGCCTGCACGAGTTCAGCATGAGCGGCGTCCACGTGGCGCGTACGCGGGCGCTGATTGCGAAGCTGGACCGGAGCGAGATGGGCAGGCTGGCGGAAGCGGTGCTTGAGCTGAGCGATCCGGACGAAGTTCGTAGCGAGGTCGAATCGCAGCTTCCTTGGCTGCGCGAGTATTTATAGAAGCTAAAGCACGGCGTAGGGCGTATGAGCCCGCGCCGTGCTTTTTTTCTGGAATGAACTGTAAACTTGACGATGCCTTTTGCGAACATTACAATAAGTAGTGTGAGGTGCTTTCATGAAAATACATTCATTCAAAACGAACGAAAGCGGATTAAACCGCTTTTTCGGACCTCTGGAAGCAAAAATCATGCATATCCTGTGGAACGGTCCGG
This sequence comes from Paenibacillus tyrphae, assembly GCF_027925525.1. Taxonomy (GTDB): domain Bacteria; phylum Bacillota; class Bacilli; order Paenibacillales; family NBRC-103111; genus Paenibacillus_G; species Paenibacillus_G tyrfis_B. The sequence goes on along the minus strand of NZ_BSDJ01000008.1, from coordinate 81,565 downwards.
AGATGGCGATCAAAGACGTGCAGGCGAGGCTGGCTAAGGAGCAGGCAATCAATTTCAACACGGTGATGACGGTCATGAACCGGCTGGTGGACAAGGGCGTGCTGCGCAAAAGGGCGGAAGGGCGCGTGTCCTTATTCCAGCCTACCCAATCGCTGGAGCAGTTTCTCGAAACCCAATCCAAAGAGCTGACGAACGATTTGCTTGAAGAATTCGGACCGCTTGTCGTGAACCATATGCTGGACGCCTTGGAAGAAGCGGACCCGGCGCTTCTCGAGCAGCTGGAGCAAAAAATTCAAGCTCTGAAAAAGGAAAGATAGCCTATGTGGGAAAAACGTTCCAGGACCCTGTTCCTTACGGGCCTTGGGTTATCGGCCCTGATCATGTCCCAAATTATCGCGTATGCGCTGCATTTGCTGTTCGGCTTGGAACTCAAGCATAACCTGATCCAATTTTGTGCTAGTACGGCGAGCATTTACGGCTTGGACGGGCTGGTGTACGCCTTCGACATTGTCGTGCTCTACACTCTGCTGCTGACCGTCGGACTCATCGTCCAGCAGCAATGGGCGTCGTGGCGCACGTTCCGGCGCTTGCAAAGCAAACGGGACGAACAGATGACGGCGGAATTGAACAAGCAGTACGGCAGCGGCGGCGAGCCGATTCTGGTCGTCGCGTGCGATGAGCCGCGGGCGTTTACGATGAAGCTGCTGAACCCGAAGGTTGTTTTATCGACGGGCTTGATTCGGCTGCTGGATGCGAAGGAGCTGGAGGCGGTCATCCATCATGAAATGTATCACCGGAAGCACGGCGATCCGCTCAAAGCGTTCGTGCTGTCGCTCTGCTCGTCGGTCATGGGATACGTCCCGCTGCTCCGGTGGGTGCACCAGAAATACCGGACCGTTCGTGAGGTGCTCGCGGATAACTATGCCATCGAACAGCTGGGCTCGTCCGTAGAGATCGGCAGCGCCCTGCTGAAGCTCCTGAAGCATAGAAAGTCGGAAACGATGGTATTTTCCTATGTCTCGTTCGCAGACAACTCGATCAACTGCCGCATTCAGTTAATTTTGGACCCGCAATTCGAGATTCCGTTCAAATTGCCGCTGAAGCTGACCATGATTTCATTCCATGCGGTACTTTTGCTTGGTGCGATGTTTTTTTTCGCCACCCTCTAATCGGGCAGTAAAGAACTGCTGCGCGGGCGGATTATTTTTCCGGCCGGCGCATTTTTTTGCGGTCGGACACTACAATAAGTAGTGTCCGGTAGTGAGGAGGAGGTGCGACTCGAATGAAGCAGGGCGGACGAAAGGGAGCAGACCTCAAGTCAGCCTGAAATTAAGATTTATTTCAAGGAGGAATTGGTGAAATGACAATGTTTTCTGAATTGGGAGCTTTGATTGTACGTATCGTCTTGGGAGTGACTTTTCTTTTACACGGGCTGCAAAAATTTCAATCGGGGATTGAAAAAGCCGCAGGCTTCTTTCAAAGCATCGGGTTGCCCGGTTTTCTGGCCTATACGGTTGGCGGCATCGAACTGATCGGCGGCATTTGCATGATTATCGGGCTGGGCGTGCGCGTATTTGGCGCATTGTTTTCGATCATTATGCTTGGCGCGATTCTGACCGTCAAGCTGTCGCAGGGATTTGTCGGCGGGTATGAGCTGGATCTTGCGCTGTTCGCCATGTCCCTGCACCTGCTGATCAGCGGGAACCGTGTGCTGGCGGTGGACAGCTTGTTCCGCAAGCGGAGCGCGGAGGGGGCGAGCGCCTAGCGCGCTTTCGCGATTGTGCAGCATATGGGCCATATACGAGGGCTGTCTCAAAAAAGTAGAGCGATCTACTTGAGAGACAGCCTTTTTTCTATAGCTGTGCAGAAACCGTTCTGTTATGTCGAGCGGATGGATAGAGAAGATGTTGACAACAACTAAACCTACATAATAATATTACTTTGCGTAAAAATTTAATTTTACGGAGGCCTGATATGATGGAAATTTCAAAGGGAGTAGAAATGCTTCATCTCGATTTTCATGGGAATATGATTCACCCCATTCTTTTGTGGGATCGAGAAATGGCTGTTTTAATAGACACAGGATTCCCAGGGCAATTTGAAGATTTACGCGCGGCCATGGAAAAGGTAAAAGTGTCGTTCGACAAACTAAAAGTTGTGCTTTTGACGCATCAGGATGTGGATCATATAGGCAGTCTTCCTGAAATTTTGCAGGAGTGCGGTCATCATGTTAAAGTTTATGCGCACGAACTGGATAAGCCGTATATTCAGGGGGAGATACCACTTCTAAAAGACGGGCACCTTGAAAATCCCCCGAAAGGCAGAGTGGACGATACCTTGATTGACGGTCAGGAGCTGCCGTTTTGCGGCGGGATTCGCGTCATCCATACTCCTGGGCATACTCCCGGTCATATCAGCCTTTATTTAAGGCAGAGCAAGACTCTCGTTGCCGGGGATTCGATGTACAGTGTAAACGGGATTCTTGGGGGAATTCATGTCCCGACCACACCGGATATGAATACTGCTTGTCTTTCTTTAAAAAAGTATTTGGACCTCGACATTGCATCCGTGGTTTGTTATCACGGGGGATTAAGCAATGTAAATGTAAAGGATCAGATATTAGGGCTTTGCCAAAACCGCTGATTCAGCCGAAGAAACGGTCCGCCAGCGGAAACTCCCCGATGAAATAAGTGCCGCCCGCTTCGTAGGTCTCCCCTGCGGCAGCGGTATAACGATCGAATACTTGCGGATACAGCTTCTGCATGCTCGCGTCGCGGTGCTGCAGCCAAACGATCGAGCCGGCGGCTCTGCGTCCCGGCATGCCTTGCCTGAACGTGTTGGCGATGTCGTGAATCGTCATCGCGACCATCGTATCAGGCTCTCCGTTCGTTCCGGCGCTGTTATGCACGTAAGCATAGCTCGACGATTGATCGTTTTCCGTCAGGTCTGTCGTACTGCCATCCGTAGCGACGGCGTCATACGGCCTCCCGCAGCCGGTGAGAAGCTTGGCCGCGAACGAACCGGGCACGGGGAACATCATGCCGTAGCCGGTCGATATCGTAACCGGACGAAGCCATTTGACCTTCGATTTGACCGATACGCCGCTTGCCGAAGCCGTATGCACGCAATGGATCTCGGCAAGTGGATTGCCGGGATCAGAGGGGTGTCTGCCGAGCAGCCGCTGTACGATTTTTACCGATTTGACGGGTCGGAAGGACGTCTCCGGAGTCCAGTCTGCAATTTCTGCATCATCGAAATAGATGCGCTGGGCAACGGCGTAGACGGTGCCGACGTTGACATGCTCGGGCAGCCACTGCGACGGGAGGGCGGAGCCCGCAGGCGTAACAGAGAAGGCAAATTCCTTGTTGCTCCAGGAATGCAGCACGTCAAATTGCTTGCTTGCGCGGACTGCGCCGGATGGGGGATTTACCGGGGTCATGACCGATACGGACCCGTTCATCAGCTTGATGAAATCGTCATTCGGATCTTTGGCGAACGCGTAGTGGGCGCACCGCTTTCCCTTAAACGGAATGAGCACTTCCAGGGCGCGGTTTCCGGAAAGCATCGCATAAAGCGTGACGGCCGTTTCGTTATGCTCCCGAAGCAGCCGGACGAAGTCGACTTGCGGCGGATAAGCAGCGCCTTCTTTCGGCGGGGAATCCGCGGGAGGATTTGTGTAAACGTTTTCGTAAACGCTGGCGCCAGACCCGGCACCGCTTACGTTTGGCCGGAGCAGGGTCCCGCAAGCAAGCGTCGCGCCCGCCATGCCAATGGAAGCGAGCAGCGTTCTCCTTGTCAGACGTTTTCCGCGAATGGGGTTCTTCGTTCCGGCGTTTTCCGGAACATCGGGTTCCAGCTGTTTTTCCATAGGCATCGCTCCTTTTCTTACCGTTATCATACCAGCCCTGCTTGTCTTTTTCTTTGGCGGATTATTCGGAAAATTTGCACTTCAGCATTATTAGCCGAGGGATGCAGGTTCGGAATCGGGCGCTGTCGATCCGGATTGGAGTATGGTATAGTTGGAACGTAGGAGGCATAGGAGCAGCGCCAGAAAAAGAAGTCGCACTACATCACTATAGGAGATCTACTTAAATCATGGAAAAGAAAAACGTACATTTCGGCGGCGTGCTGGCCGGCATTTTGGTAGATCAGGTCACTTCGTTCGTCTCTTCGCTGTTGATCGGCACGATCTACATCACGTCCAACCATATCAGTCCGAGCGAAATTTCCAAGGTGTATGCGAATACGCCGATTTTGGCGATTTACCTGCTTGTCGGCTTGTTCTGCACGGGGCTCGGCGGGTATGTATCGGCATCGGTAGCGAAGCGGGACGCTTATTTCCATGCTTCGATTATCGGCGTCGTGGGAGCCGCGATCGGCTTCTATTATTCATTCGCCAACGCCGAGGTTCCGTTATGGTATCATCTCATCGGCTTCGTGGCCGTCATTCCCGCCGCCTTGCTGGGAGGTCATGCCGCTTTCGTGAAAAGACGGCGGGCCAACCCGGATAAGCGGCCCGGGAGCGGACCGAAGCCGGATTGACCGGCAGTTCGCAAGGTGGCTGCTAAACGAAAGACCGTCCGAATGACGAATCGGACGGTCTTTTGCCGTGCGCGCTAGCTTTGTGCCGAGACGGTCTGATGTCCGGGCGAGGCTGCGGCCGGATGCAGCATTTTGCCGCTTTTCCAACGGCGGAGAACGAGAAAACCGCGTAAATATTCGTCGGCGATCATCGACGCATAAATGCCGGCCAAGCCCCACTCGAGCCGAATGCCGAGGAAGTAGGAAAACGGCGTTGCGAGCAGCCAGAGCGAAAACACTCCGGTAATCATAATGAACCGGGTATCTCCGACTCCCGTTAAGGCGCTACCCATGGCCATATTGATCATTTTCCCCGGCTGCAGCAGCAGGTTCAAGCCGAGCAGCGCAACCCCGAGCGCCACAATCTCCGTATCAACGGTGAACAGGGACAGCGCCTTACTGCCGAATACGTACAGCAGTAAAGCATTGGTCATGACGACCGCAAGTCCCGTCCACATTCCCCGATAAGCGGCGCGGTAAGCCTCCTGTTTCCGTCCGGCCCCGAAAAGATGGGCGATCTGAATCTGCAAAGCCATGGCGACGGAATACCCGAGGGTGAAGCAAAACGACTCCATCGTATTCATATAGGTCCGCGCCGCCAATTCCTTGGCCCCGAGCATCGCAATGAACGAAAACAAAATCAGCTGCGAGAACACCCACGAAGCCGAGTGCACGCCCATGGGCCAGCCGATCTGCATCGTTTCGCGGAACAAAGGGCGATCGAATTGCAGAAGGTCTTTCCAGCCGATCCGGCGCTCGAACGAATGCACGAACAGGAAGGCGAGCACGATCGTAGCCAGCAGCCGGCTGACAAGAGTCGAGACGGCCACGCCGGACAACCCCCATTGCGGGAAGCCGAAGGCGCCGTAAATAAAGGCGTAGTTCAGCACGACGTGAATGACGTTCATCCCGATCGCGATGTACATCGGACCGCGCGTGTTCCCCGTATTGCGAATCGCCGTGCTGAGTGCGGCCATGGCGGCGGTCAGCGTCATGCCTCCGCCGACGATGGAGATGTACGTGTCGGCCAGCGGCAGCAGAGCGGCCGGGACCTGGAGCAGCGCAGCGATATTGCGGGCAAAAAGATAGAGCGCGAGGCTGAGCACGGCGCCGATCACGACCGAGATATTGACCGACATGATGGCGACCGTCCGCGCGTCTTCCGGCCTGCGGGCACCGAGCTTTTGTGCGATCAGCACGCCGGCTCCGTTGGCGACCGTCATGAACAAAATCGTGACGGCGGCAAACAATTGCGTGGAAATGCCCACGACGGCAACGGCGCCGTCCGATATGCGGCTGACCATGAGCGTGTCTGCCGTACCCAGCAAAAACTGCAAAAACATTTCAATAAAAATGGGCCAGGCGAGCACCCATAGCGTAAACTTTTTGTCGTCATTCATGTTCCGTATCCTCCTGATGCCGTATTCCCATATCACATTATAGAGCGTATACTTGAAAGCATGTATCAGTATCCGAACTAAAAATATCAATTTATAAACCTGACTTTATATGATGTGAAGGTGAAAGCGATGCCAATTCTCGAATTTACATCCCCGCCGCTTCCTCACTATTTGGCCAGCGGCTTCTGCGTCATTGCGCCCGGGCGCAAGCATCCGAACCGGCACAACATCGGCGTGTTCGATCTGCTGGTCGTGCAGGAAGGCTGCATTTATATGATGGAAGGCGGCGTTTACTACGAAGTTACGGCGGGCCATGCGATCATTCTCCGGCCTGACCGGCATCATTATTCGCCGCAGGGGTGCACGACGGATACGGCGCATTATTGGCTGCATTTCAACACGACGGGCGCGTGGAGAGAGACGGAAGAGGAAGCACCGCCGCTGCCGTCCGTTTCGATGGAAGAAAAAAGTTTCACGATGCAAACCTTCGCGATTCAGCTTCCCCAGTTTACCAAGCTGCTGAAGCCGACGTCCGCCTACCGGACGATGCAGCAGCTCGGCGAGCTGGAGAAGGAGTCGCACCGCAATTGGGCGCGCTGGAAGCATCAGCAGCTGTTTCAGCAGGTGCTGGAGCAGCTTAACGCTTCGCTGCAAGCGGAAACGCCGCCGCCCGGAGCGGAAGTGGCGGATCAGGCGGCGTCTTACCTGCGCCAGCATTTCAAGCAACCGGTGACTGCGCAGAGCTTGGGGGAGGCGCTTAATTTTCACCCTGTATATATCGCGCGCTGCATGCAGCGGGAATTTGGCTGCTCGCCCTTCGAGTATTTGCTGCGTTACCGGCTGGAGCAGGCCAAGCTGCTGCTGCTGCAAACCGACTTCCCGGTCGCCCGGGTGGCCGAAGAGGTCGGCTTCAACCAAGCGGCCTACTTTACGTCCTGCTTTGTCAAAGTGGAGGGCTTGACTCCGCGCGCCTACCGCAAGCGCTTTTCCCATGCCTGACCGGATCGGTGCTGCTGCCGTAACATAGGGAAAGTGGAGTAACGGAGGAATCGTACATCCATATGCTTCGCGGTAACGCCGTTTCTTCTTCGGAGGAGACGGCTTTTTGCCGCTCGCGGCATCGTTTTGTTTGAGCTTAGGAGCTTGGAAAAATGATTGGGAGCGCCGATGCATGCGGGATGAACGATTGCTCCAGCCTATGATAGCGATAGGGAATTCGTAATTGATGGCTCGGACTACCCTCCCTATAATGAAAATCGTTAGCCGTCATTCGGAGAACGAACGATGGAATCGAAAGGGGGGCAAGCGATGCAGCATTTGCAAAATCAAGACCCTGTGGTGGCCGAAGCCATCCGAAAGGAATTCGTCCGGCAGCGGGACCATATCGAGCTGATCGCTTCCGAGAACTTCGTCAGCCCGGCCATCCTGAAGGCGATGGGGACGGTGCTGACCAACAAATACGCCGAAGGATATCCCGGCAAACGATATTACGGCGGCTGCGAGTATGTGGACATGGCCGAATCGCTCGCCATTCAGCGGGCGATGGAGCTGTTCGGAGCGGAGCACGCCAATGTGCAGCCGCATTCCGGAGCGCAGGCCAATATGGCCGTTTACCTGGCGGCGGTTCGCCCCGGCGATACGATTCTCGGGATGAATTTGGCGCACGGCGGCCATCTTACGCACGGAAGTCCAGTGAACTCCTCCGGTCAGATGTACCGGTTCGTTCCTTACGGCGTGAATGAGAAGACGCACCTGCTCGATTACGACGAAGTCCGGAGCCTGGCGCTCAAGCACAGGCCCCGGATGCTGGTCGTCGGCGCGAGCGCTTATCCGCGGATCATCGATTTCGAACGGCTGGCGCAAGTCGCCGCCGAGGTCGGAGCTTTATTCCTGGCGGATATGGCGCATATCGCCGGTCCTGTCGCCGTAGGACTGCATCCGAGTCCCGTACCGCATGCGCACTTCGTGACGACAACGACGCACAAAACGCTGCGCGGGCCGCGCGGGGGCATCATATTGTGCCGCAAATCGTGGGCGGCCCAGATCGACAAGGCGGTATTCCCGGCGACCCAAGGGGGGCCGCTGATGCATATGATCGCCGCCAAGGCGGTGGCCTTGGGCGAGGCGGCGCAGCCGGACTTCGCCGATTATACCGCGCGCGTGCTGACGAATGCGAAAGCGCTGGCCGAAGGCCTGCTAGCGCAAGGATTGGATGTGTTGACCGGCGGAACGGATAATCACCTGCTGCTGCTCGATCTGCGCAGCGTCAAGATGACGGGCGTCGATGCGCAGGAGCTGCTCGACAGCGTCGGCATTACGGTGAACAAAAATGCGATTCCTTTCGATACGGCCAGTCCGATGGTCACCAGCGGCATCCGGATCGGGACGCCGGCGGTCACGACGCGGGGCATGGGGCCGTCGGAGATGGCCGAGCTTGCGGGCTTAATCGGTACGGTGCTCAAGCACCCGGACCATGCCGGAGTCCGCGGGCAGGCACGCCGAAAGGTGAAGGAGTTGACGGCGTCCTTTCCGCTCTATGACGACATCGATTGAAGAAAGAAGGGAATGCCATGGAGTTACCGTTGCTTGAAGCGAAGGAAAGCGCGCTGTTTCCGACCTATGCGCGGCATCCTCTGACCTTCGTCCGGGGAGAAGGCTCGCGGCTGTGGGATGATCGGGGGAACGTCTATTTGGATTTTATGTCGGGACTTGCCGTATGCAACCTGGGTCATGTTCCCCCACAAGTTAAACAGAGCGTGGAGGAGCAACTGGGGCGTTTGTGGCACGTAAGCAACCTTTTTCAAAGCCCCCAGCAGGAGACGTTGGCAAAGCTGCTGGCGGATCATAGCTGCACGGACCTCGCATTCTTCTGCAACAGCGGTGCGGAGGCGAACGAAGCGGCCATCAAGCTGGCAAGGCGCTATGCCCAGCGGGTGCAGGGCAAAGAGCGGTACGAGATCGTGACGTTCGAGAAGTCGTTTCACGGCCGTACGCTTGCCACGCTGACGGCGACCGGACAGGACAAGGTGAAGGACGGCTTCTATCCGCTTCCCCAAGGGTTTGCCTATGCGCGGTATAACGATATTGAGTCGGTGGATGCGTGCATCAACGAGCGAACCGCAGCGGTCATGCTGGAGCTCGTGCAAGGCGAAAGCGGCGTGCATCCCGCCGACCCGGTGTTTGTCCGGGAACTGGCCCAGTTGTGCCAAGAGCGGGAATTGCTGCTGATCGTCGACGAGGTGCAAACGGGGATGGGGCGTACCGGCAAGCTGTTTGCCTACGAGCACTACGGCATCGAGCCGGATATCGTGACGCTGGCCAAAGGGCTGGCGAGCGGCTTGCCCGTCGGAGCGATGCTGGGGAAGCGCAAGCTGCGCGAGGCTTTCGCGCCGGGCAGCCACGCCTCCACGTTCGGCGGATCGCCACTTGCCATGGCGGCAGGCATCGCCACGCTGCGGACGATGCTGGAGGAACGGCTACCGGAGCGGGCGGCAGCGGCCGGGCGCTACGCGCTGCGGCGGCTTGCGGCGGAGCTGCATCAAGCCCCGCCGGTGAAGGCGGTCCGCGGGCTTGGGCTGCTGATCGGCATCGAGCTGGACCGGCCGGTCGAGCCGTTCGTCCGCGAGCTGCAGCGTAAGGGCTTGCTGGTGCTGCCGGGAGGGCCTTACGTGATCCGGTTTATGCCGAATTTGTACGTAGCCCACGATGAGATCGACCAGGCGGTGGAACGGCTTGCGGATGTCCTTTTTCAGGCTTCGGACAAATAGATTCCGCGAGCGGGCGGGCGCTAAGGATTTTGATGGTCTGCCGTTGTGGGAAAGGATGCCGTTACCCGGGGCTTTGGGTTTTAACCGTAGCGATAAGCTGTTCCATAAAAACCCGGCTTGCCGCGCACAAATATTTATTTTTTCGGTAGACGACCCCGATCTGCGTCGTGATCGCGGGATTCGCGATCGGTACGATGCGGATTCGCGGGTCGGCAATATAGTCGAGGTAAGCCTTGGGCAGGACGGTTACGCCGACGCCTTGAGCGACCATATTGATGATCGACTCCATCGTCGTCATCTCCAGCACCGGCTGCGGAGCGAAGTCGAGCGCCCGGCACCGCTCGTCCAGAAGCTGCCGCAGATGATAGTTACCCGGCAGCAAAATGCTTGGAATCTCCCGCAGCGCCTCGAGCGTCACGGATAGCTCCTGCCCGATGGGATGCTCAAGCGGAGCCGCCAGAGCGAGCTCCTGCTTGCATAACGGTATCGTCTCCAGCTCCTCATGCTCCATCGGCATGAAGACGATGCCGAGATCCAGTTCGTTGTGCAGCAGCCCGTTGTAAATATCGCCGGTGCGGAGGCCCTGAACGGACAGCTTGACGTTCGGATACCGCTCGTGAAACGAGATGACGGTCGGGGGCAGCAAATAATTGACGACCGTCAGCAGCGCTCCGATGGTCAGCGATCCGCGCTTTAGGCCCTGCAGCTCGCTGATGGCGGCGCGGGCTTGGGACAGCTCGTGGAACACGCTGTAGCTGTGGCTGAGTAAAATTTTACCTGCCTCGGTAATGATCGTTTTCTTGCCGACGCGGTCGAACAGGGGCGAGCCGATTTCGTGCTCGAGCGTGCGGATTTGCTGGCTGAGCGACGGCTGGGCGATGCCGAGCTTGTCCGCCGCCCGCGTAAAGTGCAGCTCCTGGCATACGGCCATGAAATATTCCAATTGTCTGAGCTCCAAGGGGCATTCCTCCGGGATGATGTCGAATATATTATCGCTTAATCATAGATTTTGACGATCATTATATAGTAAACGATAGGAAAAAGGAAGGGCAGGTGGATGTTCCGTGAAGCTTCATTTCATTCAGCATGTGCCGTTTGAAACGCTCGGCCTTATTGAAGTATGGGCCCGGGAGAAGGGCCATACGGTTACGGGAACGAAGGTATACGAGCAGGCTTCGTTTCCCGCGCTTGGCGATTTCGATCTGGCCGTCGTATTGGGCGGTCCGATGGGCGTTTACGACGAGCGCCTGTATCCGTGGCTCAGCGCGGAGAAGGCATGGATCGCCGCCGCGATCCGGCAGAAGAAGCCGCTGCTCGGCATTTGTCTGGGCGCCCAATTGATCGCGGAGGCGATCGGAGGCAAGGTTCGCCAGAGTTACTACCGGGAAATCGGCTGGTTTCCGGTCGAACTGACCGAGGCAGCGAAACAAAGCCCGGCGTTCCGGGGCTTTCCCGAGCGGGTTGTCCCGTTTCACTGGCACGGGGATACGTTTGAGCTGCCGGATCGGGCGATGCGCACGGCCAGCAGCAAGGGCTGTCGAAATCAGGCATTCGTTTACGAAGACCATGTGGTCGGTTTGCAGTTTCATCTGGAGATGGACGAAGTGGGAATCGGCCGGATGCTGCAGCACGGCAAGGACGATCTCGTGCAAGGCCCCTACGTGCAGAAGCCGGAGGAGATAGCGGGCCGCACGGAGCTGGTGAGCGCGTCGAAAACGATTTTGTACACGCTGCTGGATGCAATGGAAAGGCGCTGTTCGGAGACGGAGCATAGGCTGTACGCTTCCGACAAGGGGCGCGTTTACCGGACCATCGGAGACTAGAAAATAGGGGGAATCAGGATGGAGACAGGCTCCACACGTGTAAAAAGAGGAATGGCCGAGATGCAAAAAGGCGGCGTCATCATGGACGTGATGAACGCGGAGCAGGCGAAAATCGCGGAAGCCGCAGGTGCAACGGCGGTGATGGCGCTGGAGCGGGTGCCGGCGGATATCCGCGCGGCCGGTGGGGTGGCACGGATGGCCGATCCGACGGTCGTCGAGGAAGTGATGAAGGCCGTAACGATTCCGGTCATGGCCAAAGCCCGCATCGGCCACTACGTGGAAGCCCGGGTGCTGGAGTCGCTCGGGGCCGACTACATCGATGAAAGCGAAGTGCTGACGCCGGCCGACGAACTGTTCCATATCGACAAGCGGGCGTTTACCGTGCCTTTTGTCTGCGGAGCGCGCGACTTGGGCGAGGCGCTGCGGCGGATCGGCGAAGGCGCTTCGATGATCCGCACGAAGGGCGAGCCGGGCACGGGAAACATCGTGGAGGCCGTGCGGCACATGCGGATAATGATCGGCCAAATGCGTAAGGTGCAGAGTATGAGCAAGGATGAGCTGATGGCCGAAGCCAAAGCTTTGGGCGCGCCATACGAGCTGCTGCTGAACGTTTACGAGACGGGCCGTCTGCCGGTCGTCAATTTCGCGGCGGGCGGTGTGGCGACCCCGGCCGATGCGGCGCTTATGATGCATCTGGGCGCGGACGGCGTCTTCGTCGGGTCGGGCATTTTCAAATCCGACGCGCCGGAAAAGTTCGCCGCAGCGATTGTGGCGGCAGCCACGCATTACACCGACTACTCCTTGATTGCACAGGTATCCAAAAACTTGGGTACCCCGATGAAAGGGATCGAAATTGCCACGCTGCAAGCCGCCGAGCGGATGCAGGAACGCGGCTGGTAAGTGATGAAACCCATCCTTTGCGATGGGTTTGAGCTTGTTGAGAAAGTGGTCAAACGGGATTATAGAGGCAACGAAGGGGTGGGGTATCCACTTCCGACCACTCTTGTCTTCGGGAAATTTGATTGGAAGCCGCTTACTCGCGGACATTTCCCGAAGACAAAGGCGGCCGCTATCGCTTCTCCAGTGGATACCCCACCTCCGTACGCTTCTCTACTTTTGCTTAGACCACTTTCTCAACACTCTGAAACCCATCCTTTGCGATGGGTTTTTTATTTTATACAATGTCGAATCGTTGAATTCCAAGTCATGAAATTACCGAATAAAGTAATGAAGTTCCATTGTGAGGGATTCATCCTGAATTATACAATATTACCAGAGGCGAGACGAACAACCGCTCACTCAAGATCACGGCATTGGAGGAGTTAAAGTGGAGCCTAAACGCCCGCCCGGTGATCACAGACGATTTTTAAAGCAATATGTCGAGGAATACAAGCTGGGAACGTATTTTCCCGAAAAGTTGACTTTACTCGCCAAGTCGGAGCCCGTCTCCTTCCAATGGCTTCGAGAAACGGAGCATGGTTCTGTCGTGTTCCTAATGAGCGCTTCCTGCTCGGCTTGCAGCATGGGGCCTGTTCAAGAGTTCACGGAACGGTTCGGAGTTTTCCACTCCTGCGTGTTATTCGAAGGAAGCACGGAAGCGATGGAGCAGCAGCGTGAGATTTATGACTTGGACATGCCGTTCTACCTGTGCGATACCGTTAAGCTGCAGAGTCAACTGAAGGTGGGCGCCGTTCCTTACGCCCTGATTTTGAATAAGCTTGGACAAGCGGTCGGCGCCGGCATCTTCAACGACTGCGAGAAGCTCGAACAGTTGGCGGCTCCGTTGATCCGCGTGTATGAGCGCAGCCTGGCACAAGTATGAAGTCGTTTGCGCGCACCATGAGATGCGCCGGTCAAGCCTTTTGCAAAGTATACCGGTTCAATAGACCCATCGTATTGCTGTCACTGTTCGTTTACATCGTAGTGGCTCTGCAATCAAACATCGGCATTTACTTAAGCAAGCAGATCGTAGACCAGCTCTCCGCGAATAATCTGTACCTGCTCTTGGGTAGCATCGCGCTTCTTCTCTCGTTTCAGGTTGTGCGGCTGCTGCTGGAAACGTACTCCCAGCTCAAAAGCAGACGGATGCATACGGCGTTTGCCGTTCATTGCGAGAACGAATTGGTCGATCTCGTTGCGAGGACGGAGTTGCTGGATAAGGAGCATCCCCAGTTTACGGGTGATTTCTCTTATTGGTCCTTTATTAACGGTAAATATCTGGAATCGTATTCCACCGTGACCGGGCTCGTCAAGCAGGGCTTGATCGCGGCGGTAAGTCTGGGCTATCTGCTGTACTATCACCTGTATATCGGCCTGCTGGCGCTGCTCGTCGGTACGCTCAAGGGCATCTACGACCTTCGCGCCGTCCGGCGAAGGGTAGCGATCAACGAAGAAATGATGAGGCAATCCCGGGGATATCATTATTATTTCGATGTATTGACGGGCTCCCAGACGCAGAAGGAAATGACGCTGTTTCAATTGGTGCCGTATTTCCGGGAGAAGTGGCTGCGCAAGAAGGACGAGGCCAACGCCTTGTCCATGCAGCTCGAAACCTTAAATCTGAAAAGACAAGCTTCCGGCGAACTGCTGTCCATCATCAGCTCGGGCATTGTCATCGTGATCACCGCGCTGCTCATTTATAAAGGCTCGCTGACGATTGGAGATTACGTGGCCATCACGATGGCGCTAACGATGACGGAAAGCAATATTACGATGATGTTCGCCTCGATCTCAAGGCTGACGGAAAACGCGGCCCATATCGAAAGGCTGAATAAGATCGAAAGCGACGTGCATGCCGCCGCCCGCCTGCCGGAGCAGGTCGGGCCCCGCCCATTCCGCTTTCAGGACGAGCTTCAAATCCGCAACCTGACGTTCCGTTATCCGAATCGGGACGAGCCGGTGCTGACCGACATCAACGCGGAGATTCGCAAAGGCGAAATGATCGCCATCCTTGGGGAGAACGGCTCGGGAAAATCGACGCTGATCAAGCTGCTGCTGGGTCTTTACCGGAGCGATACCGACGCCATACTGTACGACGGTGTGAGCGTCCGGACGATGGACCGGATCGGAATGTGGCGCAAAACGAGCGCCGTCTTCCAGGATTACATCCGCTATATGACGGATGTGCGGGATAACATCGCCGTCGGCAATATTGCCGAGGCGCACAACACGGACAAGCTGCTAGCGGTACTCGCGAAGGTCGGGCTGTCCAAGACGTTCAAGCAAGGACTGGATACGAAGCTGGGAACGCTGGAGGATAACGCGGTTAACTTATCCGGCGGACAGTGGCAGCGGCTCGCTTTATCGCGCGTGTTTGTCTCTGAGGAGCACGAACTGGTCGTGTTTGACGAACCGACCTCCGCACTCGATCCGGTCAGCGAAGTCCGGCTGATGAATGAAATGCTTGAGCACTGCCGGGGCAAGACCGTAATTATGGTGTCCCATCGGGTGGGGATCGCGCGGAGAGCCGACCGTATCTTCGTGATGGAGGGCGGGCGCATTGCCGAGGCCGGAACGCACGACGAACTGCTTCACAAGCAAGGACTTTATCATGAGATGTGGCATCAGCAAAAGCAATGGTACGACTAATTCAGGTGAAAAGAGGGAGTAACGATGTCGTTCAACCGTAAGCCCGGCGGATCAGCCGACAGCGGCCCGCCGATCGGTTCCGCGCTAGCGGATCTGCCGCCCCATATCAGCAATATCGGAACGCCGGCGGAGCCGGGCGAAGCGACGGGTACGGTGCTGCTGTTCGTGTCCACCTACTGCTCGCATTGCATCGATTTGCTTCCGTATATCGACACCATGACGCGGAACCACCCGTCCTTTTCCTTCCGGCTCTTATCTACGGGCGACGAGGACGATCATCGAAGCATGATCGAATATTTCGGATGGACATTCCCGGTTTGTTCGCTGGACCAGAGCGACATGGAGGCGTATTTTGCGGTGACGTATCTGCCCTTCGCTATCCTCGTCGACGACTCGGGAAAAGTGGCCGCCAAAGGAGTAGTCTATAGCGCCGACGATTTCGAGCAGTTTGTGAAGGACTACGCCCGTCATGCGCTGGCTTGATAGTGGCATCCCGGTTTTTACACCTTAAGATAAAGCTTCACATTGCAATGAAAGGAGGTGAAAACCATGGCTTGCGACAAACCGAAATGTGATGTTGTTTTGAAAAATGAAACGTTCTGCTACCTCAGCGACTGCACTTCTGGCGGTTCGAGTTATCCGAAAACGATGGGCGCTAATAAGATCGTCGGTTGCGAAGACGGATCTACGTACTCATGCCAACAGCCAAGAATTGGCTGCTGCTACTAAACCGATTAGAGGAGGGGGGACCACCCCTCTTCTCTTTTTATTCTTTCAAGAAACGAGGGATCTTTTTTGAAAGCTCAATTAATCGTTTGCGACCGAATTACCCATAACGAACAGGCGAAGGGGCATCAGTTAGGTACCGTACTAAACCATCAGACGATTCCCGTTCTGCCGTATGCCTTGGATTTGTACATTTTGCTCAAAATCTTTGATTTGCCGCAGGGAAAATTGATAGATACGCATTTTGAATTCAATAATGACCGTGGAGAGCGGCTTGGCAAAACGGCGATGACCGTTCTCAGAAATTACCGAGCAGACGATCAAATTCCAGGCGTCGATAAAGATTTTGCATTTACGCTGGTGCTGACGGAGCCGGGAATTGTCCACATTAAGTGCTTTGCCGACGGTGAAGAAGCGGCATGGTATCCGCTGACGATCCGATTGCAGGAGGAGGAGCATCAAGCCTCCTAACTAATCGATTTTGCAAAAAACGTCTAGTACCGGATGAGGTGAGCGACGACGATGACGGGTTTGATAGCGTATGTTCTGGACGTCACGATAGCGGTTCTGTTCTTCCTGCCCTTTTACATGAAGCTGCGCAGCTTGGAAGGTTTAAAAGTGGAAATTTATGCCTATGGGGTGCTGCCGGCATCCATACTGTCTTTGGCGGCCTATGCTGTGTTGATCACGGAGTTTTTGCTGTTTTTCTTGTTTGCGACGGGATTGGCGGAAGGCTGGAAACAAATCACAGGGATCGGGCTGCTGTCCGTGTTTACTTGGTTGACCTGGAGGAAGAAAAGAAGCACTGGGGCCGAAACCTGCGCCTGCTACGGCAATGTCGGTTTCCTCAACCGGTTTCCTATTTATAGAAATGTTGTTCTGATTGGTATTTTGGTGATCGACGCAGGCTTGAAGCGGGAGCCGGCAGATGCTTACTCCATGCTCCATTCGCTTGTTTTGGTCATGGCGTTGTCGTTTACCGTTGAGCTCATGACGATGCGTTGGAAAAGAAAAGAGGTCTGACCATGGCCGATCCGTTGTTTTTATGTACCTTACTGTGGCTTGCTATAAGTTCAGCCGTACTTACCATCCTGAGAAGGCGGGAGCAAAGAGCAATTCAAGCGCAAGTCCGGCAGGTCGGGCAGCTGGCCAACGAAACGAATGGGCTGATCTTATTTCTGGATTATTCGGCGCCGGGTTTCAAGGATATCGATGCTCTTTTGCTCTCGGACCCGCTGGGCAGGATTACCGTCGTTTTCACCGCTCCCGAATGGCTGATAGCCGCCAAATCCAAAAAGTGGGAGAGGCATTGCGTCGTGAACGCGAGCAGTCTGAACGTACCCTCCTTGGAAGTGAGCACGGCTCGCATCGTGAAGGAAAAATATGGAAAATGCCGCGTGTTCTATGAGGTCCCGGCTTTCCTAAAACTGATGAGCCGGCCGAAAACGTGAAATAGTTCATTTTTGTGTGTAGTAACTCCGTGTAAGGGAATGGCCGGACGCTTGCAGGTCAGCCGCTCT
The DNA here is from genome assembly GCF_027925525.1 of Paenibacillus tyrphae. Lineage (GTDB taxonomy): Bacteria > Bacillota > Bacilli > Paenibacillales > NBRC-103111 > Paenibacillus_G > Paenibacillus_G tyrfis_B. The sequence goes on along the minus strand of NZ_BSDJ01000008.1, from coordinate 64,160 downwards.
CGAAATCATTGTAACGCCTGCCCTTTGCCGCAGGCGTTTTGTCGTTTAATCGCCGTGGAGATGCCGCTTCAAGTAATGCCCCGTAAGCGAATGCGGATGCTCGATGAGCTGTTCGGGAACGCCTTCGAAGATCACTGTCCCACCCTCTTGTCCGGCTCCGGGACCCAAATCGACGATCCAATCGGCTTGACTGATCAAGTCGAGGTTATGCTCGATCACGATCACCGTGCTGCCGTTGTCCACGAGCCGGTTCAGCAGGCCGATCAGGCGGTCGACATCGGAGAGATGCAATCCGGTAGTCGGTTCGTCGAATACGTAGATTTGACCGCTTCGCTCCAGCTCGGCTGCGAGCTTCAGGCGCTGCCGTTCCCCGCCGGAGAGCGTATTCAGCGGCTGCCCGAGCGTAATATAGTCCAGTCCGACGTCGCCTAGACGCTCCAGTATCGTCCGAATCGCTTCCTCCCCAAAGAAGGTCCGCGCATCCGCTACACTCATCTCCAGAACCTCATCGATCGATTTATCACGCAGCGTATAGCCCAGAACCTCCTCGGTAAACCGGCGTCCTTGGCAGCCTTCGCATCGGCTGACGATCGGGTCCATGAAGGCAAGATCCGTATACGTGACGCCAAGCCCTTTGCATTCCGGACATGCGCCGTTGGAGTTGAAGCTGAACAATGTGGGGCTAACCCGGTTCGCTCGGGCAAACAGCTCGCGGATCGGGTCGAGCATCGCGGTGTAGGTCGCGGGATTGGAACGCTTCGAGCCTTGGATGGCTCCTTGATCGATGAAGACGGCTTCCGGATAATGCCGGGGCAGCACCTTGTTGATCAGCGTGCTTTTCCCTGAGCCCGCTACGCCGGTAACGACCGTCATTACGCCTTGCGGGATGCGGACGCTCACGTCTTTGAGGTTATGCAGGGAGGCAGGGCCGATCACGAGCGAACCTCCCGCGCCCGGTTGTCTCGGCGGCGTCTTGAGCCGGGGCCGGCGGCCGAGATACGTTCCGGTCAGGGTGCCGGAAGCCGCCAGACCATCCAGATCGCCTTCGTAGACGATCCTGCCGCCTTTGGCGCCTGCTTCCGGTCCCATATCGATCACATGGTCGGCGATAGCGATGACATCGGGATCGTGCTCGACGACAAGGACCGTATTCCCTTTGTCCCGGAGACGCTTCATCAGAGAGTTCAGCCGGTGAACGTCGTGAGGATGAAGACCGATGCTCGGCTCGTCAAAAATGTACGTGATATCCGTCAGACTGCTGCCAAGATGCCGCACCATTTTGACCCGCTGCGATTCGCCGCCGGACAGCGTGGACGTTTCCCGGTTCAGGCTGAGGTAGCCTAATCCGACGGAAATCAGATGCTCCAGCCGTTCGACGATGGCGTCGACCATGGTTGCGGCGACAGGCGCGTCAATGGCGCGTATCACGGGGGCAAGCTCGCTGATCTGCATGGCCGTGCAGTCTGCTATGCTCTTGCCGTTGATCTTGCAGCCGAGCACCTCCTGATTCAGTCTGGTCCCCTTGCACAGAGGACAAGCGCCCCGGGTGACGATCCGGTCGAACTCTTCCTTGTAGCGCCTTTTGGCCTCCTCGGATTCCTTGGTCAGAAAGCTCCGTTCGAACCGGGGAATCACACCTTCGTATTTGGAGGTCGGCGGCCATCCGGGACCGGGATGCTTCAGCTTCATATCCGTTTTGTAAAGCAGCGTGTCCCATTCCTCGTCCGTATATTCCCCGAGCTTTTTGTCGTTGTCGAATAATCCGGAACAAACATACCGTTTCCAACGCCATTCGCCGGGGCGGAACGTGGGGAATCGGATGGCCCCCTCGTTCAGCGACTTTTGCCGGTCGAGCAGCCGGTCGAGATCAATCGCCGCTACCGTTCCCAATCCTTCGCATTTGGGGCACATCCCGTGCGGATCGTTGAAAGAAAAGGCATTGGAATAACCGACGAACGGCTTGCCGATTCGGGAGTACAGCAACCACAGCAAGGAATAAATATCGGTGACGGTTCCAACGGTGGAGCGGACGTTGCCGCCGAGCCGTTTCTGATCGACTACGATCGCGACGGACAGATTGTCCAACGAGTCCACATCCGGCTGCCCGTAATGGGGGAGGCGATGCCGAACGAAGCTAGTGAACGTTTCGTTGAGTTGGCGCTGCGATTCCGCGGCAATCGTATCGAAGACAAGCGAAGATTTGCCGGAGCCGGATACGCCCGTAAATACGGTGATCCGCTTCTTCGGTATGCTCACCGTCACGTTTTTCAGATTATTTTCCCTTGCGCCTGTAACGCGGATCAGATCGTGCCGGTTGTCGGAGGCGCCGTTTTGCAGGTTCATCGGTTGGATCTTCTCCTTCTTCAAGAATGATGATTTAAGGATATTAGTTTCCATTTGGAAAATATATTTAAACAGATCGTGACTGGTTGTCGTCGAGAGCGGCCGCTATCTTTTGGCACAGCTCTGCAAAAATACTTTGTTCGCAGGGCGTAAGAACGGAGGCGGCGATTTCGGCAGCCTCGCGCCGGCTTGAGGCCGCACGCTCCAGAAAAGCTCGACCGCTATCGGTGAGCGACGTCGTTTGTTCCCGCCGGTCTTGCTCGCGCGCCGTTTGCTCAATCAACTGCTTATCCTTTAAAACTCGGAGATTTTTTGAGGTGGCCGGGCGGGACATCCCCAGTATTTCGCCGATGAGCGAAGGCATCAGGGGACCACGGATGCGCAAAATCTCCAAGATGTCGTACTGCGCCCAAGTAAGCTGCTCCGGATTGATCCGGGTGCGTCTGGCGACCAGCACGCATTGGAGATGGGACAAAGCGTTTTCCAGCTCACCGGGTTGATCTGGCTGTATCAAAGGAATACCTCCTATCGATATCGTACGTTCTATATTCATCATTGTATCAAAATAGTTTCTTTTTGGAAACTAATTTGCCTTGTTAAGCTAAGTCATGATCACAAAGCCTCGGCATTATTGCACTGAGGCTTTTGAACATGTTGAGTTTAAAAATGTTATTGACACGACACTGAATGGTGTCCTATAATCAAAGCGTCACCAAACGGTGTCCAATTGTGAGCAAGTCATTTTGGAAAATTGGAATCCGAAAAGTTTCAATTGAAACAACGATGAGGAGGAAACAAAATGAGCATGATGATCGGTGCGGAAACAACCTCGAGTGTAGTAACCCAGACCCGAGGAAAAAAGATTGCTTATTGGACAGTCACATTACTGCTCGCAGCAGCTGTTATGTTAAGTGGTATCGGGCAACTGATGCAATTTGGGGGAAACGTCGAGTTAGTGAACAATCTTGGTTACCCTTTATACGTCTTGACCATTCTCGGGATTTGGAAAGTTCTTGGAGCCATCGCTCTTGTCGTGCCAGGCTTTCCCCGGCTTAAAGAATGGGTTCACGCGGGTATCTTCTTTTTAATGACTGGTGCGGCTTTATCTCATGCGTTTGCTAACGATTATGGCGATTACGGGTTTGCTCTTATCCTTCCGCTTTCATATGCTGCGCTAAATATCGCTTCGTGGGCGCTACGTCCGAAGAGCCGCAAACTTTAAGGAGGTGATGAAATCAACGGCTGTCCCTTCGTACCATCAATAGACTTCTACGAAAGAAAATAATATTTAGGAGAGGGTGTTGTGAGCGAGAACAACCGGTTGCGGGATGTGTATGACGCGATTGCAGATCCAACCAGGCGCCGACTGATTCGTCTGTTAGCAGAGGCAAATGAGTTACCGCTTCATGAATTAACGGCACAATTTCAAATGGGCCGTACAGCGGTATCCAAGCATTTGACAATCCTTAAAGAGGCCGGACTGGTCCATGACCGAAAAGTCGGCAGAGAAACGCGATTTAGGCTAAACGCCTCTCCACTCCAAGAAATTCAAGATTGGGTGGCTTTCTACAGCAAGTTCTGGAGTATGAACATGTTGCGCTTAAACCAACTATTAGAGGAGGAAGAAGAATGAGTTTAACATTAACCTTGGATTTTCAGTACACGACATCAATCGAGAAGCTTTGGTCCGCCTTAACCGATTCAAGCAAGCTTGCCAAGTGGGTGGTCAACATCCACACTGGTCAGGCGATGGAAAATGATTTTAAGCCCGTCGTAGGACACCATTTTCAATTTCGCACTCAACCGACCGAGTGGTGGGATGGGATTGTTGACGGGGAAGTGCTTATCGTGGAAGCACCAAACCGGTTGTCCTATACTTGGGCCAGCGGAGGAGAGAAGCACACGGTCACCTGGACGCTGCAGGATTTAGGGGACGGAAAGGTTAACCTTCATCTCGAACAAACCGGAATCTCCAATGAACCCGCACTCAATGGAGCGAAGTATGGCTGGAGTAAATGGGGCGGCGAGCTTGAAAAGGTGTTGGAATAATAACCGCATTCGGTACGAAAACAGCTTCTTCCCCAGTGTTAAACTAACGGGTGACTACAGCTAATAAAATTGCGGAGCAGCTGCCAGCAAAACTCGGCAGCTTCGTTCTGCTTAAAGGCAGGTAATGCTTTGATTTTGACGAATATTAACTAATCAAATACACATAAAGCGGGGCGAGATTGATGCAAAGTAGTTTAGAACAAGATATTATTTTAACGGCAGAAAACTTCACAAAGAACTTTTCTGATAAAGGGAATTTTAATTTTAGCGTAGATAGCCTACGAAACGTAGACGATATTCTTGAAGAATTACGTGACTTTGAATTAGATGATGATATTTTGGATTCTGTCTCTTCTATGGCTGGATGTTATATTTTCGAAGTAGCAAGAAGGAATTATGGCGGAAAGTATTACTGGGTACAAGAAAGCGATCAGCCTGTTTTAGTTACTGGCGAGCCGGAATTTTCAATTTCAATATTTGCATTCGAAAAAGTTAGAAGCAGAATTCAAAATGGAAAAGAAGATGAGATACCCTATTACTTTGATGGGTATATCCAGGCAATTGAAAAAGGTAAAGAAACGGGCTACTGTGCAACAATTGTTTAAGGTAGGATTGAACTAACAGGATGCGTTGCGTTAGCAGTAAAAACAGCAGCAGTCTTCATCCTGGGCTGCCGCTGCTTCTATATTCGAGTCTTGCCGGACAGGGCTATTTTCCATTTTTTATCATTGACTCCTGCGGAAACGAAAAGCTATGATATCACTTAAGCACTACTTAAACGTTTCAGTACTTAAACGATTCAGTTCACGAACAATGCAGTAGACTTAAAAGGGGGACCCCGCATGTCAAAACGATGTTTCATTTCCGCCGTTCTTGTCCTTTGTCTGAGTTCTTCCCTGCTAACCGCTTGCGGAGAGGGCCGTCCTTCGCCTGCTGGGCAGGAGCCGGGGAACGAAGCCGAAGGAAGTGCAAACGCGGAGCCGTTAAAGCCGGAGCAAGGCGCCCAATTGCTCGTATGGGAATCGAAAGGTCCGGAGCTCGATTATTTGAAAGCGGTAGCGGAAAGCTTCGAGAAAGAATACGGCGTAAAAGTGAAGGTGGAGCCGGTTCCTGCGATCGACACCGTTAAGAAGCTGACCACCGACGGTCCGGCGGGGATTGGAGCCGACGTCTTCTCTGCGCCGCACGATCAATTGGGGAATGCGGTGACGGCCGGGCTTGTGCTGGAAAACGACGTGTCGGGCGACAGCATGAAGAATGAGGTGATGTCCTCGGCGCTGGCCGGAGTCACGTACAAGGACGTGCTTTACGGCTTTCCGACGGCGATCGATACGTATGCGCTGTTTTACAACAAGTCCTTGATGGACAAAGCTCCGAAAACGTACGACGACATCGTGAAATTCGCCGAAACCTACAACGATCCGAAAACCAAAAAGTTCGCCTTGATGTGGGACGTCGGACAGCTGTATCAATCGTACTCGTTCCTCGCCGGTTACGGCGGGTATGTGTTCGGTAATCAAGGTACGAACCCGAACGATATCGGTCTCAACAGCGCGAAAACGGTTGAAGGGGCAAAATATTTGCAATCGCTCAAAAAAATATTGCCGTTGAACGCCGGAGACATCAACGACAACATCATTACGGGCTTTTTCCAGGAAGGAAAAACCGCTGCCGTCATCAACGGCTCGTGGCTGATGGCCAGCTTGTCGAAAGTGAATTTCGACTATGGCGTAGCGCCGCTGCCTCTGCTGCCGAACGGCGAGCATCCGGTCAGCTTCTCCGGCATTCGAGCCTTGTACGTCAATTCGTACACGAAGTACCCGGCTGCCGCCAAGCTGTTCGCAAGCTATGCGACCAGCAAGGATAATCTGATCAAGCGGTTCAAGATGACAACCCAGCTTCCTCCGAGGAAGGACCTGATGGACGATCCCATCATTACGCAAGACCCGAAAGCGGCGGCATTTCTGGAGCAGGCGAAATATTCGACGCCGATGCCGTCCATTCCGGAAATGGGCAATGTATGGGTGCCCGCAGGCGCTGCGCTCGCTGCGATCTGGAACGACGGTCAAGATCCGGCAGCCGTTCTGACTACCGCAGTGGAGCAGATCAAGACAGCCATGAAAACGACGAAATAACGCACGGATTCATTCTCAAAACTCGGCTAAGGCGGTTTTACGTATGCAATCACAACCAAGCGCCCGGCGGCATCAGGTCACGGCAGCCGTTTGTTCCGCGGCGTTCATAGGCTTGGGCCAGCTCTACAACAGACAATATATCAAAGGCTTGCTGTTCATCGTCTTGGCCCAATTGTTTTTCTGGAACTATTATTCGATCGCATGGAAAGGCATTCTGGGGCTGATCACGCTAGGTGATGTGCCGACCCGGATCATCCGGGGAAAAATTATACAGGGCGACCATTCGATCTTTCTGCTGATCAACGGTCTCATTACCCTCGTCGTCATCCTGCTGTTCCTCGGGTTTTATGCGATGAATGTTTACGATGCGAAGAAGAACGGGGAGCTTCGGGACGAAGGCGGCCATGTCCTCGGGTTCGTCGAATCCGTGAAGCAAGCGAAGTTCCGGCATTTTCCTTATTTGCTTCTGCTGCCCGCCGCTTTTTTCATTCTGTTCGTTACGGTCATTCCGCTCGTGTTTAATGTGTTAATCGCCTTCACCAACTATTCGGCGCCGTCGCATATTCCGGACCGGGCGCTGGTGGATTGGGTCGGCTTCCGCACGTTTTACGATTTGTTCGCGCAAGAGGCGTGGAGGTCCACATTCTTCGGCATCTCCGTTTGGAATATCATCTGGGCGGCGGCTTCGACCTCCACCGTCTTTCTCAGCGGACTGTTACTCGCAATGATGGTAAACCACCCGCAGGTCCGCTTCAAAAAATTTTGGAGAACGGTGTTCATTCTGCCTTGGGCGATCCCGCAGTTCATCTCGATCCTCGTTTTCCGGGTGCTGCTGAACGGGACGTTCGGTCCGGTGAACGATCTGATCGTGAAGCTCGGCTTCTCTCCCGTGCCCTGGCTTTCCGATCCGACAATGGCGAAAGCATCCGTCATTCTGGTCAATTTATGGTTCTCGACGCCGTTCCTGATGGCGCTGATGTCGGGAATCTTGACGACCCTGCCGCGCGATCTGTACGAAGCGGCGGACGTCGACGGGGCCTCGGGACTGCAAAAGTTCGTCAAAATTACGCTGCCCCTCGTGCTGATGGCGACGGCGCCGATCTTTATTATGCAGTTTGCGTTTAACTTCAATAACTTCAACCTGATTTACTTGCTGACGGACGGGAAGCCGAATAATCCGGATTATTACTACGCCGGAAGCACGGATATTTTGATCTCGTGGATTTTCAAGATGACGTTGAATCAAAGCCAGTTTAATATGGCCTCGGCCGTATCCATCATTATGTTCATTCTCATTGCGGCATTTTCTTTATGGAATTACAAGCGGATGAAGTCCGTTTAAGAAGAGGATTTGATCTGGATGTCCAAATTCAAAAACAACCTGGTCGTCACGGGAATTTACGCGGTATTTGCGGTGCTGCTCGTCACGACGATCTACCCGATCGTGTGGATCGTAGGCACGTCTCTGAATCCGGGCGATAACTTGCTCGTCAGCAAGATGATTCCCGACAACCCGACGATCGCGCATTACATCGAGCTGATCCATACGACCGATTTTGTGCTGTGGTATCAAAATACGATCAAGATCGCGCTGGTGAACGCGGTCGTATCGACGGCATTGGTAGCGGCGACGGCGTATGCTTTTTCCAGATTCCGTTTCAAAGGGAGACAGCAAGGCTTGATGATGCTGCTGGTCCTGCAAATGTTTCCGGGGTTTCTATCCGTCATGGCGATTTTTGTGCTGCTGCTGCAAACGAAGCTGCTCGACACGCATCTGGGGCTGATTCTCATCTATGCCGGCGGGGCAGTGTCCATGGGCACCTGGGTCATGAAAGGGCACTTCGACACGATCCCGAAAAGTCTGGAGGAAGCCGCGTTTATCGACGGTGCAAGTCATGCCGACGCGTTCTTCAAAATTATATTTCCTTTATCGCTGCCGGCGATTACGTTCGTAGCTCTGAACAGCTTCATCACGCCGTTCATGGACTTTATTTTGCCGCAAATCGTGCTTAGGTCCTCGGATAAAATGACGCTGGCGCAAGGGCTGTATGCGATGGTGGCCAACGAGACCAATTCCAGCTTTACGTTATTCGCAGCGGGCGCCGTGCTTGTGGCGCTGCCGATCACGCTGCTGTACATGTATTTCCAGAAGTACTTAATTCACGGAATCGCGGCCGGCGCGGATAAAGGGTAATGCGATTTATACCAAAAAAGGATGGGGATTCCATGTTGTTAGAAGCGGTTTACCACCGGTCCGGCAATGCGGATTGCTACGCTTACGATGACCGTACGATCCATATCCGGCTGCGGACGAAAAAAGACGATCTGCGCGCGGTAAAAGCTCTCTATGGCGACAAGTACGATTGGGAGCAAACCGCCAGCGAGCAGTATCTTCATAAGCTGGCGAGCGACGAACGGTTCGATTATTGGCAGGCGGAGCTCGTCCCCCCGCATCGCAGATTGCGCTATGCGTTTGCATTGATCTCGGAGGACGAAACAGTCTGGTACACCGAGACCGGCTTTCAGAAGGAAAAGCCGCAGGACCCGCTTTCTTTCTTCGATTATCCGTTTCTGTGGGCCGATGAAGTGTTGAAGCCGCCGGGGTGGGTAAAAGAGGCTGTGTTTTATCAAATATTTCCCGAGCGGTTTGCGAATGGCGATCCGTCGAACGATCCGGCCGGCGTTCGTTCATGGGAGGAGGCGGACCCGGGGCCGTATGATTTCTACGGCGGCGATTTGCAGGGCGTATTGGACCGTCTGGATTACCTTGGCTCGCTTGGCGTAAACGCGATTTATTTTACCCCGCTGTTTGCGGCGGAGACGAATCATAAGTACGATACGACGGACTATTTGAAAATCGACCCGCAGTTCGGGGATACCGCATTGCTGAAGAAGCTGGTTCAAGCCTGCCACGAACGCGGGATTCGCGTCATTCTGGATGCCGTATTCAATCATAGCGGCGCGCTGTTCGCTCCGTTTCAAGATGTGGTCCGCCACGGACCGGAATCGCGCTACCGGGACTGGTTCCATATCAAGCAATTTCCGGTGCAGACGGAGCCCAGACCTTCCTACCACTGCTTCGCTTTCGAGGCGCATATGCCGAAGCTGAATACGGCGAATCCGGAGGTCCGGCAATACCTGCTGGACGTGGCGCAGTACTGGGTGAAGGAATGCGATATCGACGGCTGGCGGCTGGATGTGGCCAATGAGGTCGATCACGAGTTTTGGAGGCATTTCCGCAAAACCTTGAAGTCGCTCAAGCCGGACTTTTATATCTTGGGCGAAATTTGGCACGACTCGATGCCGTGGCTGCAGGGGGATCAATTCGATGCGGTCATGAACTATCCGGCGACGGAGGCCGTACTTGACTTTTTTGCCAAGGATGCGATCGATGCGGAGCGGTTTTCTCACCGGATCAACCGGCTGCTGGCCCAATATCCGCAGCAGGTGAACGAAGCGGCCTTTAACATCGTCGGAAGCCACGATACGCCGCGGTTGCTTACGGTCGCGCAGGAGGCAAGGAAAGCCAAGCTCGCCGTGCTGTTTCAGTTTGCATTCCCCGGCGTTCCGTGCATTTATTACGGCGACGAAGTGGGGATGCTGGGCGGGGCGGACCCCGACTGCAGGCGTCCGATGATTTGGGACGAAGCCTTGCAAAACCAGGAGCTGCTTGCGTTTTACCGGACGATTATTTCGTACCGACGGCAGCACCGGGCGTTGCGGGACGGAACTTTTCAGGTGATCTATGCCAAGGATCATCAGCTTGTCATCTGTAGAACGGATGCAGACGAACAGCTTTACATCGGCTTCAATAACAGCGGGAATTCGGCAGTCACGGATGTCACTTTGGACGCGCAGGTACCGCTCGAAATCGCCATGGGCGACGGAAGCTTCGAACTGACGGACGAGCGGCTTTCTATCAGCTTGCCTCCGTACGGATGGCTCGTTTTGAGAGCGCCATTGTCATGATTTGACAAAGACAAGGCCGTATGCTTTAATCGACCTAAACGTTTAAGTAGAGGCGGTTAAACCATGAAAAAAGCAACGATCAAAGACATAGCCAAAGCGGCCGGCGTTTCCATTGCGACGGTTTCGTATATTTTGAACGACGTGAAGACCCAATCCATATCCGATGAAACGCGCGTGAAGGTACTGAAGGCCGCGCAGCAGCTGAGATACGTAACGAACCGTACGGCGCAGTCGCTGAAGGTCAAGAAAACCGGACTTATCGGCATTTTATGGTTTAAAGGGAACGACGATTATCTGTGGTCCGATTTGAAGTATGCGAAAACGATCCAGGCCATCGAGCGGCACTGCAGCGAGCTGGGATATCATGTCCTTTTTATGCAAATCGACAACTTGGGCCCGTCCTCGAAAATTATTATGGAGCGCAATTTGGACGGCGTCTTCTTGATGAACGTGGATCAAGAACAATTCACGACCATATCGAATTATTTCGGATTCGGCGTTCCTGTCTTCGTGGTCGACAGCTATATCGAAGACCCGCTGTTTCACAAAATCGTTCCGGATTTCGCGCGGAGCTTCCAAGCGGCCCGCAGCCTGCTCGGTGAAGCTCCGCAGTTTCTTGTGATGGATTCGTATAACAATGCCGAACTGGTGGAGTTTATCAAGCGGCAATCCGGTCTGGACGAGGAACGGATCCATGTGTGTTGCGATAACATTAAGGACATGCATGAATTCCTGTCCGTGTATGCCGGACGTCCGGGGATCGTGTTGAATGAATTTTTGGCGCATGAAGCGGCCAAGACCCATAACCGGCTCGCTGTCCTGTGCACGAGCCATTGCCCGGAAATCGTTCCGCAAGGGATGGCAAAAGTTGCGTTTGATTTGAATGACTACAAAGAGATCGTCCGTATGATGGATCGCAATATTCAGGATGCGGATGAGGTGAGCCGTGAAAAGTTTTATTGCCTGTCCGTCATCACGTGACGATCCGGTGAGGAGAATGTGGCGTGAGTTCGTCGCGGCTGATCGAAATTAATCATTTTTATTCCGAGATTCTTGATAATTCCAGAAATATATTTATATATTTGCCTCCGGGCTATGAAACGGATGAGGGGCAGCGGTACCCCGTTCTGTATATGCAGGACGGGCAGCACGCGTTCTACCAGGACAGGAAGGGCGAATCCTGGGACGTGCATAAAACGGCCGACCGCCTCATTGCTGAAGGACGCATGCGGGAAATTATCATCGTTGCGGTAGCCCACATCGAGGATGCCCGGATTGCGGAATATATGCATGAGAATCCGTACGGACACCGGGTTTTCGATACGACGAATCAGGGCGAGCTGTACGAGGAGTTTCTCGTCCGTGAAGTAAAGCCTTATATCGACCGGGAATACCGGACGCTGCCGGATCAGGAGCATACGGCGCTGATGGGATCGTCCGCGGGCGGGTTGGTTTCCTACAATATCGGGTTCCGCAGGTCAGAGACGTTCGGGATGATCGGGGCTTTGTGTCCGTTCTTTGCAAGCGTCGATCTCCGCACGATGGAGGACCGCTGGTTGAGCCGCGTCTACACGGAAAAGAAGGCTCTGCGCATTTGGATGGACGTGGGGGATGCCGAAGGCTTCACCGTTATGGAAAAACATGTACGGCATGTCGCGGATACGCTGATCAGCGCCGGATATCGGCCCGGGGACGATTTTGTCTATTATTATGCCGTCAATTCGGGCCATTCGCAGAAGGATTGGGCCGCCAGAGTGCACGCGCCGCTGCTTTATTTTTTTGGTCGCATCGGAACTCCTGTTCGTGTCGATTTGCATGGGCCTGAGGCGGTTGGGATCGAGGGGCCGAAGCGTACGCTCAATCCGGTGGTGCACTACGACAGCGGCTTTATGATGACGGATCTAGACGCCTGCTATGAAGTAGCCGATCCCGAGCTGCTGGACGTGACGGCAGACGGCAAATTGCAGCCCAAGAAAGAAGGGGAAACGACGGTCCGTTACAGAAACGGCAGCCTGACGGCCGAACTGGCTGTTGCCGTCGTCCCGTCGGTTTCGGAGACGGTTACCGTCCAAGCGTACGTGAAGGTGCCTGTCTTTACGCCGCCAACTGCTGCGCTATACGCCGGCATCGAGCTGCCGATGATCCGCGAAGGGCTGTACGGAGGAACCTTTGAGGTACCGCGGGATATGTCCTTCGAATTCCGCATTTCCCGCGGCTTGGGCATGCATGAGACGGACCGGCAGGGCCGGGAAATTCCTTACCGGAAATTTACGGCCAAGGACGGCCTCGTTCTGAATTACGAAGTCGAAAATTGGGTGGACGCGGCGCCCGTGAGCGAGCAGAGGTGATGAGGATGCACAAGAACAAATCAAGCATTTTGAAGGTGGAAAATTTCTACTCTGTCCACTTGGACAATACGCGGGATCTGTTTGTTTACCTCCCCCCGAGCTATTGCTGGGATCAAGCGAAGCGGTATCCGGTGCTGTATATGCACGACGGGCAAAATATTTTCCATCCCGCCTTCAACGGCTATTCCTGGAACGTCCATGAAACCGCGGACCGCTTGATTCAGAGCGGCCTCATGGAAGAAATCATCGTCGTCGGCATCCCGAATCGGGGCGTCGAACGGGCCGACGAATTTACCCATGAGCTGGAAGGGGTACTGTATCCGTCCGACAAAGTGCGAATCCAGCCCAAAGGGCAGCTTTACGAGCGCTTTATTATCGAGGAGGTCAAGCCTTACATCGATGCGCTGTTCCGGACGAAGCCGGGCCCGGAGCATACGGGCTTAATGGGGTCTTCCCGCGGGGGCCAAGTTACCTACCATATCGGCTTTCGCCGTCCGGACATTTTCGGGAAGCTGGCGATCTTGTCGCCGTATTTTTACTACGTCGATCCCGTAACGCTGGAGGAATACCGGCAGTATCATACGTTCGGCAAGAAGCAGCCGATTTCCCGGATTTGGATCGATCTGGGAGGCAGGGAAGGCACGCTGATCATGGAAAAGCATGTCCGCGAAGTCGCGGAGCAGCTTGCCCTCCTCGGATACGAAGCTGATAACGAGCTGATGTATTATTTCGATCCCGAAGCGGCTCATGTGGAGAAAGACTGGGCGGCCAGACTGGCCTCTCCGCTGCTTCATTTATTCGGAGACAAAGGCCAGGCGCGCTCTTTATCGTTGCAAGGCTGGAACGAAGTCGGCATCCGCGGTCCGGTCTGCCGGTTGAATCCGATCGCGGAGTTTGACAGCGGCTTGAAGCTGTCCTTGTTAAGGGCGGCTTACCGGGTGGAGGACCCTCGGATCGTAGAGGTTCAGGAGGACGGAACCGTGGTGGCGAAGGAAGAAGGAGAGACGACGGTTACGGTTAATTACTGCGGTCTGGAGGCTGCTATTTCGATCCGCGTGGTCAAGGAATTGAAGGAGCGGGTTGCCCTCGATTTAACCGTTCATGTTCCGTTGCATACGCCGGAAACCGTCATGCTATACGCCTGGTTTCCTTTAAGCAAGCAGCCGGATGCGCCTGTATATTCCGGGCGGCTTGAGCTTCCGCTTCATACCGAGTTCGTTTATCAAATCAGCAGGGCCGATGGCGTCGCGGAAACGGATCAAGCCGGAAATTCGGTAGTGCGCCATTACCGGGCAGAGGCCGATTCGCGGCTGGAGCTGACCGTCGAACGCTGGTCTAACGACATCAGAGAGGATTGAATTATCATGGTGAAAAAAATTGTGCTCGGACTCGTCTGCGGTTCGATTGTGTTCACAGGGGCCGTGTTAATGAACGGAACCCCGCATGCCGCGCAGGATATCGACAATCCCGTGTCTATTGACAGCAATTATGTTGCAGGAACGGACGGGGGGGACGAAAAATCCGCTCCGAATAAAAGCGGCTCGGAGCCTCAGCTTCAGAAAATGCCGGTCACGCAAACCAATAACGGTGTGGAGGTGACCGTCAATTCCATCCGGCGGACCGGACAAACGACCGACTTTGAAATCACGATCAAGAACGGAACCGAGAAGGAAACTATTACGGTTGACCCAAGCCGTCTTGCTGTGCAGTCGAACCATTCGAGCCAGGGCAAGTTAAGCGAAAAGGTCGGGGCTTCCCCAACCAACCCGGACTTTACCGGGGTGACAATCCTGCCCGGCAAAGAAAGGCACGGCTGGATCAGCGGCCAAGCTTTAACGGAGAAAGATCTGGATAACTTGCTTGTGGAGTTTTCGTTGGATGGAAGCGAGCAAAGAGCTTTCTCATTCGCCATCGACTGCAAAAATCTTAAGTTTCGTACGCTTTGAGCGATTTACTGCACAACGAGCCGTGGCCCCGAATAGGTGCCGCGGCTTATTTTTTTCATATCATCGATGCCTTGCGCTCACTCTTGACGCATCGTCAATTTCGAAGATATTATAGATATAACAACTCTGCAATCGATGACGAAATTCACACAAGCGGCGAACTATGCTCTGCACCCATGCTGCTTTTTTGCTTTATTAAAGACATAGTGAGTCTTTAATGTCCAACACTTCATTCACAGGAGGTAGGTAATTATGGGAAATGTATGGCATGAGCGTTTTAAGTCGGAGGAATATTATTATGGGGAAGAGCCTAACGTATTTATTCAACAACAAGCTTTTCGATTGGAACCATATCGCAAAGTTATTGCGTTCGCGGAGGGCGAGGGCCGGAATGCCGTTTTTTTGGCCAAACGAAATCATGAAGTGACCGCCATTGACTATGCGGAGAGCGGCCTGCAAAAAACGAAAAAACTGGCCCGGAAGCATGCAGTTGAGGTACATACCCAAAAACTAGACCTGTTGGCAGAGGATGTACCGAACGAGGAATACGATGCCGCCATCATGGTGTTCGGACATTTTCATAAAGACGATCAGGCCATGGTTCTCAATAAAATGAAAAATGCGATAAAGCCTAAAGGAATTATGATGCTTGAGGTATACTCCAAGGACCAATTAAAGTATGGTACGGGTGGCCCCCCGGACCCGGATTTGCTCTACGACCCCAAAGAAATTCTTGCCTGGTGCGAAGGCCATGAGGTGCTCCATTTCTTCTATGGCGAGCAAGAGCGGGTGGAAGGGAAGGCGCATACCGGATTAGCCCATGTCATTCAACTTGTATTGAGAAAAAAATGAGAAATCCGTCAGGCACGCAGGCTGCTGTGGATGCCCCAAGTGTCCCATTTTGCATCACTGTATCACATCGAATCGGCGAATGTGTCCCGAAATGGGACACATTTTTTTGTGCGTTTCTTACATTTCCGCACTCCGACGGTTGGCACAATAATTGCTTTACTTAGGCTAAGAAAGGCAATCATCTATTATCGATTGGGAGGGTCTACATCATGAGTTCGTTTACGAATGAGCGCATTGCGCCCACGGCGGCAAGCCCCAACATGGAAAATTACGAGCAGGCGCGGGGACATTTTCGCTGGGAGGAGGTGGAGAGCGAGTTCACATGGCACGAAACCGGAAAAATCAATATGGCGTACGAAGCGATCGATCGGCATGCCGAGTCCTCGCGCCGGGACAAAATCGCCCTATACTACAGCGACGGTCAGCGAGAAGAAGCATACACCTTCGGACAAATGAAAAGCAGCTCCAACCGCTTCGGTAACGTGCTTCGTCAACTGGGCATTGGAAAAGGGGACCGCGTATTTATTTTCATGCCCCGTTCTCCCGAGCTGTACTTTGCGCTTCTCGGGATTATCAAAGTCGGCGCGATTGCCGGTCCTTTGTTCGAAGCCTTTATGGAAACGGCCGTGAAGGACCGCTTGGAAGATAGTCAGGCCGTGGCGATCGTCACGACGCCTTCCCAGCTTCCACGCATCCCGGTTCAGGATTTGCCCCATCTGAAGCATGTGATTCTGGTCGGACACGACCTAAGGCTGGAGGAGGGGCAGGTCGATTTCCACCAAGCAATGGAAAGCGCTTCCGAGAAGCTGGACCTCGATTGGATGGACCGCGAGGACGGCCTCATTCTGCATTATACCTCCGGTTCCACCGGCAAGCCCAAAGGCGTGCTTCACGTCCATGATGCGATGCTACATCATTATTATACGGGCAAAATCGTGCTGGACCTGAAGGAAGACGACGTGTATTGGTGTACGGCCGATCCGGGCTGGGTGACCGGCACGTCTTACGGCGTTTTTGCTCCGTGGCTCAACGGCGCGACGAACGTGATCCGCGGGGGACGGTTCAAGCCGGCGGACTGGTATGCCACCCTGCAAAAGTACGGCATTACCGTCTGGTACAGCGCCCCTACCGCCTTCCGCATGCTAATGGGAGCCGGAGACGAGCTGGTATCCGGGTTCGATCTGTCCAGACTCCGCCATGTGCTCAGCGTCGGCGAGCCTTTGAACCCGGAGGTCGTTCGTTGGGGATTGAACGTATTCAAGCAGCGCATCCATGACACTTGGTGGATGACGGAGACCGGGGGGCAGCTCATCTGCAATTACCCGGGGATGGCAATTAAGCCGGGATCGATGGGCAAACCGATTCCAGGCGTGGACGCGGCCATCTTGGACGACGAGGGCCGTGTCTTGGAGCCCTACTGCATGGGAAATTTGGCGATCAAAACGGCATGGCCGTCCATGATGCGCCGCATTTGGAACAATCCGGCCAAGTACGAAGAGTATTTCCGTTTCCAGGGCTGGTATGTGTCGGGAGACTCTGCTTTCCGCGACGAGGACGGTTACTTCTGGTTCCAGGGTCGCGTTGACGATGTGATCAACACCGCGGGCGAGCGGGTCGGGCCCTTCGAGGTCGAGAGCAAGCTGGTAGAGCATCCGGCGGTTGCGGAGGCGGGCGTCATCGGCAAGCCGGACCCGATGCGGGGCGAAGTGATCAAAGCGTTCATTGCGCTGCGGGACGGTTATACGGCGTCGGAGGAGCTGAAGGACCAGATTGTCCGATTCGTCAAAACCGGCTTGTCCGCTCATGCGGCGCCTCGTGAAATCGAGTTCAAGGACAAGCTGCCCAAAACGCGAAGCGGCAAAATTATGCGCCGCGTGCTGAAAGCGTGGGAGTTGAATTTGCCGACGGGCGACATGTCGACGATCGAGGATTAACCTTTACGGACTCATAAAACAGAAATGGGGGATATAACGGGATGCAGATTATTTTTATCGGATTGCCGGGTGCGGGCAAGGGGACTCAAGCTGAATTCATTCAAGCAAAATTCGGCATACCGCATATTTCAACCGGAGACATGTTCCGTGCCGCGATGTCGGAAGGAACAACGCTCGGTCTTGAGGCCAAAGCATACGTCGAGAAAGGGCTGCTTGTCCCCGACGAGGTGACAATTGGGATCGTTAAGGAACGGCTGAGCCAAGGAGATACGGCGTGCGGCTTTTTGCTGGACGGATTTCCGCGGACGGTGTCTCAAGCGCTGGAATTGGAGCGGGTACTCGTCGAAGGGCGTCGGCGGATCGACCTCGCGCTTCATTTGGATGTGGATAGCAGCAAGTTGCTTGGGCGTCTGACCGGACGGCGGATTTGCCGGTACTGCGGCGAGACGTACCACGTAATGTATCACCCTCCGCAGGAAGAAGGGAGCTGCGACAAGTGCGGAGGACCGCTGTACCAGCGGCCGGACGATACGGAGGAAACGGTAGCCACCCGGTTGGAAATCAATGTAAAGCAGCAGAAGCCGCTGCTGAAATTTTATAAAATGAGAGGCCAGCTCCGCTCGGTGGACGGAGAGGCCGGGATGGACAAAGTATTCGAAGACATTTGCGGTATTCTCGGAGGCTTGCACGTGAGAGTCCGATAAAGCGGGCAGGCCGCTTGTCGAGAAAGTGGTCAACTGGGATAATAGATGTAACGAGGGGTGGATACCCCATCTATGTATGTATCTCTATTTTTGCTAGACCACTTTCTCGACAATTTGAGGGCAGACCTGCTATACGAAGCGGGCCTGCCCTTAGCTTTGTTTGCTCGTAAACCGGCACCGGCTTACGGCGTCATTTGAAATTCCTTCAGCTTCCGGTAAAGCGTACTCCGCGTAATGCCAAGCACCTTGGACGCCTCGGTGATCGTCTTCGTCTCGCTCAGCACTTGCTCGATCATCCTGCGCTCAACTTGCTTGAGCGGCTCGGCCGCCCTCGGCTTTCTCTGGTAATATCCTTTGAGCGCTCTCGGCAGATGCTCTACCCGGATCGCAGCTCGTTCCCGTCCGGCCAGCAGGTAGGCACGCTCCATCACATTTCGCAATTCACGGATATTGCCCGGCCACGGATATTGGACCAAGGCTTGCAGCGCTTCGTCGCTGATGCCATCCGGCCCGTCGCCGTGGACGGCCTGAAATTCGCGGAGAAACTCCCGGCTTAAGTGTTCCACATCTTCCGGGCGCTCGCGAAGCGGAGGGATCGTGATCGACAAGACGTTCAGACGGTAAAACAGGTCCGACCGGAACGAGCCGCTGTAGGCGATTTCTTCTTGCAGATTCCGGTTCGTCGCGGCAATAATCCGTACGTTGACCGCCCGTTCTTTATTTTCCCCCAGTCTCATAATCCGCTTCGACTCGATAGCTCTTAACAGGACGACCTGAAGATCCAACGGCATGTCGCCAATCTCGTCGAGAAAAAGAGTCCCGTCGTTCGCGGCTTCGAATTTGCCGATGGCTCCGCCTTTTTTGGCGCCTGTAAACGCTCCTTCGATATAGCCGAACATCTCGCTCGCGATCAGCTCCCGGGGCAGCAGGCCGGTGTTAACGGCGACCAGCGGGCCATGCTTTCGTTCGCTTTGCTGATGAATCGCTTGAACCAGCACTTCTTTTCCTGTTCCGGTCTCTCCGGTAATCAGCACGTTGGCAGATGATTGAGACGCCAGCTTGGCGACCTCCAGCTCCAACTGGTATTCGGGGCTCAAGGTCCGAATGCGGTCGAACTGATAGGGCGCACCCGAAGAACGGACGCTAGGCTTCGGCTTGAGCAGAAGCATTTGCTGACCGTTTGTTCCATAAGGATACACCTCGAACGCGTGATGGATCTGCTGCAGCATCGTCGGTGTGAGGAGCTGGCCTTCCGTTAACCGGGTCAGCTCTGCCGCTTTTTTGCTCATGTACACAATATGCTGCCGCTCCGACAGGACGACGATCGCTTCATCGCTGATCCGGCCCCACGACTCCAGAATGATCTCATTCAGCTGGCCGGGCTCCCGGCTTTTTTCTTTAAACGGCTTCGGAGCAATATTGCGCTGCGAGTCCCAAACAATTTCGAATTGCCCGTCCGGCATCGCTCTTCCGATTTTTACCGGTCTGGATAAATGGTGATGGTCGCCCTCGACGAGCACCGTCCCGCAAGCGGTTTCAAGCTTCTTGTCACTGAGATGGTAAAAGACGTCCCGGTAATCCAGGCCCCCGGTTTCATGAATGCTGTCCAGGATCATTTTGGTGCCCAGATAAGAATTGAACATGACCGACGAAATCACCTGCTGCGCACCGAAGCGTTCGTGAAACGCGCTGACGAAATGCAGATTGTGCTCATTTTGAAGCGATTGAAAATAGCTGGCCGAGCCGTAATGCCCCGCTCCGTAGTCGGCGCCCATGGCCGCAATTTCCGTTTCCTTCGTGATCGGACTGAAAATAGGCAGGTGATCCGGATTCAAGCCCATTCGCCGGTACGCGCGATAGAACGGGATGATGCTTTGCCCGACGAGCGTTGTAAAGATGGCATCGGGCCGCTTCACAATGATGTCTTCCAGCACGTCGTAGAAGGTCTGATGACCGAACGGCACATAGGCTTCGCCGACGACCGAGCCGTTTTTTTCCGCGAGATACGTGCGGACCTGCTGGTTCGTTTCCCGGGGATAAATGTAATCCGTGCCGATGCAGTAGACGCGCTTCCCGAAGTGCTCGGTTAAGTAATCGAGCAGCACATGAACCTGCTGGTTCGGCACCTCCCCGGTATAAAACACGTTGGAATGGCATTCCCGTCCCTCATACAACGTAGGGTAGACCAGCAGGCAGCCGTATTTCTCCAGCACCGGAAGAATCGCTTTCCGGCAAGCCGAAGTATAACAGCCGATGAACACCTTCACGCCGTCTTTTGCAAGCGCTTCCGCTTCTTTCGCGCTTTTGGCCGGGTCCGAGCAAATATCCCGCACGATCGCTTCCACGTTCATTTCCTTTTGGTTAAAGTGCTCGATGGCCAGGATGGCCGCATCGCATTGTCCTCGTTCCGTCAGGGCGGTCGTGCCAGTTAATGAAAACAATAAACCGACTCTAGTATTCATCGAACTCCGCCTCTCCTTGGTAGGTTTGTGTCTTTATTATAACAAAAATCAAACCGTTTGAAATTGGGGGTTGACTTTTTTCTTATGGCTCGTGTGTAAAAATAAGACAGTGTATCATTTTGCGACAGTTACAGGTTTGTGGAGTGTTTTGACGCTTTTCGCATAGGAACGTGGGCTGCAATTGTCTCAATTTGCGACAAACGGCGGCAATTATTGTAAGCGGTTTCTTTTATCTGGCGGAAAATTTTATTGGCACGGATTTTGCTTTAATCCTGGTCAAGTCGGCCGGACGGCGAGATGAACCTTACCCGGCTGATGTAAAACACCAAGGAGGGGTTTTCGATGAGACATGGAGACATTTCCAGCAGTCAGGACACAGTAGGGGTGGCAGTGGTGAACTATAAGATGCCGCGCCTGCATACCCGGGCGGAGGTTCTGGACAACTGCCGCAGGATCGCCGATATGATCGTCGGGATGAAGCAGGGCTTGCCGGGCATGGACCTCGTTGTTTTTCCAGAATACAGCACCCACGGCATTATGTACGACGAGCAGGAAATGTACGAAACCGCTTCCTCCATTCCCGGAGAAGAAACCGCCATTTTCGCCGAGGCTTGCAGGAAGGCCAATACGTGGGGCGTGTTCTCCTTGACCGGGGAACGGCACGAGGCTCATCCGAACAAAGCTCCGTACAACACCTTGATTCTGATGAACAATAAAGGGGACATCGTTCAGAAATACAGAAAAATTATTCCGTGGTGCCCGATCGAAGGCTGGTATCCCGGCGACTGTACGTACGTAGCGGAAGGGCCGAAGGGGCTTAAAATCAGCCTTATCGTCTGCGACGACGGCAACTATCCCGAAATATGGCGCGACTGTGCGATGAAGGGAGCCGAGCTGATCGTGCGCTGCCAAGGCTACATGTATCCGTCGAAGGACCAGCAAATCATCATGGCGAAAGCGATGGCTTGGTCGAACAACACGTATGTGGCTGTAGCCAATGCGGCCGGCTTCGACGGCGTTTACTCTTATTTCGGCCACTCCTCGATCATCGGCTTCGACGGACGCACGCTCGGGGAATGCGGCACGGAGGAAAACGGCATCCAGTACGCCGAGCTGTCGGTTTCGTTAATCCGCGATTTCCGCAAAAACGCCCAATCTCAGAACCATCTGTTCAAGCTGCTCCATCGCGGCTATACGGGACTCATTCATTCCGGGGACGGCGACAAAGGGATTGCGGAATGTCCGTTTGACTTTTACCGCACCTGGGTGCTGGATGCCGAGAAGGCGAGGGAAAACGTAGAGAAGTTCACCCGGTCGACCGTCGGAACCGCAGAATGCCCGATCGAGGGAATTCCGCACGAGGGCAAGCAAAAGGCTGCCGGAGGCTGACATGTCGTTCATCGCGGAGAAGTTGAAAACGATCCATCAGCGCCAAGAACAGGATACCGGAGAAGAAGAGAACCGTTCTTCTTCTCCCCGGGCCGTGACCCGGTTCCAATTTGACGTCGATCGCGTCATGCAGAAGGTCCGGTTGAAAATTTTCGGGCAGGACGAAGCCGTCGGGCGATTGGAGGAGATGCTAAGGGTCGTCTGGTCCGACATTTCGGAGCCGAATCGGCCTTTGTATGTGGCGTTGTTTTTGGGACCGACGGGAGTAGGGAAGACCGAAACGGTGAGAGCGTTGGCGGAAGCGATTCACGGCAGTGCCGAGGCCTTTTGCCGGATCGATATGAATACGCTGGCTCAGGAGCATTATGCCGCCGCCTTGACCGGTGCGCCTCCCGGCTACGTAGGCAGCAAGGAAGGCACGTCGCTGTTCGATACGCAGCGCATCGAGGGCTCTTACGGCAAACCCGGCATCGTGCTGTTCGATGAGCTGGAGAAGGCGAACGACCAAGTCATCTATTCGCTGCTGGGCGTTCTGGACAACGGGATGATGGTCTTGTCGTCGGGAGAGAAAACGATCAATTTCCGTAATAGTATTATTTTTATGACCAGCAATTTGGGGGCACAGGACATTACGGAATTTGCCGACGGAAGCTTGAAGGCTTTCTGGAAAAAACTTGGATGGGTTGCACAGCCCCAGCATTGGGGGGCTTCCGAACGCGAGCTTCTGCGGACTATCGTACAGAAAAAGACGGAGCGCCGGTTTTCGCCCGAATTTATCAACCGCATCGACGATATCTATGTATTTAACTGGCTCCGGCGCGACGGGCTCGGACCGATCCTGGATTCGCTGCTGGATTCGCTCAACCTCCGGGTCCTGAAGCACCGCTGCATGGTGCTGCTCGACCCGTCCGCCAAAGAACTCGTTGCGTCTCTGGGCTTCGACAAGCAGTATGGCGCACGCTCGTTAAAAAGAGCCGTCAGAACCTGCGTCGAAATCCCGCTGGCCGGGCTGCTCGGAAACCGGCGGCAGGATGATCCGTTCGTGACATATTACGTACGAGGGAAACGGGACGGGCTGGCGTGGTACGAGGACGACGAGCGGCTGGTGCACGAAGCCGAGGAGGTGACAAGATGAGCACCGTTGGTCTGCTGTATGTCGGCGCGGTACTGTTTCTGAACGGCTTGATGCTGCTCGGCCGCATAGACGGCAAGAGCGCTGGCGTGTTCAACCTGTTTATCGGTGCCATGCAGGTGATCACCCCGTTTTATATGATCTTTACTTCAGGGGGAGACGCATGGACGATATTTCAGGCGTCAGGGATATTTCTGTTCGGCCTCACCTATTTATATGTTGGTATTACGAACTTGTTAGGCGTGGATGCGAGCGGCGTCGGTTGGTATTCGTTATGGGTCGCCGTTCTTGCCATAGGCTATGCGGCCATCAATTTCCTTCACTTTCACGATGAAAAGTTCGGCATCATCTGGCTCATGTGGTCGTTCCTGTGGACCTTGTTTTTTGTTCTGCTGGCGCTCAAGCGCAATATTGGCGCATTTGTCGGATGGGTGACGCTTATTCAAGCGTGGATGACGGCGACGATTCCCGCTTTTCTTATCCTCATCGGCGAGTGGGAGCGCATCGGCGCGGGCGTCACGGAAGCGGCAGCGGGCCTTACCGTGGTTGGCTATGGGATTGCGTATGCGCTGACCCGGCGGAAAGCGTCGCACGGAGTAGAGGTGTCGTCGTAAGTTAATTCGAATCATGAAGCCGCGGCGTATTGCTACTACCGGGGCTTTTTTTTACCACTTTATTGGCATTCGCTCTAAAGATTTCTAGTTGTCAAGCCGATATACAAGCTGAGTCCTATCCATTGGGACGCGTTAGGTTTCTAATAGCTTGGAGGCTCAGGAAATATTGAACAAAGTCAGGTTATTTCTTACACTCATTTTATTAAGCGCCCTCATCACCGCTTGCGGCGGACCGAGACCGATGGCGGCAACAGAGCCGGAAAAGGAAAGGGCTTATTGGGCAATGAAGGATTACATCGACTCGCATTTGATAGAAAAAGTGCTGTCCGATTACTTCGAAAATCTGGGTGACGGCGAGCAGCCGGTGATCCCAAAGGATTTCGACTACAAGATGCGCTCGTTCTCAACGTATAAAGGAAGTCGAACGAATAAGACTGAGCTTCTTGACAGGAGCTTAAGCTATGTCGACAAAAAACCGGTCTTTCCAACCGTCGATCCGATCGTGATCCGAATGAGGCCGGTGATCAATGAGTTGAAGGCCGCGTTGGCTGAAGCATACGATTACTACGAGATGAAAAACTATGTCGACGATAATTTCGCCAAGGGCAAGGAACTGCATGCGAGAATAAGACAGGCGTGGGCGGCGCTATACCCAATCAGAGAAGAATTTTCCGCAGCGATGAGAAATCTGGGCGCCGAGCTCAGAAAAGCGCACCTGGAAAGCTATACGAGCGACAAGCAGGATTTCCGGTACAGTACCTTAAAATTGGTGGTCGATGCCGAAGCGATGTCCGTGGAGTTGTCACGTCAGGGCATTACGGCCGACAACGTGCTGGATTTGGATATGAATGCTTTCAAACCGAAATACGACGTGCTTGTGGAAGATCTCAAGATTGTCACCCAGCAGTATCAGGTCATGGTCGACAAAGATAGTTCCGATAAATATAAATATGAAAAATACGTAAATGCAGCCAAGGAGGTTAAGGCTGCTGCCTCGGAAATGGTTGAGCGGGTGAATAAGCAGGAAAAAGTAGAGAAAGTCCCTTCACCAAACGACTACCAGTATCCAAGCGGTACTCCCGAGAAATTCAGCAGTAAGGTTGGTAGCGTTGCCTCGGAGTATGAACATATTTTTTAATGTCGTAAATGAGCAGGGGACGGCTTGCAGGTATGAAAAAGAAGTTTCTTTTTGTTTTGGGTAAGCACGATGACGATGGTCACAACCAGCGTCAGCAGCGCAATAAGAAGCGAACCGAAGCCGATCATGAGCGTCAGAGCGGGCAGCAAATAACAACATTTATTCTCCGGCAATCTACTATTTCTGTTCTTTCAGCAGACAGAAGCCGCAACAGCATTTGCCGCTGCGGCTTCTGTTATTTTTTTTACAAAAACTTCCTATTCTGCTTCTTCCCGTCGAAGGTGAACAGCACCGGCTTCGTTTCGATGATCGATTCCAGATGCACTGTCTTCCCCCACAGCCGGTGAATATACGGGAGGGTCCGTTCCACATACTTCAAATCGAGCTCGATGCCTTCGTACATATGCTTCAAATACAGCTCGCCGTTCTTCTCGAAATCCCCGTTCTCGACCACAATATAAGGAAAGCCGCCGTTCACCCGGGAGTACACGAGCTGGTCGCGGATATGTTCCCAAGACTTGTCGGTAATTTTCCACTCCGGCCCCTTTTTCTCGAAAATGTACAAATCGAGCTCGTCGCATAGCTTCTTGGTCATATAGTTGCGAATGAACGATAGATCGGAGTCGAATTCGCGTACCTCGAAAATCTTCTGCCGGCCTTCGCCGCCTTTATAGCCGAACCGGTCGCGGTCCTCCTGCGACGGCTTATCCCAACGCTTCTCGATGTCCTCGAAAATTTTCAGTCCCAGGTAATACGGGTTGAGCGTATGGCGGGAAGGGACGACGACGGAGGAATTCAGCTTGGAGTATTCGATCGTCTCGGAGTCGGTCAGATCGAGCTCTCGCATAATACGCTGATGCCAGTAGGAGGCCCAGCCTTCGTTCATAATTTTCGTCTCCATTTGCGGCCAGAAATACAGCATTTCATCCCGCAGCATCGTCATGATGTCGCGCTGCCAATCCTTCAGGTAAGGGGCATGCTCTTCGATAAACAGCATCAGATCCTTCTCCGGCTCGGCCGGAAACTTGGCCGGAACTTCTTTCTTGTTGGCGGTCTTGGCCGCGGGCTTCTCATCCAAATCCCACAAATCCTCGTAGCCGAATTTGCGCTCCGAAGGTTTTTTCGGATCGTCCGCCGCTTCTTCCCGGCCGCTGCCGCGTCCGCGGTACGGCTTTGTGATCAACGGATCGACATGCTCTTGAATGGCGAGCACGGCATCGATAAACCGTTCTACCTCGTCCGTCCCGTATTCGATCTCGTACTGGCGGATACGCTCGGCCGTGGCGGACATGCTCTCGACCATGTTGCGGTTCGTTTTGGAAAAGCGGACGTTGTTTTTGAAAAAGTCGCAGTGCGCCAGCACGTGCGCCACGATCAGCTTGTTCTGAACGAGCGAATTGCCGTCGAGCAGGAAAGCGTAGCACGGGTCGGAGTTGATGACAAGCTCGTAAATTTTGCTGAGTCCAAAGTCGTACTGCATCTTCATTTTATGGAAAGTTTTTCCGAAACTCCAATGACTGAAGCGGGTCGGCATCCCGTAAGCGCCGAATGTGTAGATAATATCGGCAGGGCATATCTCGTAGCGCATCGGGTAAAAGTCAAGACCGAAGCCGCTGGCGACCTCGGTAATTTCCGCGATGGCGTATTCCAAATGCTTGATATCATCCGCATTCACTGGGCGATCCTCCCCTCCGCGCCCTTCGGGAAAAAGGTTTTGAGCGCCTTGTACACCTCGCCTTTCTCACGAATGACGTAGTGCACGAATTTCGGATCGTGAATGTTCCGGTAAGCGGACATCAGCGTGCTGCTGCGGTTATATTGATTTACTTCGCCGTATCCGAACAGATTCGCCCGCTTGATTAATTCGCCGATCAGCCGCACGCACCGCTCGTTGTCCGATGTCAGGTTATCGCCGTCGGAGAAATGAAACGGATATATATTGAAGCGGGACGGCGGATAGCGCCGGTCGATCAAGTCGACCGCAAGCTGATAGGCCGAAGAGCAGATCGTGCCGCCGCTTTCGCCTTTGGTGAAAAATTCTTCTTCCGTCACTTGCTTGGCCTCGGTATGGTGGGCGATGAAAATGATTTCCACCTGCTCGTATTTCGTCCGCAGGAATCGCGTCATCCAGAAGAAGAAGCTGCGCGCGATATATTTCTCAAAGGACCCCATACTGCCGGACGTGTCCATCATGGCGAGCACCAGCGCGTTCGAGTGAGGGGTGACGATTTCGTCCCACGTCTTGTAGCGCAGATCGTCCGGGCTGATATGATGAATACCGGGAACCCCCGAGGTGGCGTTCCGTTTCAGATTTTCGAGAATCGTCCGCTTCTTGTCGATGTTGGACATGATTCCTTTTTTACGGATATCGTTGAAAACGATTTCTTTGGTTGTGACATTATGTTTTTCCTTCTGCTGCAGGTTCGGCAGCTCCAGTTCTTCGAAGAGCAAGGACTGCAGCTCCTCCATCTGTACCTCGGCATCATAATAGTCGTCTCCCGGCTGATTGCCGGCGCCCTCGCCCTTGCCCGGACCGGAAGCGGGCTGCGGGTCTACCCCGAGCACGTCCCCGACCTGGCTGTCCCCGTCGCCTTGCCCCACATGTTTGCTCTTGTTGTAGTTATAGCGGAAACGGTACTCATCCAGACTGCGGATGGGCACTTTGACGATTTGCTTGCCGTCCGACATGATGATGCTTTCGTCCGTCACCAGATCAGGCAGATTTTGTTTAATCGCTTCCCGGACTTTCTGCTGATGGCGGGTCTGATCCTGATATCCTTTCCGGTGCAGGGACCAATCCTCGCGGGATACGGTAAATAAAGGCTCTGTCATGCGGAACACCTCCTGATAGCTTTTGGATCAAAGCTGCTTCGATAGCGCGGTCAAAAGCGGCTGAGCCGGCGTCGAATGCTTGAACGGTGTTGGGGAGCGGATGGACGATAGCGTGTAAAGCAGCATGTAACGAATCATGACAAGTACTTGAAAAAAAAGTGCTTGTTACTAAATATATTCAAGTCCCGGAGGGATATGTGAACGGGGGAGGAGCGGATTTTTTGGCAGCTGCATTCAAAAGGTCTCCATTTTACAGGAGCCGATTCTAGTTTATACTGTCTGATAGAAAGGTACAGTGGCGTTGTAGAGGTGAGGATTCCCTTGTCAGGGCGGCAGGACGCTAAAAGTAGATTGGATGATTCACCACGATTTTCTGGAGATTCAGTTTAGCGGGAAGCTGCCGATGCTCTTATTTACGGAACAGGGCTGGACCATAGAGCGCAGCTAAATAGTAGAAGAGTTTCGCGATCCCTGGATTGGAGCCAGAGCTTTTGAAATGCCGGGAATGCGGAGAACGTTTTCGGTTTGAAGTGGAGGAACAGAAATTTTATAAAAGCAAAGGCTTCGCACCGCCCAAGCGATGTCCGAAATGCCTCGAGAAGAAATGGTTCCGCAGCATGGGAATTGAGCTGCCCGATGACGATCTAGAAGAGGAATCGTGAGGGGGAAGAGAAGGCTCACTTGGATAAGTATGGTATAATCATGGGAGGCAAAGAGCTTTTATCGAATAGGGACGATAGTTTTACCATTTTCAAAAATGAGGAAGTGTGCCGATGAATCCTACGATAGAGCAGTGGAAAGCATTATACGAAGAGGCTATATCTTTCAAGCAAAGCAAGTGCTGGGAATGGATGACCAACGCGCATATGTTCGGCGTGAAAAATCCGGAAAGCGGAGAAGTCGGGTACTGCAGCATTTTAGGCAACGGAGGCGAGGTTTTCGGGCTGTCCGTTTATATGGGGACCAAAGGCTTGAATTCAATTATGAGGATGTTCTCGGGCGAATCGGATGAGGATCCCAGATTTACCCAGGATGCGCTGCTGCTTTCCTTCGACAATCGGGACGAGCTGTATCCGCGGGAGCTGAAACAAATCAAGGAGCTTGGGCTCAAATTCCGCGGCGCTCATGCTTGGCCGACATTGCGGGTGTACGAACCCGGCTTTGTGCCGTGGCCGGTCTTAACGCAGGAGCAAGCGCTTTTCTTCACATGGGCGATTCAGCAGGCGCGTGAAATCGCAATGGAGCATCGCCATGACCCGGATGCGTTGTTTCATGAAGACGAAGAAACGTTCCTTGTCCGAGTGCCTTCCCGAACCGAAGGCGGGATCGTCTGGTCGAATCAATGGCTGCAGCCGGAGCCCTTGGAGGAAATGCCTGCGCTGCAAGCTGATCCGATCGACGAGCTTCGTTTGACCAAGGCGAAAAAATCAGCGAAAGGTTCGGCGGGCATTTGGGAGATCGACTGCTTCTTCGCACCCATACCTGTTGATGAGGGAGAGCGTCCCTTTTATCCGAAGATGTTTCTGATCGTAGACCAGAGCTCGGGCCAAATTTTAAAACACGGCTTAAGCGATAAAACGCAAATTGCGAACGAGCTGGTTGACGCTTTTCTTGCTCTGGTCGAACAGCTAAAGTTTGTTCCCGGCGAAGTATGGGCTACCAATGAAGAAGTTTACGTTTACTTGCGGCAGGTTCTCCGGGCTTTTGAGCCGCAGGCTTATTTGACTGACGAATTGCCTGCGTTGGAAGACGCCAAAGCAAGCATGCTGCATTATTTTGGAGCCGGGATGCGGTAGGTTTCTTTCGTTCAATCATCAGAAATGGTGGATTCTATATTTGGAGTGGATGCTCATGTTCGAGCTTATTGATGAGAAGAAACGTCGATTGGATCAAAAAAGGCCTCTGCCGACGCATACCTTACGCAGCATCCGGGAGCATCTTATCGTGAATTGGACGTACCATTCCAACGCTATCGAAGGAAATACATTAACCCTCTCGGAAACAAAGGTAGCATTGGAAGGAATCACAATTGGCGGGAAAACGATTAAGGAACACTTGGAGGTCATTAACCACAAAGAGGCCATTCTTTATGTCGAGGACATTGTTCGAAGACAGGAACCTTTATCCGAGTGGCAAATCAAAAGTATTCATCGGCTGATCCTCAAAGGAATTCAGGATGATTTTGCAGGCATTTACCGGAAGGAAAATGTGCTGATCAGCGGAGCCAAGCATATTCCGCCGGACGCCCTGCAAGTTCCTCTTGCCATGGAGCAATTCATCCAATGGTACGATAGTGAGGGGGAGCAGCTCCACCCTGTAGCCAAAGCGGCAATGGTGCATAGCGACTTTGTGAAAATTCATGCGTTCATCGACGGGAACGGTCGAACGGCGCGATTATTGTTGAATTTTGAGTTAATGAAGAACGGGTATCCGCCCATTGTCGTTGAGAAAGAAAACAGACTCGCTTATTATTCTGCGTTGGATGACGCTCACACGACAGGCGATAATACCCGTTTTATTGGTCTGGTTAGCGATATACTAAGTCGAACGTTCGATTTGTATCTTAAGCTTGTGTGAAGCTGGCTGGAGATTGGCGGGCATGTTTTTCCGTCTGCGACCATGACCCGCCCCTGAGCGCTTCCTTCAGGCTTTACCTTCCGCCACTGCTCGCTCGTTTGTCGGTAGAGGCTGCGACTGCGGAAGAGCTGCTTCTCGGTTTAGCACCGCTTTTTCATTGGCTCTCAGATATGCTAACCAATAGGCGGTGGCGACGAAGACACTGCCTCCGACGGCATTGCCGAGAAAGACGGGGACAAAGTTGCCCAGGTATTCCAGCCAGGTATAGTGTCCTGCGAAGATCGCGGCAGGGATCAGGAACATGTTTGCTACGACGTGTTGGAAGCCGATGGCGACGAAGGTCATCGTCGGGAACCAGATGCCGAGCATTTTGCCCGCGACGTCGTCTGCGCCGTAGGCGAGCCAGACGGCCAAGGCGACAAGCCAGTTGCAGCCGATCCCCGAAATAAAGGCTTGCAGGAAGCTCTCGTCAAGCTTGGCGCCCGCCACCTTGACCAGTTTGGACAAGTACGGCTCAGCCTCCGTTAAGCCGACAACATGACCGAACAGGTAAGCGACAAAGAGCGCCCCGGCAAAGTTGGACAGCGTAATCAGCAGCCAATTGACGGTCAGCTGTTTCGTCGTTATTTTGCCTTGGAGCCTCGCCAGCGGCACTGCCATCATATTTCCGGTCAACAGCTCGCCCCCGGCAATAATGGTGAGGATCAGGCCAATGGGGAACAACGCCGCGCCCAGAAAGGAGCCGAGCCCGCTCCAAGCCGCAGGAACGCCCGCAGCTACTCTCAAATATAGAAGGAAGCCCAGGGCGATAAATGCCCCTGCCAAAAAGCCCAGCGTACAAGCTTGCAGCGGACGCATATTCGCTTTCTTCTCGCCCATGGCTGCGGTAATATGCGCAATTTCTTCCGGTTTGCGGTACGACATGCCTAGACACGACCTTTCCATACTATTTGTGAAAATATTCACAATCAATGATGTGCTAACGCCCAGTTTCTACTGTCGTCTCATTTTACCGCAAAAAAAGGGGAACGAAAGTGGTATTTATCACATTCGCGTTGGATGGTTTGCACAGACAGCGCGGTTAAGGGAATAACGGCTGAAACCTAAAAAAGTATGTTGGATATTCGACGAAATATGGTAAAATATAACTCAATACGCAATATTATTTAACGAATCGACACAAATCGATAGTTCTGCCAATTGAATAAAAAGGGCTCCGCCATTTCATTGCAGGAGGGAGCCATGGAGGGGCCGTATGCGTCAACGCACGGGCTTGACGGTTGCAGGGAACGCCTTCGTTTGGAAAAGCAACTCGTTTCGGATTTGGAACGGGTTGCTTTTTGTCTTCACAGCCAATTTCATTTGGGAGGGACAAAGAGGATGTCACAGAAAGTGGATGAAGGGACGATCCGTATTATTGACCGCTGGATAACGGAGATGCAGGATGCGGAGGAGGCTACCGTTCTCCGTTTGGATCGCTGCCCGGCGGGCGATCCGGATGCGCATCAAACTCTTAGCCGCACGTTTGAAAATGCGCCGTCCGATCGTTTGCGTCAGCTTTGCGGCATGCATCGGGTCCAAGTAAGCACCGTGCTTTATACGGCATGGGCCGTGTTGCTGCAGCGCTATTTGCGTACCGAAGAGATTCGGTTTGCGGCGGTCACGCCCGAGGAAGACCGGATCATCCTTGTCCGAATCTCAGGCGCAGCTTCGCTGTCGTTCGAATCGCTGGTCGCCCGTGCGGAGGATACGCTGGCCCAAGGGAAGGCTTACGCGCTTACAAGCAGCGAGCTTCGCGATCTGAGTAGGTCCGCCTCGCCGCAGCTTCCTTTCAATACGGCCGCAGCCGTGGAAGCTCCCGGCGCCGTCCGGGCGTGGCCCGTCATTCCGGGGTGCGACCTTATGATCGGCTTCGTGCTTTCGGACGTTCTCGAAGTCCGCGCGGAGTACAAGCCGGACGCGTTTCAGCCGACGACGATCCGCAGGCTGCTGGGGCATGTGGAAAATATCGTCATGGCCTGGATCGAATCTCCCCATACGCCTGTCGGCCGTATCGCTTTGCTGAGCCAAGACGAGAGAGAGCAGCTGCTGGTCGGGTTCAATCAAACGGCTGTGCCCTTTTCCTCCGATGCGACCATTCACCGGCTGTTTGCGGAGCAGGCGCGGCGTACGCCGGATCGCCTAGCGATCATCGACGGGAAGGACTGCTTGACTTACCAGCAGCTCGACGAACAATCGAACCGGATAGCCAGAACGCTGATCGAACTCGGCGTACAAGAAACAAATACCCTTGTTGCCGTCATGACCCGCCCTA
Source organism: Paenibacillus tyrphae (assembly GCF_027925525.1). GTDB lineage: Bacteria > Bacillota > Bacilli > Paenibacillales > NBRC-103111 > Paenibacillus_G > Paenibacillus_G tyrfis_B. The sequence goes on along the minus strand of NZ_BSDJ01000008.1, from coordinate 31,422 downwards.
CGCTGTCGATGTTCGCCGGTGTGCTGGCGGTGCTGAAAGCGGGTGCGGCGTATGTACCGATCGATCCGAATTATCCGCCGGACCGCATACGCTACATTTTGGAGGATAGCGGAGCGAAGCTGCTGCTCACGGAGGGGCAGTCGGAGCTTCCATTTACCTTTAATGGACAGGCGGCTGTCGATCTCGCGGACCAGCGGATGCATGACGGGGATGCGTCTCCTTTGCCGGAGCTTGCGGAACCATCCGGCTTGGCTTATGTCATCTATACGTCCGGCTCCACCGGGCAGCCGAAGGGCACGCTGATCGAGCACCGGTCGCTGGTCAATTTTTGCGAATGGCATTGCTCGCATTTTCAGGTCACGATGGAGGACGTCAGCAGCAAATATTGCAGTGTCGGGTTCGACGCCTCGATACTGGAGATTTTCCCCTATCTTATTTCCGGAGCGGCGGTTCATGTCATTCCCGAACACATCCGGCTGGATGCTGTGGAGCTAAACGGGTACTTCAACCAACATGGCATTACCGTCAGCTTCTTGCCGACCCAGCTTGGCGAGCAGTTCATGAAGCTTCCCAATCGCTCGCTCCGTGTGCTGATGACGGGCGGAGAGAAGCTGAAGACGTTCCAACCGCAAAGCTACCTTATTTACAACGTATACGGGCCTACCGAAAATACGATCTTCACCACGACGCAGCTAGTTACGGCGCACTCGGATAACATTCCGATCGGGAAGCCGCTGAACAATGTTCGACTGTATATTTTGGATGCCTGCGGCCAGCCTCAGCCAGTTGGGGTTCCCGGGGAGTTATGCATTTCCGGCATCGGTCTGGCCCGAGGATATTTGAATCGACCCCAGCTGACGGAGGAGAAATTCGTCGCCCATCCGTTCTGCGAGGGAGAGCGGCTGTACCGGACGGGGGACTTGGCCCGGTGGCTGCCCGACGGGTCCGTCGAATACGTGGGACGCCTCGATCATCAGGTGAAAATTCGCGGCTTCCGGGTCGAAACGGGCGAAATCGAGCATCGGCTCCGGCTGCACGACCGGGTGCTCGATTGTATCGTGATCGCGCGCGAAGACGATGCCGGCCGTGCGTACCTATGCGCATATCTCGTATCCGAAGAGCCTCTCGCCCGCAGTGAGCTGTCGTCGTTTCTGGCGGAGCAGTTGCCGGATTACATGGTTCCGTCCTGGTTCGTCATGCTTCCGAGGCTGCCTGTGAATGCGAACGGCAAGGTCGACCGGCGCGCGCTGCCCAAACCCGAGAGAGAAGCGGAGTCGGCTTCTTACGCGCCTCCGGACAGCGAGACGGAACTGGGGCTGGCGGAGCTGTGGAAGGAACTGCTCGACTTGCGGACAGTCGGCGTTCATGATCGCTTCTTCGACGCCGGAGGCCACTCGCTGCATGCCGCCGTCCTGCGCGGACAGATCGAACGGCGCTTCGGCGTCCGGCTGTCGATTGCGGAGTTGTTCGAGCATGCGACCATCCGTAAGCAAGCGGAGCGGATCGGTCAAGCGGGTAAACCGGCCGGAGGCGGTCAGGCGATTGAAAAGGCGCCCGAGCGGGAATATTACCCCCTTCATCCGGCGCAAAAGCGCCTCTTCTTCATCGGGCAGATGGAGCAGGTGGGAACGGCCTATAACACCCCGCTGCTGCTCAAGATCGAAGGGAACGTCGACCGGCGGCGGATGGAGCGAGCTTTCGAGCATATGATCGAGCGTCATGAACCGCTTCGTACGGCTTTTGCATGGGTAGATAGGGAGCTCGCGCAGACCGTCTGGCCCCGTGCGTCGTTTCAAATGCAGTTTCATGCGGCGGCGGAAGAAGAAGCGGAGCGGCTGATGTCCGCGTTCGTCGTCCCCTTCGATCTCGGGAAGTCGCCGTTATTCCGGGCCGGACTCATTAGCTGCTCCGAGGAGCTGCATTTTCTGATGCTGGATTTTCACCATATTATTGTGGACGGCGTCTCGATGCATGTGTTTTTCGAGGAGTGGAGCCGATTATACCGGGGGGAGGAGCTGCCTCGCCCGGAGATCCAATTCAAAGATTACGCCTTCTGGCTGAACGGCCGCAAATCGGAGGAGGAGGTGGAGAAGCGCGAGTATTGGATGGCGGCCTTGTCCGGGGAGCTCCCAGTCCTGCAACTGCCGACCGACAAGGAAAGAGCGAGCTTCCAAAGCTTCCGGGGCGACACTTACCTGCTTCGGCTGGATACCGGTTTGACCGAACGCTTGAAGCAGTTTGCTCTTCGGACGGACACCACCATGTACATGGTCCTGCTTGCCGCTTACAAGGTGCTGCTTGCCCGGTATTCCGGCCAGGAGGACATCATCGTCGGTGTTCCCGTCGCCAGCCGCCCGCAAGCTGAACTGCAGCCGCTGATCGGCATGTTCGTCAACACGCTGCCGATCCGGAGCTTCCCGGAGCGAATGATGACGTTCGCCGAATATTTGCAGGAGCTGAAGTCGATCCTGCTAACCGCCTTCGAGCATCAGGACTACGATCTGGAGCGGCAGGTGCAGTCGCTGCGCATTCCCCGAGTGCCGGGGCGCAGCCCGCTGTTTGATACGATGTTCGTCATGCAAAATACGGGCCGCACGACGACGCCGTCGATCGAAGGGAGCCGAATCACCGTTCAGCGGTACGTGGACCCGATCTCCAAGTACGATCTGATGCTTGATGCGATGGAAACGGAAGAGACGCTCCGGATCGATTTCCAATACTGCACTGATCTGTTCGTGCGGGATACGATTGAGCGGATGGCGAACCAGTATGTGCGGATATTGGAGGATGCGTTGACTTCGGAGGAAAAGCGGCTGCCCGAGCTGCGATTGCTTTCGGAAGCGGATATAAAGGAGCAGGTGGAGGGGCGGAATCAAACCGAATCCGCGTACGACCGCGACTTGACGATTCACGGATGGTTTGAGGAGCAAGTGCGGCAGACGCCGGACCGGCCGGCTGTCGTATTCGGGGACGAAGCGCTCACTTACCGGCAGTTGAACGACCGGGCGAACCGGCTGGCGGCCGCCTTGATTCGCCACGGCGTGCAGCCGGAGCAACTCGTCGGACTGATGACCGAGCGGTCTCCGGACATGATTGTCGGCCTGCTTGGCATTTTGAAGGCGGGAGGGGCCTACCTTCCGATCGATCCGGAATATCCCGCAGACCGTATAAAATATATGCTGGATAACAGCCGGGCCCGTCTCTTGCTGACACAGACGCAATTGGCCGACCGGGTCGAGTTTGACGGCATGAAGCTGTGCCTGGATACGCATGCCGCCTATGAGGAAGCGGCGGACAACCCACCTCCCCGCACCCGTGCGAGCCATTTGCTGTATGTGATTTATACGTCGGGAACGACCGGCAAGCCGAAGGGTGTCATGATCGAGCACCGCAATATGGTCAATCTGCTTCACCATCAGTTTCGGCATACGAACGTCGATTACAGCGGCAGCGTGCTGCAATTTACGACGCTCAGCTTCGATGTAAGCTCGCAGGAAATATGGTCCGCTCTGCTGGCGGGGGGCACCTTGCATCTCGTGACGAACGAAACCCGGCGAAGCCCGGACATGCTGCTGCGGCTTATCGGAGAACGTCAGATTCACGTCTTGTTCCTACCCGTCTCGTACTTGAAGCTCGTCCTGAACGAAAGCGCGTATGCGGACAAGCTTCCAGCGTCGGTCCGCCATATCATAACGGCCGGAGAGCCGTTGACCGTACCGGACAAATTCAAGACGCATCTGCGGCGGCATCGGGTGTTCCTGCACAATCATTACGGCCCCTCGGAAACGCATGTCGCGACGGCTCATACGATCGACCCGAACGGACAGATCCCGGAGCTTCCGCCGATCGGAAGGCCGATTGCGAACACGCGCATCTACCTGTTGAACGACCGGTTACAGGTTCAGCCTTCCGGCGTGCCGGGAGAGCTGTACATTGCGGGGGATGGCGTCGGCAGAGGGTATTTCAACGACGAGCGCCTGACGGCGGAGAAATTCGTGCCCGACCCGTTCGCCAGGGAGGGACGCATGTACAAGACAGGCGACCTCGCGCGCTGGACGCCGGAGGGCACGCTGGAATTTTTGGGCCGCCTGGACCATCAGGTGAAAATACGCGGTTTTCGGATCGAGCTCGGGGAGATTGAGAACGCGCTGCTGAGCCATCCTTCGATCCGGGAAGCGGTCGTGGTTGCCCTGGAGGACGGCAGCGGCGGCAGAGAGTTATGCGCTTATTTCGCCGTTACGGAAGAGCTCCCGGTTAAGGTTATCAGGGAGCACTTGTCGAAGGCGCTGCCGGAGTATATGCTGCCCTCGTATTTCGTCCCGTTAAAGAGCATGCCGCTCACGCCCAACGGCAAAATCGACCGCAGAGCGCTGCCCGAGCCCGATCCGGGCGAGCGTGCCGCAGCGGGGCGCGATCGCGTCGCTCCGCGTACGGACATCGAGAGGAAGATCTCGGCCGTATGGGAACAACTTCTGGACGTTTCCGGCATTGGCATTCACGACAACTTCTTCGAGCTCGGCGGACATTCGCTGAAGGCGGCTGCGATGACCGCAAGGCTGCAGCAGGATTTGGATATCGGGGTCAATGACGTCTTCGAGCACCAGACGATTGCGTCTTTGTCCGCCAAGGTGAAGCCGAAGGCCAACTATTTGACCGCGAAGCTGGAGCAACTGAAGACAGCCCGCCATGACGAGCCGATGGAACGATTCGACGAAGAGATCGCCGCATACCGGGCGAGAAACGAACGGTACGCCCGGCTTGATCTGACGCAGGAAAGCGGGTACAGCGACATTTTGCTGACGGGAGTCACCGGGTATTTGGGCATCCATCTGCTGCGGGAGCTGTTAGCCGGAACTGCGGCGACGGTTCACGTTCTTGTGCGTGCGGCGACAGAGGCGGAAGCGCGGGAACGACTGCTTGCGAAGCTGGCCTTTTATTTCGCAGACGATGCCGTGGAAGCGCAGCTTGACCGCCGGATTCGGATTTACCGCGGAGATCTGTCGCAGGATAGCTTGGGGCTCGCAGAGGAAGCGTATCGGGAGCTTGCGAGCACCGTCGACTGCATCGTGCATTCGGCGGCGACCGTGAAGCACTACGGCAGCTACTCGCACTTTGAAAGCCATAACATCGCTTCGACCGAACGGCTGCTGGCCTTTGCCGGTACGCACCGGGCCAAAGACGTGCATCATATTTCCACTTTGGGTGTCGCGACCGGACATATTTCGGGACAGGCTGCGGCTTATTTTACCGAATACGATTTGGACCGGGGGCAGCAATACGAGAACTATTACGCCAAATCCAAGTTCGAAGCGGAGAAGCGGGTCGTTCAGGCGCGGGCTCAAGGGCTTCGAACAAGCATCTATCGGGTGGGGAACCTTGTTTTTCAATCGGATACGGGTAAGTTCCAGCAAAACATCGAGGAAAACGCCTTTTACGCGACGGTCAAGTCGTTTGTCCGTCTCGGCATGGTGCCCCAACTGGCGGCCGATATCGATTTTTCCTGCGTCGATCGGGTCAGCGAAGCGATCGTTCAACTGATGAAGCCCGCTGCGCTGCGGGACGAAATATTCCATTTGTACAACCCGCATTACGAGAGTATGCACCGTGTGCTGGCCGACGGCCGCTCGGGAGGAAGAATGGCGTCAGGGACGCTCGACGAGTTCATCGATTACATGAAGAGCAGGTACGAAGAAGGCTTTTGCCGGGAGGAGATTGAGAGCCTGATGCTTCATTACGGCTGGCTGGAGCAGCAGGAGCAAACCAGGTTTACGCTCGCTTCGGAGAAGACCGTCTTGCTGCTGAAGAAGCTCGGCTTCGAATGGCGGGTGATCAGCGATAAGCAGATGGACGATATGATGCGATACTGCCGGGAAGTCGGATTTATTTAAGTTAGAAAAAGGGAGAGTCAGGACGAACGGAGAAATAGTATGTAGAGAAGGCTGTCATTCATTTGAGATGAGGGAGGGAATACGATGGAGAATACTGCGGAACGTTTAAAGCATTTGCTGCGCACGGTTCCGGAGCAGTTCGGCCGGATGTCCGAAGAGGAGGCATCCGAGCGGCCCATGCCCGGTAAATGGTCTCCGAAAGAAGCGCTGGGGCATTTATGCGATTCGGCCGTCAACAATCTTCCGAGATTTATTAAAATCCAATATGAAAAGCAGCCGTATGTCCTCATCCCTTACGATCAGGATCAATGGGTGACATTGCAGGATTATCAGGAGGCTCCGGCGGAAGAGATCCTGAATTTATGGTCCCGCTTAAATAACCGGATCCTGAAGGCCATTGAAAAAATACCGGCGAAAAAACTATCTTACCAATGTGTCACCGCCAATCAGGAAACGAAAAGCTTGCAGTGGCTCATTGACGATTACGTAGAGCATATGGAATACCATCTGGGCCGTCAATTTTGAAGAACAACGTTTAATCGGCCGCTTATTTTGGCATCACTATAAAATACGCTTAGTTGCTGGAGGTTCTGGAATGAAGCTGTATGTCATCCTCTCGTTCAACGAAGACGGGATGGAAAATGTGTATGTGGGCGAGGACGAGGAGAAAGCTCTTTCGTTCAAGCCGTCCGATTTTGAGGATTGCGACGCCTTGTTCGTCGAGGTGTGGGAAGACGGGGAGAAGATCGACGATTACCGTCTGGAGTAGCGTGTGAAGCGGAATGCCGGTCGTCCTTGTGGGAGGGTCGGCTTTTTTTCTGCACCCTATCATCGTCGTATCATCGACAAATCATTGATAAAATTGTGAAATAAAGCTATTCAGACGCAGCGGAGTTTATTATAATAGAATTGGTTACGGGAAATTTCACGAAAGTTTAACAATTGTTCCAGAGCGTTCCTTTGATAAGCTTTGGGATTAAAAACGTAAGCGCATACAAAATATTTTATTTCATGTTTACAATATGTTAGTTTGTTGTTAGAATAAGTTACATATTCTTCATTGGGCGTCCGAAGGCGGCAGGTCGTGGGAAGCTTCCCTTCCCTCATCCCTGTTCGTCCGGTCCAAGGACGCCGATTAAGGGAGACGGGTATGGATTACGATAAAGACACGGTTTACGTGGTCGGCGATGCGCAGACATCTCTCAATAATCCGATTACTCAGCAGTACAGCGCATTTTTCATCGGACTTGTCGTGGATACGACCAACCACAAAATCGTGGATGCGGGCTGCTCGTCCACTATTCCGCTAACCTCGCAATTTGTGCGCTCCTTATTCGTCGGGCAGAGCATTCTGGCCTTCGAGCCGGTCGCCGACGAAATCAAACGAAGGTACCACGGTTCGTCGCAGAAAGCGATCATCGTCGCCTTCAAGGATGCGCAAAAAAAATACAAATTGGCCTTGAACGGCCGGGATTGCGATTCCGGTGCGTCAGGGACCGGATAACGCTGCTTTGTTTATTAGTATGGCGACATACGCGTAAATAAAATCCAGCAAACGATACGCTTGGAAGCCTTGTGGCTGCCGGTTGTCGTTTGCTGGATTTTTTTATACCTATCACATTGGAGGATTGAGCGATGAAACTGTACATTTCGATTGACATGGAAGGCATTACCGGACTGGTCGATGCGACGTTTGTCGATTCCAGCAAGCACAACTATGAAAGAGGCCGGCTCATCATGACTGCGGAGGCCAATCATGTCATTGAAACGGCATTCCAGGAGGGATGCGGGGAAGTCGTAGTCAACGACAGCCATTCCAAGATGAACAACCTGCTGATTGAGAAGCTTCATCCGGAGACGCAGCTGATTTCGGGAGACGTCAAGCCGTTTTCGATGGTGCAGGGGCTTGACGCCAGCTTCGCCGGGGCCGCTTTTTTGGGCTATCATACACGGGCCGCAAGGAAGGGCGTGCTCAGCCACACGATGATTTTCGGCGTGCGAAATATGTACATCAACGATACGGCGGTCGGAGAGCTCGGCTTCAATGCGTTCGTCGCAGGTCATTACGGCGTGCCGGTACTGCTCGTGGCGGGTGACGACGAGACCGCGGAGGAAGCGGAGGCGTTGATCCCGGGGGTGACGACGGCTATCGTCAAGCGGCGCATCTCGCGGACGGCGGCGCTCTGTTTGACGCCGGAGAAAAGCGGGCAGCTGTTGCGCGACAAAACGAGAGAAGCGCTTGAGGCCCGGGGCCGCGTGAAGCCTTTGACGCCCCCGGAGAGTCCGGTGTTGTCGATCGAATTCGCCAATTACGGGCAGGCGGAGTGGGCGCATCTGATGCCGGGAACGACGATCGAGCAGGGCTCGCCGGTCGTTTCCTTTCAAGCCAAAAACATTTTGGAGGCGTACCAAGCTATGGTGGTCATGACGGAACTGGCCATGCGAACTTCATTTTGTTAAAAAGCGGGTGATCGAGTGGCGCCGTATCTATTGAAAAGATTCGTGTCCATGCTGGTGACGCTGTGGCTTATCGTCACGATTACGTTTTTCCTGATGCATACGATTCCGGGCTCGCCGTTCGATCGGGACGGCAAGGAAGCCAATCCGGCCGTCGTCCAGAATATGATGGCGTTCTACCATTTGGATAAGCCGGTGTACGTCCAGTATGCGCTTTATTTGAAGTCGTTGCTCACGCTGGAACTCGGGCCGTCGATCTCGCACTATCCGGAAAGTGTGAACGCGATGATTGAGCGCGGCTTCCCGGTCTCGTTTCAACTCGGCATCGTGTCGCTTCTCCTTGCGATCGTATCGGGCATTGCGCTCGGAACGGTCGCCGCGCTCCGGCAAAACGGCCTGATCGACTACATCGCCATGGTGCTCGCCGTCATCGGCATTGCGGTGCCCAATTTCGTCGTGGCTCCGCTGCTGATCAAATACATCGCGGTCGAATGGGAGCTCCTGCCGGTGGCGACGTGGGGGACATGGAAGCATGTGGTGCTGCCTGCGGTCGCGTTGTCCACCGGACCGATCGCGATCATCGCAAGACTGACGCGGGCCAACATGGTCGAAGTGCTGACGCAGGACTATATCGAGACGGCAAGGGCCAAAGGGCTTTCTCCGGTGACGATCGTGTTCAAGCACGCTCTGCGCAACGCGGTGCTGCCGGTCGTTACGTTAGTCGGCGCATTACTTGCGAACGTGCTGACGGGCAGCTTTGTCATCGAGAAAATATTTGCGATTCCGGGCATGGGGAAATATTTTGTGGACGGGATCAACAACCGGGATTATGCAGTCATCATGGGGACGACGGTGTTTTACAGCGCCTTGCTCATCTTCATGATGTTCCTGGTCGATATCGCGTACAGTCTAATCGACCCCCGTATCAAGCTGCATGGAAAGGAGAGGTGAGGATGTCGGTTCCCGATCATTTGTTTGTGCCGATGCAAAAACGCGTCGGCCCTATGGAAGCGATCGTCCGGCCGCAGCTGACGTTCTGGCAGCAGGCGCGCATCCGGCTGTTTAAGAACAAGCTGGCTCTGCTCGGGCTTATTTTCATCGTTGCGCTGGCGGCGCTTTCGATCTTCGGGCCTTGGCTGACGGACCAAAGCTATTCCAAGCAAAACCTGCTGAACGGCAATCAGGCTCCGTCCGCCGAGCATTGGTTTGGCACCGACGAGCTTGGCCGCGACGTGTTCGCGCGCATTCTGTTCGGCTCCCGTATATCGCTGACCGTCGGCGTCGTCGCCGCGCTCATCGATTTTCTCATCGGAGTCGTTTACGGGGGCATTGCCGGCTATTTTGGCGGGCGGGTCGACAACATCATGATGCGGATCGTTGACATTCTGTACGGCATTCCGTACCTGCTGATCGTGATCCTGCTGATGGTCGTCATGGGCCCGGGCTTGTTCACCATCATCATCGCGCTGACGGCTACCGGCTGGATAGGCATGGCCCGGATCGTGCGCGGGCAGGTGCTTCAGCTGGCGTCGTCCGAGTACGTGCTGGCTTCGCGGACGCTCGGAGCAGGGGCGTGGAGCATTATCCGCAGACATCTGCTACCGAACGCTTTTGGCGTCATTATCGTGCAGGTGACGTTCTCCGTCCCGTCGGCGATCTTCGCGGAAGCGTTCCTCAGCTTCCTCGGTCTCGGCATTCAGCCTCCGCTGGCCAGTTGGGGCACGATGGCGAACGATGCGCTGCCGACGATTTTATCCGGCTATTGGTGGCGGCTGTTCTTTCCGGCGTTTTTCATCTCGCTGACGATGCTGGCGTTCAACCTGCTCGGCGACGGGCTGCAAAACACATTTAATCCGAAGCAGAGGAGGTAAGTTCCATGAATGGACCCGATTCGTCGTCTCCCCCGGACGTCCTGCTCGAAGTGAAAGACCTGCATGTCTCCTTCGCCACGTACGGCGGCGAGGTGCAGGCGGTCCGCGGCGTGAGCTTGACGCTTCGCCGCGGCGAGACGCTCGCCATCGTAGGCGAGTCCGGCTGCGGCAAAAGCGTCACCGCCCGCAGCTTGATGCGGCTGCTGCCCCCGCAAACCTCGAAGATCAGGCAGGGCAGCATCCGGTTTCAGGGACGGGAGCTGACCGGGCTGTCGGAGAAGCAGATGCGGGAGATCAGGGGCTCGGCGATCACGATGATTTTTCAGGATGCGATGACCGCGCTCAATCCGACGATCACCATCGGCGAGCAGATTATGGAGGGCATCATCCGCCATCAGAAGCTGTCGCGGTCCGAAGCCCGCAAGCAGGCGGTGGAGATGCTGGAGCTGGTCGGCATTTCGAATCCGGAAAGCCGGCTCAAGCAGCATCTGCACCAGTTCAGCGGCGGCATGAGGCAGCGAATCATGATCGCGATCGCAGCGGTCGGCAAGCCGTCGGTGATCATTGCCGACGAACCGACCACGGCGCTCGACGTGACGATTCAGGCGCAGATTCTCGATCTGTTCAAGCTGCTGCAGCGCAAAACCGGCGTATCCATCATCATGATCACCCACGATCTGGGCGTGGTGGCGAATATCGCGGACCGCGTGAACGTCATGTACGCCGGCAAGGTGGTCGAGTCGGGCACAGTGGACGAGGTGTTCCAGCATCCGCAGCATCCTTATACGAAAGGGCTGCTCGCATCCATGCCGCGTCTGGATAGCGACCGGAATACCCCGCTCCAATCGATCCCGGGGACTCCGCCGGATCTGTTCGCGCCGCCCAAGGGCTGCGCGTTCGCAGCTCGGTGTCCTTACGCCATGGAAGTGTGCGCCGACTTCCAGCCGGGCACGACCAGCTTGTCCGGCGGGCACGGCGTCGCCTGTTGGCTGCAGGACGCGCGTGCCAAGCAGATGGATCCGCCGGACGCGAATACTTTTATCCGAACGGCAATAGGTTAGCGAATCCTATCATACAATGTGAAGGAGAGACGTTGCATGAAGAAAAAAACGGCTTTACTCCTCGGCTGTATCCTGTTATCCGGAACGGCGCTGGCAGGCTGCAGCGGCAAAGAAGGGGCAGGCACCGATCCGGCCCGGGGCGAACAACAGGCCAAAATCCTGCTGTACAACAATCTGCGGGAACCTACGTCGCTGGACCCGCCGGTCGGGTTCGACCAGGTGTCTTACGATATCCTGAACAACGCCATGGAAGGGTTGACGCGCCTTGGCAAAACCCAATCCCCCGAGCCCGCGATGGCCAAGGAATGGAAGATTAGTCCCGACGGCAAGCAGTATACGTTTACGCTGAGGGACGGCATCAAGTGGTCCAACGGAGATCCGGTGAAAGCATCCGATTTCGAATTCGCCTGGAAGCGGATGCTCGATCCGAAGAAGCCTTCGCCGGCCGCGCCTCTGGCTTATGTCATCGAAGGAGCGGAAGCGTACAATTCGGATAAAGGCCCGGCCGACGGCGTCAAAATCAAAGCGACGGACGACAAGACACTGGAGGTCGTGTTGACCAAGCCGGCCCCGTGGCTTCTCGGGATGGTGTCCAACCCGGCGTTTTTCCCGGTACATAAAGCAACCGTAGAGAAAAACGACAAATGGGCAAGCGAAGCCGCTACGATCGTAAGCAACGGTCCGTTCAAAATCACCGAATGGAAGCACGATTCCGAGCTGAAGATGGTCAAAAACGACCAATACTGGGATGCGGCCAGCGTCAAGCTGGACGGCGTTACGTTCAAAATGGTCAACGACACGAATACGGAGTATCAGCTGTATCAGAGCGGAGGACTGCATATTGACGGCGTCATTCCGGCCGATTTAAGCCAGAAGCTGTTCGCGGATGGCAAGGTCAAGGTGGAGGATTCGGCGGGAACGTATTTTTATCGTTTCAACACCAAGATGCCGCCGTTCGATAACGTCAATATCCGCAAAGCGTTCCAGATGGCTGTAGATAGCCAGAAAATCGTCGACCTCGTTGTCAAGCAGAAGCAAAAAGTGGCGGACGGGTTCGTCTCGTACGGCCTCAAAGATCCGGCAGGGGACGACTTCCGCAAGGTTGGAGGAACGCTGGTGAAGTTTGACGCCGCGGAGGCGAGAAAGCTGCTGGAGAAAGGGATGGCCGAGGCCGGCTACGAAACGCTCCCGCAGGTGACGCTGACCTACAATACGAACGACCTGCACCAGAAAATTGCCGAAGCAGCTCAAGCGATGTTCAAAGAAAGCCTGGGTGTCGACGTGAAAATCGAGAGCAAGGAAGGCAAGGTGCTGACGGCCGAGCAGAAGAAGCTGCAATTGCAATTTTCCCGTTCGTCGTGGCTGCCGGATTTTGCCGATCCGATCAATTTCCTTGACATCTTCCAGACTGGCAATCCGAACAACCGGACCGGCTGGAGCAACGCGCAGTACGACAAGCTGATTCAAGACGCTTACAATGAGCCGGACAATGCCAAACGGTTCAAATTGCTGCACGAAGCGGAGAAAATCTTGCTGGATGAAGCGCCGATCACGCCGCTGTACTTTTACAACTCGGCCTATATGCAAAGCGACAAGCTGGAAGGAGTCGTCCGGCACGCTTACGGCTATATCGACTTCAAGTGGGCCGATTTGAAATAGACGGCAGCGTGGCGGTGCGGCCTGTTGCGTGGATGCTTGCAGGTTGCAGGGCGAGCAGCTCCGTTGCTCTAAGGTTGGAGGGAGCCGGTGGGCTGGCGAATCTTTGGGGCAGCTGAGCTACACTTGATATTAAAGGAAGTACGATACGTTAAAGGGTAGGATACAGCGTCCGTTGGAATATAGCGGAAGACAGGTGCTTTAGTTGTGTCGAAAAATGTTCATGCCCCGCGAAGTGGGAGTGATAGCGAACGTCAGTTCCTCTATTTGGCACAAGGCGCCGATATCAGGCCAAATAACGCATCGCAGTTCCTCTATGCTGAATACGGTAGTACATGGGGACTGACCACCCGCCGAGCAGTGCCGCAACATAGCGCCTCTCCCGGCAAGCGCAAGGAGAACAGAACTGTCGCGCCAGTGCCAGCGATGCTGAAAAAAGCGTCCAATGGGGCATGCGATAGCTCTTGCGATGCTACATAGACTGATCGATTGGCAATCGTACCACTGATACTGTAAAGCATGTAATCTGCCTGTCGCCTAGTATCAAGCAAGCATACTGAGTAACCGTCAAGCCCGATATCGGGATAGTTTCTGTGATGTTGAGTGGGTTAGATAGCCCGTCACGCCAGTACCTGCATTATGCCGGGCATGGTTCTGGCAATACCGCATGATCGACCAATCCGTGCCATCGTCGGCTCCGCTAACGAAGGGAGGAAGATACCATGCGCAATCGCATCAAACCCCCACGTCTCGCCGTGGGCGATACGGTAGGCATTACGGCCCCGGCCAGCCAGGGCGACCGGAGCAGAATCGAGCAGGCGGCCGGTTATTTGAAGCAGATCGGCCTGAACGTCCGCTTCGGCGGTACGCTGTCCCGCCAGTACGGCTATTTGGCGGGGACGGACGAGGAGCGGGCGGCGGAGCTGAACGCGATGTTCGCGGATCCGGGCATTCGGGCCGTCGTATGCGCACGTGGCGGATACGGGTCGGCAAGAATAGCCGACATGCTGGATTACGACCGCATCCGCGATAACCCGAAAATTTTCTGGGGATACAGCGATATTACGTTCCTCCACACCGCCATCGGAAATCGGTCGGGGCTCGTTACGTTTCACGGTCCTATGCTGACCTGTCTGGCCGAGGAGCCTGTCCATCCGTTGACCTTGCAGGGCTTTGAGCAGCTGTTTCATCCGAAGCCGGTTGTCTACGCGGAAAACATCTCGCCGCTTGTCGCCTTGGTGGAAGGGGAAGCGGACGGGCCGCTGGTCGGGGGCAATCTGACCCTGCTGGTCAGCACGCTCGGGACGCCGTATGAATTGGATACCCGCGGACGTATTTTGTTTATAGAAGAGATTGACGAGGAGCCGTACCGCGTCGACCGGATGTTGAACCAACTGCGACAGGCCGGAAAGCTGGCCGATGCGTCGGGCATTCTCGTCTGCGATTTTCACAACTGCGAGCCGAACAAGTACAAAAATTCACTAACGTTGGAGCAGGTCATCCGGCATCATCTCGTTCAGACAGGAAGACCCGCACTCGCAGGGTTTAAAATCGGTCATTGCTCGCCGAACATCGCCGTGCCGTTAGGCATAGAGGCGAGGATGAATACCGCACAAAAGAAGCTGGAGTTTATCGAACCGGCTGTAAAGTAGAAGCGTAAGGAGGCGCCCTGGATGCAAATTCAAAAAATAGACGTAATGCGCCAGTCCACCCCGCTCGTCAAACCGTTCAAAACCGCGCTGCGGACCGTATTCCAAGCGGAATCCGTATTGGTTCGGATCACGGCGGACGATGGCCGGGTCGGCTGGGGCGAAGCGCCAGCTACGATTGTGATTACGGGGGACAGCTTGGAGAGTATCGAATCCGCCATTGTCCATACGTTCACACCGCTGTTAGTCGGCAAAAGTCTGCTGGCCTACGAACAAATCATTCAATCCGTCCATCAGGCAATGGTCGGCTGCAGCAGCGGCAAAGCCGCGGTCGATATGGCAGTCTACGATCTGGTGGCGCAGGCCTGCGGGGTGCCGCTGTATCAATTTCTCGGAGGCTACAAGGACCGGATCGAGACGGACTTTACCGTCAGCGTCAATTCGCCGAAAGAAATGGGCGACGATGCGGCCCGCTATGTGGAATCCGGGTTCAACGTGCTGAAGATCAAGGTAGGGAAGGACGATATCGGCGAAGATATCGAACGGATCAGAGAAATCCGAAGCCGCGTAGGCGACCGGGTCAAAATCAGACTGGATGCGAACCAAGGCTGGCAGGTGAAGGATGCGGTCAAATCGATCCGGCGGATGGAAGACATGGGTCTTAACATCGAGCTTGTAGAGCAGCCGGTGAAGGCCGGAGATATCGAAGGCTTGAAGGCCGTCACGGACGCGGTCGAAACGCTGATTATGGCGGACGAGAGCGTATTCTCTCCGGTGCAGGCGCTTGAAGTGCTGCAGCGGCGCGCAGCCGATCTGATCAATATTAAGCTGATGAAATCGGGCGGGATCTACAAAGCGCAAATCATCAACCAAATTGCGGAGGAATACGGCGTGGAATGCATGGTGGGCAGCATGATCGAATCCCGTCTTGCGGTAACGGCGGCGGCTCATTTTGCAGCGAGTAAAAAGAACATTACCCGCTTCGATTTCGATGCGCCGCTCATGATGCTTCACGATATTGTCGACGGCGGCGTCCGATACGACGGGCGGGTCATGACGTTCCCGGACGAGGCAGGACTCGGCATCCGGAACGTGCGCTGCCAGGAGGGAATGGGTGCCGTGTCATGAACGGACCGAAGCGAGTGAGAGTAGCGGTGTCCGTCGCCACCGTGTGGACGTCTCCCGATTCTCCGTGTCCGCTGGACGAACCGGCGCTGCGGCATCCAGCGGCCATAACGGAATGGCTCGGGGCTATGACCGTTAAGGATAAGCTGGATTTGTACGGCGCGAATCGGATTCAGACGCAAATGCTGTACGGAACCGAGGCGGTAGCTGCCGAAGAAAGCGGCGACTGGGTCAAGGTGCTCATTCCCGAGCAAAGCACCCGGAAGGAAGGGGCGGGCTATCCCGGATGGGTGCCGAAGCGCCAGCTGACGGAAGCAAGTGCCCAATCCTCCGTGGACCAATGGGCGGAGGTGAGCGCTCCCCGGGCGATATTGTCTCTCCGTTCGCTTCAAGCCGAAATCGAGCTGAGCTTCTTAACCCGGCTGCCTGTCATCGAAGAGACGACCGACGGCGTCGTAGTGGATACCCCGCACGGAGCGGGCTTTTTGCCGAAGGATCAAGTGCGGATCGCCGGCCGTCCGGCATCCTCCGTCATGGAAGAAGAGCATACGGGCAAGCGGCTCGTCCGGCAGGGGATGCGGTTTATCGGTCTGCCTTATCTCTGGGGAGGCATGTCTTCCTTCGGCTACGACTGCTCCGGCTTTGCTTACAGCATGCATAAATCGCAAGGCATTCTCATTCCGCGGGACGCTTCCGATCAAGCCGATCGGGGGCAGATGGTGGAGCGGGACCGTCTCGAACCGGGGGATCTGCTCTTCTTCGCCTATGAAGAAGGCAAGGGGCGCGTGCATCATGTCGGAATCTATGCGGGTGATAACCGGATGCTTCATTCTCCCGATTCCGAAGGGTGCATAGAGCTTGTCGAACTGGACGGCTACAAGCTGGCGAAGGAGCATTGTATTTCCAGAAGGTATTGGTAAAATGATTACCTGAGAAAAAGGGCTCTCCCAAGGTCCGCTACAGACCTAGGCAGAGCCCTTTCCTCGCATCAATGTTCCCGCATGTGCTGCTTGGCCTCCAAATAAAGGACCTGAATGAATTTCTTAACGTTGATCCGCACTTGCGAGACGGTGTCCCCGCTCTCGTCCTCCAGTTCCATCATCCGCTTGCGAACCTCCGTAAAATCAAAAAATTTCGATGCGTAATTTTCGAACTTGATATTCGAATAATCCGTCAATCCGAGCGAAGCCAAGTGGCTCAACGCTTGATGAATCGTCCGGCGCACGCGCTGTTCGGCTGCTTTGATTTCTTTCTTGATCACCGCTTCGTCCGCCTTATCGCCCAGCTTGCGCACGGCCGCTGCGCGAAACAGTTCCCTCAGCTGGGGGAAATCGCGTTGGCCCGAAGCGTCGTCGTCATGCTCCGCCAAAATTTGCAGCATCGCCAGCAAATCTTTGCAGCCGATTTCCCCGGTGATGCCAAGCTCCGAGAACAAATAACGGCCCGCCGAGCCGATTCCGGCAGAACCGCGATCCTGCTCGCGCGGGGCTGCAGGCTTCCCTAAGCCGCCGTCGTCCAGTCCGAGCAGCGACTGGCGAATGTTCTGAATGGACCGTGCAAGCCGCATCCGCTCCTCGACCTTACGGATGACCGACAGCACCTCCAACCGGTTGATTGGCTTCGTTATGTAATATTCGACGCCCAAGGCGTATGCCTCGCCGATCATCTCTTTCGATTCGACCTGCGACAGCATGATGATTTTGCCGGGAAACGACGGGGCGATCTCCCGCACCGTCTCAATCCCGTCCCGCTTCGGCATCAGCAGGTCGATGAGCCAAATATCGGTCCGCGTGACCGCCAGCAGCCCGGCATCCACATCCGCTCCGTCCTCGGCTTCGCCCGCCACCTCGCCGAGATCTTCGTCTTCGACCAACTGCGCCAGCATCCGGCGTACCGCCGGGTCATCATCGGTTATAAAAAATCGCACTCCTTTTTCACCCGTCCTTATTCGTCGTTAAACTTGCTAACGGCAATTGTATGATAAATTCCGTTCCTTTTCCACCGATTCCTTCCCGAATCGTGATCGTTCCGCCGAGCCGCCCCACCGTTTCCTGCACGTAGGAGAGGCCGATGCCCGTCGACGGAACCCCGGCGGAATCGTATTTGGTCGTATAGCCGGGATGAAAAACGATATCCCGCGAATGCCCCGGAATGCCCGGGCCGTCGTCTCGGACGCGCAGCTCCGTCGTCCGCTCGTCCGCACGGTCGATGACGACTTCAATATCCCCATCCTTCGCAATCGCCTCTACGGCGTTCGAGACGAGATTGTTCAGCAGCGACAGCAGCGTGTAGGCGTGATAAGGGGGATGCACCCCCTTGACCTTCAACGCAATGCGGATCGATTTTCCGTGCAGGAGGGCGTATTTTTCATTTGAGCGGACTACCACGCCGCCAAGCTCTTCCGCCAGGCCGTAGTCGGCCCGCTGCTCGCTTGTAATGAGCTGCGACAATCCGGCGTAGATGCGCTGATTGTCCTTCTTGATCTCATGCACTTGTCCGGCAATTCCCAAGGCTTGCCGGGCAAAATCGGGCTCGGTCGCGTCTTTCAGCCCCCGGTACAGCTCATAGGACGAGCGGGTGATCTGCTCGGCCTGCTGCAGCGTTTTTTGAAGATGCACCGATTCCTCGTACAGCGTCGAGATCAGCATCAGCCGATGCTCGTTTTCCTGCCGCTCCCGCTCCTGCAGCGCACGCACCTGTCTCAGCTGGATGATGTTGAAGATCGCCAGCACGAACGAGCTCCGGAATACGGCGATCACGATAATTTGCTCCAGCTCGTGCAGAATGATCGTGCGGCCGGGAAGCGAATAGCGAAAAAACAGCTCCGCCACATTGGAGCCGATTTCCAATCCCATGCCGATCAGCCCGATCAGCAGCGGACTTTGCCGGTAGTTGTTGACCTGCGCCGCGGCGAACAAGGCCCCATATGAGAAATAAAAGAAGAAAGCGGGAACATGCTGATAGAAAGAAGACTCAACCGCCGCTCCGCCCAGCGCATCCAGTCCGATCCGGAAGGCCGGCACGGTGAGGCCGGTTACGAATCCCGCCGCAAGCGGCGTTAACCCGCGAAGCCACAGCAAACTGAAAAAAAGCACGGGAGGCCCCATGCCGACGCGGAACGAATCCGAGAACGGATAAAATTTCAGCTCGGCGGCCAGCGGTACGAGAATGGCGACAAGGGCGAGCTGGAGCAGGCGGCTTTGCCAAGATATGGCCTTTTTCAAAATTCGCATCAACTCGCAATTGTAGGTTTTTGTAGTTTAGTGTAGACGATCCATATGATAATATTCAAACCTATTATTTCATAGACGCCACTGATTTGGAAGCGCTTTTAGTAACAAAAGAGGGGGAAACAGTCATGAAAAAATTCGGATTGGCTCTGCAAATCGTGATCGGTTTAATGCTCGGGATCGCCGTTGGAGCCATCTTTTACGGGAATCCTGCTGTCGAAACGTACCTGAAGCCGGTTGGGGACATCTTCATCCGCTTGATCAAAATGATCGTCGTGCCGATCGTTATCTCTTCGCTGATTGTCGGCATCGCCGGGGTAGGAGATATCAAGAAGCTGGGCAAGCTCGGCGGCAAAACGATTTTGTATTTTGAAATCGTTACCACAATTGCTATTATCGTCGGCCTGCTGTTTGCCAACATCTTCAAGCCGGGCGCCGGGATCGATATGTCGCACCTCGCGAAGACCGATATCAAAACCTATGTCGATACGGCAGAGAAAGCAAGCCACAGCATCGCCAGCACTTTTGTGAACATCGTACCGAAAAACATTTTCGAATCTTTGATGAACGGCGATATGCTCGCGATCATTTTCTTCTCCGTCATGTTCGGACTTGGCGTTGCGGCCATCGGAGAACGCGGCAAGCCGGTACTTAGCTTCTTCCATGGCGTTGCCGACACGATGTTCTGGGTGACGAATCAAGTCATGAAATTCGCACCGTTCGGGGTATTCGCCTTGATCGGCGTCACCGTTGCCAAATTTGGCGTAAGCTCGCTAATTCCGCTTGGCAAGCTCGTCATTGTCGTCTATGCCAGCATGGTGTTCTTTATTCTCGTCGTGCTCGGGGCCATCGCCAAAATGTCCGGCACCAGCATTTGGACGATCATCAAGCTGCTTAAGGACGAAATCATTCTCGCTTATTCCACGGCCAGCTCTGAATCGGTCATGCCTAAAGTAATGGAGAAAATGGAAAAGTTCGGCTGTCCTAAAGCGATTACGTCGTTTGTCGTCCCGACCGGGTATTCGTTCAATCTCGACGGGTCGACTTTGTATCAGGCGCTTGCGGCGCTGTTCATCGCTCAGATGTACGGCATCCACATGCCGATCAGCTCGCAAATTACGCTGATGCTTGTGCTCATGGTGACATCCAAAGGCATCGCCGGCGTGCCCGGAGTTTCGTTCGTTGTTCTACTTGCGACGCTCGGTTCGGTGGGAATTCCGGTCGAAGGACTCGCTTTCATTGCCGGGATTGACCGCCTTCTCGACATGGCCCGCACGGTCGTTAACGTGCTTGGCAACTCTCTGGCTGCGGTAGTCATGTCCAAGTGGGAAGGCCAATACGACAAGCAAAAAGGACTGGCTTACGCCGCTGCAGTCAAGGAAACGTCCAAGCAGGCGCTGAAGCCGACGGCTTAAGTCCACTAGTGCTAGATTTTCCAAGATGAGTCGATACTATGTACAAAAAAAGCCGCGTCTCCGATTAGAGGCGCGGCTTTTACGTTGAATTACATGCCGTTTGTTTTGGCCATCAGCTGCTCGAGGGTAATAACGTCTTTCGGGATGCCGATTTTGAACTCCGGCTTTTCGTTGATCTTGGAATATTCCGCTTTGATGTTGGCGCCGATTTGAGACGGTTTGCCATTTTCTTTGACTTCCAGGCCTACGTTTACATCGTGGTAAACCGGGAATCCTTTTTTGTTGACGGCTGTCGTGATTTGCAGGTCCTTGATTTTGACGTCTTCCTTCATTTTTGCGATATCGGATTTGAGCTTTTCTCCGGAATTGGCCGTCAAATCTTTCTTCGCTTGCTCCAGGTCTTCTTTCTTGAAGTCAAACACTTTCGCGTATTTGTCGCTCATCATCAGATCGAGCACTTCCGGCAGCACTTTTTCGGCGACCGTCGTGATGAACGGTTCCAGGTTTTCGTTCGTAACCGCGAATTTAACGATCTGATTCGCTTCAACCGTTTCCGGCAGCTTGGCGTCCTTCTTGTCCACGGAGGAGAGGAACGTTTTCTCGTCCACGTGCTTGAAGAAGATTTTGCCGATTTCTTGGCCCAGCTCTTGCTGCTTCTTAATGGTAGCGGCGTCGAAATTCACTTTTTGGTCGGATTGCTTCGCCAGTTCCTTCGGATCAAGCTCCACAAATTTGCCTACCACATCTTTCGGCAGCGGCAGCATCGGAATGTTCGGTACCTTCACCCAAATTTTTTGATCGGTCATCACGATCGGCAGATTGATGTTCATCGCCATATCGCCTTTGAGCTTGGCTTCGATGTTCATTTCCATCTGGAACGGTTCTTGCTGGTAAGCGCCGGTTACGGCCACTTCCATGTTTTTCAGCATTTGCGCTGTTACGGCAAGCTGCGGATTTTCTTCCAAAGCGTCGGCAGGGAAGTCCATGTTCATCGCGAAGGTCATTTTATAATCAGCCGATTTCATATCCGCAGCCGTCTGGAACGCCTTCTCCAGCGTTTCCTTCGGTGCTGGCTTTGCTCCGCAGCCGGCTAGGACTGCCATCACAACCAGCAGCGCGCAAAGAGCAAGTGCAATTTTCTTCCTGTACATCTGTGTTGATCCCCTCTCCAAATCTGACTCTATTTTTGCAACATTGCTTATTCTATTACAAAAAAATAGATTTGAAAAGGAATGATTGGTAAATCGTGTCGAATTTCATAGTCTAATGGAACGAATGTCCTACTTTGGAACTAGACGGCGAATAGGCGACTCAAGATTGGATTGCCGCCTCGGCCTTTGCTTTCCGTTCGGCCCACAGCCGGTAAGGGATAAGCATCAGAAGACAAACGACAAAGAGCGCATAAAATTGCGGGTTCGGAATGCGGTTGATACGAAAAACGGCATCGAGCGCCGCCACGGAAAAAGCAAACAGCATTCGCCCTTTGCAGGTTGTCGGGGACGATTTCGGATCCGTAATCATGAAGAAGGCGAAGAGCTGCAGCGATGCGCCCAGAAGCGGTCCCAAAGCGGCGTACAGCGGGGCGCCGAAATAAAAATGTCGGATCAGCGCAAACAGCGTGAAGCTGCCGAGGAACGTAAGCACTGAGTCCAACCGGTTTGCAATGTAGCAGACGACGATGCCAAGCGCCAAAATCACCGCCATGACGGGCAAGCCGTTCGTCCACTGCTTCGGAGTGCTGACCGCGAACTCGGGAAGCATGAACAGCATGATTACCATCGCGACATTGTTCGGGTTGAAGACGTGTCCGCCTTTGAAACGTATCGCATATTTGATGGCAATGGCGAGAAACGAAGTGACCGCGTAAGCCCATACGACATGAGAGCTGAGCAGCAGGCTGACCCCGATGCCCGTGATGACTGCGCTGAGGGGGAACTGCCAGGTTCCCCTTTTCAGCCGATGCAAGACCAGTTCAGTACCGGCGGAGGCGATCACAGAGACGATGACGGCGTCCCATTTCTGGAAAAAGCCGAGATACACTTGACCGGCGACGGCGAAGCTGCTCAAAAACAGCAGGACGAAATACCGGGGGTCGATTTTGTAATCCGACCAGGATACGACGGTACGCAGTTTGGTAGATAGTTCGTTGCGCATACAATCCTCCGTTCATTTGGATATAGGTTGGATTTGAAACCGCCGGTACGCCGGTTGACGGCCGGACCTCGGCCGGATCGTCTTCCATTCGACCCGGTGACGGGAGGTGACCCCTTGTTCGTGCTCTCCAAGCATGCCCTTCAACCGGTTTTCGGCTTCCGCCTTTTGCAGCGCGGCCGCCTTCTCCGCGAGGTCGGCCCGTTGATACCGCTCGATCCAGTCTTCGGCGTCGTTCAAGAGCGCTACGGGATGCGAATGCGAATGTGTCTCGTCCGGGGGAAACATCCGGAGCAGCAGCGCCGAGGAGGCGGGCGAACCGTCCCAAGCGGGCGGTCGTGTAGACAGCACATGTCCGTGCCAGAAGCGGGCTTCTTTCTCGATCAGCTCCGTTACCCGTCTCTCCTCGCGCTCCAAGCGGAACGAGCGAAACTTGTTGCCTCCGATCAGGACCGCGATCCACCAATGGTTCGCTCCGGTGACAGCCATCAGATGGTGACACTGTAGGACGATGCGCTCCGGCAGGACGGCCTGCTCCCACTCGTCCTTGCGGTATTCGCCTGCGGTCTTGCAGAGCAGACCGGCTTGTTGACCGACCAGCCAGCGATCGACGGTCGCCAGCATAAACGGGTGGTGCGGATGCTGGAAAAGCGAGTGGCGGCGAATCGCCTGAAGCCCGGTCCGCTCCATGAACCGGCGGGCGATAAAATCTTTCATTTGCTTTCCCAGCCGCATCGCTTCGGTTTCGGGAGGGGAGAGCGCTTCTCCAAGTTTGTCCATATACACGTCCATCGGACCTTTCCACGGGTCTGCCCCGCAGACGGCCGCGGCATCGCTTCCTCCCAGGCCGCGGCGCCGCCAAGCCAGCCATTCCTCATGAGAGAGGTCCTTGGTACGCACGAGCGTTTTGGCCCACATGTCGCGAAGCGGCCTCCTTTCGTCGGAAATTTTTTGTACGATGGTCATTCCGGCAGCAGTTCGCGGAGGAGCCGGGCCCCCACCGCATATAGGGCAAGCTGACGGGAGCGGCTTTCCTCGTGCAGCGGAAGCATGGAGAGGTAGAGCAGACATTCGATCCCGCGCACCGCTTCCAGCTTGCTGCCGAGCCTTGCGTCCCATTCGTCGCGCAGGCTGGTCTGAAGCGGCGTAAACGGAATGTCCAGCTCAAGCCGGCCCGGCGCGAGGACGAGCGAGAAGCGGTTATGGGAAATATGCTCGTAGCCGCTTAGGCTGTGCCGGATTTTGGCCAGATCGTACCTTTGGTCGCCGTATAGCCCCCGCTTGCCGAAGCTTCCGCGGGGATCGATCAGCTTTAGTTCGCGTGTTGCTGAGTGGTACAGTATATTCCCGAAGCACATGTCTCCGTGCAGAAGAGCGGGAACGGAATCCGTCAGCAGCTCTCGGAATACGGCGATCTCGCTTTCGAACAGGCGGACCGGGCAAGGAAGATCGGCCCCGTTCAAACGAAGCCGCCCCGCCCGGTGCACGTCCGCCGCCCAATGGCTTCGCGCCAAAAAGGAGGCGAGCCGCTGGCGCGTTTTGCGGATATACATGTCCGCGAGCTGATGCCGGGTTACGCCGGCCGGATACCGGGCAAAGGTGCGAAAGATGTCGTCGATCCGCTCCCACACGGCCTCCCATTCCGGCTGCGCAGCCTCGCCGTTCAAATAAAGCTCGGAGAGCGTCGGGCCGGGAACGTGGCTCAGGCGGAGGAAAGGCTTGCTGCCCAGCGAATAATCCACAACTTCGGGAATGAGACTGCGCAGCTCTGCGGGCAGATCGAGATACCAGCGGATTTCGTCCTTCAGCTTCGCCGCGGCCCGGCTCGTTTTGGTAATGATGCCGGTTTCCGGATCGTATTCGACGGCGTTGAAAAATCGGGAGCGCATCCTAGTCAAACTCATCATCACCTCGCCTTCATTGTCCTGTTGTCCCCGCAGCTCATTCCCTTCGTTCCTCGTGTGTTGTCGTATTCTGGAGATGCTTGATCAGAGGCAGCGGGTCCAGCCTGCCGGAGAACCCTTCGGCCAACAGGCCGGTCCAAGGTCTGGTAGCCCCCGGACGGAATAGGCTGTCCCGCAAATACCCGAGCGCTTCCGCGGACCGCCAAGTGCCAAAACGGGCCGTAAGCTCATGCTGGAATTGGGAAGCGGCCACTTCGCCAAGCAAGTAATTGTAATAATGGACAGGCAGCGTGGTCAGATGGGCTTTGGCCGCCCAGTAGGGGAAGTCCCACTCTTCCGGCCGGGGGATTCCTTGAATCTGCTCGACCGTCTCCCACCATAGCCGGTTCAACGGCTGCCTGGGGTTTTCGTACATCCGCTTCTCGAATTCGACGACGGTCATCGTCCAGTACAGCTTCACGAGCAGTTCTCTGCGCAGCGCGGGGCCCGTATCCTGTTCCTCCGACACGAATGAGATTCCGCCGTTCAGCTCCTGAAGCCAGCCCCGGTCCCACGCCAGTCGCTCGAACAGCAGCGCCGTTCCCTCGCTCAGCAAAGGATGCGCGGGCTGATGAAGCAGAAAAGGAAGCGCGGGATCGATCTCCTGCTCGTAGACGGCATGGCCGAGTTCGTGCAGAAACAAGGAAAGTCCTTTACGGTCCGGCGTTAAATGGCAGGAGAGCCGGATATCGTCTCCCCGGTTGACGTTCAGGCAGCAGTTGGCCTGGCTTTTGCCGCTTCTTGGGGCCGTATCCGAGCGGAGGAGCACCGGCCCGATATCGAACCCGTGGCTGTGAAGCCAGGAGGCGACCCGCCCCTCGATGCCATCGGGATCGATCGTCTCCCCCAGCATGAACGGATTGTGCGATTGCACGAAAGGATGGGCGTAGTGCCAAGAGCGGAGAGCGCTCTTGGACACGCGAAACGTCTCGGCGAGTTCCTCGTCGATACGCTCCTTCTCCCTCCGGTATGCCGCGTCAAGTCCGCGCCGGATCGTACGAATGAGCTCCTCCAGCAGCCGGGGCTCGGTTTCCTGGGCATACAGCTTCATTTCGTAAAAGTTGGCGAAGCCCTGCTTGACGGCAACCTCGTTGCGCAGCGTAACAAGCTCGATCAGCCGGGGGGCGACGGAAGCGCCGACCTGCATTCCCGCAAGCCACACTTTCCGGCGGAGCCCGGTATCCCGCAGCGAACGGAGCAGGACGAGCATGGAATGCTCGGACAGCAGCGCGCCGTTTACTTCCGCTTGGAACGTCGCCAGCGTATAGTGCAGATCGTTCCAGAGGGAAGCCATCCGTTCGCGTTTAACGGGGGAGGTCCGGTGCTCTAGCATCTCCCGTCTCAGCACGTCAAGCTGCCGACGCAGAAGCGGCTCTGCGGAGTTATCGTCCATACGCCGCAGCAAGTTCCTCCGGAAGAGCGGGGACGAAAGCGTCTTCTGGTAAGCTTTCTCGTGACGCACCGATTCCTGCACCCATTTCCATTCCCCGGTCGTCATCACCATCCACAATGCGTGCATCATCGGCGAGTATAACGATCTCAAGAGATCGTTCGTATCCTGCGCATAGCGGGCCAAGCTGCGACTCGTTCTCATGCCTTTCCTCCGTTTCCGCAACTATTCATGACAACTTGCTTACCGCATCTATCACGGCGTTTGTCAGCTGTCGGGCTTCGTCCTGCCCGAGCGTCAGCGGCGGATACAGCGTTAATACGCCGCTCAAGAAGCTGCCGAGGACGCCCGCTTCGCGCAGCAGCTTGGACAGCTGCAAGCCAAACGCATCGTCTACCGGCTGCTTGCTGTCCTTACATGCGACGAATTCGATAGCGAGCATCATGCCCATGCCCCGGATGTCGCCGACAAACGGATGATCTCCCAGCCCGCTTTTCAGCTCGGACAGCATCGCGTCTCCCTCATGGCGGGAGCTCTCCACAAGCCCTTCTTCCTCCAAAATGTCCAGTACGGCCATAGCGGCGGCGCAGCCGACCGGATGTCCGCTTAGCGTCACCCCGTGCAGAAAAAACCCGCCCCGTCCGAAGAGAAGCCGGTCCATCTCCGCGGAGAGCAGTGTGGCGGTTAGCGGAAAATAGCCACCGGTCAGCCCTTTGGAAACCGTCAGCAGGTCCGGCTGGATGCCGAAATGCTGAGATACGGTCCAATGCCCCGCCCGTCCGAGTCCCGTCCCGATCTCGTCCATCACGAGCAGAATACCGTATTTGCGGGTCAGCTCCCGTACCCCCGCCACATACTCCCGGGGAAGAGGAACAATGCCGTTCACCCCTTGCACCGGCTCCAGCAGCACGGCAGCCACCTCGTCCGGTCCGGCTTCGAAGATAGTTTCCTCCAGATGATCGAGGCAAAACGAAACAATCCATTCCGGCCTTCCTTCGACCGGAGGACGGTATAGATTGGGCGTCGCGGCGCTGTAACACCCCGCAAGTCCCGGTCCGAACATTTCGCGGATGCCCAGATGCGTGACCGAACCGGAACCGAACGTCGTCCCGTGATAGCCGCCCTCCAGCGAAACGAACTTGGAGCGCTTGGGCTGGCCGGCCGCGATCCAGTATTGTCTGGCGAGCCGCATGGCCGATTCCACCGCACCGGAGCCGTCGGCACTGTAGAACGCTTTGGCGTAGTGCCCGCCGCACAGTCGAATGAGCCGTTCGGCGAGCGGGACTGCGAGCGGATGGCTTTGCGCGCACGTGGAGGCAAAGCTGAGCGCCGCGTATTGCTTTGCTATGGCTTCCAGAACGCGGGGATGTCCGAGCCCGACTGACGTGGCACCGGTCGTTGCGTACAGGTATGCCCGGTTCTGCTCGTCGTACGCCCAGCATCCTTGGGCGCGGCACAGACGGATATAAGGGCTGCCCGAATCGAACGCGGATGGCTCGGGCATATACGTAAATGGATGAAGCACCGGATATGGCTTGGTACCGTCTTCTGTCATATAGGTCATGAGCGCAGCTCCTTTTTTCTATGGACTTGGAGAGGGTATTCGTTAAAAATTCGTGATCCGGACAAATCCGTCCGGAACGGAAGCGGCGCTGCCGCTTCCCTCGCATGCCAGCGCCGTCTGCTCGAGCTGCCGCAGGCTCGTATGGCCCAGCATAAAGCCGAGAAACTGCCGGATCACTGGCCGGGGGTGCTTTTGGTAAAAGTAGGCGTGGCTCTGGCGAATGAGCGCTTCGTACGAGGAGCCGCTTCGCGGATGGGCCAGATGCACGTTGACCGCCTGGCGCGTATATCGGAACCGGCAGCCTAGCAAATGCGCCCGGTAGCCGAATTCCATGTGCTCGAACCCCCACTCGTGAAAATGTTCGTCGAACCCTTCGAGCCGCCGGAACAGCTCCACGGGAACGGACAAGTTGCCGCTTAAGGTCGACACCCAGGCCGCGGCCGCGGAGGTGCCGCCGTCGGCATCGAACAGGCCGTACACCAATCGGCAAAATTGGGGCACCCGGTCGTGCGTTTCCCGTCTAATTCGTTCCAGCACCAGCTCCCGGTTTCGCTCCGGGTCCGAAACGTACAGCTCGCGGACATGGCCGACGACCATCCTCGTTTCCGCGCCAAAGTGCGCCTCGTAATGGGCTTGCAAGAAGCCCGGCCGCGGGATACGGTCCGCATCGCAAAACACGACGATCCCTTCGCCCACTCGGCGTACGCCTTCATTCCTCGCCGTCGCCCGGCCTTTGCGGGGGAGCCTTACATAAGCGATATTCAGTCGGTCGCGGTAGGACTCGACAACCGCTTCGATCGGCTCGGACGAGCCGTCATCCACCACGATGATGCGGCAGCGGTCGAACGGCGGCGGCTGCCGCGTAAAGCCGTACAGGGTTAAAGACAGGGGGTACGCCTGATTGTATACGGGTATGACCACACTGATTTCGCGCAACGGAATCACCTCTTTTCGTCAGTTGGCCGCCGGCCCGGCGCCGCTGTTACGGATTATAGCCGCTCGTCCGCACGGGCGACTCGGCTTTTGGCGAGCGATCGGTTTTTGGATGCGGCCGGAAAAGACGGCAACAAAACCCGATTAGCGGACAAGCTAGGCAGAGAAAGCGCTCGCCGGACGGTGCTACAATTCGGAAGGAAAGGGAACGGAGGCCGGGGGAGATGGCGAATGTGCGGACTTCGCGCACGGCAGTTCCGATAACAGGAGGTTGGATTCAGGTGAAGCATCGGTTGGAACGGATAGATACGGTGCTGCTGCGCGTGCCCGATTTGGAGCGGACGGTACGGTGGTATACGGAGACGCTCGGTTTGAAGATCAAGTGGCGCACCGATTTGATCGCCACGCTGAAGGCGGGCGACGGAACGCCGATCACCTTCGTGCCGCAGGAGGCGGTGAAGGAGGAGTGTCCGTTTTTCAATTTTTACACGTCCGACCTTCGGGAGGCCTATGAGGAAATGAAGCTTCTCGGAGTGGAGGTCGGGCCGATTCGTGATTACGGAACCGTACAAACGTTCGATTTCAGGGATGACAGCGGGCAGCTGTTGAACGTGTGCCATTTTTAACGCGGAGGAGGATGAAGATGACCCAATCGCTTGTCCGTACGAAGGAGAAGGCGTTTTTTGAAGAACAGGGCTATCTGGTCGTTCGCGGAGCGTACGATCCAGAGCAATTGGAAGAAATAAGCGCCGAGTATTTGTCCATCTGGCTCGGGCTGCTTGCGTCGGGCGAAATTGTGCAGCATCCGGGTCGGCCGCTGGAAAGCTTGTACCCGAACCGGCTGCGGGATTTTCACCGGGGAAACGAGAAGATTGTAAAGTTTATGCTGGAGCCCCGGGTTATTGCCACGCTGGAGGAGCTGATCGGGGAAGAGCCGGTTGCGGTTCAATCCAGCTATTATTACAAGCCTCCGGGCACGCGGGGACTCGGGTATCATCAGGACAACTACCATATCGGCGTGTGGCCGGGCACGTCCTATGCGGTATGGGTAAGCATCGACCCGGCCGACGAAGAGAACGGCAGCCTGCTCTTCGTGCCGGGAACGCAGAAGCTGGACCTGGTCTCCGCCGAGGTGTTGCCAGGAAGCTGCAACGCGTACGGCAGTGAAGTTTTGTGCGTGCCGGAAGGGTATGAACCGGTTCAAATCCGCACCTCACCGGGCGACGTCGTTATTTTCAACGGCAATATATATCACGGTTCGACGCGCAACAAGTCGGCGTACCGGTATCGCCGTTCGTTTGTCACGCATTTTGCCGGAGCGAGTCTGGAGAAAGTAACCTTGAATTACGGGTATCTGGTGGACAAGCATGGCGGGAGGGTAAGGCGCAAGCTCAATTCGTCCCCGAAAATCATCGAAATGCAGCAATCGATTTTTACGTACAAGGACACGGCTTTGTACGATCAATATATTAAGCGAAACTAATTCAGGCACGAATGGAGAGGAGGAGACGCAGATGCGCTTCCGTTATGCTTTGTCCAGCCCTAAAGCCAGGGAAAAGGCAAAAGAAGTGGCGGAGTCGATGTATTACTTGTCCGAACGCATCACGGCGGTGTGGGTCGGCGAGACGGAGGTTGAGGTCGACTACGAGGGGGACGACGAGGAAGCCTTTCGCCGGAAGGCCGAGCGCTTCCTGCATGACAACCTAAAGATCCGGCTTATCCCGCGCAAGACGCTGAAGGACAACCGGATGGCCAAGCCGCCTCGTCCGTGCCGGGAGCAGGCCCCGCTCGCGCCGGTCGGCAGCCTGCGTTTGACCGGGGATGCCGCTTTGGCCGAGCAGGCGCTGGACCGGTTGTTTTTTGACATGGCGGCAGGCTACGGCGCGCAGATGAGACGCTACCCGTCCTTTATGACGATGGAGCACATGATGCGCAGCGGCTATATGTACCATTATCCGCAAAACGTGTACGGCGTTTCGGAGGTGGAGCATGAGCAGGAAACGTTGGAGCGCTGCCGCTCCCATTTGAGCGAGCAGCAGCCGCTCGGGGAGCTGATGCGTCATAACGAGCTGTATTTGCAGCCTTGCGTCTGCTACCACGTGTATGCGGAGTTAGCCGCCGAACGGCGGAAACCGGGCAAGCTGGAATTGTTCTCCGCCGCCGGTCCGTGCTACCGTCATGAACACCGGGCGCGCCTGTCGCCTGTCCGGGTGCGCGAATTCCGGATGCGCGAAATCGTGTTTCTCGGGGAGGAACAGCCGGTGGAGCAAATGCGGGCCACCCTTGTGGAGGATTCGTGGGCGCTGTTCGAGCGGCTGGGGCTGCGCGGGTATCTGGAAACGGCGACGGACCCGTTTTATTTTCACGACGACGGCGCCATGCTGTTCTACCAGCAATCCGGCGCGCTGAAGTACGAATTGCGGGTGACACCGGACGACCAGACTGGCGCTGCCATTACGTCGTTCAACTTATGCGGCTCGATTTTATGCCAATCGTTCGGGATCGACGACGGCAGCCATACGTTCCAATCGGGCTGCGTCGGCTTCGGCATCGACCGCTGGGTACAGGCGCTGCTCATGACGCACGGGCCGGTCATCCAGGAATGGCCGCAGACGGTGCGGGAGACGCTTTTTCCCATCCCGTCGAATGGCCGGCACCGGGGGGAGCGTCCCTTGATCGGCGGGGCGAGAGCTTATCGGCCGCACTGACGACTGCTCAGGTATAGAAAACAGGCGCTAACCACGTTAGCGCCTAAGCTTGTTGGGGAAATGGTCATTGAGGTAATAGAGGTTACGATGGGGTGGGGTATCCACTTCCGACCGCTGCTCCACCCCACAAAGTGAAGTTGAATCAGGGAAGCTTAGTCCGAGTACTTTGCGGGGACCCCGGGCCCGCAGGAAATTTTGATTTGAAGCCGCTTCGCAGCGGATATTTCCCGCGGACAAAGGCGAACGCTATCGCTCCTACAGTGCATACCCCACCTCCGTATGTTCCTCTATTTTTTTAAAGTCACTTCTCAGCAGCCTGAGGCGCTAACCAAGTTAGCGCCTCAGGCTGCTGAGAAACTCTAGAAGAAGAAAATCTCAGAG